>CAWKBE010000001.1:0-19579 GCA_963847785.1 uncultured Alphaproteobacteria bacterium
GGTGGGCGCTGTAGGGATTGAACCTACGACCTCTCCCGTGTGAAGGGAACGCTCTCCCGCTGAGCTAAGCGCCCGGTCCAGTTCGCGGCCGATTTAAGGAACGCTTCGCCAGGGTGTCAAGCGAAGCGTGTCGGGAATGCGGATCGGCGATCGAAGCTCCGCGGGCGCCGCGTCAGTTGGCCCCATTTTTTGATGCACTCAAGTCTGCATTCCCGCTTGCGCGCGAAATGAGTCGAAAGATCATCGGCTGCGCTTTTAACTCGACGCCGCGCGCGGGACACTCGACTGCAGGGCGCGGATGCGGTCGGCGAGTGTGCCTTTGTTTTCCTGGGGCGCGCCGGCGGCGCCATTGATGCCCGGGGATGGTCCATCGCGCCGCGAAGGCGCCAATTCCGGCACCGCGTCCGCCAGCATCGACTCGATCGGCGATCCGGGACCTTCGAGCGCGGCCGTGAGGCGCGCCACTTCGGCGGCGACGTCGTTGATGCGTTCGCGCAACAGCGTGTTCTCGACGCGCTCGCCCGCCCAGGCGGCTTCGGCGTCGCGTTTCATTGCCGCGATCTCGCGTTGCAACTTGGTGCGTTCCTCGATGGCGGCGGCAAGCTGCGCTTCCAGCTGGCCGATATCAGCGCGGAATTTGTCCACGACGCCGCCGCTACGGCCGCCGGCATTCTCCAGTTCTTCGCGCAAATCGTGCTCGATCTTGCCCGCTGCTTCTAGATCGCCGCGCAGCTGGGTGATCTCGAACTCGCGCTCGGCCAGAAGTCGGCCCTGATCGCTCAGCCGGGTTTCGAGCTGCTGTGCGCGGCGGCTCAAGACCTCGGCTTCCCTCGTCTGCACGAGGAGCTGCCGTTCGAGCTGATCGGTCCGGCTCGCCAGTTCGTCGAGCCTGCCGCGCGCCTCGCTCGACAGCTTGGCCGCCGTTTCCGCCTCGCCGCGTTCGCGCGCAAGCCGCTCTTCGGTCGCTCGCACCGATCGCTCGTAGTCGGCGACGCTCACCTTCATCGCTTCGACTTGCGTGCGCAACGCGGCCAGCTCGACGCGCTGGCTGTCGGCCACGATCGAGCGTTCGCCGAGCTCGGCGACGAGCCGGGCGAGGTCGGCCCGCTTGTCGGCGAGCGCCCGCTCCGCCTCGCGCAGCGACGCGGATTTCAGCTCGAACTCTTCCTCGGTGGCGCGGAGCTGATCGCGCAGATTCTTGTCCCGCGATTCCATCGCGAAGATCGCCGCAGTTTTCTCGCCGAGCTCTTTTTTGAGCAGGTTGATGGCGTCGGTCTTTTTGCCGAGTTCGGCGAGTTGGCCGGTCGTCTTCGCCTTCATCTGCTCGACGCTCATTTCGAGCCGGCGCGTCGACATGGCGAATTCGGCACGCAACTGATCCTTGTCGGCGCGGATTTCCGCGACCGACAGCGGGGTTGCGGCTTCGAGCCGCCGCATCGTCAGGCGCACCGCTCGGTTATGCACGAGAGGGACGAAAAGAAGGCCGAGCAGCGCCGCGACCAGGAACCCGATCCCGAAATACATGACCGGTTCGATCATGACACCGCTCTTTAAACCACCCCGCCCGCCTTACATGGCACGCGGATAAGGGGGCACCACCGTCCCGAACAGTCTAGTCTAATCCGGGAACGGCTGCCGCGCCAGAAAAGACAATAGGGCTAGTGTGATGGATTGGAAGTTCCTACATGCGGCGGCAAACTCGCATAGAAACTCCAAATCCAAAACCACACTGGAATCATAAGATTGCTAGCGTCCTTTCGATTCTGAAGTTCGCGCGAGAGGTGTGTGTGCGAACTTCAAAATCGGGACACTAGGGCGACAAATCTGTGACGCCGCCGCCGACCGCCCTGCGGGAAAAAGGGGCGGGATCAGAACGGATTCCAGGTGGCCTGCCGGGTGAATTTGAGATAGCCGACATTGGCCCCGAGCCGTAGTCCGACGCCGGAACGGATCGGCACGACCACGATGTCGTTGTAGGTCAGCGCCGTCATGCCCAAGCCGCCGATGAAATAAGCCGAGCCGGCTACCCCGCCGAAACGCTCGAAAATCGCGTCGGCCCGCGGCAAGTTATAGACGAGCATCATCGTCCGGGCGCCGTCTGCCCCGGCATCGAAGCCGATCGACGGCCCCTGCCAGTAGACGCGGACGTCGCCCGCGTTCTTGGTGTAGAGCGTTCCGTCTCCGTAGCGCAGTCCACCGACGAAGGCGCCGCCTGCTTCCTCGCCGAGGACGTAGCCATTCGGCAGCCCCCACTGGCTTCCCGCCTTCTCGACGAGCCCCGCCAATCCGCGTGAGACGCCGCCAAAGAAGTGATGGCCAGCATCGATAATCTCATTGGCCGAGAACTGACCGGACGCTGGCGGTTGCGGCGGGGGGGATGGAGCCACGGCTGCTGGCGGCGATTGCTGCGGCGGCATGGTCTGCGCCCCGGCCACCAGGGCTCCAAGAGCGGCGAAAGTCAGGGCGACAATGGCGAACCGCAAGGCAGAATTCATCGAGCGTCCCCCGGTTAACCCCCATGCTCATGTATGCGCCGGCTAAGTGTCGCTCAGCCCCTTCGTCGTGACGGCGCAAAGCTGGCCCGAATCACCCCGATCTTTCGCTGAAACTATGACCGCAGCACGGCAACAACGGAAGCGCTACCGCCTGGGCATGCTGGCTCTCGTCGGCCTCTTGTCTGCCCTGGCCGCGCTGACGCCTCTGTACGCCGCGGCGGCTGAAAGGATCGTGGTCGATTGGCACACCGCCCTTGCCATTGGCGGCTACGACCCGTGGCGTTCTATACCGACGGGAAATCGGTGCCCGGCAATGCCGACCTGGAATTTACTTATGGCGGCGCGGTCTGGCGTTTCAGCAACGTCGGCAATCGCGAAGCCTTCGCCGCCCGACCCGACGTCTACATGCCCCGCGCTTTGGCGGTTATGATCCGGTCAGCGTTGCCCATGGCATTGCGGTTGCGGGCGATCGGAGCATGTGGCTGATAACCGGTGGACGGCTCTTCCTGTTCTACGATCGCGCTTTGCGGCCGACGCGGAGCGCTTTACCAGCGCGGCCGAACGCAAATGGCCGGATGTGCTGCACACGCTCAGCCCGTGAGCGTTCCCATTTAACAGCCAGCCGCGGGAGTCTCCTTTCTCGGCGCCGGGTCGCCCCATGCGAGGAACGCCGGGATACGGAGTTCGGGTGTTCCATAGACCAGAGCCGCACCATCCGGCTCCGTGACGGCTCCACCCGCTGCCAGCAGCACGGCGTGGCCAGCAGCCACGTCCCAGTCCCGCGTCGGTCCAAGCCTGGGGTAATGGTCGGCAACGCCCTCGGCCAGCCGGCAGAACTTCATCGACGAACCGCACGCTATGCAACGTGCGCGCGGCAGTCTTTCGACATATGTCCGGGTTGGCACGTCGAGGTGGGAGCGGCTTACCATGACGATCAGTTCGCCGTCGGGTCGAGACCGGGTGCGGATTGGTTCCGGCGTTAACGCACGGCCCGAGGAAAATTCTAGGCGCTCGGCACCGCGGCCGACGATGCCGCGCCAGATCAGCCCCAGTGCCGGCGCCGCAACGATCCCGAGGATCGGCCTGCCGTCCGAAATGAGGCCGATATTGACGGTGTATTCGTCTCGGCCAGCGATGAAGTCCCGGGTGCCGTCGAGCGGGTCGACGAGGAGATAGGACGCGCTCTTCATCCCGGTGTTCTTACGCTCAGCTTGCTCTTCCGAGACGATCGGCAAATCCGGAAAAAGTCGTGCGAGACCATTGCGGACCGCCAAGTCGGCGGCTTCATCCGCTTTGGTCACCGGTGAGCCATCGGCTTTGATGCGGACCCCGCCGCCTCCCGGCCAGCGCGCAATATCCCCCGCCGCGGCGATGCTGATCGCGGTCAGCTCTCCCATCAGGTCCGGGCCGGCGGCGATGTCGAAGCTTGGCACCAGGCTCCTCGATGTTTCCGGTCTGGCGCTCCGGACTAGGGGGTGCCCCCTACCACAGGACGGCGGCGCCGGCACGATTGCCGAATCGCGCGCGCTGTGACACCCAACGGGAGCCTAGCGCACTTGAGTGGAGTTTCTCATGTCCGCCCCCGTTTCCGGCCCCATTGCCATCGGCGCCCTCGATCTTGCGGCGCTCCTGTGCTCACGCGTCTGCCACGACCTAATCAGCCCGGTCGGGGCGATCGCTAACGGCATCGAGGTCATGGAGGAAGACAAAGACGAGGAAACGAGGACATTTGCGCTCGATCTGATAAAGAAGAGCGCCTACCAGGCATCGGCCAAACTGCAATTTTGCCGGCTCGCTTTCGGAGCGGCCGGCTCGGCCGGCGCCCAAATCGATCTTGGCGATGCGGAAAAGGCCGCGCGGGGGCTCATTGAGGACGGCAAGACCACACTGGTCTGGAATCTGCCGCGTCTGTTGCTGGCGAAGAACCGCGTGAAGCTCCTGCTGAACATGGTGTTGATCGCCGCGAGCAGCATTTCGCGCGGGGGAACGTTGACCGTCGATCCGGCCTCCGCCGCTGATGTAGCGGCCGGCTTTGTCGTCACGGCATCCGGTCTCAATGCCAAATTGAACCCGACCACCGCGGAACTTCTTGCCGGCAGCCCGGCTCATGCCGTCGATGCTCACGCCATTCAACCCCTCTATACCGGCATCCTCGCTCGGGATTGCGGCCTCGTGCTTTCCGCGGACGGCGAGGGCGGAAGGGTTGCATTTACAGCCCGCTAACCATCGCCGTGGGCCCGAAAAGGGGGCGTTCGGCCGGGCGCGAATGGTTCCTGCAACCGAAATTAAACGCTTTGACAACACACTGACCGCAAGTCTGATCGGACGCTTGGCGTCCGAGCGGCGAGGGCACGCGTGTGGCGGTGGTGGCGCGACGGCGCCGGCGGCGAAAGCGCGTGTGCTGACGAGGCGCCTAGTATGGACGACCTGCTCCGCGAGTTCCTGACAGAGACCAACGAAAGTCTCGATCGGGTCGATGCCGAGCTCGTACGCTTCGAGCGGGAACCGAACAACCACGACATCCTCGACAACATCTTTCGCCTCGTCCACACCATCAAGGGCACCTGCGGGTTTCTTGGACTTCCCCGGCTTGAGACGTTGGCGCATGCTGCCGAGAGTTTGATGGGCAGGTTCCGCGACGGGATGAGAGTGACGGCGGACGCCGTCACTCTCATCCTTTCCACCATCGACCGCATCAAGACCATCCTAGAAGAGCTTGAAGCCCGTCAAAGCGAGCCTGCTGGAGACGACGTCGATCTCATCGGGCAACTCAATCAGCTGACGTCGTATCAGGACGCAAAGCCGCGACCGGCCCCCGCCGTCGAAGCGAGGATGCAACCGCGAGCGGCCGCCGAGGCCGTCGAAAGGGCCGCGCCGCTCGTGCCTGACAAGTCTTCCGCCGAAAGATCCTCGGCCGAGCGGTCCGACGACGAGCGCGGCGATCGGTTTGCAAGCCATTCGATCCGGGTGCACGTCGATACGCTCGATCACCTGATGACGACGGTTTCCGAGCTCGTACTCACCCGCAACCAGCTTCTTGAGATCGTCCGCCGCCACGAGGACTCGGATTTCAAGGTGCCGTTGCAGCGGCTCTCGAACGTCACCGCCGAGCTCCAGGAAGGCGTGATGAAGACGCGCATGCAGCCGATCGGCAATGCGTGGCAGAAGCTGCCACGCATCGTACGCGACCTTTCGACCGAACTCGGCAAACAGATCGAGCTTGAGATGCACGGTGCCGATACCGAGTTGGACCGGCAGGTGCTCGAGCTGGTCAAAGACCCGCTGACGCATCTTGTCCGCAACTGTGCCGATCACGGCATCGAAATCGCCGCTGAGCGGCTCGCCATGGGCAAGCAGCCGAAGGGCACGATCCGCGTTTCAGCCTGCCACCAAGGCGGTCACATCATCATCGAGATTGCCGACGATGGCCGCGGCCTTGATCTAACGCGTATACGTGCCAAGGCCGTCGAGCAAGGATTCGCCAGCGAGGCCGAGATGACGGCGAAATCCGAGATGGAGATCGGCAATCTGATCTTCGTGCCCGGTTTCACCACCGCCCGGCAGGTGACCGGCATTTCCGGTCGCGGCGTCGGCATGGACGTGGTGCGTTCCAACATTGAGCAGATCGGTGGCACGGTCGATCTGAGGTCCGCTCCCGGCGCCGGGGTCGCCTTTGCCATCAAGATTCCGCTCACGCTGGCGATCGTTTCCGCGCTCATTGTCGAGGCCGGCGGCGAGCGCTTCGCCATTCCGCAGCTTGCGGTCCTCGAACTAGTGCGCGCGTCGAGCAGCGGCGAGCACCGCATCGAGCGGATCAAGGACACGCCGGTGCTCCGACTGCGCAATAAATTGCTGCCGCTCGTTCATCTGAAGGAAGTCCTGCATATCGGCGATGGGAGCAACGAGGGCGACAAGGGTTTTGTTGTCGTTATGCAAGTCGGTAATCAGACCTTCGGCGTCGTGGTCGACGGCGTATTTCATACCGAAGAAATCGTGATCAAGCCGATGTCATCGAAGCTGCGCCACATCGCGGCTTTCTCCGGCACCACGATTCTCGGCGACGGGATGGTTATCATGATCGTCGACCCCAACGGGATTGCGCAGGCGCTCGGACGCGGCGCGCCGATTGCGCAAGCGCACAACGGCGAGATCGACGATGGCGACGACGCCGGCAACGAGGATTTGACGCCGCTTCTCGTGTTCCGCGCCGGCTCGCAACAGCAAAAGGCCGTCCTGCTCTCGCTCGTCGCCCGCCTTGAAGAGATCGATTGTCACCGGATCGAAGTCTCCGACGGCCATTGTCTGGTTCAGTATCGCGATCAGCTCATGCCGCTTATTCGTATCGATGCGCAGAGCGGCATCAAGCAGGATGGCGTGCAGCCGATCCTGGTGTTCTCCGATCGCGGCCACTGCATGGGCATCGCCGTCGACGAGATTGTCGATATCGTCGAGCAGCGGCTCGACATCGAAGTGGCGAGCGAACGGCCCGGCGTCCTCGGCTACGCCGTTGTCAAGGGCAGCGCCACCGAGATTATCGACATCGGCCATTTTCTTCCGCAGGCCTATGCCGATTGGTTCCATCGTCGCGATGCGCGGCCGGCGCCGCTGACGCGCAACATCATGCTGGTCGACGATTCGGCGTTCTTCCGCGATTTGCTCGCGCCGCTCATCAAGGCCGCGGGGTATCAGGTCGTCGCCGTCGCTTCGGCGGCTCAAGCGCTCGCCGCGATCAAGTCCGGCACGCGGGCCGATATCGTCGTGACCGATATTGAAATGCCGGGCATGGACGGGTTCGAATTGGCTGCGGCCTTGCGCGCCAACACCGCCACCGCGGCCATTCCGGTCATCGCGCTCTCTGCCAGGATTTCATCGGATGCGATCGAGCGCGGCCGCGCCGTCGGCTTCCATGATTTCGTCGCCAAATTCGATCGAACTGGGCTGATCGCGGCGATCAAGGAACAGACTGACGATCTGCATCAGGCAGCGTGAGCGGCGGGAAAGCCAAGGAAATCGATGCAAGACGAGACCGAGTTCACCGAATTTGTCACCTTCACGGTCGCGGGCCAAATGTTTGGTCTGCCGATCGCGCGCGTCCAGGATGTATTCGAGCCCGCGCGCATAACGCGCGTGCCGCTGGCTGCAGCGGAGATCGCCGGCGTCCTTAATCTGCGCGGCCGCATCGTGACGACGATTGATATGCGCTGCCGGCTCGACGTGAAGCGGCGCGACCGGGGTAACGGGCAGATGGCGATCGGTATCGAAGCCAAGGGCGAATCGTTCGGTCTTCTGGTCGATGCGGTCGGCGAGGTTCTCAAGCTCCCGGTCGCCGATCGCGAGGCTAATCCAATCAATCTCGATGCCAAGCTCGCAGCCTTGTCGGCGGGCGTCTACCGGCTTGAGGGTCAACTTCTCGTCGTGCTCGAGATCAACCGGGTGCTCGATCTGGGTGGCGAACTCACGGCGGCGTGACGAAGGATCGACACAGCGATGCATAGCAATGCGGATAACGAAACATCCGGGCGGGGTTCGCCCGCGGAGCGTGGAGTGAGGACATTATGAAGACTTGCTTGGTCGTGGACGATTCCAGCGTCATCCGCAAGGTGGCGCGAAGAATTCTCGAAGGTCTCGAATTCCATATCGCGGAAGCGGAGAACGGCGAGGAGGCCATCGAGGCATGCCGCCGGCAGATTCCGGATGCAATTCTGCTCGACTGGAACATGCCGAAAATGGACGGCTACGATTTCCTGCGGGCACTGCGCCGCCTGCCGGGCGGCGACAAGCCGAAGGTGGTATTCTGCACCACCGAGAACGACGTCGCCCACATCGCCCGCGCGCTGCACGCCGGCGCGAACGAATACATCATGAAGCCGTTCGACAAGGACATCGTCGAGGCCAAGTTCCAGGAAGTCGGTCTGATCTGAGTATTGAATGCGAACGCCCGATCGGCGTTCGCATGCGATGAAAGTGAGTGCTGAAAGTTTGAAGTGCCGAAAGTTCCTTAGTTCATGAGTATCGCTGTCGCCGCCCCCAGTCCCGCGACCGTGATCGGCAGACCCATCAGGGTTATGTTGGTCGACGATGCGATCATCGCTCGCCGCCTGCTGACGCGCTGGATCGCCGCCGAACGCGACATGACGGTTGCGGCATGCCTGCGGACAGGGCGCGAGGCGGTCGAGCAGATCGAAGAATGCGATCCTGACGTCGTCGTCCTCGATATCGACATGCCGGAGCTTGACGGTATCTCGGCGCTGCCGCTCCTGCTCAAAAAGAAGCGTGATTTGGTCGTGATCATGGCTTCGACGCTCACCCGGCGGAGCGCAGAGATCAGCTTGCGGGCGCTATCGCTTGGCGCCGCCGACTATGTGCCGAAGCCCGAGGTCGCGCCCGATGCCACCACCTCGATGGCTTTCCATCGCGAGCTGATCGACAAGATCCGCGGCCTTGGCCGCCGCGTCCGTTCGCCGTTTCGCGAGCTGATACCGGATGCGCCCCGGAGCCAGGTGCCGTCGGCGGTGCGCCGGCGCGTAATCCGGCCGCTGACCGAAACCCCGGCCGTCGCTTTACGGCCCTTCGCAGCGACCGTGCCGCGTGTTCTGCTGATCGGATCCTCGACCGGCGGACCGCAGGCGCTGACGACGCTGATTGGGCAAATCGGCGCCACTATCGAACGTGCGCCAGTTTTGATCACCCAGCACATGCCCGCGACATTTACCACCGTGCTGGCCCAACATCTGAGCCGGGTCAGCGGCAGGCGCGTGCGCGAAGCCGAGCACGACGAATTGATCGCTGCCGGCAACATCTACGTGGCGCCGGGGGGCCGCCACATGCGGGTGACGCGCGGCCGCGACGGTCCGACGATTGCGCTCGGGGATGACCCTCCGGTCAATTTTTGCAAGCCGTCCGTCGATACGCTGCTCTCCTCGGCGGCGCAGGTGTGGAGCGCGGCCGGCCTTGCACTCGTCCTCACCGGCATGGGCAGCGACGGAACACGTGGCGCGACCGACATCGTCGCCGGCGGCGGCAGCGTGATTGCCCAGGACGAAGCGACGAGCGTGGTGTGGGGCATGCCGCGTTCGGTCGCCCAGGCCGGCTTATGCTCCGCGGTCCTCCCCCTGTCCCAGATCGGCGCGGAGCTCAATCACCTGTTCTCCGGAGGCAGCGCGTGACGCCCCTCGATTACGATTTCCTGCGCAACAGCCTCAAGGAGCGCTCCGGCCTCGTGTTGTCCGCCGACAAGCAATATCTGGTCGAGAGCCGACTTTTGCCCATCGCGCGCAAGGCCGGCCTCGGCAGCCTCGGCGCTCTCGTAGGCGTGCTCAAGCAGAACACTGACGACGCGCTCATGACGAAGGTCGTCGAGGCCATGACCACCAACGAAACGTTCTTCTTTCGCGACAAAACTCCCTTCGAAAATTTCCGCACGAGGGTTCTGCCGGCGCTGTTCGCCGTGCGCCGGATCACGCGCAGTGTTCGTATCTGGTGCGCCGCAGCCTCGACCGGTCAGGAGCCGTATTCTCTCGCCATGGCGCTGAAGGAGATGGAAGGCGTGGCGGCGGCCGGCTGGCGGTTTGAGCTGATTGCGACTGACCTCTCCAACGAGGTGCTTGAAAGAGCGCGTGCGGGCATCTACAGCCAGTTCGAGGTGCAACGGGGGCTGCCGATCCAGCTGCTAATCAAATATTTCGTCCAGACGGACGAGATGTGGCAGATCGCGCCCGAAATTCGCGCGATGGTCAAATTCGAGCAGCTCAATCTGCTTTCCGATTTCTGCCGGCTCGGCACTTTCGACCTGATCTTCTGCCGCAACGTGCTGATCTATTTCGATCAGGCGACGAAGATCAACGTACTCGACCGTCTCGGCCGGGCAATCGCCGGCGACGGTTACCTCGTTCTCGGCGCCGCCGAGACCGTCGTTGGATTGACCGACAGCTTCAAAACCCTGCCGGATCTACGCGGCCTTTACGCGCCGAACGTGCGCCCGACGAGACCGCAAGTCCTTGCCGGGGAAAGATCGCTACCGCGCCTCGTCGCCATGAACGGCGGACGCTGAGCGGCGCAGGCTTTTTCGGGATCGCCTCTCAACACAAAGCCCCGGCCAAATGGGCCGGGGCTTTGTGTTTGCCGAAACCGTGAAGGCTCAAGCAGAAATTTTCGCTTCGTCCTCGCTCGGCTCGCGCAGCACATAGCCGCGGCCCCACACCGTCTCGATGTAGTTTTTGCCGTTCGATGCATTGGCGAGTTTCTTGCGCAGCTTGCAAATGAAGACATCGATGATCTTCAGCTCGGGCTCGTCCATCCCGCCATAGAGATGGTTGAGGAACATTTCCTTTGTCAGCGTCGTGCCCTTGCGCAGCGAGAGCAGCTCCAACATCTGGTATTCCTTGCCGGTCAGATGCACGCGCGCGGCGTTGACCTCGACGGTCTTGGTGTCGAGGTTGACCACGAGATCGCCGGTCTGAATGACCGATTGGGCGTGACCTTTGGAGCGCCGTACGATGGCGTGGATGCGCGCCACCAGCTCGTCCTTGTGGAACGGCTTGGTCATGTAGTCGTCGGCGCCGAAGCCGAGGCCCCTGACCTTGTCCTCGATACCGGCGAGGCCGGTCAGGATCAGGATCGGCGTCTTGACCTTCGACACGCGCAGGCTGCGCAAAACCTCGAAGCCCGACATGTCCGGAAGATTAAGGTCGAGGAGGATGATGTCGTAATCGTAAATCTTGCCGAGATCGATCCCTTCCTCACCGAGATCAGTGGTATAGACGTTGAAGCTCTCTGACTTGAGCATCAACTCGATCGACTGCGCCGTGGCGCTATCGTCTTCAATCAGTAAAACGCGCATGCCAGTCCCCTTCCTCGCCGCGCGGGGCATAAGGTCGGCAACGCCGTTCCGGCGGCCCCCGAAAAACGCCTTGGGACAAACTGATTCGAGAGTGTAAACGCACTATGGTTAACAAAACCTGATTCCCACATGCAAGCATCTCCTAGGCAAATTCCAACGAATCGCCTTAAGGTGTTGCCAGAAAGTAATTTTTGAGCCACGCAGGCGCTCATAGGTCAGGTTAAGTTTCGACGCTAACCGATTCTAGTGACTCGCCCCCTTCCAAGCGGGCTTGACGAGCCACCGTATTCCCAAGACGACGTAATGATTAACGGCCCGGGTAAATACACCGTTAAGACGCGCAATTTGGGAGTAACCATCTGCAGCCGCCGGTAGGGCGCGATTAGGCGTTGGCCGAACAGATCAACGAACTTGACGGTACGAAATCCACAGTCGCGTCGTTGGCGTACGCGGGCTGATGGTGGAATTGCCGGGCCGCCGCATGCGATGTCGCTTGGCGCGCGGGTGATTATCCGGCCGGCAAGAATATTCCGAGCGAGGTCGTCGGAATACTGTCATGGGACGCGCCATCGCCGAGCGCGGCCGTTATCCGGCGATTAACATCCTTAAGTCGGTGTCGCGCACCATGCCGCGCGCAGCCGATGCCGAATACCTGCCGGTCCTCAATCGCGCGCGGCAGGTCATGGCGACCTACGCCGACATAGAGGAACTCATCGGGCTCCGGGCCTACCGGGCCGGAACCAGCCCAGAAGTCGACAAGGCCATCCGACTACACAAGCCGCTGGAGGCCTTTCTTGCCCAAGGTAAGGAAGAAACAACCAACTTGGCGGAAGGTTATCAGGGATTGGCCCAGATCATGGCGGTCTCGGAAACCTAACGCTAACGTTATCGGAGCACAATCCCGCTCTGCGGCGCTGTGCGGCGGACGTCGACTGGCGCCCTTGTCCAGCGCCTTCGGGGGAGTAATAGTAGATGAAGTCCCGTGAGACGCTTATTCGTCTGAAGAAGTTTCAGGTCGACGAGAAACGGCGGAAGGTCGCGCAAATCGAGACCATGATCGCCGAGTTCGAGCGCATGGCCGGGGATCTGGAGCGCGAAATCCGGGTCGAGCAGGACCGCGCGGGTATCCACGATCCTGGGCATTTCGCCTATCCGACCTATGCCAAGGCTGCCATCACGCGCCGGGAGAACCTTAAACGCTCGGCCGACGAGCTGCGCACGCAGCTCGAGGACGCGAAAATGGCGCTCGGCGACGCTTTCGACGAGCTCAAAAAGGTCGAACTGCTCGATGAGCGCGACCAGATGCGCGAGCGTGAGGCGGAAGGCGCCGTAGAGCAAGCCGAGCTCGACTCCATCGCGTTGATGCGCGTCCGCGGCGGCGCGACAGCCTGAGAGACCCGGGCCGCTCGCGCCGCGCCGGCGGAATCGATCTACACGAGGCACCCCATCTGTTTTCCAGCTTTGGCGGGATTGGTCGGACGGGATAGGCCTCCGCGCCCGTTAACCCGTGTAATCGCTCTCGACGAGTGCCCGCTTCCCCGGCGATAATCGTACTGCAACGCGCCCGGCTCCCAAGGGGATGCAGGGGATGCTAGGGCCGGGAGCAGGGATGTTGACGCAAGCGGAGCTGGTCGTACTGCTCGCGGCTATCGCCAATGGTGACGTTGCGGCATTTGAGCAGCTCTACGGCGCTACCCGCGCGAAACTGTACGGGGTGCTCTTACGTATCTTGGGGAAGCCCGAATTGGCCGAGGAGGTCATGCAGGAGACTTACCTCAAGGTTTGGAAGATGGCCGACAAATTCGATTCGACGCTGGCGAGCCCGATCACTTGGATGGTGGCGATCGCGCGCAATCGGGCTATCGATATCGTCCGCAAGAAGGGCGAAGTCTCGATAGAAGACGAGTCTGAGGCAATGGAAGTCGCGGCCGATACGCCAGCTCCGCTCGCCCGTCGTGAGATGACCGAAGAGCTCAAGAGGCTTCTTTCCTGTCTCGGCAAGCTCGATCCGGAAAAACAGCGCATCGTGCTGCTCGCCTACTACAGCGGCTGGAGCAGAGATCAACTTGCAAAGAAGCTCGATATCCCCGTGAACACGATCAAGACATGGCTGCGCCGCAGCCTGCTTGAGATCCGCGGATGTATGGGAGCGTAACTTGGAGGAGCTTGGGTAGCCATGCTTGACGAAGACCAGGAGACGCTCGCCGCCGAATATGTGCTTGGCACGCTTACGGCCGAAGAGCGCGAACACGCCGAGGCGTTGCTTACGTTCGACTCCGGCTTCGAGGCCGCCGTACGGCAATGGGAACGCCGGCTCGGCGAGCTCAACGTCATGGTGGAGGCGGTGGAGCCGCCGAGCAAACTTTGGGACAGGATAAAGCATGAGGTCAGCCCGGCCGCGACAGCCGCTGCAGCGGAAGCATCGCACGACCTGGGTGAACCTTTGGCGGCCGAAGCCGGGTCGCCGCGGGATCTGTACGAACCGCCAACGGTCGACGTGCCGACCTCCGACCCTTCGTTATCGGCGGAGGCGGCGCTGGCTGCTGAAACGGCAGACGTATCGCCAGCAGATACGTCGGCGGCGCTTCCTGCGGCCGAACCGCGCACGATCGAACGCAGCGCTGACGTGATTTATCTCGCAAATCGGGTCCGGCGCTGGCGGCGCTTGACGCTCGGCGTTGCGGCGATCGCGGCCTTGCTGGCGATTTACGTCGCCGTGGGACAGACCGCACCCGATCTCATTCCGGCGCGGATGCGGCCGGCCGGGTCAGGGATGGTCGCCCGATCGGACGGTTCCGTGCGCATGCAGCAGGACCGGCTGGTCGCCGTGCTTCAGCAGCAGCCGACGGCGCCCGCCTTCCTCGTCACGCTCGATACCCAAAACCGGACGCTGATCGTGCGCCGGGTATCCGCCACCCCGGAAACGGGAAAGAGCTATGAGTTGTGGTTGATATCGAGCCGTCTTGGCGTACCGCGTTCGCTCGGTGTGGTCGGTGGTGAAGAATTCACGCAGCGCCCGCTTCCCGGAAATTACGACGTCGATACGCTGCGCACGGCAAGCTATGCCGTGTCGCTCGAGCCGAGCGGCGGTTCACCGAGCGGCGCGCCGACCGGTCCCGTTCTGTTCACCGGTAAAGCCGTTGAATCGCTGCCGGCCGCGCAGCCGCCCAAGCCAGCGAAGACCTGATCGCGCCGGCCGGGTTTTGCTAGAGCATGATCCCGAAAAGTGGAAGCCGGTTTTAGAAACAGATCATGCTCCAACCAAACACTAGACCATGATCCGATTCACCCCTACTGGTCTAGTGGACGGCCGGAAGCCTGCCGCTCACAGCAGTGGGTCGGCCCGCTTTGACGAGTGGCGCAGTGCCGAGGTCGACATCGTTGACGCGAGCGAAAATGCCTATGGCCGCGACGATCGTTGCACACAAAAGGCCGATAACGACGATTTTCAAATGCGTGCGGCGGTCCGCATTATGCATCGAGTAATCCATGACACCTTCCCGGTCTCCTGCCGGTGACTACGGCTTCCGCGGGATACGACTTCATTCGCCGTCATTAAGTACGGATCCGGCGGGGAAGCAGGTGACGCTGCCCGGCAATGCTCACTACCTCACCGACTTTCGGCCTCCCGGCAACCTGGATTGAAGGATCGCTCAAGGACAGGCCGACGGAAAGGTCGGCGTCGATCGCCATTTGCTTTCCCGGCACGGAGTATGGAAGCGCGCAGCCACTTCGGCCATGCGCCCCGAGCCCTTGGTGATGACCACGAAATTCACGATCACCAGGATGGTGAAGACGATGATGCGGATGAGGAAGTTGCCGCTCATGACGAAACGGCCGAACGCTTGGATGACATGACCGGCCGCGTCGGCGCCCTCGTCTCCGCGCGCCAGGATCAGGTGGCGATCAAGAGCACGGTCGGAAACGCGGAGAATTCGAGGTGCCTGGGATGAACAGCGACGTCATCAGGATCAGGACCGAGAAGATGATGGGGATGGCGAGCGCGAAATCCAGCAGCAGCGGCAGCGGTAGGATAAGCGCGACGAGGATGGCCGTCATACCGACGGCGAGTGCGATGTCGCTGCGCCGGAGCATGGTGCCGATGTCGGCGAGGCGCGAGAGCGCCGCCGATCCGTCGCCGCGCTCGGCCGAAGTTACGTCGGTCATGCCGGTTGATTGCGCCCGTCGGTTACGGTCCCGTGCTTTGAAGCTATGCGCGGCGGGTGTCGGGCCGCCGGCACGCGCGCTCGCGTCCAAGTGCCCCCGAGGGTGCGGTGGAAACGGACTTACCTCCCCGGCAAAATATGCCGGGTATATGATTACCGGAGGGTTAATATTCGTCCGATGGCGGGACGAATCCTCGAGGCGCCGAATGCGCGCGCGATCCCGGGCTTGAGCGCGCGCCGTTTTTACCGTTTGCGTGGTGATAGCGTAACATTCAAATTTGATCATATTCTGCGCCGATCGTTCGAATGAGGTGCGCCGTGCATTCGCATTCCATGACGCCGTGGACCCACGAACACGCCTTTCTCGGCGAGCATCACGGCGAGCACGAACGGCGGACATGGAGCGTTGTGGCACTCACGGCCGCGATGATGGTCGCCGAGATTGCCGGCGGCTCGCTGTTCGGCTCGATCGCGCTTGTTGCCGACGGCTGGCACATGGGAACTCACTTCGCCGCGCTCGCCATTGCCGGGCTTGCTTACCTGTTCGCGCGCAGGCACATGCACGATGCGCGCTTCTCGCTCGGCACCGGCAAGTTCGGGGAACTTGCGGCATTCGCCAGCGCGATCATCCTTGGCATGATCGCGCTTGGCATCGCCTACGAGTCGGTGCTGCGGCTCCTGCATCCCGTCGACATCCATTTTCGCGAGGCTGTGCCGATCGCCGCGCTCGGATTGTGCGTCAATCTCGCGAGCGCCTGGTTGTTGGGCGAAGGCCATGATCACGCGCACGGCAACCATGATCATGACAACCATGGCGGCGCCCATGCCGCGCATCGGCAGGATTTAAACTACCGTGCCGCTTACGTGCATGTGCTTGCCGATGCGCTCACTTCGGTTCTGACCATCGCCGGTCTTTCGGCTGCCTGGGCCTTCGGCTGGACCTTCATGGATCCGCTGGTGGGGCTGGTCGGCACGGTCGTGATTTTATCCTGGGCAGTGAGCCTTGTTCGCACCGCCGGCGCTATATTGCTCGACACCGTTCCCGATCCGGCGCTCGCGCAGCATATCCGCGAACGCATCGAGATCGACGGCGACCGGCTGGCGGACCTGCATGTTTGGCAGCTTGGTCCCGGCCACGCCGCGATGATCGCGACCGTTGTTTCCGATTCTCCAAAGGCGCCCTCGGAGTACAAGCAGAGGCTCGCGGGCCTGGCCGGGCTTTCGCACGTGACGATCGAGGTCAACGAATGCATGCACGAGGGCGAGCAGCCGATGGCGAATTAGCAAATGCAAAGTAACCGCCGGCAAGGAAGCCGGCCAAAATATGCGCCGCTCACGGTTCGCTTTTCCCTTGTCGGCGCGTTGCTGACAACCATTGGCTCTCACGCGCTCGGCCAGGAGCGGCTGGCCGCGTTCGTCGATGCCGCCACCGTCGTGCCCGGCCTTATCCTCGATATGCGCTATGCTGGATCGCACAATTTCGTCGGCCGGCCGATCGACGGTTATGACGCGCCACGGTGCCTGCTGACCAAGGCCGCGGCCGACGCGCTCTCCCAAGTCGCGCGCGATCTTGCTTCGTGCGGGGTTGTGCTCAAAGTGTTCGATTGCTACCGGCCGATACGCGCGGTGGCGAATTTCGTGCACTGGGCGGGCGATTTCGACGACGCCGTCGGCAAGAAGGAGTTCTATCCCGACGTCGACAAGCGCACGCTGTTTCAGAGGGGCTATATCTCGTCGCGCTCCGGCCATTCGCGCGGCTCGACCGTCGATCTGACGCTGGCGCGGGCTGACGGCCATGAGCTCGACATGGGGACGCCGTTCGACTTTTTCAGTCCGTTGTCATGGCCTGCTGCGGCGGGGATCAGCGGCGAAGCGAAGGCGAACCGCGCTTTGTTCGCGGTCGCCATGCGCCGGCGCGGCTTTCGTCCCTACGAGAAGGAATGGTGGCATTTCACGCTCTCGCACGAGCCGTTTCCGGACACCTATTTCGATTTTCCGGTGAAATGAACGGGCGAGGAGCGCGGCTCCTTTGCCGCCCTACTTGCCGTCGGCAGGTGTCGCGAGCGTCATCACGGTAACGGTCGCGAGGGCGCAGAGTTGTTCCTGCCCCGCCTCATCGACGCCGTATAGGTTGACTTGCGATACCGTCAGCGTGCGTCCTGCGCGGACGACTTCTCCCACGGCTTTGAGCTGTTGCGCTTTGGCGGGTGCCAGAAAATTGATCTTGTACTCAGCCGTGAGCATCCATTGTTCGACGCCGATCAACGTGCTCGCCGCGCATGCTCCGGCGGCGTCGGCCATCGTACCGATAAGTCCGCCGTGAAAGTATCCGTTCTGCTGGGTCAGTTCGCTGCTGAAATCCGCCGTAATGACGCATCGGCCGGGAGCCAGCTCCTCGATCCAGGCGTTGACGTAACGTAAGAAGCCCTGACGGCCGAAGCCATCTTTGATGCGTTCGACGTAATTTGGATCGCGCACGACGAACGGTTTAGGAGACATGGCTTGCGATTCTTTGGCGCTTTAATCGGCGTAGCCTGGAGGAGGAACGAAACCGCCGAACTCCCGTTCGATGAGGGCAGCAAAGGCGATCGGCGTGCGGTCTTCGAGATAGGGGCCAATGATCTGCACGCCGAGCGGAAGACCGCTATCTGAAAAACCGATCGGCGCCGCCGTCGCCGGCAGCCCCGGCGTTGTCGCGATTTCCGGCCACACCAGTTGATCGAAGAATGAAAATTGCCTTCCGTCGATCTCGATGCGGCGCTGCGCCATCGGCGAGTGATCGTGAGGAGGGGCCGCCGTCGGCATCGGCGGGCAGAGCACCACATCCCATTCGCGGAACAGGCGGGTCCATTGTTGCTGGAACTTGATGCGCGCAGTGTCAGCCGCGGCCCACTCGCGATGGCTTAAGATCGCGCCGCGACTTCGTTCGGCTTCGAGGCTGGTGTCGCCGGGCTTGAATGCGGCTGCCGCGGTCTGTGCCTGGGCATAGATCTCCTGCGGCCATCGCTCCGACAAGGTCGACATCAAAAGGCGCATGTAAAGCCGTCCGCTCGCCGCGAGATCGGGCAGAAGCGGGCTCGCATGCGCGACCTTTGCGCCCGCTTTGACCAGTTGCCGCGACAAGCGATCGAGCACCGTCCGCACGGCGGCGGCGGTCGGCAGCAACGGGTGATCGTCGACGACGAGGACGCGGAAGTCCTTGAGCCGTTCGTGCCGCGGAGCCGGCAAGGCAAGACGGTAGGCGATCCCATCGCGCGCTTCGTCGGGACCGGCGGTTACTTCCAGCGCCAGATCAAGATCCGCGGCGCTTCGTGCCATCGGCCCGACAACCGCAAGATCACCCACGCGCTGCACCATGCCCGGCGGCCGGTGCCCGCGCAGCGGCACGAGATTGAGCGTCGGCTTATGCGCATAGGTGCCGCAATAATGCGCCGGCACACGCAACGAGCCGCCGAGATCCGAGCCGAGCGACAACGGCCCGAAACCGGCCGCAAGCGCGGCGGACGATCCGCCGGACGATCCGCCGGGTGTGCGGCCGAGATCCCAGGGGTTGTTCGTCGTGCCATAGATCTCATTGTAGCTTTGCCAATCGCCCAAGAGTAGCGGCACGTTGGTCTTGCCGAGGATCACGGCGCCTGCCGCTTTGACGCGCGCGACCACGAGCGCGTCCTCCGGTGGAATAAAGTTCTTGAAATCCGGTAAGCCCCAGGTCGTGGGTAAGCCGGCGACGTCGAAAGATTCCTTGATCACCATCGGAATTCCGAGGAGTGGCCGGCGCTCTCCGCGGGCGAGCGCGGCGTCGGCGCTCCTGGCGGCTTTGCGGCCACGGTCGAAATCGCGCACGACGACCGCGTTGAGCTTGGCGTCGAGCGCATCGATTCGCGCGATGACATGATCGGCTAGTTCGAGAGCGGAGATTTTCCGCGCGGCAAGCGCGGCGGCGAGCTCATTGGTCGTGCCGTAATTCAACGAATGGTCGCCGCGGCCTTGACGCATCGTACATCGTCCTCCAGCGTTTTTCGCCATGCCGCCTTACCATAAATGCAGCACCGCATACACGCCAACCACCGCGCGCCTTC
>CAWKBE010000002.1:0-79570 GCA_963847785.1 uncultured Alphaproteobacteria bacterium
TTCCCGGATTAAGAGCTTGGATTGCTTCGCTGAGCTCGCAATGACGAACTACCCGCCGGTCACGTTCATGTGGCGGGCAAGCGCCGGCCGGCTGTGGCGCCGATCGATGATGAAATCGTGGCCCTTCGGCTTGCGCGAAATCGCTTCTTCGACGGCTGCGTCGAAAAGGTCGTTGCCTTCGGAGGCGCGCAGCGGGTTGCGCAGGTCGGCCGCGTCTTCCTGCCTAGAGCACCATATAGAGCGTGCCGGTGCAGGTAACGCGCACGCGATTGCACAATTCGCAGAAATTGTGGGTCAGCGGCGTGATGAAGCCGAGCCGGCCGCCGGTCTCGGCGATGCGTACGTAACGCGCCGGGCCGCCGGTGCGAACGTCGAGATCCGCAAGCGAAAAGCGCTCGCCAAGGCGCGCGCGCACCATCGAGAGCGGCAGATATTGATCGAGCCGGCCTTCGCCGATTTCGCCGAGCGGCATGACCTCGATCAAGGTCAGGTCCATGCCGCGCCCGTGCGCCCAATCGATCAGGCGCGGAAACTCGTCTTCGTTCACGCCTTTGAGGGCGACCGTGTTGATCTTGACCTTCACGCCCGCGGCCTGTGCGGCGTCGATGCCGTCGAGACCTGATTCAACGCGCCCCAGCGGGTGATGGCGCGGAATTTCTCCGGGTCGAGCGTGTCGAGCGAAACGTTGATGCGGCGCACGCCGTTGGCGGCAAGCTCCGCCGCATATTTGGCGAGCTGCGATCCGTTGGTGGTGAGCGTCGGCTCATCGAGCCGCCCAGAGGCGAGGTGGCGCGAAAGGGAGGCGACCAGCGTCATGATCCCGCGGCGGACCAAAGGCTCGCCGCCGGTGAGGCGAAGCTTGCGCACGCCGCGCGCGACAAACGCCGAGCACAGCCGGTCGAGCTCTTCCAGTGTCAGCAGATCGGCCTTCGGCAGGAACGACATATGCTCCGCCATGCAATAGACACAGCGGAAATCGCATCGGTCGGTGACCGAGACGCGCAGATAGCTGATTTCGCGACCGAAAGGATCGACGAGCGCCGGATGGCGTTCAACGAGATCGTGCGCTTGTAGATCGTTCACATTGCGCGCCGGCACTCTATTCACGTCCAGGCTGTCCATCGGCACGCGTTTCCATGACGTTTCTCAGCATAATCTGTTCGGAAAGCCGTGGTGGCTTTCCAGATCATAGCGGCTCTGAGCCGACATCAACCTATATAGTCAGTCTTCTTGCCCGATAAAGGCCTGATCGTCCACAGCATTTTTCAAATATCCGAGATCGGCAATGACTTCCGGGCAGTTCCGCGAAGGAACTAATGACCCGATCCGGGCCCAATGTTGCGATCGGCACGTCGGTATAGCCGAAATCGACCGCGATGACCGGCACCTTGGCGGCGTTTGCGGTGCGGATGTCGGTGATTGAATCACCCACCATGATCGCGCGCTCGGGCTTGCCGCCGGCGCGCAGAACGGTGGCGCGGAATATCTGCGGGTCGGGTTTTTGGACGCCGAACGTGTCCTGGCCGCAAATCGCCGCAAAGCGTTTACTCAGCCGCAGCGTGTCGAGGAGCTTCTTGGAGAGCCATTCGAGCTTGTTGGTGCATATCGCCAGCCGGTGGCCCGCCGCCACCAATTGATCGAGCACCGGTTCAACGCCCGGAAACACACAGGAGCGGTCGGCGATATGCGCGGCATAGTGTGCGACGAAGGCGGCGTAGAGGTCGTCGACCTCGGAGGCCGAGGCGTCGCGGCCCTCGAGCGACCAAAGCCCGCTCGATCATGCCCTTCGCGCCGCCTCCGATCAGCGGCCGGGCGGCGTCGTAGGGAACCGCCGGCAGCCGATGCTGCGCGAGGATGAAATTAAGCGTGCCGATCAGGTCGGGGGCCGTGTCGATCAGTGTGCCGTCGAGATCGAAGACGATGGTGAGCATGGCTTCCGCGTAGCTCTTGGACGTGGACGGCGCAAGCAGGCGTTCGCTTTCATGGCGATTTTGCCTTACACAGCGACCATGGATGTCGAGGCACAAAAGCGCGCGGCTGCCGCGCGCGCGCTCGAATTTATCCAGCCGGGGATGCGGCTCGGGCTCGGCACCGGCTCGACCGCAAAACACCTCGTCGATTTGCTCGGCGAGCGGGTCCGCGCAGGCCTGCGGATCGTTGCCGTACCGACCTCCGAAGCGACGCGCGCTCAAGCCGCGCGGGCCGGCATCGCACTTACGACCCTCGACGAAACGCCTGAGCTCGATTTGACTATCGACGGTGCCGACGAGATCGCGCCGGATCTGACGCTGATCAAGGGCGGCGGCGGCGCCTTGCTGCGCGAGAAAATCGTCGCGGCGGCGTCGGCGCGCATGATCGTGATCGCGGACGAGTCGAAATGTGTTCCGATCCTGGGCCGTTTCCCGCTCCCCGTCGAGATCGTGGCGTTCGGCGCGGCGGCGACGCATCGCGCAGTCGAGGCCGCCGCCGCTGCCGCGGGCTGTCCAGGACCGGCCGTTTTGCGCAGCGGACGCGACGGACAAACCTTCGTGACCGACAATGGACACTGGATCCTGGATGCACAATTGCAACGCATTGCCGATCCGCCGGACTTGGCGGCGCGGCTTTGCGCGGTGCCCGGCATGATGGAGCATGGCTTGTTCATCGGCATCGCCCAGGCTGCTATTGTCGCCGGTCCGAACGGCGTTCGCCTTGTCAAGCGCCGGTGATCCGAAAGCTGCGAAGGGAAGTGCTTCGGCACGATTGCGTGCATGTCCGATTACGACGTCGATCTGTTTGTCATAGGCGGCGGCTCGGGCGGCGTGCGCGCCGCGCGCATCGCCGCCCAGCACGGCGCGCGCGTGATGCTCGCGGAGGAGTATCGCGTCGGCGGCACCTGCGTCATCCGCGGCTGCGTGCCGAAAAAGCTTCTGGTTTATGCGTCGCGTTTCCGCGGCGAATTTGAGGATGCGGCGGGTTTTGGCTGGACGGTGCCGCGATGGTCGTTCGATTGGCCGACCCTCATCGCCAACAAGGACAAGGAGATTGGGCGGCTCGAGGCGGCTTATACGGCGACGCTGCAAAAAGCCGGCGTCATTATCGTCAAAACTCGGGCCGTCGTCGCCGATGCGCATACGGTGCAGCTGGCGAACGGCAAGCGCGTCCGCACGGCCTATATCCTCGTCGCGACCGGCGGCGCTCCGAGCTACGGCGATCCGATCCCGGGCGTCGGGCACGCCATTTCGTCGAATGAGGCTTTTCACCTGCCGCGCCTGCCACACCACGTCGTGATCCAGGGCGGCGGCTATATCGCCGTCGAGTTCGCCGGCATTTTCGCTGGCCTCGGATCACATGTAACGCTCGTCTATCGCGGCGAGAATATTCTGCGCGGCTTCGACGACGATGTGCGCAAGCACGTGCGCGTGGATATGGAGAAGCACGGCATCAAGGTCATTACCGGATGCAAGGTCGCGGCGATTGAGCAAGCCGGCCCGCGCTTCGCGGTGCTTTTCTCGAGCGACGATCAGCACACCGCCGACTGCGTGATGTTCGCGACCGGCCGCAACCCGAATATCGCCAAGATCGGGCTTCAGGAAGCTGGCGTCGAGATCGCAAAGAACGGCGGCATCGCCGTTGACGAATATTCGCGCAGCAGCGTTCCTTCAATCTACGCCATCGGCGACGTGACCAATCGGGTCAATCTCACGCCGGTCGCCATCCGCGAGGGTCACGCTTTTTCCGACACGGTATTCGGCGGCAAGCCGACGACGGTCGATCACATAAACGTTCCGACCGCGGTGTTTTCCGATCCCGAAGTCGGCGCCGTCGGGCTGACGGAGGGGCAGGCGCGCGCGCGGCTAGCGCAGACCGATATCTACCGCGCCATGTTCAAGCCGCTCAAAGCGACGCTGTCGGGTCGCGACACGACCGTGCTGCTCAAGCTCGTGGTCGATGGCCAGACCGACCGGGTCGTCGGCTGCCACATCGCCGGCGAGGGCGCCGCCGAAATGATCCAGATCGCCACCATCGCGGTGAAGATGGGGGCCACCAAGGCCGATTTCGACGCCACCATGGCGCTGCATCCAACCATTGCCGAGGAACTGGTGACGATGCGGACGAAAAGCGCCAGCTACGCTCGCGAAGCGGCGGAATAAGCGGCATTTTCAGCCCTGTCGCTGCCCGGCGCGGTTGTGTATAAGTCCGCCGGACCAAGGGAGAAAGCGGCGATGTCCACGCGGACCAACGCGGTGAAATGGAGCCCGGATTCGTGGCGCTCCAAGCCGATCGTGCAGGTGCCGGACTATCCCGACGCCAAGGCGTTGGCCGACGTCGAGGCACAGCTTGCGAGCTTTCCGCCGCTGGTTTTTGCAGGCGAGGCACGCAACCTCAAACGCGGTTTGGCGCAGGTTGCCGCCGGCCAGGCTTTCCTGCTTCAGGGCGGCGATTGCGCGGAGAGCTTCGCCGAGCACGGCGCCAACAACATCCGCGATTTCTTCCGACTGTTCCTGCAAATGGCGGTGGTTCTGACCTACGCGGCGGCTTCGCCCGTGGTGAAAGTCGGCCGCATCGCCGGTCAATTCGCCAAGCCGCGCTCGTCGCCGACGGAGAAGCGTGGCGCAGTCGAACTGCCGGCGTATCGCGGCGACATCATCAACGGCATCGATTTCGCGCCGGCGGCGCGCATTCCCGATCCGCGCCGGCAGCTCGAGGCCTATCGGCAATCGGCGGCGACGCTCAATCTGCTGCGCGCTTTCGCCACCGGCGGCTACGCCAACCTTTCTAACGCGCATCAGTGGATGCTGTCTTTCGTCAACGACAGTCCGCAATCGAAACGCTATCAGCAACTCGCCACGCATCTGACCGAGGCGCTGGATTTCATGCGCGCCTGCGGGATCGATCCCGAAGTGCATCCCGAGATGCGCACGACCGACTTCTTCACCAGTCACGAGGCGCTGCTGCTCGGCTACGAGCAGGCGTTCACGCGCGTCGATTCGACAACTGGCGACTGGTACTGCACGAGCGGCCACATGCTGTGGGTCGGCGACCGCACCCGGCAGCCGGATCATGCGCACATCGAGTTCTGCCGCGGCGTCAAGAATCCGCTCGGGCTCAAGACCGGGCCGACGCAGAAGGCGGACGAACTGCTCAAGCTCATCGATATGCTCGATCCCGACAACGAGCCGGGCCGGTTGACGCTGATCTGCCGCATGGGCGCCGACAAGGCGGCGGAAAACCTGCCGCGTCTCGTGCGCGCGGCGCAGCGCGAGGGCCGCAACGTGGTGTGGTCGTGCGATCCGATGCACGGCAACACGATCACCTCAGTGACCGGCTACAAGACGCGGCCGTTCGATCAGATCCTCAAAGAAGTGCGCACCTTCTTTCAGGTGCATGCGGCCGAGGGCACCTGTGCCGGCGGCGTGCATCTGGAGATGACCGGGCAGAACGTCACCGAATGCACCGGCGGCGCGCGTGCGATCAGCGAGGAGGATCTCAATGATCGCTACCACACGGTATGCGATCCGCGGCTCAACGCCGAGCAGTCGCTCGACCTCGCATTTTTGCTGGCCGATCTGCTCAAATCGAAGCGTCAGAGGAAGGCGAAGCCGGTGCCGGCGGTGGCGGCTTTATAGCGGGAGCGGGTTCGGGTGGCCGATTTCGGCGCGAACCCGCGGCCAAAGCCAGCCCGACAAAGCGACGGCGGCAAGCATCCCTGCTAACTGGGCGGCTATAAACGCCGGCGCGGCGGCAGGCGCGATGCCCGCGAAAGTGTCGGAGATCGATCGCGCGATCGTCACTGCCGGGTTGGCAAACGATGTGGAGGCGGTGAACCAGTAGGCCGAGGTGATGTAGAGGCCACCGCGTATGGGACGGCCGCAGGCGTCCGCTCGATACATCCCAGTATCGTCAGCAGCAAGCCGAATGTCGCGAAGAACTCGGCGAGCCATTGCCCAAGTCCCGTCCGCACGTTCAAGGACACCTGCCATACCGGCAATTCGAACATGGCGTGCGCTATCCAGACGCCGGCGATGCCGCCGATAACCTGCACCGCCACATACGCCGCCGCACCCGACCAGGGAAGTTCGCGGCGCAGCGCAAAGGCGATGCTGACCGCCGGATTGAAATGCGCGCCCGAAAGCGGTGAAAAGGTCAGGATCAGCACGGTGAGGATTGCGCCGGTCGGAAGCGTGTTTCCGAGCAGCGCGAGCGCGGCATTCCCGCCAGCCAGCTTTTGCGCCATGACGCCTGAGCCGACGACGGCCGCAAGCAGAAACACCGTCCCCAGGATTTCGCCGATCAGCCGTCGCGGTAAGTTGGCCATCATTTCGGTTCGGCGGCCTTTGCGCTGGCGCCCTCCGTGCGGCCTATCTCCTTCAATCGGCTCTGCAGGCCGAGTTGATTCAAACTTCGGATCGGCAGCGCAACGAATATGCCGATACGCTGATTGAGCATCCGGTAAGCGTCCTTGAAGGCGAGGGCGATTTCAGCAGCGTTACCAGTTACCTCCGCCGGATCGGGCACGCCCCAATGCGCGGTCATTGGGTGTCCGGGCCACAGCGGACACGGCTCCGCGGCGGCGTTGTCGCAGACCGTGAAGACGAAATCGAATTCAGGTGCGCCCGGCTTGGTGAACTCGCTCCACGATTTTGAGCGAAGCTGCGAGGTGTCGCAACCGAGACTGCGCAGCAGCTCAATGGTGTTGGGATTGACGCGAGCTTTGGGATGACTTCCGGCGCTAAAGGCGTGAAATCGCCCGGCTCCAACCTTGTTGAGGATCGCTTCGGCGATAATCGAACGCGCGGAATTGCCAGTGCACAGGAAAAGCACGTTGAAAGACCGTCCCGTCACGACACGCTTACCGGCGACACGCCGCAGCAGCGGCCGGCGCGACAGAGACCGTTGGCGCGCAGCATGATTTGGCGTGCGCCACGCGAGCGTCGCGTTCGCCGGTGCCCTCGCCATAGTCGATTGATTCTCCGGTCGTGTGGAAAGTCTCCCAGGAAATGCCGGCGGGATCGTCGATCCAGGACTTCTCCGACTTAGCATAGCAGCACGAGGTTTGGCCTTGCTCGACCACGTTTCCCCCGGCCTTGCGCAGCCGCGCGTAAACCTCGTGCAATTCGGCCTGGTTTTCGACCTGGATGCCGAGATGATCGAGACCCGGCTCGCGGCCGCGCGTCGAGATGGCAAAATTCACCCGCGGGTCGTCGAGCATCCACTTGGCGTAATCCGGCTTGACGACGGCGGGCTCTGCGTCGAACAGCGCCGAGTAGAAGCCGATCGACTGCTGCAGGTTCTCGATGGCCACGTGAACATGCATGCGTTTCATGACGGCACTTCTTAAGCTGGGACTTTGGCGCGCTTGGTGCGCAGCGGCTTGCACGCGGAAGCCGGTCCGCATTGGTCCGGCGCGCCGCCGCAGCAGTTTTCGGTCAGGAACGAGATCAGCCCATTCATTGCCTCATAGCGCGCCGCATAGATCATCGAGCGGCCTTCGCGCCGCACGGTGACGAGGCCCGCCACGCGCAGCCGGTCTAAGTGAAACGTCAGCGTATTCGGTGCGAGCTTCAGCGCGCTGGCGACACTGCCCGCAGGCATCCCGTCAGGACCAGCCTGCACCAGCAGGCGGTAGACATCGAGACGACTGTCCTGGGCGAGGGCGGCCAGCGCCGCGACGGCATTTGTTTTTTCCATATTTCAACGAATATCGAAATTTAAGACGCCGTCAAGACTTATTTCGATGGTCATTGAAATATCCGCGGTTCCCGGCTCGCCGCCAGGACTAGGGGCCGGGTCATTGCCGGGAAGGACAATCCGGGGCTAGACCATCGCACTATGAACGAGCGTCCGACCGATCGTCTGGCCATCGCCGTCGCGCAGCTCAACCCCATTGTCGGCGATGTGGCCGGCAATCTGGAGCGCGCGCGTAGCGCCCGCGCGCAGGCCGCGGGCGACGGCGCCGACATTCTCGTCTTCTCCGAATTGTTCATCGCCGGCTATCCGCCGGAGGATCTGGTGCTCAAGCCGGCATTCCAGTCGGCCTGCCGCGCCGCGGTCGAAACGCTGGCGCGCGAGACTGCGGACGGCGGACCGGCGGTGCTGATAGGCACGCCTTGGATCGAGGAGGGAAAGCTCTACAACGCCTACGCGCTCCTCGCCGGCGGCGAGATCGAGGCGTTGCGCTACAAGGTCAACCTGCCGAACTACGGCGTGTTCGACGAAAAGCGCGTGTTTGCTTCGGGTCCGGTGCCGGGGCCGGTGAGCTTCCGCGGCGTACGTCTCGGCCTGCCGATCTGCGAAGATACCTGGACCGACTGGGGTGACTACGAGAATGTGGTGGAATGCCTCGCCGAGACCGGCGCGGAAATTCTCGTCGTTCCCAATGGCTCGCCGTACTGGCGCGACAAGGCCGAGGTCCGCCTCAACGTGACGGTGGCGCGCGTCACCGACGCGGGTCTACCGCTCCTCTATGTCAACCAGGTCGGCGGTCAGGACGAATTGGTTTTCGACGGCGCGTCGTTCGCGCTCAACGCCGACCGTTCGATCGCATTCCAGCTTCCGGCATTCCGCGAAACCGTGGTGACGACGCAATGGTCGCGGACGCCATCCGGCTGGCGCTGCGCGCCGGGGCCGATGGCGGCGGCCGAGGAGGAGGATCAGGCGGATTACGCCGCCTGCATGCTCGGACTGCGCGACTATGTCGACAAGAACCGCTTCCGCGGGGTCGTCATCGGCCTTTCCGGCGGCGTCGACTCGGCGTTGTGCGCGACGCTTGCCGTCGACGCCATCGGCGCCGATCGCGTGCGCTGCGTGATGCTGCCGTACCGCTTCACGTCGCAGGAATCGCGCGACGATGCCGCCGCCATCGCGCAAGCGCTCGGCTTGCACTACGACATCGTTCCGATCGAAAAAGCCGTGCAGGGGCTCGAAGCCTCGCTCGCCGAAATCTTTGCCGGCGCGCCGCGCGACGTTACCGAAGAGAATTTGCAGGCGCGCGCCCGCGGCACCATCCTGATGGCGATCTCCAACAAGTTCGGTCGGATGGTGGTCACGACCGGCAACAAGTCGGAGATGTCGGTCGGCTACGCCACGCTCTATGGCGACATGAACGGCGGCTTTAATCCGATCAAGGATCTGTACAAGACCGAGGTTTATCGCCTGGCGCGGTTGCGCAACGTCTGGAAGCCGGACGGCGCCCTCGGTCCGGCCGGCCGCGTTATCGTCGAGAACGTGCTCACCCGCGCGCCGAGCGCGGAACTGCGCGAGAACCAGACCGATCAGGACAGCTTGCCGCCTTACGACGTGCTCGATCAGATCCTCGTGCGGCTGGTCGAGCGCGAGGAGCCGCTTGCCGTCATCATTGCCGCGGGCTTCGATCGCGACACGGTGATGAAGGTCGACCGCATGCTCAGTCTGGCGGAGTACAAGCGCCGGCAAGCCGCGCCCGGCGTGAAGGTGACGCTGAAGAATTTTGGCCGCGACCGGCGCTATCCGATCACCAGCCGGTTTCGCGACCCCGGCACCGAGCTGCCGGCGCCCACCACCACTCCGAGCAAAAGTCCGGTGCGGGCCAAGGCCGGCGCCGCCGATTTTTGATCCAGGACGCTTTGGGTCGCGTACTCAACCCAACAGCTTATTGAGCGCAGCTCCTGTTCGCCGCTACTTAAATTGATCGAAGTCAATGCTGCAATTGGAGCTGGGTTGCGAATGATTTCCTCGATTACCAAATCGGTCATGAAATGTGTGCTTCCAGGCGAGCGAGAAACACGTGAGCGGCATCGAGCGTCGTGCCCACTGGGAGAACGTTTACCAGACCAAGGGCGAACGTGAAGTTAACTGTTTCAGGAGAGCCCGGACGTTTCTCTCGATCTGATCCACGCTACAGGGGTAACAACCAATGCGTCCGTCATTGATATTGGCGGTTGCGCATCGCGGCTGGTCGACGCTCTTCTTGACGAAGGATTTAAGGGCATCACCGTTCTTGACCTTTCCGAAAAGGCGCTTGCAACAGCGAAGGCAAGGTTCGGCGCACGAAGAGAAGGTAGACCGGGTGACGACTGACGTGACCACTTGGGAGCCGACACGGACCTACGATCTGTCGCACGACCGCGCGGCGTTTCATTTCCTGACTGAACCGAAGGGTCGCGCAGCCTATGCCCAGCGGCTCCTGCGCCGTGCGTCCTGGTGGCACCGTGATCATTGGGACATTCGCCCCCGATGGCCCCGAACGATACAGGGGATTGCCCGTGGTCCGTTACGACGCCGCTTCGTTGAGTAAAATACCCCTCGTTCGATCTGCTGGAGAGCCGCGTCCATGCCCATCAAACGCCGATGGGGTAAGTCCAGCATTTCCGTTTAGCCGTTTCCGCCGGGGTGCACCGCAGAATTGGTTCAGTGCGCGGAGATGAAGGGTGGCCCGACCGTGCGCACGGGGCCTTTGGGCGCATCGGGAACGGCGCTGGTCTCCGTGGAGACCGGTGTCACGCTCGCCGCAACGGGCGTTGTATTTGTGCCGGCGGTCGTACCCTTAGCCGGCTTTGCGCCTTTCGGCTGCGGCGGCTGCGACAGGAGTTTCGCATTCTGGTCGGTGACGACGATGTCGCCGCTTTCGAGCGTCGTGGAGTTGTCGGCATTCTTGAGCGCGTCGGCCCAGCTCTGGCCGGGCCGCCGGCACGAGCAGGCGGCGCTGAATTCCTTCCGGTATTGGAAGGCCGCGGGCAAAGCCGTGTAGGGCTGGCCGCCGAGCGAGACCGCCTGGTTGATATCCTCGCCAGGATTTCGATAGGTGTAGAGTTGTGCCTCGCTGGCGGGACATTCGCGCTGGCAGGTGCGCTGGTCGTCGGCAAATCGGTTCGGCACCGTCGAATACGAAATCGGGAAATAGTAACCGTCGCAGGATCGCACGCAGACCGTGCGGAACGTACCCGACGGTGCGCCGTCGCCGCCCGGAGTGATGATGCGACCGTTGAACAGCGCGTCGAGGAATCCGGCGGGTCCCGCCGCCTCCGCCGCAGCGCGATATTGCGCACCGCAATTGTTTTGCGCCAGCGCTCCGATGAGTTGGCGGCGCTGCCCTTCCTGATCGGAGTTATTGCCGCTCTTGAGACGCTCGAGGTCGCTCATCGAGCGATCGAGATTGTCGCGCATTTGCTGGATTTGCGCGGTCAGCGGCTGACATTCCGGCGCATGGCCGGTGAACAGCGCGAAAAAACCACCGCCCTCGCAGCCGCGTTTTTTCGATTGCGCCAGCGTGCGATCGAGGTCGGCCTGCTGCTTGGCGATAGCGTCTTCGCTGCGGCGGATCTGGTCGGCGCGCCCTGGGTCGGCACCGCCGCGGGTCAGGATCGCCAGTTGCCCTTCAAGGCGCACGCAGACCGGATTGGATGCCGGCTGGTCCGAGGGGGCGGCGGCCTGACTCTGGGCCGGCGGGCCCGGAATGGAAGCGGGCGGGACCGGCGGTCCGGTCTGGGCGGAGGCGGTGGCGGACAAAAGGCCGGCACCTAGAATAGCGAGCCCGAAGCCGCGTAAGGGATTGATCATTTTGGCAGTCCGACCCCCCGTCCGGCGTACGTTCATCCGATCAAGCGATGGAATGGTGACCAAAGTGTGAATGCAAAGTGTGAATGAACGAATGAGGTGGTTACTCCGCATCCGGCTGGTTTTCCGGGCGGGCGCGGTCAAAGGCCGGAAGTTTGAGGCAGGCGGCGTCGATGCCGACGATTTTGGGGAACTGGTCCAGCGGAACCTTCAGCCGCCGGGCGTTGTAGACCTGCGGTACTAGACAAAGATCGGACAGCGTCACCTCACCGCCGCACGAGTAGGGGCCCGGCAGCACCAGCGCTTCGTATGCCTCGAAACCGGCAATGACCCAATGATGATACCAGGCATCGATGGCACTCTGCTCCTGATGCATCTGGTTCTTGAGGTAACGCAGCGGCCCGACATTGTTGAGCGGATGGATGTCGCAGGCGACGATCTGCGCCAGCGCGCGCGCTTGTGCCCGCGCTATCGGTTCCTTCGGCAGGAGCGGCGGCGTGGGGTGCGTCTCGTCGAGATAGTCGATGATGGCAAGCGACTGGATCAGCACGTCGCCGGTCGCGGTCACCAATGCCGGCACGCGCATCTGCGGGTTCACCGCACGGAATTCCGGCCGCTTGTTGTGACCGCCGTCTTTTACAAGATGGACGGACGCCGTCTCGTAGGCGATGCCCTTGAGATTGAGCGCAATGCGGACGCGATAGGCGGCGGACGAGCGGAAAAAGGAATAAAGTTTCACGGATACCCCCTTGCCTCATTCGTCATCGTCGTCTTGGTCATCGTGACCAATCTCGGCGACGAGCTCTGCCGAGCGCGCGGTCAATTGCTTGATGGCGCGGTCGAAAGCTTCGCGATCGCCGGGCGCGAGAATCTCCGTCAGCCGCCGCGCGAAGTCGAGCGCGTGCGGGGCGACCTCCTCGTACACGGCCCGCCCGGCCGCGGTGAGCGACAGAAAGGCTTCGCGCATGTCGTCGCGGTTGGCGCGGCGCGTGACGAGGCGGCGCTTTTCCAGCAGCGTGACCGCGCGCGACACCTTGGTCTTGTGCATGTGCGTGTGCGCGCCGACCGCCTTTGCCGTCATCACGCCGTACTGGCCGAGCGTCACCACGACCCGCCATTCCGGCACGCCGATGCCGTAGCGGCGCGCATAGACCCGCGACAGCGCTTGCGAAACGAGGCTTGAGACCACGTTGAGCTGGTACGGCAGGAAATGCTCGAGTTTGAGCGGCGCGTCGTCGACGAGCTTTGCCTCCTCCGCGGCCGGATCGTTCTTGATCTCGCCCTCAATCGCTTGCTGACCAGCCATCGGCATCACCCAAGGCACGGCGACAGTGCCTTGCCCGCCGCCCTTTAGCTTCGCGGCGCAATGGCGCGAACATGAACGAAGTCAGTGTGCCGCGCAACGGCGTGCAAGTCTTGTGCGGCCTTGGTGCGGTCTCGCTCGAAGAATGCCGGGTCCTTGGGGCGCAATCGCTTCAGACTGAATCGATTGCCGCTCTAACACATTCCTGGGGCATGATCTTTTCGCAAAACCGGTTTCCACCACCGGATCACGTCCGGCGGTTTTCGGATCACGCTCAAGGTGATACAGAAGGTTACCGGGAGGACGTGACGATGAGCGCGGAGTTCGCTTCGACCGCGGATATGGCAGACAAGACCGTTACCTTCGATTCCATCGGGCCCGATCTCTACGCCTTTACCGCCGAGGGCGATCCGAATTCAGGCGTCATCGTCGGCGACGACGGCGCAATGGTTGTCGATGCCCAGGCTACGCCGGTGATGGCGCGGCAAGTGATCGAGCGCGTCGCCAAGGTTACCGACAAGCCGATCAAATACGTCCTGCTCACGCACTATCACGCCGTCCGCGTGCTCGGCGCTTCCGCTTATGCCGGCGCGGAAATCCTGGCGTCGGCGGGGACGCGCGCGTTGATCGCGGAACGCGGCAAGGCGGATATGGATTCCGAGATCGGCCGGTTCCCGCGCTTATTTCGCGCGGTCGCGAGCATCCCCGGCCTCACCTGGCCGTCGATCACGTTTCCCGACCAGATGTCGGTGTGGCTTGGCCGGCGCGAAGTGCGCATCATGCATATCGGGCGCGGCCACACCGCGGGTGATGTCGTCGCCTTCGTGCCCGACGCCAACGTCGTGTTTTCCGGCGATCTCGTCGAATATCGTTCCGCCTGCTATTGCGGGGACGCGCATTTCACTGACTGGCCGGCGACGCTCGACCGGCTCGCGGAGTTTTCCGCGAGCGCGCTGGTCCCGGGTCGCGGCGCGGCGCTGAAAACGCCGCGACAGGTCGCCGACGGTATCGCGTTGACCGAGGATTTTCTCACCACGCTCTACGCCGCGGTGAGCGATGCCGCCGGCAAGGGCCGATCGCTCAAAGAGGTCTACGACGACGCCCGCCGCGTTATGGATCCGAAATTTGCCAGCTTCGCCATCTACGAGCATTGCATGCCGTTCAATGTCTCGCGCGCATATGACGAGGCGAAAGGCATCGAGCATCCGGCGATATGGACCGCCGAGCGCGATCGCGCCATGTGGGCCGCGCTGCGCGGGTAACGCGATAAGCTATGAGCGACGTCCGCAAATCGGTCTACTGCTATGACTATCGTCGCTCCGCCGATCAGAAAGCGGCTACGCCGGTGCGGCGGCCCGTCGTCGTGGTCGGCGCCGGGCCGGTCGGGCTCGCCGCCGCGATCGATCTTGCGGAGCGCGATGTGCCGGTCGTGCTGCTCGACGACGCCGATCGCATCGGCGAAGGCTCGCGCGGCATCTGCTGGTCGAAACGCACGCTGGAGGTTCTGGACCGCCTCGGCGTCGGCGAGCGGCTGGTGGCGCAGGGCGTGACCTGGAAGCTCGGCAAGGTTTTTTGCGGCGACGAGCTTCTGTTCTCCTTCGACCTGTTGCCGGAGGAGGGGCACAAGATGCCCGCCTTCATCAACCTGCAGCAGTTTTATCTGGAAAAGGCGCTGGTCGAACGCGCGCTTGAACTTGAAAACCTCGATCTGCGCTGGAAGAACCGGGTTGTCGGGCTCGATCGCCTCAATGAAGGCGCGCGGCTTGCGATCGAGACGCCGGACGGGCGCTATCGGCTCGACGCCGACTGGCTCATTGCCGCCGACGGCGCGCGCTCGACGATGCGCAGCCTGCTCGGTCTCGATTTTGCCGGCGTCACCTTCGAGGACAAGTTTCTCATCGCCGACGTGCGCATGGCGGCGGATTTTCCGACCGAGCGACGGTTCTGGTTCGCGCCGACATTTCATTCCGGCCAATCCGCGCTGATGCATCGCCAGCCGGACGATATATGGCGCATCGACTTGCAGCTCGGGCCCGACGCCGATGCGACCGCCGAGCAGGAGCCGCAGCGCGTCCGCGCGCGTCTCGACAAGGTGCTCAAGCCGCACGCCTATGAGTTGGAATGGGTCTCGATCTACACTTTCAATTGCCGCCGGCTCGATCGCTTCGTGCACGACCGGGTGATCTTCATCGGCGACGCCGCGCATCAGGTGTCGCCGTTCGGCGCCCGCGGCGCCAATTCGGGCATCCAGGACGCGGAAAATCTGGCGTGGAAGCTTGCTGCTGTGCTCAAGGGGGAAGGCGGCGAAGCGTTGATCGCAAGCTACGATCTCGAGCGCGTTCAGGCCGCCGACGAGAATATCGGACACTCGACCCGCTCGACCGATTTCATGTCGCCGCATTCGAACGCCGAACGGCGGCTGCGCGACGCCGTGCTGGCGCTCGCGCCGAAAGCCGAGTTCGCCCGCCGCATGGTCAATTCCGGGCGGCTGTCGCTGCCCGCGGTTTACGCGTCGCCGCTGTCGACTCCCGATGAAACGCCGTTTGCCGGCGCGGCGAGGCTCGGCGCGCCGCTGCCCGACGCGCCGCTCGTGCGCGCCAACGGTTCGGCAACCTATCTGCTCGAGAGCCTGCGCGGGGAGTTCGAACTCATTTGCGTGAAGGACGGCGGCGGCAAAAACGGCGGCGGCCCGCCGCGTGTGCCCGAGGGCATCGCGCTGACCGTCATCGGCGAGGATTTTTTCGACCGAGAGGGAAAATTCGCCCAGCGTTTCGACGCGACGCCCGGTGCGGCTTGTCTCGTGCGTCCCGATCAGCACTTATGCGCCCGATGGCGAAATTTCGAGGCCGCTGCAATTGCCCGCGCGCACCGGCGCGCCTTGCAGAAGTGAAACCGATGCCCAAGCTCGTCACCACGTCGCAATTCGCCGATCCCGACGCCGCCTATCTCGCGCTCGTGCAAGCGCGGCGAGCGCTTCCCGACGCGAAAGCGGCGGAACTCGATACGCGGCTGGTTCTCATTCTCGCCAACCACATCGGCGATCTCGACGTGCTCAAAGAAGCGATCGCGCTTGCCAGACAAGCGGCATCGCCGCCGTGACGAACGCAAAGGCCGCACGATTTCCCTCGGGGCGCCTTGTCGTCGCGCTTCTCGTTTTGAGCGTCGTGCTTTGGGCGGTGCTGGCGTTCATCACTGTGCCGCAGCTCCAGCAACTGGCGGGAGGCCTTGCGCCGTTCGACGTCAGGCCGCGAGGTTACGGCTACGAAGATGCGCGGGCATTGCTTATTGCGCTCGGCGAAAAGGGGCGCGCGTACTACCTCAATCCCGAGCTTGTGCTCGACACGATATTCCCGCCGCTTTATGCCGCTTTGGGTGTGCTGGCGCTCTGGTGGCTGACCATGGCAGGACGTGTGCGCGATGGAGCCATGCCAATTGCGTGGCGCGTGACGCTGGTCGCTCTTCCGGTCGCGGAGCTTGTTTTCGACGGCGTGGAGAACATCTGCATCGCAAAAATGATCTGGACCTGGCCCGATCTGTCGGGCGGCCTTGTGCACGTTGCAAGTCTCGCCACCCAGTTAAAGTTCGTCGCAGCGGCGCTGACACTCATTTCCCTGGTCATAGCCGCCGCGACTGCCGCGTGGCGGGCGATTTCGCAAAAAATTAGAGCGCCGACGTGGCGCTCTAATCCGTCCCACCTCGTCACGCTCGGCAACCGACCGGACGTGACGAATTCGAGATCTTAGCGAATGCACTCGATGGCGACGAAGTCGCCGCAATTGGCGCCGTGGCAGGCGCCGGGGCCGCTGGTCGGGATCGCTCCGGTGATGTCGTCGCGATCGACCTTGCGGTACGACAGTGCTTGCCCGAATTCGTGCGTGTGGCAGACGGCGTTCGCCGCAGCGGCGCCACAGGCCGCGCTGGACGCGAGGCAGCGATCGACGCCATACCCGTCGCCGCTATTGGCGACGATGAAGATGCGCTTCTCGGCATGTGCCGCGCCGGCGGCGTACAGGACGGCGGCGAATAGTGCGGCCGCGATGATGGAACGCATGGAAACCCAACGGGCGCGGAAGCGCCGCAGCTTGCGTTGCTATGAGACGAAGGATGCGATTGCCGAGTTAAGGTTGCGTTAACCCCCACAGCCGGATGAGAAATTCCTTGCGGCCGCGCCGGCGATTCGCGCTCGAACGCGGTGAGGCTGCCCAGGGCGCGGCCGTATATCTTTGATATGGCGGGCGTTTTAGCGGCGCCGCGGCGCACCAACGAACGGCAAAGGCTTGACGCCATGCACATCCTCGACCATTGTGCGCGCCGTGAACGGCCCGACCTTCATCTGCGGCAGCATTTGCCGGGAGATTATTCGCTAGCGACACACGCTGGCTGCGGCCGTCTTTTCTCCTCTTCGAGATTTTGGACACGCCCGGCCAGCCGGCCCCAGGGCGCGCAATGCGCGCGTAAAACCGCGAACCTGACTAGACGATGGACCTGAAGCTCTACGATACGCTCACCCGCGACAAGCGGCTCTTCAAGCCGCTCGATCCGGCGAACGTGCGCATGTATGTGTGCGGGCCGACGGTCTATGACTTCGCCCATATCGGCAACGCACGGCCGGTGATCGTGTTCGACGTGCTGTTCCGCTTGCTGCGCCATCTCTACGGCGCCGACCACGTCACCTATGTCCGCAACATCACCGACGTCGACGACAAGATCAACGCCCGCGCGGCGGAGGAGTATCCCGGCCTGCCACTCAACGAAGCGATCCGCGAGGTCACGGAGAAAACCGACAAGCAGTTCCACGAGGATGTCGCCGCCCTCGGCTGCCTGCTGCCGACATTCGAGCCGCGCGCGACCGACCACATCGCCGAGATGCGCGCGCTGATAGAGCGCCTGATCGAATCCGGCAACGCCTATGCCGCCGAGGACAACGTGCTGTTCAGTGTTCCCTCGATGCCGGATTACGGGCGGCTTTCCAAGCGTCCGCTCGACGAGATGATCGCCGGCGCCCGCGTCGAAGTGGCGCCGTACAAGAAAGACCCGCGGGATTTCGTTCTTTGGAAGCCGTCGAAGCCAGGCGAGCCGGCCTGGCGATCGCCGGCCGGCATCAAGACGCCTGGCCGGCCCGGCTGGCACATCGAATGCTCGGCGATGGCCGACAAGTGGCTGTGGACCGAAGCACTTCCGAATCTTTCAGGGAACGCGCGTGCACATCCGCACCAGTTTGACATCCACGGTGGCGGCATCGATCTCGTGTTTCCGCACCACGAGGACGAGATCGCGCAATCGCGCTGCGCCTTCCATACGCCGGCGATGGCGAATTTCTGGATGCACAACGGCTTCTTGCAAGTCGAAGGCGAGAAGATGTCGAAATCGCTCGGCAACTTCGTGACGATTCATGATTTGCTCAAGGACTGGCCGGGCGAGGTAATCCGTCTCTCCATGCTGCAAACGCACTATCGTCAGCCGATCAATTGGACCGTGGCCGGCCTGCGCGAGGCGCAAAAGACGCTCGACCATTGGTATGTACTGACCGGCGATGTGGCGCCGGGCTACATGTGCGCCGACGCGCTCGATGCGGTTGCAGACGATTTGAATACGCCGAAGGCGCTTGCCGCCTTGCATGAATTGCGCGGCGAGGCGGTCAAAGGGGCAAAGCCGGCGGCCGCATGCTTGAAGGCAAGCGCGCAATTAATCGGTGTGCTGCACGAAGCTTCTGTCGCTTGGGCGGCCTTCCGGCCGGCGTCGATGGCCGTGGACGAAATCGAAATCGCCAGCCTCGTCGCCGCGCGCAACGTCGCCCGTCAGGTGAAGGATTTCAGGGAATCCGACCGCATCCGCGATGAGCTGGCGAAGATGGGTGTCGTCCTCAAAGACACCAAGGACGGCACCACCTGGGAGATCGCGCGATGAGTTTTTATCCACGGTCGCGCCGCTTGCGCCTGGCTGCTCCCTCCCCCCTTGATGGGGAGGGTCGGGGAGGTGAGTCGTTTTCTTTGTGCACGGCGCAAGACACCGCCCTCCCGACCGCGCGTTGCGCGGTCGGCCTCCCCCTCAAGGGGGGAGGCCACAAATGACCGCGCGCCCGCAGACGAAGCTTGCGATGCGGCCGATGCTGCCGACCGACGTGCCGCTGCTGGCGGAAATCTTCCGCGCCAGCATCGAGGAATTGTGCGCCGACGATTACAGCGAGGCGCAGCAGGAGGCCTGGGCCTCGGCGGCCGACGACGAGGAAGAGTTCGGCGCGCGGCTTGCCGGCGAATTGACACTGGTCGCGACCGTCGACGGTCATGCGCTCGGCTTCGCGTCGCTCGTGGACAACAAGCGCATAGACATGCTGTACGTGCATCCGGTCGTGGCCGGGCAGGGGGCGGCGGCGATGCTCTGCGACGCGCTGGAAAAGCTCGCGGTCGCCCGCGGCGCGAAGGAACTCAGCGTCGATGCCAGCGACACCGCGCACGGCTTTTTCGAGCGGCGCGGCTTTGTCCCGAAAACCCGCAACACCGTTTCGCTCGCCGGCGAGTGGTTTGCCAACACCACGATGGTCAAGCCGCTTGCCGCCGCCGCCAGGGAGAAACTGTCATGAAACGCGACGATGTGCCGTTTCAGCGCCATTTGGTCTACTACCTCGTCCTCAAATACGCGGTGATCGCGGCGGCCGTCGCCGTCACTCTCTACACTGTCTATCGGCTTTATTAGGATTGAAATCATGGCGCGCGATACATTTCTCGGCATGCGGACGCACCACATCGCGATTGCGATCATCGCCATCCTTGTCGCGGTAGCGCTGGCGTCGAATTATTATCTTTGGTGAGGGTTTTATGTCCCGCGAGCGTCTTTATCTGTTCGACACCACACTGCGCGACGGCGCACAGACGAACGGCGTCGACTTCACGCTCGCCGACAAGCTGACGATCGCCCGCATGCTCGACGAGCTCGGCGTCGATTATGTCGAAGCCGGCTATCCGGGCGCCAATCCGACCGACACAAGTTTTTTCGCCAAGAAGCGGCCGATTCACGCCCGCGTCACGGCTTTCGGCATGACGCGACGGCCGGGACGCTCGACCTCGAACGATCCGGCGCTGGCCGCGATCCTCGACGCCGAGGCGGACGCCATCTGCTTTGTCGCCAAATCCTGGGATTATCACGTGCGCGTCGCGCTGGAGACGACGGAGGAGGAAAACCTCGCCTCGATCCGCGACAGCGTGCGCGCCGCCAAGGCCAAAGGACGCGAGGTGTTGCTCGACTGCGAGCATTTCTTCGACGGTTACAAGGCGAATCCGGGCTACGCGCTTGCCTGCGCGAGGGCCGCCTACGATGCAGGGGCCCGCTGGGTCGTGCTCTGCGACACCAATGGCGGCACGCTGCCACACGAAGTGGAAAAGATCGTCGGCGAGGTCTGCAAGACGATCCCGGGCGATCATGTCGGCATCCACGCCCATAACGACACCGAGCAGGCGGTGGCGAACTCGTTTGCCGCGGTCCGCGCCGGCGCGCGGCAGATCCAGGGCACCCTCAACGGTCTCGGCGAGCGCTGTGGCAACGCCAACCTCGTGTCCATCATCCCGACGCTGAAGCTCAAAGCCGAATACGCGGACAAGTTCGATACCGGCGTGTCGGACGACGCGCTCGGCGATATCGGGCGCGTCTCGCACGGGCTCGACGACATCCTCAACCGCGCCGCCGACCGTCATGCGCCTTATGTCGGCGAAAGCGCGTTTGCCACCAAGGCCGGCATCCACGCCTCGGCCATCATGAAGGATCCCAAAACCTACGAGCATGTCGCACCGGAACGCGTCGGCAACAAGCGGAAGCTTCTCGTCTCCGATCAATCCGGCCGCTCCAACCTGCTCGCCGAGCTAGACCGCATCGGGCTTGCGGTCGACAAGGACGATCCGCGGCTTTCCCGCCTGCTCGACGAAGTCAAGGAACGCGAGGCGATCGGTTATGCGTATGAGGCGGCGGATGCCTCGTTCGAACTGCTCGCCCGGCGGCTCCTCGGCAAAGTGCCGCGTTATTTCGACGTCGAAAAATTCGACGTCAGCGTCGAGCAGCGTATCAACGCGAAGGGCGAACGCGTCACCGTCAGCATGGCGGTAGTGAAAGTGAAAGTCGGCGACGATCTCTTGATCTCCGCCGCCGAAGGCAACGGCCCGGTCAATGCGCTTGACGTTGCGCTGCGCAAAGACCTCGGCAAGTATCAAAGCTACATCACCGGGCTGGAACTGACGGATTACCGCGTGCGTATCCTCAACGCCGGCACGCAAGCCGTCACCCGCGTGTTGATCGAGAGCGAAGACGAAACCGGCGATCACTGGACGACCATTGGGGTCTCTTCTAACATCATCGACGCGTCGTTCCAGGCGCTGATGGATTCGATTATCTACAAGCTGGTGAAATCCGGCGCGCCGGCGTGAACTTCCCTCTCCCGCTCGCGGGGAGGATAGCGAGCCTGCCGTAGCTCCGAAGGAGCGAAGGCGTGGCGAGCCGGGTGAGGGGGGCCTCGCTATGATCGACCACATCTCCGTCGCGGTGCGCGATCTTGCCGAGGGCGAGCGATTCTATGCGGCGATCCTCGCGCCGCTCGGTCTCGCGAAGCTGCGCGAATGGCCGGGCTCGGCGATCGGGTTCGGCAAAAAATATCCCGAATTCTGGATCAATCGGCGCGCCGGCATGGAGCGCGTCGCCGAGGATAGCGGCGTGCACATTGGCCTGCGCGCGCCCGACCCCGCCGCGATCGATGCCTTCCACGCCGCGGCGCTCGAGGCCGGCGGCGCTTCCGACGGCGCACCGGGACTGCGCCCGCATTACTATGCGGGATACTACGCCGCTTTCATCCGCGATCCGGACGGCAATCGCATCGAAGCGGTGACGTTTGTGAGGGATAAGGCGGAATAAGAATTATTCCGGGCCGTCGTACACATGACCTCTCGCTTCGCGGGAGACGGCTGCTCGGCGAATCCGTGTTGAGGGCGGGTGAGGGGCAGATTGCCACCCCTCACCCAACAGAGGTTGCTGGAAACTCGGCGTTGCCCCTCCCGCAGACGGAGAGGGCAAGCACGAAGACACAGAATTTTCCGACCTAACAACACAGATTGCGGTGACGACGGGGAATTACATCCGCTCCGCCGGCACGGCCATTTCCTTCTGTGCGTCGCTCACCACAAGCGCGGCCTCATGCAGCTTCGGCAGGATATCGCCGATGCGATCGGCGACCAGAAGCTCGACGCCCTTGGCCGGCGACGGCACCAGAGCCAGCGTGCGCATATGGTCAAGCAGCACCAGCAGCGGGTCCCAGAAGCCGTTGATATTGGCGATCAGGATCGGCTTCTTGTGGCGGCCGAGCTGTGCCCAGGTCATTTGCTCGATCAGTTCCTCGAGCGTGCCGATACCGCCCGGCAGCGCAACGAAGGCGTCGGCGCGATTAAACATCGTCTGCTTGCGCTCGTGCATGTCGCGGGTGATGATTTGCTCCTGCGCGAGTCGCAGCGGCCGCTCCTTGGCGGTCAAAAATTCCGGAATGATGCCAGTGGCCGCGCCGCCGTGGTAGATCACCGCGCTGGCCAGCGCTCCCATCAGGCCGATGGAGCCGCCGCCGTAGACCAGTCGGATCCCGTTTTTCGCGAGGATTTTGCCGAAACCCCGCGCGGCCTCGACGAAGGCGGGGTCGGCGCCCGGGCTCGATCCGCAATAGACGCAGATCGCATTGATTTTGCTCATAGAGTCACACTCTCAAAACGCTACATGTGGCGGCGATTCGCCCTTCGCGCAAGGTTTTAAGCCAAACGAGCAAGCATCGCGCTCGTGCACAGGGGGTGGAGAATCTCTATATGACAAGCCGAATGGCAGCCCGCTTGAGGCCCGCCCCGGGTTACCGCAGGCAATGAGAGAGTACGCAACAGCCCCCACCCGCCCAAGCGCAGAGGTGACAGCCGACCGTGCGGGGTTGTTGTCGATGCTGCTGCATCTTTGGCCCTATATCTGGCCGGCCGACCGCCGCGATCTCAAAGCCCGCGTGCTGTTCGCGACCGTGCTGATCTTCGCTGCCAAGCTCGCGACCGTCGCGCTGCCGTTCACCTTCAAATGGGCGACCGATGCGCTTGCCGGCCACGGCACCGCGCCGCTCGGTCCTGACAACGTCATCGCGTGGGTGCTGGCGACGCCGGTGATGATGACGCTGGCCTATGGCGGCACGCGCATTCTGATGGGCGTGCTCACGCAATGGCGCGACGGGCTGTTCGCCAAGGTGGCGATGAATGCGGTGCGGCGGCTCGCCATGCTCACCTTCGAGCACATGCATCTGCTCTCTCTGCGGTTTCATCTAGAGCGCAAGACCGGCGGCCTGACGCGCATCCTCGAACGCGGACGCAACGCCATCGAGACGATCGTGCGCATGCTGCTGTTGCAGCTTCTTCCCACCTTCGTCGAGGTCGGGCTGGTCGCCTGGGTGCTGCTGGTGCACTTCGACTGGCGTTACGTCGTCGTGGTTCTGTTGACCGTCGCGCTCTATGTCGGCTTTACCTTCTACGCGACCGAATGGCGCATGGGCATCCGCCGCAAGATGAACGACAGCGATAACGACGCCAACGCCAAAGCGATCAATTCGCTGCTCAACTACGAAACGGTCAAATATTTCTCCGCCGAGGAGCGCGAGGCCGCCCGTTACGACCGCTCGATGGCGCGCTACGAACAGGCGAGCATCAAGGCTTACACCTCGCTCGCGCTGCTCAATGCCGGGCAGGCCATCGTCTTCAGCGTCGGGCTGTCCGCGGCGATGGTGCTGTGCGTGTACGGCATCGAGGCCGGCAACAATACTGTGGGCGATTTCGTCATGATCAACGCCATCATGATTCAGCTTTATCAGCCGCTGAACTTCATGGGCATGGTCTACCGCGAGATCAAGCAGGCGATCATCGACATCGAGACCATGTTTGTGATGCTCTCGCGCAAGCCGGAGATCGAGGACAAGCCGGATGCGCAGCCGCTGAAGGTGCGCACCGGTACGATCCGCTTCGACAACGTTTCGTTTGCCTACGAGCCGGCGCGGCCGATCCTGAAAGGTTTGAGCTTCGAAGTTGCGGCCGGACACACGGTCGCTATCGTCGGGCCTTCGGGCGCGGGGAAATCGACGATTTCGCGCCTATTGTTCCGTTTCTACGACGTGACGGGCGGCCGCATCCTCATCGACGGCGTGGACATTTCCGATGTGACGCAACGGTCGTTGCGCGTCGCCATCGGCATGGTTCCGCAGGACACGGTGCTGTTCAACGATACGCTGCGTTACAACATCCGCTACGGCCGCTGGGACGCGACGGACGCCGAGGTCGAAGAGGCGGCGCGGCTGGCGCAGATCGACACCTTTATCCGCATCGCGCCGAAAGGTTACGATACCGAGGTCGGCGAACGCGGCCTGAAGCTCTCGGGCGGCGAGAAGCAGCGCGTCGCCATCGCCCGCACCATCCTCAAGGGCCCGCCGATCCTCCTGCTCGACGAGGCGACCTCCGCGCTCGACAGCCACACCGAGCGCGACATCCAGGATGCGCTCGACCGCGTGTCGAAGAACCGCACCACACTCGTCATCGCCCATCGGCTCTCGACCATCGTCGGGGCCGACGCGATTCTGGTGCTCGATCAGGGCGCCATTGTCGAGCGCGGCACGCATCAGCAATTGCTCGCCCACGGCGGCCTCTATGCCAGCATGTGGAATCGCCAGCGCGAGGCGCAGATGGCGCGCGAGATACTTGCTGAGGTCGACGAGGACGCGGCCGCGCCCAATCGCAACCCGCCCGAAGCGTCCGCGGTCGAGGCGCCTGTCGTGCATGCGGAAGAGCTGGTCCCCGCCGCCGACGCCGCGGAGTGACGAACGCGCTCACTTGCAATCTGTCGACACCGGGGGGACAGCATTTGGCAGAAATTCCGAGACAGAAGGGTGAGGCTCACTTTCCAGATATCACGATGCGCTCTGCCCGCAGGGAAGCGGCTGAAGATTGTCGTTCGCTCTAACCTTCTGTATGCGTCGCCGCCATGTCCGTCATCAACTCCATCCGCTCGCAGCTCTCGCCGGTTCATCCGGAAGGCTATCCCTTCATCGGCGGTTTTGCGCTCGTCGCCATCATTTTGATGTGGGTATGGCCGCCGCTCGGCTGGCTTGCGGCCGTCGGGACCGCCTGGTGCGTTTACTTCTTTCGCGATCCGCCGCGGGTGACGCCGGTACGCGACGGAATTCTGGTCGCGCCGGCAGACGGCCGCGTGAGCCGCGTGGCGGACGCCGTGCCACCGCCGGGGCTCGCGCTCGGCGAACGGCCGCTCACCCGCATTTCCATTTTCATGAGCGTGTTCGATTGCCATGTGAACCGCAGTCCGCTCGCCGGGCGCATCGAGCGCGTCATCTATCGGGCCGGCGCTTTCGTTAGCGCCGATCTCGACAAAGCGAGCGAGAGCAACGAGCGCAACATGTTCGTCATCGCCGGTAACGGCGGCACGCGTATCGGCGTCATCCAGATTGCCGGATTGGTGGCGCGGCGCATCGTGCCGTTCGTGCGCGAGGGCGAGGCGGTGGCGGCGGGCCAGCGCATCGGCATGATTCGCTTCGGCTCGCGCGTGGATGTCTATTTGCCCGAGGGCGCGCGGTCTTTGGTCGCGGAAGGGCAAACCGCCATTGCCGGCGAGACCGTGCTCGCCGATCTGAAGGTTTTCGCCCCCGCGCCTTCGTTCACCGTGAGCTGAACAGCGTTAACGCGCGGGAACGCGGCGCGTGGCGGTTCGATATTCCTAGGCTATAATGCCGTCATGGTCATGCGTCCGTCCCCATTTGCCGGCAAGGGCCTTCAACGGCGGCAGTTCCGCCGCATCCCCGTGCGCACGCTTGCGCCGAACCTCGTCACCCTGCTCGCGCTCTGCGCCGGGCTCACCGGTATTCGCATGGCGTTCGAGAATCGCTATGGGCTGGCGCTCGCGGCCATCGTCTTCGCCGCCATCCTCGACGGTATCGACGGACGCCTGGCGCGGCTCTTGAAAGGAACCTCGCGCTTCGGCGCCGAGCTGGACAGCCTGTCGGATTTCGTCAATTTCGGGGTGGCGCCGGGGCTGATCCTCTACTTCTGGGGCTTGCATGACTTGAAGTCCGCCGGCTGGATCGCCGCCATGGCGTTTGCCATCTGCGCAGGATTGCGGCTCGCGCGCTTCAATGTGATGATCGACGATCCGGATCGCCCGGCCTGGGCTGGTAATTTCTTCGTTGGCGTACCGGCGCCGGCCGGCGCCATCATCGTGCTGCTGCCGCTCTATGCCGCTTTCCTCGGCCTCCCGCGCACGCAATTCCTGACCTGGGCGATGCTGGTCTATACGCTTGCCGTCGCGGCCCTCATGGTCTCGCGGCTGCCGGTATTTTCCGGCAAGCGGGTTGGAACGCGTGTGCCGCCGGAAATGGTCGGCCCGGTTGTCATCGTCGTCGTGCTGTTTGTTGCCCTGCTTGTCGCCTATCCCTGGATCATCCTTACGGCCGGGACGCTCGCTTACCTCGTGAGCCTGCCGTTCGGCTGGTTGTCCTATCGCGGTTACGAGCGCCGAGCGCGCGAAGCCAAGGGGGACGCGGCGTCGGCCAGTATCGCGGCGCCGGTGCCGTTTGCGCCGAGCATCGCTCGTCCTTCCGACGACGAAGACGAACGCCCGTCGCGCCTCAATTGAGCCGCATCGCTGGGGCTCCTAGAGCATGATCCCGAAAATGCCTGCCCCCGGACTTGATCTGGGGGTGGAATCCGGTTTTCGGAAAAGGTCATGCTCCACGAAACTTGAGGGTGGTGACCGAAATTCATCCGCGCGATCGGGCTTTGAAGGCCGGAAAGGTTCCATGCGAGTTGGACGTCGCGCGTTTTTGGCCTCGATGGCGGCATCGGCCGCCGCTCCCGCGCTGCTGCGCCGGGCGTTTGCCGATGCGCCGCAGGTCACGCTCAAGCTCCATCATTACTTCTCGGCGGTATCGGGTGCGCATGAGAGGTTTCTCGCGCCGTGGGCGCGTAAGGTGGAGGCGGAATCAAATGGGCGCATCCGCATCGATCTTTTCCCCTCGATGCAGCTCGGCGGCGCCCCGGCCCAGCTTTTCGATCAGGCTCGCGACGGCGTCGCGGATATCGTCTGGTCGGCGCCAAGCGCAACGCCCGGGCGTTTTCCCAAGATCGAAGTGTTCGAGCTGCCGTTCGTGCTGTCGCACCGCGCCTTGGTCAATTCCAAGGCGGTCGAGGATTTTGCCGCGGCTAATCTGCAGGACGAATTCCGCGAGTTTCGTCCAATCTGCTTCTCATGCCGCGACCACGGCATCGTGCACACCACCCGTACCGTCAAGTCGATCGAAGATATCAAAGGTTTGCGCCTGCATGTGCCGAACCGCCTCACCGGCGAAGCGGTGCAGGCGCTCGGCGCCCGCGGCGTGACCGTGCCGACCCCGCAGGTGCCGATGGCGCTGGCCGGGCATGTGATCGACGGCTGCCTCGATCCGTGGGATGTCGTGCCGGGTCTGCGGCTCAACGATATGCTCAAGAACCACACCGACTTCGCCGAAACCGCGCTGAGCACAGCGACATTTGTGCTGGCGATGAACAAAGCGTCTTACGAGCGGCTGCCGCGCGAACTGAAAACCGTCATCGACAACAACGCCGGACAGGCCGCCGCCACCATGGCAGGCGCGATGTGGGATATCGAAGCCAGGACGGTGGCCGATACGGCGCGTGACCGCGGCGACGCCATCGCGGTACTGACGGCGGAAGAATTCGCGCCATGGCGCCGCGCCACCGAGCCGGTGATCCTGGCCTGGCAGAAGCAAATGAAAGAGCACAAGCTCGATGGCGGCAAACTGATCGCCGCCATTCGCGTTCTGCTGGCGAAATACGCGAACGAGCCGGAACCGCAGCCGCAGCAGGCGCCGCAATCGCCGGAAGCGTCGCAGCCCGCGGAACAGAAAGGCGGCGGCGAGACGCGGCAGCCGCAGCAAGCCAAGGCGGACGCGAGCATAAGGCCGAAGGCCGACGCTCCCTTTGCCGCGCCGCCGACACAAACGGCGCCGTCAACGACCGCCGCGCCGGCCGTGCAGCCCGTACCGGCCGCGGCGACTCGGGCGAAGGAGCTGGACATTCCGCTGTGATTCACGCCGGCAGCGGATATCCCGGCATCAGGTCGTAGGGATGCGCCCAGCCGGACAGCTTCCTGATGCGATCCAGCCACGCGGCGACGTTGTTGTGCTGGGCCGCGATGTCGAAACCGAACTCGTCGGCCGGATAGTAGAGATAACTGGTCAGCGACAGGTCGGCGATAGTCGGCTCCGCTCCGAGAAGATAAGCGCTGTGCGACAGGCGCTTGTCGAGAATGGCCAACGCGGCGTCGGCGCGGCCCTTTAGGTATTCCATCACGATCGGCTGGTCGGACGGTTCGGCGAAATTGCGCAAGAAGCGGTACGGCCCGAGACTGCCGCCGATCTTCTGGTTGTCGAAAATGATCCAGCGCAGCGCTTCGAGCCGTTGGTCCTCGCCGCGCGGCTGGAATTTTCCCGAATGCTCGGCGAGGTAGGTGAGGATCACGCCGGACTGGCTGAGTTTCTTCGCTCCATGCACGAGCACTGGCGCCTCGCCCATTTCGTTGACCTTGGTGCGATATTCCGCCGTGCGCGTCTCGCCGTTGAAAAAGTCGACGAAGATCGGCTCCCAGTCGGCGACAATGAGATTGAGCATCAGCGCCACGCGATAGGCGTTGCCTGATTGGGCGAAGCAATAAAGCTGATATTCGGGCATGTGGCTCCTAGTCTAACGCGACAGTGAAATCGCTCCGCCGCCGGTCTGCTGGCCCTCGAAACGGCCGCCAGCAAACGAAAGTTCCGCCAAGGGTTCGCCCTTGTGGTCGCGGATGATCAGCGCGCTGTGCTCGAATGACCACTTGCGGCTGGTGAAAAAATTGCCGGGACAGCCGCCTTCGGGCGCGATCGTGCCTTGGGCTGCATTCGGCATGTGGCCGAAGTTCATGAAGCAGCCGCCGCTGCCTGCGGCTGTCAGTCTCCAGCGGCCGGTCAGATCGACCGGCGGCGGGGCTGGCGGTGGCGGAGGAGGCGGCGGCGCCGCCGCCTCCGGGGGCGGCTCGGTCCGATTGGAGTTGGCGCATCCGGCGAGTGCGGCGAAAACGAGCAAAGCCGCGGCCGCCTGCACGGCGCCTACCCGCCATCGGCGGGTGTCGGTCGCCTTGATCATCGTTTCGTGGCCCCGTGAGGCTTGCGCAGCCTTTGGTCGGGCCGGCCAATTCGTGCAAGCCCCGCTGTCTCACACCTTCGGGTCACGGTCGGCAAACAGCGCATCATCACTTCATCGTTGGAATGACGAACTCGGCGCCTTCCTTGACGCCCGAGGGCCAGCGCGCCGTCACCGTCTTGGTCTTAGTGTAGAAACGCACCGCGTCAGGACCGTGCTGGTTGAGATCGCCGAAGCCGGAGCGCTTCCAGCCGCCGAAGGTGTAATAGGCGAGCGGCACGGGGATGGCGAAATTCACGCCGACCATGCCAACCTCGACGCGGCTGACGAAATCGCGTGCGGCGTCGCCGTCGCGGGTGAAGATGGCGACGCCGTTGCCGTATTCGTGCTCGGACGGCAGCCGTACCGCTTCCTCGTAATCCTTGGCGCGCACGACCGACAGCACCGGGCCGAAAATCTCTTCTTTGTAGATGCGCATCTGCGGCGTCACATGATCGAACAGGCAGCCGCCGATGAAGTTGCCGTACTCGTAGCCTTGCAGCTTGAAGCCGCGGCCGTCGACGACAAGCTTGGCGCCTTCCTTGACGCCAAGATCGACGTAGCTCTTGACCTTTTCAAGGTGTGTTCTGGTGATCATCGGGCCGTAATCGGCCTGCGCGTCGGTCGATGGGCCGATCTTTAGGCTCTCGACCCGCGGCACCAGCTTTTGCAGCAGCCGGTCCGCGGTCTTCTCGCCGACGGGCACCGCGACCGAAATGGCCATGCAGCGTTCGCCGGCGGAGCCGTAACCGGCGCCGATGAGCGCATCGACGGCTTGGTCCATGTCGGCGTCGGGCATCACGATCATGTGGTTCTTGGCGCCGCCGAAACATTGCGCGCGTTTGTTGCTGGCGCACGCAGTCGCATAAACATACTCGGCGATGGCCGAGGAGCCGACGAAGCCGATCGCGCTGACGCGCGGGTCGGTGAGAAGCGTGTCGACCGCCTCCTTGTCGCCGTTGACGACGTTGAGCACGCCCGCCGGCAGGCCCGCCTCCACCAGCAACTCGCCAAGCCGCATCGGCACCGACGGATCGCGTTCCGACGGTTTGAGGATGAAGGCATTACCGCAGGCCAGCGCCGGCGCGAATTTCCACATCGGGATCATCGCCGGAAAGTTGAACGGCGTGATGCCGGCAACGACGCCGAGCGGCTGGCGCATGGAGTAGAGGTCGATGCCGGAACCGGCGCTCTCGGTGTATTCGCCCTTGAGCAGGTGCGGAATGCCGCAGGCGAATTCGACCACTTCGAGGCCGCGCTGCACGTCGCCCTTGGCGTCGGCGAAGGTCTTGCCATGCTCGGAGGAGAGCAGCCGCGCCAGAGAGTTCGAACTCCTTTTGCGCCAGTTCGAGGAATTTCATCATCACGCGCGCGCGCCGCTGCGGGTTCGTGGCCGCCCAGGCGGGTTGGGCCGTTTCAGCAACCGCGATCGCATGCTCGACCTCGGAGTGCTTGGCGAGCGCCACCTTGGCCTGAACCTCGCCGGTGTTGGGGTTAAAGATGTCGCCGAACCGCCCTGATCCCCCCTTCACCTCTTTGCCGCCGATGAAGTGGCCGATCTCGTGCATGAACGTCTCCCTGAACTCTGGACGGCGGCGCCGTCCGCTCTCACGGTCCATTGTGCCGGCTTTTTTCACGGCGGTCACGGGGTGGCCCGTGTGCCGCGGCGAGGCCGGCCGGGGGGCTACAAACCCTCCCTACAGCGCGGCGGCGGGCGACCCGCGAATGTTTATCAGCGACCACGCGATGATCCGGCCACACCTCCGCGTCGAAAACCCCGTCGCGGCCCAGGGACCCGGAACCTCTCGGCCAACCGCGCCAATCCGGTGCGGTCTGCCTTCGACAAAACATTAGGAGTGGCCGGGAAGGCCGATACCGATCCGATGTCCCCAGATGACCCTTAAATTGCCGCCAACCGCCGCGTGACCATCACGCTGATGCGCGAGGCACCCCCGGTTCCGCCAAACTCACTGCCCGCCCGCCGGCGTTGAAGCCGCAAGATACACACCGATGCGCCGCTCTGGACGCTTAAGACAACCACAGATTGAGGCGAGGAAAGATCGGTGCCCACCGTTCGGCCTTTGCGCTAAAGAACCCCTTGGGTGTGATTGCGGGCCATGACTCCGTGCTGCGGAGGGTGTATAGGCGCGACCCTGCATCCCCTTTCGATGCAGCAGGCAGCAGGGCAGGTCCTGTCGCAAATTCCATGACAGACAGCGTGAGTGCTCCCATCGGGAGCGAAGTGCCGGTCAGCGGCAGCGCCGACACCCGCTCCAACGCCGGGGTTCTGGGCCTTGCGCTTGGCAGCATTGGCGTCGTTTACGGCGACATCGGCACCAGCCCGCTCTACGCGCTGCGCGAGGCGATCATCGCCGCGTCCGGTCCGCGGCACCAGGAGCTGACGCGCGGCATCGTGCTCGGCGTCGTCTCGCTGATCGTGTGGGCGCTGATCGTCATCGTCACGCTGAAATACGTGCTGATCTTGCTGCGGGCCGACAACAACGGCGAGGGCGGCACGCTCACGCTCATGGCGCTTGCCTCGCGGGCTGTCGGGCGCATCGGCAAGGCGGCAGGCGCCGTCGCGCTCCTTGGCATCGTCAGCGCGGCGCTGTTCTACGGCGACGCCGTCATTACGCCAGCGCTCTCCGTCCTTTCCGCGATCGAAGGCATCGACGTGGCGACGCCGGCGTTTCACGACTTCGTCGTGCCGTTGACCGTCATCGTGCTGGTTGTGCTGTTTGCGTTTCAGTCGCGCGGTACGGCCAGTGTCGCGGCGCTGTTCGGCCCGGTCATGACGGTCTGGTTTGTCGCGATCGCGCTGCCGGGCTTGCTCTGGATCGCCCGCGATCCGGGCGTGCTCTGGGCGCTCAATCCGTTTCATGGCGTGCATTTTCTCGTCCATCACGGGATCATCGGCCTGTTCACGCTTGGCGCGGTGTTCCTCGCCGTCACCGGCGCCGAAGCGCTGTACGCCGACCTCGGCCATTTTGGCCGCCTGCCCATCCGGCTCGCCTGGTTCTGCCTCGTGTTCCCGGCGCTGGCGGTGAATTATCTCGGGCAGGGCGCGTTGGTATACGCGCACCCGGAAGCGGTCACTAACCCGTTCTTTCTGCTCTATCCCGAATGGGCGCGCATCCCGATGGTGGTGCTGGCGACGGTGGCGACCGTGATCGCGAGTCAGGCGGTGATTACCGGCGCTTATTCGCTCACCAGCCAGGCCATCCAGCTTGGTCTCCTGCCCCGGTTCGAAATCCGCCACACGTCGGCGCACCAGGCCGGGCAGATCTATATGCCGCGCGTCAACGGGTTGCTGCTGGTCGGCGTGCTCCTCCTAGTCGCGTTGTTCCGTTCGTCGAGCGCGCTCGCCTCGGCTTACGGCATTGCCGTCACCGGTACGATGGTCGTTACCGGGATGATGGCGTTTGTCGTCTTCTGGCGCATGTGGCGGTGGTCGCTCGTCGCCGCCGCCGCGCTGATGCTGCCGTTCCTCGTGATCGACCTGACATTTCTTTCGGCGAATATGCTCAAGGTCATCGAGGGCGGCTGGGTGCCGCTGGCTCTCGGCGGCGTCATTATGCTGGTGATGTACACCTGGCGGCGCGGTTCGCGGCTCTTGTTCGACAAGACCCGCCGGCTCGAGACTCCGCTCGACGACCTTGTGCGCATGCTGGAGCGCAAGCCGCCGCAGCGGGTACCGGGCACGGCGATCTTCCTCACCAGCGATCCGACCAGCGCGCCGACGGCGCTCCTGCACAGCCTCAAGCACTACAAAGTCCTGCACGAGAAGAACATCATCGTTTCCGTCGAAACCACGCACACGCCGCGGGTCGAGCAGTCAAAGCGCGTGCGCATCGAGCCGATCGGCGCGACCTTCATGCGCGTGGCTTTGCGCTTCGGCTATATGGAGACCCCGAACATCCCCAAGGCGCTCGCAGCGGCGCGCAAGCTCGGGCTGCAATTCGACATCATGTCGACGTCGTTCTTCCTCTCGCGCCGCGCGCTGCGGCGGGCGCCGCGCTCGGGGATGCCGCGCTGGCAGGACCGTCTGTTCATCTCGCTCGCCCGTTCGGCGAACGATGCCACCGACTATTTCCAGGTTCCAACCGACAGGGTGGTCGAGGTCGGCACCCAAGTCACGATCTGAAGAATCACCTAGGCCTGCAAAAGCCGCTTGATTCCTCGCGCGGCTGACGCAAGCTGTTGCTTACGGGCTTACGAGGAGGCAAGAAATGTCGGATCAGGCGGGACACGGGGGCAAGGTGCGCGATCTGACACCGCAGGAGGTTGCGCGCGGGCTGCAAGAAGGTCACGTGGTGCTGGTCGATGTCCGCGAGTCCAACGAGACGGCTGTCGAACGTTTCCCCGGCGCCGTGCTGGTGCCGCTTTCGGCATTCGATCCAGCAACGATTCCGGCGCCGCCGGGAAGCCAAGTCGTATTCGCCTGCCGCTCCGGTCGCCGCTCGGTCACCGCATCTCTCGCGGCGCAGGAGCAGGGCTTTGACTATGACTCGCATCTCGCAGGCGGAATTTTAGCATGGAAGGCGGCAGGTTTTGAAACTATTGAATGATTCCACCCATAGAAGTTCCGGGGCACCATTTCAAATGTTTGCCGCCCGGTCCATGTAGTCGGGCGAATGATGTGCGTACACCGTCTCTAACGTCTTAGTCGTCATGCCGAGAAACCCCGCGGCTTCCCAAAGTGGCACTCCAGCCATAGCCATCCACGTCGCCCTGGTGTGGCGCAGCGTGTGCCGGGTAACGCCGGGTAGCTTGGCGGCTTTGATAACCCGCCGCCACGTCGCATGCGGGTCATCGGTAGCACGTCCGTCGAAGTGGCAGACATATATAATGTCGGGGCCGTCGAGCCGTCGCCATCGTGCTAGGTGTGCCGCTATCCTACGACCCAGGCGGACAGGGGGCGCCCGCTTCTTGGCGTCTTGTGGGCTCCCTAATGGGAGCCGATGCAGTATCCCGGCGCGAAGATCGATCTGATCCCAACGTAGCGCCAGGACGACTCCCGGTCGGCTGCCGGTATAGAGCCCCAGCAGTATCAACCGCCGAATGTGCAGATAGGGGCGAGCGGCATTCAGCAATCGGGCGGCCTCATGCTTGGTTAACCATCGTTCCTTCGGCGGGTTGCCCTTCGGTAGCCAGAAGGTCGGCAGGACCGTGAGCGGGCCATATTCTCTATTCCAGTGGTCGATCGCGACCTTGAGAACCTTCAGGTCTGCCTGTGCTGCCATCGGCGGCTTACCCGCAGCGTAGGCGCGGCACGTCTTAGCCGAGACTTCAGCCACCGTCCTAGTGCCCCATTCCTTCAACAGATGTTGCAAGCAGTAGCCGATGTGTCGCGCCGTCTTCTTATGTGGCGCCACTTCGTCGGCGTAGACTGCCAGGACGTCGGCGATCACGGGAGCGCCTGAGGGCTCCGGCTTGTACTTGCGGCCAATGTATTGCGCGAGGGACCTGTCAGCCTCGCCACGCTCTCCCTCGCCCGCTCCTGTGCGAATGAAACGCGGGCCGTCTCTGATAACCCACTGCTGCCGTTTGGCGTCGAGATAGAGTCGCGGCGGTAATCGGCGGCGCGGCATCGGCTGACCATCTCGCGCATCGAGGCGGGTGTCGTATAGTCGCGCTTTCCTAGCCGAAAAATCTCTAGCCTGCCACGGGCGTGTTCAGCCCTCAGCGTGGACACGGTGAGCATAGCGCGGGGAAAGAGGCCGCAAGCCTCCCGCAGCGTAATGGGCTCGTCGTCGGTGCTCGCAGACATGCCGTCAATTTAAGTCCGGGCATGATTGCGGTCTACGGTCTAAGGCAACTGTGCGCGCCGTCTGGCGCGGCGCCTGCGTGGTGCCGATACGGCGGTCGTAATCAGCCTCTGTATGTGAATTCGCCGAATAATATCGTGGATGCGCCAAGGTAGGCGGCCCACGCTTCCTCGACAGTGCTGAAATCTCCCAAGTAATAGGACCGCCCAGCGCAGGCAATTTGCGCCCTAAATTTGAACCTTCTCTTAAAGACGCCACGAACCCCCGCGGTGTTATTTTTTGTTGCCCCGCAATTGGCTCTATTCTGGGCGCGGGTCGCTTCCCGCAAATTAGCGATGCGATTGTCGTCTTTAATTCTATTGATGTGGTCGATCTCTCTGGCTGGCCAGCGCCCGTGAGCATGAAGCCATGCTAACCGATGTGCTCCGTACAGCTTGCCGTCTATTTCAATTACCCGGTAGCCGTGATTGATGTTTCCGGCAATCATTCCGGCCTTAAATTTACGTCCCTTGTTCACTTTCCATCTGAACACGCCAGTTTCAGAGTTGTATTCAAGTAGCTCCCGAAGCCGTTCGGCAGTCAGCACTGTGTTACGCATACACTTCTCCTTAATAAAAACCATCAAGGGAAGTGTGCTTTAGGGGATGTGTATTTGTTGGTGTTCTCTCTCTTAGAGAGGACTCGCTTGAGTTGTAGAATCACCAACAAAACCAGCGGAAGACTCTTCCTATGCTCGCGTAAATTGTGTCAAGGCCCCCCGACGCGGTGCTGATTTTATTGACCCGACAAGACCGTTGTATGTATCTACACATTGTTTAGGGGTTTCACTCCGGGCGTAGATTCGCGGCGTTATTGCTTAGCAATCTCTCCGGTATGCCGTGATAGGCTGGTAGCGCAAGATGGCAAACATTGCCGCGCGGCGCGGGCATCATCTCCGCCGACCGCGGTGAAACGCGGTCATAGGCTCCAGGCTGGTAGCGCAGCGAGCATAACCGTGGTCGCGGTTATCCGCGGCCGGATTCTCCGCGCGCGCGCATTAAGACGCACGAGCGTCGGCATTGTCGGCGACCGTTCGGCCGCGCCTGGCGCCGTCGCCGCTCTCCGCGACCGCTCGCGCGCAAACGTCGTTTCCAACTAGCCACCAAGTTCGACGTGTGCATCCAATTTCCAAACGACATTTGGATCGCTTTGGAAGGGTGCACATCATGTCTTCTATCTTGCGTACTAGCCGAGCCTGCCAGAAGCTGGACGTTGGCAAATCCCATTTCCACACGCATTTCCGGTATGCGCCGGGCCACGAATTCGTGCCGGGCACCAACATTCCGCGTCTCAGGGCCGTACGGCTGGGCCCAGGATCGGTCGGCTACCTCGCCGACGAGATCGATGGCCTGATCGAGGCGCTTCGCCGCCGTCGTGATGAGACCGGCGCGCCGGCGCCGACTTCGGTGTCGCAGCCATGAGCGAGATCGAGGAGGACGACTTGATCTTCGAGCTTCACGACATCGGAGGCCGCGCAACTCCGAAAGACATCGCCATGATTTTAGCCGAGATGACGGAGCACTGGACCGAGTTTGGTTTCGAGGTTGCTGTCAACTTTGATGATCCAGCGGTCCCCAAACTCCGCGTCATGGTTCCGGACGATGTAGACGCCGACACCCGGCAAGTCATGCAGCGCGCCCTCCAGCATGTTCACGACGACGCGCTGGCCTTCAACCGCAGTATCGCGAACTGAAGGGGCTGTCGTCGTGACCGTTCTCACCGAGCCACGCCAGCCAGCCGCCGAGGTTGCGCCAGTTAGACCGGCGCGGGACGCGCGCGCCGGCCTCCCGGAGGTCTAACAATGCCACTGACTGGCGACCAAAAGAGAGCCTACCAGCGCGAATATATGCGGCTCAAGCGGGCCGGAAAGCCAACGGTACAGCCGAAGGTCGAGCGTCCGCCGCTGCCATATACACCGCGGCGGCAACCTCGCCCTTTTGATCCCGACAACGCTTACCGCGAGATCGAGCACTGGGCGACGTCACGCAATCCCAAGCTTCTAACCCGTGCTCATCGCTATATCGTGGAAGGGCTGACACTCCGCACCCCCGAATGGGAAAAAGACGACGGCTCTATGGAGGATTGGTCGCGCTGTTACGCCATCTGGAAAAAGGAACGGAACGAGTTCGCCAGCACTGATCCGGATTGGCAAGAAGCAGTCAAGCGATACAAGGCGTGCGAGATAGAGGCCAAGAAGTGCACCGGATGCGAGCCCAAGTATTTCGATCCTGAGCTTGACGGTCCTGAGGAGCCTAAGCCGGTGAAGCCGGTGCGTTGTCGTTTCTGTGGAGACGAGCAAGGACCCGGTAGCAATCGACGTTTTATCACCCTCGATGACCCTGACGACAAATACCCGACTTTTATTTGCGAGGTGTGTGTCGAGGAATGTCACAACAAGTTAGACCCCCGCAACGGCGGCGCGGGCGCCGCTCTCGCCGGTCTAACACGGCGCGAAGCCGAGCCGGTGACATTAGCGCGCTCGATCTCCGCGATGCGGCGCCATCGATGAACACCGTGACCAAACGCAAACCGCGCGTCGGCGAACTGCTCGACAAGTACGGCATCGTCGGAGCGGCGGCGCATCTGGTGTCGCGGTTGGATGAGCAGCGCAACCGGCTTCCTGATCTCCCCAAGGAGCTTGATTTAAATTTCTTGCGGCAACTCGACGCGCTGGTCACCAACTTCGAGGTCATCAAGTGACCCGCCGATATCGCGATCTCCACCGCCTGCTCGAACACGTGGCCGCCGAGGCCGGCGCGCGATTACTGGAATTGCGCCAGACAAACGGCAATCACCTACGCGCTCGTTTCGACAGGGGCACGCTCGTCTACATCAGCGGGACGCCGAGCGATCGCCGCTTCGCCGACCGGCAGGTGGTCGCGGATGTTGGGCGGCAATTACGAGCATGCGGAACGCGGCTCTCGCCATGAGGCAGTGGCGGCGCGCGCCGACGCGCGCCTGAGTGAAAATAATTCTGATCGCTGGAAACGGGCTTGGGGGTGCCCTGCAATATGTAGGTGCGAAGGTTGCGAAATATTCGAGACGAAGGGGTTTCAATCCGTTCCCGCGCGACAGCCTCCAAAACCTAGTGAAAGGCTTAGTACCAGGCGATGAGCAAAGTACCACGGCCTAAGCCGCGTGGCAGGGGGCAAGGGCTGGGTCCAGTACGGATTGGCGACTTGTTCAAGCTCTTCAAAGACCGATACGGCAGCAGCGTCTTTCCTGACGACGACTCCGGCCTAGAGGACCTGATTATTCTGCTCAACCATTACGCCATCAACAATCCACTGGCGATGCAGCGTCAGATAGATATGAGAGCACCGTGGATGGACCACGTTGCCACGCGGAAGCTCATAGACGACATCAACCTTGACCCCCAGCGCTATACGGCGGTGAGGCTGGGCGAACTCCTACGCTTCACGGGCGAGGAATGGCGCCGGCTCGGCACGCGGACCATCGCGCCAATCGACATGACCAAGGCTGAGCGGCGCGCGTACTCGCGGCAGCTCGCCGCAGCCCGCAAGCAAGCAAAACGTCGCGCGGCTGGCCAACAGCCCCGGGAGGACTGGCTCGCAGCGCACCAGGTTAAGCCGTGGATCGCCGCTAATTGCAGCAAGGCGACTTACTACCGCCGACTCCGAAAGAAGGATGAGACAGGTAAGACGGCAATAAAGATAGAGGACCAGAATGAGTCTCAGAGGTGGCCTCGGAAATCTGCACAAGACGCTAAGTGGAGTTTCTGCCTGACGGCGGGCACGCTGTGCGCCGCGAATCAGGAGAGACCATGACAAGACGACCGCGCCGGAACCACACACCGGCCTTCAAAGCAAAGGTGGCGCTTGCCGCCGTCAAGGGCGATCGAACATTGACTCAGCTGGCGGAGCAGTTCGACGTCCACCCCAACCAGATCACATCGTGGAAGGCGCAGCTTGAGGGTGGGGCTGCCGATGTTTTTGGTCCCGGCGGCGGCAACGGAGCAGCGCAACCGGCCGTTGACGTGAAGTCGTTGCACGCCAAGATCGGAGCGCTGACGCTGGAGAACGATTTTTTGGAAGGAGCGCTCAGCAAGGCGGGATTGCTGAGCGCAAAGCGATGATCGACCGTGAGCACAATTTGCCGATCACCAAGCAGGCGGACGTTCTGTGCATCAGCCGTGGCAGCGTCTACTACCTGCCGCGCCCAGTACCGGAAGCCGACCTCGCAATCATGCGGCGTCTCGACCGGCTGCATTTGGAGTCCCCTTTCGCCGGCTCGCGGATGTTGAGAGGCTTGCTGGTCGCTGAGGGGTGCAAGATCGGCCGTCGGCATGTCAAAACGCTGATGAAACGGATGGGGATAGAGGCGCTCTATCGCCGTCCGCGCACCACGAAGCCCGGGCCCGGCCACAAGATCTATCCGTATCTGTTGCGCGCCACGGCGGTCACGCGGCCGAACCAGGTGTGGGCGATGGACATCACCTACATCCCGATGGCGCGGGGCTTCGTCTACCTGGCCGTGGTGCTCGACTGGTTCAGCCGTCGCGTGCTGTCATGGCGGCTGTCGATCACGATGGAGGCGGCATTCTGCGTCGAGACGCTGGAGGATGCTCTGGCTCGTCACGGCAAGCCGGACATCTTCAATACCGATCAGGGTTCGCAGTTCACGGGCTCGGCGTTCACCGGCGTGCTCGCCAACAACGACATTGCGATCAGCATGGACGGGAAAGGAGCTTGGCGAGACAACGTCTTCGTCGAGCGGCTGTGGCGCAGCGTCAAATATGAGGAGGTGTATCTGAAGGCCTACGACAGTGTCAGCGAGGCCCGCTCTTCTATCGGCAAATACCTGGACTTCTACAACGGCCGGAGACCGCATTCGAGCCTTGACGGCACCACACCCGATCAAGCCTACTTCAACGAACTGCCAGTCCGCTTGGCAGCCTAACCCCGGCAGAGACTCCACTTATCGACGCGGAAAATCTGTTCAGACAACCGGAACCACCTCTCTCAGACCAGTGAGACAGGTCTGACGGCAATAAAGCTTACTTACTTATTGACACCCGACCTGTCTCAGAAGGGAGGGTGTCGGTTTGGGTTGGGCGAGCGTTGTATCAACGCGAAGCCCCAAGACTGCAAGAATCCAAGCGATACCTCTGACGAGGTAAACGATGGCGACGCCAGACCTGTGTCAAAGCGTCCAGACCAAATTACCAGGGCAGAGCTGGAGTCGATGTACGCGAAGCGGAAGCGGCAAGGACCATCGCCCGACCCGCTAAGCAGTGGTCCACCCCAGTCCTAACCGAGATTGAGTACACGCCAGCGCTTAGGCGCCTCTACGCCGAGACGGCGGACAGGGTAGCGGCGTGACCGAGACCTACCGGGAGTTCCGCGCGCCAAGCTGCGGAGGCCCTAGCCCCGTCACGGCCCGCCCGGCCCGCCAGCGGTTCACGATCTAGCTGTAGCGGCTTGGCCTACGGTAACCACAGGGGCAGCTCACTGAAGGGGCCCGCTTACCGGCAGCTAAATAAAATCGAGACGTGATGATGACGCGGCAGAGTGCCACGCCAAAGATAGCGATTGTGGACAAACGTTATGTTGCTACGGCGCTAGCGGTTGCTATAGGCAGCAGTACGTTAAGTACGCCAAGCATGCGACGTTGTGTTAAGAGAAACGTCCGTTTATTTGCTTTAAAGGCCCGACCGAGCGGCACGTATCCCCCGACACCCCATGCCGCCCGGTTAGAAGAGCCTAAGTTGAGGCAACAAACTGCGTAACAACCCCGAGTGCGTAACTGCTCGGGGTCCTTTTTTACTGCTGGTCGATCGTCATTTTGAGATTTCCCCGTCGTGATTGTAGATCCGCGAATGAGGCGAGCGTTAGACACAACCATTAGACGATCAGAGAAGTTTCTTCCCTCCTCTGCATGGTCCGGTCGCATGTGATGATTGAGCGGCCCCGGCGGCGGGTTGGGTCCGCCGGAGCCGCGTAAACCAGGACTACGCTGGGCTGTGAGCACTTAGAGAAACCTGAGCCGAGGCGTTGGTTCCCTGCGTGGTCGCCGCGAAGGGAACCTCATCAAAAAGAAACTGAGGCGGGTTCGCGGGACGTTCCCGCTGCTATTGATCTGCGTCAAGAACCCAGACGCCCGGCAGTGCCCACAATCACGCTTGGCTCAAGTGGCACTTGAAGCGGGCTTGGCACCATGATCAAGTCGGAGCTGCTAAAGCACATCCACACCCGGAGTTCCCAACTTTCTCGGCGCGATGTTGAGAAACTCGTCGACGCTATCCTTGAAGAAATCATCTCAGCAATTGCCCGCGGTGATCGGGTAGAGCTACGGGGTTTCGGAACATTTTCCGGCACGGTTCGCTCAGCTCACGCCGGGCGCAACCCTAAGACCGGAACAGAATTGGTGGTGCCGACGAAAGTTAAGACGCACTTCAAAGCGGCGAAAGAAATGCGCGAGCGGCTTAATCCGCCTCTCGCTGGCGGAGGCGTTTGATCCGCACAGGATCGCCTATCGTCAGGCTATGCTCGGGCCGCTATGCCGCTATGCAGCGGCCCCGATTGCGCATCACGGGACCCATAGTTCAGGCTTGGCTTGGGTGTGTACTGCGTACTCCCAGGAACACCCAACTTGCTATGCCATAACTTGAGCCTCGGTGGGCCCTCCCTGTCGGGGCTCTTTTCTTTCCCGGCCGTCGCGCAGATGCTCGGCCGATGCCGCGCTATTACTTCATCCTTGTCTACCCAGATAGGATAATCGGCGATCCTCGCGGTACGGTGGTGCCGAGCGACGAGGCCGCCATTGGGGCAGCTCGTGAAATAATAGATGAGCTCCTGGAAGATTGCGGGCCCGGACAACCCCGGCCGATCATCATGGTCAGGAATGAAGCGGGCGAGATCGTCTATCAATTCCCCAGCAATTGAGAGCCGCCGTGGACGCTAGGAGCGTCTGATGATAGTACTGCCGTGCCCACTTAATCAGCGGGTAAGTCTAACCTTCGGCACGGATGAGCCTTGATGCACGGGGTCGCTCCCCGCATGTGCGGTCAAGTAGTCCACCCATCGTTAGGCGGAGGAGCCGGGGGTCGCTCCCCCGGCTCCATCTATGCGGATGCGAGACGGTCGAGCAGTGGCGCGTCGAAGGGTACTTCGGCAAGCGGGCGCAGCGCTGCTTTGTGCAGGACTTAAGACTGACGCACAGCGCGCCAAGGCCTGCGGCGCAGGCGGTTTAGCTGTGCAAATATCACGCACGAAATGGAGCAAGGGGAATGATCATCGGCTATGCGCGGGTTTCGACAGACGGACAGAGCGTTGACGGGCAGCACGCAGCGCTCATCGCGGCGGGCGCGGAGCGGGTGTTTGCTGAGAAGGTTAGCGGGACGGTCAGCGATCGGAGGGCACGAGCGCGCTGTGTGGCTGCGCTGGGCGCAGGGGATGTGTTGCTAGTGACCAAGCTCGATCGGCTCGCGCGCAGCACCAGGGACTTGCTCAACACCCTCGCCGCTATCGGTGATCGTGGTGCAGGCTTCCGGTCGCTGGGCGACCCTTGGGCTGACACGACAACACCGCACGGCAAGCTGATGATCACCGTGCTCGGAGGGTTGGCGGAATTTGAGCGGCACTTGATCCTCGCGCGCACCGGCGAGGGCAGACAACGCGCACAAGCGCGAGGCGTTCGCTTCGGCCGCAAGCTCAAGCTCACCAAGCATCAGCGCGAGGAGGCCCTAGCCCGGCGCGAAGCGGGCGAGCCCCTCGCCGAGATCGGCCGGAGCTACAACGTCAGCCACTCAACGATCTCGCGTCTCACGCCTATGGGCGCCTGATCGACCGCTCGTTCCGAGGCTTTAGCACCAACGGCCGCAGCCGGTAACTGAAGAACTGTCGCGTGCTGACCTTCTTTCAGGAATGTCAGTAGTACGACGCTGCCATCTGGGAATTCCAGCGCGTCGTGATGGGTTCTCGGATTATTTTGGTTCACTTGCCGGAAGATCGCGGTCTTGTGGCCGATCACAATTCGTCTCCACGGCCATGAACTAATGCACCTAACCTCTTCTGCAAAGGATAACTCTGTTCCCGGCAATAGGCAGACAGCTACGCTGACGTTTTCCGATGCAGCGAAGCCTCGCGTGCCTGTGCCAAAGTCGCGCGTGGTTAGCTTGTCGCCAACCTTTGCAGCTCGCAATTTAACGTGGTGAAGGCTGTAGTCACACATCTCGGGCACTCCTACATTGCCCCAGCCAAGGCTAAGCTTACGCTTTTCCTTGCCGCTGGCTAGCCGTGTGGATGCCGGTCGGTGTTGCTGGTCCTCTGACGCCGATCCGCGGCCCTGCTCATGCGTAATGAGGCGCGGCGGACGGCGGTCACGCCAAGCTGCTGGATTCTCTTCGCAAGCAGCCGCCCCGCTAAAGACGGGAGACAGTTTCACTGCACCAAGCCTCTGTTGCTAATCTCGGACCAATTTGCAGTTGACCAGCTTGCTGCTGTAACCGCCAGCGTTCATCTGCCTCGCACGGCCATCCAGTCCAGCGTCGGCGCTTTTGTGCGTATCCGCCGAAGGTAGACGGGATGCGGCGGTTTCGACGATGGAGTTCTTAGGTTGGTCTTCGCAGCAGGACGCGGCCTTTCACGCGGAAGCGGCATTAGCGCACCCGTAGCGACAGGGTCGAGTTCGCGGGGTACCAGCATCGCGAATTTGCCGGGGTGACGAATGCGACCAGCGACGTGACCCGCCTCATCGCCGGCTCCCCAAAAAATGTCGGCACGCGCCGGACCCAGAATGGCTGAGCCGGTATCTTGGGCGATCATCAGTCGATCAAGACCGGTCCGCTTCTCATTAGTGAGCGGCAGACTGGCCTCGATAAAAAACGGCGTGCCGTACACATGCAGCGAGTTGTCGACGGCAATCGACCTTCCTGGCGTTAGCGGTATGCCCTGGGCGCCGACGGGCTCCCGGTCATCGGACAACCCGACGATCCGGAAAAACACAAAGGATCGGTTTTGGCGTCGCACTTCCTCGGCGCTCTCCGGATTGGAGCGCATCCACTCACGGATGCGCTCCAGCGACATCTCCTCGCGCGGGATGATGTTGCGCTCGATGAGAATACGGCCAACCGCAACGTACGGGTATCCGTTATGGGCATCGTAGTTGATGCGCAGCATTGTTCCGTCCTCCAGGCGGATACGCGCTGACCCCTGGATCTGAATCGACAAAGCGTCGGTCGGATCTTTGATCCAGCAGATCTCCAGATGCTGGCCGTCAAGTGCACCGTCGAGGATCTCGCCGCGAGTGTAGTATGGCACCAGTTCACCGCTGGTCGTCCGTCGTAACGACTGTCCCCTGTTAGGAAAGCCGGGCCCGGTGCCGTTTGGTGGTGGCACCAGATCCCGCGGACGGCGGTAGATTGGGACTTTGAAGATTCCGGTTGGGACGCGCGATCCGTCCACAATCGGCTCGTAGTACCCGGTCAGAAATCCCGCGCTATCACCCAGCTTGGTTATGCGCAGAGGGCGGAAATTGTGTTCGAAGAAGGTCCGTGCCTGCCCTTCCGAGAGTTGACCGCCTGCAAGTGCCCGACGGCACACTTGCGCTAGGGCGAAATACATTGGGCGTGTCTCGCCCGCTGGCAGCATGGTCCGAAGCAGAGGTCGGCAGCTCGCCAGGAAAGTGATGAAGGCTGCGGCGTGATCATCCGCTGCCCACCCGTCAAGTGCGTTCCAGTCGATGGGCTCGAGCGCCGAATTGGGCAGCTTCAGCGGTTCCGGTAGGGGCTTCGATACATTGTGTGGCTCGAACGAGTGAGCTGCAAGCTGGAATCTCACACGCTGCGCAGTGTGACCAGAAAGGCCGAGCAGAAGCGTGATTACCGCTGCGGCGACAACCGCATATCCCAAACGGCAAAGCATAGGCATGCGCCACCATATATCGCAAACGGCGACGCATAGGGATGCGCCACCATCCTACGATTACGATTCAGTCACGACCGATTTTCGGTAACAACACCCAGCCTTCGAGATGTTATTGGAGATCCTGATGCGCTAAGGTCGGCGACAGCGCCGTTCTATCGCTTGAACCCGTCACGCACGCGATGAGGCTATCGCAATCGGCTGGGACACTATTGCCCCGCCACGCGACGTGCTGATCGGGCCGAATCAACGCAAAACGAGCATTATATCGCTCGCGCAGGCGAGTGTCCCGTAGTGCGATCACTTTCACCGGCATCTTGCGCCTTGACGCAGCGCCGGTGAGAACATCCGTTGCCTTGAGATCGCCTTCGGTGACCAGCACAGTATAACCTTCCCCGAAATGGTCGTAGAGCGAAGAGCCGTCGGAAAGCCAAAGATGTGGGGCCAAACAACCTGGATGCGCCGACGGAACGTAAAGCATGAAATGGTCGGGAGGCGGCTCACTGCCGTCGGCGACCACGATGGGCGAATTTTCGTACCGCATTCCAAGAACGATTCCGAGCGTCTTGAACTCGCGCATTTTTGTGGCTTCGATGATGTCCGCAACTTCACGGCGCGTCGCCTCACCGACCAATCCCGGCTCTTCCAGACCTGGTCGTACGAGCTGGTTGCCGGTCAGCCCGAAATTGTGGACCGCTTCGGCGATCGTTCGCTCATGGACTGGGCGCCGTTCAAGTTCGTAAGACCCAAGTAGCTCGCTCCCACCCCAGCCGGTGAGACACGCGCCTATTTTCCACCCAAGATCGACCGCGTCGCCAATACCCATATTCATGCCGAAGCCGCCGAATGGCGGGTGCAAATGGCAGGCATCGCCGGCCAAGAACACGCGGCCGCGGGCGTACCTGTCGGCGACGAGCCGGTGCGCCACCCACAAGTCGGTGCCAACGATCTCGATGTCAAGCTCCCCCAGACCGGTCCCTCGCCGAATGAGGTCGACCGCATCGATAGTTGCGACGTCGATATCGTCGACCAGCTTCGTCACCATGAAGGTCCAAAGACCGGCCTCGTCCATCGGACCCAGAAGTGACGGCATTTCCTCGTTGACCATCCAGTACATGATGGCGGGCCCGTGAATCTGCTGCGATGCCAAACCAGGTGCGCGAAAGATAATGCTAAAATTCCGCGAGAATGCTCCTTCGCCAATCATGGTTGCGCCGATCGCGTCACGAACCGCGCTGCGCGCGCCGTCCGCGCCGACGAGGTAACTACACTCGACGGTCGCGGTATGACCGTTGCGGCGGTCACGTAACCGCGAAACAACGCCGTTCGCCGTCTGCGTCAACGATACAAATTCGGTGTCAAAGTAAATCGCGACGCCGGGAAGCGATTGCGCGCGCTCTCGCAAGACGTTTTCCAGAACGTACTGCGGCACCCATTGTGCCTCTTCGGAATAGAGGTTGTTACGCTCACGGCCACCATTAAGCGCGTTCTCAAAGCGGGTGATGAGCGGTCCGTTCATGCGCGTCGCGAATACAACGGTCGAGGGACGATCCGGAGCTATCGGCGAAGCGCGTCGGAGCTCATCGGCTATCCCCCAGCGCCGCAAATGCTCGCGCGTGCGCACATTGGTAGTCTTCGCGCGCGGGCTGTATCCGACGCGATCGTTGCGCTCGACCACGACGCAGCGGATACCGCGCCGACCAAGCTCGATGGCGGCGGCTAGGCCGACCGGACCCGCACCGACAATCACAACGTCGGTTTCTCCGTCATTAATTCCGGCCATGGCATCCGCAACCTTTGAATTCTACGGCGTCGGCAAGCCGATGTGCGGTGGGATTGGATTAGGCAGATAATCGCCCGCTCGGATCGAATGCTGCAATGTCTTGAAATCAGCGCCGGACTTCATTTTTTCGTAGACGCGAGCCGGGTCGAAGAAGGTACCGATCGGGTTGGCGGCAAAGTCGGCCGACGTGCGCATGAATTCGGCAGACTTAGCCCAATCACCGAAATTGTCGCTTTGCAGCTCGACGAAATTTCCCTCCGGATCTTTGTAGTAAAGTGAAATCGTCAGCCCATGATCAAGACAGAATGCTGGCTCGACGCTGGCCTTGCGCAAGCGGTCGAACGACTCCATCAAATCTTCGAAGCTTTCGTATTCGAACGCGCAGTGGTGCATCCCGTTGTGATTCACTTTCTGTGCATCGTCCGAAAGACCGGGCACGGCCAAGAAAGCGATCCGGTGATTGGCAGCGTCGTTGGTGGTCCAGGCGGCGACTTGATCTCTGAATTGCACCTCAGCGCCGATAACAAGACCGTACCACGTAATCATCTCGTCGAGATGGCTGGTTTTGATGGTCACGTGATGAAGTTTCGGCCTGATCATGAGGGCCTATCTCCCTTTTTCAGCGTGGGCGCCGGTCTTACTGTAAGATTGCGCTCGACGAAATCGACAGCCGAGCTTTCTCACAAATCCGACATGGCCTCCGCGAGTTTATCCGGCATCGATAGGAACGGCGAATGGCTCGCGTGTAAGCTCCGGACGTCAACCGGCGGAGACTTGGCGATCATATCCCGTTGCATGTCGATAGAGAGCGCGCGATCGTCGATGCACTCCACATAGACTCGCGGAATGCGGCCGAACCGCTGCGGCGTCACGTGAACCTTCGTCATGAGTGCTGCCAGAGCCTGCGGCCGCAGGCGCGCGCTTGCGTCGGCGACGTCTGCATCAGTGCAATCATGATAAAAAATCTCCCGTACCTTATCTGGCATGATTGTGCCGCTGATGCGTTCGGCATCGAAAGTCATGCTGACCGGCACGACGGGCTTCGGATTGCGACCTTCGATGTCAAACAACGCCTCGCCGTCCCGCGGCAGGAAAGCGCTCAAATATACCAGTGCCTTGATGCGGTCAGGCACTTTCTCGCCAGTGACCGAAATGGGAATTCCCCCCAAGGAGTGGCCAACCAATACGACCTGCCCCGGAAGATCCGCCATCTCCGCGATAATTCTGTCGACCATCGTGTCTAAGGTTACTTCCTTTAGCGGCGTTCGGTCCTCGCCTTGACCAGGCAAATCGATCGCCTTCGCGCGGTGGCCCCGCTTCTCTAACTCGGCAACGGTTTTACGCCAGCACCAAGCACCATGAAATGCTCCATGTACCAACAAGAACTGTGACATGCGCACCCTCCCTGTTATGGCCGGTGATGCCCAGCCATTTTTGTCGAGCGCATGTTAAACCGGTATTCGATTATGGTAAGATGGCAGATGTGCCTTCCTGATAGCGAATGGCTATCACGGTTTTAGGGCAATTGTCGGAATTTGCAGGCGCGGAGTCTTCGATGAAGCTGCACCATTTTCGCGACGCTGTGGCCATCGCCGAACACGGCAGTCTTCGCGCTGCGGCTCGTCACCTCGGGATCGCTCAACCGACCCTTACACGCGGCCTGTCGGAACTGGAGCGAGAACTCGGCGCGCCGCTATTCGAGCGCCAATCGAAGGGCATGCTTGCGACACCGTTGGGCGAGGCGTTCGTAAGACGTGCGACCGCTATTTTGAATGATGTGCGGCGGGCCCGGGACGAGTTTGAGCAACTGCGGGGCAACGCCATTGGTTCCATTACGGTTGGGCTTTCAATCGCCGCCCATCTGTGGCTTCTGCCGAAGGTGCTGGAGCCGTTTCGGCAACGGTTTCCGAAAGTCCACCTTCATATTATTGAGGGATTCTATCCGACCCTTCAACAGGGACTTAAGGATGGCAGCGTCGATTTCTATGTAGGGCCAGATCCGGGGCTCAATCTCCCACGGGCTCTTCATAAGAAGATTCTACTGGAGGGCCGGCGAGCGGTCCTGTGCCGATCAAAACATCCGCTTGCAAATGCAACTTCGCTCAAGGACCTGATCAACGCAGAATGGGTCACGACGTCGATAACGCCGAAGGCGGAAAAAGAGCTCGGTGTGCTTTTCAAGCGCTACGGACTGCCGGAGCCGACGCTGGCGATGCGCAGTCAGTCGGCGCTCACATTATTGACGTGTCTTGCGCATTCCGACCTTCTTGCGATGGCGCCCGCACAATGGACAATGTCGCCATTTGCCAATCGCGTCTTGACGGCGATCAAGGTGAAGGAAGAACTGTCGGCGCCCGCCATCATTTTTGTGACCAGATCCGACGTCCCACCGTCTCCCGCCGCAAGCTTTCTCATCAACCTCATCAAACGTGCTGCAGGTCATGTCGAATCAAACAAAGATCGCCGGCCATAGTATAGAATTCACGAGAGGTGGGCGGATGTGCTCCTGGTATAGGGGGCGCGCGCACTGCGGACGCAGCCGGTGTGAGAATCGTCCAACGAGCCGTGGGTTAGCGTGGCCGACTGTCTGCTAAGGTTAGGCTTCTGTATGAGCTACTGTTTCCGCCTGCAGCATGGCAGCCATCTTCTGATGAATCAAGTTGACTGCCTTGAGAGGCCGAATCAGTGCCTTAAGCTCGACAATTTTGCCTTCGTCGTCCCACTTGATCATGTCGACGCCGTTAACGTTGATGCCATTAATCTCAACCTGAAACTCCAGCACTGCGTCCCGAGGACCAGTGAGTTCTCGGACGTATCGGAAAGACTCGTTGAAGAACACGTGGAAGGCGGCGGAGAGGTACTGGAGAGTGATCGTCTTGCCGACCTGCGGTGTGTGGACAACCGGTGAGTAAAAGACGACTTCGTCCGCGAGAACTGAACTGAGGCCTTTGGTGTTTTGGGTGCGCACGAGTTCGTGCCAGATACTGAGCGTAGCGAGGGTCATTGATGGCCTCCGAAGGCTGGCGCGTTCATAGAGCCTAATGTTTGACGTGAGCGGCGTTCAGCAGGTTCCGTAGTCTGCGGCGCAGCCCAAGCAGGCTCCTCCTATAAATACACCAGCGCAAGCACAGCCCCCGCGGCAGCCTCTGCAGCCATGACCCGCACATCTGCAGCCGCCGGCGCAGCCGACATGAGCACACAGCTGCCGGCGCAGCCGACATGAGCCGCACAGCCGCCATGACCGCCGCAGCCGCCATGACCGCCGCAGCCGCCGCAGCCGCCATGACCGCCGCAGCCGCCGCCATGACCGCCGCAGCCGCCCGCTGCAAGTCTCAGGCCTTGGCGAAATGGAGGCTTGTTTTCTTTGTCGAAGACGTGGAAGGTCGCCAAGCTAACGTCAGAGACTTCTTCTTCACCGAGAACAATTCGGCGTGCGTTGTCCTGCGACGGCACATTCGTTGCCGGCGCGGTTGCTGATGCACCACCGCCCATCGCCAAAGAAACCCCGGCCGCCCCCAATACCAAGGCTGCTTTTCGACTCTTCCGTTTGGAACCTCGCGCCGTCCGCACCATAGGAGCCTCCATATCAGGTGACCTTGGGAGCACGGATTTTTGCCTTGGCCGCGGTGGGGGTTCCAACATTGCCGATGAAGCCGAAGACCTGCTGCTCCTCGTAAAGCTGATAATTACAGTAAGCTGGAGGGGCCAATTTCGAGGTCGAGGCTCATCCGTAACGTCGTGCAGACCGAGTATTTCGGGGGCGGCAAATGGCGTGAGGTTATCAGCCCCGACGGTGTTTGCTGTCTTGTCACCCGGCTATGGGAACACTACGACTCCACCACTTCGCCGCCGGCATCTATCCCCGAGGCAATCGAGCGTGTCAGCCTGGCTCACGGCTGGTGCCTCCAATTCTCATCGGCTCGATTATAAATCCAAATGATGTTGAAATCGCTTATCGCTGTAATCGTCCTGTATGGCGGGTTCGTCGCGCTGGTTTACGCGGGACAGCGCTCACTCCAATATTTTCCAGAGCGCAGACGCACGGCCCCGGGGACGATTGGCCTGCCGGAGGCAGAAGAGGTGGTGCTCGACACCGCCGATTGCGAACGCGTGATCGTCTGGCACGTTCCGCCGCGCGAGGGACGCCCCGTTTTTCTCTATTTCCATGGCAACGGCGGTTCGCTGCGCTGGCGGAACGAGCGTTTTCGCGCGCTCGTCACCGACGGCAGCGGGCTGGTGGCGCTGAGCTACCGCGGTTACGGCGGCTCGAGCGGTCGGCCGACTGAGACTGGCCTCATTGACGACGCGATTGCGGCCTATGCCTTTGCCATCGCGCGCTATTCCCGCGAGCGCATCGTCCTATGGGGCGAGTTGCTCGGCTCGGCGCTGGCGATCACGCTGGCAGCCGAAAAACCAGTTGGGTGCCTTGTGCTCGAGGCCCCCTTCACCTCGGCCGTCGACGTGGGCGTGCAGCACTACTGGTTCGTGCCGGTGCGGCTCCTTATGAAGGATCAGTTTCACTCGGACAGGCGCGTTAGCAAGGTCATGGCGCCCGTGCTGGTGGTACACGGCGAGAACGACGCTGTCGTTCCCATCATCCTCGGCGAGCGGCTGTTTGGCCTGATCCAGGCGTCCAAGCGCTTCGTGCGTGTTGCCGGCGCCGGGCATAACGATCTCGGTGCCGATGCGGTCGCGGCGGCAAAACGGTTCATAGCCGAGCAATCACGGCCATCGAGTTTGTAGATTGTCTCCTTCAAAGCCCTCGTGTTTCGAGAGCACAAACCGGCTCGCGCTCCGTCAATGCTGGTCCTCGGTTGGCGGGACGTGCTTGGGATGATCTTTGATGGAGCGGACGACCTTCATTTTCGGCTCGGCCGGGGTTGCTATCCAATCGATATACTTTTGCAGTCGCTCCCCGCTGGGGAAGAACGACCACAGACGTTCGCCGCAGTTCTCGCACACCGATGCCATTTCAGCCTCGCCCACCAGCTCTATCGGTATCGGCATATCGTCGCCGCCCATGTTGTCGAATTGGACAAAATAGTAGCCGGGGGAGACCTGCTTGATAATTTCTGCAGTGCGGAAGGATTTGTGATCCTTGTTGTTAACAAGAACGAAGCTTCCAACTATGCTGGGGTTCTGCACGTCTTTTTCCAATTTACTCTCCTTCACGTCAGAGTATTCTACTGCGGGCAGTAAAACGCCGCCAGGCCTTGAAGCAGCACCGTTATGTCGGAGCCTATACCCAGCACTCATCCTTGATCGGAGCACAATACGGCGCACTGTCGCCGGGCCGTTGCGTCGCCATTATGCTAAGCAATCAAACCGCAACCTCAGCGAAATCAACACTCAGTCCTTAGCTCCGTAATCTCTGCGCCATCCCTCGATTGCACCGGGCAGCCCATTGATGCACGAATGAACATAGGCCCGTATCAAGCTCCAATCTTTGCCTTGGCCTTTTTCGGCCTCGTCGTCGATCGCCTTGCTGAGCCGCACAAGTGAAGCCCGCAGGACGGCGACTTCCTCCTGAAGATATTTGATCCTCTGCTCGGCTAAGACCTGGCGATTAGGCTCGGCCTTTGCCAAATGACGAAGTACGTCGATGCATTCTCGGAGCTGGTCCATTTGGGATTGTCCTCCCAATGCGCGGCGATTTTATATCGTTGGCCATGCGACGCTATACGCTGGCCAATTCTGCCCGTTCGATCAACGTCGCATCCTCCGCGTTGGCGCGGGAGCTATTAACTCGCTTTGAAACTGGCCATCGTTGTAGGAAATCATTTGGAGCTGGCTTCAGATATTCCATGCCCGCCTCCCGCCGCTGGCGCATCTTCTCCGGATGTTCCTCGGCCAGACTTAATTCAGAAAGGGTAGGCACTGGCACGACCCTCACCAAGGTTGCGCCCGCCAAAGCATCATCAATAGACAAGCACGGGCGCCTTGCGGACGTAGGTCCGATCCTCGATCTGTCGAACCAGAAACTCGGCGACGTCCGAACGTGAGATCATGCCGTTCCGCCACTGCGACGGCTTATCGAGGATTTTGTACCGCCCCGTCCGTCGCCCGCTGGTTAGGACTCCCGGCCGCACAATCGTCCAGTCGAGCGAGCTGTTTTTTATCAGGTGCTCCTGCGTACTCTTGTCATCATAGGCGCGGCCGAAAACCAGTCTGAACGGCACCAGCTGTAAGAAGCTTATGTTCACATAACTGTCGCCGGCCCCAAAACCGGTGACGCAGATCAGGCGCTTCACCGCCTGGCTTTCCATAGCGTTCACCAGAACGCGCGTTGCGTGCGAGAAAAGGCTTACTGGCCGAAACAGATCCCCCAGAGAAACGCCTAGGGTCTGGATCACGACCTCTATCCCGTTTAGCGCTGCTTCAATGTCGTTGCTGATCAGCGCGTCGCCGCGGACTTTCTCCAGTTTTGGATCGGATAAACCAATGCCCGCGGCCGAGCGAGCCAACGCGCGTACCTGATGCCCAGCCTCGAGCGCCTGCCGTGTCGTCTCGAGCCCGATGCCCTTGCTGGCTCCGATGATCAATACGCGCGCCATGCTGATTCTCCATGCAGGGACAGCGAGCATGGCGCCGGCTTAGGGCAATTGGCGAAGTTCGCCGCCATGAGTACGCGAATTGTTAACCACGTCAGGGCACCCTGTTCGCGGGGCATCCCTCTGAGATTAGTGGAAGTGATGATGCCCGAGCTTCACGGCCGATGAAACGGGCAAAGCGACCGCCGATCACAGCGTTGTTTGGACCCGATTATGGGAGCCCGCTCCCAATACGCGGACTTGTTGACCGGGACGAAACGAGGCAATGTCATCTCGGGGGGTGCTGACGAGCCGCCGATTTGGCCAAGGGTTGCGTACCATGACTGCCATATCGATAGGCCGAGTAGCCGTGCCGTCTTTGGCGCTTGTTGCAGCATGTGTTGCAACACTTGTCTTCGGCATTCCACGGGTATGGCGCGAGCAGCCGGTTGAAACCAGAACGGCGACCGCCGCGCCTGCGGTTGCGCCTCCTGCATCGGGCGTTGGAGATGAAGGCTCGGCCGCTGCCAAAGCCGCAGCCGCATTTGCCGCACCGCCCCGCGCGCCGGGCAGCGGCGATGGAGTCAAACCGGCCTTCGATATTTCCCTCATTGGGCGAGCCGGTGACGCGGTTATCGCCGGCACGGCTGCGCCAGGCGCTACTTTGGAATTGCTGCGTAACGGCGCACTCCATGATCGAGCGGTCGCAGATCAATCCGGACAATTCGTCATGGTCCCACCTCGGCTTCCTCCTGGAGACTACGAGCTGACATTGAGGTCCACGCAGCCGGACGGCACGCAGGCAACATCCCAACAGAGCGTGCCGGTCTCACAGCCGACCCTCAAGGACCAACCAAACGTGGCGCTCATAACGCCGGATAGAGCAAGCTTGGTCCCTTCGCCCCCTTTGGCGCCATCAGCCATTTGCCACCCATCGAGGAACCGGAAACGGTGAACTCGTGCAGCCCGAGATAATCTGCTTAACCTCTCGCCCCTTGCCGCTGCTTTCGCAGGCCCCAGCCCCGAACCTCATGTCAAGCTTCTACGTCTAACGATGCCTCGGCGGTCCGTTGGCACTGCGTTAAGCCCTTGCATGATAACGTGGGTGCCCGACGAAACCGTGAAAAAAAAATCGGACACCTCACCGTAACGACCTGATCGGACATATTGCCGGTCAAAACCTACAAAAACCCCGCCCTGGTATAGGTTTGCTACCAATGGGCTTCTGTTGCGCTACATCGCCGGTAGTGGCGGGCGCTACACGAACTAGAGAGTGGCCGCTTTCAAGGGAAAAACCTCCTCGCCGTTCCCTACGTGACCGAGTGCATCGCCGACTAGAGCTGTCATCGGCGTGCGCCGGGAGGGAGAACCCGCCGAGCGCGATCAACGGGCTTTGCGCAGCGGACAGCGGACGCCATGACGACGCCGACCAGCGGTCGCCAGAAGCGCTTGCACTCCACTCCGCGTGCGAACATGCTGCCGCCCACCCCACTTGTGACGCCGGGCAAGCCGAGACATCACTGCGGCCTGGCGGCATTTTCGGCGACCAGCTACCGTGCAATAGGCGGCAGCCATCCCGTAATCGCTGGCGGCACCTTTGTACTCGTGGCGCCTTGGGCCGCGCGATGCGAGCGAAGGGTTGTTATCATAAGGTAATTCGGCGTCCGGCACCCGCTCCTACCCGTGAACCCCTTCGTCCCTCCCTTGGATTGGCCGGTCAACGCGCCGTCCGCGCGCGGTTGCTCCCTTGCGCGACGCCGATTGGAAAAGGATCAGGTCGCCATAAGATTCATTCGAGCCAAGATAACTCATTACAATGGAACTGGGCCGATCCATATTGGCGCGATGATCCCGCTGGGCTATGGGTGACGGCAACAAATTGCTTTGGGGAGGAACGCAATGGGTGCCAAGGAATTCAAATTCTCGATCGAGGCGCGCGAAAAAATGTTGCGCGGCATCGATACTTTAGCCGGTGCGGTCCGCGTGACGCTCGGCCCAAAGGGACGCAATGTCGCGCTCGACAAGTCCTTCGGGCCGCGCATTACCAAAGATGGCGTCACCGTCGCTAATGAGATCCAGCTCGAGGACAAGTTCGAGAACATGGGCGTGCAGATGGTCAAGGAAGTTGCGTCCAAGACCTCTCGGCTGGCTGGTGATGGCACCACAACGGCCACTGTGCTCGCCCACGGAATCGTCAAGGAAGGCACCAAGGCCGTTGCCGCTGGCCTGAACCCGATGGATCTCAGGCGGGGTGTCGATCTAGCGGTCAATGCGGTCATCGAGGATCTCAAGAGAAACTCCAGGAAGGTCACCTCGAACGAAGAAATCGCTCAGATCGGGACCATCTCGGCCAATGGCGATGCCGAAATCGGGCATCTCATCGCGAGTGCAATGGAAAAGGTCGGTAGCGATGGCGTGATCATTGTCGAACAGGCGAAGTCGCTCGAGACCGAGCTCGAAGTCGTCGAGGGGATGCAATTCGACCGCGGCTACATCTCGCCCTATTTCGTGACCAACGCCGACAAGATGCTGGTGGAGCTGGAAGACCCGTATCTGCTCCTTTATGAAAAGAAGCTGACGGTGTTTCAGGAACTACTGCCGGTGCTCGAGGCGGTGCTGCGGTCGGGCAAACCGCTGCTCGTCGTTGCCGAGGACGTCGAGGGCGAGGCGCTCGCCACGCTGGTCGTCAACAGGCTGCGCGGCGGAATGAGGATCGCGGCCGTCAAGGCGCCTGGGTTCGGCGACCGGCGCAAAGCACTGCTGGAGGACATTGCAATTCTCACCGGCGGCACCGCGATCTCCGATGATCTCGGCATCAAGCTCGATCAAATCACCCTCAACATGCTCGGACGCGCCAAGAAGGTGATGATAGAAAAAGAGAACACCACCATCATCAGCGGCGCTGGTGCGAAGGCCGACATCAAAGCGCGGATCGACGAGCTCAAGCTGCAGATTGCAGAGACAACTTCCGACTACGATCTCGAGAAGCTGCAAGAGCGGCTCGCCAAGATTGCCAGCGGCGTCGCGATAATCCGCGTCGGCGGTGCGACTGAGGTCGAAGTCCGAGAGCGCAAAGACCGCGTCGACGACGCCGTGCATGCAACCCGCGCCGCGGTCGAGGAAGGTATTTTGCCCGGCGGCGGTGTAGCGCTGCTGCGCGCGACCAAAGCGATCGACAGACTTAAGGGCGAGAACGACGACCAGCGGCACGGTATCGAGATCGTCAGGAAGACACTGAGTTGGCCGGCGCGCCAAATTGTAATCAATGCGGGCGAAGATGGCTCCATCGTGGTCGGCAAAATCCTGGACAATGACAGCTATACCTATGGCTTCGACGCCCAGACCGGCGAGTTCGGCAATCTGCTGACCAAGGGCGTCATCGATCCAACCAAGGTTGTTCGCACCGCTCTGCAGGGCGCGGCCTCGATCGCGGGATTGCTGCTCACTACCGAAGCGATGGTCGCCGAGGAACCACATGAGAACATGCATCCAGAAGGGCATCCACATCCGCCGCATGGAGGCGACATCTTTTGAATCGCCGCCAGTTCCCTGCAGGGACGTTGTCGGCAACGCCCCAGTGGACGATGGTTTACCTAGCGGCTGTGCATAGATAAACTATTGATGTTACAACGTTTAATGGAATCGGGAGGGAAGCGCTATGGCCAATGAGGTCCCGACAACGGGGCTGACGCGGCGCATGCTGTTCTTGGCGGGCGCAGCCGGATGTGCAAGCGCGACGGCCGTCTTGGCGGCGAGCACGAGCGAGGACGCCGACGATGTGGTAGCACTGATCAAGCGCCTGACCGGAAAGACGCCGACCGAGTCGGATAGCCTTCGCCTCGTGATGCCGCGCACCTTTCCGAACGGCTACACCGTGCCGCTTAGTTTCGACATCGACAGCCCGATGACTGAGAGCGACCATGTGCGATATGTCCGCATCGTGGCGCCACGCAATCCACTCATCGAAGTCGCCACCTTTCACTTCGTCCCGCAGCGCAGCCAACCGCGTGTGTCGACGCGTATCCGCCTGGCCGAGCCGCAATTTGTCTTGGCTTTTGCCGAGCTGAGCGACGGCACGCTGTTGATGACCAAGACCTGGGTCGACGTTGCTACCAACGGCTGCGCCTGACACTTTTCAGAGTGAGGAAGAAAATGGTCGCCCCGATACCACGCGTACAGGTGCCGAGCGCCACGACGAAGGGTGAAATCTTTCAGGTCAAAGCCCTGATCAGCCATCAGATGGAAACCGGCCTGCGCAAAGACAGCGAAGGCAACGTCATCCCGCGTCTGATCATCAACAAGTTTGTCTGCCGTTATAACGGCGTCGACGTGTTCGTTGCTGATTTGCACGAGGCCATTGCCGCCAACCCGTATTTCGAGTTCTATCTGCGCGCGACGGAGAGTGGCCGGCTCGAGTTCGTCTGGCAAGATGACAGCGGCGCCGTTTACTCGTTGGCACACCAGCTCGTTGTCGCTTGATGACGGCGTCACGGTCCATTGCGCTCGCGATCGCGGTAAGCCTGATCAACCTCAGCGCGAATCGTGGCATGGCGGCGGACAGCAAACGCGGCGCCGAGCTCGCCGCAACTTGCGCCGCCTGCCATCGGCTCGACGGCCGCGACAGGGGCATTCCGTCGATCGTTGGAATGGACACGGAGAAACTTACCGGCGCGATGTCGGCCTTCAAGTCGGGCGCGCGTTCGAGCTCCATCATGCACGCGGTAGCCCTTTCATTCAGTAACGCTGAGATCGCGACCCTGGCAGAATATCTCGCCGCACAACCAGCGGAGATCAAGCGGCAATGACGTGGACGCGTCGAAAGTTCGGCGGCCTTGCCAGCGCAAGCCTTGTCGCGGCGCTCGGCGCACGCGCGGTGAGAAGCCAAACCAAGGCGCGGGTCGTTGTAATTGGGGGCGGCATCGGTGGCGCAACGCTCGCCAAGTATTTGGCCACGAGCTCGGCAAAGCCCGATGTGACATTGGTCGAGCCAAAGCAACGATATACAACTTGCTTCTTCAGCAACCTCTATCTTGCCGGCGTTCGCTCGTTAGAATCGCTCACCCATGACTATGAGACGCTGGCGCGACAATATGGCATCAAAGTTATCCACGACGCGGCAGCGGCGATCGATCCGGTGGCGAAGAAGGTTGCCCTCGCCGGCGGCGCGAAGCTTTCTTACGACCGCGCCGTCGTCGCGCCGGGCATCGCCTTCAAATACGGCGCCATAGCGGGCTATGACGAAGCCGCGACGCAGATCATCCCGCACGCCTGGAATGCCGGACCACAGACTGAGTTGCTGCGACGGCAACTCGAAAGCATGGCGGACGGCGGCGTTTTCGTCATCGTCGCCCCACCGGATCCGTTCCGCTGCCCGCCCGGCCCTTACGAGCGCGCTTCGCTGGTCGCCTACTATTTCAAGCAGTTCAAACCGCGGGCGAAGATCTTGATACTTGATGCGAAGGACACGTTTTTCGAACAAGATCTATTCGAGGACGGCTGGAACCGGCATTATCCAGGAATGATCGAGTGGCTGCCGGGCCAGTTCACTGGCGGCATCAAATCCGTTGACGTGAAAACCCGCGCGATCAGGACTGCAGGCGAGACCTTCAACGCCAGCGTCGCCAATATCATCCCTGCGCAAATCGCCGGCGAGTTGGCGCAGCGGGCGGGCCTGGCGGATCAATCGGGTTGGTGCCCGATCGATCCGATGACGTTCGAATCGAAGCTACAACCCGGCATTCACGTCATCGGCGATGCGGCCAGTGCTGGGGAAATGCCGAAGTCCGCTTTTACCGCCAATAGCCAAGCCAAGGCGTGTGCCTTTGCCATCGCGGCGGCATTGACCGGATCCGAGCACATTGCGCCTCACTTGTTCAATACGTGCTTTACACTTCTTGCTCCTAACGACGCGGTGAGTGATGCTATCAACCTCGAACCCATGGCTGGATCGATCAAGATTACCGACATTTTCTTCAGCCAAGTGGGTGAGAGCGCCGAGGCGCGGCGCCAAGCGGCGCACCAAGCAGACGGCTGGTACGCTGCATTCACCCACGACGTTTTCGGGTGATAAGGGGTCGTTCAGCTCCGCTAGATCGCAGGTCCGAGCGCCACCGGAAAGCCGATGCCGCTCCCAGCGCTCTCTGCGCCCAACGCTCGCTCCGGAAGCGGCGATGAAACGGGATCCGGCAGTCGCTCCAGCCGCAGCGAATTTAAGACCACGAGAATGCTCGATCCGGCCATAACGGCGGCGGCGATGATCGGTTGCAACATGCCGAACGCCGCCAGCGTCAGAGCCACGAGATTGTAGCCGAAAGCCCAGAGCAGATTGGCGCGCACGGTGGTCCTGACCGCGCGGGCCACGTCGATGATCCACGGCAGCAGCCACAGGCCGCCGACGGGCAGCACCACCGAGGCGGTCTCGCGGGCGAGATCGGTCGCGCTGCCAACAGCGATGCCGACGTCTGCCTCGACAAGGACTGGTCCGTCGTTGAGGCCGTCGCCAACCATTGCGACCGCGTCGCGGGACCGCCGATGCCAATCGAGTGCAATCCGCTTGTCTTCCGGGGTCAGTCCGGCGCGCACGTCCTCGATCCCCAAGGCGGCCGCGACCCGATGGGCCGCCGGCGCAAGGTCCCCGGTCAGCACGGCTACGCGCAGGCCACGGGCGCGCAGCGCAGCGATCGTCGCCCGCGCTTCGGGAATTGGCGAATCGTCGAGCGAGATCACGGCGCGAGCCCGCTCGCCCCAGCCGACATAGATCACCGAATGACCGCTCGCCTCCGCGGACCGCCCCCGCTCGGCCAATCTGGGCGCAACGGCGAAGCTCAGATCGCGCATCAGAGCGAGGTTGCCCGCGGCCGCCGTTCCTCCGTCGCCGCGCCCGACAATGCCGCGTCCGGGCACGGCGCGAACGTCCCGTATGCTCACCGATTCAATTCCACGGTCGGCCGCTGCACTGACCACGGCACGGCCGAGGCCATGTTCGGAATGACGTTCCAGCCCGGCCGCCCGCGCCAGCACTTCGCCGGTTTCGGCGCCGTCGATCTCGATCGCGACAACCCGCGCCCTTCCTAACGTCAGCGTGCCGGTCTTGTCGAAAGCGAGCACCCGGACGCGGGCCAATTCCTCGAGCGCGCCGGTGTCGCGGATGAGGCAGCCGTGCCGTGCCAACCGCCCGATGCCGAGCGATGTGGCGAGCGGCGCAGCGAGGCCGACGGCGCACGGACAGGCGACTACCAAGACCGCGACACCCATCAGCATGGCGCGGTCGAGCGGCAGACGTTGCGCCCAGTAGGTCACGGTCAGGCCGCCGAGTAGAAGAACCCCCGGCACTGCGGCGGCGACCGCGCGGTCGGCCAGACGCTGGATCGGGCTGCGCCGCATCAGCGCATCGCGCACCGACCGGCAGATCTGCGCCCACCGCGTTGCGGTTCCGCTGCCGCTGCTGCGGATCAACAGCAGCCCTTCCATATTGATACTGCCGGCAATCACCGCTGAGCCAAGGTCCTTTTCGACTGGTCGGCTCTCGCCGGTAATGACCGCTTCATCGGCGTGGGATGCGCCCTCGACGATGACGCCGTCCACCGCGATGCGTTCTCCCGGCCGCACTCGCACCAGCGTGCCGGCAACGACCTCGCGCACGGGGCGTCGAATCTCCGTCCCGTTCTCCACTACAACGACATTTTCGCGTTCGGCCGCCAACAGCGGCTCGAGATCGCGCGCCGCCCGGGCCCGTCCGGCCGCCTCCAGATAGCGGCCGAGCGTGAACAGCATCAGCACCATGGTGGCAGTATCGAAATAGACCCGGGCGCTCCCCTCGATGACGGCCAAGGTTGAATAGATGTAGGCCGCGCCGACACCGAGCACGATCAACGCCGACGAGGTCAGACGGCCGCAAGCGCCTTCAAGCAAAGTCTCTCGCAAAAAGGGACCGCCGAGGATAACCACCGCGGGAGTCGCCAAAACCAGGAGCAGGATGTCGATGAATGGAAGCAGCCTGGCATCGGCGCCGGTGAAGACCCCGCCATAAATGAGCAGGCTGAACAGCATGATGTTCATGGACAGAAAGCCGCCTACGCCGAGGCGGATCAAAAGCCATGCCGCCTCCCATTCTTCGGTCTTGCCGTTCTTCACCTGGAAAGCGATCGAGCAGCCGTAGCAGCAGAACGCGCAGCTTTCGCCGTTGACAGTTTGCTGCAAGGGGCGTCGGCCGACAGGCAGCAAACAATGGCGGCACAAGCTCCCGCCCGACGCGGTCATGCAGGGTGCCCGCCCAACAGGCTGTGCGACATGTGTGCGCCCAATGGCAGGATACCACGGCCGAGAGTGATAATGCCGAGAAGCAGGATACAAGTGCCGGCGAGCCACACGCCACGCTGCCGCCACGCCGGCGCAAGAACCCGGCCGACGCCGCCCATCATCAGCATCGCCGGGAATGTTCCGAGCCCGAACGACGCCATGGTGAGGGCACCCGGCAACGCCTGAAAAGTGCTCGCCGCTTCGGCCGCAAAGGCATAAACCAGCGGACACGGCAGGAAGCCGTTGAACACCCCGAAGGCAAGCGGCGCGGCGCGATTGCGGGTCGTCAATAAGCTGCGCAAGGACAGCGCGAAAGTGCTGGTGCCGAAGCCTACCGTCAGCCGATGAAACGCCTGCAAGCCGAAGAACTGCAACGCCATCGCGATCATAAGCATTCCGGCGACAACCGCGAGAATACGCTCGGCGGTGTCCAGCGAGCCGCCGAGCAGCAGGAACGTGGTTCCCTGCCGGGTACACATGACCTGTCCCAGTGCGCCTGCCAGCGCGCCCAGAAAGCAGTAGGTCGTCAATCGTCCGGAATTATAAAGCAGGTGGCGCACCGCGGTAGCGCCGCGCCCGCGCCGATCGCGGCCGAGCGCGCACGCAAAGCCGCCGCACATGCCGATGCAATGAAAGCTGCCGGCAAAGCCCGCGGCGAACACCACCAGATAATAGATCATGACGGATCGGCCTGCCTGACCCGTCGCACTCCCGTTGCGGAAAAACCCGCCACCCTTACTCTTTCACGAGGTACGCGACCCAGATGAAGAAGGCAATGGTAACCACCGCCCCGCCGAAGAAGGCGATCATTTGGCTCGGGCTCCCGTCTGCGAGCGAGAAGGCCGTGTGCGCCAGCATGCTTTCTCCTTTTCAGCCAAAGGAAGCTTTGAACACGTTCAGCGCGAGTTCTGAGAACAGGAAGAGGAGATTCAAAGCCGCCACCGCAAGCACCACTTTGGCTGCAATCATTTCCGCCACCTCTTCCTAGGCTCGTTCGACGTTTTCACCAGTATCGATGAGCTCGTCAGTTGGACCGTTAATGCGGCGCCTCACCAATATGGTCGTCCCGGCCCGAGCCCGCCCCAGTAAGTATAGCCGTAGTAGAGCGCCCAGACGAAAAGCACCGCGTAGACGGCCAGCAGCCAAGCCGGGATATGCCCGACCCACGCCTCAATATACCCGCCGGCATACTCCTCCAGTTCGTTCGCGCCGTGATGCTGCCCCTCGGCATAGCCGGGCGGAGCATTCCCCCTAGTGCGTTGCGTGTCCGTCATCGTCGACCTCTCTGTGATAGAAGCGCAGCGCCTCCTCATCGGCGCCATGGAAGGCGCCGGAGAGCACCGCCCAGATGAAGATGCATACTGCCCCGATGCTCATAATTAACGCGACCACGTAGGGGCCGATGACTTCGAAATCGACATCGCTCATGGTTCACTCGCTCTTCTGTGGGACAGCAGCGCCACTAGTACGGACCAGAGCGCCTGTCGGCTCCGCCGACGCCGAATCAGATGCCGAAGCGCTACGCTTCGGGCCTCCCGGAACGTAGGCGTCCTCCGGAGTGCGCGCCTGAAGCTTGGGATCGTCGAGCGCCGTGCGGTCCGCGGCGGAGATCTGTAGTGGTTCTGCGGTCAACGGATCCTTGAAGGCTGAGAGCGCGAGGACGTAGTAGGCCAGCGCCCAGCGATCCTGCTCTGATAGCGAGTCCCTGTAAGAAGGCATTGGCGTGCCGCTCAACCCGGTGCTCATGGTTCTGAAGATATCCTCCACCCCCGCACCCGACTTGAACTGACCGCCGGTGAGATCTGCGGGCCGGACCGGGAAGCCGAAATCGTCCTTCAGCCCTGCAGCCTTTTCGCCATCGCCCTTACCGGTCTGGCCGTGGCACTCCCAACACTTGGCATTTTGCCACACTTCCTTGCCGTGCGCGACGATATCCGACGAAGGTGCCGGCGGTTGTCCGAGGTATAGCGGCGGGCCGGGCGGTTCTTCGGTGAAATAAGCGTAAGGCTTCTTCGGATCGCTGCGGTCTACCGCCAAAACATATTTGATATATTGGATGACGGCGAGCCGATCATTCAGCGGCAGCTCATACCAGGCCGGCATCGCCGTGCCGCGCACGCCACGGGTGATGGTCCGCAACAAGTCGCCATCGGTCGGCACCGGCTTTTGGCTCAGCCGGAACTTGAATACGCCGGCGCTGAAGTTGCGTGGGCGCTGGTTGAACAAGAAGGTCGCAGCAGGCCCGTTGCCATCGCCTTTGTCGCCGTGGCAGCCGATGCACCGCCGTTCGTAGACCTCCTTGCCGTAGGCGATCCATTCGGCGGAGCGCGGAACGGTGACGTCGGTGACCTCGATCTCCTGCGGCTCGAACAAGTCGCGCCACTTGCCGCGGTTCATCCCGAGCTTCTGGACATAAGCGATGAGGGAGTGGAGATCGTCGGTTTCGGCGGCGATCCTTACCGTGTCACCGGCATATTCCTTGTTGGGCGTCCAGATCAGCGGGAACTTGTCGCGGGCCTGCATTGGGACGAACAACAGCCCGTCCGAGTTCGGGGTCAACTTCAACTGCTCCTTGCTGCCGAAGTTGAACAGCGCTTGCGTGAACGGCGTCTTCTCCAAGGTTCGATTGCCGGCCCCGTCATCAACGATCTTGACCTGCTGATTGGGTGCATCGAACAGGCCCTGGAAGGGCGCCATGATCGAATCCTCGGACAGCATGCGCGGATTCCAGAAGTGGGCGTAATGCCACTCGTCGCCGTATTTGAGCCCCACCCTAGTCAGGTCCGGCCCAATGCGCCGGGTGCCGAACAAGTGAGGCACGTCATAGGCGTATTCGCCCGCCTCGCTCACCGGACCCCAGCGGCGCGTCTCGCCGGTTACCGGACGAACATACTGGGAATGGCAGTACCAGCAGCCCTCGCGGAGATACACGCGCCGCCCGCGTTCTTGCAGCGGCGTGTAATCGGTGGCCATGGTCGCCATCCATTTGAGCTGGCCAAGATCGGTGCGGACCACCGCGGTTACGTCGGCAGTCCGCGCCGAAGGTTCGATCAAGGTGAGGATGCCCTGGGTGAAGACGGCGAGAAAGAAGCAGAGGATGCCGGCGACCAGAGCCACAAAGCGCGCAGTCATTCGGCCGGCCCTCCAGCTGGAATGGGGCTCATGCCTCTAGGAATTGATTGTCTCGCCTCGCTCGGACGGGTGAGCGCTGTCATCATCATATTGATCACAAGCAGGGACATGCCGGTATCCATGCTCACGCCCGACAATGTCCGCACCACCCAATAGGGTCTCATATGTACAATACTATCGACCCACTCGGTGCCGTTCATCCATTCGAAGCCTTGCTGCAAACCTGCGGCGGTCAGCACCAGACCCATCGTGGTGATACCGACGGCAATCAGCCAGAACGACCAGTTCCCCATCGTCCACGACCACAGCTCGCGCCCGCAGAGCCGCGGCCAGGTATAGATCAGACCACCCATCGCCCAGACCACGAACGTTCCGAACACGGTGAGATGGGAGTGCGAGATGACAAAGTCGGAGAAATGGGTGGGTTGCTGGATCACGCGCAACGCTTCGAGCGAGCCCTGGAAGCAGCCGGCCAGATACATCAGTGCGCCCATGATCAGGAACTTTGCCGGGAGATTCCTGCCGAAGCCCTCCCACTTGCCCTTCACCGTTCCAAAGAAGTTCACGAGCACGGTCCACACTGGAATGATCAGCAGCATGGAAGTGACGATCGCGATCGTCTCCGCCCAATCGGCGATCGGACTGTAGAGATAATGATGGATACCGACGAAGGGATAGAACAGGGCGAGGGACCAGAAGCCGACGAGCGACAGCTTATGCGCGTAGAGCGGGTTACGCACGCTGACGGGGAGGTAATAGTAGATGAGCACGTAGCCGGCCGGCGTGATCCACAGACCGACGATGTAGTGGATGTAGAGACCGTGGAATCCCGCGCTGTTGATGCCTGAAATCGTATAGGGCAGGATGAAGCTGCCCAGAATCAAATTCAGCGTCGTCCATATGAATGCACCGATGAGATACCAGAGCGCGACGTAGAGCGGCGGCTCGAGCCGCCGCGCGATGGTGACGAGGAACTGCGCGGTCGCGGTCGCGGTTACGATGAAAATCGGAATTTCGGAGTACAGCGGCAGCTCGCCCGCCTCGAGCCCGTGATTTAAGCCGAACCCCAGCCCGATGAGACCGGCCATGAGGCCCAGATTCCACACCCAGGCCGCCGGCACGCCCAACTGTGGCCAGACCACGCGAACGCCGCACAGCCGCGGCACCAGATAAAAGCATTCGCCGATGAATAGCGACGAAAACGCCCCCATGATCACGCCGTTGACATGGATCGGCCGCAGCCGGCCGAATGTCAGCCCCAGCTGTGTGGTGCCGAGATAGTCGGGATAGTTGAAGAGGCCGGAGATGGTCACGCCCACCGACGGCGTGACCATGAGCCAGAACATCCCCCAATAGAGCCAGGTGCGCACCACCCGCTCATCGACCAATTCATCGAGATTGACACCGGCGAACCGCCCCCGCAACTGCAACGTTTCCGTCATGGCGCCCCTCGCGTCCCCTACTCATTGACGCCGGCCCGTGAGACCCGCGCGGCTCCCGGTGGACCGGGCAAACCCCATTGCATCTGTGATGATACCGATCCGAGCGGGCTCCGACAGCGAGGGGGCCGGTACGGCCCCCTCGCCAATTCGAATAGAGCCTAGTACCTGCCAGGAACCAACACCGAACCGGTGTTGGACCAGTAGATGTAAGCTTCCAAGGCCTTCATCGCTTCGGAATCAGGATCGATCTTCTCGCCCTGGTTGGGTTTCTCGATGCACCAGTTGATCATGTCGCGGAGCGTCGCGAACTTGTTCATGCTCACCTGGAATTTGGGGAACGCTTGCGGATGGGTGTCGGAGGCGAAGGGATGGCACATCGCGCAGGCCATCGCTGAGGTGGTGAGTTTGACCCCCATCTGCGTCTGAGTTGCACCATCGCCATGGAACAAAAGGTCACCCTTCCTGACCTCGTCCATGAACACCTCATTGTAGGCTTCCAACTGCTGCGGTGTCACCGGCGTCTTATTCGCCTTGGCAGGGCCGACGACAATCGCAACAGTCAGGAGCGCTGCGACCGCCGAAACGCTAGAACCCGCTAAGAGGAATGTCTTTTTGGTAGTCATCGCCTAATCCTCCCTCAGTATGGGTACATCCGATCGGCTATTCGCGGCCGCAGGATCTCCGGCTGGCTCGCCGAGGCATCCGGCGCCGACTGAGCAAGGACCTCCTTGCGGCCCCACATGATGTACTCGGTCTCGTCTCGATCATCCTTCACGGTGTGGATTTCCCAGCCGACGCCGTCGTAGATATCGCCGGGGTCGGCGCGGATCATCTCCTTGGTGAGCTTGGGCACGCCCTCCGGGGGATAGGGCCATGGCCAGGACGTCGCCAGCATGCCGATCGAGCGCAAGGTCCCGATCTCGTTGTAGAGCACCTGGTGGACGTGACCGTGGATGTTGGTGACGTTGGTGTAGGGCTTCAGGACTTCGTCGACTTCGCGCCAATCGCGGACCCAGAAGTTCCACGGCGGATAGCACTCGTAGAGCGGATTATGGGTGAAGATGAAGACCGGCCTGGACTTGTCCCAGTCGCTAAGCGTCTTCTGCAGCCAGTCGAGCCCCTCGCGGCCCACGCCGGCCCACGGACCGGCAACGCTGCCGTCGAGGGTCGCCATGTGGTCCATGCGCTCCTCGGGACTCATCTTGCGCGCCGTCCAATAGTCCGGCGCGTGGCTTACGGTGTCGAGCCCGATAAACCGCACCCCCTTGTGATCCATGCTCCAACTGGGCTTGTCGAAGAGCCGCATCCACTCCTTGCCCATGTCGTAATACCAGTCGTGCTCGCCCGGGATGAACACCTTTCGAACTTTGACTACCGACAAGAGCTGAACCCCGAGCGCAAGCTCGTTGGCTCTGCCGAGCTGGGCCAGGTCGCCGCCGAAGATCATGAAGTCGGCCGGCGGGTTCATGGCTTGGACTTCCTGCGCCGCACGCTTCACCTTCTCGACGAAGCGCGTGTTGACCGACTCCGGATAGAGGTGGGTGTCGGAAATCCAGGCAAACTTGAAAGGCGGTTCGGCGGCGTAGGCGACGTCGAGGGTATTGATCAGCGGCCACCATCCGAAAGTCTGAGCGACGGTCGCCGCCCCGGTCAAGCACGATCGGTGGATGAAGGTGCGTCGCGTGATCCGCAGTTTGGGATCGGGTCTCGCCCCGGGCCGTTGGAGCACTGCAGCCATCTCACGTCGTTCACGGTCAAGCTCGGACATGGGGGATCTCCTCTCGGTGGATTGCTTCCTCTATGAGTTAGAACCGTCTAACCTCGCACTCTGGACGGAGAAGGCGATAAGCCGGCTCCGCTAATTCCCCAGTCACTTCTTCAACTCTATCGTCAGGCTCGTCGGCTTGCCGCTCGCGACAGTGACGGATTGCTGGACGGGTCCGGTATAGGACTGGATCGCCTCGAGGGTGTAAGTCCCGGGCGGCACGTCGGTGATGCTGAACTTGCCATCGGCGCCGGTGACCGCATAGTAGGGGTTGTCCACCACGTAGATCCAACCCTCCATCCAGCCATGCGCGTCGCAGTCGACGCGGACGGTGCCGGCGCGCGTCAGGTCCGTAGGAATTCGCTGCCCCTCATTCGGCAAGGCCATATTGAATGCGCTGCGCTTGCCGTAATAGCCGTGGGTATTGTGCAGCACCGGGTCCTTGTTGACGACCTCCAGCGGACCGGCGGGGATCACCTGAACATCGGGTACGAAGCGGCATTTTATGTTGTCGAGTTCAGGTGGTTTACTCGCCGGCGGCCAAGCTTTTCCTTTGGCCACCTCAACCAGATATACGGCGGCGTTCTGAACCTCCCGGTTGGGTCCGACCTCGATCAGCGCCTCCTCGCGGATGCCGCCGCAGACCTCGACGTCTTTATTGGGGATGATTTTGCGGGTCTGCACCGGGCCCTTGTAGATGACCTGGCCTTCGATGCTTCCGCCGCCTGTGACAGTGCCCGCCTCATAGGCTAGTGCAGCCTTGGCGACCATCGCCGCCGTGACGACCAACGCGGACAGTGCGATGACGTGACTTACGCGTTTCCTCATGATTTCCCCCTTGTCAAGAACCTTGCCAGGAGGCTGTTGAACACAGTCTCGGACAGATCCGCCATCGTGAGAAATCAGGAATCCTTATAGAGGTACTCGCAAATCTAATCAAGGCCCAGCCAGATGAACACGGCTTGGGCGCGATATCACAAAGCCCCGCCCAGGCGCCGTCGTGCGCAGCAAAAAACGCGGCCTATGGAGCTGATGACTGCCGGCAAGTTCCGGCACCTGCCGGTCGTGGAGGGAAATACGCTGATCGGCATCATCTCGACAGGCGACGTGATAAAATGCCGCGCGTGCAACAAATCGCATTCGAGTCCGCGGTATTACGCGACTACATCGGTACAGCCTAGAGCGAGTACTAACGGCAGCCCCGCTTGGGCTTGATCTGGCGCCCCGACACGTGACGACGATTGTCGCAGCGCGTTAGTTGTTCACAACGAGCGCGCCATTCCGTGCGCAAGCATCCAGCTAAAACACATAGAATTCCAGATATTTGGCACTCAACGCGTCGTCTAAAAGATGAAGAATTCACTATCCGTTTGCCAACAGTGGGCGACATATTTGAATAAGCAAACACGGTGGTGCTCATCAGCAAGACTGATTTGAACAGCTCAACGCCTTTCACGTAGCATCGCGTTCGCTGATAGCAATGGCGGAGATGGTTTGAAGGATGCGAGTGCCGCGACAGCAAGTCGCGTTGTTCTAGAGTAGCGTATCCTGATTGATGAAGGGTGCTGGCAGAGAGCTTGGCCGCAAAGCGCTTTTCGGAGAGGCAACATGAATTGCCGGCATGCGCTCGTTCACCCTTGCATTCTTCGGCCGCTCATCCCCTTAAGCATTTTTTTCGCTTCCACACTCATTTCCACACTCGTTATGAGCGGGCCACCCACGCGCGCTGCCACGTCGCCCGTGACAATCGGCGGTCCTTTCACACTCTCGAGGCCCGACGGCACGACAGTGACCGATCAGACCTATCGCGGCAAATGGCTGCTGGTTTATTTCGGCTACACTTACTGTCCAAATAGCTGTCCGACGACGCTCCTTGAGGTCGCCACGGCGCTGAAGAGGCTCGGCCCCGATGCCGCCCAAGTGCAACCACTCTTCATCACGGTCGATCCGCAGCGCGACACACCAAACGTGATGCGGCAATACACTCAGTCGTTTGATCCGCGGATCGTCGGCCTTACCGGCACTCCCCAGCAAATCGCGGCTGCCGCCCACGAATATGGGGCCTACTATGTGCTTCACCGGACTGGACCCGGCGCCAATGACTACGTCATCGACCACAGTACTTACCTTTACGTCATTGATCCTGGGGGCAAATTCATCCGCGCCTTCGACGCAGGCGCGTCAGGCGATCAGATCGCTGACGCCTTGCGCGAACTTATGGCGCAAGGACGTCGTGATGGAACGGAAGGTCGTGATGGCGACTCGCGATTCTGCTGATCGGGAAGTTGCTTAGAAATATTGCCATCGCGGTAGCCACTCGATGCGGAGTGGCTCTTTGGGGTGTGCCATGAACTATGACGACTTTTTTACCGATGTGCTCGGCCGATTGCGCAGCGAGCGGCGCTATCGCGTCTTTGCCGATCTGGAGCGAGTCGCCGACCGTTTTCCCAATGCGGTGTGGCATTCGCCACGGGGGCCGCGCGATGTCGTGATCTGGTGCTCCAACGACTACCTCGGCATGGGCCAGCACCCGAAAGTGATCAGCGCCATGGTCGAGACCGCGACCCGCATGGGGACCGGGGCCGGCGGGACGCGCAACATTTCGGGCACGAACCATCCCTTGGTCGAGCTTGAGCGCGAACTCGCGGATCTACACGCCAAGGACGCGGCTCTGGTCTTCACCTCGGGCTATGTCTCGAACGAAACCGGCATCTCGACCATTGCTAGGCTTATGCCGAACTGTCTGATCCTGTCGGACGCTATGAACCACAACTCGATGATCGAGGGCATCCGGCAATCGGGAGCCGAAAGGAAGATCTGGCGGCACAACGATGTCGATCATCTCGAGAGCCTGTTGCAAGCGGGGGGAGCGGACCGGCCGAAGCTGATCGTGTTCGAGAGTCTTTATTCAATGGGCGGCGATGTCGCCCCGATCGGATGCATCTGTGACCTCGCAGAGCGATATGGCGCCATGACCTATCTCGACGAGGTACATGCGGTCGGCATGTATGGCCCGCGCGGCGCCGGCGTCGCGGCACGCGATCGCGCGATGGACCGCATCGACGTGATCGAAGGCACGCTCGCCAAGGCGTTCGGGTGCCTTGGGGGCTACATCACCGGAAGCGCCGCACTCATAGATGCAGTTCGTTCGTGCGCCCCGGGCTTCATCTTCACCACCGCGTTGCCGCCTGCGATTTGCGCCGCCGCCACGGCGGCGATCCGCCATCTCAAGACATCACAATGGGAGCGTGACCGGCACCAGGAACGTGCCGCTCGGGTAAAGAGTGTGCTCAGTGCCGCGGCGCTCCCCGTCATGAAGAGCGACACCCACATCATCCCTGTGGTGGTCGGCGATCCGCAAAAGTGTAAGGCTGCAAGCGACCTGTTGCTGAGCGGATATGGCATCTACATCCAGCCGATCAATTATCCGACGGTGCCGAAGGGTACGGAGCGCCTGCGAATTACGCCGACGCCCTGGCATGACGACACTTTGATCGATCAGCTCGCCGAGGCACTTGCGGATGTCTGGTATCAGCTCGCGCTGCCACTTGGAGACCAGCCACTCGCGGCGGGGGCGCTTCAACGACTGATTGCATGATAAGAGGTTTTGACTACGAGAAACGCTTTGCAACGAGCGCTCGACGTCTCTGGCGTGCGACACGATTCTCGCCAAGCACAACGAGAGCTACATGCAGCCGATGCCTTGAAAAAATCGGGGCACAAGGACGACTACGCGCAGCGGTCGGCGATGCCGGTCGGAGGAGGGGCAAGTGATCGCTGAACTCGGCCACTATGCGCTGATGCTGGCGTTGGGCTTAGCCTTGATCCAGGGCTTGATGCCGATTGTCGGCACCCGCAGCGGCGATCCGGCGCTCATGAGCATGGCGTCGCCGGCGGCGCTCGCGCAATTCGCTTTCGTCGCGCTTTCGTTCGCGGCGCTTGCCGCGTGCTACGTCAGCTCCGACTTCTCGGTGCTCAACGTCTATGAGAATTCAAATTCGGCGATGCCGTTGATGTATCGGCTGACCAGCGTCTGGGGGAACCACGAGGGTTCCATGATGCTGTGGATTTTGATCCTGGCGTTTTTCGGCGCCCTGGTCGCCGCGTTCGGCACCAACTTACCGGTGAAGTTGAAGGCCAACGCGCTCGCGGTGCAGGCCTGGATCGCCGCCGCCTTTCAGCTTTTCATTCTCACTACTTCGAATCCGTTCCTGCGGATCGTCGATGCACCGCTCGAAGGCCGCGATCTCAATCCGGTACTGCAAGATCCCGGTCTCGCCTTCCATCCGCCCCTCCTCTATGTCGGCTATGTCGGGTTCTCGATCGCTTTTTCCTTCGCTATTGCAGCGTTGCTCGAAGGCCGGATCGACGCCGCCTGGGCACGCTGGGTGCGGCCTTGGGTGCTCGTCGCCTGGATGTGCCTGACGCTTGGAATCGCCGGAGGTTCGTACTGGGCCTATTACGAACTCGGCTGGGGCGGCTACTGGTTCTGGGATCCCGTCGAGAATGCATCGCTGATGCCGTGGCTTGCTGGAACGGCGCTGCTACATTCTGCCGTGGTGATGGAAAAGCGCGGGGCGCTCAAGGTCTGGACAATTCTTCTCGCGATCCTTGCGTTTTCACTGTCGCTGATCGGCACCTTCCTGGTGCGATCAGGCGTGCTCACCTCGGTGCACGTGTTCGCCACCGATCCGCGACGCGGCATTTTTATCCTGGCCATACTCGTTGCCTTCATCGGCGGGGCGCTTGCTCTTTATGCGTGGCGCGCGCCGCTTTTGAAGCAGGGCGGGCTGTTCGCGCCGATATCGCGCGAGGGCGCGCTCGTCCTCAACAATCTGTTTCTTACCTGTGCCTGCGCGACAGTCTTCGTCGGCACGCTTTATCCTCTCGCGCTCGAGGCGCTGACCGGTGCGAAGATTTCGGTCGGGCCTCCGTTCTTCAACGCAACCTTCGTGCCGCTATTCCTGCCGCTGCTGCTTGCTATGCCGTTCGGACCGCTGCTCGGATGGAAGCGCGGCGATCTTCTCGGCGCGGCGCAACGTCTGGTCGCCGCCGCGATTATCGCGGCGATCGGGATCGCCGCCGGCTTCGCGCTGCAACACGGCGGACCGGTGTTGGCGCCGTTTGGCGTCGGGCTTGCAATTTTTGTCATGGCCGGTGCGCTCATCGATATCGCCGAACGCACCATGATCCTACGCGTGCCATTTGGCGCGGCGCTGCGGCGCGCCGCCGGATTGCCGCGCTCGGCCTGGGGCACTGCCGTGGCGCATTTCGGCATCGGTGTCACGCTCCTTGGCATCGTCGCCGTCACCGCGTGGGGGTCGGAGCGCATCGCCTCCGTGCGGCCCGGCGGTACCATCGACATTGCCCATTACCGGCTCTCCTTCGAGGGCCTGTTCAATCGACCCGGCCCGAATTATCGCGACGTCGTCGGCCGTTTCACCGTACGGCGCACGAACGGCGATTTGCTCGGCGTCATGGAGCCGAGCCGGCGTACTTTCCCTTCTCGCAACATGGCGACCACCGAGGCGGCGTTGATGCGGCGCGGCGTGAGCCAACTCTACCTGTCGCTCGGCGATCCGAATCCCGACGGAAGCGTTCCGGTGCGTCTCTATTTCAAGCCGCAGGTGCTGCTGATCTGGCTCGGCGCGCTGATCATGTTTGTTGGCGGCGGGCTGTCGCTTTCCGATCGGCGGCTACGAGTTGGCGCACCGCAAGGTGCTAAAGCGCATGCGGTACTACAAGCAGCACGGTTAGCCTGACAAAATAGACCCGCAACTCGGCGGGTTGGGATACAAGGGAGGCCGCGCCGCAATCGTTCCGGTGGGTCGACTTTGCACCGCAATGACGGCTGGACAGGCAGCTATGTTTTGGTGGGTTTGTGGGCTACGGCAGCAATCCTACATCGATTGCTGCCGTGACTGACGTAGGATTTTGGCCATCCTTCTAGAGCCGAAAGATGTTGTTGGCCTTCTCAGCAAAGAGGTCGAAGAGGCAGGAGGCCAACGGGATCGAGGACGCTCTGGTCGACGCTTTGCTCGCCGACGTCAACGCAGGTGGTGCGAAGGATGCCCTGCCGCTGCTCGCCTTCACATTGGAACGGCTCTATAGCTAGTACCACGCTGGTGGCCCTCTCAGAACTCTCGCCGTCGACGACGGCTCGGTGTAGCGCACGGTGTGCTGGATGTTACGGTGCCCGAGGTAGTGCCCTCGTGGCGTGGCTCTTATTAGCAAGGGCAAAGCCACAAGCGTGGCGCAGCATCTGCGGGTGAGCCTTGAAGCCGAACTTGGCCCCGGTGCCAGCGCGCTCAACCAAGCGGGAGAAGCCAGCAACAGAGCGTTGACCAACGCCCTTACGCGCGCGACGAGCGCTCCGATTCACTCCGAGCCTCGCGGAAGCGGAGGGGTTATCAGCGTCGGATGTCATAAAACAGGCCCGAAAGCTCGGAATTCCTCAATGTTATCATGACAAGGGAGCCTGGAGGGGTAGAGGCTTCAAATGGGAGTTCGATCCCGAGTTATTGGAGCTGCGGAGCCACACCGGGCGATGGAAACGCCGACAAGCTCGAAGGGCAAAGGAGGTGTGAAAGGAGCGTAATTTGCCAATGTGATGTCACCACATGAACCGGGCGCAACGACGAGCTGCCGCGTCTGACGCGAGACGCCTGCGAGATGACGGTAGTCGGCTACGCCAACATGCGGTGTGGCCTGAGACCGGGTGTGTGGAATAACCCACCGAAATCGGCTCTCAGTACATAGTGTCTTGCCTATCGAATGGAGGACACAATGAAGCGCGCGGTTCTTTATCTTCGGGTTTCGACCCTCGATCAAACCACGGCGCCCGGTATGGGGTCAGATACCCTTTTTGCCTGTTATAACAGGCGGGTCAGGGATCGGGCATCGGTGGAAAGGCCTTCGGGAAGGCCCGCCCCCGGCCACACTTTTATAAGTAATATCAGTTGTGTAGTCACTGCGGAATAGATGATGTCCAAGACAAAGCCGAAGGCCGGCACCCCTGAATGGGGCGCGTAGATACGCTAAAAGGGCGGTTCGCTGTCAGAACCCCGCGATAGCCGCATATTTCGTCAAATTCGCCTGGCATCGCAAGCACTTGGTTCTTCGCGTCCAATCCGTACTGCCGACTTGATATCCTTCTGCTACGGTCGGTATCTGGGGACCGACAAATTCAGGCCTTGGATGCGTCGCCATGTCATTTCCCAAGCCCGAAAGCTAGGAAAACCTCAACGATCACAAGGGCCCGGTTCTGGGAAGGGTCGCGGGTTCATTTGGTCCTTCGATCCCGAGTTAATGGAGCTACGGAGCCGCACCGGGAAGTGGAAACGCCGACAAGCCCGGAAGGCGAAACAGGGCACTTGACCTGTTTCGAGAGAGAACGTAACAGGTCATGGCTCCTAGACGTGTTTCACGGAGACCGGCAATCGGCTATATCCGCGTATCGACCGCCAAGCAGGGACGTTCCGGCTTGGGCCTTGAAGCCCAGCAAGAGGCGCTGCAACGGTTTGCCGAGGCCAACGGCTTCGCCTTCCTCGAAACCCTTACGGAGGTTGAGAGTGGTGGAGACGATAACCGGCCCGAGCTAACCAAGGCCCTCGCCCGCGCCAAGAAAGAACGGGCCCACATCATCGTCGCCAAGCTCGACCGCCTCAGCCGTGATGTCCATTACATCAGCGGGCTTATGAAGCATCGTGTGCCGTTCATCGTTGCCGAGCTGGGTGCCGACACCGACCCGTTCATGCTCCACATCTATGCTGCACTGGCCGAGAAGGAGCGGCTGATGATTAGCCAACGTACCAAGGCCGCCATGAAAGCCGCCAAGGCTCGCGGTGTTTCTATCGGTGGTCTGCGTGACAAGGGCGAGGAGCTACAGCGCGAAGCCAAAGAACGCGCACAAGGACTGCGAAGCGTCTTTGAAGAGCTTTCTGGGATGTCGGCTCGGAGGGCGGCTGGGGAACTGAATGCCCGGGGCATACCGACGTTTAGCGGCAGCAAGTGGTATGCAACCCAAGTCATTCGCGTTCGTGAAAGGCTGCGCTCCTAAGCTCGAGTATCCGAAGCCCACGGATGGCACGCCGGGCTCCAGTAGCATGTAACACTACTTGGGTATGAAGGTGTCGGGTGGGGGTCGATTTCAATAGGCAAAGTGAAACGTGTTTGCATTTGTAATTGATTGCGTACGTTCCGCATGGGTGGGCTCGCTGTACTAGCTGTGGGCCGCTGTTTGTAACCGATCGTTCGGTAACCGCGAAGATCTCGCGGGCATGATCCCCGGTCGCGGCGCCATTGCCAAGCTCGTGGGCATGAGCCGATCAGCAAGATCATGACGGACAAATTAACCATTGGCGACATGCTTGGCACGCTCCTTGCCCGACCTGGGCGAAGCTACTTGCCGGATACCCGGCTAACATCATCACCAAGACCATGAGCTGACCAGGGATAGATGATTATCTCTGTGGTCTTCCAATCCAAATGCACGAATGAATGAGCGAGCGCGAGCGCACGCTGGGGAAAGTCGAGGGCCGGGGGGGGGGTTCTCTATTCAAGTAGTGGTGCTTTAACCGAGCACCGGAACGGTATCCCCGTCCTACATACAAACAGCGTTTTTTTCTGATCCGACCCCCTACCTGTTCCTGTAAAAATTTGGGTCCTCTTTTCCGATTCCCGATCGGTGGTCCTGAAATTTTGGTCGGGTCCTCTTTCTGATTCCGCGTCCACTGGCGCGGCGGAGCCTCTCCGATACTGCAAAAGCGGCTTCCGTCGTGTTAGAACTTCCATCAACCCCGGCACGCCAAAGGCGGCCTGATAGGAGTAGGAAGTGATGACGAGGCGTGGACTTCACCGAAGACCTGCGACACCGCTGCCGCTATCAGAAATGCGGCGCCAAGCTCAAGACCCCGGTCGCTAACCACCGCGAAGCCTTCTGCGGGCCTCTATGCTATTCCCGCTTCTATAAGCGCCATTGCCGGGTCTGCGAACAGTCGATTGAGCAGCCCGAGCGCGGTGAACGGAAGCTCTGCAAGAAGCCTAAATGCCGTACCGCCTGGGCGGATAAAACCGGCTTCGGACGTTTCGTTTCGATGTCCCTTTCGGGCGTTTCGACCACTGACCCGTCTTCACGCAAATCAACGTCAGAAACGCCTGATTCTATTGGGGTCGCAGAGCCCCTTAAGGACACCCGGGCTGGCCCCACGCCTTGGCTACAGAAGCACCTCGCCAAACCGGCCCTCGGTCTTCCTCCGTGGAAGTGGGTCCGTGTCGCTGGACCCCAGGGGGAGTGGCGCGAGGACAACGACTGGGAGCTGTGCGACCGCAGTGGGAAGATGGTCGCCCGTATCCGCCAGGAGGGTGCTGGCTACTGGGTAGCCCGGCCCAGGATGACTCCGGAGCCGCCTGTCGAGAGTTTCGAGCTCGCGTGCAAGCGCGCCGTCAACGTCGCCGTGAACACCTCAGCTTGGCCGGAGAGCGAAAAGCATCCGGTTCACCCTGGGATGACCACTACGCAATTCGAGGCCACTCGCCGAGACCTGAGCAGCAAACATCCAGATTGGTCAGTCAAGGAAATCGATCCGCCGAGACGGGGAAGACATCGACGGGGAGTTTTACAGGATGATCCTGTCGGCGCCATGACGTAGTCGCTTACGGCATGCTAGCGAAGCTAGCGCCTGTGCGAGAGCACACTGCCCAGAGCATCGGCATGCGGAACGCGCCTACGATCTTCGGAACCAATCGGGCAAAACGAAAACCCGAAAGATCGTGCTTCTCATTGCGATGCCCAATTCATTCAGCGGAGCTGCCCGGCCATCGCGGGGCATCGTGCCGAATAGCGTACCAAACTCGTGCTCGATCTTGGTGCGTGGTATGCGGACGTGATTGGGCAGATGTTCCCACGTATCCGGTAGGATGCAGCCCTTACCGCCGCTCGCGCAGGGCTCATCATTCGGGTCTGGCTTCCAGTAGACTGGACATTCACTCGCACCGGCAGCACAGGCTTCCGGGTCGTGGTCATGCAGGCCAACGGGTGCCGCAGGCGCTGCCAGAGCAGGAACTGGCGAGGCGTTGTCTTCGTCTGCGCGGTCCTCTTTCCACGTCAAAGGCCGTGGTGTCGGCAGGGGCACGGCCGCTACAGACTCAGGCGGCGCAGCCGTTACCGCCGCCGTTTGGTAGCGGATGCACCGGAACTTTGGTTCTGGAACGCCCGGCATCAATTCGTGCGCCAGATAGGTGCATTCTTCTAGCGACGGTAGATTAGGAATGCTGACGATAGAGAACGGCTGAGGTGGTACGCCCCAGACGTATTGCAGCAGATAGACCACGACAGTGGCGGTCTCGGGGGTCATCGGTTGTTCTCTCGCTGTTGGAGACAGCCGGAGAGCCGACACGACACGTGCTGATTTGTGGGATAGATTTAGTGCGGGTCACAGGACTGCTCCGGCGGTCCTTGATCAAGTCGCGGGCGGGAGTGGGTAGCTCTCGCTCGCGGCGCCCGGCGGGTGCCGGGTTCCTATTCATACGCTTGTTTCAAGTCGCATACAATGACGCGATCGACGAAGTGGTAAACAAATGGCACATCTATGGCCAGATACAGTGCCACTTTCTCGTTTCGTTCACGGTCGTACATGGTCGAAAACCCATGATAAACAAGGGTTTTTTCCCTATCGCAGTTCTAGCATGGAAGGCCGCGGGGCTAAAGACCGAAACGTGACCGCCGGCGCGCTCACGGCGGCGCTTGTTGCCGCGCTTGCCGCGGCGATCCCGCCGGCAGGGGCGGGGCCTTCGCGCGTCGTCAATTTCTACAACTGGTCGGATTATATCGAGCAGGGCGTGCTCGACGATTTCACCAAAGAGACCGGCATCAAGGTCCGCTACGATACCTTCGATTCCAACGATACGCTGGAGGCGAAGCTTCTTGCCGGCAAGTCGGGTTACGATGTCGTGGTGCCGAGCGCATATTTCCTGGCGCGCCAGATCCAAGCCGGAATTTTCCTCAGGCTCGATAAGGAAAAGCTGCCGAACATCGTCAACGCCTGGCCGGAAATCACGAACCGGCTGGCAAGCTACGATCCCGGCAATCAGTATGCGGTCAACTATATGTGGGGCACGACCGGGATCGGCTACAACGTCAACGCGGTGCGGGACATCCTCGGCGCGAATGCGACAATAGATTCCTGGGACGAAGTGTTCGATCCGGCGCGGATTGCGAAGTTCCAGAATTGTGGCGTCCATCTCCTCGATTCGTCCGACGACGTCATGTCGGCGGCGCTCCACTATCTGCACCTCGATCCGAATTCGAGCGATCCGGGCGACCTGCAAAAGGCCGCCGATCTGCTCGTCAAGGTCAGCCCCTACGTGCGCAAGTTTCATTCGTCGGAGTATCTCAACGGACTCGCAACCGGCGAAATCTGCTTCGTGGTCGGATTTTCCGGCGACATCAAACAGGCGCAGCGGCGGGCCGCGGAGGCGAAGGGCGGAGTTGCCGTCGGCTACGCGATCCCGAAAGAGGGCGCGCAATTGTGGTTCGACAACCTCGCCATCCCCAAGGATGCCCCCGACCCCGACGAGGCGCTTGCGCTCATCAACTATCTGCTCAAGCCGGAAGTGGCGGCGAGGAACACGAACTTCATTTCTTACGCTAACGGCAATCTGGCGAGCCAGCAATTCATCGACAAGGCGATCCTCAATGACCGCACCGTCTATCCAGACGCCGCGACCTTCGCCAAGCTCTACACCATCAGCGCGCACGATCAGAAGACGCAGCGGCTGATCAACCGGTTGTGGACGTGGATCAAGACCGGGCGGTAAGCAAGGGTTAAGAAGCATGTAGATTTCGCGCCGACA
>CAWKBE010000003.1:0-218057 GCA_963847785.1 uncultured Alphaproteobacteria bacterium
GGCGAGCGGAACATCGCGGAGGCCCGCGAAATCGTAGGCGGCTATTTCCACGAGCGCGATTCCCTCGAGCCGGTCACGCGCGAGGAATTGACCGCCAGGATGAAGGACGGGCTGGTGACCGTCCTCGACGTCCGGCCGGAAGACGAATTCGAGGCCGGCCATTTGCCGCATGCGATCGATACGCCGCTACGCAAGCTCGCGGAACAATTGCGCCATCTTCCGAAGGACCGAGAGATTGTGGCCTATTGCCGCGGCCACTATTGCGTCTTCGCGTTCGAAGCGGTGGCGATGCTGCGCGAAAACGGCTTCAACGCCCGCCGTCTCGAGGACGGATTTCCGGAATGGAAAGCGGAGGGTTGCCGGTCGCGTGACGGTGGGGTCAAAACGCCGCCTCGACCCCGATTTCATACATCGTCCACTCTGCTGGAGGAGTTAGGAGCAGCACCGGCCGCCGCCCGCCCGATTGAGTTGGACTGGGGGCATCGGATTGACCCATACGAACAGACACGCAGCAGTCGCCTGCCTTTGGACGAAGATCGCTCCGCAAGCCTCGCATTCGTAGAAGAACCTGCAGGCGACGGTCGACATTTGCTCGATCTTGCGGTGGCCGCAGTTTGGGCAGGTGATCTCGGAGCGAAGGTGGAGTGGTGCGGTCATAGCGACGCCGCCAGTTAGGGAGTTCTCATCAGATTATGACTATATGCGTGGAAACGACGGAACCGGAGTCTTCTCGGGGAAGGGCTGCTTCGGGCGGACCTTTGCCGCTCCTGATCCGCTGCTGGAGTTCCGCTCATCCGCTCTTTTGCTCCGTTCCCAGGCCACCCGCGACCGGCGTCACCAATGGCGACGGCCAAGAATGTTATGCGCGATCTCGCGCCCGATCCCCCAGCCGAATCCATGCACCACAGACCGCATGAGTTGGGAGCCCTGCTGGGGCGCCAAGACCGCGATCGCACCAACGGCTAGGCCGGCGAGGATCACGAGTCTCATGAAGGTTGTCCTTGAGATGGAGGTGGGACGGACAAGTCCGCGCGGGCGAAGAGATCGCGAAACTCAGCGACGGAATATGTTCGCTGCGCCTTCACACGCAGAAGCGGCAGCCCGATCTCCGCGAAGACCGCATTGACAAACGCGTCGCGGTCCCGACGTCCGGGAAGGAGATGGCTGCGGTCATCGACCTCAATCGCGGCGACTGGATCGAGAGTGAGGACGTCGCAGATCACGAAGTCGACGCTCTTCGCCATAACGGCGTTGAGGGCCCGGCGGCGAAGGTGGACGTCGGCGCTCTTGGCAGGATTTGCGAGTTCGGCCAACCGCACTTGCGCGAACGCACGATAGTTGCGGCCGAGCGCCGCCGCGGCGTATTGGAGGAATACCGTCAGGATATTATTCGCAAAGACGGCTACGCTATAACGAAGCTCGTGCTGAACCACAATGTGCTCTTTCACCACATCAACACCCAGGAAGAGATTGATAGCGCCCGCAAACGTGACGCTCAATTCGATGGGATTGGCCCGAGCCATCTCGATGAGCTTGTGGAAATTTTCGCTACGTCGAAGGACAAGCTCGAAGGGAAATTGCAGAACATCGAGATTCGTCAGGACGGTCCTCTGGGGATGGTGACATTTAACTACGATTTTTACGTCAACGACAAGCTTACCAATTCCGGCCTCGAGCACTGGCAGTTGTGCAAAATTGATGGGCAGTGGAAGATCTTGTCCGTTACCTGGACGAGCTATCATCGCAGCTGACAGACAACAGCGCTCCAGAGAACAAGGAGAGCTTATGCCTGGTGATTGCTCCTGACCGCTGCGGAAAGAAAAGCGGATGGTGATTTCTGCGCCGTCCGCCCGAGGGGGAATTGCATACCTCTGATCTGTCGCCTTTTCCGACCAAATTCAGAGTTAGTTCTCGGCCCCTCCAGAAAGTTCAGCCAAAACTTGACCGCATTGAGGGGCGTTTGTCAGGACTAATCTGGAGGCATTATTTCCGGATTGCCCGTCATCGACCCGCAATCGCTGGCAGGCGATGGCGAACTTCTCGGGGAGCAGGACTCGCCCGATTATCGCGTTAAATCCGGACTTGAGGATGCGAGGTGTATCGATCCTTGGTATGCATTTCTGAAGCGCACTCGGACTGCCAGAAAATCAGCATGACCAGTGGGAGGACGCTGAGAATTAAGTACAACGGGGTGCTGAATAGAGTCGGGGACAAGTGTTGCCCGAGGCCCACTGCCGAAAGCAATCTCAACGGACGGTTTGACGGCCCCAGGAAAAAAGATCCGGCCGCGATGAACAGGCCAAAGCACATGCGCCAGAGATGCCGCGCGATGCGCTTGGCTCCAAGAACACCGCCGCGTACAAGCATGCGAACGTCCCCCACCCCGGCCAGCAGCATCACGGAACCCATGAAAAAGGTCATTCCGACCGGAACTCCGTCTTGCGAAATGCTCTTCGCTATGCACGACTTTCAGACCATTCATCCAGGTGAGGATACCGAGCGTCAAAGGAATCAGAAGCACAACCCAATCGATACTATGGTTTCCCCGTCTGCGCCGGGCGGTGAGCCATCCCGTTCCGATGAGATAGACAGTTAGAATCCCGCCGCCGATGTTGTTCGTTTGATGCCTCACGATGGCAAGGTACGCATCACCGACCCGTTCCAGCAGCGGGCCGAGATCGGCAGTGTCGATCGAAGCGAACGGCTCCGCCGCATCGGTGATCTTTTTGACGAGCTTTTCTTCACTGACATCGCCCGTCGGCCGCACATGGCGACCGCGGGCCGCCTCCGCCTGTTCGGGCGCCCACCCTTCCTCTCCAAGCAACGGAACAAAACGCACATCGGCGAGCTCTTCGCTACGATATTCGTTCTGTGCAGTTCGCGTCACCCGTATCAGTTCTTGGGCGCGCTGATCTGCACCTACTGGGATCACCAGCCGGCCGCCGATTTTGAGTTGGTGTTTTAGAGATTCCGGAACCGTCGGGCCGCCGGCGGCAACTATGATCGCATCATAGGGCGCGTGCGCCGGCCAACCGCGGGTCCCGTCGCCGTGCAGAACATGGACATTGCCGTAGCCAAGATCAGCCAGCGTCACGGCGGCCTTTTCGGCCAACGGACCATGACGCTCAACGGTGTGGACCTCGGCGGCGATTTCGGAGAGGACGGCCGCCGCATAGCCCGAACCCGTGCCGATTTCGAGCACCTTCTCGCCGCCTCGGAGCACCAATGCCTCGGTCATCAAAGCGACGATATAAGGCTGCGAGATTGTCTGGCCCTCTTCAATCGGCAACGCCGTGTCTTCATAGGCAAACTCGCGAAGCCGCTCCGGCAGAAAAGATTCACGAGGCACCGTTCGCATGGCATCAAGAACCAACTCGGAACGAACACCCCGCGCGTGAATGGCCGTTTCAACCATCTCCCTGCGCAGTCTTGAAAACTCGCCTTTAGAAAGCTCGTCCATCGACGATGCCCTACCGATTCGCGCCAATTATCGGTCAGCTTGGACCAATGCATTCACGTTACATCGCTACAGATGGATGTTTTGACGGTTCCGGCATTGATCTACGTCAACTGCCGATCTGCTGCCTAATTGCGCTGAGTGGCGCGACGACCATCAATCTGCGCGTCAGCTTTCGGGACGTTGCGAACAGCCGCGATCTTCGGCGCAACCACACCTGCATCGAATGACCCAAACCGACATCGGCTGAAAGAGGTGGCCTCGGAAATCTGCACAAGACGCTAAGTGGAGTTTCTGCCTGACGGCGGGCACGCTGTGCGCCGCGAATCAGGAGAGACCATGACAAGACGACCGCGCCGGAACCACACACCGGCCTTCAAAGCAAAGGTGGCGCTTGCCGCCGTCAAGGGCGATCGAACATTGACTCAGCTGGCAGAGCAGTTCGACGTCCACCCCAACCAGATCACATCGTGGAAGGCGCAGCTTGAGGGTGGGGCTGCCGATGTTTTTGGTCCCGGCGGCGGCAACGGAGCAGCGCAACCGGCCGTTGACGTGAAGTCGTTGCACGCCAAGATCGGAGCGCTGACGCTGGAGAACGATTTTTTGGAAGGAGCGCTCAGCAAGGCGGGATTGCTGAGCGCAAAGCGATGATCGACCGTGAGCACAATTTGCCGATCACCAAGCAGGCGGACGTTCTGTGCATCAGCCGTGGCAGCGTCTACTACCTGCCGCGCCCAGTACCGGAAGCCGACCTCGCAATCATGCGGCGTCTCGACCGGCTGCATTTGGAGTCCCCTTTCGCCGGCTCGCGGATGTTGAGAGGCTTGCTGGTCGCTGAGGGGTGCAAGATCGGCCGTCGGCATGTCAAAACGCTGATGAAACGGATGGGGATAGAGGCGCTCTATCGCCGTCCGCGCACCACGAAGCCCGGGCCCGGCCACAAGATCTATCCGTATCTGTTGCGCGCCACGGCGGTCACGCGGCCGAACCAGGTGTGGGCGATGGACATCACCTACATCCCGATGGCGCGGGGCTTCGTCTACCTGGCCGTGGTGCTCGACTGGTTCAGCCGTCGCGTGCTGTCATGGCGGCTGTCGATCACGATGGAGGCGGCATTCTGCGTCGAGACGCTGGAGGATGCTCTGGCTCGTCACGGCAAGCCGGACATCTTCAATACCGATCAGGGTTCGCAGTTCACGGGCTCGGCGTTCACCGGCGTGCTCGCCAACAACGACATTGCGATCAGCATGGACGGGAAAGGAGCTTGGCGAGACAACGTCTTCGTCGAGCGGCTGTGGCGCAGCGTCAAATATGAGGAGGTGTATCTGAAGGCCTACGACAGTGTCAGCGAGGCCCGCTCTTCTATCGGCAAATACCTGGACTTCTACAACGGCCGGAGACCGCATTCGAGCCTTGACGGCACCACACCCGATCAAGCCTACTTCAACGAACTGCCAGTCCGCTTGGCAGCCTAACCCCGGCAGAGACTCCACTTATCGACGCGGAAAATCTGTTCAGACAACCGGAACCACCTCTGAACAAATAGCCGTCCGTCGAGCGCAGCTTGGCGAAGATGAACACCTTTCGTCACGCTGCTTTGGTTGCTGCCTGCCGCTGCAGCCAGCGCTGCACCCGCGTGGTCTCACAAGCGCTGACGTTGAACCGCATCCACGGCCATTGCTCGCTGAAATCCGACCACATTTGCTGCGCGTGGGCGGTGAGCGGCGAGGTTGCGATATTGCCGAGGGAGGATATGAACTGCGAACGTCCCATGTTAACCAGCGGCCTTGAGCCGCGCGCCCCGGCCTTTTGCCGCGTCGTGAGACGTCGGGCGAGGAGCGTCGGATTGGGGACAGAATGAGAAGGAGAAAACTAAGCTGGGTGGCGGCGATGATCGTCAGCACGTTGCTGACAGCCCCGGCGTGGATCGCCGACGCTTGGGCCGCGCCACAACAGCTCGATTGCGTCCTCACCGACACCGAGGCGCAGCCCGGCTCCGAAAGCCGACCGATCGTTGTCGTTTTCGATGAGGTCACGAAGACGTTGACTGCTGAAGAAGGCGGTCGCCATTACAGCTTCACCAAAGCGACAATTACCTACATATCCATTAGCGGTCAGGCCGACGACATCAGTCTCGGCATCGACCGATCCTCGCTTGGCATCGTTTGGCAACAGTACGGGGCGGACAAGGTGGCAACCGAATTCGGGCATTGCCACCCGGCGCGGACGCCCGACTGATTCAGGAACGGGATCTGCGCTTTAGGTCTTCGGATATCCCACCGTTTGCGCAAATTGGATGATCTGCTGGGAAGGAAGCTTCAACGTCTGCGCAAGCTTTGCTCCGGGCACGCTCTCACGAAAGACGGTCGCCAGTCCCGCCGATGCGCAGTAGAGGTAGACATTCTCGCCAACCATTGCGACACAGGCAGCCGCCGCGGCGGTCCCTTCGCTTTCGTTCGTCCCACTCAGCTTCGACATATCGAAGGCATAAATCAGATTAAGCGGCGCGCTCGCGACGAAAGGCTGACCGGTGGTCGTTTGCGCCCGCAAATCGCCTGCCACGTGCAACACGACCCGATGGCCCTTGGGCTCGTATCGCCAAACTCCGTCGGCCATCGCCAGATAGATATCCAAGGCGTAGACACCGCGCCAACGTGGAGCGGTGCGGCCATCGCTTTGGACTCGATTTACGCCCCAGGCAGCCCATAGTAGGTTCGACAGTATCTGCTTCGGCAGGACGCTTTCCGAATAGTCGCGGATCGACTGACGATCTTTCAGCGCTTGCATAAGCGAGCTGCTGCCGTCCATCATCGGTGGCGGCAAATCGATCGCTTGCGGGCTCTGCGCCAAGCCTTTAGTGACTGTCGCAGCGGCAACAACGCTCGATAAGATTCCGATATTCACTTCGCGTCGCGTCGACATTTTACAATCTCCTTCTGCGCTGGCCCTCATTCGTAGCGTAGCGCATCGATCGGGTTGAGGCTTGCCGCCTTGCGCGCCGGATAAAATCCGAAGAACACGCCGACCGCTGCGGCGAAGAGAAAGCCACCAACCACAGCCGTCAACGACACCGGCGCGGACCAGTGGAACACCAAGGAGAGCGCCTCTGAAATCGCGACGCCGGTAACAATGCCGGCGACGCCGCCGCTGACGCTGAGAAAGATGGCTTCAGCGAGAAACTGCAGCAGAACATGCAGCCGGCGGGCGCCGATCGCCATGCGCAATCCGATCTCGCGCGTGCGTTCGGTCACCGAGACGAGGAGGATATTCATGATGCCGATGCCGCCGACGATCAAGGAAATCGACGCCACGGCGGCAAGCAGAAGCGCCATGATGCGGCTGGAGCTCTCGGCGGTTTCGACGAACTGGCTCAAGTTGCGCACATCGAAGTCGTTGATGGCGCCGGGCTTGATGCGGTGGCGGCGAATGAGCGTGTCACTCACCTGGCGAATGGCGGTGTGCACCAGCGGCTGACTGACGGCCTGCACGTAAATCTGGTTGGCAAAACCGGTCAGTCGCGGCTGCAAATTGTAGGGATTGGGCCAGGGCAGATAGGGCCAGTTGAGCGGTGTTTGTGCCGAGCTCGGCGCCGCGACGCCAAGCACCTTGCGTTCGGCCGTGGTGAACGGCGTCATGACCAGATCATCTTGATCGGTGCCGTAAACTGACTGGCCCTTGGCGACGAGTACGCCGGTCACCTGCAGCGGCACGCTCTTGACCAGAATGGAGGCGCCGATCGGGTTTTCGCCGGGACTGAAGAGCTGGTGGTACACCGTCTGCCCGATGACGGCGACGAGGTTGGCTTTATTGTAATCCTCAGCCGTGATGCCCCGTCCAGCGGCGATCTGCCAGTTGGTGATCGATGGATAGGTTGGGTTCACACCCTGGATGGTCGTCGTCCAGTTCTGATTGCTGTACTGCACTTGCCCGGTCTGGCGGATGAGGTAACCGAATCGCGCGCGCGTCCGCGACGGTCAGCGTCGAGGCGCTGCCGAAGCCGGCGCGAATACCGCCCGTAGTCAGCGCGCCAGGCAGAATGACGACGACGTTGGTGCCAAGACTTTCGATCTGCTTGCGCACCGCCTCGCTCGCACCGTTGCCAACAGAGACCATGACGATGAGCGCGGCGACGCCGATAAACACGCCTAGCATAGTGAGCGCCGAACGCATCTTGTTGCGCCCGATGGCCTGGGCCGCGGCAGCCAGCACCATGAGCGCGAAGGCGGCGAAGCCGCTGGTCGGAAGATTGGAGGCGCCCGGCTCGGGCGGCTGGAAGGCCGTCAAACGCTCGGCCGCGGCAACGACTTGTGCTGCCGGCTTGCTGACCCGCTCGTCGGTAACAATTGTGCCGTCACGCATGGTCACAACGCGGTCGGCATAGGCGGCAATGTCGGCCTCGTGAGTGACGAGGACGATCGTCAATCCTTCCTTGCGATTGAGCGACACCGGCGTTTCCATGATCTCGTGCGAGGTCCGCGTATCGAGATTGCCGGTCGGCTCGTCGGCGAGAAGAAGATTAGGTGAATTGATCAAGGCGCGGGCGATGGCGACGCGCTGCTGCTGGCCGCCGGAAAGCTGGCCAGGCGTATTGCGGTCGCGGCCGAGTAGCTTAAGCGCCGCGCGCGCCCGCTCGGTGCGTTCGGCGCGGCGCTTCGGGCCGGTGGCGGCATAGTAAAGCGGAAGGCTGACATTCTCGAGGGCGCTGGTGCGGGGCAAGAGGTTGAAGCTCTGGAACACAAAGCCGAGACACTCGCTGCGGATCCGGGCGAGGTCCGGCTCACGCAGCGCTGCGACATCGACGCCCTCGAGGAAGTATCGGCCACTGCTCGGCAGGTCGAGGCAGCCGAGAATATTCATTAAAGTCGACTTGCCCGAACCCGACGAGCCCATGATGGCGAGGAACTCGCCGGGCGCAACGGCAAGGCTGATGCCGCGCAGCGCTCCGACCTCGACGTCGCCGACGGCGAATGTGCGCGTTACATTCTCGACCTTGATAACGAGCTGCCGAGCACTAGAATCGTCGCGTGTCATCGCGCTCCCTTAAAGGCGCGGCAGCGTTGTTTGACTGGACTGGCTACCCGCCTGACCGCTTTCCGTAGTGATGACCTGATCGCCCGGATGCAGATCGCCACTGACGATCTCCGTGAAGTTGTCGTCGCTGAGACCGGGAGCGACAGTGACGGCAACGGGCCGACCGTTGCGCAGCACCCAGAGCTGCGGTTGTTTGCTCGTTGCCGTTGCAAGACCGCCCGGCACATAGCGCAGCGCCTGATTCGGAACGCGCAGCACGTCGTTTCTTTGATCGACGATGATCGTAGTAGACGCGGTCATGCCGGGAACCAGCGCCAGATCGCTGTTATCGACGCCGACGACGACGTCGTAGGTCACGACGTTCTGCACCGTCTGCGGCGACTGACGCCGTTGCGTCACGATGCCATGGAACACCCGCTGCGGAAAGGCGTCGACGGTAAAGGTGGCGGTGTCGCCGACCTTGACGCCGCCCATATCGGCTTCGCTGGTATTGGTGTCCACCTCCAAGAGCTTGAGGTCCCTGGCGATGAGAAACAGCGTCGGCGTCTGAAAGCTGGAAGCAATGGTCTGTCCGCCGGTTATGCTGCGCGACACGACGGTGCCGTCCACCGGCGAGATGATGTCGGTGTAATCGAGATTGAGCTTGGCGCCTTCTACGTACGCCTATTCGTCCTGATTGACGACGTAGGCCTGGTCCTCGGCCTGTTGGCGCGCGATCGAGTTCTGCTCAGCCAATTTTTGATAACGCGCGAGATCGATCCGGGCCTCGTCGAGGATCGCCTGATCGCGCCGCAGCTGGCCGGAATATTGATCGAACGTCGCCTGATAAGGGCGCGGATCGATCTTGGCGCAGACCTGACCCGCCCTCACCTCGGTGTTGTAGTCGCAGTAGATATTCTGAATGACGCCGGAGTCGTAGGCTCCAACGATGATCGTGAGCACCGGATTGACGGTCCCGGTAGCGGTTGCAGTGCGCAGGATGACGCCGTGCTCGACGGGCACGGTGACGTAATGCATCGGCGCGGCGCTATGCGTGGCCCACCATACGACGCCGGCGCCCGCAGCGAGAACTAGCAAAGCCACTATAGCCCAGTGGCCGCGGACACCGATCCGGCGCCACACGGACTTCGCCAATGTCAGCTGCGGTGAAACCTGTAACAAGGGCGGTACATCTCCGACGTTTCGATCAAATCAATGCCGCAAGGCGGGTCAGGCCGCCTTGATGTAGCTCAAGGCGCTAAACTGCCCCGGCAAAACGGTTTAGAAGTAGCGGCTGGCAAGTCCCGCTTCATTTAATAGATCACGTCAACGGCACACTCTAGACGAGGCTCACGCCATTGCCATCATGGCTTAGTTGCCAGCTCAGATCTTGGCTCATATTTGCGGTTGTGTCCGCCGAGGCAGGAATGGCGGCGCAGAATTCTATGCAATCCGCCGATGGTCGCAGGGGTTGATCCAAATCAACGTGCAGAGCATTTTTTGATTCATCCTTCGAACAAGATAATTCAGAATATTGGGGCCTTATCTGTCGAAGACGACGATAGTGTGGTCGATTTGCTTGTCGGCCAGGATGGTGTCGGCTTTCAGATATTCAAGTTGCGGCCGTGCCCCGCGACTTTCGGGGCAAGTGATGAAATCCGGATCGTCTTCGGCGAGGCGATAGGTCGGGCTCGCGAGAATTGCCCGGACCGACTGCGGCGCGTTGGGATCTTCCTCAGCCGGCGTCGGCCGATGCCAGGGGAGCGGTTCGCGGCGCTCGCGCGGATGTGGTGGCTGCGGCACGCCGGTTCGACGATTTGCCGTCACGCTAGAAGTCTTGAGGATCGCACGGCGGACCAGTGTCTCGAACAGCGGCAGCTTGTAAGCGTTCTTCGAAAGCGACGTCGCGCCCTCGAGAGCGGCGCGCGCTGCTTCAGCAGCAACGCCTTCGCCGACCCGTTTACCCGTCAGCACAGCCTCCGCGGCCTTCGCCCGGTGCGGAGCCGGCGCCGCCGCGCCAAGAATGACCGCCGCGCGCCTACACCTGCTGTCCGGGTCAACCTCGAGCGCGACTGCTACATCGGCGAGCGGCCAGTCGAATGAATCCTTTTCACCTTGCCGCACATGGACCACGCGCAGGCTCGGCGACGGCTTCGGCAGACAGATCGCGCTCAGGATCTCCTGCGGCCTCAAGTCGTTCTCGCGCTGGAGATCACGCTCCGGGGGCACGAAAAAATCCTCAAGCGACAGTCGGCGGCTTGCCCCTGCTGCGTCGGTCAATTCGACCGTTGCGTCCAGGGCGACCAGGACCGTGGCCGCCGTGGAAGGATGAACGATCGCGCAAGGCAAGTTGTTGAAGATCGCGTGGTATTGGTTTTCGCCCGAAATCGCAAAGCAATGACCGCCGCCTTTGCGCAGACAGCGATAAGTCTGTGAGCGGAAGTACCAGCAACGCGGGCGCTGAAGAAGATTGCCGCCCAGCGTCGCCACGTTGCGGATTTGCGGACTGGCCGAGCCACGTAGCGCGCCGGCAAGGGCGGCATAGCGCTTCTGCAACAGCGGATGATCGGCGAGCGATGCCAGTAGCGCCATCGGCCCGATGCGCAGGCCACCCGTCTCATCTTCGACGATCGCATCCAGCCCCGGCACCGCCTTCAGGTTCACCACTCTCGCCGGCGCCAACAGGCCCTCTTTCAGGAGATCAAGAAGGTCGATACCGCCGGCTTTGATCACCGAGGCTTCACTCCGACTCATCTCCTCGGGAGTGGCGGCCATCGCCTCGGCTACGGTCGCGGAGGCGGCGATGGCAGCTTCAGAAATCGTCCGCGCATTGGTGAAGGCGAAGCGGTTCACGGCTTCAGCTCCTTTGCGGGATTTTGCCGAGCGCGCCCAGGATCGCCGCCGGCGTCATCGGCAAACTGCGCAGGCGCACACCGATAGCGTTATAGACGGCGTTGGCGATGGCAGGCGCGGTAGCGATGTTGGCGGGTTCGGCGATGCCGTAGGCATCGGTGGCGCTATTGCCCTGATAATTTTCCAGAATCACCAGATCGATTGCCGGCGTCTCGCGCGGCCCGGCGAGCTTGTAATGCTCGAGGTCCGGGTTGACCATGCGGCCGGTATGCTGATCCAGAATGCGATCCTCGAACAATGCATAGGACAGCCCCATCAGAATGCCGCCGTGCACTTGGCTCTCGATTTGCCTAGGATTCATCGGCCGGCCGCAATCTTGCACCGCAACGACGCGCTCCACCCGCACAATGCCAGTCTCGGTATCGACTGCCACCTCGGCGAACTGAACGCCGCCCAAAGCCTGATGCGCCAAAGCGGCGTCACCCATGCGCCGGAGAAAACCGGCATAATCGTCGCTGCGCGAAGCCACCGCACTGATGCGATCGGTGCGCAACCGTGCGGCAGCATCGGCGAATGGCATACCCCGGCTTGGGTCGTCGCGGACCAGAATTCTTCCGTCGTGCGCGATCAGGTCCTCAGGCGCCGCGTTGAGCGATAGAGCAACTTCGGGCAACAACGATTGCAAAACATGCCAGGCCGCGGTGCGCGCCGGTGGTGTGATCGAAGCGGTCGCGCGGCTTCCGTAAGAGGGTGGCCCGGGAGGAAACTCCGTGTCGCCAATACGCACCGTGATGTTCTCGGCGCGTAGCCCAAACACTTCCGCCACAGTCTGCGCCATCACCGTCCGGGTGCCGGTGCCGATATCCTGCACGCTCGACAGCACTTCGACAGAGCCATCGCGCATTAGGCGCACCTCGCACGAGGAGTCGAGCTGCACATTGGCCATCCACAGCGATTGCGCGACACCGAGGCCGCGCTTGATCGGGCTGGTGTCGGCACCCGGCTTATGCCGGCGCTGCCATCCGACCCGTTCAGCGCCGATCCGTCGCTCTTCGCGCCGCACCGGGCTCGGATCGATGCGGTCGCGAAGCGTCAGCGGATCGATCGCAAGCCGTTCGGCCAACTCGTCGATCGCTTGCTCTAATCCGAAAGCTCCGGGCGTGTTGCCCGGGGCGCGCATGGCGCAGCCCGGCCCGGCATCGGTGAACACGTCATGCTGGGCGCCATTGAAATTGGGACAGGCATAAAGCGCCTCGGCATTGAAGCCGACGCCGGCGCCCAGCGCTACGCCTGCTGTGCCGTAACTCTGCAGCGAGATCGCAGTCAGCGTTCCGTCGCGTTTGGCGCCGATCTGCAATCGCTGCCAAGTGCCCGGACGATTGCCGGAATCCATTTGTTCTTCTTGCCGATCGAGGACAAGCCGAACCGGCGCTTGCGCGCGGCGCGAGAGTTCGACGGCGATGCGGCCATAATTACCGAGCGCCGACTTCGAGCCAAAGCCGCCGCCCATGGCTTCGACGATTACGCGGACGCGATTGAGCGGCAGACCGAACTCCTCCGCGAGCTCATGCCGCACGCCGGTAGTATATTGCGTGGACATGTAAACGGTCAGCCCATCGGCTCGCCAATCGGCGACAATGCCATGCGGCTCAAGGCAGCAATGGGTCTGCACCTGGGTGCGATACTCGCCCTCGACGACGATATCGGCGTCCTTGAAGCCCTGGGTCATGTCGCCGCGATGGCTGATCGCCGGGCCACGGACATTGCCATTGAGCGGCAGATTGGTGGCTGCAGGCCAACCCGATGGGTGACCGCCGGGCGCTTCCTCCGTGCTTGTATAGACCGGCGGCGCCGACTGTGCGCGCGCCTGGTCGAGTTCAACAACAAAAGGTAGAGATTGATAGTCGACACGGACGAGATGCAGAGCTTCTTCGGCTGCCGCCATTGACGTGGCGGCAATGGCAACGACCGGTTCGCCAACGTAGCGCAGCGTCGCGCGATGAGGATCATCCGGACTGGCGATCGGCACAATCGCGCGCACACCGCGGTGGCGCGATGCCGCGGATATGTCGATGGAGCGCAGCCGTGCATGCGGCAACGGCGAGCGCAGAACGCGAGCATACAACATGCCGGGGAGAGAGACATCGGCCGTGAAACAGGCGGCGCCGGTCACTTTGGCTCGTCCATCCTGCCGCGGTACCGACTTCCCGATGACGCCAAGCTCGCTGTTAGGCGCCAGGGGCGGCGGCTCGCCGACGGGAACTTGTCGCTCGACTTTGCCGAGGCCGACGCTGGCGATGCCGGAAGGAAACGTTGCGGTTCGCAGGGATTGTTCGTTCGCCATGGTCACCCCCTGCGGTCTTTTGCGGCAGCGAGCGTTGCGGTGACCACATGCGGATAGGTGCCGCAGCGGCAAACGTGGCCGCTGATCGCCTCGCGGACGTCATCCGCATTCGGTTGAGGATTGCGCGCGAGCAGGGCCGTGCTGCTCATGACCAAGCCCGGCGTGCAGAAGCCGCACTGCACAGCGTCATGCTCGATGAAGGCCTGCTGTACCGAGTGCAGCATATCGCCCTGGGCGAGCCCCTCGATCGTGGTGACGCGACGCGCCCCTACATCGACAGCCAGCATCATGCACGAACAGATCGGCGATCCATCTATTAAGACGGTGCAGGCGGAACAAGCCCCGCGATTGCAAGCAATCTTGGTTCCGGTGAGGCCCAGCGGCCCCCGCAAAGCCTCAGCCAATGTCACACGCGGCTCGACACGGAGCGTCCGCGCGGCGCCGTTGACTTGTAACGTGATTGCGACAGCCTCCGGCCCCACCACCGCGTTGTCGTTATTGGCTGGCTCGGCTTGCACAAGAAGCGTCGACGTTGCGTTGACCATGGTCGCTCCGGCAGTAGTCAAAGCGGAGCCTCGCAGAAATGAACGACGCGATAAGTTATTTTCCACGCCGAACCTCAGCCTGACTTTCGCCCTTGTTCCTATTTGAACAGATAGACCCTCCGCCGGCTCCGGTGCGTTGATTTACGTCAAATGCGGCCGCTAAGGGCGAAAAATGCGTGAATTCCTAAGCCGCCTACGCGGCTGTAGAGCGGAAGCGCAGGATGGCGAGCAGGAAAAACAAGCCGCCGACAATCGCAACAAAAAGGAATTGCGGCCAGACGGTCAAAGCCGTCGTGATCGATTGCGCGAAAGACACAAAATGCGTCGAGGGCGAGATCCGCATCGTGGTCGCCAACCACGGAGCATGCTTTCCAACGGCGTATTGCTGCCGGAGAGCATGTTGTCGGCAAGAAGATCAACATACATAAAGAGCAGGCCCCGCTGCGGCGTGGTGAAGCTTACGAGATTACGGCCGAACTGCCCGGCATGGATGAGAAGAACGTCGAGGTGAAAGTCGCCGACGGCGTTCCGACGATCAGGGGCGAGAAGCATTAACACAAAGCAGAGAAGAAGAAGGACTATTACCTGAGCGAGCGCAGTTACGGGTCGTTTCAATGCTCATTTCAGGTGCCCGATGGCGTCGATACCGACAAGATCGAGGCCACTTTCAAAAACGGCGTACTCACGGTGACCATGCCGAAGAGCGCTGAAGCGCAGAAGTCGGCGAAGAAGATCACCGCTAAGGCGGCCTGAACCGTCTGACAGCGCAATCCGGATTGCGTGAAAACGGCGCAGTCCGGATTTTTGTTTTATCCGGCGCGGACCGTGCGACGTACTTCCATGCTCACGAAAGCCGATGGTGGCTCGCCGATCCAACCGACGATCGAAGGCCAAATTTCTTTGAGCACCTTTTTGCCCATGAACAGCCCGACATGGCGGCCTGGCGCCATGGCTTTGCGTATATCGCCTGCCAGAGTGCCGACCAGGCGTTCGGTGGCGAATAGCTGCGCTGGCGCTACCAGTTCATCCTCGCTTGCTCCGAGCAGGAAAATGGGTGTGTGGACGGTCGCCAGATCGATCCGATGCCCCAGGGCAACAAATTTGCCGAGCGCGAGCTGGTTGTCTTTGTAGAGTTTTTCCACGACTTCGAGGAAATATGCTCCCGGCAAGTCGGTCGTCCACGCATACCATTGCCGGAATTCCGCTTCGAGCCTGGCGAAATCCGCGGATCCGGGCAACTCATCGGTTTGCAATACTTGCCGCAAATCCTCTGCAGCCACCGTATCCACTCCCCAGAACTTTAGCACTTTCCGCCCGGGAACGATGCCGTCGCCAATCCGGACGAGTTCATCAAAGACTGCCAAAGGACTCGTGCCGGCGAGATCCGACAGGGCGGACGGCGCGGCCGCAATGTCGATCGGCGCGCCGGCGAGCACCAGCTTGCGGATCTTTGCCGGAAACCGCGCTCCGTACATGAGTGCCATCCAGCCTCCTTGGCAGAGGCCAATCAAATCAACCGGGGCGCCGATATGATCGACCATGACGTTGAGGTCGGCGAGATAATCATCAATGCCGCGGAAGCGCATATTGGGGGTCGCAGAACGCCAGTCGGCCGCGAACAAGCGCCGTAACCCAGCGCTGCGCAACGCGGTGATCAGACTATGTCCTGGCGTGAGATCGGCCACGGCAGCGCCGTGCAACGCAAGCGGCGTGCACAAGAGCGCGGGCGGGCTATCTTCGTCGACCGTAAAATCGCGAAGCCGGGCGCCAATCAGCTCAAGTGCGACGGTGTGCGACGTCGACCATTTCGGCTCGGGTGCCGGCGCCCCGGCGGGACCGACCGCGAGATTGGCAAAATGTTTGGCGAACAGCGCCGACATATCGCTCGCCGAGGCGGCCAAAAATGCCGGCCAGAGAAAGGCCAAATTCGCTGACTGACGACCCGCTGGTTCGTACATCCGATATCCGAATGGTCATGTTATTATAGTGTCACCTGGCCTGCACAGACCAACATTGATGTGCGTCAAGTAAGACGCCGTCGCTGCGCCCGAAAGTGGTTGCACTTTGGCCGTGGTTGGGGCAGGTGCTACAGTCGACCCCTGAGGCGATCCATTTGTTCAACTGGTCAAATGCGAGGAAGATCGGGCTTTTTCACGTGACCTGCTGAGGCTGGTCGCAACTGCGTATAGCGCTCATACTAGACTAATAGTCGGCTGGAAGACGCGCCTGCTAACAGGCCTGAGAGCGCGGGAGACTGAGCAATGGAAAGCGCCACGTTCCGAAAATGGCTTGTACAGCAAGGGTGTCACATCGATTACGGCGAACATCGGCAGCGGCACGAGGGGCAGGTTATTGTAACCGTGCATCGGGAAGGCCGAAAGACGGAAGTTCCGCTCGGCGGTTCTCGTCAATCCCTCGACATGCGCGTGGTGCGCCAGGCCTGTGAGAACTTGGACTCGATCCGGCACAATTGCCCGGACCTAAAAGCCGAGTCTGACGGAGAGGGGCTAGCGGTCGAGGTTGGTTTTCTAAGCGGGGTACGACGCGCCACCTGATTGCGACGCGCTACGCCGAGAGTTTCAAGTTTATTGCGGAAGTCTTGCCGGTGCGCCCGTTCGTTTGTTGCTCGTGGATAGCTTTCTCGCTTTCGCTGAGTGCGTGGATACCGGATCGCTGAGCCAAGCTGCCGACCAGGCTGTCCGCGCGGTTCCTTGATCTGGCGCAAAAGTCGCAGGCTCGAATGGTGTCTAATGACGCTCATTCAGACCCAGAGCGGTGGATGCCAAGTGGCGATTTCTCTTGGTGCATCGTCGAGATTGGTGTGACCATGATCAGTACAAACGCAGCCCCTGTTTCACTGAGCGACGGCAGCAACAGCTGTGAAAGCGAAGATGTCCGCATCCCACCGCGCGGGCTGATCGGGAGTTTACGGATACCAAAGAAGGCTTTTGCGCTCGTGTAGCACACCTCTGTCAAAATTATGATCAAGTCTGGGGAAGGGCTTATGGCAACGCATGCGCCAACTGGCGGCTGGCCTTGTCGCGGTCCCGCAAGACCGGCCGGGACGCTGGGCGAGAGGCAATGTCGTCAATGACCTGCTGAACCATAGATCGAAGCTCTCGGACGATCCATGTCAACTCAACGTGGTTGGTCGTCCCGAGCGTCTCGGCTGGATCGGCTGCGGAGATTTCAACACGACCGTCCCTGTGCTGCTGAACGAGCAGGTTGCAAAACATGATCGAGCCGATCTCGTTGTCGGCCTCAATCGCCCGGTGAGCGAGTTGCGGGCTGCATGCGCTGAGGATGATGTACGGACGGAAATCGACTGCGAGGTGCGTCCTCAAAACCTCACCCAGGTCGATATCGGCGAGGATTGTGAAGTGATGGCTCTTCAGGACCTCTCTTGTTGTTGCAACGGCGTCTTCGAAGCTCATATTTGCGGATTTTGAGAAGTAGTACATTTGCGCCTCCTACTCACGAATATCCGGGCACTAACTATCGCGGCGCGCGCGGCGATCGGGCCAAAGACACTTCGCAGGGTGATAGGCCGCGATCCTCATTTGACCCGAGCATCTGCGGGATTGGCGTGCGCTGTTACAGGGCCGACGCCGAACGGCCGCCTGCAGGCGGTTTCTCCTTTGGCCCGTGGAATTCGTATTTTGGGGATGAGTTGCAGGCCTCCAGGCCACCGTCATAGTCGATGCCACTATCCGGGACGAGTTGCGATGACCGCAGCGCCTGCCATCCTTCATGCCTTCCATTCAACACGCCGAACTGCGCGGGTCGGCTACCAACGGAAAGAAGCTTTCGATAGATGTCGACATAGTCACGAGCCATCCGTTCGACAGTGAAGCGGCGCTCGAATTGGGCGCGCACCTTGGCGCGATCCAAGCTCACAACCCGTCGAATTGCCATTACCGCCTCCTCGATCGTGTCGACGACGAAACCGGATACGTTTTCCTCTATGATTTCGGGAACCGATCCGCGACGGTATGCAATCACGGGCGTGCCGCACGCCATTGCTTCGATCATGACCAGCCCGAAGGGCTCTGGCCAATCGATCGGGAACAACAGCGCAGCTGCCCCACCGAGGAACTCTGCTTTGTCGTGTTCGTCGATCTCGCCGATGAACTCTACGTCAGGATAGGTTTCGACCATCGGGTGAATCGTTTCCTGCCAATAAACCTGATCGGCGCGGTCCACCTTTGCGGCGATCTTTAGCGGCATGCCACTTAGCATTGCGATCTCGATCGCGCGATCCGGACGCTTCTCGGGCGCAATCCGACCAAGGAACGCGAGGCAACCGTCGGCTTTTGGTCGGAAGGCAAGGAGTTCGCGCGGAAGACCATGATGGGCGGTGCCTGCCCAGTTCACATTGCGCAGATATTTCTGTTGATCATTTGAGACTGACGCGAGAGGCAGTTCGCGAAAGGCTGCATAGAAGGATGCAAGGTCAGGCAAGTCCAATCGGCCATGCAGAGTCGTCAAGGTCCGATCTGCAATGTCACGCACTAGTGGGCCGTGGAGGATGTCGATGTGGAAGTGGAGAACATCGAACTGATCGATCCGGCGGCGGACCTCGTCCAGCATGATCATGTGATAGGGCAAAGTGTCTCGCACCGAAGGATTCAGGCGCAAGGCCATATCACAGCAGCGAACAAGATTAGCCGACGTTTTGGAGTCGCCGCTTGCGAAAAGCGTGACGTCGTGTCCTTGGCGCACGAGCTCCTCGGTCAAGAACGAAACGACGCGCTCTGTGCCCCCATAAAGCCTTGGCGGCACACATTCGTGAAGAGGAGCAATCTGAGCAATCCGCAACGGCGGTGTCATTTGACAAAACAAGGCCTGGCAGGCAGGTCAACGCGAGTGTGTTAAGTAAAGCGTTCCTTAGATGGAAGGCGGAAATCGTTCGAGCATGGCAAGCGTTAGCACTGGACTATTGAAGACACCATGACAACGTTTATAATAGTTTGATCGTGATCAAACTTAGAGTCGATTTTTCGCGCAAATTAGCTTCCGTATCGACATCGAAGATTGCTTCGTCGGGGTCGCTTTATCGGTAAGACAGCCTGACGGTGGGACGAGGGCGTCCCCTATTGGTCAACAAGGTGGTGCGTTTTGCTTCCGCCGTCTTGATCAAGAAAACATCCGAGTTTTGATTACAATCAAACTTTTGCAGCTCGGCGCCATTGGCGATCGTGCCATTAGTTCGTAAGGTCCCTCTGCCGTCGCCGCAGGCTTTTCCCAGCTGAGTTAGTGCCGTAACTTCGCTCCAAGGCTTAGAGCCGCCCCCATCCCCGACACCCCCGGCCACCTTGTGCGGCGGTCCGATTTTTCTGGAGGGCGATCTTATGGCGTTCGTCACGCTTGGCGTATTCGCTCGGCTGCCGGTCCGCGACCGCCTATGCCTGTTGGAGTTCCCCCATTTTCTCTCGTCCCAACCCACTCATTGACACCAATAAAAGCGCCATGAAGTTTGATCCTGATCAAACTCTCCGAAGCGTTGAGCCTTGGCTGTCTGAAATCCCCAGTGATAAAAATGTGGCAGGGCGCCTCAATATCCAGTGAGCGTCCAGGGGAGGTTGTAGTGGACCGGCGGCAATCAGCCGTGCTCAAGCCATTGCAAATCCGTCACTTGATTGTTGCAGGTCGCGAGGCGCGTGTGTTTCGCCAGACCAGGGGAGGCGCCGTGGACCAACGCGTCGTCATCGCACAACTCAACATCGAACACTTTCGACGAAAGCTGGCTACCGAGCAGGATACAGCGAAGCGGCTGACGCTGCTGCGGCTGTTGGCCGAAGAGGAAGCCAAACTGGCCTCCCTCAGAGACGCATCTGGCAAGCACAAGGCTTAAGGCTTTTCCTGCCACTCACGCCAGTGTGTCGGACGCACGTCGATCCGCTGTTTCGTTTCCGCGTTGATCCAGCTGCCGAGGATGCGACGGCAAGGAAACACCAACGCATGCACCTGACCGGCCGTGTCAAAGACGGCAAGTTCGAGATCGCGGTCGAACGGTGCAGTGGAGATCGGCTGCCACTCCATAGCGGCATGATCCACGGGAACGCGCGCTCTCGGCTTTGACCTACGTCAACGGCGATGCGCTTAAATCACTTGGTCGTCGGGGCAGATGATGCCTTTTGGGGGATCTTGGGGCCCTCAACACAAGTGCGAATTTGCGGAAATTATGATTTCGCGGCTTTACGACCGGGTGAAGATCGCGACGGGATCAACTTAAAAATGGCTGTGGGCTCCGGTGCAGTCTGCCGACGTGATGCGGGCTAAGAGAAGGGAACCCGTCACCTCTTCGCCCCATTGACGCTCCTGACTAGTATATAGCCCCGGCGCCGCTCACACCGACGCCGGGGCTTTTTTGACTTTACCCTAGCTGGATGGGCGGAAAAAATCTGACGTTCGAGTCCTTTTTCGGATTTGCTCCGTTAGTAGCTGGCTTCCGCCTGCCGCGCGACTACGGCGTTCGCCTCCCGGACAGCGCGGCCTTCGTCGCCGGTTCGCCTCAGGGATTCGTTGGCAACTTTCGCCCAGAGCTCTTTTAGCTCCCAGGTTGTCGCCTTGTGCGTGTGCCTTTCAGCGTCGTTCGGAGTCCACGGCATTTGACCAGTCTCCCGATAATTAGCCTTCCGAACTAATCCGCCTGTTTGGACCCCGCAGTCCAAAGGCGAGACGATCCCCTTGGGGCCCTGGCGTACTCGCGCGACATCGAATCAAGCGCCGACTGACTGGATCCGACATTTGCGCTGCAGCGGGTTACAACCCCTGGGGCCTAGTGTGGTTGTTTGAGGAGTTCCAGAACGCAGATCCCAAGCAAATTCCTCAGCTTCTCTCCGACCATCCAGCCAATGGGGTGAGGATACAAACACTCGAGCAACACTTTCGAGACAATCCAGCCGTTTTTTGCAAATTCAACCCGGATCCAAAATCCGCGACTCCATTCAGCCTACCGCAATTCTTGCGTCCGAGTGCCAATGAAGACCGGCAACAATAGCCCGGCATTACGATGCTGGGATACAGGCAAACGGGTCTCGTCCCGTTCTAGATGCGGCCGCGCTCGCGTGAGCCTACTCTGCAATGCGCCTAGGTTCCAACAGGGACACGGATTTGACGATCGAGGAAAAAGATGATGCCTTGGGGTTTAGTGATGCCCTTAACTTTCGTCACACATTTCGCCGCTGGAGCAGGGTGAACGCCGCATCAGCTCAGCGAAATTTCCCGAGAAGACTTGGGCTGTTTCAACTTGTCGACTAAGTGGCGGTAGCATTGCCGGGCTGGAGTTGGCAGGCCGCGATCGAATCCATCACATTTTTGCTCGGCCTGCTCGTAGTTGCACGATGGCCGGCCTCGGGACTTTGGGTGATCTGCTAAGCGTAGCAACCTCAGCTAAGTCATCGGCGAACGTGAAGCGCATGGGCGACTCAAACTGAAAATTTCTTCTCAACGCGGAAGCATTCGGACTGCTTTTGGCGACAGTGGTGTGGTTGTTGCGCGCAAAGGATATACGCAGGGAGCGGAAGAACGTCGCGGCTATCGTAGCCTGATCATCTCAACTTAAAGGCAGCGCGGGTTGGCCTTCGCGAGCAGTTCGGCCTTGGTGAGCGGTTGGGTTATGGTCCTTGTGATATAGCCCCTGGACAGCGAAGCACATCGGCGGCCACGGCTGGGCGGCACGGAGCCTTCTACGGGCTATTATCCTTTCGACCCAGCAACTCCGGCAGCTTGGCGAAGTTCGCCGCCAGGCGCCGCGCCTGCCTTCAGTCCCAGCATTTCCGGCAGCTTGGCCACGTTGGCGGCGAGCGCCGGTCTTTGCCTGAGAGTCAGTAAGTCCTATTGAGCAGATCGATTTCCATATCGAGGCCGTCCGCGTGAAGCCACCAGTCAGTCACATGGCAGAGGCGCTCATACCGACGTTTGGCCGCCTCTTCGGCACGTTCGACGCTTTTCGCGCGACATCACGATAGCCTGCTGCAGGCACCTGAATGTATGACCAAATCCCTGGTGACCTCGCTACGATAGGCTCAACTTTTTAGGTTGGCACCTTCGCTGCGCCCGTGCGGCGACCGGACTTCCTTTGGGTTCGGCCGCGCCCGGCGCGCCGTTGAACGCCACCCACGATCAGCTTGGAGCTCCTTTTTAAGCGCGGACAGGTTTAGGGAGCTTAGAAGGCCCGGCTATCCTGACCTGTTGCTCGTTTTGTCGTCCTAATCTCGGGCTTGTCGTATAGGACGACGTTCAGCAAGGAGTTATGGATTTCCAGTTTCCCATTGTATTGGATATAGCCCAACTTGCGGAATTTGTTCATGAAGTAGCTGACGCGGGATCGGGTCGTCCCGATCATCTCCGCGAGGATTTCCTGACTGAACTTTCCGACGATTGGCTCCGGTGCGTCCTCCTTGCCGAAATTCGCAAGGAGCAAGAGAAGCCGAGCGAGGCGCTTTTCGCTCGAATTGAACAATTGGTCGATCAGGTCCTCTTCAATTCGGCTGTTTCGACTCAACAAGTCAGCTACGAACAGTTCCGAGAATTTCGGTTCATCATGCATGGTAGCAATCATCGCCGTCTTGGCGACGCGCGTAATGAGGCATTCATCGATTGCCGTGGCTGTTGTGACACGCAGCGGATGCCCGTTGAGACATCCTTCGCCAAAAAAGTGACCAAGACCGAGAATGCCGACGACTGCTTCCTTACCACGCTTAGAAACGACGGTGAGCTTGATCTTACCCTTCAGGATGTAAAAGACCGCGTCCGCAGCTGCACCCTGTGAAAAAATAATCTGATCCTTCTGATATTTCGACACTGTTTTTCCATCGCCCACTTTGGCGAGAAAGGTCTTAGAATCAAACGAAACCGTGCCTCCTTTTCTAGAAACGGCTCTGCTTTTCCTACTCACTTGTGCGTTTGACCTGATCATAGGGTCTTTAACAGGTTGCGGTAGTGCTTAATGTTGAGTGTGGCAATAGCGCGTGCTGATGGACTCATTCAAACACCCGTAATCAGGGGGAGTTCTGGCGGTGTTTCTGTTGAAGGACGCTTTCCTCGCTGTGGGTACTGGGGGGGCGCCCCCGCTCTTCTGCAAGTCGGCGCTCTATATACTGCCGTTCTCTATCGGTGAGGGGCGTGTTCAAAAGTCGGCAATATCGCTCTATATTTGCCCGACGTGTCCACCGCTTGCTCTTATTTGTATCTGCGGTCATCAATGGCACCCCATCAGAGTTTAGAACCTACGGCGCCTTAGACAAGGAGCGCAGAACGGCATACTGTGATCATGATCAAATCGTGGATCAATTTTTTCAGGATACGATCTCATGACAGTTCTGTTACAAGTGTGATCCGGATCAAACTTATAAAGGAGAGCCGTTACTTTGGCCTCACAGCGTAGGGAAAATGCCAAATCCCTCTGACCGTCTTGGTGGCCCGAGCATTCGCGCCGTTGACCCCTGGTTGCCCGGCAAACACCAGCTGCTAAGCGACGACGAACGCGCGCGCTTAGCAACAATATCGTCGATTGTGCGGTTCAAAAAGGGTGAGACAATATATTCTCATGGCGAGACGGCACAGGCAATCTTCAATGTTATTAGCGGCCTCGTAAAAATCTATAAGTCGTCGCCAGATGGCGGTGAGTACGTTTCTGCATTCCTCTATCCAGAGGACTTGTTCGGGCTGTCGGAAGAAGGACATTACGTGAGCTCGGCGAGGGCAATCACGCCAGTTGCGGTCTATTCGCTCCCATTAAAAGCTCTACAGACCCGATTATCCAAAGATGCCGATTTGGAGTTACACGTTATTGCGAAGCTCTGTCATGAACTTCGTCAGGCTCAACGTCACGCTCTTTTGCTGACACGGCGACACGCTCTATCAAAATTGGCAATGTTTCTACAGCTGCAAGAACATGTTCAGTCGGCTTATAACGCGCCGTCGGAGATATACTTGCCAATGGACCGGTCCGACATTGCAGACTATGTCAACATGTCGCGATCAGCGGTGAGCAGGGGTTTTCGTTCGTTGGTAGATCGTGGCGTTATTAAGTGCAGGGATCGCCGACATGTGAAGGTCCTTGACCGCAAGGCCCTTGATCTACTCGCGGGGGCTTCGGGTCGGTAGCCTTTAGCTTTGTGTTGACGCGTCCGAGCCATCCCCACGGCCTAGGCAAGGCCCGTTCATCGCCCACTCGGACCTGTCGGGCATGTCTGCTACATGGTCGACATTGGGAGGCACGACAGGGCTTTAACGCGCTGCTTTTTTATGCCCGCCTTTGAGTTTCGTTTCGCCCTTTTTTGCTTCGGCCTCCTCTTAACAGACCGCAAAAATCTTTTTTGTTTGAGGTCGCGAGGAGTTCTTCCAACACGCCTTTGCGTACGAGCGTTCTCATCTGAGCATTGGCGTAAGCGGCTCGGCGATCAGCTGGAGCTTTTGCTAGTAGGCGATCGAACTCTCGGCGAAGGCTCTCGAATGGCCGCAACGCCTGCGGGAGTGTAGAGGCTTTCTCAGTTTTTACGGGTAGTTTGGTGTATGCGCCGCCGCTGGCAGGGCTGCAAGACCTGCTCGCCGTGTTGGCGAAGCTGACCCCGAGCCCTACCCGCACCGCCCGCTCCGCGTCGTCTTCGTGCGCTTGCGGATAGCCGAAATAGATCAGAACGCTGGAGCCATCGGTCCTGAACCGTCAGAAAAAAATATCTGACAAGACTCGAGCTTCTCAATAACGGGGTTCGCGATTGCATTAGCGTCCCCAAGCGGTACGGCCGGAATCGCGTCGTCCGCATCAATTTTGGAGCGCGTCACACCGCCGTTGTGACGCAAACTCGCTACTCTAGAGCGTTACCGGCGTTCCCATAAAATCGCGCTTGCCGAGCTCGATGCCGCAATGGCGCAGGATGTCGTAGGCGGTGGTGGCGTGAAAATAGAAATTCGGCAAACAGAAATTGAGCAGAAACGTTTGCCCATTGAATTTGCGCTCTCCGCTCGAAAACTTGACGACGATCTCCTTGTCCTCGGTGCCGTTGATCTGCTCCGGCTTGAAGCCCTTGACGAAATCAACGGTCTTCGCGATGCGGTCCTTGAGCTCGGGGAAGCTCGCCTCGTTGTTGGAAAAAGTGAGCAGTTCCGCGCCAGCGAGCCGGGCGGTAGCGCTTATGGCATGATCGGTCACCGCGCGCAGCTGCCGTACCAGCGGAAACATGTCGGGGTAAAGCCGCATGTTGAGGAGCGTTGCCGGCTCGATCTTCTTCGCCTCGCAATGCGCGGCGGCCTTATCGAGCACCGCGGACATGCTGGTGAGGAATTGCACGAAAATGGGCACGGAAGTCTTGTACATAGAGATCGTCATGAAATGCGGATCCTTTGGTGGAAGACTAAACGCTGAGGAGCGGAAACTTAGCGGGCTTAGCAGGCGCTGTCACTTTTTAACGGGAATTGGCCGGGCGGGGATGAGCGCTTTGGCCAACTCGCTCGAACCGGATGACACCTCAAATCCGTCTCTGTTATCGTACTTTTAGTCGTACCCAAGGGAGATCAATCGAACGCGACGTTTCCATTTCAATGGACGACGGACTGGTAATCCGCGCCGATGTCTACCGACCAAAAACGCAATATCCTGTTCCGGTAATCATGACATCCGGTCCTTACGGCAAGGGTGTGAAGTACCAAGAGCATTACAAGTTGATGTGGGAATGGCTGGTCAAACAGCACCCCGACGTTCTTACCGGCTCGACGTTGCGCTTGGTGAGCGACGCCTGAAAGGCTTTGCTGAACGAACCCCGGTGTTCCGCTTGGAGTGGCGGCGACACCATGAAAAGGGGTGATCTGATGGCGCAATCACAAAGAAAATGAGAGGGCGACGTTACTGCTGAACGAATGCTTGCTGATACTCCCGCGGAACATGCGGTGTCCGATAAAACGGTCGAATTGATTGAGGTTTATCCTACGTTATTATTCAATGAAGTCTTCGTCGTCCAGCTGGCCGTCAAACCGAGATCAGCCCGGCGCTTAGGCCGTCCGGCGCAACTGTGACGATCGTAAGAGCTTCATTTCATAAGTTTTCATCAGAGTGTGGCGACAAGCCGCCCTTACGAGCGCAACCGTAGTCTTCGCATAGATAGGCAAGGTCGCCCTCGCACGGATGCCTGGTGATAGGGCAAAGAATTAGTGGCTCTCTGTCGTTGTAACTTGCGGGGCGACACTGGATCGCGAAGCTAATTTTTTGCGTTGGGGTCATAGTCTCTTCCGGTCTATTGCGATCAGTGGAAATCGAGATGCGCAGGATGCCATGAGTGCGACCGAAAGGCTTTGCCCGGAGCTTGATTTGTGTGTGAGATTGGCTTGATTATTCCTTGAGGGCGGCGTTTCTTGGTGGACCGACCATCGCCTATTGACAAACTAGAGGATTAAGCTCGCCGCCGACCGCATTGCGAGCATCGCCGCGAATATTGGCTACGAATCGGAAGCCGTCTTCGACGACGTATAAGCGAATAGCAGGCATGCGCCGGGACACTGGCGAGGTGGCGGCGGCAATAGTCCGCTGGTCATACATTGGAGGTCAGTTTGCCGTTGAGCGGTTATGTCCCAACGATCCGATTAAATTGCCCACTGCGTTCGCCGCCACGGTGATTGCAACTGCGAAAAGAAAAAGAGACGCGACGACCATTCCAATTCCGACCAATCTGAGCCGGCGACCGGTCCTACCTTCGGCATCTTTCGGATGCGCGATCGCAACATTCTGGATCAGGAAGGCGACCACACTACTACTGGCGGCCAACATCACCCCGACACCAAAGCATACGAAGGCTTCTTTGATGGATACAAAGTTCCCTGCTAAACTCTTAGTTTGCTGTGCAATAGCGAGATTCCCCAGAAACGCGAGCAAGGCGACAGAAGCTGCCCCGTTTAGAAGAAGGGCTGCTTGGATAGCCGCCCGTCCATAGCTGGCGCGGACATCGACATAGAGGCGAGACCACCGCTCTGCCGCAGTATCTTGGATTGAAACAGACTGCTTGGCATTCCTAAAACGACCCCCCCTCAGAATAGCCTTAGGGCTATCGGGGGACGCGACTGGTCCCGTAAGGGACGCCCGGCATAGCGTCTGGAAATCGTTGCCCAAGCCGTGTTCCACCCTCCTCGCGGGGAGGGGGAAGTGCTTGACATGGCACTTTCTCACGCTGTGTCGGGTTCATTGCACGCGTTCAGAGAAGGGATTGCCTCAAACGTGATTTAGAACTCGTCCTCCTCCAACCTTGATCATTCCTTCGTTGTTCGCTGGCGCACCCAGGAATGAGGTGACCAGCGGATTGATCAAGTCCGGGCGCGTGAGCGGGGCCATGTGACCGGCCACCGGCACCTCCTTGTAAGCCCAACCAGGACAGGACCGACGCAGGACTGCAGTGACCTCGCGGATGGGCAAGACGGTGCGAGGATCGCACACTAACAGCGTCGCCCGCGGCAGTAGGGTGGCCCATTGCTCCACGGGTGTCGTTTCGTTCATCACCGCATCCCACTCAAAGAAATTCGGCTTGAGAGCTTCCGAGAACGCCACGCGCCGATCCAACGACATCTCCCGCCACGTTCCTGCGCCACCCCAGTAATCGGCGAATTTTTCGGCCGCAGTCGCCCATTCGCCAAGCGCTCCAAATTTCTTGATAAAATTGCGCAATTCCATGGCCTCAGCGAATGCATCGATGCGGCCGGCTTGCGCGAGGAGATAAAATGGATTGGTCTCAAGCAGGACCAGCTTGGCGACGCGGCCCACCAGTCGCGCTGCAGCCTTCATGGCAACCGACCCGCCGAACGAGTGACCGACGAGATAAACGTCGTCGGTATTCGCCGGCAGCACGGCTTCGACGAGACGTGCTTGATCGTCAAGCGACTGAGTTATTTCGGCCGGCCATGGCGGAGTCTTGCCGTATCCGAACAAGTTCACCGCACGGACGCGAAACTCACCCTTCAGATCGTCCATCAGCCGGCGCCACTGGCGCGCGCCCGATACGCTGGAATGTACCAGCACGACCACAGGGCCGGACGAGCCCGCTTCGAGATAATCGACCTTGATAGGCGGATTGCTGCTCGCCCCGTTACCTCGTTGCCCGCGCATGGCAATCGCTCGCTGATCGGCGGGCTTGGCGATAGTTTGCGTTGCGGCAGCCATTGTTATCTCCCTATCTGTAACGCCATCGGTGCTTTGAATGTCCGTGTGGGTCGTCTTTTCGGATTTGATGAACTGGCCCATGAGACTTTCCTGTGTCCCGTTGCGATCATACCGGGAGCGCGACCGAAAGACTTTCCCTAGCCCTTGATTTGTCCGTGAGATGGGCTTGATTACTCCTCTAGGACGGCCCCCGCGGGCCGACCGGAGCCACAACGTGCAGTTTTGCTTTGCCGATCACACCCTCGATACCGAGCGGCGCGAGCTTTACCGCGGTTCCCAACCTATTGCCGTCGAGCCGCAGGTGTTCGACCTGCTCATCTACCTGATGGAGAATCGCGACCGAGTCGTCAGCAAGGACGATCTTATCGCTTCAGTCTGGGGCGGCCGGATCGTATCGGACTCGACTCTGACGAGTTCGCATAAACGCCGCGCGAAAGGCGGTTGGCGACAGCGGCGAGGATCAAAAACTGATCCGCACCATCGCGCGCAAGGGCCTCCGCTTCGTCGGTGAGGTGCGCACCCAGCCAACCGGCACCGAACCGGCAGATGCCAGCGGTCTGCCACCGGATCAAGTTCACGAGCGGTCGCGCCCGGCCTTGCCGCTGCCCGACCGGCCCGCAATCGCCGTGCTTCCCTTCAGCAACATGAGCGGGGATTCGGAGCAGGAGTATTTTTCCGACGGCGTCAGCGAGGACATCATCACCGCGTTGTCCAAGCTGCGTTGGTTCTTCGTGATCGCGCGCAACTCGTCCTTCATCTATAAGGGCAAGGCCGTGCATATGAAGCAGGTCGCCGAGGAGCTGGGCGTCGGCTACGTGGTCGAGGGCAGCGTGCGCAAGAGCGGCGACCGCGTGCGAGTCACCGCGCAGCTCAACGACGTGGCCACCGGCAGCCACATCTGGGCGGAGCACTATGACCGCAGCCTCGCTGACGTGTTCGCGGTGCAGGACGAGATCACCGAGGCCATCGTCGCCGCGATCGAGCCGCAACTCTATGCCGCGGAGAATTTTCACGCCAAGCGCAAGCCGCCGGACAGCATGGATGCCTGGGATTTGGTCATGCGGGCGCTGTCGCACTACTGGCGGGTGACGCGGCAGGACAACGTCGTGGCGCAGGCGTTATTGGAAAAGGCGATCAGCATCGATCCGGACTACGGCCAAGCGCTCGGAGTCCTCGCTACCAGCCATACTTTTAGCGCCCATATGGGTTGGGAGGACATGGAAACCGCCGTGCCAATCGCTGAGCGTGCAGCGCTGGCGGCGATCCGGGCCGACAGCGAGGACCCCTGGGCGCACCACGCGCTTGGCTGCGTCTATCTGTTCACGCGGCGATTTGAAGACTCGCTGGCCGAGTTCGAGTTGGCGTTGCGCCTCAATCCAAATTTCTCCCTGGCACAGGGCTTTTACGGTTTGGCGCTATGCTATTGCGGACGCTGGGAAGAGGGCGACGCGGCCGCCCGCCGCGCATTACGGCGGAGCCCGCGCGATCCATTCTCGGCGGTCTACACGGGCATTGCCGCCTACGCCCAGTTCGTCGGCCGCAACTACGATGAGGCGATGCGTCTTTCACGCGAAGGTATCCGACAACGCGATGATTTCGTGGGCGCTCACCGCGTGCTCGCTGCCTCGGCCGGCATGGCCGGACACTCAGAGGTCGCTACGGCCGCACTCCAGGAGCTACGCCGCGCGCAGCCGAATATTTCGCTCGCCTGGATCGCAAAGGAAATGCCAATCGAGCAGGAGGTCGAGATGCAGCATTATCTGGAAGCCTTCCGCCGCGCTGGCTTGGACTAGCCTTGGCCTCAGATTTTTGATCGGCCCAATGTCCGAAATGGGTGTGCGCCGTGACAAGGCGGCGTTTTCCAGTGGGTGCGAGTCCCACCCGGCGAACGCTCCAGCCGGAAGCACCGGAGCAGCTATGGAGGTGACGAAATAGCTGAAGCCTTCGGATGGCGTGTCACGAATTGGTGACAGCGCGAGTGTGCAGGCCGCAACGCGAGTGAACGCCGAATCTCTACATGCGCCGGTTTGTGTTGGGTTGGAAGATGCTCGGGCTGGAACGAAGCCTCGGCACTCGCATCGTGACCTACGCCGCCGATCTCATCGGCTGCAGCGCAGCCAACCGTCGCTAAGGGGATATCCCAACATTTAGACGACAGCCACGATTACGTGTGCCTGAATTTTGGCAGCAACCTCGCCGCGGCCATGTTTGTCCGCAATCGCGGATGCGACGTAGTCGGTTGCAGCTTCCAGTTTTCCCGCTTCTCTGGCCTCGATTTCGCTGCGAAGAAGAGTTCCCTGACAATAGGCAACGGCAGGAAGGCGCGGTGAGGATGCGCGGCTTTGTTCGGCTCTTGTCTCGATAATCACACGGGAAAAACCTGCCTCCTCCAGCTCGCTACGGATCAGGGCCGTATCATGGTAACCGTGCGGCGTGCGTGCCAAAAAGCGCGGCGGATCGTTCGGAAAAATCTTTGCGAGAGCATTCGTCACATCATCCGCAAAAACGTTCTCCTCGATGCGATCCCATACGTTGAATAAAAAATGTCCTCCGGGCTTCAAAACTCGCCTTGATTCGCGGTAGCCAGATGTGCGGTCGGGAAAGAACATCGCGCCGAACTGGCAACAAACGAGATCGAACGCCGCAGTTTCAAACGGCAGCGCCAGAGCATCCGCTTGACGCCATTTGATACGAGTGTCGGGAGGTTGTCGCGATGCGGCGTAGTCGACCATCGGCTGGTTGAGGTCGGTTACGATATAGCTTGCGCCCCGGGGCAGTCTTGGCGCCAAGGCGCGGGTGACAACCCCGCTGCCCGCGGCGGTTTCCAAAACGGCGCTTGGCGACAAGGACGCCGCGCGTCGTGCAATATCCGCGGCGTACGGCTCGAAGATCAACGGCACCATATAGCGGTCGTAGTTTTCCGGAATCGAGCCGGCGAACACCTTGTCAGTTTCCAACATGGCTTATCACCCGTCACCCGTTTGATGGCTCGCATGATTACCATAGGATTGTCCGCTGTGGGTGTGCGCCGTGAAAAGGCGGCGCTTGTCAGTGGGTGCAAGTCCCACCCGGCAACCGCTCCAGCCGGAAGCAATCGGAGCAGTCATGGAGGTAACGAAGTGGCTGAAGCCTTCGATTAGTGTGTCATGAATTGGTGACAGCGCGAGTGTGCAGGCCGCAACGTGAGTGAACGCTGAGCGACCCGCGAAAACCGGTGGAGGGAAGGGACCTCAGTTCAAGGCAGATGCAATACGTGGTGAAGGACCTGGAGATTGGGTAACCTATAAACTCCGATGAGTGTTCAGAAACTGCAGATGGCGTCGCACGCAAAAGCAAAGGCGTGAAGTCTTGTCCGAGAGCCGGATGCGGGAAATTACCTCGTTGTGTGGAAACAATGACGTTCAATGGCGGATAGACATTTCGTCTCGATCGACACACGAGTATCACCTAAAAACAACAATCGCTTTTGTTTATTGAGATTCTTCGCAACGTAGTAAACACAGCATCAAGAGCGAACATTGCCCTGAACCCTTAATGTGCAGCAACGAAGCGAGGCACCTCTTTCCCGTCAGCGTAAGCAAGCAGGACATCCGCTGCCGCATCAGCAAACTGAGAATACATTTCGTCGGTTGGCCAGCCGAGATGTGAGGTTAAAACAACATTGGATATTTTGGTAAGAGGATGACCCGGAGGAAGCGGCTCTGTATCGAAGACGTCGAGACCTGCCCCTGCGATTTGACCGGATGAGAGAGCCGCACACAACGCAGTTTCGTCAACGATTGGCCCCCGTGCGGTATTGATCAGAAAAGCCGTTTTCTTCATTTGCGCAAGGCGCTTGGCATCAATAAGGGCGCGAGTTTCGTCGCTCAGAGTCGCATGAATGGAAACAACGTCGGAACACCGCAGAAGGTCATCAAGCTCGCGGTATTCGGCACCACCTAGGGCTGCGGTTTCGGAACTTAGACGCCAACTCCACGCGAGCACCTTCATTTCAAACGCTGTGGCAATCTTTGCAACATGGCGACCAACGTGTCCCAGCCCAACAATACCTAGCGTTTTGTCCCGAAGAACATGCGTCATCGGCGTTGGCCAGTGACCGTTTTTGACCTCTCTGTCTATGAATGGGATCTGCCGCATCACAGCAATCATTAATCCAATTGCCAGCTCACCCGCGCTTCGACTGAAACCGCCTGCTGCTTTCGCTACGACTATCTGAAGCGCCTCGGCCGCGGGTAAATCGATGTGATACGCGTGATTTCCGGTCTGCGCGATAATGCGCAAATTTGGAAGTTGTTCTAAAAGTTCGCGGGTAAACCGTGTCCTCTCTCGGTTCGCGATGAGCGCGTCGAAATTGCGGAGCGCTGACGGATCGTCAAAAGGCTTCGTGAATATCTGGACCTCGGCGCAGTCACGCAGACGGTGAAGGTTGCCTCATAGGCGTGATGAATATCATCCAAGATTGCGATACGCACGCGCCCCCCGCAGGCTTCAGCCTGTCATCAGCTATCACTCAAGCGGCACGCTTTGACGCGCAGCCGAGGCCCGGCGAATAGCGGCCAACATTGCCAAGCGGCCCGAGCTGTTTTGCATTTAGCACAGACAAAAGAGGCGTCCACTTAACGCTTTCAAATTTCACACGTCGCATAATTTTATCCAGGTAATAACCCTCATTACAAGCGTGTATAAATAATTTTATGTGCTGAACAACGCTCTGGCGCGTTTGAACACGGGCGGCCTTTACCTCATCAAATAAATACGAGTGCGCGTGAACAATGCGCCAGCTTCTCAAATAGGGAGACCGTTCAAATGAAACATTAGAGCTTTTTCGTCGGCATACTGGCCGCTGCCTGCTTCACCGCAACGACCATGCTGGTGCCGAACATCGGGAACGCACAGGCGGACCCGAGAGTCACAAAATCAATGGAAACCCTAAAGACTATGACTGCAAAATTGGGAGCCCCCAAGGTCGAAGGGAAAGAAGCCGTTGGCGGTAAGGATGCTCCTGCTCTGTATTTCGGCACGACCAAGATCAATAACAACTTTGATATCGTCGACGCCGTTGGAAAAGAAGACGGTAAAGGGATGACCGCCACGCTCTTCGTAAAAGGTGGAGACGAATACATCCGTGTCTCGACGAGCGTTCCGAAACCCGACAGAAGCGGACGAGCGATTGGTACTGTTCTGGCCGGGCCGGCGCTCGAGTCGATCAAGGCGGGCAAAGCGTACTACGGCGAGGTGCCTATTCTGGGTACGCCCTACATAACGGCCTATGAACCGATCAAGGACAGTTCTGGCGCCGAAATTGGCGTCTACTATGTCGGCTACAAGAAGTAACTGAGCGGTCAGAAAAGTTCTCGTTCAGGACTGCCACCATTCGCGAGAGGCCTAGCGAGATGCCGCTTGCGCACGCGGCCGATGAAATAACGTTTACGCGGCCCCGAATTTGATACGCTTCCGGCCTACTGGCTTAGCCGGAAAATACAAGGAGGCTGATGAATGTGACTTCTGCACGTTCGCTTTTCGAAATTCTACCGACCGAAATGACAGAACTACGGTCATTCGGGTCATTTCGAGTGAGCGCAAGCGACTTCCGCAGTTACGTTGAAAGCCGACATTCGATCGCGCCGCAAACTCTGTTGCTCTGGCGCCTTCGTCGCGACGAACCGCATGTTCGGCCTGGTGACCGCCTCGCAGATCGCCTCGGCGTCAGTGCTATCGTTCTTATGCCGCTTGACGTAGGGCTTCACATAGGCCGGCGGCATCAGGCGAACGGTATGGCCAAGCGCCTGGAGTTCGCGCGACCAATAATGCGACGAGGCGCAGGCTTCGATGCCGACAAGGCACGGCGGCAGCTTCTGGAAGAAGGCCGGTACGTAGCGCCGCTTGACCTGCCGGCGGATGACGATATTGCCATCCGCATCGACGCCATGAACCTGAAAGACCGACTTGGCGATATCGAGACCAATTGTCGTGATCGTTTGCATGGATAGCTCCTCCGAATCGTGGGCGCCTTAACAGCGCCACTTCCATGGCACTCACGTGCCGGGTGGAGGAGCCGTCCACAGCATCAATAGATGGGGTAATCGGCCGGCCAGCTTGTGGATAGCTGAAGATTTTGGGTGCTGCGCTTCAGGCTGATGGTGAAACGAGGTCTCGCTTTCGCGGCCTCAAGCGTTCCACCTCGTCTTCGAATCCCATGATGGAAGATGCTATGGGCGGCGCCGAGGATATTTTTCATCCATCGTCGCGATTTACACCGATGGAGCACCCCATGCAGAAGTTCGACGACCTGAGCCGATCCCTGACCACCCTCGAACCTGGCGGCACGCTTATCGCGGTCATCGAGATGAGCCTGTCGAGCTGGCTCGTTGCCGGTATTGTGCCTGGGGTCGAGCGCCAGCGGTTGAAGAAGCTCGCAATCGACGAGAGCGCATTGCTGAAACTGCTGCATCGATGGCGGGAGGAAGCGAAGAAAGCAGGACGCAGGATCGAGCGCATTGCGGTGGCCTTCGAGGCCGGCCGTGACGGCTTCTGGTTGGCGCTTTGGCTCAAGGCGTGCGGCATCGAGACCTACGTCATCCACGCATCGAGCATAGCGGTATCGCGCGAACACCGGCGCGCCAAGACCGATCGTCTCGACACCGAGCTGCTCAAGCGCTCCTTTCTCGGTTGGCTGCGCGGCGAGCGCGATCACTGCAAGATGGTCGAAATCCCAACAATAAAGGACGAGGATGCCAAGCGGCCCAACCGCGAGCGTGACAACCTTATCGGAGAGCGAAGTCGGATCATCAACCGAATGAAGGCAGCGTTGGTTCGGCTCGGCATCCGCGGCTTCAATCCTAAGCTGAAAAGGGCCGCCGCGCGCCTTGACGGCTTGCGTACGCCGGAGGGCGAGCCGATCCCGCCCAACACTCAGGCTGAGTTGCGTCGCGACCTGGAGCGTCGACGGCTCGTCAGTGATCATATCCGGCAAATCGAGGAGGCGCGTTTGGAACGTATCGAACAAGCGCCCAGTAATGGACCGCACGCCATCGTGCGGCTATTGGCGCGTGTGATGGGGGTTGGCATAGAGACAGCCGACATGCTGGTGCACGAGGTGTTGTCGCGAAACATGCGCGACCGACGGGCCGTAGCGTGTTATGCGGGCCTCACTGGCTCGCCCGACGAGAGCGGGAGGAAACGCCGGGAGAAAGGGTTGGCCCGCTCGGGCAATGCCCGGGTCCGACGAGGCATGATTCAATTAGCGTGGCGGTTCCTTCTACACCAGAAGGACAGCGCCTTGACGAAATGGTTTCGCTCCCGCACCGAGAACGCTCGCGGTACTCGAAAGCCCATGATCGTGGCCTTGGCGCGCAAGCTACTGATCGCCCTGTGGCGGCTCGTGCGAGAAGGTGTTGTCCCGGACGGTGTCGTTATGCGTCCGGCACAATAAACGGAGAATGTTGAAGGCATCCCGATAGTTTCGGGCTGGCCGAGTTCCGCATAACAAATGTGATAACAACAACGGCAACGATCCTGCCTGAGTCATCCACGCGCGCGTGAGGTGTGCGAGATGAGTGAACGCGAGCGAAGAAAACGGCGCGCGCCTCGCGCGTGAGCCCTGTGAGTGGTTAGCGCGGGCGAATCCACCAGTGCATGCAAGGCGGTTTGTTGATCGGGGGCTTGAAATGGGCGAACAGCATCTCGACGCGTTTGCGATCGCGGCGCTTGCGCGCGCTGGTGCCTTGCCAGAGAGTTCGAAAATGTACATTTTTACGCATCAATGCTAGTCAAGTGGGATAGCCGGTTCGGAAAGGAACTTTGTTAGAGGGAGGAATGCTATGAAGACGAAGCCTAACTTGACGATGACAGCATACAGCAGGCGGTCGGTTCTCAAGAACATGGCGCTCAGCGCCGGCCTGACCGGGGTGTCGTTCGTCGCCCCGGGGATTCTACGCTCCGCTCGCGCCGAGGGGCCGATCAAAGTGGGCCTGATCTCGCCGCTGACCGGTGCGTGGACGGTCTACGGAAAGGCTCATAGTGCCGGCTTCGAGCTTGGCGTGGACGAGATCAACGCCGCGGGGGGTGTGCTTGGCCGCAAGATCGAGATCGTAGTCGGCGATTCGAAGACCGAGCCTAGGATCGTGGTCGAGCAGGCCAATCGCCTCATTCGGCAAGAGAATGTCGACTTCCTCGCGGGCACGTTCAGCAGCGCCGAGCGCAACGCCGCCGGACCGGTGGTCGCCAGCGCCAACAAGGTCCTCCTCTACCCCACGTTCTACGAAGGCCAGGAGCAGGAGTACTTCCCCGGCGTGTGCAACAAGAATATCTTCATGTTCGGCCCTGAGCCAACTCAACAGGTGTGGCCGCATATGGAGTACATGACGAAAAACTTCGGGAACAAGTTCTTCATGATTGGCTCGGACTATGTCTGGCCGCGCGTCACCAACAAGTTCACCAAGGAGAAACTGAAGGAACTCGGCGGCGAGGTGGTCGGCGAACTTTACATCCCGTTCAATACGCCACAGTACGACTCGGCGCTCCGGCAGATCCGCGAGTCAAAGGCCAACATCATCTTTCACACGCTCACTGGCAGCGATACGGTCAACTTCCGCAAGCAATACGTGGCCGCGGGTATGAACAAAGACTTCGTGCTGTGGACCGTGGACGACGAGGAGGTGGTTACCTCGGGCCTCGGCCCAGAGGTGTCGGCGGGTACCTATGTCAGCTTCGACTACTTCATGACCATCAAGAATCCGAACAACGAGGCGTTCCTCCAACGCTTCCGCACCAAGTTCGGCAAGGACGCGCTCATGAACACGGTAGGCGTCGCCAATTACAATGCTGCGCACATGGCCGCCTTGGCGATCAAGAAGGCCGGCAAAGTGACGACGGAGGCCTTGCGTGAGAATCTCAAGGACCTCTCCTTCGACAGGGCGCCGCAGGGCAAGGTCACCATGCGCGGGCGCGACAACCAGATGGTCCTGCCATCCTACTTGATGAAGGTCCGGCAGGGCTGGACCGGCGTCGGCGACATGTTCGAGGAGGTGCAGCACCTCGACTCGGTGACGCCGGTCGACGCGCGCTGCAAGAGCCTGCCGCTCTGAGGCGGGGCGGTCTTCAGGAGACCAGCGCTCTGGCCCCAGCAGGCCCGGAGCGCCGATAGCGTGACGGATCGAGGGCTCTGTCGGTGAATACCGCGCTCAGCGTTGTGGTCGATTCGACCCTGATCACCTTCGTGTTCGCGCTTGCGGCGCTTGGCTTGGCGATCGTGTTCGGTCTCATGGGCGTTATCAACATGGGCCATGGCGCCATGCTGACTCTCGGCGCCTACTTCACCTGGTTCGCGACGACGGCGGGCGTTCCCTTCGCTCTGTCGGTTGTGCTCGCCGCGGTCGGCGTTGGCGTGATCGGACTAGGCCTCGAGCACTTCGTCATCCGGCACTTCTACGACCGACCCTTCGAAACCCTGCTTCTGACCTGGGGCTTCTTCCTGATTACGACGGAGATCATCAAGATCGTGTTCGGGACCGACCTGCGCACGGTCGAGAACCCGTTGCCGGGCGCCATCGTTTTGGGGACCGTCGTGCTGCCGGCCTATAAGAGCATGGTGGCGGTCATCTCGCTCTTGATCCTGGTCGGCCTTGCGCTGCTGCTGTTTCAGACCACCCTGGGCATCAAGATCAGGGCGCTCGTCCAGAACGCCGAAGCCGCGAGTTTGCTCGGCCTCAATATCGGGCGCACCTATAAGATGGTGTTCGTAGCCGGCGCATTCATCGCCGGGCTGGCCGGCGCGCTGATCAGCCCGATGCTGAGCGTCGATCCTTATATCGGAAACATCTTCCTGGTGCGCTCCTTCTTTGTCGTCATAGTCGGAGGCATCGGACAGGTGCTTGGTGGCACTTTGATCGGCAGCTTCCTGATCGGCGGGTCGGAGACGCTTTTCGCACTATTCTCCGGACAGGTGGTCGCCCAGACCATCGTCTTCGCGCTCGCGATCGTTGTTCTGCGATTCCGACCGGCCGGGGTCCTGCGGACACGATGAGCGAGGAAAGAGCCGCGACCTCGGCCAAGATGAGGTTGCCGGCGAGCGTCCGGCACTATTCCGAGACGACCGCCGCCGCCGTCATCTTTGTCCTGCTCGCCGTGCTGCCGATCCTCGTCTCAGGCTATTCGATCTACATCCTTCCGCAATACCTGCTTTACGGCATGCTGGCGATGTCCCTTGGCATTCTTTGGGGATTCACAGGGATCCTGAGCTTTGGCCAAGCGGCGTTCTTCGCGCTCGGCGCTTACGCAATGGGGCTCGCGGCGAAATGGGGGTTTGGCGGCAACCTGGCTTACACAGCCCTTGTCGCGAGCCTAGTCATCGGCGCCGGCTTGGCGGCCGCAGTCGGATATTTCCTGTTCAGCGTCGGAGTGCGGGACGTGTATTTTGTCCTGGTGACACTCGCTCTTTCAATCATGGTCGAGCAGATAACGGTGAGCCAGTCCCAGATCACCGGCGGCTACAACGGCATGTTCGTGCCCCGCTTATCGCTGAGCCTGGGAGCGGGGCATGACATCGATCTTTCGAGCGACGCGGCGATCTATTACCTCGTGCTCCCGGTGGTGGCGGCCGTCTACTTCCTGCTCCGCTGGCTACTTGATCGCCCATTGGGCAAGGTGCTGGTAGGCATCCGGGAGAATGAGGACAGGGTGATCTCGCTCGGCTTCAACACCTCGCTTTACAAGACGGTTGCGTTCGCGCTTTCGGGTGCCATTGGCTGCCTCGCTGGCGCGCTCTATGGCGCCCACGCCAATTTCGTGTCGCCCTCGCTCGCCGGCGTGCTGTTCTCAACCCAGGTCGTCGTCTGGGTGGCGATTGGCGGTCGCGAGTCCTTGCTCGGTGCGCTGCTCGGCGCGGTCGGGGTGTCCGCCCTCTCAAACTACCTCACCGCCATCATTCCCGAATATTGGCAGCTCGTGCTTGGTATCATCTTTGTCGTGGTGATCGTCAGCTTCAAGGGTGGGCTAGCGGGCGCGATCGCACGCGCGTTCGGCGGCGAGGCGAGGGAGGGCGGCCGTGATTGAGCTGCTGCGGACCGAGGGCCTCACCAAGCGATTCCGCGGCCTAGTCGCCAATGACAATGTCGACTTCGCGCTCGAGACTGGCGAGGTCCGCTGCGTGATCGGCCCAAACGGCGCGGGCAAAACTACCTTCATAAGCATGATATCTGGCCATCTCACGCCGACCGCCGGACGCATATGGTTCAAGGGCCGGGAGATTACGGAGCTTTCCGTGGCGCGGCGCGCCAGATTGGGGATCGCGCGTAAGTTCCAAACACCGTCGGTGTTCGACCGCCTCACCGTCTACAACAACCTCGAGCTTGCCGCCCTCGGCAAGCCCGTCTCCGCCGGGGAGCGTGCAGCCCGCATCGAGGAGGTGCTTGAGATCACCCGGCTACGCGAGCTTCAGAATGTTGTCGCGTCCGCTCTCTCGCACGGCCAGCGCCAATGGCTGGAGGTCGGTATGCTGCTTGCCAACCGGGCGGAGCTGCTACTACTCGACGAGCCGACAGCTGGCATGACCGCCGAGGAAACGTCTGCCACAGGCGAACTGATCCGCATGCTCGCCGGCTCGCACAATCTGAGCCTCATCATCATCGAGCACGATATCAACTTCATCCGCGACCTGAAGGCGCCGGTCACAGTGCTTCATCTCGGCCGCGTCCTGGTGCACGGCTCGTTCGAGGAGGTGGCCGAGAACGAGCGGGTCCGCAACGTCTACCTGGGGCACGCATGATGAGCCTGCGCGCGCAAGATCTCCATACGGGCTATGGCGGCATCAAGGTGCTGCAAGGCGTGTCCATCGGCCTCGGCGATGGCGACATCCTCGGCGTGTTGGGCCGCAACGGCATGGGCAAAACCACGCTGATCCGCTGCCTCGCCGGCCTGCTGCCGAGTTGGCATGGCTCGATCAGTCTCGACGGCGAGGATGTCACGCGGCTTCCGGCCCACGAGCGCGCTCGGCGCGGCCTCACAACGATAGTTCAAGGGCGCGGCCTGTTCCCGCGGCTGACCGTGCGCGAGAACCTTGAAATGGGTCGGATCGCTGGAGGAGGCGGCAAGCGCAGTCATCTCGACGAGGTCATCGGCTACTTCCCGCGTCTCGGTGAGCGCCTCGGCCAGGCCGCCGGCACGCTCAGCGGCGGCGAGCAGCAAATGCTGTCGATCGGCTGCGGGCTGATGACCCATCCGCGGCTAATGTTGCTCGATGAGCCGTCCGATGGGATCATGCCTATCCTAGTGAACCAGATCGCCGAGATTCTCGTCCGCATCAACCGTAACGAGAAGATGGCGATCGTCGTCGTCGAGCAAAACGTGCCGATGGTGTTCGCGATGACGGATCACTGCGTCATCATCGAAAAGGGGCGGATCGTCGCCGAAGGCTCGCGCCACGAGGTATCGCAAAGCAAAGTCATGCAGGAGTATCTCGCTATATAATGGATGGCTTTGCGGCCAGCGCCGCGAGCCCCGGGATCAGTGGCTCATAATGAAGGGAGGAAATCATGTCGATCGAGGCTCCAAATTTCGAGCAAGTCCTAGACATCGCCGACAGCTTCGGCTTGGACTTGACCGTCGAGGACGCCCACTCGTTCGTCAAGCTGATGGCGGGCCTCAAGCAATCCTACGATCGGCTCGATGCCATGGTCGAGCCACGGCTTCCGGTCAAGTATTCGCGCACGCCCGGTCGAGAACCCATCCCGGAGGAGAATCCCTACAACGCCTGGACGTTCAAGACGGAGATCAAGGGTGCGGCGCGCGGCAAGCTCGCGGGCAAGCGCGTGGCGATCAAGGACAACATCTGCATCGCCGGTGTCCCGATGAGGAACGGCTCGCGCGTGCTCGAGGGTTACGTCGCCGACGTTGATGCCACCGTGGTCACGCGCATTCTTGATGCCGGCGGAACCATCGTCGGCAAGACGGTGTGCGAGGATCTGTGCTTCTCGGGCGGAAGCCACACGAGCAAGCCGCTGCCCGTGCGCAACCCCAGCAAACCGACGCACTCCGCCGGCGGATCCTCGAGCGGCAGCGCCGTTGTCGTCGCGGTCGGCGAGGCAGATATGGCGCTCGGCTGCGACCAGGGCGGCTCGATCCGCATGCCATCCTGTTGGTGTGGCGTCTACGGGCTCAAGCCGACGCATGGGCTGGTGCCCTATACCGGGGTTTTTCCGATCGAGGTTACCCTTGACCATTGCGGCCCGATGGCGAACAGCGTCGATGACGTCGCCCTCCTGCTTTCCGCCATTGCCGGACCCGACGGGCTAGATCCGCGACAGATCGGCACGCGCACACAAGATTACATGAAGGCCATCGAGCAAGGCGCGAAGGGCCTCAAGATCGCGGTCGTCAAGGAGGGCTTCGAAAGGCCGGAGAGCGAGGCCGTGGTCGACAAGGCTGTGCGCGAGGCGGCGAAGAAGCTCAAAGGGCTCGGTGCCGAGGTCGACGAGGTGTCGGTATCCATGCACGTCGACGGCTACCACATCTGGAACGCCATCATCGTCGAGGGATCGACCGAGCTCATGATTAAGGGCAACGGTTTCGGCAGCAATTGGGACGGGCATTACGTCACGAGCCTGCTCGACGCCTATGCCCGTGGCTGGCGCTCGCGGCCGAACGACATGTCCGAGACCGTGAAGCTGGTCATGCTGTTCGGCGAGTACGCGAAACGCTTCTATCACGGTCGGTATTACGCCAAGGCGCAGAACCTGCGCCGCAGCCTGCGCCGCGCCTATGACGACGTCCTGGCGTCCCACGACCTTATGCTCATGCCGACCATTCCATTCCGGGCTACGCCCATTCCGGCCCCGGACTGCACGCGTGAAGAATACGTGACGCAGGCGCTCAACATGGTCACCAACACCTCGCCGTTCGACGCGAGCGGCCATCCGGCGATCAATGTGCCTTGCGGCGAGGCGGACGGCCTGCCTATTGGCATGATGCTGATCGGACGCCAGTACGACGACGCGACGGTGCTTCGTGCCGCTGCTGCGTTCGAACGGGCGTCCGGGAAGAGGTCAACAAGGCGGCGCAAGGGCTAAGATAAAAGACGATCGGAGGAGCGAACCAATCCTCCCAGTCATTCTGTTTTTTCCGACGTCGATCTGTCCCCAGTGTGTTCGGACTTATTTTGTTTGATCGGAATGTCTTAATCCGCGGCAAACTACAACAATTCAACAATTTCATGGGGTTACAGTGGCAACCCTGCCTTAACGCCACTATTGGCGGCAAAGTGTTATCTGGCACGGTGTCAACCCACGCACGTGCCGACTGTGCAACTCAATGCATCATCCGGGGAATGCGGGTTTTATGGCTGTCCGCGCCGCCATCGCCAAGGCCCGTACCTTCCATGGGGAAACTTAATAAAGCGGACGGCGTTTAGTGTCAGCGTGATCTGTGAATCCTGCCAAGCATGGTCGGGATACCTGACACGCATAGGAGGAAAGACATGAAGAAGGCCGCGAAGTCGGAAAAGAAGCGTCGTGGCAAGATCATCCCCGCAGTCGGGGTCGGCTTGATGACACTGACGAGCACGGCGTGCGCCAGTATGCGGGCCGCCGATGCCAATACCGAAGTGCGGTCCACCAACATCCTTATGGCCGAAGAAGAAGTCTCCGACGTTAGTTTGGCGACTTTCCATGTCTTCGACAAAGAAGGTCCGGTTCGCCTTGCCGCTGGTCATGGCGGTGGCGGCGGCTGCGCCCACGGTGGTGGCGGTGGCTGCGGTCACGGTGGCGGCTGTCATGCCGGAGGTTGTGGCCACGGCGGCTGTGGTCATGGTGGTTGTCGCGGTTGTCGTTGTGCCGGTGGTTGCGGTTGCGGCGGTTGCGGCGGTTGCGGTGGTTACTGTCTCGTATGGGTTGGCCCAATCTGCATCCAATAAAGAACTGCTAACTGCCCAAGACAGGCCGCCAGGATGCATTGTCAACTTAGCGTGCATTTCATTTCCGCCAACCGGGCGCAGAATGCGCGTGGCGTCGCTTTGTCTTTGGAGCTAGGCAACGGCCGTTCGCTACAATCCAATTACAAAAAATATCACACCATTAAATGGGGGGATTTTGCCATAGGCAGTGGCCAGCGGCGGCCAGGGGCTCGTGTGGCTGCAGTGAAAGCCTCGCCAGTGACCGTTTAAAAGGGACCCCGCTGGGATCGTAAATTTTTTCAGGGACATCGCCGAAGGCCGCGACAGCCCGCACGATATTTTTCCGAGCCGATAGGTACATGACATAGTGTACGATTAGGCCATGCGACCAAAGGCCAGAAACTCCGCAGCCACGATGTGCCTATGCCTCACGGCCCTCTTGCTTTCTCACGGCAGTGGCGTTGCCAAGCCAAGCAGGCTTTTGAAGGGAATTACAATTATCGGTTACTGGGTCGGTGTTGAAAAAACTGTTTTCGGCGAGGGGTGCAGTATCGACCAAAGCAGTCTCGCTACGGCGCTTCAGTTTGTAGCCAACCAATCTACAAAACTTAAGGTTATCCCAAGTCTTGAGGTAGACCGTCGGTTTGAAGAGCATCTTGCCGCTAGGGACAAAGTCTTCAAAGAGTTAGGCTCCAGCGGCCTAGTAGACGATATAATAAGAGCAATGAAGAGCGACGGATACGTAGCGGCGGAGAAGGCAGCCGATGAGTTTTACTTTGTGCCGCATCTTAGTTTCGATATTAGTCCATTAGAGGTGTCGGGCACATGCGTGGGTATAGTCAAAGCTGAACTGTCAGCGTCCTTAGAAAAGGCGAACATGTTGTATCGTACGCACACGACCGTGTATCGGCCAGAAGTTGAAATTTGGTCAAACGGCACTGTCGGGAATCTTGTGTGAGGTCATGATGATGAGAATCGAAGGAGCATCACATGGCGATCGAGAAAGGCCTACTGGACCAGCTTCTGGCCGGCCGCGATCCGAAGGACGTGTTCAATAAAGACGGGTTGGTTGACGAGCTGAAGAAGGCGCTTTCTGAGCGGATCTTGAATACCGAGCTCGAGGAGCATTTGGACGCCGACGGCGTTGAGGGCAAGTCTAATCACCGCAACGGCTATTCGAAGAAGTCAGTTCTGACCGGCAGCTCGAAGATGACGCTGTCGGTGCCGCGGGATCGCGCCGGGACGTTTGACCCCAAGCTGATCGCTAAATACCAGCGCCGGTTCCCGGACTTCGACGACAAGATCATCTCGATGTATGCGCGCGGGATGACGGTCCGCGAGATCCGTGGCCATCTTGAGGAACTCTACGGCATCGAGGTTTCGCCGGACCTGATCTCAGCGATCACCGACGCAGTGCTGGACGAGGTTGCAGAATGGCAGAACCGGCCCCTCGATATCTGTTACCCGCTGGTGTTCTTCGATGCCATTCGGGTCAAGGTCCGCGACGAAGGCTTCGTGCGCAATAAGGCGATCTACCTCGCGCTGGGTGTTCTGCCGGGGGGCACCAAGGAGATTCTTGGCACCTGGATCGAACAGACCGAGGGTGCCAAATTCTGGCTGCGCGTCGTAAACGAGTTGAAGACCCGCGGGGTCCAGGACATTCTCATCGCCGTGGTCGACGGCCTGAAGGGTTTTCCCGAGGCCATTAATGCCGTTTTCCCACAGACAATCGTTCAAACCTGCATCGTCCATCCGATCCGCCATTCGATGGATTTTGCCTCCTGGAAGGATCGCAAGAGCCTGGCGCAGGCGCTGCGGACTGTTTATCGCGCGGCCGATGCTGCTGCTGGCCAGGCTGCCCTCGACGCCTTTGCGCAAGGTCCATGGGGCGCAAGGTATCCGGCAATCGCACAGAGCTGGCGCCGCAATTGGGAGCTCGTGATTCCTTTCTTCGCTTTCCCCGAAGGCGTGCGGCGGATCATCTACACCACGAATGCCATCGAGGCGCTAAATTCCAAACTGCGCCGTGCCGTCAGAGCCAGAGGACATTTTCCCTCTGACGACGCCGCCACCAAGCTGTTATACTCGGTCTTGAACCGCGCCACCGCGGAATGGAAACGACCGCCGCGCGAGTGGGCCGAAGCGAAGACCCAATTCGCCGTCATGTTCAACGAGCGATTCGTGAACTCATGACGGATAACCCGGCCTCACACAGAAATTCTGATGGTCCCTGGTCAAACACGTATCTCGTCAAGGGTCCACCACGAACGTTCACCGACCAAGCCAGCGATGCTGCCGAAACCCTTTTGAAGGAACTTGTAAACGACTGGACCGACTCGCAGAACCTTCCCGAATAAATGTCGCTCGTGTGAGCATCTATGAAGAGGACGGGCTAAACGTCAAGAACGGGGGGCCGACATGAAAGCTCTCATAGCCGCCTGCTGCATTTGCATCGCGCTTACTCAACAGTGCCTCGGCGATAAGACGGTCTTCACGTGCACCGCCGAATTCGGGTACAACTACACTGCGGAAGGTAGCCAAAACAAACCGGGCTGGGAACAAATAACGTCATCGCCGAACGTGATAAAATTGATACAAACAGAAGATGCAGTAAAGGCGGGCGGGTTTTACGATATTCAAGGTACGCTCAAATCTGGAGAAGTGTACTCGTATTTGAAGGACCCTTCTTGCCATATCAACGAAATATCCAGGTCGGACGTTAGCAGTCTGGATAAGGCATTCTTGATAAAGTGCAAAATGGCCATCTCAACCTATCTATTTTACACAAGAAGCGGGGTGGCCCGGGGTTTTGAGTACACAGCCTCGTCAAAGCGTTGCCGGTACCGGAACGCAGCGCCACGGTCACCTTATGGCAGTCTGGCAAAGTGGCGGTGAGCAGGGAGGCACGTTGTGAAGGAAATATTTCTAACAGCAGCGATGTTGGCCTTCATCAGCACGGCTCAAGCGCAGGGCTATGTTGTGCAGTCCCCAGGACATAGGCCCGCTTACGCAATCCCACGCGGCAATGGCACCTATGTCATTCCGGGACAAAGGCCCACTTACATAACCCCACGGGGCAACGGCGCCTACGTCGTTCAATCGCCGGGACATCCGCCCGCTTACGCAATCCCACGCGGCAACGGCACCTATGTCATTCCGGGACAAAGGCCCACTTACCTTACGCGCCCATGATGCTCTCCAGGACGCTGCTAGGGGCCATCTCACTGGCAGCTAAACAGGGGGCTTGTCATGGCCGTCCTCGCCGGTGATCGCCGCCGCTCCTGGAAGGGATATTCGGTCGCCGCGGCGTCGGCGCCGATCCGGATCGTGTCGCCGACTGGAATAAGTTGATGCACGCGCAATACAACATCAAAAAACCCATACGGATTATGGCAAATCGCTTGAACGTTCTTATCATAGCTCTCTGCTATTTCATCAATTGATTGCATCGCTAACCTTACCGATACCACGGATGATTTATGTTAAGCGGCTGGCCTCTGACATCGCATCCGCGAATTGTTGGTTCTTCGTTGCCTGCTGTAATTGCAGAATGGTGCTCCTTGCAAAGGCTTTGCAAGCCATCAAGCGCAGGGTAAGGCTCGCCTCCACCTTTGATAGGAATGCGGTGATGGACGTCAACTGCAGGCTCGACGCGACCCTGTTTCAAACAGAGTTTACACAGCGGATCGCGTCTGCGTTTCAATCTGGAAAGACGCACCCAGCTCTTTGTGTCGTATAATTTGTTTCTCATCCTATCAACGCACTAATATCTATTCGCACTGGTTGAGCAGCCATAGCCATCAACAAACTAACAACACCATCAATATGGCCAATCGCCCGTTTTTTGCTAGGCTTTCTATTGGCGGCTGCGTCCATCTCAATAGCGACGTTAGATACTTGCCATCTTAAAATTGGATGGCCACCATGGTGGATGCGCTTGTCGAGAACAGCAGCTTCCAACATCTGGACGGCGGGACTTAGCGTCGGGGCTCTTTTCTTTTGGGCGACCGCGTTATGATTGGTCGCATGCCGCGCTACTTCTTCACCGTGACGTATCCGGATCAGGAAATCGACGATACTGAAGGAACGCTCTTGTCGAGCGACGAGGCCGCCATTGGGGCCGCTCGTGAAATAATAGATGAACTTCTAGAAGATTGCGGGCCCGAACAACCCCGACCGATCATCATGGTCAGGAACGAAGCGGGCGAGGTCGTCTATCAATTCCCCAGCAATTGAGAGCCGCGGCCATGCCGCTCCGCCGCTTCCCGCCGCCCTGGACGATTGATGAAACTGCGGAGTGTTTCATCGTTCGCGACACGACCGGCCAAGCACTCGGATACTTTTATTTCCACGGCGGTAAAAGCACTTCCGGCACCAAGCGCCTGAGCAAGGAAGAGGCGAGATGGCGGTCAACGTGGCGAAGCTTCCGGAGCTGTTGCGCCGTGAGGACGACTGATCAGGAAGCCCGCTCAACTACTACGACACTCTCGGGATAGCGGTCGCCGCGGCTGGAGAAGTTCAAGGTCAAGCCGGGGTGCCATGAGGAGAGCGAGCAAAGGTCGCCAACGGTCTTTGCGACCAGCGGAACATCGGATTTAACATCAACCTTCATGTCAGCAGAACAGAAGTCGAGGCATTTTCTCACCTCCTCCATGGTCGCGGGCCGGTATCGCATATTAGGTTTCCTTCCAAAGCGTGCCTATGCTGGCCTCACCCACATGACTTTGCACCGAGTGCTTTCCCATATCTGTATCGAATAGCTCACGTCGCCATCGCTGATAGCACAAACAAAAAGGCGCCCCCCGGGGCATTGCGAGAACGATGCTATCCGGATCGTTTTCGGCGACACGCAAATCCTGCGGTCGGCCGCACACTCCTAAACCTAACAAGTGGGGCTGTGCCGCCAAGCACAGCCCCTATCACCGCAGGCCCGCGCATGCCTGTGAGGACACATGGAGCATAAGCGATGACCAGCGAACAATATCCCCAACCGACCCCAGCGCCAACGGCCAAGGCTCCGCTGACCGCGTACCAAGCAGCCCTCCGCGCCAGGATGATCACAGTGGCCTGCACGCTCGCGCATCAGCGGGCGATCAAGGCAACGAAGGAAGCGGGATTTTACCTCGGCACTTTGGGTCTTCTCTTGAGCCAATTGTCCCAGTTTGATTTCCGCCAAGTTGCGTTGAATGGCGTCCCGAATGAACACTTCGCTGACCTTGTCGGCTCCTGACGCCGCCGTCACCAGGCTCAGCGAACGCTACAGCAGGCGAGCCTGTCGGAACAACGAGGCTCACTAGCCGCTCTGCCGTCGGGGGCCGCTCGGTATGCAGCAACTGAGGGAGCACGACGTGAAAAACTTAGGGCTATTCGCCTTCGCAGGCGCGCTGCCTCCTACGCGCAGATGCTCGTGACTGACCATTCCACCTCGAATGAGCAGGCGGAGAAAGTCGCGAAGCAGATTGGGATCACGGTCCCGACCGAGCTGAGCGTCAGTCAGAAGGCCACGTACAATAGGATGTCAAAGCTCTCTGGGACGGCGTTCGACCGCGCCTTCGTCGCGGAGATGATCGCGGGCCACAAAACGAATATCACGAGGTTCCAAAACGAGGCCAAGAAAAAGGACGATCCTGCGGCAGACTCCGCCAATCAGATGCTGCCGACTTTGAAGAAGCATCTCGACGCGGCACAGCAGCTGGAACCGGGTATATGAATCCCGGACTTTCTGCATCTCCAAACGGGCAATCATTCGTGAACGTCTTCGATCTCGATCAAAGCGATTCACTAGTCTAGGTACTGGGACTCAGTTAGCGCGACCTCGTTAGCCATGACGCCGTCCTCGTCGCCGCCTCCGATGAAATGGTCGGCTGAAAAGCCCAGTAGACTTTCCGCAGTCTTGTCACAGGGCAGAGTTTTCAACGCCCTTCAGCTTTCGTGACATAGGCGCCCCGCATGATTGGGGGACGCCTATTGCAGCCACCAAAAGACTGGCCCCGCACCCGCCAGAGAGCCGGGGCTGAAAGTGGTATAACGCCCGCTACCTGACGCGAGGAACAGAACGCGTCGGAGCCGAGCAGCAACGAAACATATCTGATGCGCGACGAAGCAAAAAAGGCCCCAACTTTTCATGGCCACAGCAAAGGGGACCATACATCCTCAAAAATGCGCCCCAGCGGGATTCGGCGTCAAGCAGAGGATTTCAGACAATTTCGAGAAAAATCCGAATGTGGGCGTTAGTCAGCTCGTAAGGCCCATTTGCCTAGGTAGTTTCATTCCAGAGGCAGTCGCCTCTCCTTGCGGCGCGGCCGCAATCGAGGAGTCCATGTGTCGTGCCCTCCCCTAAGGCCGAGGAAAAACGCGGAGCGCCGCGTTACCCGCTCGAACGTCTGGCGAAGATTCAGCCCGGACGAAGCAATCCGCCGCGCTACTGCCTCATCACCGATATTTCCAACGGCGGGGTGCGTGTCAATGCCTTCGGATTCGACATTCCCGACGAATTCGTGCTGCTCCCGTCCGGCGACGGCCCCGCCCGGGACGGCACTTACCGAGTGATCTGGCGCCTCGGCCGGGACGTGGGAGCAAAGTTCGTTGGCCGATAGACCCCGTAATTGAGCGTCCTTTTTTCTGGCCGCTACCACCATCGGCGTCTGCCCCAGCCTCCGCTCCAGCCTGCCTCGTTATCCTCTTCAGGCGATTTTGAGACGGTTCTACCTAAGTCACGTCCGGGATAATCGCCTTTACGAGTTTATGTCTAGACGGCATCGTGGCGACCGGCGTCTCTCTTCACGCATCGGCGAGCACATTAGTGGACGGCTCCAAGTCTTGTCCGCCCCAAAGGTTACGGCCCGGCAGTCGCGCTGGCTCGGCGTTGCTCGCAAATTCTGTCTGGTGTAACCGGCGCGCTACAGCTTTTACTGTCGGCTTCGCTATGGTGAGCGAATATTGATTCTTCAACGGCGAGCGCCCTGTGATGATGGCCAATGTTGCGAGTGAGGGCAGATTGCTTTCGTTGAAAGTTTCAGAATGGTTCGTGCTGCTCGTCAGCGTGGCGCTCTGCGGACTGCTAACGCTGTTTTTCTGATAGGTGCTCGCCGCAAGAACTGCGCGGCGGTCGCTTGCCCGGCGCTGCCCCCGCTTTGCTAAGTCAGACGGATAAGGCGCTAGGCCGGTCTCGCTTGGCTTTGGTCCGGCGTTGGTTTTCTTTCAAAGTAGCCCGGGCGTTACAGATCCCGTGAGCAATTTGCGAAATCGCAACAGCGGCTAATGCCACGCCAATGATGCGTAGAACGGCCCTAGCCCCAAAAAATGACATATCCACCTCCTCGCTCACGTCAGCCGGAGTGTAGCCCAAAACTGAATACGTTACGCACCGGGCCGGACGCCCCCCAGACCCCGTGCCGGGCCAGCGGCGGGCGCTGCCTGCTTCATCCTCCGTGGTCAAAATTGCTCAGACTGCCTTCGCCGACTGGCGCAGCCTGCAAGGAGGGTCCTGGGCGGTGCTCATCAAACCGAAGCCGACATGGATCAGTTCGTCCGATCCCAAAACGTTGCGCGCTACCGTCACACTCGGGACGTCAGGATATTCCAATTGCAAACCGAGATTGCCGTGCTGCGGGCCACGATTGACCGTCTTAAGGAGGCACGGCCGAAGACTTCCAGAGCCAAGAAGGATTATATCCTCAAGGAGAATGCCACTTGGACCGTGGGGATAACCGAACGGCAGGATGGAAGCTTCACTTCGGTTTGGTCTCAATTGAAACCGGCGTTTACCCGGGCCGAAATCGAGGCCGCCGACCGTAAGGAAAACATAATACAAGCCAGCCGAGACCTTGGAAGAGATTTGTTTGGGAAGCGCGACGACCTTGGTTATGTCGGCTGTGGGGTCAATAACATAGACGTCTATGCGTATGCGAGCGAGGAGACATGGAAAGCTAAGTTTCTAACCGATTGGAAGGGTTATCCAGTGTTATGGCATTACAGCGTTGTAACCCAGGTAGTTCTCCCCGAAGCTTAACGATTCAGTGCGAGAAACGTCACCACTCCTCGCAATCATTGTCTTAGCCCAGTTTCCCTTGGTGTCCTCACTTGCGAGCCTTGATGGCCTCTACTTTCTACGCTGGCCCGAATTCATCGAGGCATCCGATTTCCTCGCATAATTTTCTCAGCATTTTTTCTTCGGTGAGTTCGTCCGCAGCCACATGACCCTTTAAGCGTCGCATGATTGCGGAAGTCGACGTTTGGCATTTGGATTCCGAAAACCCCGATTGTCGCAAGGTATGGGAATGAGTTCGTCCGCGATTTTGCTCCAGGTAAATGGAGTGGTTTACTCAAGAGAACGGCGGCCGGAACTTGCCTTGTCGCGAGGTGATAGGTGATGAAAATACGTTCGGACGAGGCAAAGATCTTGGAGGCGATTGTTGCAGGCATTCCGCACGTCGCAGAGGCAGTGGAAAACGTTCCGACTGAGCAACTGTGGCGGGCGTTAGAGGCGGCGGAAAGTAGCTACTCGCGTTAAGCCATCCCCTGACGAAACCGTGAAAAAAAACCACACACCTCACCGCAATGAGCTGATCGCACATATTGCCGGTTAAAACCTACAAAAACCCTTGAAAGCCGCCACTTTCTAGTTTGTATAACGCCCGCCACCACCGGCGATGTAGCGCAACAGAAGCCCATTGATAGCAAACCTATACCAGGGCGGAAGGCCCACGGCCGGAACCAGATATCGAACGGCCGGGATATCGACGGCCGCAGCATCGTTGCGCGGAGCTATCGTGACATCGCGAACGCCATCCTCGCCGATCAAAGCGGCGCCGATCGTGGCGAAGCGTCGCAAGGGCACCAGCCGACGTGGCTACTACCGCGCGCAGTCCGAGAGCGCATAGGCCCGCTGCTGCGCTGAGGGCGTCACAGCGTCACAACCAAGCAATGTCGCATACATCGGCAATCGTTGAGCCGTCACAGCTTTCGCCGGCTGTGACGCTGTGACGGCTGGCAAGCGTCAAGGCGTCACTCGCCAAGGCGCGAGACCGCGTCGAAGATCGTCGGCTTGCGGCGCGCCCTCGATATCCGGCTCCGGCCGTGGGCCTTCCGCCCTGGTATAGGTTTCCTATCAATGGGCTTCTGTTGCGCTACGTCGCCGGTGGTGGCGGGCGCTATAGTCGCCGCTTTCAAGGGTTTTTGTAGGTTTTAACCGGCAAAATGTCCGATCAGCTCATTACAGTGAGGCGTGGGATTTTTTTCCCGGCGACGACCTTACGAGAACAAGTGAACGTCAGACCTCCGCTCGACCCGTCCCCATTCCTTGAAAGCGCGCCAACCCCTGTCCCTTCGGAAAATTTGATCCACCGCTGGCCTCGCGATGCGGTTCGCTACTCCTTCATCGTGTCGGACTTTCACCGACTACTCCTTGCCAATCTCCCGGCGCACAGAGAATTCGAACTCCTGACCCCAGATTCGTAGTCTGGTGACCCCATTAGCCAGCTGATCTTCCAGCCCCTGTGGCCGGCCGGGTATTGTTCGCGGCGCGCGCATCGTGGCTGGATTGAAGCGGCCGCCAACGCAGCCAGAGGCAGAGGACCTCACGGCGCACTCTTGGAACCTCTTTGGAACCTTTCGGAGAACATCCATATTCGTAGTCTGGTATTCGAGACGAAACCCCTGCATAATTTCAATGACTTAATGTGGTGGGCGCACAAGGACTTCGAACCTTGGACCCGCTGATTAAGAGTTTGCTGTTCTTGCCGATAAATCAACGGGTTCGCTGTAAAGGGAATGATTTTGTGATGGTTCAAGATCAATAGGTTAGACGCGAGATGTAAAGTGCTTGAGCTGACGCGCCAGACCGGACGCTGAAGGGAGTGTGGCGCGCAGAACGTATCGCTCGCCGCAACCCGCCCCTACCGGAAACGAATCTTCGTCCCCGATTGGGAAAGCCGGTAGCCGGGAAATCGCTATTTAACGGCCCGCTACCGCTGCGAGGCTCATGTAGTGGGCGCTGGGGGCGGCGTCCATCGAGCTTTTCTCAAATCTGCGAGTTGATACTTTTTGGCGTTTCAAAACTGGCCTTTACAGCGAAAAGTTGACACTCACCTGCGCAATTGACTGCCGGCGCGGAAGCAACGGCAGTAGCGGTGCCATTGCCGGTGCTACTCGCAGAATGGCGGTGTGCTGTCGCGGCCCTTAGATCGGGGGCGGTGGCTCGTCTTTAGATGCCGCTACCTCCCCTAAAAGCCGACCCAAAAAACGAATCCATGAATTGCTTCGGCGCCGGAGCGAGGGTCGCAAACGCGGCGAGAACGGCACGCCCGCAATGCGCTGTCGCTCATGCCGTGTCCGCTTTGTCCCGACAGCTGACAAGTCATTGCATCGCAGCGAAATGATGAAAAGGGCCAGGAGGAGACATGAGACTTACTCGATAACCTCGTCTGCCCGCGCGAGCAACGTCGGCGACACTGTGAGGCCGATTGCCTTGGCGGTCTTGAGGTTGATGACCAGTTCGTACTTGGTAGGCGCCTGAACCGGCAGGTCGGCAGGCTTCTCGCCTTTGAGGATGCGATCGACATAAACAGCCGCGCGTTTGTGCTCGTCGATCGCGTCAGGTCCGTAGGAGGCGAGGCCACCGTTCGAGGGGTAGTGGCGGAACGGAAAGACGTTCGGTAGGCGGTGCTGCATCGCCAGCGAAATGATTAATTCGCGATGAGTGCGCGCCGCCGAGCTCGCCGTCACGATCAGGCCGCCATCCCGCTCACGTGCGAATGCAGCGATGGCGCGCTCGATCTCGCCGGGGTCGCGCACGTCAATCGGAGTTAATTCTACGCCGAATGACGGCGGCGCCAGGGCCTGGATCGCCGCGAACTGGCCGATCCCGGCGGCTAGCGCGGGATCGCGAAGGACTGCAGCGCGGGTCACGTTTGGCGCAATCTGTTTGAGCAGTTCGAGCCATTTTCCGCTTAAGCTGTATTCGAACGCGCTAAATCCGGTGGTATTGCCTCCCGGCCGGGATAAGCTCAAGACAAAACCTGCACCAACCGGGTCGACGACATTCGTGAACACGATCGGCACGCTGTGGCTCACCTGCTGTAAAGCCGCCACGCTCGCGCTAGCGGAGGCCAGGATAGCGTCCGGCCCCAGCCCAACTAGTTCGGCCGCGTATTTGCGATAGCTATCGGGCTCACTCGCAGGCCAGCGAGTATCGATCCGCACGTTGCGGCCGTCGGTCCAGCCCAGTTGCTGCAGGGTGTCCCGGAATGCCGCGAGGCGGGCCTGCCCTTCCGGTTCGTCGGCGGCGGTAGACATAAGCACGCCGATACGTCGTTCGGACTGCTGCGCGTGCGCACGGAGCGGCCACGCCACCGCCACACCACCGACAAGCGAGATGAACTCGCGTCGTCTCATGGGGCCCTCGTCGTCGCGTCGAGGTCCCACCCTAGCACATCGTTTGGCGGATCACGGCCAAATCGGCCGCATGTCGGTTCCGGGTCATTCACGACCGATGCACTCTGTACCCGTGGCGATCAATGTCCGTGTTACTTGCCGGCTCAACCGGTCGACGCAGCACTTGCATTAAATCTTTCTGCTGGGGTTTCAATTCCCAAGGCTTTACGTGGCCGTTCGTTGAGCTGACTTACCACTTTGTTTAGATGGGCTTGTAAGGACACCGACAATCGGCCGTCTTCGGAAATTACTGAATACACTTCATCTTTCCATCTAGGATAAAGTGTTGCGTCGACCGGTTGAGACCACCATCGGCGGTCCGACCGTGAGCGTACCGAGGCGGTAGATTTTGGAAGTCTGGGCAATAGCTGCGTGCGGCGCAGCGATCGCGAGTGCTCCGACCGCCGGAGCGAAGCGGAAGACGACGCAGCACGACTTCCAGGGAACGCAGCAAGTGGGTGACGCCGAGAGTTTCGATGGGCCAAAGAACAGTTTGCGCGCAAAACGCCTCATTGAGTTTCTAGGACATTTCAGAAGGGACGCCCAAAACTTCTGCTAGGTAGAAGGGCCAGCGGGGCGATCACGACCTCCACGGTCGGGGAGAGCATCCTCTCCAAAGACCGTTGGGTGCCGGAAGCTTCAGGCCACGTCGACGAAGAGTTCCTCGAACCGCGGTTCACGGTCGATCATGTATTGGCGTTTCATGTATTTGATGCAGGTCGCGATGGTCTTGCAGTTGCGCGCAATGCCGTAAGGCCACGGATCGTCCCCGAAGGTTTCCTGAATTTCGCTGAGATCGGCATAGAGCCAGGGCAACATCACCTTCTGGGCACCGGTGTAGGAGAGTTCCTTCCAGGCCAGCGCCTTCGATCTCTCGAAGGCGTCGTACAGAGATTTCGCAATCCAAGGGTAGTGCTCGTACACCCGCTTCCGGACTACCACGATGTGCATGATCGGATGCATTTGGGTCCGCTGGTAGTAGTCACGCTCGACCTCCCGAAAGTTGGGGAAGAGGCGGCGCATCTTGGGTGTGTTGCCGAACCCTGTGGGCATGAGGCCGCCCAAGGTGGCGTCAATATCGCCATCGACCAGGAGGTCGGAAAGCGATTTGCCCGATCGGTTGATTTCGATCCGAGGTTGCTTGAGAAGAGGTGGAGGATTGGGCGAACCGTGCGACCCCGGGTGATCGATGGCGCCCTGAACCCAGGTCACCTCCGACAGGTCGACCCCGTAATCGTCCTGGAGCATGCCTCGCGTCCACAGCGCTGCGCTCATGGTGTAGAGCGGAACTCCAACTCGCTTTCCTTCGAGATCTTTGGGCGCTCGAATCCCGGAGTCGCTATTGACGACGATGAAGCCGTGTCGGAACACCTTCGAGGGAAACACCGGCAGCCCGATGAAGGGTGTTTCCCCCAGGCTCGTTGTTGCGATGTGCTCCGACAAGGACATTTCGGCGATGTCGTACCGGTCGCTCTGCATCATCACGTCAAAGAGGTGGCGCGGATCGTCGACCTGCACTGTCGTGAGGGCGATCCCTTCCGGCTTCACTCGTCCGAGGCGCAGCGGCTCCATGCGATCGTAGCCTCCGCAGGCGAACGTCAGTTTCAGGTCAACCATAGCGTTCTCCTCAACGCATCAAATTTGAGTACTGGCCCGACCAGTACCCAAATTTGCGAGAAATTGGTCGACTTCCGGTATGGGCATTTTCAACCAATCGACGATGTCTGCGCGATGTCCGCTTTGCACCCGATCGCTACCGAATTGCTGCATTAAGGCCACTGACGTTCAGGGCCAATTCTGGACTTTCGCGGCGCTTCCCCGGAGTGGACGCTTCGTGCGATGGTTGGAAAAACTAAGCGCGCGGAAGAGCGTTCTTTTTCGTCAGGCTATCCCAACGATGCGATTGCTCTGGCGCCTTGGCAACCACCCTGTCGAGGTCTAAGCATTTGCCGCGCACACGGAGACTTCGATGACCTCCGGCTTTAACGTCCACGACGCCGCCGGCTATGAGCAGCTCATGGGCCGCTGGAGCCAAAAACTCGCGCCCCTATTCATCGACTTCGCGAAGGTTGCCGACGGCGAAAAGATTCTCGACGTCGGCTGCGGTACCGGTAGCCTAACCTTCGCGCTCGCCAGGGCCGCCGACCTCGGCGAGATTGCCGCGATCGACTATTCGCCGGTCTTTGTCGAGGAAGCGATCCGGCGAAGCACCGACCCGCGAATAAAAGTCCAGCAGGCGGATGCCTGCGCTTTGCCCTTCGAGGGCGGCACTTTCGACCGCGCCTTATCGCTGCTCGTGCTCCACTTCGTCCCCGAAGCCGGCAAGGCAGTCGCCGAGATGCGCCGCGTCGTTCGGTCGGGCGGCGTGGTCGCGGCAGCCGTGTGGGACCATCTCGGCGGCATGCCCGGCATGCGCATGATGATCGACACGGTGGCGGCGCTCAGCGAAAGCGGGCGCCAGCTGCGCGGCCGCTATTGCTTTCAACCGATGATGCAGCCGGGCGAAATGAAACGAACTTTTGTCGAGCAGGGTCTTGTGGACGTTGCGGAAATGCAGCTGATGATCCGCATGGACTACCAGAGCTTTGACGACTACTGGTCGCCGATTGCCGCAGGCGAAGGGCCGCTGGGCAAGTATGTGGCAACGCTCGACACTGCCGAGCGAACGCGCACCGACGCCGCCGTGCGCGACGCCTACGAGGCCGGCCGGCCCGACGGCCCGAGGTCCTTTGCGAACGTCGCGTGGGCCTGCCGGGGTATTGTTCCCTAACATGACGGTCGGCGCAGCGTTTTTTCCAAAGCTTCCGACGTGAAACAGTTCGCCGACCACGAATGTCGAGTTTCGGGATTGTATGCCGATCCCGGCGAGGTCAACTCAGGGTCATTTTCGACCGAGGTCCCGGACTCTGCCGCACGGCCGACTTCCGCTTTACCCCGAAAGCCGACTCAGGTCCTAATGTGAAACTGGTCGCGAGGGGCCATTACCGGACTCATCCACTGATAGCTCACGGTGGAACGGTGAAGAAAGCATTCTGCAAAGATTGTTCAGCGTGGCTCGCTCTTGGCAGGGGCGCTTAGGGTACCTCCTTCGCGCTCTGTATCGCCTGCCACACGCGGCTCGGCGTCGCGGGCATATCGATACGGTCGATGCCGAGTGGAGCCAGCGCATCAATAATCGCATTGATGACGACCGGTGGAGCCCCGATGGTGCCGGATTCGCCGATGCCCTTCACGCCAATCGGATTGGTCTTGCAGCGCACTTCTTCTAACGCGATCTCGAAATTCGGCAGCATGTCTGCCCGCGGCATCACGTAGTCCATAAAGCTGCCCGTGACGAGTTGCGCCGTCGAGCGGTCGTAGACGGCATGCTCATAAAGCGCCTGCCCGATGCCTTGCGCAACGCCGCCATGCTGCTGGCCGTTGACGATCATCGGATTAAGCACCTGTCCGAGATCATCGACCATCACGTAGCGGTCGACCGATACCTCACCCGTCTCGGGATCGATCTCGACCTCGACCGCATGCGCGCCGTTCGGATGGCTTGGCGGCTCGGGCGAATGACTGCCGGAGCCTTCGAGCCCGATACCGAATTGGGTCATCGGCCCCATCGGGGCGAAGGATGCCTTCGCTACTTCAACGAGTGCGATGGTCTTGTCGGTGCCGGCAATCGTGAAGTTGCCGTCCTTGAATTCGATGTCGCCCGCGTCCGCCTCCAACATGGCGGCCGCCATTAACTTTGCCTTGTCGATGATCGCATCCGCAGCTCGGCGGAGCGCACTGCCTCCAACCACAGCGCTGCGCGCTCCGTAGGTGCCGCGTCCAAATTGCACTTGGGCAGTGTCGCCTTGCACATAACGGATTTGGTCGAATGGCACGCCGAGGAATTCATGGACGAGTTGCGCAAAGACCGTCGCGTGCCCCTGCCCGTGCGAGTGCGTGCCGCCGAACACCGTAACGGTGCCACCCGGATCGAAGCGGATATCCATGCGGTCGTTGAAGATGCCGCCAAACTCGATGTAGTAGCAGACTGAGCGGCCGCGCAGCTTGCCGGCCTTTTCCGAGGCCGTTTTGCGCTTCGCGTAACCCTTCCAGTCCGCCATATCGATGCACTTGTCGAGCAGGCGAACGAACTCACCGGAATCGTAGCAGAACCAGGTCGGTGTGTTGTAGGGGAATTTGTCCGAAGAAATGAGATTAACGCGGCGGATCTCTGCCACGTCCATGCCGATCTGCTTCGCCGCATGCTCGATCATGCGCTCGGTGAAATAAGCCGCCTCTGGACGTCCGGCGCCGCGATAGGGGCCCGCCTGCGGCGTGTTCGTGAACAGGCCTTTGCACATGACGTGGATCGTCTGAACGTCATAGGCTTCCGGAATGAAGCGCATCGAGAATAGACCGCTCACCATGCCCGGGCCGACAAAATAGGCGCCGACCTGGAACAGTGACTGCGAGCGGATCGCTAGGATTTTTCCCTTTTCGTCGAGCGCGAGCTCTCCGTAGCTTACGAGATCGCGGCCGGTGTGATCCGTCATCATCGCTTCGGAGCGTGTCGCAACCCACTTCACAGGGCGACGGAGCTTCTTTGACGCCCACAGCACCAGCGCATCGTCCGGAAACGCACCCCCCTTTAGGCCGAAACCACCGCCGACGTCGGGCGACACCACGCGCAGCTGATTTTCAGCGATATGCAGGATGTGCGCGATCTCCGTGCGCGCGCCATGAGGATTCTGCGACGAGGTGTAGAGCGTGTAACTGTCCTCAGCCGTATTGTAATCGCCTATCGCGGTGCGCGGCTCCATCGACCCCGGCGTCAGCCGGTTGTTCTCGATGCGCAGCTTCACGTGATGCTTCGCCTTCACGAACGCCGTATCGGTCGCCGCGTGGTCGCCGATCATCAGTTGAAACGCGACGTTGCCGTTCGGATTGTCGTCCCACACTTTCGGCGCCCCATCCTTGGCGGCGTCTTCGAGCAGCGCCACCGCCGGTAACGGCTCGTAGTCGATCTCGACCATTTCGGCCGCGTCGCGCGCCTGCGTGAGCGTTTCGGCGACGACGAAGGCGATGCGGTCACCCACGAAGCGCGCTTTGTCGGATTGCAGAAGCTGCTGATGAATGCGGTGACCTTTCGGCGCGCCGAGATCCTCAGGCATCATGGCGGCCGTGAATCCGCCGAGCTGATCGTGCCTGGCGTCAGCGCCGGTGAGCACCAGCAACACTCCCGGCGCCGCCTTCGCCTTCGACGCATCGACCCTCTTGATGTTCGCATGCGCATGCGGGGAAAGGACGTTTACGCCATGGCAAATACCGGGTAGCGTGATATCATCGACGTAGCGCCCCTGGCCCGTGAGGAAGCGTCGATCTTCCACGCGTCGCACCGCCTGCCCAATTCCGAATTTGATCATTTGCCGAAGTCCTTACGTTTTGAGATCTGCACCCTTCCGGCACGACGGTATGTTCGCCATGTTCGGAGAGTTAGGTGATGCCAGAGGGTTGTGTTAGCGCCAGCGCGCCCCGCATCGCGTACTCACCCTAGGGAAAACTCGGACCCGGTGACGACTTTATGGCTCGCCGTCCGGGGTGTCTATGGCAGCGCCGATGACGGCTATGGATCACTCGCGACGGTCGGCCATGTCCGTTGTGCCCCCGAACGCGGTAGCGAAATCTGGGAATGGCGTCTGCCGCGGTGGACCTTTTGCGAGTTGATGGTCTCACCGCGCACGTACCACCACAGGCTGACATCGTAATGCCGAACGCTCGCCGTTTCCCGCCACCGTGGACGACCGGCGAGAAGACGACGCCTGCTTCATTGCCCGCGACAACAACGGCCAGGGCGCGCCAGCAGGACCATTTTTCCAACAATTTCCGCAGCGATGGTTACTCCGTCGATGTCGTAGGCACGAGTGCAGCCAGTCGTGCAATTGATCGGAGATTTGCCTTGCCAGCAATGAGAACTGTCAAAATCATTGCGCTGTTGCTCGTCGCCTTTTTTCTGTCTGCGCCTCATGTGGCATTGGCGCAGGAGCCTGATCAGAAGGCAATTGGTCAAGATCATCCCGACGTCGCGAGTACACCGTCTAGAAATGACCCTCTCGAACAAGCTCTGAAAATAAATGCTGAGATTGTAAAATTATTTAATGCCGGTCGTTATGCGGACGCAATACCATTGGCACAACGCGAGCTGGCAGTATATGAGAAGGCACTGGGGCCCGATCATCCTGATGTTCTGACGTCACTGATTACTCTTGCGTTCTTCTATGAAAAACAGGGACGCTACGCGGATGCGGAGCCGTTGTACCAACGCGCGGCGACGATCCGCGAGAAGGACTTCGGTCCCGACGATCCCATTGTTGGATCGGTGCTAAACACTCTTGCGGCTATCTACAACAATCAAAAACGTTATGGGGAGGCCGAGCCGCTGCAAAAACGCGCGCTTGCCATTTCTGAGAAAGCATATGGCCCCAATGATCCTTCGGTAGCGTTTCCGCTAAATAGTCTTGCGGCGACCTATGTCAACCAGGGTCGTTATGCCGATGCGGAGCCGATGTACAAACGGGCATTGGTAATATTCGAAAAAGCGTTCGGTCCTGATCATCCTTACGTTGCAAAGTCGCTAAACAGTCTCGGGCTCTTCTACGACAACCGGGGACGCTACACGGATGCCGAGCCGTTGCTTAAACGCGCGCTGACAATACGCGATAAAGTACTAGAACCCGATCATACTGATATAGCAGTTTCATTGAACAATCTTGCGACCCTCTATAGCAGGCAGGGACGCTACGCGGATGCCGAGCCGTTATTTAAACGCGCGCTGGCACTACGTGAGAAGGCGCTAGGTCCCGACAATCCTGAGATAGCATTCTTGTTGAACAATCTTGGGTTTAACTACAACGAACAGGGACGTTATGAGGATGCATGGCCGCTCCTCAAGCGCTCTCTGGAAATGCGCGAAAAATTGCTAAGTCCAGATCATCCTGATGCTTCTGCCTCGCTGAACGCTCTTGCATTCCTTTCCGAAAGTCAGAGTCTCTACGCGGAAGCCGAGTGGCTAAACAAACGCTCACTGGCAATATCGGAGAAAGCGCTTGGACCCAATCACCCCGATGTGGCGGTGTCATTAAACAGGCTTGCGGTTCTCTACGGCAGGCAGGGTCGCTACGCGGATGCCGAGCCGTTATATAAACGCTCGCTAGCAATAAACGAGAGAGTGCTCGGTCCCGATCACCCTTATGTTGCCGCGACACTGAACAATCTGGCGGAGTTTTATCGGATGCAAGGTCGCTACTCTGATGCTTTGCCAATTGTCCAACGAACCATCTCCCAAAATACTGCCAGTGAATTTGTGGCTTTCGCCGTTCTGTATGGCTCGGAGAACCAGAAACTTATAACTCCAAAAGAAGCACTGAATGCGACCCGGCGAGGCCCGACGTGCGTGGGCGTGATCCCGCTATACGCTGTCGCCGGCGTATGCTCCACTATCGACGTGCGTTGAGAACGCGAGGAGTGTGGCGTGAACGTTAATGAGCTGGTGGCCATCGATATCCATACGCACGCGGAGGAACCGTGCGGCACGCATCCCGATGATGGCTACGACGAGCTTCAGTCGGCGATGGCGGTGTATTTCAATCAGCCGAACAATCGCCCCACCATCGAAGAGACCGCGAGCTATTACCGCGAGCGCAAGATCGGTGCGGTGATCTTTCCCGTCGATGCCGAGCGGGAGACCGGTTACCGGCGCTACGCGAACGAGGAGGTCGCCGACAAGGCTGCGGCGAACAGCGATGTGCTGATCCCGTTCGCCAGCATCGATCCGGCGAAGGGCAAAACCGGAGCGAGGGAAGCGCGGCGGCTCATTCGCGATTTCGGCATTCGCGGTTTCAAGTTCCACCCGTCGATGCAAGGATTTTACCCGAACGATCGCAGCGCCTATGTGCTCTACGAGGCGATCGCGGAAGCGGGCCTCCCGGCGCTGTTCCATACCGGACAGACCGGCGTCGGTTCGGGCATGCCGGGCGGCGCCGGCATCCGGCTCAAATACTCCAACCCGATGTATATGGACGATGTCGCCGTCGATTTTCCCGACATGCCGATCATCCTCGCGCACCCGTCGTTTCCGTGGCAGGAAGAGGCGCTGTCGGTCGCGCAGCACAAGCCCAACGTCTACATCGACCTTTCCGGCTGGTCGCCCAAATATTTTCCGCCGATTCTCGTCAAATACATCAACTCTCTGCTGAGGCACAAAATGCTGTTCGGCTCCGACTGGCCGGTTATCCGGCCGGACCGCTGGCTAAGTGATTTCGCCAAGCTCGACATCAAGCCCGAGGTGAAGCCGCTCGTCCTTAAAGAGAACGCGTTAAAATTGCTCGGCTTGGGTGCGGCAAAAGGCTGAGCAACGCGAAGGCCGGACAGGTGACCGACAAATCTCAGGGGAAACATGACGACTTTTGTGCTTGTTCATGGCGCGTGGCACGGAGCCTGGTGCTGGCGGCGTGTGGCGCGGCTGCTCGCCGCGCGGGGTCACGAGGTATTTGCGCCGACGCTCACCGGGCTCGCCGAGCGCTCGCATCTGCTGCGACCCGATACCACGCTCGACACCCACATCCTCGATATCGTCAATGTCATGAAATGGCAGGAACTGGCGGAGGTCGTACTCGTCGGTCATTCCTACGGTGGAATGGTGATATCCGGCGTCGCCGAAAAGCTGGAAAAGGCGATCGCGTCATTCGTGATGCTCGATGCATTCTTTCCGGAGAACGGACACAGCGTCCTCGATGTCGCTCCGCCGGCGGTGGTGGAGGCCATTATCGCTGCGCAGGGCGCCGGCGCGACCACGCTACCGCCGCGGTCGGCGGCAGCATTCAACGTCAACGAAAAAGATCGTGCCTGGGTCGACGCCCAGTGCACGCCATTGCCGATCAAATGCTTTACGCAGAAGCTTGCGCTGACCGGCGCGCGCGAACGCGTGGCGAAGAAGACCTATATTCGAGCCATGGGCTATCCAAGTCCGTCGTTCGATCAAGGCCTGGCAACGGCACGAGACAGAGGTTGGAACGTCCACGAAATGCCGTGCGGCCACGACGCCATGATCGATATGCCGCAGCTTCTGGCGGAGCTTTTGGAGGAGGCGGCGTAGCAACCTACGTCCGCGCAACCGGCGGCACGTAGGTCTCGAGATCCGGCGCCGGGAAGTTCACCACCTGGCCGATTTCGGCCGAGCGATAGAGCGCCATCAGCATTTCGGCGACGGCGACGCCGTCCTCGAAGGTTTCGATCGGCCGCCGGCGATGGCGGAAGGCCTCGACCATGTGCCGGTTCTCGCCGACATAGCCGTAGATGTCCGCCTCGTTCTCGACCACCGGCATCAAGCCCTGTTCGGCGTTTTGCTTCTCGACCAGATCCTCGCCCTGACCGCCGGCCACCTCGCGCGACAGGAACACTTTCAGTCCGGTGTTGAGCGAGGAGAATTCCATGGAATATTCCGGTCCGAGAAGCTCGATCAGAATGCGCAGGCCGGCGCCGACATAAGCCCAGGAATTCGTTGCCTCGACCATCACTTCGTGTCCGTCGGCGTCGCGGAAGGTCAGTGCGCCGCGGGCAAAGTCTTCCGCCGGCCGCGCGGCGTAATCGATCTCCGCTCCCATCATCTTTTTGAGCCGCGCCACATATTCGGGCCGCGTCCATTTCAGATTGCCGACTGTAGCGCTGGCGCTGACGAGTTTCAGATCGCTGCGCGGCGCACCGGGCTTGGTCAGCAGATACCGGCCCACCTCGACGCTGTGACAGGTCATGTCGGAGAGCACGCCGCCGCCCTGCTGCCGGCCCTGCCAGAACCACGGCATGTGGGGCCCGCTATGCTCTTCCGCCGCGCGCGCCAGATAAGGACGGCCGCAGATCGGCACTGCGCGCCGCCACACGATATCCTTGCCGCGCTGGACGGCGCTGGAGAATACCTGATTTTCCAGATAGCCGTGAAGAAGCTTGGCGTCCTCGGCCAGCCGCAACATCTCGCGCGCTTCGGCGAGCGTACGGCCGAGCGGTTTTTCGCAGGCGACGCCGACGAGCTTGGTCCAGCCGGCCTTCACTAAACGATGGATCTCCCGCATGGTTTCGAGGCGGGCAAAATTCGGCACGCCGATCCAGACCGCATCGATTTCGCCGGAAATCAGCATGGCTTCGAGTGAAGCGAACGGCCGGCAGGGGCCGAGTTCGAGCGCATTGGCCTTCGCGGCCAGAGCCTCACGATGCGCCACGGTCGGGCTGTACACGCCGGCGACGGTGACGTGGCGAACAGAGACAAGCGCCTGGAGGTGAAAGTTATTGATGAAGCCCGAGCCGATCAAACCGATCCGCAACGTGGCGATGGGTCCCGAGCCGTTCATGCAATCCCTCCTGGCTCATCCTTTTCAGTCGCAGCGCCCGCACTGAGCGGTGCTGACATTATCAATACCCCGCCGCCAGCGCACCCCGCGTGCGCGGATCGGCGGCGCCGATAAAGCCCGAAGGCGTCGCCAGGATCGAGTTGGCCGACGTCGGCCGCCGCTGCACGGTGACGGCATCGCCGCGCGCCACGAGGGCCGCAATCAGGTCCGGCGGAAACCCGGGCTCGGTAAACACCCGGTCCGGCATCCACTGATCGTGCAGACGCGGCGCCGACACCGCGCTTGCGATATCCATACCGCGGTCGATCACATTGGTGACCACTTGCAACACCACGTTGACGATGTAGCTGCCGCCGGGCGACCCGGTGACGAGGAACGGTTTGCCGTCCTTGAGCACGATGGTCGGTGTCATCGACGACAGCGGCCGCTTTCCCGGACCCGGAGCGTTCGCCGCGAAACCGAGGAGGCCATAGGCATTCGGCGCGTCCGCCTTGGCGGCGAAGTCGTCGAGTTCGTTGTTGAGAAGGACGCCGGTGCCTGCGGCGACCAGGCCGACGCCATAGCTGAAGTTGATCGTATAGGTGTTGGAGACGGCGTTGCCAAAACGATCGATGACGGAGAAGTGCGTCGTGTTACGGCCCTCGGGTGGGACCGGCGCCGCCGTCGGATGAATGTCGCCGGCCGCGGTTGCGTGTTCCGGATCGATGCCGGCGCGCCAGTCGGCGGCATAGCTCTTGGATGTCAGGCGCGCGACCGGAACTTTCACCACGTCGGGGTCGCCGAGGAAGTAGGCGCGATCGGCATAGGCGCGCTTCATCGCCTCAACCATCAGGAACAGTGCCTGTGTCCGTCCTTCCTTCGCCAGATCGTAGCCTTCCAGAATATTGAGCATCTCGATGAGCGCAACGCCGCCGGACGACGGCGGCGGCATCGACACGATGTCGTAGCCGCGGTAAGTGCCGCGCAACGGCGCGCGCTCGATCGGGCGATAACTTCTGAGGTCGTCGGCGGTCATGACGCCACCTGCCGCCTGCACCGCCGCGGCGAGCTTTTGCGCGATGTCGCCCTCGTAAAACGCTTGCGGCCCGTTGCGGGCGATTGCCTCGAGCGTGTTGGCGAGATCCGTCTGAACCAGACGATCGCCGGGCGCGAGCGCCGTGCCGTCGGTCTTCAGAAAGATTTGAGCGGAGGAAGGCCAGCGGGCAAGGCGCGGACGGTCGACCGGCAACGAATCCGCCGTGTCGTCGGCGACGGCGATGCCGTCGCGCGCCAGCGTGATCGCCGGCGCGATCAACTCGGCGAAGGTGAATTTCCCGGACCCGTATTTTTCTTCGGCGAGCGCAAGACCCGCGACGGTGCCCGGCACGCCGATGGCGAGCGCCAACTCACGCGACTTCTGCGGATCGGCATTGCCTTGAGCGTCGAGAAACGATTTATCGTTGATCGCGTGCGGCGCGGTTTCGCGATAATCGATCGCCGTCTCCTCGCCGCTTGAGCGATGGACGATCATAAATCCGCCGCCGCCAATATTGCCGGCGCGCGGATAGGTGACTGCAAGAGCAAAACCGACGGCGACTGCCGCGTCGATTGCATTGCCGCCTCTCTGCAAAATATCTGCGCCGACCCGCGTCGCCAGCGCCTCCTGCGCCACCACCATGCCGTTCCGGGCGGTGACAGCGGGGGCGCGCGCGATCTCCGGGCCCGGACCGCTTTCGCTTCGTGCCGGAAGCGGCAGCGCGAGTACGCCGACGAGCGCAAACGACGCCAGCCTGCGGAGTGAACGCTTATCCATGGAGCAGACTACACCCGCGGCGCGTGCCAGGTCCGGTCACTGCACCGGCGCGGGCGTCGCTGCGCCGGTCTTGTCACTGCCAGTCTTGTCAGTGGCAGTCTTGTCAGTGGCAGTCTTGTCAGTGGCAGTCTGTCGTGGCAGTTTGTCAGTGGCAGCCTTGGCGATAAGGACATAGCCGCGCGTCTTGTTGTCGTTGGACGAGTCGGTTGTGTTCATGGCGTCGAACAAGTCGGATGCCTTCACCCAGACCGGTGGATATTTGTAACGCGCGACATCGAGGATCAGGAACCGATCCGCCTTGGCATCGTAGGCCGCAAGCGGCGAGATATGGCCTCCGGTTTGCTGTCCCATTGCCTTGCGCAGATAATTCACCACCACGAAATGATCCTTCGCCGCGAGATAGTTGCGCGCGGCGGCGCGGAAGGCGTCAAGTCCGCTGTCGGCGGCGTGATGAACCTCGATTGTCAGCGGATGCAGGGCGAGGAGTCCGCCGAGCTGATCCAGCGTCGTGCCCTGCCTGGCGAGGACTTCGCGCGGCAGCACCGCATCGGTGCGTTCGTTGAGGACATTGTCCTGGGTAAAGACGTGGTAGGGCTGATATTCAGGGCTCGTGGGGGCCGGCACGCCCACGGCGTTGAGCACCATGACGATGCTGGCGATGCCGCAATAAGCTTGCGTCTTTTGGGTTACGAAATTGTCGGCGATCGAAAAATAGGTGGCGAGCGCGCCGCTCTCGAGAAAGAACTTCTCGCCCTCGTCGGAATTGAGATCCGTCAGGTTGCTTGGCAGCGGCAGAGTCTCGGCGTGCGCCGCTGGAGTGAGCAGAAACAGCGCAAGCGCGAGCGATCGTCCAAGGCGGCCAGATATTTTCATTAGTCAAATCCAGCTTTCATTCGACTCAAATCTGCAACGGCCGCGCATTTCCAGCAAGCCCGGTAATGCCAGAGGCCGGCGGCAAAGCTCGCTCGACCGGAGATCTCATTTTGAGGTCTTTACCGCCACGACTTCGATCTCGACCAGAAAACCGGGATTGGCGAGGGCGGCAACGCCGACGACGGCGCGCGCCGGTAAATTCGGTTGATCGCCGCCGAAGAACTGCGTGTATCCCTCCATGAATCCCTTAAAGTCGATCGGCGCGCGCGCGTCGTTGACGAGGAACACTTGCATCTTGACCACGTCGCCCATGCCGAGCCCGAGCCCCTCCAAGATACCCTTGATCTTGTTGAGGACGCCGACGGTTTGGGTCTTGGTGTCACCATAGGCCTGCGCGCTTTTTGGGTCGGCATCCTTGTCGATGACCGGAGGGACTTGGCCGCTGACATAGTAGGTCGTGGCGTTGCCGGGGATTTCCACCGATTGGGCAATCGGGAAATTGGAATTGGGGATGGGATGCCTCACCACCTCCGCTCGCGCAGCGGCAACAGTGAGAAGGAGTGCACTCAGGGCGATACCTGGTCCGATCTTCATTGTCTACTCCACATTGTAGCGCCGCTCGTCAGCGGCGAACGGCTTTGACATTTTCGGCAGTCACCGCATCCCGATAGTCATTGCCGAAGTGCGTTCGCACATAATTTACAACCGCGGCGACCTGATCGTCGGTCATCATCACGCCCACTGGCGGCATGCCGCTCTGTCCGTGAACGACGACATGGACCGGATATCCGGCCGCCTCGAGAGCCCTGTCGCCGGCGAGCGACGGATATGTGCCGGCGCCGGTTGCTCCTTTGCCGTCTGGCATGTGGCAGCCCTGGCAGACATTGGCGTACAATTCTTCGCCACCAGCTTCGGAGAATTTGTAGCCGGCGCTCAGCGTGGATTCGGACGAACCGCGCGCCGCGCTTTGCGCCAGCGCCGCCGGCGCGACGAGCAACAGCAACGCAACGATCGCCGTCACGGCAAACCAAAGTTGGCCGGACGGCAATGGTAGTTCACATCGCACTGGCGCGGCCCACATTTTTGATTTTAAGTTTTGACAACACGGTCGTGCAGCCGCGTGATGGCATCGAGCGCCGAGAGGATCGCGCCCTCCTGCCATACCGGAATATATGAGGCGTGTTCGCCTGCGAGCACGATCCTGCCGTCGATCTGGCACAGGTCGTTATAGTGCTCGGCTCTCACCTCATCGCTCCAATAGCCGGCGCATCCGAGCGTGAACGGCACGCGATGCCACGCGACGGCGATGCCGTTTTCGAACTCGGCCTCGTATTGCGGATGAATGCGGGAACCCATGGCGACGGCGCGGGCGACCCGCTCGGTCGGTGCCATCGATGTGAATTCGTACGAGTTCGATCCCTCGACGAGGTAGGCTCCCAACAACACGCCGCGGCCGCGACGATTAAGGCCCGTGTTCGGATAGGCAATCTGCCGGATCGGCATATCAGTGTAGCTGATGCCGCCGTAGATCGCCTCGTCTTCCTCCCAGAACCGGCGCTTGAACTGCAACCCGATCTTGACCGCCGACAGATAGGGCACGGCGTCGATCGCCGCCTTCATGCGAGGGCCGACGTTGAGCGGGATTTGGCTGAGAATGGAGAGTGGAATGGTGCAGACGCACCAGTCGGCTTTCGCCAATTGCACGGCCGCAGGAGTTTTGGCGTCGACGTAGCTGACGGTGACGCCGTCGTCGCCCTGCTGAATCCGGGTCACCTTTGCATCGTAACGAATAACATCGCTGAGTTCCTTGCCAAACGCCGTACCGATCATGTCCATGCCGCCGATCGGCTGAAACATCGTGGTCTGGAATGAATGTTGGGCGAAGCCTTGCAGATATCGCCAGAGGCGGGACTTGAGGATCTCGGAAAGGCCGATCGGTTCGCCGGCGACGGGCTCCGCATGAAGGCCGCCGCCGGGGGCCTTGGCGTAGCCGCGAAATTCCGCGGAAATCAGGTTGGCTTTGTAAGCGTAGTTGCTATCCAGCGCGCCCCACGATTTCAGCGCTTGCAGCAGGATTTCTTTGTCTTCGGTTGAAATGGTTTCATCGAGCTTGCCCTGTGCGGTCGCCTTGGCGAGGAGCTCGGCGACCTCGCCCTGAAAATCGGCTTTGATTTCGCGGATGCGCTGCGGTTTCCCGCCGAACGCGCCCGAGGCGTGCAGGAAAGCATTGTGATTGAGCTGGACGAAAGGCTCGAGCGCGACGTTGAGTCTCCTGCAGTAATCGAGGATGGCGCGATGGTGATAGGGAATCCGCCATGGTCCGGGATTGAAATAAAGCCCGTCTTCGAATTCGCAGGTCTGCTTCTGGCCGCCGAGTTCGGTAAACGTGTCGCCACCGCGCAGCGTCCAGTTGCGGCCTCCGGGACGGCGATTGAATTCCAGGATCTGAACCTTGTAACCCGCGTTGCGCAGCTCCAGGGCCGCCGTCATGCCGGCAAGACCTGCGCCCAGAATCAGGACGGACGCACCCCGCACATCGCCGGAAAGCTTGATCGGCCCGGTGTAAGCGGAGTTGGCCGCAAGACCGAGGCTTGTCATGGCGTGATACATCGCCGCGCTGCCGGCGACCGTGCCGATCAGCGACAGAAGTTCGCGCCGGCTTGGAGCTGTTCCGCCGTCCACCTGCATCGCCGCTAGTCCCAGACGGTGGTCACAAATACGGTTGTCAGCTTTGGGTCCATTTTCTCATCAATGCGGGCTTTCACTCGGCAATCCCATGAAGCGTTTAATGAGTGAGAGTTATTCGGCCCTTCCAACACGCCTACATTCAGCATGGATGTCCGTGTCATAGGCGAGCAAAGCGACGCCGTTCTTCGAACGGCCATGCCGGACATGACCAACAAGGAGGTTACAACATCGAAGGCAAGACCCGGTCGGGCGGTCGGTGGCCGTCCATGAAGGTCTTGATATTGACGATGACCTTGTCGCCCATGTCGACGCGCCCTTCGATCGTGGCCGATCCGAGATGCGGCAGCAAAACGACCTTGCCCGCGCGCCCGAGCTTGACGAGTTTGGGACTGACGGCAGGCTCGTGTTCGAAAACGTCGAGGCCGGCGCCAGCGATTTCGTCGGTTTCGATCAGGCGCGCGAGCGCGTTTTCGTCGATCACTTCGCCGCGGGCAGTGTTGACGATATAAGCCTCGGGCCGGATGAGCTTCAGCCGGCGTGCCGACAGCAAATGATAGGTCGCGGGCGTATGCGGACAGTTGATGGAAATGATGTCCATGCGCACCAGCATCTGGTCGAGGCTTTCCCAATAGGTGGCGTTGAGCTCTTCCTCGATGCGCGGCGCCACGCGGCGGCGATTGTGGTAGTGGATTTGCAGCCCGAATGCCTTGGCGCGGCGGGCGACGGCCTGGCCGATACGGCCCATGCCGACGATGCCGAGCCGCTTGCCCCAGATGCGATGGCCGAGCATCCAGGTCGGGCTCCAACCCTTCCATTCTTTCTCGCCGATAAGCACCTGGGCGCCTTCGGCGAGCCGCCGCGGCACCGCGAGGATGAGCGCCATCGTCATGTCGGCGGTATCTTCGGTGAGCACGCCGGGCGTGTTGGTCACGGTGATGCCGCGCTGGAGCGCGGTCGCGACGTCGATGTGGTCGACACCGTTGCCGAAATTGGCGATTAGCTTCAATTGCGCGCCCGAGTGGCTGAGCACGGACCGGTCGATCTGATCGGTCACTGTCGGCACGATGACGTCAGCGACCTTGGCGGCCTCGGCGAGCTCCGCCTGGCTCATCGGCTTGTCGTCGAGGTTAAGCCGGGCGTCGAAAAGCTCGCACATACGCGTTTCGACGCTGTCCGGCAGCTTGCGGGTGACGACCACCAGCGGCTTTTTGCCCGATGCCATTATGCTGCCCCGGTTACCCGGCCCTTTGAACGCATCCGCCCGTTCAGTTCTCGTTAACTGCCCTCGCCGACACTGCGGAGCGGGGGGCGGTTCATCATTTCTCTAGCAGATGGCTGCGCTCCCACAAAGCGCGCCGGGTTCCCCGGCGTTCGCGCGCTTGGCTTCGCATTTGGGCATTTGAGCTATGGCAGAACCGCAGCATGGCGGGTTCATGATCCTCAGCGTCGGGGCCGCCTTCTTGGCGGCCCTCGCGGTATTGTCGTTCGCCGTAGCGCCGGCGCGGGCGGGTAACGACGCGCCGACGAGCGGCCTGACATTGCCGCGCTTCGTCAGCCTCAAGACCGATCGGGTCAACGTGCGCGGCGGGCCCGACAAGGACCACGACGTTGCCTGGATCTACACACGCGTCGGCTGGCCGGTCGAAATTACAGCCGAATTCGAAAACTGGCGGCGGATCCGCGACTCCGACGGCACCGAGGGATGGGTCTATCACTCCTTGCTCTCGGGCAAGCGCACGGCGGCAGTGCAACTGAAATCGAAGACCGAACTCGCGGCTTTACACGCCAAGCCCGATGCCCAGAGCCCGGTGACGGCGCAGTTGCAGTCCGGTGTGCTCGGATCGATCAAGCGGTGCACCGGAGGCTGGTGCCGCATCGCAGGTGACGATTTCGACGGCTGGATCGAGCAAAACCGCCTCTGGGGCGTCTATCCGGACGAGAAGATCGAGTAATGTCGGCCGTGCGACTAGCGCTTTTTGCGCCGTAGCCTCACCACCACGTCGATGCGGGCGATCTCGTAGCCATCAGGCGGCACAGGCGCTTTACCCACCACCACATCGGACGACGGAATGTCCATCAGATCGTTCCGATCTTCGATGAAGAAGTGATGATGTTCGGAGTTATTGGTGTCGAAGTAGGCCTTCGAGCCGTCGACCGCGACTTGCCGCAGCAGGCCGACGTCGGTGAACTGGTGCAGCGTGTTGTAGACCGTGGCAAGCGATACCGGCACCTTGGCGTGGTTCGCTTCCTCGTAGAGCATCTCCGCCGTCACGTGCCGGTCGCCTTTGGCGAACAAAATCCAGCCAAGCGCCATGCGTTGCCGTGTTGGGCGCAGCCCGACCTCCCGCAGCTTCGCCTTCACGTCATGCCACGGGCAACCGGTGAGATCGCCGGTGCTCGCCGGCGCGGTCGGCACCGCGGCGCTGGAAGCATGTGGACGCGACTGGGTCATTGCTACACCTAATGCCCCGCTTGGCCGCCCCGATTGGGGGCGGCCAAACGAGATCGTTGCAACTGAAACATTATACGCCGCTGCGCGCCGGCTGCAACACCGAAGGCAAGAGGGCTGCGGGCGGACGCTTTCGCGCCGTGCGGCTTTGCCGCTATGCCCCCATATGTTAGGGATCGGCGCATCTGGGGCGGCGGAGTCGAAGATGCAGGAACGGCGGTCGATTTTCGAATACGAGGATCTGCTGGCTTGCGGGCGGGGCGAACTTTTTGTCCAAGGCCCGCAACTGCCGCTGCCCCCGATGTTGATGTTCGACCGCATTTCGGAAATTGCGGAGGTCGGTGGCGAATACGGCAAAGGGCTGGTCCGCGCAGTCCTCGAACTCAAACCCGACCTCTGGTTCTTCCCCTGTCACTTCAAGGGCGATCCGGTGATGCCGGGCTGTCTCGGCCTCGATGCGCTGTGGCAGTTGCTCGGCTTCTTCCTTGGCTGGCTGGGAGCTCCCGGCAAAGGGCGGGCGCTGGGCATGGGCGAGGTTAAATTCTCTGGCCAAGTGCTGCCGTCGATGAAGAAGGTCGTTTACGGCCTCGACATCAAGCGAGTGATGCGCTCGAAACTCGTGCTTGGCATCGCCGACGGCTGGCTCTCCGCCGATGGATCGGTGATCTATCGTGCCCTCGACCTCAAGGTCGGGCTGTTCCACGATGCGCCGCCGCAGGCGAGCAAAGCCTGAACGGCGGCCGCTCGGAGCGGGACGAAATTGACGAGGCTAAGATGAGGCGGGTTGTCGTTACCGGAATGGGCATCGTCTCGTCCATCGGCAACAACACCCAGGAGGTGCTGGCGTCGCTGCGCGAAGCCAGGTCCGGCGTCGTGCGCACCGAAAAATACGCGGAGCTTGGGTTCCGCTGCCACGTGCATGGCGCACCGACGCTTGACCCGAGCGAATCCATCGACCGCCGCGCCATGCGTTTTCTCGGCGGCGGCGCCGCCTGGAACCATGTCGCGATGGAGCAAGCCATTCGCGACGCCGGCCTTGAAGCGAACGAAGTGTCAAACGAGCGCACCGGCATCATCATGGGCTCGGGCGGGCCTTCGACGCGTGCCATCGTCGAGGCCGCCGACACCGCCCGCGGCAAGGGGCCGAAGCGCATCGGGCCGTTCGCGGTGCCCAAGGCGATGTCGTCGACCGCTTCCGCGACGCTCGGGACCTGGTTCAAGATCAAGGGCGTCAGCTATTCGATCTCGTCGGCGTGTGCAACGTCTAACCATTGCATCGGCAACGCCTACGAGCTGATCCAATATGGCAGGCAGGACATGATTTTTGCCGGGGGCTGCGAGGAACTCGATTGGACTTTGACGGTTTTGTTCGACGCCATGGGGGCGTTGTCGTCGAAATATAACGACACGCCGACAAAAGCCTCGCGGGCCTACGACGCCGATCGCGATGGGTTCGTGATCAGCGCCGGCGCCGGCGTGCTGGTGCTCGAGGAGCTCGATCATGCCAAGGCCCGCGGCGCCAGGATCTACGGCGAACTCGCCGGCTATGGCGCGACGTCCGACGGCGCCGACATGGTGGCTCCCTCCGGCGAAGGTGCGGCCCGCTGCATGCGCATGGCGCTTCGCGAAGTGAAGTCGCCGGTGGATTACATCAACCCGCACGCGACTTCGACGCCGATCGGCGATCTCAAGGAGATCGAGGCCATCCGCGAAGTGTTCGGTGCCGGCGAAAAATGTCCGCCGATCTCGGCGACCAAGTCGCTCAGCGGCCACTCGCAGGGCGCAACGGGCGTGCACGAAGCCATCTATTCGCTCTTGATGATGAACAACGGCTTCATCTGCGAGAGCGCCAACATCGAGAATCTCGATCCCGCTTTCGCCGACATGCCGATCTTGCGCGCGCGCCGCGACGGCGTGACGCTGGGTTGCGTGCTGTCGAATTCCTTTGGCTTCGGCGGTACCAACGCCTCCATCGTGTTCAAACGGCTGGATGCGTAGATCCTCATTCCGAATCGAAACTGAAATGGATGTGTCGGCATGCAAGGTTTGATGCACGGCAAGCGCGGCTTGATCATGGGGGTCGCCAACGACCACTCGATCGCTTGGGGAATTGCGAGGATGCTTGCCGCGCACGGCGCGACGCTAGCATTCACCTACCAGGGCGATGCGCTCGCCAAACGCGTCAAGCCGCTGGCCGCGTCGGTGAGGGCCGATCTCGTGCTGCCGTGCGACGTCGAAGACATCGCCTCGGTCGATGCGGTGTTCGCCGAGATCGGGCGAAGCTGGGGCACGCTCGATTTCCTCGTCCACGCCATCGCCTTTTCCGACAAGACGCAGCTCACGGGGCGTTACGCCGACACCACGCGCGAGAACTTTCTGCGCACCATGCTCATCTCGTGCTTCGCCTTTACCGAGGCGGCGAAGCGCGCCGCCGCCTTGATGCCCAACGGCGGCGCGATGTTGACGCTCACCTATAACGGCGGCGACCGTGCGATGCCGAACTACAACGCCATGGGACCCGCCAAGGCGGCGCTGGAATCATCCGTGCGCTATCTCGCGGTGGACTACGGGCCGCGGGCAATCCGAGTCAATGCCGTCTCGGCGGGGCCGATCCGCACGCTCGCCGGCGCCGGCATCGGCGACGCCCGCATGATGTTCGCTTTCCAGCAGCGGCATTCGCCGCTGCATCGCGGCGTTACGCTTGACGAACTCGGCGGCGCGGGCCTGTACCTTCTTTCCGACCTATCGACTGGCGTCACGGGCGAGATTCATTTCGTCGATTCCGGCTACAACACCATCGCCATGCCGCACCCGGACGCGCTGCGGGCGGATCAAGGGCGTGCCGACCACCCCGGGCAGTAGCGTGTTTCCTCATTCGGTAAGCGTCGCAAAGCGCAGAGCCCGGAATCCATCTCACGAAGGGCGTAGCATGATCGCCTGCGTTCTCTGCCGAACGCACAGTTGTTATGGATTCCGAGTTCGGTCCTTCGGACCACATTACAGCTTCGCCAGATGCGGCATGACTTCGGCGCTGAACAGGTTCAGCGAACGCAGGGCGTCGGGCAACGACATGGTGCCGAGAAAGAGGTAAGTGAGCAGATAATTGATGCCCAGTTCACCAACCTGCCGCTTGATCTCGGCCCGCACCGTCGCCGGCGAACCGGCAATGACGCCGCCGTGGGCGACCATTTCCTCGTAGCTCGTTCCGTGCGGGATTTTCAGGCGCGAGGTCAGGCCGGTGTCGTTTTTTTTCACCCGCAACCAATTCAGGTTTGCGAGGTGAACGTCCATCGCCGGCTTAAACAAGCGATGCGCTTCGGCATCGGTATCGGCGACGAAAATGTGCCGCTGCATGCCGATAACAACTCCGCCGGAAAATTCGGGTTTCGGCTGCGCCGGCGCCCCGCGATTTGTCAGGGCGGCTTTGAAGGCAGTAATGTTGGCCTTGGCCATGGCGGTCGGTCCCAACGTCACGTAATGGAGCCCCTGCTCGCCGGCCCAGGTCGAACCGACTTCGCTGGACGAGGCGTACCAGAACGGAGGGTGGGGCTGCTGTAATGGCCGCAACGCCATTGGCACATCGTTGTAGAGATATCGGCTGCCTTTGAAGCTGAACGTATCCGACACCAGGCCGGTACTGATACAGCGGTAGGCCTCCATAAAGATATCTCGCGAATCGTCGTGCATGACATTGTGAAATTCGAGCTCGTAGGGCGAGACGCCGCGGCCGACGCCGACGTCGAGCCGGCCATGGCTTAGATGATCGAGCATGCAAATTTCCTCGATCAGCCGCAGCGGCGAATAGAGCGGCAAAAGGTAGACAAGCGGTCCGAGCCGCATTCGCCGGGTCTCGCGCGCGACCGCGCCGAGATAGATGCCGGGCACCGGCACCAGGTTCAGTGGGGTGGCATGATGCTCCGCGACGTGCAGGCAATAGAAGCCGGCCTTGTCGGCCGCCGCGGCAAACTCAATCCGCTCGTCGAACAGTTGCGTCACTGGCCGCTGGGCGTCTTCAACGTGGTCGAAAAGTCCGATTTTCATGTACCTCCCCATCCCTATTGGCGCGCTCCGGCGCGCTCGTCATCGCTTTCGTCCCCTGCAATCTTCCGGGCTCCTCATCCATCCCGGGAGCCGGCTGGACAGCTATGCTATCTCCGCTTGATCCCTCCGCTTGGTCCCCTTGCCTCCGTCCGGCGTACACGCCACATCTGCGCCGATTATGCCAGCCTCACCCGCCATAGAAGCCGAGCGCCTCGTCAAAATCTACAAGAAGGCGCCGGCCGTCGACGGCGTGTCGTTTGCGATCGCGCCGGGATCGATCACCGGACTCCTTGGCGGCAATGGCGCCGGCAAGACCACCACCATTGCCATGATCATGGGGCTTCTCACGCCAACGTCCGGCAGCGTCAGAGTCCTTGGCGCGCAGATGCCGCACCAGCGCTACCAAGTGCTGCAGCGAATGAACTTCGAGAGCCCGTATGTCGAGATGCCGATGCGGCTGACGATCCGGCAGAATCTGAAAGTATTCGGCATGCTTTATGGTGTGCGCGACATCGCCGCGCGGATCGAAGAACTCGGCGAAAAGCTCGACCTGACCGATCTGCTCGATCGGCCGACCGGCAAGCTTTCGGCCGGCCAGAAGACGCGGGTTTCGCTCGCCAAATCGCTGATCAATTCGCCTGAGCTTTTGCTTCTTGACGAGCCCACCGCCTCGCTCGATCCCGACACCGCCGATTGGGTGCGGGAACGGCTGGAACGGTATTGCCGCGATCGCGGCGCCACCGTCTTGCTCGCTTCGCACAACATGGCCGAGGTCGAGCGGCTGTGCGAGCGCGTCATCATCATGAAGCAGGGACGTATCGAGGATGACGACACGCCGGCGCGGCTCCTCTCCCGCTACGGCCGGCTCACGCTCGAGGAAGTCTTTCTCGACGTCGCGCGCGGGCGCGACGAAGCGCGCGAGGCCGCCCAATGAGAACGCATGCGGAAAGCGCGCTGGCGTTTTCGCCGCGTCGCGTCGCCGCGATGATGCTGCGCTACTGGTACCTTTTGCGCTCGTCCTGGCCGCGGCTCGTCGAACTCATCTATTGGCCTGCGGTGCAGATGATCACCTGGGGCTTCATCCAGTATTACGTTACGCAGAATTCCGGTTTTTTTGCTCGAGCGGGCGGCACGCTCATCGGAGCGGTCTTGCTATGGGACATTTTGTTTCGCGGCCAGCTTGGCTTCTCCATCTCGTTTCTCGAGGAGATGTGGGCGCGCAATATTGGAAATCTGATGATGAGTCCGTTGCGTCCGTTCGAGTTTGTCGCTGCGCTCATGGTCATGAGCATCGTGCGGCTGGTGATTGGCGTCATTCCGGTGACACTGCTTGCACAGATCTTTTTTGGTTTCAATCTCTACGGTCTCGGATTTGCCTTGGTGGCGTTCTTCATCAACCTGATGCTTACAAGCTGGGCGGTTGGGATTTTCGTTTCCGGCCTGGTGTTGCGGAACGGCCTCGGCGCGGAAAACCTCGCCTGGTCTATTATGTTTTTGTTCATGCCGCTGACCTGCGTCTATTACCCGGTCACGACATTGCCGGTCTGGTTGCAACCGGCCGCATGGGCGCTACCGCCGACTTATGTGTTTGAGGGAATGCGCGCGCTGTTGATCGAGCATGTCTTCCGCGCCGATCTCATGCTCGATGCGCTGGGGCTTAATGCGGTGTTCTTCGCCGGCGGAGTGCTTGGCTTCCTCAAGCTCTTGCAGGCCGCCCGCCGACACGGGTCGCTGATGCAGACCGGCGAATAGCCGCAAAGCACTTCGGGAACCAGAAGCTGTGTGACCGCCTTTCGGTTTAACGAATAAACGGAAAATTGCATTTATGATCGTGGTATGACAGATCATGGTCAAATTGCTGCGATGCAGCAAGTCGGGCAAGGATCGTCTATGGCTATTGGGGAATTCGGCGGCGCACCGGCGGTGCCGGGCGGTGCCTTGGCGTCGACGCCGCTCTATTGGCTCTACGAAATGAGCCATGCGGCGTTAAACCCGTTACGCGCGGCGGCTGATGCCACGCGACTGCTGTTTAAAAACCCGCTGAATCCACTTTATTTCACTACCTTCGGAAAATCGGTCGCCGCGGCCGCCGAGGTGTTCGAGCGCTCGACGCGCCGCTACGGCCGTCCCGAGTGGCGGATTTCGTCGACGCTGGTCGGCGGCGAGCGCGTTCCGGTGCAGACCACAACCGTTTGGGAGCGGGCGTTCTGCCGGCTGACCCGCTTCGAGCGCGTGTTCGAGCACCGTCCGCGCCGCCCGCAGCCGCGGCTCCTGATCGTTGCTCCGCTATCGGGTCATTACGCGACGTTGCTGCGCGGAACGGTCGAGGCGTTTCTGCCCAATCATGACGTGTACATCACCGAGTGGAGCGATGCGCGCGCGGTGCCGATATCAGAAGGAAGCTTCAATCTCGACGATTACATCGACTATGTGATCTCGATGCTGCATGCACTGGGCGGCGATACCCACGTGGTCGCCGTGTGCCAGCCGGCGGTGCCGGTGCTTGCCGCCGCTGCGCTCATGGAAAGCGATGACGATCCGTACGCGCCGATTTCCATGACGCTGATGGGCGGACCGATCGACACGCGCGTCAATCCGACGGCGGTCAACAAGCTAGCGGAAAAGCGCGGCATCAATTGGTTCCGGCACAATGTCATCACCAAGGTTCCATTTCCCAATCCCGGGTTAATGCGCAACGTGTATCCGGGTTTCTTGCAGCTTCACGGTTTCATCAGCATGAATCTCGATCGGCATATCGAGGCGCACCGCGACCTGTTCAGGCACCTCGTGCAAGGCGATGGCAACTCGGCGCAGAAACACAAGGAATTTTACGACGAGTATCTGGCCGTTATGGATTTGGCCGCCGAGTATTATCTGCAAACCGTCGACACTGTCTTCGTGCGCCACGCGCTGCCGAAGGGCGAGATGATGCATCGCGACCGGCGCGTCGATCCGGGCCGGATCAAGCGCACCGCCTTGCTGACTATCGAAGGCGAGCATGATGACATTTCCGGGGTCGGCCAAACCGAAGCGGCGCATCGCCTATGCGTCAACCTGCCCGCCGATCGGCAAGCGCATTGGCTTCAACCGGGCGTCGGCCACTACGGGGTGTTCAATGGGTCGCGCTTCCGCGCCGAGATCGCGCCGCGCATTGCCGACTTTATCCTGTCGGCCAGCCACAACGCGCGCCGCCGGCATAACGGCTCAGGCGCGCGCCCGGTCGGCAACGGCGCGGCGCGTGCGCTTGCGAGCAGCCTGAGCTAAGTTGCAACCAGCGGTCGGCGAATATCAGACCAGTGGCCAGTTTATTGGCCAAATCCGTCACCGGACGGTCACCGTCGCGGCAAGCTTCTGAGAAATCGACACTATTTCGGAATCATCGGCGTCAAATTTTTGCGCCTTCCGGCAACCAAACTATGAAGCTTTATTCACTCCATAAAATGCGTTATGTAGGGTAGCTCGCCTAGCCGAGCCCCAAGATGTTGTATACCTGCGCCGCCTCAATCAAAGGCACTTTCAGACTAATCGGATATGGCACACTCGACCTCGGGATAGGTTCGGGGTCGTCGGTTATGTCGTATCGTGCGCTTCTCTATCGTCGGCCGAGTGAGCCTCAGGCCATCGAAGTCGTCTTCGACAGATCGGTTTATCTGGTGCGGGTGCGCCGGCACCGGCAGGCACGCCGCTATACACTGCGCATTCAGGCTGCAACCCGTGAAGTGATCCTCACGATTCCGCCGCGCGGCACCCTGAAAGAGGCGCACGCGTTCGCGCAGAAGCACGGTGGCTGGATCGCGGCGCGGCTCGGCCGGTTGCCGGAAGCGGTGCCGTTTGCGGACGGGATCGTGGTTCCGTTGCGCGGAGTGCCGCATCGCATCGCGCATCGTCGCGGCGCGCGCGGCACCGTCTGGCCCGAGACTGAAGATAGCGGTGGGCGGTTTCTCTGCGTTGCCGGCGATGCCCCGCATATCGATCGGCGCGTCGGCGATTTTCTGCGGCGCGAAGCCAAACGCGAACTCGAAGCCGCCAGCAGGCGATTTGCCGCCGATCTCGGCGTCGCCGTTAGGCGGGTGTCGGTGCGCGATCAGGCAAGCCGTTGGGGGTCCTGCTCGACTACCGGGGTCTTGTCATATTCGTGGCGGCTCATCCTCGCGCCGAGCTTTGTGCTCAACTATCTCGCGGCGCACGAAGTGGCTCATCTGGTCGAGATGAATCATTCCGCCAAATTCTGGCGCCTGGTCCAGCGCCTGTGCCCGGATCACGAGCGGGCCAAGGTTTGGCTCGACGTTCATGGCAGCGACCTGCATCGCTACGGAATGCCCGAAGGTAGCCGCGGAACCGTTTGAACGTCAGAGCGTGGCTCGGTCAACGCTAATGGGGCACTGGCGTCTGCACCGCCACGACGCTCCCCGGCGAGGGGAAGAGGCCGATTGAAAGCTTCGTCGCCACCACGATCAAGGCAACGGCCAGCACGACGCGCAATGCGGTTTCCGGCATGCGGACGGCGGCATAGCTGCCGAGCAAAATTCCCGGCACCGACCCCAGGATCAGAAAACAAAAGATCTGCAAGTCGATCGAACCCAGGAGCCAGTGCCCGACCCCGGCAACGAGTGTGAGCGGCACGGCGTGCGCGATATCGGTTCCGACGATTCTTGCGGTCGGAAGTCTTGGGTAGAGCAGAATGAGACACGTCACGCCGATGGCCCCGGCGCCGACCGACGATATCGATACCATCGTTCCAAGAATGCCACCGATTAAGACCGTGAGCGCCGCTACCCGCTTCGGCTCCTGGGAGCCGAGCCGAGCGGCATAGCGAGCGACGATCCGGTCGCGAAACACCAGCGCCACCGCTGTGATAATCAGAGCTAGGGTCAGGACGGCGTTGACGAAATCCCGGCCAGCCGCGCCGTTGATGTCCAGCGCGCTCATGGCGGCGATTGTGATCACCGTCATCGGAATGCTGCCGGTGGCGAGCCGCCGCACCACGCGCCAGTCGATTGTCCCATTTAGACCGTGAACCACGCTGCCGGCAGTCTTCGTCGCCGCCGCATGCAGAAGATCGGTGCCGACAGCGGCTGCCGGATGAACCCCGAACAGCAAGATCAGCAACGGAGTCATCAGAGAACCGCCGCCCACGCCGGTCAGTCCGACCAACAATCCGACGACGAACCCGCAGACAGTATAAAGGAACTGTACTGAGTGAACCGCGCTCACAGCGCTACCTCGCCGCCATCATTTTTGGGCTCTGATGGCCAGTGCGGTTGATTCAACTGGCGTGAAGTCTAGAGGATATTTGGGCTCCGCGCACGATCAGGGCGGAGCAGGCTGTGAAAATAAAATTGTTGCATACACTTTAATATTGAAGCGAAAAGGCTTTTGGCTGTTGCGCGCGGACTAATGCGATCGGGCCTCATTACGACAGCCACATATGTTGCACTGCCGAATACTCGTTTTTCCTCGATCTGCGACGACGCTGCGGCGGCTCGACTTGCCGCCAAGGACGCCGCGATCCTAGCCACCGGCCGCATGCAGGGGGCGTTTTGCCGCATCTGGTAACACTAACCCGTGATCTGTGTTGCGTCGGGAACCAATGCGCATATGTGTGGTGCATAAGGCAGACCGAGCGGCTCCCCATCCCCCCGACACCCCGCCGCCCGGTTGATAAGCCTGAGTTGAGGCAACCACTTGAGGACCCCAAGCGCGTACCCTGCTTGGGGTTCTTTTTTTTGACAAGCTCGTATTTTCGACGGCGCCGCAAGCCAGCGGCTAGTCCTTCACCAGGTCGCCAAGCAGACTTGCCGCAACGGCCAGCTTCGACAGCGTAAGGCCGGATCCGGCAATCTCATGGATCGCTCCGCGAATACGCTCCACCTCGTTTTTGCGTGGCGCCACCCAAGCGGCGACGGCGCCGGCGCCTGTCGCGCCATTGCCGACCATGGCGGCGGTCAATCGCCGCTCGGCATCGCCGATCGAATCCCGGGCTCGATCGAGCGCCAGCCGGTCGAAATAGTCGGCAATCGGAATGTTGCTCGCCGCGCTAGCGATGCGGTCGAGACCGAAGAAAGCGCCTGTGGCGAAATAGGTGGCCGCGACTTCTCCAACCGCCTTGCCGGTTCGGTCGGCGACCAGGACGATGTCGGTCGCGGCAGTGAGCGGGCCGAGATTGGCCAGACGGACGGCGAGTTCCTCCGGCACGCCCGCGTCCATCAGCTCTTTCCGCTGGGCATCGCGCGCGTTCAACGCATCCTGCGACAGGGCGTTGCCGAGCGCCGCGGTGACCGCGACGATGCCGTCGCGATAGTGCGCGACCACCTCCGCGAGGCCTTTCGCCAGCTCGACATTGCGCAAAAACCAGATGATGCGATCGAGCAGCAGATCCTGTACCGCCGCATAGAGATCGAGTTGCAGTTTTCCATCGATCTTGTTGTCGAGGTCGTCAATCCCGGCATTGAGCGCGGTCATGCCATAGCTGTCGCGCACAGCGGCGAAAGCCGATGCGATTGCGGCCGCCGCGGCGCCGGTCTGATCGGCGATGCGCACGATCAGCGAGGGACCGCCGCGGTTGATCATCGAATTGGCGAGCTGGGTGGCGATGATCTCGCGGCGCAGCCGGTGATGCTCGAGCGCATCGGGAAATTGCGCGGCGATCTCCTTCGGAAAATAACGCCCGAGCTCGCGGCTGAGATAGGCATCGTCGGGTACCAGGGATTCAAGCAGGTCGTCGTACAGAGTGATCTTCGCGTAGGCGAGCAGGACCGACAGTTCCGGCCGTGTGAAGGCCTGAGAGCGGCGGCGGCGCTCGGCCAGCTGGGCGTCGTCGGGAAGAAATTCGACGGCGCGATCGAGCAGTCCGCGCGTTTCCAGCGTCTGCATAAGCCGCTGCAGGAAGCCAAAATCCTCCATGCCGCGCCGCTGCGAGAGAGAGAGCGCGAGAGTCTGCAGGTAGTTATTGCGCAACACCAAAGCGGCGACTTCGTCCGTCATCTTGGCAAGGAAGGTGTTGCGAGCGTTCATGGCCAGGCGCCCGTCGCGGACCGGAACGCTCAGCGCGATCTTGGTGTTGACCTCCATGTCGGAGGTGTTCACGCCGGCCGAATTGTCGATGGCGTCGGTGTTGAGCCGGACCCCGCGCAGTGCCGCCTCGATGCGGCCGCGCTGGGTCATGCCGAGATTGGCGCCTTCGCCGATCACCTTGCAGCGCAGATCGCGACCGGCGACGCGGATGGCATCGTTGGCGCGATCGCCCGCGGCCTCGTCGCTTTCATCGGCGGCACGGATGTAGGTGCCGATGCCGCCGAAGAACAAAAGGTCCGCTTGTGCCGTCAGGATCGCGCGGATCAATTCCTGCGGCGTCAGCCGTTCGCCGATGCCGAAGATCTTCTGGGCCTCCGCGGAAAGCCTGATCTCCTTGGCGGTGCGCGGAAAAACGCCGCCGCCCTTGGAGATGAGCGATTTGTCGAAATCCTGCCAGCTCGACCGCGGCAACTCAAACAGCCGCTTGCGTTCGGCGAAGGTGCGCTCCGGATCGGGATTCGGGTCGATAAAGATGTCGCGGTGATCGAAGGCGGCGACGAGCTTGGTCGTCGTCTCGCGAAGGAGGCCGTTGCCGAACACGTCGCCCGACATGTCGCCGACGCCGACCACCGTAAACGGGGTCTTGCCGATATCGACGTCCGTCTCGCGGAAGTGGCGCTTGACCGATTCCCAAGCACCGCGCGCGGTGATGCCCATTTTCTTGTGGTCGTAGCCAGCGGAGCCGCCCGAAGCGAAGGCGTCACCGAGCCAGAAATCGTGGGCGATGGCTAGTTCGTTGGCGATGTCGGAGAAGGTCGCCGTGCCTTTGTCGGCGGCGACGACGAGATAGGGATCGTCGCCGTCGTGGCGGACGACATCGGCCGGCGGGACGATGCCAGCCGTTCCGCTCCCGACATTGTCGGTGATGTCCAGCAGCGTCGAAATGAAGAGCTTGTAGGACGCCGTCCCCTCTGCCTGGATCGCCTCGCGCGGGCTGCCCGCCGGAAGCCGCTTCGGAACGAAGCCGCCCTTGGCGCCGACCGGGACGATCACCGCATTCTTCACGTTCTGCGCCTTGACCAAGCCGAGGATTTCCGTGCGGAAATCCTGCGGCCGGTCGGACCACCGGATGCCGCCGCGGGCAACCTTGCCGAAGCGCAAATGCGCGCCTTCGACACGCGGAGAGTAAACGAAGATTTCGTAGAGCGGCCGGGGCAGGGGTATGCCGTCGAGCTTGCGGCTTGCGAATTTGACCGCGACGAGATCCTTCGGTCGCCCGTCGGGTCCGAGCTGATAAAAGTTGGTGCGAATCGCGCACTGGACCGCATTGACGAAGCGGCGAAGAATGCGATCCTCATCGAGGCTGTCGACCGTCTGTAATGCAGTTTCGATCGAGGACGCGATAAAAGCCTCGCGCGCGGCGCGTTCGTTCTGCAGAGCGCCAAGCTGCGGGTTGAACCGCGTATGAAACAAGGTCACGATCTGCGCCGCGACGTCGGCATGCTTGCGCAGCGTCGCCCACATATAGTCTTGCGAATAGGGCACGCGAACCTGCCGCAAAAACCGCGATAGCGTGCGGATCAGCGCCACGTCGCGCCAGACCAGGCTGGCCGCGAGCACCAGGGCGTTGTAGCCATCGTTCTCGGCGCGTCCGCCCATCACCGCGAGGAAACAGTTCTCGAGCCGTTCCTTGACCACGCCGAGCACAAGGGGCTGGCCCAAGGTGCTAATGAGCGTCATGTCGTGAAACCAGGCATCGGCAGAGCCGCGCGGCGTAATGTGATAAGTGCGTTCGTCGACGACGCGGAAGCCCATATTCTCCAGCACCGGTACGCGTTCGGAGAGAGGGATCGGACGCCTGTGGCTCAAGACTTTTAGGCCGGCGCTCGCCGGGTCCGTTTTTGTGTCGCGGTAAAGCTCGACGCCCAGCGGATGCTCGGCCGTCAGTGCCTCGACGACGACGATATCGGCGACGGCGGAAGCGGCCGGATAGACCTCACGATAGTCGATCGGAAAGGCCTCTCGATAGCGCGCGAACAACGCACGGGCTGTTTGCGACGGATGCGCGGCAGACAGCGCCTCTTCCAGCGCGTCGGTCCAGCTCCGCACGATGTCCTCGACCGCCCGGTCGAGAATGGCGCGATCGACGATCGGCGTTTCACCCTCGTATCGGCCGATGATAAAGTGGACGCGCACCAGCGGGCCTTCCGGGAAGAACGGATGGAAAGCGCGCATGCGCCCGTTGTAAGTCGCCGCCAGATAGTCGCCGATTTTCGCCCTGATCTCGCTATCGTAGCGCTCGCGCGGAATGTAGACCAGAACCGACACGAAGCGGCCGAAGCGATCCCGTCGCGGCAGCACGCGCACGCGCGGGCGCTCATCGAGCTGAAGGATCGCCATCGCGAACGGGTAGAGCGTCTCTTCGTCAACCTGAAACAGTTCGTCGCGCGGATAGTGCTCGAGCACATTGACCAGCGCTTTGCCGGAATGACTCGACGGATCGAATCCGGCGCGGTTGACGATGTGGTCGACCTTGCGCCGCAAATAGGGAATAGCGCGGACGGAACGCGTATAAGCGGTGGAGGTCAGCAGCCCGCAAAAAACGCATTCGCCGACGAGTTTACCGTCGTGGTCGAAGCGTTTCACCCCGATGTAATCCAGATAGACGCGCCGGTGCACGCGCGAGCGCGCTGCGGCCTTGGTCATGATCAGGAGCTTCGGTTCTTTCAGGAACTCGCGGATTTCCGGCGTGATCGTCACGAGCTGATCGCCGCGGCGCAGAAGCCGCATCTCCGTCGACCGCAGCAGACCGAGACCGGTCTCGAATTTGGGTTCGAGCGCTTCCTCGCGGTCGGTGTAGGCATAGTCACGCGCGCCGAGCAGGGTGAAATTGTCGGCAGCTATCCATTGCAGAAACTGGATGGCTTCGGCGATCTCTTCGGCGGGCAACGGCGGCGGATTGGCCTTCAGTTCCGCGGTAACTTCGGTGGCGCGCGCCAGCATCGGCCGCCAATCGGCAACGGCAACGCGCACATCGGCGAGTACCTCTTCCAGCGCTCGCACGACCTCCGCGCGTTGCGCTTCGTCGTCCACGCCGGCAACATGAATGTGAATGAAACTTTCGCGGCGTCCTTCGCCTCTGCGCGTCCCCTTGAACGCGGTTAGCCTTCCCGCATCGTCGCGCTCGACGGTGAAGACCGGATGTACCAGCAGGCGGATGTCGAGACCGCGTTCGCTGACTTCACCGAGAACCGAGTCGACGAGGAACGGCATATCGTCGTTGAGAATTTCGAGCACCGCCAAATTGCGGGCCGAGCGCGCCGGCGTAAAAGCGATTTTGGGCGCGTCAGGCTTGCGCTCGAGCAGAAACGACCACGATCGCTCGCCGATGGCGGCAAGTTCCTCCGGGTTGTAGCGTTCGAGGTCGTCGAGCACGGCCCGCCCGAACAATTCGGTCAGAAAATCCGCCGGAATGTCGCGCCGGCGTCCGGCCAGAAGCGATGTCGCCGAACCGACAAGCGTCTCTCTTGGGGGATCGTCCTCGGGGCGGAGAATGTTCTGCACGGCCATGTTTGCCCGTCTTCGCTCTTGTGGCGACGATTCCTTACGATACTACCCGTGGAAAGCGCGCATCCGCTACCGTAACAATCTATAATGTCGACGTATCCGCCGTCGCGGCAGCGACGGGACAGGCGCCACCAAGATCAGCCGGAAAGGACTTTAATGGCCAAGCGTAACAGTAAAATCGCCTCCAATGGCCGGGCGTCGAAACCCCGGGCGCGGGCTACCGCGGGTGACGACACGGTGATCACCGCATTGCATCTGCCGTCGGAAAAGCTCTCCCCCGAAATGGCAGCTTACTTCGCCAAATGTGAGGAAAAGCTCGGTTTCGTGCCCAACGTGCTGAAGGCCTACACCTTCGACCTGACGAAGCTTTCGGCTTTTGTCGCCATGTATAACGACTTAATGCTGGCGCCGTCGGGCTTGAGCAAGCTGGAGCGCGAAATGATCGCGGTTGCCGTCTCCGCGCACAATCGCTGCTACTACTGCCTCGTCGCCCACGGCGCCGCGGTTCGCCAGCTTTCGGGCGATCCGGCGCTCGGTGAACTGATGGCGATGAACTATCGTGCCGCGCGGCTGTCGCAACGCGAAGCGCGCCATGCTCGATTTTGCCGTGAAGCTGAGCGCAGAGCCGTGGCGCGTCGAAGAGGAGGATCGGGAAGAGTTGCGCCGCGCCGGCTTCACCGATCGCGATATTTGGGACATTGCCGCCATCGCCGGTTTTTTCAACATGTCCAACCGGGTAGCGTCCGCCACCGACATGCGGCCGAACAGCGTCTATCATGGCCAGGCGCGATGATGCATTGCAAACGGCCATGACGAAACCTACTCAATTGCCTATCATATCGTTCTCAAACCTTTGGCTTCGGAGGCTCACAATGCGCGCAGTCATCGCGACCGTCGCAGCCGGTATTGCAGTCGGCGTCTTCAATATCGCGCCGGCGAAGGCCGCGCCCCCGGCCAGCGCGGCGCCACCGGCAAAGCTTTCGCCGAGCGACATCCAGGCGACGTTCTTCAACGGTCAGCCGTTCACCGCCTCAACACCCTCCAACCTGAAGTTCAAGATGACGTTTACGGCGGACGGCAAGATGAAGCGCCATCCGATCGGCACCGGCAGCCGGGGCGAGGGGACCTGGAAGCTCTCGAAGGATGGTTTCTGCACCGCCTGGAAGGGCGCCCAGGATCACTGCTTCACGGTGGTCAGCGCCGGCGACAAAAAATGGTCGGTATTGAAGGGCTCGACTGTCATGGCGACGTGGAGCAAGTAGCGCTGGAGCAAGTAGCCGCCTCGCTTTGTTTAAGTCTTCCCACCAAAGCCGCGGTTCCACTGGCGAATTTCTAGCGGCGAATTTTGCCATGATTTAGTCAAAGCTTTCGCACTATTGTTTGATTGCGGGTCAGGGGAAGAGGCTCATTTGTATTTAACACGCCAGTTTGCCGCCGCCCGGACGGCACTATTGCTGATCGCGGGCGCATTTTTTGTCCTCCTTTTCTCGGTGGTGGACGCACGCGCGGAAGGTCTGTTCGGCGCCTGCGACGACGCGGCCGATCTTGCGGTCCTACCCTCGCCGCTCGCGCCTTGGAAGGGCGCGTCACTGCGCGTCATCTTCGCCGTGGAGAAGCCGATCGAGGGCGAGTTTTCGCTGATCGCGCCCGATGGAAGCGTCGCCGCAAAATCGCGCGTGCGCCATGGCGGGCCGCCGTATTTCTGGTTCGCCGAGGTCGCATCGCCGGCCGCGGGGACGTGGCGCGCGCAGCTTACGTCGGCCGGATGCAGCGCGTTGACGCGCGACATCGCCGTGGCCAAAGAGGCGCCGCCGCGGCTGAGCGCGACGCCGGGGAGTCTATGGCCCGTCCGCAACACCTGGAATCGAGCGACGGAAAATCTGTATTCCGCATGGGTCGAGAAGCTCTTCGATGCGCCGCTCGACGCGGATCTGTCGTGGCCGGCGCTGCACCAGGTGCTGCGGGACCGATCGCGCAATATGTTGTTCAACTCTTTGGGTCTCGGCGAAGACGAAGTGCCGATGAGCCTTCGCCCCGATTGCGCCGACCTTGTGTACTTCTTGCGCGCATATTTCGCTTTCAAGATGGGACTGCCGTTCGGCTACTCGAAGTGCTCGCGCGGCGGCGGCGGCAAGCCGCCGAAGTGCACCGACTGGACGAGCATTGCCAATGTCGCGGCGTCGGAGAAGGGACTTGGGGCGTCGTTCGGCAATTACTTGCGGGTCCTCGCCGACGCCGTTCAGTCCGGATCCGTGCGGGTGTCCGCGAATGACGACAACACCGATTTTTACACGGTGCCGCTGAAGCAGCAGACGCTGCGGCCGGGGACCGTGTACGCCGATCCGTATGGGCACGTCATGATGCTGGTCCGGCGTGTGCCGCAGTCGAATGGCGCGGCCGGCATTTTCCTCGCCGTGGATGGCGAGCCTGACGGCACGGTCGCGCGCAAGCGTTTTTGGCGCGGCAATTTCCTGTTCGCGCACGAGCCTTCGCTTGGCAGCCCCGGTTTCAAGCGCTTCCGGCCGATTGTGCGCGGGGAGTACGGCGCCTTGCGGCGGCTGACCAACAACGAAATCGCAAAGGATCCGGATTACGCGGATTTTTCGCTCGAGCAGTCGCAGCTCGGGGTCGAAGACTTTTACGACCGAATGGACGACGTGATGTCGCCGGCGCCGCTCGATCCTTTGGGCGCGATGAAGGAGGCGATTTCGTCGCTCGAAGAGCAGGTGAAGACGCGCGTGGGCTCGGTCGAAAACGGACGGAAGTTCCAGAACAGCGGTCGCGGCGACGCGACCATGCCGGACGGCCCGTCGATCTTCGCGACGACGGGCGCCTGGGAAGATTTCGCGACGCCTGCACGCGATTTTCGGCTGTTGATCGCGATTGACGTGGTGCGCGGGTACCCGGATCGAGTGGCGCGGCAGCCGCAACGATACGCGATGCCGATGGGCAAGAGCGTCGCGGACGTGCAGGCCGAATTGCGGAGCGCGCTCGCGGCGGAGCTTTTGGCGCGCAAGTTTTCCTATACGCGCAGCGACGGCTCCGCCTGGACGCTGACTCTCAAGGATGTCGTCGACCGCGCAGCGGAGTTCGAGATGGCGTACAATCTCAACGACTGCGTCGAGCTGCGCTGGGGTGCACTGGCCAACAGCGACGAAGCGTCGACATGTAAGCGGCATGCGCCGTCGGCGCAGCGCGCAAAAATGTCGGACTACCGCATCTGGTTCCGCGACCGGCACTGGCCGGCGCACGTTTAACCTATTGATGCTGCCGCCGAAGCCGCGACGTTTCGGTGGTATGCCGAGCGGCGCTGGTAACCGGACGGCGACGCAGGTTTGCGCTGTCGCCGGACTCTTGTTGCTCGCGGGCACCACGCTTCTTCTCGCGCAGGACGATCAAGTTCGCTCGGCGCTCGACAGCTTGGTCGCTGCATATCCGTCTGCGCTCGCCGGGCATGACGGCAAAGTGCTGCGCTGGCGCGATGGAACGGTCATGCCGGTATCCGGCGGCGCCGATAGCGAGAGGTTCCCGGAGCTCCTCCGGCACGCTTCCATCGTCGATCAGGTTCGCATCCCTTATCCGCGCGGTCCGCTCGAAAAGGCGCCGGCGGTCGATGCCGATCCGGGCCGATTCCGCAACGCCGCCTTCTTCACGAAGATGTACGGCGACTGTCAAAAGGGTGAGGTGTCGCCGCGCCTTGTTGCGCTTGCCTGGCTGCCCAAGACTTTGGGAAAATCACGTTGGGGCACATCGATCCGCATCACTTTCGTCAACGACGTCGACGAGCATTTGCGCGCCGTGTCGGCGGAGATCGATGCGCTGCCGGAAAAGATCAAACGCGCCGCATATCCAATTGCCGGTACCTACAATTGCCGTTCTGTGGCGGACACGGGCCAGCCAAGCCCGCACGGCTACGGTATCGCGATCGATCTCAATACCGCGTTCGCGGACTATTGGTATTGGCGACCGCACGGCGGCCCCATCCTTTACCGTAACCGCATGCCCGAGGAGATCGTCGCGATCTTCGAAAAGCACGGCTTCATTTGGGGCGGGAAGTGGTATCACTTCGATACGATGCATTTCGAATACCGGCCGGAGCTCCTCGTTGCGCGATGAAATGGACATTCGCTTTCCCGAAGACAATTTATGCGTGCGCCGACAGGTCGCGGATGGTCGGGTGCTCGCCGGTCAGCGGATTCGCAGGATCCCAGGCGTAGCGCAAGGTCTCGAACCGCATCGCGCGCGCGTCGAGCATAACAAGGCGGGCGATCAGGCCCTCGCCGAAGCCGACGATCTCGCGGGTCACCTCGAGCGCCGTCATCGAGCCGACGACGCCGGCGAGCGCACCGAGAATCCCGGCCTCAGCGCAGGCCGGAACGGTGCCTGGCGGCGGCTGCTCGGGAAAAAGACACCGGTAAGTCGGATTCGGCGTGCCGTCGGCGCCGTGTTCATGCGCGCGTATGGTGGTCAGCGTGCCGTCGAAGGGCCCGAGCGCTGCCGTCACCAGCGGCTTGCGTGCGAAGTAGCAAGCGTCCGACACAAGGTAGCGCGTAGCGAAATTGTCGGAGCCGTCGGCAACCAGGTCGTAGCGCCCGATCAGATCCAGGGCGTTTTGCGCGCCGAGCCTTGTGCCATGCGCTTCGACGGCGACGTGCGGGTTGAGCCGGCGGATCACCGCGGCGGCGCTCGCCACCTTGGGCATGCCTAAATCCGGCGTAGCATGGATGACCTGCCGCTGCAGGTTCGACAGCGAGACTACGTCATCATCGACCACGCCGATCGTACCGACGCCGGCGGCGGCAAGGTAAAGCAGAACCGGCGCGCCAAGCCCGCCGGCGCCGACGACCAAAACGCGCGCGCGGCCAAGCGCGGCCTGCCCGGGCCCGCCCACTTCAGGCAGCACGATGTGACGGGCGTAGCGTTCGAGTTCGTCGGCGCTGAGCATGGCGTTCAACATATGCTTCAACCGCGCATCGGACCACCCGTGACCATAATGCCGCGTCGCAATTGGCGTCCGCGCGCCGTTCGGTTACGCTTCCGCATGGTGGCGGATGCGTTCATGAATGTCAGGATGACGATTGTTGCCGGCCTCGTCGCGGGCGCGTGGCTGCTCGTGACCGATGCCCGCGCCCGCGACCCGGCGGCGACGCCGTCCGTACAAACTGCGGCCGTGAAAAAGCCGGCGCCAAAACGAGCGGGCCGTCCCACCAAAGAGGACAGCGACCCGATGGCGGCCGTCCCGGTTTTTTCCGCGGAAGCGGTTGGCTGGCAGCTCGTCGAGGATCCGAAAACCGGTGCGCGGCTTGGCGTACCCGAGAAGCTTGTGCCGCACGTAAGCGCCTCGCACGCCGGCAGCCGCTGGGCGTCGACGCAGGGACAGATTCAAGTCGAGACTTTTCGTCTGACGGAGGCGGCGTTGCCGGCGCTGTTCGAGGACGAGAAGAAGGCATCGCACCGGCAGATCGCTTCAAGCGTGCTCAAACCGGATTCCTTCTCCATCGCCGGCGTGCAGGGGCTTAAGAACTTTCTCGTCCATGCCGAGGCCCGCGGCGGAGAGGTACGCGGCGTCACTATCCTCTACGACCAGGCGACCGAAGGCACGATGAGCCATGTTGCGGTCGCGATTGTGAATGCGTTCATCGGTTTTCCCGATCCTAATGCCGCGCCGCCGCCGGGACTGCGCCGCTTGGTCGAATACGGCTCCGCCATCGTGGTCGGAAGTGACGGCGACCTGATCGCGTCGGCGCGCGTTGTAGACCAATGCCAGGCCATCGTGGTGCCGCCGCTCGGCCACGCCGAGCGTATCGCCGAGGACAAGGCCAACGATCTCGCGCTGCTGCGTCTCTACGGAGTGCACAATCTTGTCGCGACCGCGCTCGCCGGCGAGAACACCCAACCGGGCGATATCACGCTTGTCGGCGTCGCCGATCCGCTTGCCCAAGACGGCGACGCCGCACCGACCAGCGCGGCGGCGCGTCTCACCGCGCTAGGCGTCGAGCCGGCGCCGAAGCTCGGTTTTTCCGGAGCCGCCGCAGTGGACGCCAACGGCCGGGTCGCCGGCATGGTGGATTTGAAACCGGCCGCCATTGCCGGCAATGGCGCCGCGGGCCAGGCGGCAACGCTGGTGCGGATCGACGGCATTCGCGCGTTTCTGCTAGCCCAACACATCACGCCTGTCGCGGCGGGAACCGCGCCGGTGAGTCAATCCGTGGTCCGGGTGATCTGCGTGCGGAAGTGACCGCTTGTCATTTTCCGCGAAGTCCACGCCTGCCCGGGCGAAGGCGAAACATCTGAACAGCCCGGCGAAGGAAGACGACAATGACATTCGCGTATGTAAGCGTGGAAGAAGCGATCAACCGCGGCGGTGTGCGCATGGTGGTGGTTGGCGGCGTGCCAAGCCCTTGGGGCGAAGCCGCAAAGGGCATTCTGCATATCAAGGGCCTGGAATGGGTCGCCGTGCGACTTGCTTACGACAGCGAGCCCCTGAAGGAGTGGACGGGTCAGCGCAACGGCCCGGTGCTGATCTATGAAAACGAACGCCCGCGAAACGGCTGGGCCGAAATTCTCCTGCTGAGCGAACGCTTGGCGCCCACGCCGTCGTTACTGCCGGCCGATCCGACTGAGCGGGCTCTTGTTTTTGGTCTCGCCCATGAGATCTGCGGCGAAGCGGGGCTGGGTTGGTCGCGCCGACTCCAGTTGGTGCATTCCGGTCTTCAAAACGCCGGTGGCTTTCCCGAACGCGTCTCCGAATACCTGGGCAAAAAGTACGGCTACCGCCCCGAGGCGGGTGCGGCGGCGAGCGCGCGGGTGGCGGAACTGGTTGCAATGCTGGTGGCGCGTCTCAAAGCGCAGCGTCAGGCGGGCAGCCCCTATTATGTGGGCAATTCCTTGACTGCGGCGGATGTCTACAGCGCGACTTTCGCAGCGATGTTCGATCCGCTGCCGCCGGAGCAATGTGAGATGGACGCCGCCACGAGAGCGGCATTCGTCGCGCGGGATGCAAGGCTCGAGGCCGCACTCGATACCGTCCTGTTCGAGCATCGCGACATGATGTACGCGCAGTTTTTGGAGTTGCCGCTCTCGCTTTGAGAGACGTCCCGGGCTCGGAGCGATAGACGCGTCCACACTGCGTCCAATCTGCGCGCCGATGGGACTATTTGTTCTTGAACTTGGGCGGCCGCTTGGCGATGAAAGCCTCCATGCCCTCTTTCTGATCGGCGGTCGCGAACAGCGAATGAAAAACGCGCCGTTCGAAGCGCACCCCTTCGGCGAGCGTCGTCTCGAACGAGCGATTGACCGCTTCCTTGGCCGCGAGCACCGAGGGCAACGACATGGAAGCGATCGTCTCGGCTATCTTCACCGTTTCGTCCACCAGGCTCGCCAGCGGTACGATGCGGGCGACAAGGCCGCCGCGTTCGGCCTCCTGCGCGTCCATCATGCGGCCGGTGAGTATTAGGTCCATCGCCTTGGCCTTGCCGACCGCGCGCGTGAAGCGCTGCGTGCCGCCGATGCCGGGGATGACGCCGAGCTTGATCTCCGGCTGGCCGAACTTGGCATTGTCGGCGGCGACGATGAGATCGCACTGCATGGCCAGTTCGCAACCGCCGCCGAGCGCGAAACCGGCGACCGCGGCGATCACCGGCTTGCGCACCGTCGCAGCGCGGTCCCAGGCCGCGGCAAAGTCGCCGAGGAAGGCGTCGGCGAACGTCTTGTCGGCCATCTCCTTGATATCGGCGCCGGCGGCGAAAGCCTTGTCCGAGCCGGTAATCACCATGCAGCCGATATCGGGATCGGCCTCGAACACATCCAACGCGTGCGTCAAATCCTGCATCAGCGCGCGGTTGAGGGCGTTGAGCGCCTGCGGGCGATTGAGCCGAATCAATCCGACCTTGCCGCAGGTTTCGACGAGGATGTTTTGGTAGCTGATGCCTTCTCGGCTCATGATCTTTCCCGGAACTGCGTTCACCGGCGTCATTTCTGGCATACCGGACAATAAAACGTCGAGCGCCCATTCTGCAGGACGCGCTTGATGGTGCCGCGGCAGCCGGGCGCTGGACAGCGTGCTCCCTCGCGGTCGTAGACCCGGAAATGGTGCTGGAAGAGGCCGAGATCGCCGTCGGTGCGTTTGTGATCGCGCAGCGAAGAGCCGCCGGCCTTGATCGCATCGTTGAGCACCGCCTTGATGCCATCGACCAGCCTTTCGGCGCGATCGTTGGCCTCGCCTTTCCTGGTTGCGATCGTCGCGGCCGCGCGCTTGGGCGAAAGCCGCGCGCGATGCAGCGCCTCGCACACATAAATGTTGCCGAGGCCCGCCACCACGATTTGATCCGACAGTGCGGCCTTAAGGCTTGTCTTCTTTCCTTTGCAGGCGCGCGCCAGCATCCCGGCATCGAAACCTTTGCCCAGCGGTTCCGGGCCGAGCCTACGCAGCAGCGGTTCCGCATCGAGCTTTCCACGCGCGACGATTTTCATGAAGCCGAAGCGGCGCGGATCGTTGAAGGTTACGATGGCGCCGGAGGACATATGAAACACGACGTGATCGTGCGTCGCATGCCGGGCGCGCTCGTGGTGGTAGCGGCCGAGCGGCTTGTCGCCGCCGGCATTGCGAAACACGTGAAAAGAGCCCGACATGCCGAGATGCATCAAGAGCACGTCGCCGGACGAAAGATCGGCCAGCAGATATTTCGCCCGCCGGCCTAGGCCGGTCACAGTCTTGCCGCGCAGGCGCTGCGCGAAATCCTTCGGCAACGGCCAGCGCAAATCGCCGCGGTGAACGTCGACTTTGTCAAAGCGCGCGCCCTCCATCGCCGGTTCAAGACCGCGGCGCACCGTCTCGACTTCGGGAAGCTCGGGCATCGCTCTAGCGGCCTTTGGCGCGCGGCAACACGGTTAATTTTCCAGACATAGCGTCGCTGGCGCCGTCGCGCTATGGTTTAGCTAAATAGGGAAGCAAACGATGACTGATACGGCTTCGTTCGGCGCACGCCAAGTGCCGCTTGCGGAGAAGCAGGCGCTGGTCGACGACGTGTTCCACAGCGTCGCGCGCCGCTACGACCTCATGAACGACCTGATGTCGTTCGGGCTGCACCGCGCCTGGAAAGACGCGCTGGTCACCGCGGCAAACCCACCGAAGAACGAGCCGTTCGCGTTGATCGATATCGCCGGCGGCACCGGCGACATCGCCTTTCGGGTGATTGGCGCGGGCGGCGCAGGAACGCACGCTACGGTCTGCGACATCAATCCCGACATGCTCGCCGTCGGCCGCGAGCGCGCTGCGGCGCGCGGGCTGGGCGAAGCGATTACCTTTGCCGAGGCCAACGCCGAAAAGCTGCCGTTTGCGGATCGCAGCTTCGACACCGCCACGATCGCTTTCGGCATCCGCAACGTGCCGCGTATCGAGGCGGCGCTGGCCGAAGCGTTCCGCGTGCTCAAGATCGGCAGCCGGTTTCTTTGCCTCGAATTCTCTGCCGTGAATGTTCCCGGCCTCGATACGCTCTACGATTTCTATTCGTTCACCGTCATCCCCGCGCTCGGCCGCGCCGTTGCCGGCGACGCGGAATCCTATCGTTACCTGGTGGAATCGATCCGCCGCTTTCCAAAACCGCAGGAGTTTGCCGGTATGTTGCGCGCGGCGGGATTTGCGCGTGTATCCCATCGGCTCATGACCGGCGGCATCGTGGCGCTGCATTCCGGCTGGCGTTTGTGATTTCCGCGCTCGCTAGCCTCATCCGTCTCTGCCACGCTGGCTTCATTTTCGCCCGCGAGGGCGTGTTCGGCGCGATCGATCCGACGGCCGTGCCGCCGTCCGTGCTTCCGCTCATTCGCGTCCTGCGCCTTGTCGAGCGGCCGTCCAGCGGCGAGGCTGGGACATGCCTGTCAACGGCGCTGACGCGGCTCGGCCCGAGCTACGTCAAGCTCGGCCAGTTCCTGGCGACGCGGCCTGACGTTGTCGGCGCCGCGCTCGCGCGCGATCTCGAGAAGCTTCAGGACCAGATGCCGCCATTCCCGCAGCAGCAGGCGGAAGCAGCGATCGCTGCCTCGTTCGGCAAGCCGGTCAGTGCGATTTTCGCAAGCTTAGGACCGGCCGTGGCCGCCGCGTCGATTGCGCAGGTGCACCGCGCTGACGTGGCCACCGCGAGCGGCGGCAAGGCCGTGGCCGTCAAGGTGCTGCGGCCCGGCGTGGAGCGGCGTTTCCATGCCGATCTGCGTGCCTTTACCTACCTCGCGCGCCGTGCCGAAGATCTTTCCGCCGAAGCGCGGCGCCTGCGACTGGTCGAGGTCGTTGACACCTTGCGGCGATCGGTGACGCTCGAGATGGATTTCCGACTGGAAGCGGCCGCGCTTTCGGAAATGGCCGAAAACACCAAGAACGATTCGGATTTCCGCGTTCCCGCGGTGGATTGGGACCGCACTACCAAGGAAGTCCTCACGCTGGAATGGATCGATGCGACGCCGCTGTCGGATCGCGCGCGCCTCTTGGCCAAGGGCTTCGATCTGCCGCAGATCGCCCGTACGGTGATCCAGACGTTTCTTCGCCACGCGCTGCGCGACGGTTTCTTTCACGCCGACATGCATCCGGGGAATTTGTTTGTCGATGACGATGGCAAGCTCATCGCCGTCGATTTCGGCATCATGGGCCGGCTCGGCGTGAAGGAGCGCCTGTTTCTCGCAGAAATTCTCTACGGCTTCATCACCCGCGATTACCACCGCGCCGCCGAGGTGCATTTCGAAGCCGGCTATGTGCCGGCGAGCCATTCGGTCGAGAGCTTCGCGCAGGCCATCCGCGCCATTGGCGAGCCGATCCACAACCGCACCGCCGAGGATATCTCGATGGCGCGATTGCTGACGCTGTTGTTCGAGGTGACGAGCTTGTTCGACATGCGCACGCGGCCGGAACTGCTGCTGCTGCAAAAGACGATGGTGGTGGTCGAAGGCGTGGCGCGCTCGCTCGATCCCAAGCTCGACATGTGGTCGACGGCCGAGCCGGTCGTGCGCGAATGGATGACGCGCAATCTCGGTCCGGCCGGCAAGCTCGAAGGCGCCATGCAGGGCGCGGGCGAAATCGGACGTTTCGCCAGCCACGTGCCGGGCCTGCTCACCCGTGGCGCCCGCGTGCTCGGCCAGCTAGACGAGGTTACTCGCAACGGTCTCACGCTGTCGCCGCAGACCATCGCCGAAATCGACAAAGCCGAGGCGCGCCGTAACCGCTCACCGGCCGTCGCGCTGTGGGCAATTGCGGGCCTGCTGCTGTGGATCGTGATCTTGCTAATCCGGTGATTGCATTGATTGCAATGCAATCATTGCCCTGTTAACATCATTATCCATTTTTGGGAAATGGCCGATGGCGAGCCTGACGGTCCGGCAGCTCGACGATAAGCTCAAGCGGCTATTACGCCTGCGCGCGGCGCGGCATGGCCGCTCGATGGAGGACGAGGTCCGTGTCATCCTGCGGCAAGCAGCAGAGGACACGGGCCGCGAGGCGCTCGATCATTTCGAGCCCCCGTCGCGATCGTCGGGTCAAAAGGCGCAATCGGCCGCGGCGGAGACCGGGCGCGTTCTTCTCATCATCGGCGGCGGCATCGCCGCTTATAAATCGCTCGATCTCATTCGCCGCCTGCAGGACCGCGGCGCGCTCGTGCGCGTCATCCTGACGCCTGCCGCGCAGCGTTTCGTCACGCCGCTCGCGGTCGGCGCGCTCGCTGGTGAGCGCGCCTATACTGACCTGTTTGATCCGCGGAGCGAGTTTGATGTCGGTCATATCCGCATGGCGCGCGACACCGATCTCATCATCGTTGCGCCGGCGACCGCCGACCTGATCGCCAAAATGGCTTACGGCCACGCGGACGATCTCGCGACTGCCGTTTTGCTGGCGATCGACAAGCCGGTCTTGATTGCGCCGGCGATGAATCCGCACATGTGGGCGGCGAAGGCGACGCAGCGCAACCTGGCCCGACTTGGTGCTGACGGCGTTCGCTTCATCGGCCCGAATTCCGGCGAAATGGCCGAGCGCGGCGAAGCCGGCACCGGCCGCATGGCCGAGCCGCTCGAAATCGCCACCGCTGCTGCGGCGATCCTGTACGGCGGCGATCCGCTCGCCGGCAAGCGCGTTCTCGTGACGTCGGGGCCGACCAGCGAGCCACTCGACCCGGTGCGCGTCCTCGCCAACCGTTCGTCCGGCAAGCAGGGCCACGCCATCGCTGCCGCCGCGGCTGCTGCAGGCGCGGAGGTTACGCTGATCAGCGGCCCCGTAAACTTGCCCGATCCGCCGCGCGTATCGGTGGTTCACGTCGAAACCGCACGGCAGATGCTGGCGGAGGTCGACAAAGCGCTGCCGGCGGATGTCGCCGTGTTTGCCGCGGCCGTCGCCGATTGGCGCCCGCGGCAGGCGAGCCAAAGCAAGATCAAGAAACATGGCCGGCCGCCGACGATCGAGTTGGTCGAGAACCCCGATATTCTTTCGACCGTTGCCCATCGCAAATCCAGCCGGCCGCGCCTCGTTATCGGCTTTGCCGCGGAAACCGATAACGTCGTCGCCAACGCCAAGGCGAAGCTGGCGAAGAAGGGCTGCGACTGGATTGTCGCGAACGACGTTTCTCCCGGAACCGGAATTATGGGCGGCGACACCAATACGATCTATATCGTGACCGCAGACGGGGTCGAGTCCTGGCCGCCGCAGGCGAAGGACGACGTCGCGCGCGTGCTGATCGGGCGCATCGCCGATGCACTGACGGAAACTAAGCGGTGACCGCCGGCGAGGGCGTCGAGGTGCGCGTCATGCGGCTGCCGCACGGGGTCGGTCTGCCGCTGCCGGAATACCAAAGTGCGATGGCCGCCGGTCTCGATCTCCTTGCCGCCGTGGCGGCCGATGCGCCGGTCGAGATTGCGCCTGGCGCGCGGGCGTTGATACCGACCGGCGTTGCGGTCGCACTGCCGCCTGGACACGAAGGTCAGGTTCGGCCGCGGTCAGGCCTCGCCATGCGGCACGGCATCACCGTGCTGAACTCACCCGGGACCGTCGATGCCGACTACCGTGGAGAACTACAGATCATTCTTGTGAATTTGGGTTCCGACCCGTTTGTCGTTCGCCGCGGCATGCGGATCGCACAGATCGTCATCGCGCCCGTCCACCACGCCAAACTGGTCGAGACGAAAAATTTGGACATCACCGAACGCGCAGCCAGCGGCTTCGGTTCCACCGGAACCCCCACAAAAAGCACCGACCGGCGCGACTGATCCGGCGCTCCCCCGGCGTCGAGGCTGTAACGAACTACCTCCCGAGGCGAACCATTCTTACCGTCGGGTGTTTTCACTATTCATGTCGCTTCTGCCGCGAACAGGAATCCTCGCAATCGCCGCGGTTGTCGATGTTGCATTGCAAACGGTCGGGCGGCCGATTTCCGCCAAGACTCTTGCCACCGGCACGGCTTGCCGCCGCGGCGACTGGAGTCCGTGTTGCAGCCGCTGGTCCGTGACGGGATCCTCAAAGGCCTCCGCGGTCCGCGAGGCGGATACGCCCTCGCCCGCGATTGCCGGCATGTGACAGTGAGCGATGTTTTGCGCGCGGTCGGAACTGTCGACAGCCTGGAAGAGCGTCCGGCCTCCGACCTGGTGTTAAACGTCGTGCTGCCCGCCCTTGCCGCCGCCGAACACGAATTCGAGCGGACGCTGAACCGGATCAAACTCGAAGACATGGTGCGTCAGGCCCAGAAGCTGAACGGCGCCGGATCGGGCACGGAGACTTAAAGCGGCCTTCGGGCACTGTTCACGATCTGGACTCTTTCGGCGCGATTCCGCTTGAGAGTAAAGTCGAGCAATTCGCGAGTGCGCTCGCGATTGGACCCGCTGGCGATGGCGGTGACAGCCAGCAGAGGCTAAGGGGCATGCCGGATTCGATCCGGAGGAGCGGGAGCTATGCTCGTCCGTTGCTCGGCGGATTTTCCATAGCTATTGGCGCGCTGCGCCCACTACCGGCGCGCGCCGCCGATCAGCCGCAGCTTGTGCTGCACGAGCTTGTCCTCGGCGCCTCGCGCAGCATCGACCGCCACGAGGTCGCGGTCTTGGTGCTGCTCGTCGGCTTGTTAGCCTTCGCGGTGGTTACGGCCATCATGCTCCTGCGCACGCGGTCGCGGTTTGCGCGATTGGAGGCCTCGTCGCACGATGAGGTGGCGGAACTGCACAACGGCCTTGATCGCGCCAACGCGCTATTGCTGTCGGAACCGCAGGTCATGGTGGAGTGGCCGGCGGCTTCCGATGAGCCCAGCATTGACGGCGATCCGGCGATCGTCGGCGCTTCGGCGCCGTATCGCGTGCTCGCCTTTGGCAGTTGGCTGGATGCCGCCAGAGCTACCGCGATGGAACAGGCCGTCGAGGCCTTGCGCACGCGCGGTGAGGCGTTTTCGATGGCGTTCACGACGCTCGGCGGCCGACCGATCGAAGCGCAGGGCCGCACCATCGCCGGCCGCGCCGTGCTGCGCCTCAAGGATGCGAGCGGCGTCAAGCGCGAGCTCCTCGATCTTGCCGGCCGCCATGAAGCGTTGCTCCATGAAGTTGCCTCGCTGCGCGCTCTGGCCGAGAGATTGCCCTCGCCAGTGTGGACGCGCGACGCGGCGGGACGATTGACCTTCGTCAACGCGGCCTACGCGCAGGCAGTCGAAGCAAGCGATCCTCGCGACGCAATCGAGCGAGGTCTCGAACTCCTTGACAGTTCCGCGCGCGAAAGCATTGCGCGGACGCGAACGGCATCGGGTGCCTATTCCGGGCGGTTGCCGGCCGTGGTCGCCGGCGCGCGGCGGAATTTCGACGTCTTCGACTTCCGCACCCATGCGGGTAGCGTCGGGCTCGGCATTGACGCCACGGAGGCGGAGACGATGCGCAGCGCGCTCGCCCGTTTGGTCGATGCGCACCGCCGCACTCTTGATGCGCTTTCGACCGGCGTCGCCATGTTCGACTCCGGGCAAAAGCTGACGTTTTACAACGCCGCTTATGCCGCGCTGTGGAACATCGATGCCGCCTATCTCGACCAGGGCCCGACGGACTCCGCCGTGATCGAGCAGCTGCGCGCGGCGCGGAAGCTTCCCGAGGAACAGGACTTCCGGCAGTGGAAGACGCAGCTTCACGCCGCTTATCGGACGCTTGAGGCGAAGGAACACACCTGGCATCTGCCGGATGGCAGGACGTTGCGCGTGGTTACTACGCCCAATCCGGACGGAGGCGTAACCTATCTGTTCAACGACGTGACCGAACGGCTGGATCTCGAGCGGCGCTTCCAGGAATTGATCCGCGTTCAGGGCGAAACGCTCGACAATTTGGCCGAGGGCGTCGCCGTGTTCGCCAGCGACGGCCGCCTGCGCCTGTCAAATTCAGCATTCGTCCGCATGTGGGGGCTTTCGCCGCAGATTTTGGGCGAACGGCCGCACATCGAGACGATCTCGGCGTTATGCCAGCCGCTACATGGCGACAACGCCACGTGGCAGGCGCTGCGGCAGGTGGTGACTGCCATCGACAGCCGTGAGGCGATATCGGGGCGGCTCGAGCGCCGCGACGGTAGCGTCGTCGATTGCACCACGGTGCCGCTTCCGGACGGCGCCACACTGGTCACCTTCCACGACGTTACCGATTCCGTGAATGTCGAGCGCGTGCTGCGCGAGCGCAACGAAGCGCTGGAGGATGCCGATCGGATCAAGATCGATTTCGTGCATCACGTCTCTTACGAGCTGCGCTCTCCGCTTACCAACATCATCGGCTTCGTCCATTTGCTCAGTGATCCGAGCACCGGTCCGCTAGCGACGAAGCAGAAAGAATATCTCGATTACATCACGGTATCGACGAACACCCTGCTGGCGCTGATCAACAATATCCTCGATCTCGCGACCATCGACGCCGGGCGCATGCAGCTCAATCTCGGACCGGTCGACATCCGCGAGACCATGGCGGCGGCCGCCGAAGGTGTGCAGGACCGTCTGGTCAGCGCCGGCCTGACGCTGGACATGCGGGCTGGCAACGACATCGGCAGCTTTATCGCCGACGAGCGTCGCTTGCGGCAGATTCTTTTCAACCTTCTCGCCAACGCCCTAAGCTTTTCGCCGCCCGGCGGGACCGTCACGCTCTTGGCCGAGCGCCGCACCGATGCGCTGATTTTCGCGGTGACCGATCACGGGCCGGGGATTCCGCCCGAGGTGCTGGAAAAGGTCTTCGACTGGTTCGAGACGCACTCGCTCGGCTCGCATCATCGCGGCACGGGCATCGGCCTGTCGCTGGTGCGCTCGTTCGTTGAGCTGCACGGCGGCACCGTCGAAATCGCCTCCGTCGTCGGACAGGGCACGACCGTGACCTGCACTTTTCCGATCGGCGCGGCGGTGAAGCTCACTGCGGCTTAAGGCCTGAAAGTGGAAGCCGGCTTTGGGAAAAGGTCATGGTCCAATCAGCCGTTTAGACCATGATCCGATTCAATCTGATCGGATCGTGGTCTAGTGTAGCGAAAGGCGCGAGAGAACCAAGCATGAGCCTCTATCAAAGTTTCGATCCGACCAATGAGTTCAACATCCTCCGGCTCGCTTGCGGCCTTTTCCTGCTGCCGCATTGCTCCGCCAAGGCGGCCAATCTCGATTTCACTTACAAAATCTATGAGGACTATCGACTGTATCCGCCGAAGGCGTGGGTTTTCTCCTGCATTGCGATCGAGCTTGTTTGCGCAATCGGCATGGTGTTCGCGATCCAGACGCGCTACGTCGCGTTGCTGGAAGCGGTGTTCTTGTCCGTCGCGGCCTGGGCAGTGTGGCGCTACAGCAAGGGAAAATGGTTGTGGCAAACCGGCGGTTACGAATACTGCGTGTTCTGGGCGATTTGCTGCGTTGTGGTCGCGATGCACGGTTGACATGTTTCCGACAGCGGCCGGCGCAACGACATTCAACGTGACACTGCCGAACGAGCAGGCGACAGTCCGGTTCGCGATCGACATCGCCGCCACGCTCGAGCCGGGCGATCTCGTGACCCTGTCAGGTGACCTCGGGGCCGGCAAGACCACGTTCGCGCGCGCGCTGATCCGCTACCTCGCGGGCAATGACACGATTGAGGTGCCGAGCCCGACCTTCACCTTGATCCAGAGCTACGACTTGCCGCGCTTTGCCCTGGTTCATGCCGATCTCTACCGGCTGTCGGGCGCGGCGGAGCTCGCGGAGCTCGGGTTCGACGACCTGCCCGTCGGCACCGTCGTGTTGCTCGAATGGCCGGATCGCGCCGCCGGTTTCCTGCCGCCCGACCGTCTCGACATCACTTTCACGCTGGCGCCGCAACTCGGCGCCGAGGTGCGCAACGCGCGCGTCGTCGGCTACGGTGCGTTTGCTGTGCGCGTTGACCGAATCGGACAAATTCGTGACTTCCTGGAAGAGGCGGGATACGGCGACGTGCCGCGACGACGCATGGAAGGCGACGCCTCAACGCGTATCTACGAGCGGCTCGTGATCGACGGACAGACGGCAGTGCTGATGAACGCTCCGCGCCGTCCGGACGGTCCGCCGGTGCGTGACGGCAAGCCCTACAGCGCTATCGCCCATCTCGCCGAGGATGTCGTTCCTTACGTCGCGCTCGCGCGAGGCTTGCGGGATCGCAACCTCTCGACGCCGACGATCACGCACGCCGATCTCGAGCACGGGCTGATCATCATGGAGGATCTCGGCAACGAGCGGATTGTCGAAGGCGATCCGCCCGCGCCGATCGAAGCGCGCTACGAGACTGCGGTCGATCTTCTAGTGTCGCTGCATCGCCGGAAGCTGCCGGAGCGACTGCCGGTAGCGCCTCAGGTCGACTACCGGCTTCCACACTATGACATGGAGGCCTTCCTGATTGAGGCCGAGCTTTTGCTCGATTGGTATCTGCCGAGCGCCGACGCCGCGGTCACTGCCAGTGTGCGCGAGAGGTTCATCGCCTTGTGGCGCGAGGCATTGGAGCCGGCGATCAGCGCACCGACGACGTGGGTGCTGCGCGATTTTCATTCGCCCAATCTGCTGTGGCTTCCGGATCGGGAAAGCGTGGCGCAGATCGGGCTCCTGGATTTTCAGGACGCGTTGATCGGTCCTGCCGCCTACGACGTCGCCTCGCTGTTGCAGGATGCGCGCGTCGACGTTCCGGAATCCCTGGAGGTGGCGCTGCTCAGCCGCTATGCGCGCGCCCGTCTCTACGATCAGCGTTTCGACCCAGCCGTCTTTGCGAGGCTTTATGCAACGCTTGCGGCGCAAAGGGCAACCAAGATTCTCGGCATCTTTGCCCGCCTCGATCGCCGCGACGGCAAGCCGCAATATATGCGTCATATCCGGCGCCTATTGCGCTATTTGCAGCGGTCGCTGGCGCATCCGGACCTTGCCCGGCTCAAGGCCTGGTATGCCGTCAATCTGCCGCCAAAAGATGCTTCAAGCGACGGTTGAAGGGATGGGCTATGATGGGGACAATCGGCGGATGCGGAGGATCGGCTGGGGGAAATCATGATGCCGAACCGCGCCTTCGTACTAGCGGCTGGCCTCGGCACGCGTATGCGGCCGTATAATGGGCATATCCCGAAGCCGCTGGTGGAAGTCGGCCGCAAGGCACTGATCGATTACTCGCTCGACCGGCTTGCCGACGCCGGCGTCGAGCGCGTCGTCGTCAACGTTCATCATCTGGCGGACGCGATGGAGCGCCATCTCGCTCCGCGACGGCGGCCGCAAATCGTCATCTCCGATGAGCGCGGTGGACTGCTCGGAACCGGCGGCGGCATCGCCAAGGCGCTGCCGCAGCTCGGCGCCGAACCGTTTTTCCTGGTCAATTCCGACACGGTGTGGCTCGACGGCGTCAAGCCCAACTTCACGCGGCTCGCCGAAACCTTCGATCCGCAAAAGATGGACGGGCTGCTGCTCTTGGCGCCGATCACCGACAGCATCGGCTATAGCGGCCGCGGCGACTATGCCATGCTGCCCGACGGCCGCCTGCGCCGGCGGGCCGAGAATCAGGTCGTCCCGTTCGTCTATGCCGGCGCGGCCATCCTGACGCCCGTACTGTTTGCCGACGTGCCTCAGGGCGCCTTTCCGCTGACTCTGCTGTTCGACCGTGCCGGCGAGACCGGCCGGCTGTTCGGCTTGCGTCTTGAAGGCGTTTGGATGCATGTGGGTACGCCGGAGGGGGTCGCGGCCGCGGAAGCGGCGCTCGCCGCCACGCAATAGAATCGAACAAGTCACGACCGTCATCCCGAGGTGCCCGGGTGTAGCGCGGGCCTCGAAGGACGAGCGAACGATATTCGCGCCGTCGCCCCAAGCGAAATCGGAGTATCCGATTTCGGAAGTTTCAAAGGGCAAGTCGGCAACAGCCGACTTGATTGGCTCGCTTTCGCTCGCACCTCGGGGTGACGGATTATCGATCAAACTATGCCCGCTCGCGTCTTCACTATTCCGGCGTCGGTGCCGTTTCTGCCCACGCTGATCAAGGCAATCACCGGCGGCGACCTCGGCTGTCGCTTCGCCGACGATCCGCTCGCGCTCGCAGCCGTCACGCTTTATCTGCCGACGCGACGAGCGTGCCGGCTCGCGCGCGACGCCTTTCTCGAAACGCTGAACATCGATGCGGCCATATTGCCGCGCATCGTCGGCATCGGGGACACCGACGAAGACGAAATTGCGTTTGCCGAGGCGACATCGGGCGCCGTCGCCGCCGACGCGCTGGAATTGCCGCCGGCGCTCGGCGGCCTCGAACGCCGCCTGCTGCTGGCGCGGCTTGTGGGCAAATGGGCGGCGGCGCCGGAGGTTTGCGGCGCGCGCGGCATTCCACTGGTCGCGCAGACGCCGGCCGCGGCCTGCGCGCTCGCCGACGACCTCGCGCGCCTCATCGACGACATGACGATGCGCGAGGTGTCGTGGGACAAGCTTGACGGCCTCGTGCCCGACTTCCTCGATCCGTACTGGCAGTTGACGCTGAAATTCCTGGAGCTGGCGCGAAGCAATTGGCCGGCGATCCTGCGTGAGCGCGGCTTCATCGAACCGGCGGCGCGCCGTGACGCGCTGATCAAGGCCGAGGCCGCCCGGCTTGCGCGCCGAACCGATGCGCCGGTGATTGCGGCGGGTTCGACCGGGTCGATTCCGGCCACCGCCGAGCTGATCGCTACGATCGCGCGATTGCCACATGGCGCCGTCGTGCTGCCGGGCCTCGACACCGAACTCGACGACGATGCCTGGCGGATGATCGCGGGCGACGAGGGCAAGGGCATTGCTCCCGCGCCGGGACACGCGCAATTCGCCATGCAGGCGTTGCTCGCGCGTATCGGCATCACGCGCGACGCCGTCCAAAGCCTTTCCGCAGCCGGCGGCCGCGAACGCCTGATATCGGAAGTACTGCGCCCGGCCTCGGCGACCGAGCTATGGCGAAGCCGCGCCGCCGACCCGCAATTCGGCGCCGACGTGGACACTGCGCTCGACGCAATCAGTGTCATCGAAGCGGGCAATGCCGAGGAGGAATCGCTCGCCATCGCGGTGGTGCTGCGCGAAGCCGCGCACGACGGTAAGACGGCGGCGCTCGTCACGCCCGACCGTGCGCTCGGACGTCGGGTATTGACGGCGCTCGCGCGCTGGAACATGGCAGCAGAAGATTCCCGGGGCGACGCGCTTGCCGAAACGCCGGCGGGAATTTTCGCTCGGCTCGCGGCCGAAACCGCGCTCGGCAGGCTTGCTCCGGTCACGCTGCTCGCGCTGCTCAAGCATCCGCTGCTGCGCCTTGCCGTGGGCAACCACGAGCGCGCCGTTGCCGCGCTCGAGCGCGCGGTCTTGCGCGGACCGCGCCCGCGTCCCGGCAGCGAGGGACTTGCGCACGCGCTGCAAAGCTTCCGCGCTCAACTCGACAGGTTGCGGCGTGGCGAGGCGGTCGACCTGCATCGCTCCGATCCTCGTATCGGTCTTTCCGACAGTGAATTGTCGGCCGCTGCCGACCTCGTTGACCAGCTTGCAGGCGCGCTTGGCCCGCTGGAAAGCATTGGCCGGCAGGAGCGCGCGCTCGGCGATATTGCCGCGCGGCACCGCGACGTGCTGGCGGCGTTGTCACGCGACGGCGATCGCGAACACGCCTTCGCCGGCCGCGATGGTACGCAGCTCGCGGATACGCTCGATGAACTGGCAACGAGCGAAGCGGCGGCGATGTTAAATATTTTGCCGTCCGATTATGTCGAGCTTTTTTCCGCCGCGATCGTCGACCGCGTCGTGCGCCGGCCGCCGCAACCCGGCGCGCGCTTGCGCATCTTCGGCCTGCTCGAAGCGCGTCTCACCCAGAGCGACCGCGTCGTGCTCGGCGGCCTGGTCGAGGGAACGTGGCCGCCGGAAAGCCGGACCGATGCCTGGCTCAGCCGCCCGATGCGGCGCAGCCTGGGCCTTGATTTACCGGAACGCCGCGTTGGCCTGACAGCCCACGACTTCGCGCAACTTCTCGGCGCGCCCGAAGTGATCCTGAGTCACGCCGCCAAGATCGGCGGCGCACCGACCGTTCCGTCGCGCTTCGTTCAGCGGCTTGCCGCGATTGCCGGACCGCGATGGCGGGCGGCGGTTGATCGGGGGGGCGCCTATTTGACGTGGGCGCGCGAACTCGACCAGCCGAAAAAGGTTGCACCGCTGCCGCAGCCGGCGCCAAAGCCGCCGCGCATTGCGCGGCCGAAGCGCCTTTCGGTCACCGATATCGAAAATTGGCTGCGCGACCCCTATACGATTTACGCCAAATACGTGCTGCATCTGACGCCGCTCGATGCGGTGGATCTCGCGCCCGGCGCGGCGGAGCGCGGCACCATCATCCACGCCGCCATCGGCGATTTCACGCAGCGTTATGCCGGCGGCCTTTCGTCCGATCCGGTGCGCGATCTCGTCGAGATTGGACGCCCGCATTTTGCCACGCTGGAAGATTTTCCGGAGACGCGCGCGTTCTGGTGGCCGCGTTTCGAGCGCATCGCCCAGTGGTTTGTCGATTGGGAGTTGCAGCGGCGTTCAGCAATAGCGGCGCTCGTCGCGGAGATTCGCGGCGAGCTGGATATTCCTTTGGCGGAAGGCGCCTTCAGGCTGCGCGGCATCGCCGACCGGATCGAGCGCCGCTCCGACGGGCGCTACGTCATACTCGACTACAAAACGGGGTCCGCGCGCACGGAAAAGCAGGTGCGGACCGGGCTGGCTCCGCAACTCACGCTCGAAGCCGCCATCCTGCGCAAGGGCGGATTCCCGGAGATTGCCGCCGGCGCGTCGGTTGCGCAGATCGGCTATGTGCTGCTGAAAGGCGGTGCACGGCCTGGTGAACCCAAGCTCATTGATTTCACCGAAGGCACCGCCGACAGCCAGGCAGATCACGCGTTGAACAAACTCGCCGAACTCGCAAGGCGCTTCGACGACGACAATGAGCCTTATCGCTCGCTCGTCCATCCGATGTGGACGACGCATTACGGCGACTACGATCATCTCGCGCGCGTGAAGGAATGGTCGGCGACTGGCGGCGAGATCGACGACATCTGGGGCGGCGAATGAGAACGCCGGAGAGCATCCCCAGTGAAGTGCGGCGGAAGCAGAGCGAAGCTTCCGATCCGGAAGTATCGGCGTGGGTGGCAGCCAACGCCGGATCCGGCAAGACCCACGTGTTGGCGCAGCGTGTGATCAATCTGCTGCTCAAGGGCGTCGAGCCGGAAAAAATCCTCTGTCTCACCTTCACCAAAGCCGCCGCCGCCAATATGGCGAAGCGCGTCTTCGATACGCTCGGACACTGGACGACGCTCGACGATGAGGAGCTTGACGCTGCTATCGAAGGGCAATGGAGCAGAGCGACCGGAGCCCGACGGGCGCGGGCGCGGCAGCTTTTTGCACGGGCGCTGGAGACGCCGGGCGGTCTAAAGGTGCAGACCATCCACGCCTTTTGCACTCAGCTTTTGCATCAATTTCCGTTCGAAGCGAATGTTGCCGCCCGCTTCAGCGTTCTTGACGATGCGGAACAATCGCAGCTTCTCGAGCGGCTGACACTCAATGTGCTGCTCGATGGCGCAGCCAGCCCCGACAGTAGACTAGCCCACGCGCTCAACTCGGCCATGACGGCGGCCGCCGATCAAACCTTTCGCGACGTCGTGCGCGAGGCCATCGGCAAGCGCGATGCCATCATCCGCTGGGTTGAAAACGCGGGCAGCGTCGATGCGGCGGTCGCCAATCTGTCGAGCGCGCTTGGGACAGCCGCGTCGGACACAATCGGCGGAATCGAAACTGAGTTCTTTGCCAGTTCGGTGATCGCGCCGTCGGAATGGGCCGCTCTCGCCAGCGTGTTGGGGGAGGGAAGCAAGAACGATCGCGAGCAGGCCGATCGCTTCGCAGGCCTTGCGGCGCTTGCCAGCTCCGAACGCGTCGAAACCTATCTCGATATATTTTGCACCGGTACCGGGCGTACCCCGCGCAAATCGATCGTGAGCGGCGCAATCGACGATGCCATCCTTGTCGAGCGGCTGCGCGCGGAGCAGCAGCGCGTCTGGGTGTTGCTCGAACGCCGCCGCGCTGTCGCCTGCCGCGATCGGAGCGCAGCGCTTCTCACGGTCGCTTACGAGGTATTGACCCGCTACGCCAAGGAGAAGGAGCGTCGCGGTCTTCTTGACTATGACGATCTGATCGACAAGACACTGGCGCTCCTCGCCAATGTCGAGGCAGCCTGGGTGCATTACAAGCTCGATCTCGGGATCGATCATATCCTGGTCGATGAGGCGCAGGATACGAGCCACAAACAGTGGAACATCGTCCGTCGTCTCACGGCCGAGTTCACTGCCGGCGCGGGCGCGCGCGGCATAACACGCACCGTGTTCGCGGTCGGCGATGAAAAGCAATCGATCTATTCGTTCCAGGACGCGGCGCCCCAGGAATTCGCGGCCATGCTGCGCCACTTTCGAAGCGCGCACGAGAAAAGCGGGCAGAGATTCGTCGTCAGCAAGTTCGAGCATTCCTTCCGCTCGGGCGAGGCCATTCTCGGCGCCGTCGACCAAGTGTTCAAGCGCAAGGACATCGCGCTGAGCGTCACTTCGGATCTCGACGGCATTCCGCCCCACATCGCCTTGCCGGATGCGCCGCCCAGCGTGGTCGAAATCTGGGCGCCGGTGAAGCCGGACGAGCGCAAGGAGATGGAAGGATGGGACGCGCCGTTCGATACCGTGACCGAGACCAGCCCGCGTGTGAAGCTCGCGCGGCGCATCGCACGCACGGTGCGAAAAATGGCCGACGATCGCACGGCAAAGTACGGCGACGTTTTGATCCTGGTGCGCCAACGCGGCGCACTGTTCGAGGCGATCATCCGCGCGCTCAAGCACCACGAGGTTGCTGTCGCCGGCGCCGACCGCCTCATGCTCGCCGAACATATCGCGGTGATGGATCTCATGACGCTCGCTGACGCGCTGCTGTTGCCGGAGGACGATCTGGCGCTCGCGACCGTGTTGCGCAGCCCGCTGTTCGGTCTTTCGGACGATGACTTGTTTGAGATCGCGTGGAATCGGGGTCGCTCCTCCTTGCGCGCGGCGCTCGCGCGCAAGGCGCCCGAGCGGCAGATATTCGCGGATGCCGCGGCGCGTCTCGATCAGCTTGGGCAATCGGCGCGGCGTGAAACGCCGTTTGCGTTCTACGCGCTGCTCCTCGGCGAAGGCGGTGCGCGGCGGCGGTTTCTCGCCAGGCTTGGAATGGAGGCAAACGATGCGATCGACGAGTTTCTCAATGTCGCCTTCGACTACGAGCAGCGCGAAACTCCATCTTTGCAGGGCTTTCTTGCCTGGCTGCGGGATGCGCGAGCCGAGGTGAAGCGCGACATGGAGATTCGTCGCAACGAAGTGCGCGTCATGACGGTGCATGGTGCTAAGGGTCTCGAGGCGCCGGTCGTGATCCTTGCCGACACCATGACGCCGCCCACAGGTCCGCGGCCACCGCGGCTGCTGCAACTTGCAGACGGCGAAACGATTTGGGTCGGGCGCAAGGCCGACGACGCGCCAAGCGCTGCAGCGGCGCGCGCCGCTGCTAGCATGGAAGCCGAACACGAATATCGCCGGCTTCTTTACGTCGCCATGACGCGCGCCGCCGACCGGCTGATCGTTTGCGGCGCCGACGGGATTAGGGGTCGCCCGAAAGGCTGCTGGTACGAGCTGATACGCGACGCACTCGATCCGTTGCTCGTGACGCAAGGGGAGGATGAGGAAAAAATCCTCCTGTATCGCGGACCGCGCGCGAACAACGGCAAAGAGCGCGCACCGCCGATGGTGCCGTCGGTGACGGCGAGCCGGCGTGAACTTCCGGCGTGGCTGCGGCAAGCCGCTCCTCACGAAGCGACAAACACGGTGTGGCTCTCGCCGTCGTCGGCGTTCGACGAGGAGCTCGGCCGCGAATTTGCGCACGCGGCCGGTTCTGCCGCCGATCGCCGCAAGGCGCTTGCCCGCGGGAGCATCGTGCACCGGTTGATGCAGTTTCTGCCCGAAATTCCGCAGCCCGGCCGCAAGGACGCCGTCGCGCGCTATCTGAAAAAAGCTGCCGCGGATTTTCTTCCCGCCGAGCAGGCCGATATCGCGCGGCAGGTCCTCACCATCCTCAACGATTTGATCTTTGCCGAAGTGTTTGCGGCCGGAAGCCGCGCCGAAGTGCCGATCGTCGGCCGGCTGACGGATGCTGCCGGCGCTTCGATCGGAGTGTCGGGACAGGTGGACCGTTTGGCGGTCACGCGCGAATCCGTCCTGATCGCCGACTACAAAACCGACCGGGCTGCTCCGGCCAGCCTTGACGAAGTGCCGAAAGCCTATATCGGCCAGCTTGCGCTCTACCGCGCGGTCTTGAAGCGCATTTACCCGGAAAAAACGATTCGCGCCGCATTGGTATTTACCGAAGGTCCGAACGTCATCGACGTCCCCGGCGCGGCGATGGAGTCGGCATTGGTCGAAATCCTCAAGCAAAGTCATGCTCAGGTGAAGCTCCCTTGACGCTTGGGGACTCCATTCATAGCTTTTGTGCCCTGCCTTTCTTCCACCGGAACAGCGAGGATTTCCATGGTCGACAAAACAACCGATGCGACGTTCGATCAGGACGTCCTCAAGGCGAGCGGCCCGGTGGTCGTGGATTTTTGGGCGGAATGGTGCGGGCCCTGCCGGATGATCGCGCCGGCGCTTGAGGAGATTTCCAAAACCCTCAACGGCAAGGTGAAGATCGTCAAGCTGAACGTCGACGAGAATCCGGGCACGGCGGCGAAGTTCGGCATCATGTCGATCCCGACGCTGATGCTGTTCAAGGACGGGCAGCTCGCTTCGCGGCAGGTCGGCGCCGCGCCCAAGCAGAAGCTCGAACAGTGGATCACCGCCTCGGTGTGACGCTCGCTTCCGAGTCACTCCGCGGCCGAGCCGGGTCCGGCCCGAAGTGGCCGGCCTGATGACAGGCTCAGCGAGGAGCCCGGAATCTATAACCACCGTCTGTCCGGATTACGCGCGGTCAGTGGTTATGGATCCTGGGCTCGCCGCTTTGGCGATCGGCCCAGAATGACGCTAATGCCGGAAGTGCCGCGTGCCGGTAAGCACCATGGCGATGCCATGCTCGTCCGCGGCTTTGATCACCTCGTCGTCGCGAACCGAGCCGCCGGGCTGGATCACGGCCGTTGCGCCGGCCTCGATGGCGACGAGTAGTCCATCGGCGAAGGGAAAGAAGGCGTCTGAGGCGACGACCGATCCCCTGGTCGCGGGCTCCGCGAGGCCGGCTTCCTTCGCCGCATCCTCGGCCTTGCGCGCGGCGATGCGCGCGGAATCGACGCGGCTCGTCTGTCCGGCGCCTATGCCGACCGTCGCGGAATCCTTGGCATAGACGATGGTATTCGACTTCACATGCTTGGCGACGCGGAAGGCAAAGCGCAGGTCGCGCAATTCCGCGTTGCTCGGCGCGCGCCGGGTCACCGGCTTTAGCTCCATGTCATCGACGACGGCATTGTCGCGCGATTGCACCAGCAGGCCGCCGGCAACGGTCTTTGCTGTCAGCCCCCTGGCGCGCGGATCGGGCAAGCCGCCGGCGATGAGAAGCCGCAGGTTCTTCTTGGCGCCGACGATGGCGATTGCTTCCTCGGTCGCGTTCGGCGCGATGATGACCTCGGTGAAAATCTCGGTGATGGCGCGCGCGGCTTCGGCTTCGAGCGTGCGATTGAGCGCGACGATGCCGCCGAAGGCCGACACCGGATCGCACGCCAGCGCCTTGCGGTAGGCGGCCAACAGGCTGTCGCCCTCGGCGACCGCGCACGGATTGGCATGCTTGATGATGGCGCAGGCGGCGGTCCGCGCCGGATCGAACTCGGCGACGCATTCGTAGGCAGCATCGGTGTCGTTGATATTGTTGTAAGATAGTTGTTTGCCCTGCGTCTGCCGTGCGGTGGCGACGCCGAGGCGCGCTTCCGGCGTGCGGTAGAAGGCCGCCGATTGGTGCGGGTTCTCGCCGTAGCGCAATTCTTCGATCAGCCGCCCGCTAACCGCGCGGTAGTCGGGCGCGCGGTCTCCAAGCTCGTCGGCGAACCAGTTGGCGATCGCGGCATCGTAAGCGGCGGTACGCGCAAAGGCCTTGGCGGACAGCCGCCGGCGCAGCGCCAGAGTCGTCACGCCGCCGTGCTGGGCGAACTCGTCGAGCACTATTGCATAGTCGGTGGGTTCGACGACGACGGCGACGTCGGCATGGTTCTTGGCCGCCGATCGGATCATTGCCGGGCCGCCGATGTCGATGTTCTCGATGCATTCGGTAAAGCTCGCGCCGCGCGCCACGGTTTCCTCGAACGGGTACAGATTGACGATCACCAGGTCGATGGGCCGGATGTGTTGCGCACGCATCGCTTCGGTATGCCGGGCGTTGCTGCGGACGGCGAGGAGGCCGCCATGGACCGCTGGATGCAGGGTCTTGACGCGGCCGTCCATCATTTCCGGAAAGCCGGTAAGCTCGGAAATGTCGAGCACGGCAAGGCCGGCTTCGCCCAGTATCCTGCGCGTGCCGCCCGTCGAGATGAGCTCGATGCCATAGCCGGCGAGCGCGCGTGCGAATTCGACGATGCCGGTTTTGTCGGAGACGGAAATGAGGGCGCGCGTCGCGCGGCGCAAATATTTGGTCATGGCCTTCTTCTAATCGCTCCGCCGCCTTCGCGGCGGCGGAGAATTGGATATCACAGCGGCAGCCTCGGTTCTTCCTCGCGCGCGCGGCGCGCGGTGCCGGCTGTTGCAAGAGCGCCGGTTGCGGCTTGCTGAAAACTCCAGGTCACACGCGGCGCCGATCGCGCATGCCCGTTGATCACCATCTGCAGCGCGCGGCGCGGACCACCGTTTCCGGCGAGATACACGTCGTCTTCGAGTTGCACGCGATTTTCGTCGGCGTGGAACGTCCACGCCTCCCTGTTCGGCATTATCAACAGCACACCGTGACCATCGGTAAGCCGCGTCGCCTTGACCGAGGGATGCAGGTGGAAGCGCACCGCGTATCGGTCTTGGGCGGTGCGGACCTGCCGCCCGCCGTCGGCGGTAAGGAACAGGTCCTCGCCGTCAAGCCGCATGCCGTGGGCGGCAAGCGTCACCGTGCGCTCGTGCAGGATGCCGTAACGGTCGGCGTAGCCGTCATGACCCGTATGCAAGACCACCGAATCGGCCCGATCCTCACGCGATACGGAGACGTGGCTTGGACCGCCAAGCATCGGCGAGCCGCCCAGCACGCGCCGAACTGTCGGCATTTCGACGAAGTGCGCCGAGGATTCGTCATTGAACGTGACCGTCGAATGCGCAGACGTAGCCCGCGCCAGCCGCCGCCAGTCGTCCCGGGCCGTGGTCGGCATACCGGAATTGACAACGATGAGGCTTTGCTTCGGGGAAGAGAACTCGAATGACAGGCAGCTGGCATGAGCCTCAAGGCTTATTTCGATCGGCGGCGCGCGGCCGGTATCCATGATCAGGACCGCGCCGCCGGCTTCGAGGCGTTGATAGGCTGAATAGGGTGCGTTCGACAGCGGCGCTCCGCGGCTTTCGTCGTAGGCCAACAGCGTGAGTAGGAGTTCGGCCGGGGTCGCGCCCATGCCGTTGAAATGCGCAAATGTTCCGTCGGAATGGCGGAAGAAACGCAGCATCGGCATCATACGATCGATCGCATTGAGCAGTGCCGGAGGCGGCGCGATGTTGCGCGAGGCATACACTTGGCGGAGCGGCAACAGCTCGATGAGTATTTCGATGATTGCGCCGGGATCGCGGCTGATGTGGCCGCCATCGGGCAGGATTTGCCGCTCCAGCTCGCCTTTCAGCCGCGCCGTCGCGGCTTTGATGTGGCGCGATTGACCGGCGATGCAGAGCGCGGCGGAGCAGAGTGCGATCGAGGACAGCATGCGCGCCACGCCGCGATGGGTCTCGCCTGCGGTGTGGCGCAGATAACGGATCTGACGCACGAGACTGCGCAGAAAGCGCCGATAGAAGCGCACGTCGGCATCCTGCAACACGAGCGGCGCCTGACTGAGCCATGAGATGATGCGCCGCGACAGCACGTCGGGGCGCCAACCGAGCGGATGCCAAGCGCCCTGGAGCGCCATCCACTCGTCGACCAGAGCGCGTGCATTGGCGCGGGCAATGCCGGAATCGGCGGCGCGCAGGTGGCGCAGCCAGCCGAAACCCGACAGCTCCGCCGCCCATTCGTCCGACGGCGGCGTCATCTCGAAAATCGAGCGGCCGTCGCAAATCACGACCTTTCCGGCGAAGGCGAAGCGCCCGGAATAGATCTCGGTGGCGCGGGTGGCGTCGGCGGTGCGCAGGTCCGGCGGCGCGATCAAAAGCCGATCGGCTTTGAGCGGCACCAGCGGCCAGCCGAGCATCGGATGGCCGCTGATCCGCCCGCCAAGCTGCCGCAGCCCGCCGCGCAGCAAAAGCCAAGACAGCTTCGCACGGTTCGCGACTGAAACGCGCGCCATCGCCGCGCTCGACCCTCCTTCGGCGAGAGGCCCCCAGCCTTCCCGCCGCGTCCCTCCTATAACGGAACGGTGCGTTAACGGCCAACCGGCGCCGTTTTTGTAGTAAACGCTAGCGTTTTGCCAGCCGCGCGGCATAGAAGCCGTCGATCCCCGCCAGCCGCGAATCACTATCGGCGAACTGGCAGGGCAGAGTTCGCAGGTCGCCCGCGCCGGTGATGAACTCATCGCGGCCGAAAATCTCGGAGGGGGCGATCGGTACGCGCTGCAGGTCCGGCGTCGCGGCGAGCAGGCCGGTGACGATGTCCTCGCCTTCCTCGGGCTCGAGCGAACAGGTGCAATAGACGAGCGTGCCGCCCGATTTGGTCAGCGTCGCGGCGTGCGCGATCAACCGCCGTTGCAGCGCGGCGAGCTTTCCGATGTCCGCGGGGTGCTTGAGCCACGGTACGTCGGGATGACGGCGGATGGTGCCCGTCGAGGAGCACGGCGCGTCGACGAGAACGGCATCGAACGGCTCGGCCGTCCATCCGGCGACATCCGCACAGACGAGCTCGGCTGCAAGCGAAAGGCGGTGCAGATTGTCTTGCAGGCGGGCGAGGCGTGCCGGCGAGCGATCGACCGCGGTCACGCGAGCCCTTGCGGCGGCAAGCTGCGCGGTTTTCCCGCCGGGCGCGGCACAAAGATCGGCGACGCGAAGCCCGTCGACGGCGCCGAAGAGGCGCACCGGCAGCGCGGCTGCGGCGTCCTGAACCCACCATGCACCTTCGGCAAAGCCGGGCAGCGCGGTTATGGAGCCGTGCGCGATTGCCCGTACGGACCCGGTCGGCAACACCCGACCGCCGAGCCGCGCCGCCCATAGTTCGGGATCGTTCTTTACCGTCACGTCGAGCGCCGGCTCGCGCCCGTTGGCGGCAGCGATATCGTGAGCGATCGTCTCGCCATAGGTCTTGGTCCAGCGCGTCATCAGCCATTCCGGCGTGTCGAGGATGGCCTGATCGAGCCCGCTCAATCGCTCGGCGCCTTCGCGGGCGATCCGCCGCAGCAGGGCGTTTACCAGACCGGCATAGTGGACCGCGTGGCGATCCGCTTGCGCCAAGCGCACGGAGAGATCGACCGCGGCGTGATCGGGCACGTCAAGAAACAAAATCTGCGCCGCACCGATCAACAATGCAGCCTCGACGCGCGAAGCCTGCGACGGCATCCCGCGTTCGGCGAAGAGACCGATGATGTAGCGCAGTGAGCCAAGCCTGCGCAACACGGTAGCGACCAGCGCCCGCGTCAGTGCGCGGTCACGTTCGGCAAGTGCGGCAAGTCCGGGATTAGCATTGGCGCCACCGAGCTGGTCATCGAGCGCGCAGTTCTTGCGCAACACGCCGTCAATGATCTCGGCGGCGACGTTCCGGGCCGCGAGACCCAGAACCGTATCGCCGTGTTTATCTGAATGAGCCTTCCACTTCGATGCGGCCGCCATCGCGCCTTCTTGGCACGGACGGCGGCGATGGGCGAGCTGCCGTTTCGGGAGGCGGCGAATGACTCAGGTTTCTGGCAAATAGTCGATATGGCGGAAGTGGGAGTAGAGCGGGAATGGATCTTCTTTGAGCGGCACGATATGATTCGGATGCGGTGACCAACGCGCGTGCACTGGACTGGCACTGATCGGGTGGTGATGGACGACAGCGGACTGACCGGATTCACCAAGAATGTCCGACATGATCCCTCCTGTGGTGCGAGATTATCTGTCCTCTGCCATCGGCGGAGCTAAACCTCCTTGCGGCCGGACCGTCGCCGCGCCAAGTAGCGGTTATGGCAACGGATCAAAAAGAACCCGAGCCGCCCGGATCCGAGCCCGCGCAGAGGCGCGGTAACGACAAGCTTCCGCTCAGCCCGGAGGCCGAGCGGGCGCTGGCCGAGGCGGAGGCGCGCCGCGCCGCGCGTGATCGCAGTCCGCCCGGCCGGGTGAAGGAAATTCAGGGCCGCGACGGTCCGGAGCCAACCCGTTACGGCGATTGGGAAATCCACGGCTTAACGTCGGATTTTTAGGCGGCCTGCGCTTCTTCTGTCTTGCTTTATTCCCTGTGAATGTAATCTTGCAACCTTAAATATAGATTTACAGCTTGCGCTCACTAAGGGGATGGGCGTGTGGCCCGGCATCGACGTCAATATCAAGGTGCGGCTGCGCAAGATCGACGCTCCCGAGCTTCATGCCCGTTGTGCGGACGAGCACGACAAGGCGGAAGCTGCGCGTGCGGCACTGCAAACCATCTTGGCTGCGGGCGACGTGACGATTTCACGGGTCGGGCTCGACAAGTATGGCGGCCGCGTCGACGCCCTGGTCTCCACCCTCTCCACCCTTGATACGGCCGACGTCTCAACGGCCCTTCTCAATGCCGGCTGGGCGCGCAGCTACGACGGTGGCCGGCGGGGCACGTGGTGCTGACCTTTGCTGATGTTCAGCGCATGATCCGGAAGTGGAAGCCGCGGGCGGCGACCAATCGGGCCGAATGTACTTGCGGTCGATGTAAGAACCATGCTTGCCGACTGTGCCGACGCCCACCCGGTAGCGGATGGCCTGGCCGACGCCGGTCACGTAATAAAGACGCCGCTCGCTGGTGCGCACCACGATGGTGCCGGCATGAACGTCACTTTCATTGTCACCGTCTCACGCACGCGCCGCTTGCGAGACGATTGCGAACGCGCAGGCAGCGGCAGCAAGCGTGGCGAAACCAGAATTTTCCCTCGCATCGTCGAAGTCCTCGCGTCATGGGCCCCGGTCGATAGCTGAACGGCATCCTAGCCGAACGGGCATTGGCTCAGCATCGCGGGCGCAAGACGGTGAAGGTTTTCTAATATCCCGCGTGCATCACGCTGCGACGGCGCGGTCGCATATGCCACGAACTCCCGCACGGCCGAAATCGGGTGCTCGCGAGTTGGGCAAGTCTGGTGACTCAAGCGATTTTCTTGTTTTGCCGATGCGTGACGAGGTCGTCGACTACGGCGGGATCGGCGAGCGTCGAGGTATCGCCGAGATTGCCGAACTCGTCCTCGGCGATCTTGCGCAGGATGCGACGCATGATCTTGCCGGAGCGCGTCTTCGGCAAGCTCGGCGCGAACTGGATGAGATCGGGCGAGGCGATCGGCCCGATCTCCTTGCGCACCCAGCCGGTGAGCTCTCTGCGCAGTTCCTCGGTCGGCTCTTCGCCGGCCATCAGCGTGACATAGGCGTAGATGCCCTGTCCCTTGATGTCGTGCGGATAGCCGACGACGGCGGCCTCCGACACTTTCGGGTGCGCGACCAGCGCCGACTCGACCTCCGCGGTGCCGAGACGGTGTCCGGCGACGTTGATCACATCGTCGACGCGGCCGGTGATCCAGTAATAGCCGTCGGCGTCGCGGCGACAGCCGTCGCCGGTAAAATACTTTCCGGGATAGGCGCTGAAATACGTGTCGACGAAGCGCTGGTGGTCGCCATAGACCGTGCGCATCTGGCCGGGCCAGGAATTGGCGATGCAAAGGTTGCCGGTCACGGCTCCTTCCAGAACATTTCCCTCGGGATCGACGATCTGCGGGAGGATGCCGAAGAACGGCAACGTCGCCGATCCGGGTTTGAGCCGCGTTGCTCCCGGCAGCGGCGTGATGAGGATGCCGCCGGTCTCGGTCTGCCACCAGGTATCGACGATCGGGCAGCGGCCGTCGCCGACGACGCGGTGATACCACTCCCACGCTTCCGGATTGATCGGCTCGCCGACCGAGCCGAGAAGCCGCAACGATGCCCGCGAGGTTTTCTTTACCGGATCGTCGCCCGACTGCATCAAGGCGCGGATCGCCGTCGGCGCGGTGTAGAAGGTGTTGACCTTGTGCTTGTCGATTATCTCCCAAAAGCGCGAGGAGGTTGGATAGTTGGGCACGCCCTCGAACATCAACGTGGTGGCGCCATTCGCCAGTGGCCCATAGACGATGTAGCTGTGGCCCGTGACCCAGCCGACGTCGGCGGTGCACCAGTAAATGTCGCCGTCGTGATAATCGAATACATATTGGTGGGTCATCGAGGTGTAGACGAGATAGCCGCCGGTCGTGTGCAGCACGCCCTTCGGCTTTCCGGTCGAGCCCGATGTGTAGAGAATGAACAGCGGGGCCTCGGCGTGCATCTCCGCGCAGGGGCACTCCGCCGTCACCATGTCGGCGGCCTCGTCATACCAGACGTCGCGCCCGGGCAGCATGTCGACCGGCGCGCCGGTGCGCCGGACCACGATGACGTGATCGACGCCGCCCTCGATCTTCTCGATTGCCGCGTCGGTATTGGCCTTGAGCGGCACTTTGCGCCCGCCGCGCAAACCTTCGTCGGCGGTGATGACAATCTTGGACTGACAATCCTCGATACGGCCGGCGAGCGATTCCGGCGAGAAGCCGCCAAACACCACGGAGTGGATCGCGCCGATGCGCGCGCAGGCGAGGATGGCGAACGCGGCTTCGGGTATCATCGGCAGATAGATGGTGACGCGGTCGCCTTTCTCGACGTTGCGGTTGCGCAACACGTTGGCGAAGCGGCACACCTGATCGTGCAGCTCCTTATAGGTGATCTTCCTGGAATCCTTGGGGTCGTCGCCTTCCCAGATGATGGCGATCTGGTCGCCGCGCCCGGGGAGATGGCGATCGATGCAATTATAGGCCGCGTTGGTCGTGCCGTCCTCGAACCACTTGATCGAGACATTGTGCGGGTCGAACGAGGTGTTCTTGACCTTGGTGAAATGCCTGTACCAATAGATGCACTTGCCCTGTTCCGCCCAGAAGCCTTCGGGGTCGGCTATCGAGCGGTCGTACATCGCGTGGTACTTAGTACTGTCGGCAAAGGCACGTTTCGCCCATTCGGCGGGAACGTCATAAATTCTGTCCGGCATACTCTCCTCCACGCGACGCACTGACGGGTATTCTCGGCCTTTGCGCCCATTATTGACATCCGCCTTTTGGCGGACAAGCGGGATCGTCAATCGATCGCGGTTGGGCGCGATGCCTTCGGCCTACCTCCCGGCCATGCCGCTCATCTTGCGGACGAGCTTCCACTCCTCCGCCGTTACCGGCTGCACTGACAGGCGGGAGTATTTCACCAGCGCCATTTCCTTCAGCTTCGGCTCTGCCTTGATCGCCGCAAGCGTCACCGCCTTGGGCAGCGGCTCGATTGCGCTCGTAGTTACGGCTAACCAGGGCTCGCCTTTTGCAGCGGTCGGGTCGGCATAGGCCTCGCGGATGATTTCGCCGATGCCAACCACCTGCTTCTCCTCGCCGGTGTGGTAAAAGAAGAACTTCTCGCCCTTCTTCATCTCCTTGAGATGCCGCCGAGCGGTGAAATTGCGCACGCCGCTCCAGGTCTCGCCCTTGGCGCCACGCTTGACCTGATCGTCCCAGGAAAACTCTTCTGGTTCGGTCTTCAACAGCCAGTACGCCATGATCAGCCCTCCGCCTTGAACGGCCGTGACAACAACAACTCGATTGCCTTGTCCACGTTCATCTTCCCCTCAAGCAAGGCCGCGACGGCGGACGCTATCGGCATGTCGGCGGTACGCTCGCGCGCCATCTCCAGCAGAACCGGTGCGGTGAAAACACCCTCAGCAAGGCCACCGTGAATGGCTTCGGGCTTTTGCCCTTGCCCGAGATTCATGCCGAAGCTGAAGTTGCGCGACTGCGGACTCGAGCAGGTGAGCAACAGATCGCCGAGGCCGGAAAGGCCCATCATCGTCTCCGGCTTCGCTCCGTAAGCACGGCCAAAACGCACAAGCTCGGCAAAGCAGCGCGTCGTCAGTGCCGCCTGCGCGCTGGCGCCTAGGCCGCGACCAGCGACGACGCCGGCAGCAATGGCGAGGACATTCTTTGCCGCGCCGCCGATCTCGACACCGCGCACGTCGCCGGAATGGTAAGGACGAAAGCTCGCCGACCCGATCGCCCGCGCCAGTTCGCCGGCGAGTCTTTCGTCGTTCGCCGCCAGCGTGACCGCCGTCGGCATGCCCCGCGCCACGTCGGCGGCAAAACTCGGTCCCGATAAGATCGCCGGCACCGCATGGGGGGTGCACTCAGCGACAACCTCAGTCATGAACTTTTTTGTCCCGCGTTCGATACCCTTGGCGCATACGATCACCGGCATGCCGGCGGCAACCGAGGGGGCCAACGATTTCGCCACGGCGCGCACCGCTTGCGCCGGCACCACGAGCAGGATCGCTCCCGCGCGCGCCGTTTCCGCGAGATTTTGCGCTATGGCGATACCGTCGTCGAGCCGCACCCCGGGCAAGAAAGGACTTTCCCGTTTGGCTGCGAGCCGGTTGGCGTTGGCGGCCTCAGGCTCCCACAACGTGACCGTGCGGCCGGCGCGGGCGCAGGTCAAAGCGAGCGCAGTCCCCCAGGCGCCCGCTCCGATGACCGCAATTTGGTCGAAGGACATTTTTGCTGCACTTTTCCCGGTTGCCGGAGATGGGGCTGGTCCATAAATTCCAGTAATTCCAATACCTTACCGCGCAGCAATTTGGAATTCTCGGCGAAAAACTTCTTCGATTTTTCGAAGGAAAGCATAATAATTACAAGGCCTTGCCGCGCAGCAATTTCGGCAAATCGCCGATCAGGCCAGCGGCTTCACGGATGAACAGCCGCTTGAGATTGGGTACCCGGTCCACCAAGCCGAGGCCTACATCTCGCGCTAGACGTAGCACCGGAGAGCGGTTGGAAAACAGGCGGTTGAGGCCGTCGGTGGCAAGCCCCATGGCCATGGTATCGAACCGGCGCCAGCGCTGATAGCGTTCGAGAGTCGTCGCTTCACCCGGATCCAGTCCGAGGCGGGCCGCATCGACGACGACCTCGGCAAGCGCGGCAACATCCCGCAGACCCATATTGAGTCCTTGTCCCGCGATCGGATGGATGAGGTGGGCGGCATCGCCGACAAGCGCGATACGCTCGGCAATGAATGAGCGCGCTACGAAAAAGCCGAGCGGGTGGGCGCGCCGGGCGCCGACCGTGGTGATTTCGCCGAGATGAAGCTTGAAACGTCGTTCCAGCTCATGATGAAAGGCGTCGTCCGGTAACGCCATGATGCGATCCGCCTCGCTCGTCGTCTCCGTCCAGACGATCGACGAGCGGCGACCCTTGAGCGGCAGAACTGCGAACGGTCCGGCGGGGAGAAAGTGCTCCACGGCGCGGCCCTCGTGATCGCGTTCGTGGCCGACATTGGTGACGATGGCCGACTGGCCGTAGTCCCAACCGTGCACGGCAATGCCCGCGTGCTCGCGGATCGACGAACGTGCGCCATCGGCGGCGACAAGGAGCCGCGCATTAAACGTTGCGCCGTCCGTAAACTCGACGGCGAGGCGCTCGCCGATTTGGGTGATATTGCTGACGGCGGTCGTGCGGAGCGTTACTCCAGTGGCTTTTGCCTTTGCTTCAAGCGCGGCGATCAAGAAGCGGTTCTCGATCATATGCGCGAAAGGCTCACCGGGCTCCACTTCTCCGCCGAAGGTGAGGAAAACCGGACGTACCGCGTCATCGACCCGGCTGTCGGTGACGACCATGTCGAAGATCGGCTGCGCCCCGTCTGCGATGCTTTGCCAAACGCCGAGCGTCTCGAACAAACGGCGCGCGGCGGCGACAATCGCGGACGCGCGCCTGTCGTCGGCATGGCTGCGGCCGAGCATCGGGTCGGCGACCGTGATGGAGACCGACGGCCCCAATCCCTGCCGCAGCGCGATCGCGAGCGTTAGACCGGCAAAGCCGCCGCCGGCGATGAGCACGTCAACGTGTTCCTCTTCGCCGTTCATGGTCTGCATGTCCCGCTTACCGCCCGGTTCCTGGACCGTTGCCGATTGGCAGCATAGCATCCGGTGCTAGGTGTGCGAATCCGCCATGACGACCGTTGCGACCGTCGTTTTCCCCGGGATGCAGATTGGAACTTAAGGCATGTCCTCAGCCATCCAGGACGTTCTGGCTATTCTCGATCTCGAGCCGCTCGAGGTGAATCTGTTCCGCGGCCGCTCGCCGCAAGACCGCTGGCAGCGCGTGTTCGGCGGCCAGGTCATCGGCCAAGCTCTGGTCGCGGCGTGCCGAACGGTCGACGACGTGGCGCTGCGGCCACCGCATTCGCTACATGCTTATTTTCTTCTCGGCGGCGATCCCAGGGTGCCGATCATCTATGAGGTCGATCGAATCCGCGACGGCAGGAGCTTCACCACGCGGCGCGTCAATGCGATCCAGCATGGCCGGGCGATCTACTCGATGGCGGTATCCTTTCATGTCGCGGAAGAAGGGCTGACGCACCAGCTGGCAATGCCGGAGGTGCCGAAGCCGGAAGCCCTGCCGAGCGAAGCCGAAATCAGAAATGGTTTGTTGACGCGCATGCCGGAGCCGGTGCGGCGCTATTACGAACGCGAGCGGCCGATCGAATTGCGGCCGGTCGAATACGGCCGTTATCTCGGCGAGAAGCTTGAGGGGGGCCGCTATCACGTGTGGATGCGCGCAACCAGCCGCCTGCCCGATGAACCGGCGATCCATCAATGCGTTCTTGCCTATGCCTCCGATATGACCCTGCTCGATGCGGCGCTGATCCCGCATGGGCGGACCGTGTTTAACGAGGACATCATGGCGGCGAGCCTCGACCATTCGCTCTGGTTTCATCGCCCTTTCCGCGCCGACGAGTGGCTGCTCTATGCCCAGGACAGCCCGAACCTTGGAGGCGCTCGCGGCTTCTCCCTGGGCTCGATCTTCGCGAGCGACGGCACCTTGGTCGCCTCGGTCGCCCAGGAAGGTCTGCTGCGTCAACGCCGCGCCAAGCCGAGAGCCAAGCCTGATTGAGCCAAGCCTTATTGAGCCAAGCTCGATCGCGCCAAGCCGGGTTGACCGGGACATATGCGTGAAACGAGGATATCGTTAGATTTTCGAAATCCGGGACCGAATCCATGAAACTCGTCATCGCCGTCATCAAACCCTTCAAGCTTGAGGAGGTGCGCGACGCTCTCACCGCGATCGGCGTTCACGGCATGACCGTGACCGAAGTGAAGGGCTATGGGCGGCAAAAGGGTCACATGGAGATCTATCGCGGCGCGGAATACGCGGTGAACTTTCTTCCGAAAGTGCGCATCGAGGTCGCCGTCCCCTCCGATCAGGCCGACAAGGTCATGGAGGCGATCGGCGCGGCCGCCAAGACCGGACAGATCGGTGACGGCAAGATCTTCGTCGCCCCTATTGAGCAGGCAATGCGCATCCGCACCGGTGAAACGGACGCTGACGCGCTCTGACATGAGTTTGGGTGCCTTGCGCGGGCCTAGCGAAAATTTGGGCGCCAATTCACTTCGCGAGCTGGACCGCGAATAATAGCCGCCCGCCCAGTAATTATGCAGTCTGTCAGTTGTTTGGGCGCGTCTCCCGGCGCTGCCCCGAATCGCGCCAGTGCTGGACCCCAGGAACGCCGGAATGGCCATGGATTGCCAGCGTGTTAGAGCCAGTTTGCCCGAACTGGCACGGCCTTTGATTGCTAGTGCCGAACTGCGCCGGCGCCACATTCCAACGCGGTCATCACTAGCTTACTCCGCCCCGTACGCGCAGCGGAACAGGGCGATGGGGAGACGGAACCAATGAAAATCGTCATGGCCATCATCAAGCCGTTTAAGCTCGACGAGGTCCGCGACGCCCTCACCAAGATCGGGGTGCAGGGGCTGACCGTGACCGAAGTCAAAGGTTATGGGCGGCAGAAGGGCCATACAGAAATATACCGTGGTGCCGAATATGCGGTGAGCTTCCTGCCAAAGATCAAGCTCGAAATCGCCTGCGGGTCCAACCAGGTCGATAAGGTCATCGAGGCGATCAGCACGGCTGCGAAGACTGGCCAAATCGGCGATGGCAAGATTTTCGTGTTCGGCATCGACCATGCGGTCCGTATCCGCACCGGCGAGACCGACGCCGCAGCCCTTTAGCAACCCGCATCTCGATCGACACGGATAGGAGTGAAAATCATGAGCCTGAAAAGATTCTCGCGTGCGGGGCTGCTCGCTCTCGCTGGAGCGCTGGTGCTGGCAATCTTGCTGAGCGTACCGACGTTCCACACGTCTTACGCGCAGACCCCGGCTACTACCGAGACTCCGGCTGCGGCGGCCGAGGCTCCCCCGCCAGTGTGCGACGTCAAGACACTGACGAATTGCTCTCCCAATTCCGGCGATACCGCGTGGATGCTGACCTCGATGGCCATCGTGCTGATGATGACCATTCCGGGACTTGCTTTGTTCTATGGCGGCATGGTGCGCAAAAAGAATGTCGGTGACACGGTGATGACGAGTTTCGCCATCACCTGCCTGGTCAGCATTCTCTGGCTCTTCTTCACGTACAGTCTCGCCTTCCGCGCCGGGACGCCGTTTATCGGCGGACTGGATCGCGCGTTCCTGCAAGGCATCATGAGCGACATCACGAAGGGTATCGGCAATCCCAACCCGCTGGCGCCGACGATCCCGGAAACCGTCTATTCGATGTTCCAATTGACGTTCGCGATCATTACCGCGGCCCTCATCGCCGGTTCGTTCGCGGAGCGCATGAAGTTCTCGGCCATGCTCTGGTTCATCGGTCTATGGACGATCTTCGTCTATTCGCCGATCGCGCACTGGGTCTGGGGACCGGACGGCGTGTTTAACTCCACCAACGACGCCGCCTGGTTCAAGGTACTCGATTTCGCCGGCGGCACCGTGGTGCACGTCAATTCCGGAACCGCGGGACTAATGGCGGCCCTCATGCTCGGCAAGCGAAAGGACACCGCGCCGCCGCACAACATGGTCTATACCTTGATCGGCGCCTCGCTCCTGTGGGTCGGTTGGTTCGGCTTCAATGCCGGTTCCGCGGTTTCGGCGGGGATGCAGGCCGGCATGGCAATGCTCGTCACCCACACCGCCACGGCGACGGCCGGCTTCACGTGGATGATCGTCGAGTGGATCATGCGCGGCAAGCCGACGGTCATCGGCATCTGTTCGGGTGCGGTGGCCGGTCTCGTCGCCATTACACCGGCCTCTGGCTTCGTCGGCCCGATGGGATCGTTTGCGATCGGCATTGCCGCCGGCATCGTCTGCTACTGGGGCGTCACCGGCCTCAAGCACTTCTTCGGCTACGACGATGCGCTTGATGCGTTCGGCGTGCACGCGGTTGGCGGCGCGACTGGCGCCATCCTCACCGGCGTTTTCGCGGTCGCGGCTTACGGCGGCACCGCGGGCCTGATCGAGGGTAATCCCCACCAGGTGCTCAATCAGATCATGGGCGTCGCCATCGTCTTCGTCTACGATGTGATCGTGACCCTGATCATTCTCAAGATCGTCGATATGGTCATCGGTTTGCGCGTTAGCGAGGACGTCGAGCGCGAAGGCCTCGATCTCGCGCTGCACGGCGAGACCGTCCAGTAAACGGCCGACCAAAAGCTGGGGTAGACGCCCAGCGGCGCGCACATCGTCAGAAGGCCCCGGCATCCGCTGGGGCCTTTATCTTTTTGCGCGCCGGGTAAATGGCTCCAGGGAGGCCAAAAAACGGGATCGCGGCCATGCTGGGACAACCTGCGATCTGGACAAGGACGTATCGGAATGGCTATGCCACGGCGCGGGCGCCAAGACCGCCGCGTTTCGGGAGGAAGTCATGTTGCGTAGCCACTTTTTCGTCGCGGCCGCCGTCGCGCTCGGCGTGTCTGCGGCCAACAGCGCATTCGCGGAAGACACCGTCAAGATCGGCTTCATCCTGCCGATGACAGGACAGCAGCAGTCCACCGGCAAACAGGAAGCCGCCGCGATCAAGCTCTATGTGGCGCAGCACGGCGACATGGTCGCCGGCAAGAAGATCGAGGTCATTATCAGGGACGACGCCGCGATTCCCGACAATACCAAGCGCATCGCGCAGGAGCTGATCGTGAACGACAAGGTCACGTTCCTAGCCGGCTTTGGCGTCACCCCGGCCGCGCTCTCGGTGGCTCCGCTCTCCACTGAATCCAAAACGCCGGAGATCGTTACCGCCGCCGGCACGTCGATCATCACCGAGAAGTCGCCCTACATCGCGCGCACGAGCTTCACGCTCGCGCAATCGACCGTGCCGATGGCCGACTGGGCCGCGGCCAACGGGATCAAGAAAGTGGTGACGATGATCTCCGACTACGCGCCCGGCGTCGATGCGGAAAAGTCATTCACCGCAGAATTCAAGAAAAAAGGCGGAGAGGTGCTGGAATCCATCCGCTTCCCGCTTGCCAATCCCGATTTTGCGCCCTTCTTGCAACGCGCCGCGGATCAAAAACCCGACGCGATTTTCGTGTTCGTTCCGTCCGGGCAGGGCGGCACGTTCGTCAAGCAATTTGTCGAGCGCGGCCTCGACAAAGCCGGCATCAAGATCATCGGTCCGGGCGACGTCATGGATGACGATCTGATCAACGGCATGGGTGACGCCGTGATCGGCACGGTGACGGCCCATATGTATTCCGCCGACCACGATTCGGCCGCCAATAAGGCCTTCGTCGCCGCGTTTGAGAAGGCGAATAGCGGCATGCGACCGAACTTCATGGCGGTCAGCGCCTATGACGGCATGAACCTCATGTACGAAGCGCTGAAAAAGACGGGCGGCAAGACCGACGGTGACTCGCTGATCGAGGCTATGAAAGGCATTGCCTTTGAATCTGCACGCGGTCCGATCTCGATCGATCCGCAAACGCGCGACATCGTCCAGAACATCTACATCCGCAAGGTCGAGAAAAAGAACGGCGAGCTTTACAACGTCGAATTCGCCACCTTCCCGGCGGTCAAGGATCCGGTTAAGGCCGAGGAGCAGAAGTAAAGGCCGCTTATGCGTCATTCGGGGGCGCTGCACGCCCCCGCCGACGCGGAATCCGTAATCACATGCGATAATGGAAAGTGTGTGGAAATCCGCGCGGCGGCCGCTAAGTCGGCTGTTGCCGCCTAGGCACCTCCAAATTCGATCTCGGGACAAGCACGAGATCGGGTGGCCGCGGAAATGACGATGGAATAGCCGACCGATCATGCTGACGATCCTGTTCGACGGAATTGCCTACGGCATGCTGCTGTTCGTGCTGGCATGCGGACTTTCGATCACGCTCGGCCTGATGAACTTCATCAATCTCGCGCACGGCGCCTTCGCGATGGCGGGGGGCTATTGCACGGTGATCCTGGTCAATCGCCTCGGCGTGCCGTTCATGCTCGGTTTGCCGATTGCATTCCTGGTGACGGCGGCGATCGGCGGTCTTTTTGAGCGGACGCTCTACGTTCACGTCTACGCCCGAAGCCATCTCGATCAAGTGCTGTTTACGATCGGTTTGGTGTTCATGTCGGTCGCCGCTGTCGACTACGTGATGGGCTCGTCGCAGCAATTCGTGGTCATTCCCGAGGCGCTGCAAGGACAGTTCAACGTGTTCGGCGTCGGCATGAGCAAATATCGCTTGCTCATCATACTGATCTGCGGCTTGCTCACGATCGGGTTGCAATTGCTGATCGCGAAAACACGCTTCGGAGCCCGGCTGCGCGCCGCCGTCGACGACCGGCGCGTCGCGCGCGGCCTTGGCATCAATGTCGGTGCGGTCTTTGCCGTAACGTTCGCGTTCGGGTCCGGACTTGCCGGACTGGGCGGCGCGCTCGGAGCGGAGATTCTCGGTCTCGATCCGACATTTCCGCTCAAATACCTGATCTATTTTTTGATCGTGGTTACGGTCGGCGGCACTACCAGCATCACCGGGCCGTTCCTGGCCTCGATCCTGCTCGGCATCGCCGACGTCGCCGGCAAGTACTATGTGCCAAAGCTTGGCGCCTTCGTCATCTATACGATCATGATCGTCGTCCTGATCTGGCGGCCGCAGGGCCTATTCGCTCGTAGTGCGGTACGGTGAACGCCGTGGCCGCCGTCGATAACGTCTCGGCTTACCTGACGCGCCGGGCCCGCTGGTCGCCGCTGGAAATTGCTTTCTGGGTTTTCGCGTTTGCGACCATCTGGCTATTTCCGACAAAGCATCTCATCCTGACCGAGACGGCGATCCTTGCGCTGTTCGCGCTCTCTCTCGACTTGATCCTCGGCTATGCCGGCATCATCTCCCTGGGCCAGGCGGCTTTTTTCGGGCTTGCCGGCTATTGCGCCGGCCTTCTCGCCAAATACGGCATCATCAATGAGCCTGTCATAGCGCTCATCCTTTCGGGCCTGGTCGCGGCCGCGCTTGGATTCGTCACGAGTTTTCTGGTGTTGCGCGGCTCGGACTTGACGCGTCTCATGGTCACGTTGGGCATCGCGCTGATGCTGGGCGAACTCGCCAACCGTTTTTCCAGCATTACCGGCGGCGCCGACGGTCTCCAGGGCGTCAGCATCGCGCCGATATTCGGCATGTTCCGGTTCGATATGTTCGGACACACGGGCTATGCCTATTGCCTCGTTGTGCTGTTCATCTGCTTCGTCATCGCGCGGCGCATCGCGTACTCGCCGTTCGGCCTTTCGCTGCGCGCACTAAAAGGCAACCCGCTGCGCGCGGCCGCGATCGGCATTCCGGTCAATCGCCGGCTGGTGATGATCTATACGGCGTCCGCCGGATTGGCCGGCATCGCCGGCGGTCTGCTCACGCAGACGACCGCCTTCTGCTCGCTCGACGTGTTTTCGCTTGATCGCTCGGCCGATCTTCTCCTGGTTCTGATCATCGGCGGCACCGGATATCTCTACGGCGGTTTGATCGGCGCGGTGATCTACAAATTCTTGCAGGATTGGATCGCCAGCCTCACGCCGCAATACTGGCAGTTCTGGATCGGCTTCGCGCTGGTCGTCGTCGTGCTCGTCGGCCGCGAGCGCGTGGAGGAGTGGACGACGGCGTTGCGCGGCGGCATCACTCGCCTCGGCGCGCGTCTCGTCAAGCGTGCGGCCGTCATTGGCGGTGCGTCGGCGAAGGGGCCGTAAAACCATGCCTCTTCTCGAAACAATCGGTCTGGAAAAGCGATTCGGCGGCATCGTCGCCGCGCGCGACGTGTCATTGTCGATCGAAAAGGGGGCGCGGCACGCTTTGATCGGGCCGAACGGCGCCGGCAAGACGACCGTGATCAACTTGCTCACAGGCGTGCTCAGGCCGACCGCGGGCAGCATCATCCTCGGCGGCAAAGATATCACCGCGGTCGCGCCGCACGAACGCGTCCGGCTCGGCATGGCACGGACGTTCCAGATCAATCAGCTGTTCCTCGACCTCACGCCGCTCGAGTCCATCGGTCAGGCGATCTCCGAGCGCATGGGCGTGGGGGAGCATTGGTGGCGAGTCATCGGCAGCAAGTCCGTGGTGACCGATGAGATTGTCGAGATTCTTCAACGTTTCCGTCTCACCGACGTCATGCACGCGCGCACGGCAATCCTGCCTTACGGCAAGCAGCGGCTTCTGGAGATCGCGCTGGCCTTCGCCTGCCGGCCACAAGTGCTGCTGCTCGACGAGCCGGCCGCTGGTGTGCCGGACGCGGAGCGCCAGGAGCTTCTTGCCACCATTGCCGAACTGCCGGCAGAGGTCACGGTTCTGCTGATCGAGCATGACATGGACCTCGTCTTCTCGCTCGCCGACCGCATTTCCGTTCTCGTCAATGGTGGGCTGCTGCTCGACGGCGCACCGGAGGAAGTAGCACGCGATCCACGTGTCAAGGCGGTGTATCTCGGCGAGGAACTCGATGCGTGATCTCCTCAACATCGAGCACCTCTCTGCCGGCTACGGCGAGGCCGTGGTGCTGTCGAACATCTCGTTGTCGCTCGCGGAAGGGCAGGCGCTCGCGCTGCTCGGCCGCAACGGGATGGGCAAGACGACATTGATCAACACGATCGTTGGCGTCACCCGATATTTCTCCGGCAAGATCACGCTCGACGGTCTCGACATTACAAAAATGCGCCCCGACCAGCGCGCTCACGCCGGCGTCGGCTGGGTGCCGCAGGAGCGCAATATCTTCAAATCGCTCACCGTGCACGAGAACCTGACCGCGGTCGCGCAGCCGGGGCCGTGGACGACGGACAAGATCTACGAGCTGTTTCCTCGGCTGAACGAACGCCGGCAAAATCTCGGCAATCAGCTCTCCGGGGGGGAGCAGCAGATGCTCGCGGTCGCCCGCGCCTTGGTGCTTAATCCGCGCGTCATGCTGCTCGATGAGCCGCTCGAAGGTCTGGCGCCGATCATAGTCGGCGAGTTGCTGAAAGCGTTACGCCGCATCATCCGCGACGAGGGCATGTCGGCCATCCTCGTCGAGCAGAATGCCAAAAAAATTCTCGGCGTCACCGACCACGCGATCATCGTGGAGCGCGGCGCCGTCGTCCACGCGGCCAATAGTGCGGCGCTCTTGAACGATCATGCCGCTCTGGAGGCCCATCTCGGCGTTACCGATACCGGCCCACGCCGATTCGACCGGACGCGGCACTGAGCCGTCAAGTGATCGGCGGGCATTGCCGGCCCGGCGTTTTCCTGTTAGCCGCAATACGGAAAGGGGAGGACTAAAGCCGCGGCATCTCCCGAACAGATGACCCTCTATCCCCCTGATCCAGTTGTTGAATTGAAATCGACGGGCGTCAGCTCAAGCCGCATGGGCTTGCCTTAATCCCGCGAATTCACGTCGCCAAGGTGCCTACTGCCGTCTAAAATAAGCTTCAAGCACGCCTGAGGGAAACAGCGGGAGAGCCATGTCAACGTCCCTGATGACAACGCGACGTTTCGCGCCCCTGTTCTGGTGCCAATTCTTCTCGGCGTTCGGCGACAACTTCCTCAAGACCGCGCTTGTCTTCCTGATTTTGTTTCATATCTCGGGCGGCAACGCCGAGGCGTTGATCACGCTCGCCGGCGCCACGCTGATCGCGCCTTTCTTCTTTCTTTCGGGTGTCGGCGGCGAACTCGCAGACCGTTTCGACAAGGCCGTGGTGGCGCAGCGCCTGAAGTTCGTCGAGATCGGCGTCGCGGCGCTTGCGGTCGCCGGCTTCTTTTTCCATTCGATCAGCCTGTTGTTCGTCGCCGTTGGATTGTACGGCACGATCGCCTCGCTGTTCGGACCAATCAAATACGGCATCCTCCCGGACCACCTCAAGCATACGGAATTGACGGCCGGCAATGCGCTGGTCGAGGGCGGCACTTTCCTTGCCATCCTTCTCGGCACCATTGTCGCCGGGCTTGCGGTAAAACAGGGCGGCGACCCGATCCACTTCGCCTGGCTGATGATGGTGTCGTCGGTGGCGTCGTGGGTTGCTAGCCGTTTCATCCCGCCAACCGGGGAAGGTGCGCCTCACCTTGCGATCGACCGCAATATTTTTGCTTCTACCGGGCGGCTGATCAAATACGTCCGCGCCGAGCCGCGGTTATGGTGGGGCGCACTAGTGGCCAGCTGGTTCTGGCTTGTCGGCGCGCTGGTCATGTCGCTGTTGCCGCCGCTTGTGACATTCGGCATCGGCGGCAACGAAGGCGTCGTCACCGTCTTCCTCACGATCTTCTCGGTGGCCGTGGCGGTCGGCTCAGGGCTCGCCGCTTGGCTTGCTCATGGACGCATCGTCCTCCTGCCGACGCTGATCGGCGGCGTGCTGCTCGGTGTCTTCTCGCTCGATCTCGGCTGGACGGCGTCCGTCATCGTGCCGGCCACCCATCCGCTCGCCATCGGCGAATTTTTTGCTTCGCGCCATAGCATCCACGTCGCCATCGACCTTGCCGGGCTCGCGATCGCGGGCGGCCTGTTCATCGTGCCGACATTCACGGCGGTACAGGCTTGGGCCGGCGCCGACCACCGTGCCCGTGTCGTCGCGGCCGTCAACGTGCTCAACGCCGCTTTCATGGTCGTCGGCGCGATCATTCTTGCCGTCCTGCAAAAGCTCGGCCTCGGTACCTCGCTCCTGTTCGTGCTGATCGGCCTCGCCAACCTCGTCGTCGCCGTCATCATCGCCCGCACCATGCCGGCAAGCTGGCTGAATGATTTTCTTTCCATCGTTTTCCGCGCTTTCTACCGACTCGAAGTCGAGGGCTTGGAGAACGTCGCCAAGGCCGGCGACAATGCCATCATCGCGATGAACCATGTGAGCTTCCTCGATGCGCCGATCGCGATGGCGCTGTTGCCGAAGCGCCCGGTATTCGCGGTCGACGTCGGGATCTCGCAGCGTTGGTGGATCCAGCCTTTCCTGCCTTTCGTGCGCACCATGGCGCTCGATCCCCTCAAGCCGATGGCATTGCGCACCATCATCAATGCCGTTCGTGACGGCAACATGGTGGTGATATTTCCCGAAGGCCGCATCACCGTCACCGGCAGTCTGATGAAAATCTACGACGGCGCCGCAATGATCGCCGACAAGTCGGACGCGATGGTGGTTCCGGTGCGCATCGAGGGACCGGAACGGACCATCTTCAGTCGGTTGACTAACGCACAGGTGCGCCGACGCTGGTTCCCGAAGATCAAAGTGACGATTCTCGAGCCGGTAAAGCTCAACGTCGATCCTGCGCTCAAGGGGCGAAAGCGGCGTGTGGCCGCGGGAGCGGCGCTCTACGACGTGATGTCGAATCTGATGTTTCGCACCGCCCGCATCGATCGCACCGTTATCGAAGCCGTTATCGAGGCGGAAAAAATTCATGGCGGCAAATGGCTGGCGATTGAGGATCCGACCAGCGGCCGGCTGACCTACAAAAGGCTCTTGCAGGCGACGCGCATCCTCGGGGCAAAGCTGATGCCGCTCGCGCCCGAAGGACGTCCGATCGGGGTCATGCTGCCGACGTCGAACGGCGCCGCGGTGACGGTGCTGGCACTGATGTCCGGCGGACGCGCGCCGGCCATGATCAATTTCAGTTCGGGAGCGGCGAACGTTCTCGGCGCCTGCCGCGCCGCGCAGGTCGACACCATTCTCACCGCTCACGCCTTCGTGGAAAAGGCGCGGCTGGAGAAGCTCATCGCCGCGATCGAAAAACAGGTTCGCATCGTTTACCTGGAGGATGTGCGCAAGACGGTGAGCTTCGCCGACAAGCTCGGCGGCGCGCTGCGGGCGAAAAGGCCGCTCGTCGCGCGCAAGCCGGACGATTGGGCCGTCATTCTCTTCACTTCGGGGACGGAAGGAACGCCCAAGGGAGTGGTTCTGTCGTACCGCAACATCCTGTCGAACGTTGCCCAGGCCGAAGCCCGCATTGATTTTGGGCGAGATGACCGGCTGTTCATGGCGCTGCCGGCGTTCCATTCGTTCGGCTTCATGGGCGGCATCGTGTTGCCGCTCATCTCCGGCGTGCCGACGTATCTGTATCCTTCGCCGCTGCACTATCGCACCGTACCCGAATTGATCTATGGCATCTGCGCCACGTACATGTTCGGCACCGATACATTCCTCGCCGGTTATGCGCGCATGGCCAACCCATACGACTTCCGCTCGCTGCGCTACATCATCGCCGGCGCCGAGCCGATCAAGGAAACGACGCGCCGCATCTATCTGGAAAAGTTCGGCATGCGCATTCTCGAAGGCTATGGCGTGACCGAAACGTCGCCGGTGTTGGCGCTCAACACGCCGATGTTTAACAAGTTCGGTACCGTCGGCCGGCTGCTGCCGGGCATGCAGGCGCGGCTGGAGCCCGTGCAGGGCGTCGATGAGGGCGCTGGGCGGCTGTTCGTCAAGGGACCGAACGTGATGCTCGGCTATTTGCGCGCCGACAAACCGGGCGTGCTCGAGCCACCGCCGGAAGGCTGGTACGACACCGGCGATATCGTCGGCATCGACGACCAGGGCTACATCTCTATCAAAGGCCGCGCCAAGCGTTTCGCCAAAGTCGGTGGCGAGATGATCTCCCTCGCCGCCGTGGAGATGCTCGCGGCCGAGCTGTGGCCAAATTACAACTCGGCAGTGGTGGCGATACCCGATGCGCGCAAGGGCGAGCGCCTTGTGCTCGTGACCGACAAGCACAGCGCAACACGGGCGGATTTTCAGGCCTATGCGCGAGGAAAGCACGCCTCCGAACTTATGTTCCCATCCGAAGTCATCGTGCTCGATAAGCTGCCGCTCCTTGGCTCCGGCAAGCCCGATCTGGTGACGCTGCAGAAATTCGTCAGCGAGCAGGCGGCGACCAAGGCGACGGCCGCTGAATAACGTCACAGGCGACACGCTGGTGCCTACGCCAAGGCGCGGGCTTGCGTGAGGCGCCTTAATCCTCGCATATGAACGTGGAAATGAGCACCCGGGGTAGCGGCAAGGGTCATGTTTGAATCGTTCATGAATTTTGTCGCCGATTTCGTCGAGGGCGAGAAACATCCAAGCCAGTTCGCGGAAGACGACTACCGCCTCGCGGCTGCGGCGCTGCTCGTGCACGCCGCGGCAATCGACGGCGATTTGTCGCAGAGCGAACGCGACAAGCTTCACTCCGTCGTCAAGCGGCGCTTTGCCCTCGACGATAAGCTTGCCGATGAATTGATCGATAAGGCGACGCAGGCGGAGCACGAATCCGTCGATCTTTATCACTTTACCAGTCTGCTCAACCGCGTCCTCGACGAGGAAGGTCGCGCCCGTGTCGTCGAAATGATGTGGGAGATCGTCTACGCCGACGGCCGGCGCGACGAGCTCGAGGATAACTTGCTCTGGCGCGCCGCCGATCTTCTCGGCGTGTCGGCGCAGGAGCGTATTGGGCTGCGGCAGCGCATCGCCAAACAAGCGGGCGATTCCGGCGCGTGAGACCGATCGCGCTGATCACCGGCGCGTCGGCCGGCATTGGCGCCGAGCTGGCGCGGGTGCTCGTGGCGTACGGGCATGAACTGGTGCTCGTGGCGCCCCGCGCGGATCGGACTCGACGCGCTGGCGGAGGAGGTCGCAATCGGCGGCAAATCGCGGCCAATCGTACTCGGTCTCGATCTCGAAAAGCCCGACGCCGTGTCCCACTTGCGGCGGAACTGGCGGCGCGCGGCGTCCAGCCACAATTCGTGGCTAACAATGCCGGTTTCGGCTTCTGGGCGGGGCGGCCACGCTTCCGCGCGACGGGCACCTGGCGATGATCGATCTCAATGTCCGCGCGCTGACCGAGCTGTCGGTTGCTTTCCTCGACAGTCTGATGCGTCATCGCGAGGGCATCCTCAACGTCGCTTCGGTTGCCGCGTTCACGCCGGGGCTCGGCATGGCAGTTTATTATGCCAGCAAGCCTATGTGCTTTCGTTCAGCGAAGCTTTGCACCAAGACTCTCGTCTCGCGGCGTCAGGGTCACCGCGCTCTGTCGGGGGCCGGTGCCATTACAGGCGCGTGCCGGGCTTTCAGGGATCGCATGCCGAACGTGCTGATGCTGACCGCCGCGCGGTTAGCGCGAATAGGCTACGACGGCTTCATGGGCGGGAGGCGCGTGATCGTCGCCGGAATGGGCAACCGAATATTCATGCCGCACGCTTTGCTTTTGCCGCTGCTGGATTGGGGCATGCGCCGCTCGGCCCGGCCAATCATAGTGGCCATGCTCGACCTTGAATTTGCAGATAATCGCGATACCAACGGCGGGCGGGGCGTCTTTCGATTCTTTCGACCATGCCACAGCCGATCCTGATCGTTCTCCACCAGGAGCACTCCACACCCGGAAGGGTCGGCTATGCCCTGCAGCAGCTTGGATACCGTCTCGACGTGCGCCGGCCGCGCTTCGGCGATCCCTTGCCGGAAACCATGCGCGACCACGCCGCTGTGGTCATTTTCGGCGGCCCCATGAGCGCCAACGACACGGACGATTTCATCCGGCGCGAGATCGATTGGATCGCTGTCCCGCTCAGGGACGACAAACCTTTCCTCGGGATTTGCCTCGGCGCGCAAATGTGCGCGCGGGCGCTGGGCGCAAAAGTGTTTCCTCATCCTGAGGGACACGCGGAGATCGGCTATTATCCGATCCGGCCGACGCCGGCCGGGCTTAGTGTCGTCGATCCCTGGCCGAAACAGGTCTATCAGTGGCACCGCGAGGGTTTCGATTTGCCCGATTGCGCCGAGCTTCTGGCCGAGGGCGACATGTTCGAGGTGCAGGCGTTTCGCTACCGCCGCACCTACGCCCTGCAATTTCATCCCGACGTGACCCACGCCATGATGCATCGCTGGACGACGGTCGGCCATGTTCGCCTGCAAATGCCGGGAGCAAAACCGCGTGCCGAGCACTTTGCCGACAGGGCGGTCTACGACTACAGCGCGCGCACTTGGCTTGGCGGATTTCTGAGCCAATGGATCGGAAGTCGTGAGACCGCTTGATGCTATCGAGACGAGGATAGCTATCCGGCGGTGCTGCACAAAATAGCGCTCTGCGCTATTGGCCGTTGGCAAGCTGTTGAGCGAAGTAGGCGACCGTCTTGGTATAGACCTGCGACGCGTTCCATTGCAGCAGTACCTGGAAATTGGCGGTGCCCTCGCCCCAAGGCTGGCCGTGCTGCCAGCCGTAGCCTTTAAGATAATTGGCGGTGGAGGCGAGCACGTCGGGCACGCTGCGGATGAGATCGCGGTGCCCGTTGCCGTCGTAATCGACTGCGTACTTCAGATAGGAAGACGGCAGAAACTGAGTCTGGCCGATCTCGCCGGCCCAAGCGCCGTGCATATCGGACGGGCTCATGTCGCCGCGATCGACGATATGCAACGCGGCGATCACTTCGCCGCGAAATTTGTCCGGGCGGCGACAGTCGTAAGCAAGTGACGCCAGCGAACGGATGGTCGGGAATTTGCCGGAATTGGCGCCGAAATCCGTCTCCAGGCCCCAGATGGCGACGATGACCGGGCCAGGTACGCCGTACTGTTGCTCGATGCGGGCGAAGACGGGTGCGTATTGCTTGAGGAGCTTTTGCGCCTTTGCCAGCCGCGGCGGCACCATGCGGCCGGAGAATTGCTCAAAACTCTGGCGAAAAACGCCCTGCGCGTGGTCACGCGCAATGATGCCCGGATCGAAAGTCACGCCGCCGAGCGCCGACTGGATCGTCCGCTGTGAGACGCCTTGCGCGGCTGCCTCCTGCCTGAGGCCTTCGAGCCATGCGCTGAAATCGCCGCCGCAAGGTGCGGTTGCGGCAACGGCCGGCGCAGCCGGAAATCCGAGCCAGAGGACCAGAAAGGCCAGCCGAACAGTGATCGGTCGCATGCGTAGTGGTTCCTTACTAGCGCCAATGAATCTGGCCAATGGGACGCGAATATGATGCCGCGGCACGCCCGAACATTCCAGGGCATGGCTTGCCAAGCCGAAGCTCGTGAAGGCTGGTGGAGCCGAGGGGATTTGAACCCCTGACCTCCGCAGTGCGATTGCGGCGCTCTCCCATCTGAGCTACGGCCCCGCCGCGGGCACAATCAGCCGATGAAGTGCCGGCAATTGGCGAGTTCGCGGCCATTTAGGGCCGGGGGCCAAAGCTGTCAAGGATTGCGCCGCTCGCGCTTGTTCGCGCCGTGGCAAATGGCTAGGTTCGCTTGCCTTCACCAGCGAAAGCCGTCCATGCGCGCCCTTTTCCTAGTCATCGATCTTGCCCTCGAACTCTACATCTGGATTGTAATCGCGGCGGCGATCTTCTCGTGGCTGGTGGCGTTCCATGTGGTGAACACGCGCAATCAGGTCGTCGGTATGATCGGCGAGTTTCTTTATCGCATTACCGAGCCGGTGCTGCGCCCGATCCGTAATTTCCTGCCCAACCTCGGGGGCATCGACATTTCGCCGGTCATCCTATTTTTGATCATTATTTTCATTCGCTACGTTATCGCGCTTTACATCCTGCCGAACGTTTATTGAGCGTTGCCGGTAGCCCTGACCGGACAGCCTTGAACGGCGATCGCGGACGGCGTCATTATCGACGTTCGCCTTACGCCGCGCGGCGGTCGCGATGCGATCGAGGGCACTGAGCGGCGGGCCGATGGCCAAGTTGTCGTCTAGGCGCGGGTGCGTGCTGCACCTTTCGACGGGGAGGCTAATGCCGCGTTATGCCGGCTTATCGCCGGCGCGCTCGGGATCGCGTCTCGCGACGTGACAATCGTTGCCGGGGCGACATCGCGAGTGAAGCGGGCTCACGTGGGGGGCGAAACCACAGCCATTGCCGCCACGCTGCGGCGATTACTGATGACGGATTGACGATGAAGTTTCAGCTATTCCAGCCGAAGGCGACCTTATCCAGCACACGCGTGCCGAATTTCTCGGACGAACGGGCGACCGTCTTGCCGCCGAGCGCGCGGTAGAACTCAACGGCGGTATCGTTCTCCGACAGCGCCCACACGATCAGGGATTTAAGTCCGCTCTGCGCGAGGTCGCGGCGCGCCGCCGTGAACAGCCGGCGGCCGAAGCCCAGCCCCTGGAACTCCGGACGCAGGTAAACCTCGTAGATCTCGCCGCCATAATGAAGGCTGCGCGCGCGATTGCGGCCGTAATTGGTATAGCCAGCGACCTTGTCGCCGAATTGCAAGAGCGCGATGCGGCTGCCTTTACGTATCGCGCTATCCCACCAGGCGGGACCGCGGCGATTGATCAGGCGCTCGAGGTCCGCGCCGGGAATGATGCCCTGATAGGCCGCGCGCCATGCTTCATCGTGGGCGTCCGCAACCGCGCCGGCATCGTACGGCTTGGCGCGACGGATTTCGATGAGGACAGTGCTCATGGCGTATCAAAGCAAGCGATTGAGCGGCCTTCAAGCCCCACGATTCACGAACGACTAACGATGCAGATTATTACCGGAACGGCACGGGCCGCACCATCAATGTGCGGAAAAATCGTAAGGCGGTTCACAATCTGACGAGCTGTTGCACGAGCGACACGGTTTCCCGGCCGTCGCGTGAAAACCATTGAACCAAGCGGCGTTTCCGGGAGCTTACGGGTTCGGATTGCGCCTCGATCATGCCGGCGGCGGCGTTTGGCCGCCCGCGTTTGAGCGTCAGACGCGCTCGGCTTCCTTGCGCCGCTCGTCCTTCTTGCGCTCATTGGGATCGAGCAGCTTCTTGCGCAACCGAATCGATTTCGGCGTGACTTCCACCAGCTCGTCATCCTGGATATAAGCAAGCGCCTTTTCGAGCGTCATGCGGATCGGAGGCGTCAGCCGAATCGCTTCGTCCTTGGAATGGGTGCGGATATTGGTCAGCTTCTTTCCCTTAAGAACGTTGACCTCAAGGTCGTTGTCGCGGGTGTGCTCGCCGACGATCATGCCGCGATAGACCCTCCAGCCCGGCTCGATCATCATCGGGCCGCGGTCTTCCAGGTTCCACATCGCATAGGCCACGGCGTCGCCCTGGTCGGTCGAGATCAGCACGCCGTTGGGCCGACCGGTCATCTCTCCGCGGTGCGGTCCGTAGGCATGAAACAAGCGGTTCATCACCGCCGTGCCGCGCGTGTCGGTGAGCAGTTCGCCGTGGTAGCCGATCAATCCCCGCGTCGGCGCGTAGAAGTTGAGCCGCACGCGCCCACCGCCCGAGGGACGCATCTCCACCAGCTCACCCTTGCGCTCGGCAAGCTTTTGCACAACAACGCCGGAGTGCTGCTCGTCGACGTCGATGACGACCTCCTCGATGGGTTCGAGCAGGTCGCCCGACGGGCCGTGCTGAAACAGAACCTTCGGTCGCGATACGGAAAGCTCAAAACCCTCGCGCCGCATGGTCTCGATGAGGATGCCAAGCTGCAATTCACCGCGTCCGGCGACCTCCATCGAGTCTTTCTCTGTCGACTCGGAAATCCGCAGCGCGACATTACCCTCCGCCTCCCGCAGCAAGCGGTCGCGGATGATGCGGCTTTGCATCTTGTCGCCCTCGGTTCCGGCGAGCGGTGAATCGTTGATGCGAAACGTCATCGCGAGCGTCGGCGGATCGATCGGCTGTGCCGGCAGCGCCTCGGTGACCTCTGGCGCGCACAGCGTGTGCGAGACCGTCGCTTCCGGCAGGCCCGCGATCGAGACAATGTCCCCGGCGAAAATCTCGTCGGTCGGCGTTCGCTCCAGCCCGCGGAAAGCCAGCACCTTGGTCGCACGGCCTTCCTCGATCAGTCCGCCGTTGCGGTCGAGCACCTTGATCATCTGGTTCGGCGTCACAGAGCCGGACGAAATGCGTCCGGTGACGATACGGCCGAGGTAAGGATTGGCTTCAAGAATCGTTCCCAGCATGCGGAACGGACCGTCTTCGACCGTGGGCGGCGCTACGTGCCGGATGACGAGATCGAATAAGGGCGCCATGCCCTTGTCTCTCGGCCCCGCGGGGTCGACCGCCATCCAGCCCTGCTTTGCCGAGCCGTACAGGATCGGGAAGTCCAACTGCTCATCGCTTGCATCGAGCGCGGCGAACAGGTCGAAAACTTCGTTCGCGACTTCGGTGGGGCGGGCGTCGGGCCGATCGACCTTGTTGATGACGACGATCGGCTTTAGTCCAACCTTGAGCGCTTTGGTGACGACGAATTTGGTCTGCGGCAGCGGACCCTCCGCGGCGTCGACCAATACCAGTGCACCATCCACCATGTTGAGGATGCGCTCGACTTCGCCGCCAAAATCGGCGTGACCGGGCGTATCGACGATATTGATGCGGGTGTCATGCCACAGAATTGACGTGACCTTGGACAGAATGGTGATACCCCGTTCGCGCTCGAGGTCATTGGAATCGAGCGCCCGCTCGGCGACACGCTGGTTTTCGCGAAAGGCACCAGACTGTTGCAGCAAGCGATCGACCAGCGTGGTTTTGCCATGGTCGACATGAGCGATGATGGCGATATTGCGCAGTTTCATTGGGGACGGTCTAAATTGCTGCGGGCCCCGAGGGGGGCCCGCGTGCTCGCTCGCAATATAGGCAGCCGCAGCCGGTTCGCAATGCGGAGTGTCACGGCCCGGAATGTGATAAAATAATCGAGTAGATTTCCGCCGCCCGATTCCAGGGGCGGGAACAGCGGCGGGCTAGATCGGGGAGGGGTCCTTTGCAGTACCCGCTTTCTACCTGTAATGCGCGCAGGATCCTTTGTGTATTTCCAGCCTACGCGCCCTCGTTCGGCACGTTTTCCCACGCCTACCATCTGTTCGGGCGGGTGCGCGCCTTCATGCCGCCTCAGGGTCTGCTGCTGATCGCCGCCTATTTGCCCGAGCAATGGCCTGTTCGCTTCGTGGACGAGAACATCCGGCCGGCGAGTGCGGCCGATCTCGCCTGGGCGGACGTCGTCCTTGTCAGCGGCATGCACATTCAGGCACCGCAGATTCACGACATAGCCCGCCGCGCGAAAGCCGCCGGCAAGGTGACTGCTCTTGGCGGGCCGTCGGTATCGAGCGCGCCCGAAATGTATCCGGATTTCGACTACCTCCATATCGGCGAGCTTGGAGACGGTACCGACCGGCTTCTCGCCTGCCTCGACGAGAGCTGCACCTCGCCGCCGCGGCAGGTGCGGTGTGAAACGATCGAGCGGCTGCCGCTCAGCGACTTTCCGGTGCCGGCCTATCACCTCATCAGGCTCGATCGCTACCTGCTCGGATCGCTGCAATTCTCCAGCGGCTGTCCCTATCGTTGCGAGTTCTGCGACATCCCGGCGCTCTACGGGCGCCAGCCGCGGCTTAAAACCCCGCAGCAACTCTGCGACGAGCTCGACGCGATGCTGGCGCAGGGCGCCTATCCGTCCTTCGTCTACTTTGTCGACGATAATTTCATCGGCAATCGCAAGGCGACGCGTGAGATGCTGCCGCATCTTATCGAATGGCAGAATAGGCGCGGACACCCACTGCGGTTTGCCTGCGAGGCCACGCTGAACCTCGCCAAGCAGTCCGAGATTCTTGCTCTAATGCGCGAGGCGGAATTCCATACCGTTTTCGTCGGCATCGAAACCCCGGAAGTCGACGCGCTCATACACATGCGCAAGGAGCAGAATGCGTCGCTGCCGATTCTGGAAGCGATCGGCACCTTGAACAGCTACGGGCTCGAGGTCACGTCCGGCATTATCCTGGGTCTCGACACCGATACGGCCGACACCGAGGCGGAGACTCAAGGCCTTCATTGACGCCTCGAACGTGCCGATCCTCACAATAAACCTGCTGCAGGCGCTGCCGAAGACCCCGCTATGGGATCGCCTCAAGCGCGAGGGTCGGATTATCGCCGACGACACCGGCCTTGAAAGTAACGTCCGGTTCTTGCGCCCGTACGACGAAGTCGTAGCGATGTGGCGGCGCTGTATCGCCCACGCTTACGCTCCCGAACGGCTGTTCGATCGCTTCGCCTATCAGATCGAGGAAACCTATGCCAAGCGGCTCGTCGGGCCGGTGCGCGGCAAGCTCACGTGGAACAACGTGAGCTTGGCGCTCGTGCTCGCGTTCAACATCGCCTGGCGCATCGGAGTTTCTTCGGACTATCGCCGCTGGTTTTGGAAAGCGGCGCTACCCGCGCTTCGGCGCGGCCAGATCGACGCCGCGTTAAGCATCGGTGTCGTCGGCTACCACATGATTGAGTTTTCGCGGGAGGCGCTCCGCGGCGAGCAAAATGCTTCGTTCTATTCCGCCCAGCCGCGGCGTTCCGCCGCCGCGTAATCAGGCTGCAGCCGCTTTGGAGGTGCCGGATTTGGCGTCAGCGCCACCTTGCTCAAGCAGCATCGCGCGGCGGCTGGCGATGGCAAAGCGAACCTGATCCAGGGCGAGCGAGAATGACATCTGCACCGTCTGGTCGTATTCTTCGTGCTCGCCCTGGTGGATGATCGCGACCACCAGATTGTCCACATCGGTCTGCATTTGATCCAGCACTTCAAGCGACGGCGCATTCGGTGCCTTGCGCACAAGATCGAGCGCACGCTGGAGCAAACGCAGCCGTCGGGTGCGGCCATTGCTGCGGAAATAGCTCGCCACGGCGGCGATCGCTGATCCGAATATGGGGAAAATCAGCAAGCCGTAAAAAATCTCATCGCCGGCACGGCGCGGCCGGTTTGCCGCCATGCCGGCGCCGACGAAACCGGCTAAACAAACGGCTTGGTTAATGGCAGGCGGCAGCGGAAATTTGGCCGCGCCATGTGCGCCAACGTGGCGCGGCTCGTGCCTTAAGCCGAGCTTTGCCCGGACGATCGCCCCCAGGGCCCGAACCGCGCCCCGGCCGGCAGCGCGTGATGCAGCATGAGCATTTCGCCGATGGTCTCCGATGTCACCAAACCGACCAACCGGCCCGACGCGTCAACGACGCCCACCGCCGGCGCCGACCTTTCCTGCAATAGCCGAAATGCCTCGTCGAGACAGCGGCGGCTGTCTACCGTGGGGATGCGCTCGCTCATGGCGTCAGCGACGCGTGCGTCGGGTCCGCGCTCCTTCAGCGCGCGGATCAGGTCGTTGCGCATCAGCACGCCGACCGGCCGGCCGTTGCCGTCCACCACCGGGAACTCGCCCCGATTGGTGTGCAAGAGCGTCTCGACTGCGGCGTCAACGTGCTCGTCCGGCGTCAACGTCGCGAACTGCGTTACCATCGCCGCGCTCACGGGCACGCCCTGTGACATGGCGCGGGTCGCCACGAGATGCGCTTCCGCGGAGGCGGCTAGATAAACGAAGATGGCGATAAAAATCAAAATTGGATTGCCGAACAGGCCGAGGAAACCGAGCGCGAACGCAACCCATTGTCCGATCATCGCCGCGATTTCGGTGGCGCGGACATAGCCAAAGCGGCTCGCGAGGAGCGCACGCAGCACCCGTCCCCCGTCCATCGGAAAGGCGGGGATCAGATTGAACAGCGCGAGGAACAGGTTAACCGCCGCGAGGCGGTCGATCATGCTGACATCCGCGCTCGCCAGCGCGGCGAGGTGGTCGGCGGAAAGGTTCGCGCCGGCAAAAAATATGAGAAGCAACGCGATGACGACGTTAACGGCGGGCCCGGCAATGGCAATGAGGAATTCCTGGCGCGGCTGTTCTGGAATGCGTTCGAGGCGCGAGACGCCGCCGATCGGCAGCAGGATCACGTCGGGCGTTTTGACGCCGAACGCGCGCGCCGTGAAGATGTGTCCGAATTCGTGCAGCAGCACGCACAGAAACAAAAGCACAACGAAGAGGAGCGCGCTCCAGGCCGCCTGCGGCCCTCCGGAGATGTAGTTCACGCCGAAAATCCAGCCGAGCAGCAAAAGGAATGTTACATGGATGCGGATGGCCGTGCCGGCAACCGCCCCAACGTTGAGAGACCAGGACATGGCGACCTCGTGGCGGCCTTTCGGCAATCTCGCCCGGTTCCGTGCGTTTGCCAGCGCGGCGGAATTGAAGTTGCTGCGGAGCAGCGGCAAACCAATTAAATAAGGGTTCGGCCGCTAAGTTACGAGAGCGGCGTATGTCGAGATCGATTCACGGACGGAGACCGCCTATGGCGCAAAAGCTTTCCGGCGAGGCACGCAAGCGCACGCTGGCCCGGCTCCCGGGCTGGAGCGAAATCGAGGGTCGCGACGCTATCAGCAAGAAATTCGTGTTCACGGATTTCAACGAGGCTTTCGGCTTCATGGCGCGCGTCGCCTTGATGGCGGAAAAGCTCGATCATCATCCCGAGTGGTCCAATGTCTACAAGACGGTAGACGTTACGCTGTCGACGCATGACGCCGGCGGCCTCACCGAACTTGACGTCAAGCTTGCCGAGGCCATGGACAGGTATGCGCGGTAATCGTTGTCGCCGCCGAACGGGTCGGGCCCGCGATCAGGGTCGCAATACGATCTTGCCCATAACCTTGCGGTCGGCGATGGCCTTGAGCGCTTTCGCGGTTTCGGCCAGCGGATAGACCGCGTGCACGTGGGCGCTGAGTTTGCCCTCGGCGCACCAGCGCGCGATGTCGTTCATGAGCGCGCGCTGTCCTTGCGGCTCGCGCAGCGTCCATCCACCCCATAGTACGCCGCGGATGTCGCAGCTCTTGAGCAGGACGAGGTTGAGCGGAATCTTCGGAATCTCTCCGGCGGCAAAGCCGATCACCAGATAACGTCCCTCCCAGCCCAGCGAGCGCAGCGCCGGTTCCGTGTAGGCGCCGCCGACCGGATCGTAGACGACGTCGACGCCGCGCGCGCCGCCGATCCGCTTCAGCGCGTCACGCAGGTCTTCGCTCGCGTAATTTACCGTTTCGTCCGCTCCATGCGATCGGGCAAAAGCGAGTTTCTCCTCGGATGAGGCGCAAGCGATGACGCGCGCGCCCATGATCTTTCCGATCTCGATCGCGGCAAGACCGACGCCGCCGGACGCGCCGAGCACGACAAGAGTTTCTCCCGGTTTGAGTTTTCCACGCTCCCGCAATCCATAGAGGGTCGTGGCGTAGGTCACGGTAAGGCCGGCGGCCCGATCGAAGTCGAGATTTTCCGGAAGCTTCACCAGCCGGTCCGTGCCGGTGGCGATCTTTTCGCGCGCCGCGCCCCAGCCCGTCGAGCCCATGACGCGGTCGCCGGGAGCAACATCGGTCACGCCGGCGCCCACGCTTTCGACGATACCGGCGAACTCCGACGACGGAGAAAACGGGAACGGTGGCTTGTGCTGATATTTGCCGGCGACGATCAACAAGTCGAAGAAATTAAGAGCGGCCGCCTTGATACGCACGACCGCCTCGCCGGCCCTGGCGGAAGGCTCCGGGATATCGGCGAATATAAGATCGTCCGGCGTGCCGAAATGTGTGCAGAGAATGGCTTTCATGGCGATCTTCCAAGCTGGGCGGCGGAGGGGCGCACGAAATTTATAAACAGGAAAGCCGCGCGCATTGGAAGGCCGCCCGATGCCGTGCCGGCCGTCAGCTTTTGCCGGTTGGCGGTCCGGTGCCGGTCACTGATGCGCCTTACGCCGCCTTCTCATTGCCGAATTCGTTCCCTACTGGCCGGAAATCGGTTAAAGTTGAAGGGCTTGGATTTGAGCTGGCGCCGTAACCGGGGAGGCCAGATGCTCATCTATCGACGATGGCGGCTTTTCCTGTCGCTACTCGCTGCCATCGCCAATGCCGCTCAGGCGCTGGCCCAGCAGCCCTCGGCAACGGGTCAACCGGCGCCGACCGCTGCCGCGCCGGCCGCCAAAAAACCTCCCAAAAATAAGCCGCCGGCCGCACCCGCTACGACCGCGGAACCGGCCGCCGCAGTAGCGGGTGGCGCCAAGCCGACGCTGCTCGGCCAGTTTGGCGACTGGGGCGCCTATACGGCTTCGCCCGGCGGCAAGAAGATCTGTTTTGCCATCGCCAAACCGGCGTCTTCGGAGACCAATCCGACCGGCAAGACGCGCAACCCTTCCTATATGTTCGTCGCGTCGCGGCCCGCGGACAAAGTGAGCAACGAGATCTCGATCATCATCGGTTATCCCTTCAAGCCGAATTCCGATGCGACTATTGCGATCGGGCCATCGTCATTCGCCCTTTACACCCGGCAGGACGGCGCCTGGATCAAGAACGGTACGGAAGAGGCGCAGTTGATCGAGGCCATGCGCGGCGGCCAGAACGCGGTGGTGAAAGGCACGTCTGCGAAAGGCACGCACTCGACCGATATCTTCTCGCTCAAGGGGCTCGCTCAGGCTCTCGACCGCTCGGGCCAAGACTGCAAACCATAAGACTGCAAATAGAAGGGCATCAATCCTCGCCCTTTCGGTGGGAGCAAACTATCTAAACCGCTTTAGACCCACCTTAGGTTGCACGAGGCGCGTCCAATACGCGTCGCTTTTTCGGATCGACCATGACCGCTCCTTTTGCCGCCAGCCAGCGGGAGGACGTTGCACCGGGCGCCTCCATCGAGAAGGGGCCGCTCGAGCATTACGTTGCACCAGCAAAGCCGTCGCTCGTTGGGCTCTCGCGCGTCGCGCTTGCGCAGGCGCTCGGCGAAGCCGGCGTGCCGGAGCGGCAGCGTCGCATGCGCGTGCAGCAGATCTGGCACTGGCTCTATGTGCGCGGCGCCGAAGACTTCGATGCGATGACGACATTGTCGAAGGAACTGCGCGCCGAGCTGGTGCGCCGTTTCACGCTGGCGCGCCCGGAAATCGCCGCCGAGCAAATCTCCGTCGACGGCACGCGCAAATGGCTGTTGCGGCTTTCGGGCGAATTCGAGGGCCGGCCCCACGACGTCGAATGCGTCTACATCCCGGAAACCGATCGCGGCACGCTGTGCATTTCGAGCCAGGTCGGCTGCACGCTGAATTGTTCGTTCTGCCACACCGGCACTCAGCGCCTCGTGCGCAATCTCACTCCTGGAGAGATCGTCGGCCAGGTCGTCCTGGCGCGCGACCGACTCGGCGACTGGCAGCGGGCGGCGCCCGCCGGCGCGGAGCCCGAGAAGCGCCTCATCTCCAACGTCGTCATGATGGGAATGGGCGAGCCGCTCTACAATTTCGAGGCCGTGCGCGATGGGCTAAACGTCGTCGCCGACGGCGACGGCTTGAGCATTTCCAAACGCCGCATCACGCTGTCGACATCCGGCGTGGTGCCCAATATCGCGCGAGCCGGAACGGAAATCGGCGCCATGCTCGCCATCTCGCTGCACGCCGTCACCGATGAGCTGCGCAACGAGCTCGTACCGCTCAACCGCAAATATCCATTGCGCGAGCTGCTGGAAGCCTGCCGCAACTACCCGGGCGTTTCTAACGCGCGGCGGATCACCTTCGAGTATGTCATGCTCAAAGGCGTCAACGATTCGCTCGCCGACGCACGCGCCCTAGTGCGTCTCGTCAAGGGCATTCCCGCCAAGATCAATCTCATCCCGTTCAATCCGTGGCCGGGCACTGAGTACGAGTGTTCGGACTGGGAGCAGATCGAGAAATTCTCCGAAATCATCTTCGACGCCGGCTACGCCTCTCCGGTGCGCACCCCGCGCGGGCGCGACATTCTCGCCGCCTGCGGCCAGCTCAAGAGCGCGACCGAAAAGCTCTCCGCCCGCGAGCGGCTGGCGCTCCGCGCCATGGCGATGACGGACTGAAATAGCTCTATGGCTGTTATTGGCCGGCTGCTGATGATGATCTTCGCCTATGCGCTAGCGTGCGTCGCCGCTTCCTTTGTATTCACCGTCGGTGCGCTGACGCCGCACTGGGACGATGTCTCGCTAGCCGGCCTGCCGCCGGAGGCGATTTGGGCGATCGTCGCCATCGGCGCTCCGATCATCGGATTCGTTGCCTTTCTGCCGGCGCTGTTGATCGTCGCGGTCGCGGAAGGTTTCGGCTGGCGTTCGGTTATCCTCTACGCCGCGATGGGCGGGGCGCTGGCGCTCGCTTTGTCGTACGGTATCGATCTGACCGGCGACGTCGGCGAGCCCGCGACCTACTTCGCCCGCGAGCGCGAGGTGCTCGCGGCGTCGGGGATAGCGGGCGGTCTCGTGTATTGGCTGATTGCCGGCCGCAAAGCCGGCTCGTGGAAATAATTGCATGAACCGGACCGGGCTGATCATTGCGCTTGCGATCGCTGTCGGGGTTGGCGGCGTTTTTGCCGTCTATCCGCAGTTCGACCTCGACATTTCGGCGTTGTTCTACGATCCGGTAACGCACAAATTTGTGGCTTGGGAGACGGACTGGGTCGAGTATGCGCGCAACGCAGCGACATTGCTGATCGCGCTCCTTGTTACGCCCGCCTTCGTTGCCGTCGCCGGCAAGCTCATCATGCCGCGGCGGCCGATGTTGATCGCCAGCCGCGCCGCACTGTTCCTGATCGCGACGCTGACGCTTGGGCCCGGCATTCTCGCCAACGGCTTGCTGAAAGAGCATTCGGCGCGCATGCGGCCGGAGGACGTGGTCCAGCTTGGTGGAACCGGGCGCTTTACGCCCTGGTGGGATCCGCGAGGTCCATGTACGGCCAATTGCTCGTTCATCGCCGGCGAGCCCTCCGGCGCGTTCTGGACCATGGCGCCGGCCGCGCTCGCGCCGCCGCAATGGCGCGTGCTCGCCTATGCGGGGGCGCTCGGCTTCGGCGCCGCGATGGGCACGCTCCGCGTCGCCGGCGGCGCGCATTTCTTCACCGACGCTGTGTTTGCCGGCGTGTTGATGTTTCTAGTGGTGTGGACCTTCCACGGCGTCATCTACCGCTGGAAGGTGACGCGCTTTACGGACGGGGCGGTCGAGCGGCCGCTCGAGCAGATGGGAAAAGCCATTCGTGCCGGGCTCGCGGCGCTGGGTCGGCGGCTCGCGGGACGCAAGATCGAGCGATCCTGACGGCCCCGGCAGATGCCAGGCGCTCCGCGGGCCCGGTGCGGCTTGCGTCGCTCCCGCGCCCGCCTATAGTCCGCGCCGCTTTCTGGCGGCTTTTTCGCCGCGCGCAAGGTTTCTCGAATGCCCACGGACGATCCGAACAAACGGGACGTGAAAAAAGTCGTGCTGGCCTATTCCGGCGGGCTCGACACGTCGATCATCCTGAAATGGCTGCAAACCACCTACGGCTGCGAGGTCGTCACCTTTACCGCCGATCTCGGGCAGGGCGAGGAGCTCGAGCCGGCGCGGCGGAAGGCGCTCATGCTCGGCATCAAGCCACAGAACATCTTCATCGAGGATTTGCGCGAGGAATTCGTCCGCGACTACGTGTTTCCGATGTTCCGCGCCAATGCGCTCTATGAAGGCCAATATCTGCTCGGCACGTCGATCGCGCGGCCGCTCATCGCCAAGAAGCAGATCGAGATCGCGGAGAAGGTCGGCGCCGACGCCGTCGCCCACGGCGCCACCGGCAAGGGCAACGACCAGGTGCGGTTTGAGCTCGCATATTATGCGCTCAAACCCGACGTGAAAGTCGTCGCGCCCTGGCGCGAGTGGGACTTCCGCTCGCGCGAGGCGCTCGTTGCCTTCGCCGAACAGAACCAGATTCCGATCGCCAAGGACAAACGCGGCGAAGCGCCGTTCTCAACCGACGCCAATCTTCTGCACACCTCGTCAGAAGGCAAAGTGCTGGAGAATCCCGGCGACGAAGTGCCGGACTACGTCTATTCGCGCACGGTCGATCCCGAACAGGCGCCGGACAAGCCGGGCTTCGTCACGATCGGTTTCGATAAAGGCGATCCGGTTGCGGTCGACGGCAAGGCGATGTCGCCAGCCGCTTTGCTCATGCATCTCAATGCGCTCGGACGCCAGCACGGCATCGGCCGGCTCGACCTGGTGGAGAACCGCTTCGTCGGCATGAAGTCGCGCGGCATGTATGAGACGCCGGGAGGAACGATCCTCCTTGCCGCGCATCGAGGTATCGAGTTCGATCACGCTCGATCGCGGCGCCGCGCATCTCAAAGACGAGCTGATGCCGAAATACGCCGAGCTGATCTATTACGGCTTCTGGTTCTCGCCCGAGCGCGAGATGCTGCAAGCGGCGATCGACCGGAGCCAGGAACTCGTCTCCGGCCGGGTGCGGCTCAAGCTCTACAAGGGCAATGTCGGCGTGGTCGGCCGCGAGAGCAAATATTCGCTCTACGATCAGGACCTGGTGACATTCGAGGACGGCAAGGTCGCCTACGATCAGCGCGACGCCGCGGGCTTCATCCGCCTCAACGCGTTGCGGCTGCGCACGCTCGGGCAGCGCAAGCGAAAATTGAAATTGTAACTCTCGTCATTCCGGATCGCCGCGCAGCGGCGAGTCCGGAATCCATATTCACGAATCGTAATTGTGGATTCCGGGCTCCTCGCTTCGCTCGGCCCCGGAACGACGCTTACACCTGCCGTTCGACCAGCGCCCGCTTGATTTCGGCGATGGCTTTCGCCGGATTGAGGTGCTTCGGGCAGGCCTTGGCGCAATTCATGATGGTGTGGCAGCGGTAGAGCCGGAACGGATCTTCCAGGTCGTCGAGCCGCTCGCCGGTCGCTTCGTCGCGCGAGTCCACGATCCAGCGTTGCGCCTGCAACAGCGCGGCCGGACCGAGATAGCGTTCGGAGTTCCACCAATAACTCGGGCACGATGTCGAGCAGCAGGCACAGAGGATGCACTCGTAGAGCCCGTCGAGCTTTTGCCGGTCGTCGTAACTCTGCTTCCATTCCTTCTGCGGCGTCGGCGAGACGGTTTGCAGCCAGGGCTTGATCGAGGCGTGTTGGGCGTAGAAGTTCGTCAGGTCAGGCACCAGATCCTTCACCACGGCCATATGCGGCAGCGGATAAATGCGCACCGTGCCGGAGACCTCGCCCATTGCCTTGGTGCAGGCGAGCGTGTTGGTGCCGTCGATATTCATCGAGCAAGAGCCGCATATTCCCTCGCGGCAGGAGCGGCGGAAGGTCAGCGTCGGGTCGATATTGTTCTTGATCCAGATCAGCGCGTCGAGAACCATCGGCCCGCAATCGCCGGTGTCGACGTGGTAAGTATCGACCTGCGGGTTGCGGCCGTCATCGGGGCTCCAGCGATAGACGTGGAATTCGCGCTCCGACTTTGCGCCCGCCGGATGCGGCCAGGTCTTGCCTTCGCCAATCTTGGAATTTTTAGGCAGCGTGAACTGGACCATAGAAATCCTTAATACACCCGCTTCTTGGGCTCGATATAAGATACGTCGTTGGTCATGGTGTAGGTGTGCACCGGCCGGTAGTCGATGGTGACCTTGCCGGAATTGGTGTCGAGCCACGACAGCGTGTGTTTCATCCAATCCTTGTCGTCGCGGTCGGGATAATCTTCGCGCGCATGCGCGCCACGGCTTTCGGTGCGATTGGCGGCCGAGTCCACCGTGACCACGGCCTGCTCGATCAGGTTGACGAATTCGAGCGTCTCGATAAGGTCCGAATTCCAGATCAGCGAACGGTCGCTGACCTTGATATCCTTGGCGCCGTCGAACACCTCGTGAATGAGCTTGGAGCCTTCCTGCAGCACTTCGTCGGTGCGGAACACGGCGCAATTGCTTTGCATCACGTGCTGCATCCGCGCGCGTAGCTGCGCCGTCGGTGTGCTGCCCGACGCATTGCGGAATTTATCGAGCCGTGACAGCGCCCGCTCCGCCGAGTCCTTGGGCAATTCCGCTTGTTTGTCGTTGGGGGTGAAAATTTCGGCGCAGCGCAAAGCCGCGGCGCGTCCGAACACAACGAGATCGATCAAAGAATTCGACCCGAGCCGATTGGCGCCGTGGACGGAAACGCACGCTGCCTCGCCGAGCGCCATCAGACCGGGCACGACGTGATCGGGGTTTCCGTTTTTCTTGATCAGCGCCTCGCCGTGATAATTCGTGGCGATGCCGCCCATGTTGTAGTGCACCGTCGGGATGATCGGTATCGGCTCCCGGGTCACGTCGACGCCGGCGAATATCTTGGCCGACTCCGATATTCCGGGGAGCCGCTCGTGCAAGACGGCTGGGTCGAGGTGATCGAGATGCAAAAAGATGTGATCCTTTTTCGGTCCGACGCCGCGCCCCTCGCGGATTTCGATGGTCATGGCGCGGGAGACGACGTCGCGTGAGGCGAGGTCCTTGGCGGACGGCGCGTAGCGCTCCATGAAGCGCTCGCCTTCGGAATTGACGACGTAGCCGCCTTCGCCACGCGCGCCTTCGGTGATGAGCACACCGGCGCCGTAGACCCCGGTCGGATGGAACTGGACGAATTCCATATCCTCTAGCGGGAGGCCGGCGCGCAGCACCATGGCATTGCCGTCGCCCGTTTGCGTATGCGCGCCCGTGCAAGACGCGTAGGCGCGCCCATAGCCGCCGGTCGCGAGAATGATCGTCTGCCCAGAAAACCGATGGATCGTGCCGTCGTCGAGGTTGAGAGCGACGACGCCGCGACAGCGGCCTTCGTCGTCCATGATCAAGTCGATGGCGAAGTATTCGATGAAGAACTCGGCGGAATGGCGCAGCGCCTGCCCATACATCGTGTGCAGCATGGCGTGGCCGGTGCGGTCGGCGGCGGCGCAGGTGCGCTGCGCGGTGCCCTTGCCGTAATGCGTGGTCATGCCGCCGAACGGACGTTGATAGATCTTGCCGTCTTCCCGGCGCGAAAACGGCAAACCCCAATGTTCGAGCTCGTAGACGGCCTGTGGCGCGTTACGACAGAGGTATTCGATCGCGTCCTGGTCGCCGAGCCAGTCGGAGCCCTTGACGGTGTCGTACATATGCCAGCGCCAGTCGTCCTCGCCCATGTTGCCGAGCGCCGCGGCAATGCCGCCCTGCGCCGCCACCGTATGCGAGCGCGTGGGAAAGACCTTGGTGATGCAGGCGGTGCGCAATCCCGCCTCGCTGCAACCGACGACAGCGCGCAACCCCGCGCCGCCGGCGCCAATGATGACGACGTCGTAAGCGTGATCCTCAATCGGGTAGGCGCGGCCGTTGACGGCCGGTGCCGCGTTCCCGCCGTTAGCGCCGGTCGCTGCCATGCTCATAATCCGAACGAAAGCTTGAGGATGCCATAGGCGGATGCAAGACCCACGACGATTGTGAAGAACGTGTTGGCCATGATCAGGATCAGTTTGCCGATTTCGTCGTGCACGTAATCTTCGATGATCACCTGCATGCCGATTCGCATGTGGATGATCGTCGAGCCGATGAACAGGAGCATGATGATGGCGACTAGCGGTGAGCCGAGAATCTGCGCCGCGGCAGCCTGGTTCCGCCCAAGTAGCATGATGACGATCACGACCGCGGCAATGGTCAGCGGGATATTGGCGACGGCGGTCAGCCGTTGCCGCCAGAAGTCGCGGGTGCCGGAACGAGCCGTCCCGAGACCGCGCACGCGAGCAAGCGGCGTGCGGATGTGCTTTGCGGGCGTGTCGCTCATCGCGGTCCTCCCATCGCCAACAGGCCGAAAATCCACAGGAGTGCGGTGATGGCAACGGAGCCGATCAGGTTGGCGGCTGCGAGCCACTCGCGCTCACTCGGCCCGAAGCCGCGGCCGGTATCCCAGATCAGGTGGCGAATGCCGCCGAGCATGTGGTGGATAAGCGCCCACGTGTAACCGAGCAGGATCAGCCGGCCGATGATCGAACCGGCAAACCATTCGAATTTGGCGTAGGCGTTGGGTCCGGAGCCGGCGGCCAAGAGCCACCACGCCAGCAGCAGCATTCCGAAATAAAGGCCAAGGCCGGTGATGCGATGCACGATCGACATCATCATCGTCAGCATCGGCCGGTAGATTTGCAGGTGCGGCGATAACGGCCGTGGTGCGGCGGGCGCCTTGGTCTCGGCCATTGGGCTCATCCGAATTCGCTCGGCGGGATCCGAGCTTAAGAACGTTTCCTATCCAATCCGGCCGCGTGCTGCAATCAGGACGAATGATGCCGGATAGTCATGCTGCGCCTTTAACTTCGCGTAAAGCGAAAGAATAGCATTGAATAGTGCCGCCACAATTGGCATTATTTTAAACTAGACTTCGTATAAGACGAAGGTTGGTTTCCTTCTATGAGATTCGATCTCGCTGATCTCAGCTTGTTTCGCAATGTCGTCGAAGCCGGCAGTATCACCCATGGTGCGCAACGTTCGAACCTGGCGCTCGCCGCCGCCTCGACGCGAATCCGCAACATGGAAGAGACGCTCGGTGTCACGCTGGTCACGCGCGGGCGCCAAGGTGTTACCCCGACACAGGCCGGCCGCACGTTGTTGCAGCATGCGCGCGCCATCTTGCGCCAAGCTGAGCGCCTGCACGAAGACCTCGGCGCCTATGGCGGCGGCCTCGCCGGCCAGATCCGGGTGTTGTCGAATACCAACGCGTTGACCGAGTTTCTTCCGGAAGCGCTTAGTTCGTTTCTCGCCACGCATCCGAATGTCAGCGTCGATCTGGAAGAGCGTCTGAGCGACGAGATCGTCGGCCTCATCGCGGAAGGCGTTGCCGACCTCGGCATCGTCGCCGGCACGGTCGATGCGCGCGCGCTTGAGACCTATCCGTTCCGCCGCGACCGGTTCGTGCTCGTCGTCGCGCGCGCGCATCCTCTGGCGGGGCGCGCGAAGATCGGTTTCGATGGCGTACTCGAGCACGACTTCGTCGGGCTCGATCGCGCCAGCGCCTTACAGCGTTTCCTCGCGAGCAAGGCGATGCGCATCGGCCGGCCGTTGCGGCTGCGCGTCCAGCTACGCAGCTTCGATGCCGTGTGCCGACTGGTCGAGTGCAACGTCGGCATTGGGATCGTGCCGGAAACGACCGCACACCGGGTCGCCAAGGGCATGGCTATCGCCATTGTTCCGCTGACGGATCCGTGGGCGGTGCGCGAGTTGACGATCTGTATCCGCAGCATGGACGATCTGCCGCTCTACGCGCGCCAACTCGTCGAGCATTTGCGCCCGTAACCCTCGGCATATCGGAGACTCGGTCGTCGCATGCTTGTCGCTTGAATTTGCGTTATGGGCGGACGGGTCCGTTAAGGAGAACAATCATGAGGCGGCGATGGCGCAGATTTGGCACCGTCGTTTTCGTGTCGGCAATCCTGCTCGCGGCGCTGCCGCAAGCGCAATGCAAAATTCTGGCGCAATGGGTCGAGATCGAAGCGAATGCCGGCTCGAGCGTGCGCGTCATCAGCGACGATGCGTGCCCGTCGGTGATGTTCGATGGAACGCCATTCCAAATGGACGTCCGCTCCGAGCCGACGCAAAGCCTCGGCGACGTCAAGCCAGCGCAATTCCCGGTGCGCGGTTGCGAAGTCGCGGTCCCAGCCGGTGCAATCGCGGCCACGCTGGAGGGAAATGCACTGCCGCTCGCTAGGCCCAATCCGCGACGCATTGTGATGTTCGGCGACGGCGGTTGCCGGCTGTTTCCCGGCTACCCGGCTCAGGCGTGCAATGACCCGAATGCCTGGCCGTTCCCAAAGGTCGCGGTCGCGGCCGCCGCCGCGCGCCCCGATCTGGTTATCCATGTCGGAGATTAGGTATACCGCGAAACCCCTTGTCCGGCCGGCAATGCTGCCTGCGCCGGCAGCCCATGGGGTTATGGCTGGGACGCGTGGAACGCAGATTTTTTCCAACCGGCTGCGCCGCTTCTTGCGGCCGCGCCGTGGCTCGTCGTGCGCGACAATCATGAAAACTGCAATCGTGCCGGCGAAGGGTGGTTCCGATTGCTCGACCCGCGGCCAATGGAGCCCTTGTGCCGCGATTTGACCGGCGACTTTGTCGTTCGCCTTGGCGACTTCGGTGCGGTTGTGGTCGACAGCGGCAAGGCCGGCGACCCCAAGGACGATCCGAGTGAACTCGTGGCCACCCTTCGCCGCCAGTTCGCGGACATCCGCGACAAGATTCCGGACAACGCCTGGCTGATTACGCACAGGCCGCTGAACGGAATGTTTGTCCTGCCGGGCAGCAAGCAGGCGAAAGTTTCCGACAAGGTGCTGCAACTCGCGCTTGGTAATGACATTCCGGCGAGCGCGCGCATGACCGTCTCCGGCCACCTGCATTTTTTCGAGGCTGTGGATTTCGGCGGGGAGCGGCCGCCGCAGCTCGTTGCCGGTACCGGCGGCGACGACACGGAGGTCATGCCCCCGGAGACGCTCGTCGGCGCGGACCTCAACGGCGCCAGGGTTATCAATGGCGCGTCCCACGCCGGCTTCGGCTATATGGTGTGGGATCGCGTCGACGCTCAAACCTGGACCGGCACGCTGTTCGATGTCGACGGCAAGCCAATCGAAGACTGCCGCCTCGCGGATCGTCTGCTCCGCTGCGGTCGCTAAGACGAAGATCAGCGCGGCATCACCACCCAGTAATCGAGGTCCAGCAGGATTGCCGGATCGTATTCGTCGCCCGATTTGAACGGAAAATCCTCGCAGGGACGGTCGCACGTGGCGATGGTGCGCAACCGCAACGCACCCACGTCCTTACGCCCCGGCAGCTCGGATTTTGCCAAGACTTCCGACCATGCGAACACGGTACCGCCGGCGAACAACGGCGCCACGTGCCGGCCGCCATTAATGGCGGCAAAGTGGAAGGCGTTGGCAAACCCGTTAAACGACAGCGCGCGCGCGACCGAGATCACGTGGCCGCCATAAATGAGCCGGCGACCGAAGCGCCCCTTGCCTTCGATGTATTGGTTGAAATGGATGCGCGCTGTGTTCTGATAGAGCCGCGTCGCGATCATGTGTTCGGCTTCTTCGACGGTGACGCCATCCACGTGATCAATGCGCTCGCCGACAGTGTAGTCACTGAACCGGTGGGCGCTGCCGGACAGCGCGAAGTCGTAAGCCGACAATTCGATCGGCGGGCAGGCCTCGCTCAAAACCTTCGGTTCCAGAACGGTCGGCAAGCGCGGCACGTGGTTGCCGGGCGCGGGCGCGGCTTCGTCGCGCTTTCGCACCATGACCCAGCGGACGTATTCGAGCACCGGCGTTCCGTCCTGCTTGTATCCGGTCGTGCGCACATAGACGATGCCGGTCTTACGGCTCGAATTTTCTTTGAGCCCGATCACCTCGGAGAGCGCGCTGAGCGTATCGCCGGGAAAAACAGGTCTGCGGAAATAGCACCCGGCGTAGCCGAGATTGGCCACGGCGTTGAGCGAGACGTCGGGGACGGTCTTGCCGAAAACGATGTGAAACACCAATAAGTCGTCGACCGGCGACCGCGGATAGCCGATCGCCTTGGCAAACTCGTCGGACGACTGCACCGCGAAACGCGGGCCGAACAACCCATTGTAGAGCGCAACATCGCCGGTCGTCACCGTACGCGGCGTGGCGTGGCGGATGACCTGGCCGATACGGAAATCCTCGAAACAATTGCCGGGACTGGTCTTCGACATTGGCAAGCCCCTTAGATCAACTCGGCAATCCGTGCGTGCTCATACCCGAAGGCAAGTCGTACGCAAAGCGGAGGCCGTTCTCGTTTCATCGCACAGCGTGATTTGCCAAAAAACCGATGGCCGGTCTTATCAAAATATACAATAATCGTTAAATGCAACGTGGTCGGCCGGTCGCCGACGAGCCGAACAAGAAAATGATGGGCAGGTGTTTCGTGAAAGTGTTTGTCGTCGTTGCCGGCTTGTTGATCGCTACCTCAGCCGTGGCAAATGGCGCGTCGCCCGGTGCCAATCCTTTCGACGGCACGTGGTCCGAAATCATCGTCGGCGAGAACGCGGTCTGCTCGGTCCACCTCAACACCAGCTTCACGGTTACGAACGGCCACTTGAGCCAGCCGAATTCCAGCGGCACCGTCAGCCCTAACGGTTCGGCGCGCGGCACGGCCTCCAGTTCCGGCCTGAATGCGACCTGGACCGGGCATTTCTCCGGGAAAAAGGCGTCCGGCCGATTTCAGCGCAGTGACGGCTGCGTCGGGCGGTGGAGCGCCGTGCGGCAGTAGGTTCGAGCGGTCCCGCGACAAGCGGCGGCGCGGATAGATCGAAATTCATTTGAATTTTGGGCCGGCCCGCCCATCCGCGCCCTGTCGCTATTTTCAGATCAGGAATATTCACGCAGCCGTGAGGAGGCGGGTGAAACCCCCCTCTGAAGGGGCCGTACCTCCATGTTGATGACGCGGCTCTTCGTGTCTCACCGGTAAGTTCACCGGCAAACATCGATAGCAACTTTCAACGTCAAATATGGAGTTCCTCATGTCCAAGCCTGTCACTTTGATCGCCGCCGCGGCGGTGCTCGCTTTGACCGCCGGTTCGGCGGTTACCTACACCGCAGCGATGGCGGAAAATACCGTAACCGTCGGCGGCGCTCCGATGTATCCGTCGAAGAACATCATCCAGAATGCGGTGAATTCGAAGGATCACACCACGCTCGTCGCTGCCGTAAAGGCCGCCGGTCTCGTCAGCACCCTCGAAGGAGCGGGCCCGTTCACGGTGTTCGCGCCGACGAATGAAGCGTTCGCCAAGCTGCCGGCCGGCACCGTCGATAACCTGCTCAAGCCGGAGAACAAGGTTACGCTGACGAAGATCCTGACCTACCACGTTCTGCCCGGCCGCATGACCGCCGCCAACTTGATGAAAGCCGTCAAGGACGGCGAAGGCGAGGCCAAGCTCAAGACCGTCGCCGGCGATTGGATCGTCGTGAAGCAAGCCGGGCCCGGCAAGCTCAGCATCACCGATAACAAAGGTAATGTCGCCATGGTCACGATTGCCGACGTGCTGCAATCGAACGGCGTGATACACGTCGTCGACACCGTGCTGCTGCCGTAACGGGCACGCTGGACTAGCCTTGCGCGAGGTGAGAGGCGTGCCCCGACCCCGATCCCGAGCCCGGCGTCACGCCTCGTCTCCCCAACTCTCCCCGGCAACCGGGGAGAGGGACGGACCGAAAGCCGATAAATTTGCTGACACGAATGTGACGCGCGCGTGCTCCGGCATTTTGCTAGGGCTCCGCGCAAATGGATCGAATGCCGTGACCTTCGAAGCCACCATGAAACCGCCGCCTGCCGCAACGCAGCCCATCATCCACCCGGCATGGGTGCGGGCGACCCACTGGATCAATGCGCTCGCGATGCTCCTGATGATCGGCTCCGGCTGGCAGATCTACGACGCTTCGCCGCTGTTCGGCTTTGTTTTTCCGCGCCAGATTGCGTTGGGCAATTGGCTTGCCGGGGCGCTGCTGTGGCACTTCGCCGCCATGTGGCTTTTGATGACCAACGGGGTCGTCTATGTCATCCTCGGCTTTGCCACCGGCCGCTTCCGCCGCAAGCTTTTTCCGATCTATCCGAGCGAAGTCATTCACGATCTCTTTGCGGCGTTGCGCGGCAAGCTCTCGCATGACGATCTTTCGGTCTACAATGCGGTGCAGAAGCTTCTCTACGCCGGTATTCTGTTGACCGGCGCCGTGATTGTGCTCTCGGGCCTTTCGATCTGGAAGCCGGTGCAGTTTCACGCATTGACGAGCTTCTTCGGCGGCTACGATACCGCGCGCTACGTCCACTTCGCCGCCATGGCGGCGATCGTGACGTTCCTGGTGGTGCATGTGACGCTTGCGGTGCTGGTGCCGAGGAGCCTGCGCGCCATGTTCGTGGGGCGCTGAGGAGAAATCGGATGTTCCGTCAGCGCAAATCCGTATCCGGCGTCGATGTGAAACTCCTGATCAAGGATGCGGCGCAGCTCTTGCCCGAGCCGTCGCGACGTCTGTTCCTGCGCGGCGCCGCGAGCCTCGGCGCCCTCGCCGTGCTCAGCGGCTGCGATATCATCGACGGCGATACTTCGGAGAACGCGCTGCGCGTCATTTCGACCTTCAACGACCGCGTTCAAGCCGTCCTGTTCGACCCGAATACGCTGGCCCCGGAATATCCCGACAGCAAAATCACCCGGCCGTTCCCCTTCAACGCTTATTACAGCGAGGACGAAGCGCCCGACCTTGACGGCGACAAATACGAGCTCGAGATCGGCGGCCTCGTCGATAACAAGAAGCCATGGACGCTGCCCGATCTCTACAAGCTGCCCGAAGTCTCGCAGATCACGCGCCACGTCTGCGTCGAAGGCTGGAGCGCCATCGGTTCGTGGCAAGGCGTCAAACTATCGGATTTTCTTAAGATGATCGGCGCCGACCTCGGTGCCAAGTATGTCTGGTTCCAGTGCGCCGAGGGATACTCCAACACGATCGACATGCCGACGGCGCTGCACCCGCAGACCCAACTGACTCTGAAATTCGATCACCAGATTTTGCCGCGCGCTTACGGCTTTCCGATCAAAATCCGCATCCCCACCAAGCTCGGCTTTAAAAATCCGAAATATGTCACCGCTTTGTGGGTGCAAAACAACGACGCCGGCGGCTATTGGGAAAACCAGGGCTACAATTGGTTCAGCGGACTTTGAGCAGCTTCCGCGCTGACGCGGTTGCTTCCGCCGACCGCGGCGACGCCGCTTGCCAAGCTCTGCGCCGCGCTTTAGCAATCCTCGCGCTGCCTCCCGCGAGGTGTCATTCATGGCCACCCGTAAGCTTCTTCTTCTTTCCGGCGACGGCATCGGCCCGGAAGTCATGGCCGAAGTAAAACGGCTGCTTGGCTTCTACGCCAAGGCTGGCATTGCCACTTTCGAAATCGAGGAGGGGCTCGTCGGCGGCTGCTGCTACGACGCGCACGGGGTCTCCATTACAGAGGAGACCATGGCGAAGGCGCATGCGGCCGATGCGGTGATCTTCGGCGCCTGCGGCGGTCCGAAGTGGGACAATGTGCCCTACGATCTACGGCCGGAGGCCGGGCTTCTGCGCTTGCGCAAGGACCTCGGCCTGTTCGCCAACATCCGGCCGGCGATCTGTTATCCGGCGCTGGCAGATTCTTCGAGCCTCAAGCGCGACGTGGTGGAGGGGCTCGACATCATCATCCTGCGCGAGCTGACCGGGGGAGTCTATTTCGGCGAGCCAAAGACAATCACGGATCTCGGCAACGGCCAGAAGCGCGCCGTCGACACGCAGGTCTATGACACTTACGAGATCGAGCGCATTGCGCGGGTCGGCTTCGAGCTTGCGCGCAAGCGGCGCAACAAGGTCACCTCGATGGAAAAGCGCAACGTGATGAAGACGGGCGTGCTTTGGCGCGAGGTCGTCGGCGAGGTGCATGCGCGCGAATACAAGGACGTCGAACTGGAGCATATGCTCGCGGACGCCGGCGGCATGCAGATCGTGCGCTGGCCGAAACAATTCGATGTCATCGTCACCGACAATCTGTTCGGCGACATGCTCTCCGACATTGCGGCGATGTTGACGGGCTCGCTGGGCATGCTGCCGTCAGCCTCGCTCGGCGAAATCGATGCCAAAACCAAAAGGCGCAAGGCCCTCTATGAGCCGGTGCACGGTTCGGCGCCCGATATCGCCGGCAAGGGCATCGCCAATCCGATCGCGATTTTCGCGTCGTTCGGTATGGCGTTGCGCTACTCGTTCGGCATGGGGAAGGAGGCCGACGTGCTCGACGCGGCGATTGCCGCCGTGTTGGCCAAAGGTCTGCGCACCGCCGACATCAAATCGGATGGCGCAAAGGTCGTCAGCACCTCGGAGATGGGCGCAGCGATCGTCGGCGAGCTGGAACGGTCTTCGACGGCACACTGAAGGCGTTTATCGGCGGCGCCGACAAAGTTCGCTGCTGCGCGACGCCGCGATCAGTACGGGCTCGGATAGCCAGGAGTAAATCCCGGTATCAGATTGGGTTGGGCGAGTGGGATGCCGCCGACGCCGCCCAAGTCGGGCCCGAAATACCAATAGGGTCGCCCGGGATCGCCGCCGGTTGGAAATGCGTAGTCCATGCGACTGCCGTAGCCGACCGGCACCTCGGTGCCTGGATTCAAATAAGAGCGCCGTGGCACGGTGATGACCGTCGTGGTGCCGTCGGGATTGTGGATGATCGTGCGGGTGGGCTGGATCACCGTGCCGCTGGCTGAACGAAGCACGACTGGCTGATTTTTCTTCGTTTCCGCGTGAGCCGAGCCGGCCGCGACGATCACAATGGCGATTAAAAACGCAAATACACGCATAGCCCCTCGCTTTTACCTGGCGTAATGTAACCGGGTTGCGTCGCCCATAACAGCCTTTTGGCAACCGAACCCACTATATGTTCCTGCTTACGCCTCGGTTGCTTCGCGCCCATGACGCGATCAATATCGCGTCGCAGGGTTACCAACATGATATTGCTGCGTAAATTTCCGCGCGGCCCGGCCGCAAGCGGTTTGAGCGGAGGGGCGAGGATGGCGTTGGCGAACGAGCGATGAACAGCGCGGAGCGTCGTTGTGTTTCTGGCCTTTCTCCCTTAGAGCGATGGCCCGGAAAGGTGCACGCCGGCATTCCGAAAGGTCGTGCACCACCTCGTGACATGGCTGTTGCGCCTCGGTCTCCGCGAAGCGGGGAGGGGCGTTCGATGGAGAATAAACGATGGGTTACAACGTCGCCGTGGTTGGCGCGACCGGCAATGTGGGCCGCGAGATGCTCGAGATCCTCGCCGAGCGGGAGTTCCCCGCCGACGAGGTGGTCGCGCTCGCTTCGCGCCGCAGCCAGGGCGTCGAGGTGTCCTATGGCGACCGGACGCTGAAGATCAAGGCGCTCGAGCATTATGACTTTTCGGCAACCGACATCTGCCTGATGTCGGCGGGATCTACCATTTCCAAGGAATGGTCGCCGAAGATCGCCGCTGCGGGCGCGGTGGTGATCGATAATTCGTCGTGCTGGCGCTACGATTCCGATGTGCCGCTGATCGTGCCGGAGGTCAACGCCGACGCGGTTGCCGGTTTCCGCAAACGCGGCATCATCGCCAATCCCAATTGCTCGACGGCTCAGCTGGTCGTCGCGCTCAAGCCGCTGCATGACCGCGCGAAGATCAAGCGCGTCGTGGTCGCCACCTATCAGTCGGTCTCGGGCGCCGGCAAGGAGGCGATGGACGAGCTTTTCGCGCAGACCAAGTCGGTGTTTCAGCTCGACGAAGTCGAGGCGAAGAAGTTTCCCAAGCGCATCGCGTTCAATTTGATCCCCCAGATCGACGTGTTCATGGAGGACGGCTTCACCAAGGAAGAGTGGAAGATGGTGGTCGAGACCAAGAAGATCCTCGACCCGAAGATCAAGCTCGTCGCCACCTGCGTGCGCGTGCCGGTCTTTATCAGCCACTCGGAAGCGGTCACGATCGAGTTTGAAAACCCAATCACGGCGGACGAGGCGCGGGACATCTTGCGCAACGCGCCGGGCTGCATCGTCGTCGATAAGCACGAGCCGGGCGGCTACGTGACGCCTTATGAGGCGACGGGCGAAGACGCGGCCTATATTAGCCGCATCCGCGAGGACGCGACGGTCGAGAACGGGCTGGCGATGTGGATCGTCTCCGACAATCTGCGCAAGGGCGCGGCGCTCAACGCCATCCAGATCGCCGAGTGCCTGATCAACAGGAAGCTGATCACCGCCAAGCGCAAGGCCGCGTAGCCCTCGCCCGTGCGGCGGGAACGGCCGCGCTCTATCGGGCCGCGGCGACCGGCAGAAATTCACCACTGGTCTCATCGCGGATCGAAAGCTCGCCCGCGGCGACGCCGAAATAGGCGCCGTGGGTCGCAACCCGGCCGCTCTCGATCAGTTTACGTAGCCCGGGAAAGGTCAGGAGATTGTCGAGGCTGTTGGCGACATTCGCCTGTTCGAGGCGCGTCAGGTAATCCGGCCACGAAAGATCGTGCTGCGGGCCGGCCTTTTCGGCCGCAGGCGTCATCAGCCGCATCCAGCTGCCGATGAAGTCGCCGGGCGACAACGGCTCGGCTTTTTGCGCAAAGGCTTTCACGCCGCCGCAATGGGCGTGACCGAGGACGACGATGTGCCTCACTTTCAGCGCGGCGACGCCGAATTCGAGCGCGGCCGAAACGCCGTGCGCATGTCCGTCGGGTTCGTAAGGTGGCACGATATTCGCCACGTTGCGCACCACGAACAGTTCACCCGGTCGCGCGTCGAAGATGACTTCCGGCGAAACGCGCGAGTCGCAGCAGCCGATCACCATCACTTCCGGCGATTGTCCGATCTCCGCGAGCTGGCGATAGCGATCCTGCTCGCGGCGCAGGCGGCCGTCGAGAAAATCGCGGTAACCTTCGACCAGGCGTTGCGGAAACGGCATGCGCAATATCGGGGGCGTCGGAACTCGACTCCGTCACGCGGTCCCGACGACGTGCGGATGGTGCCTTAGCCGACCATCGCGCGTTTGGAAAGGGCGAGCGCCTCCGCATGGAGCGCCGGCTATTGGCACGTTGCCTGCAAGGCCGCTACGTTACGTATCGCTCTAGATGCATCGTGAGATTGTCTTCAGAGGGAATACCCATGACTATCCGCCCACGGCGCAGTGTCCTCTACATGCCCGGATCGAACGCGCGCGCCATGGAGAAAGCGCGCGAGCTGCCGGTCGATGCCGTTATTTTCGACCTCGAAGACGCCGTGGCGCCCGACGCAAAGGCGACAGCGCGTACGCTCATCGTCCAGGCGCTGCAAAAGGGCGGCTTCGGCAACCGCGAAGTGCTGGTGCGCATCAACGGGCTCGATACCACCTGGTGGCTCGACGATCTCGCGGTGGCGGCTGCTGGGCCCGACGCCGTGCTGGTGCCGAAGGTGTCGACACCCGAACAGCTTCGCGACGTGGCCAAGCACCTCGTCGGCGTCTGCGCCGAAGCGCGCGTTCGCGTCTGGGCGATGATGGAGACGCCGCTCGCTATGCTCAACGCCCGCGACATCGCGGCGGCAGCGCGCGATCCGCAAACGCGGCTCGCGGGCTTCGTCATGGGCACCAACGATCTCGCCAAGGACACGCGCGCGCGCATCCTGCCCGGCCGGGCGCCGATGCTGCCATGGCTGATGAATTGCGTCGCGGCGGCGCGCGCCTTCGGCCTCGACATTCTCGACGGCGTCTACAACGAACTCGGCAACACGGAGGGTTTTGCCGCCGAATGCCAGCAGGCGCGCGACTTGGGCTTCGACGGCAAGACGCTCATCCATCCGCAGCAAATCGCGCCCTGCAATGCCGCGTTCTCGCCGAATGAGGAGGAGGTTGCCTGGGCGCGTAAAATCATCACCGTGTTCGAGTTGCCGGAGAATAGGAATAAAGGCGTCATTCAGGTTGACGGCCGCATGGTGGAGATACTGCACGCCGACATGGCGCGGCGAACGGTCGCCATCGCCGACGCCATCGCGCAGGCCACCTGAACATCCGCGCGGCAAACTTGCCGAGTTTGTTCAAGTCTTCAACCGGTAGCCGGTCTTGAAGATCCACCACACAACGGCGAGCGAAGCGGCGAGAAACAATACGATCGCAGCCACGCTGATCTCGATGTTCACGTCTGCCAGCCCGAAAAAACTCCAGCGGAATCCGCTGATCAAATAGACGATGGGGTTGAACAGCGTCACCGTGCGCCAGAACGGCGGCAGCACGCTGGTCGGATAAAATGTGCCGCCCAGGAAGGTCAGCGGCGTGATGATCAAGAGCGGCGCAACTTGCAGCTTGTCGAAACCGTCGGCCCAGATGCCTAGGATGAAGCCGAGCAGGCTGAAGCTGACCGCGGTCAGCACCAGGAAAGCCAGCATCCAGACCGGATGCTCGATCCGCATCGGCACGAACAGGGCGGATGTCACGAGGATGATCAAACCGAGCACAATCGACTTGGTCGCCGCCGCGCCGACATAGCCGAGCACGATCTCCATCGCCGACGCCGGCGCGGAGAGGATTTCATAGATGGTCCCGGCGAAGCGCGGGAAGTAGATGCCGATCGCCGCATTGCTCACGCTTTGCGTCAGCAGCATCAGCATCATCAGGCCGGGCACGATGAAAGCGCCGTAGCTGACGCCTTCGACGGTGCTGATCCGCGAGCCGATGGCGGCGCCGAACACGATAAAATACAGCGATGTCGAGATCACCGGCGAGACGATGCTTTGCAGCCAGGTGCGCCGGGTGCGCGCCAGCTCGGCCATATAGATTGCGCCGACGGCGTGAAGATTCATTGGCGCTCTCTCAAGAGGCCGACGAAGATATCCTCCAGCGACCGCTCCGTGGTGGAAAGGTCCTTAAAGCGCAGCCCCGCGGCGCGCAAATCTTCCAGCAGGTCGGTGATGCCGGTGCGCTCGGCCTGGGTATCGTAGGTGTAAATCAGCTCGTGGCCGCCGTCGCCGAGCGTAAGACGATGCCTGGCGAGCGCCGGCGGTACCGCTTCTATCGGGTCGCGAAGCTCGAGCGTCAATTGCTTCTGGCCGAGCTTGCGCATCAACTCGTTCTTGCTCTCGACCAGGATCAGTTCGCCCTTGTTGATCACGCCGACCCGGTCGGCCATTTGCTCAGCTTCTTCGATGTAGTGCGTGGTGAGGATGATGGTGACGCCCGATGCGCGCAGCGCCCGCACCATATCCCACATATCCTTGCGTAATTCGACGTCGACGCCGGCGGTCGGCTCGTCGAGGAAAAGGATGCGTGGCTCGTGCGACAGCGCCTTGGCGATCATCACCCGCCGCTTCATGCCGCCGGACAGCGTCGCGATTTTGCTGTTCTTCCTGTCCCAGAGCGACAAATCCTTCAGTACCTTTTGGATGTAGGTGGGATGGGCAGGTTTGCCGAACAGACCGCGGCTGAACGAAACCGTCGACCACACCGTCGAAAACATGTCGGTCGACAGTTCCTGCGGCACGAGACCGATCAGCGAGCGGGTGATGCGGTAATCGGCGACGATGTCGTGACCGTCCACGGTTACGCTGCCGCCGGACGATTTCACGATGCCGCAGATGATGCTGATCAGTGTTGTCTTGCCGGCGCCGTTGGGGCCGAGCAGTGCGAAAATCTCGCCGGTGCGGATCTCAAGGTTGATGTCCTTGAGCGCCTGGAAACCGGACGCATAGGTCTTGTCGAGATGCGCGACGGAAATGGCGGAGGTCATGACGGCTTCCGGCTGGCGGGCGTTAGCCGTCTCACACCCAAGGACGAGCCGCCTTGGCCTTTTCCTCAAAGCTGCCGATTCTGTCTTCCTTGACCATGGTGAGGCCGATGTCGTCGAGGCCGTTGAGCAGACAGTGCTTGCGGTGCGCGTCGATCTCGAACTTCACCACGCCGCCGTCGGGACCGCTGATTTCCTGTTTCGCGAGGTCGATCGTCAGCGTGGCGTTGGCGCCGCGTTCGGCGTCGTCGAACAGCTTCTTCAGATCTTGCGGCGAAACCTGAACCGGCAGGATGCCGTTCTTGAAGCAGTTGTTGTAGAAAATGTCGCCGAACGAGGTCGAGATCACGCAGGTGATGCCGAAATCCTTCAGCGCCCACGGCGCGTGCTCGCGCGAGGAGCCGCAGCCGAAATTGTCGCCCGCGACCAACACTTTCGCCTTGCGGTAGGCCGGTTTGTTGAGCACGAAATCCGGATTTTCGCTGCCGTCGTCACGATAGCGCTTTTCCGCGAACAGGCCGGTGCCGAGCCCGGTACGCTTGATGGTTTTCAGATATTGCTTGGGGATGATCATGTCGGTATCGACGTTGATCATCTTCAGCGGCGCGGCGACGCCTTCGAGCACGGTGAATTTTTCCATATTCCATCTCGCGAGAACCGGACGCGCTGCGCCCGCAGGGCTAGATGGCCTGTCGGAAGCCGCGGGTCAACCCTGCGCCGCGGGCGCCATTGTTGCGGCTTCGTGTGCCGCTGCTTCCGCCTTGAACTTCGATTCGCGGTCGAGCGCGCACACCTGGACATGGTACTCGGTGTAGTATTTCTTTCGCGCCAGCTTTTGCGCCGCAACATGCTCGGGATTGAGCCGCCAGGCGCGCAACCCTTCCTCGTGTTCGAATTCGACGATCGTTACCCGCTCGCCGTCGTCGGCGAAAAAGCCCTTGTGCGAGATATAGCCCGGCATGGTGCGGGCGATTTCGGTCATCCGGTCGACCAGAGCAACGTATTCGTCGCGGACTCCAGGCCGCAGGCGGGATCGGAACACCGTCACGAGCATAGCAGATCGCCTCATTGCGACGCCGGAACAGCTCCGGCTCGCTCACATTCTAGCACGGTCCGCGCGGGATTCGTCAGCGCAGGTGCGATGTCCGCCTCGCCTTCTATGGCGATAAAGCCGCAATGGCAGACGCTTCACCGTCATGGCGTCGTCTCCTTCGGATCGTCCGTCAATTTTTCGATGGCTTCCATGTCCGCGTCCGACAGGCCGAAATGATGACCTATCTCGTGCACGAGGACATGCCTGACGATCGCGCCAAGCGTCTCGTCGTGCTCGGCCCAGTAATCGAGGATCGGGCGGCGATAAAGCCAAATCATGTTTGGCATCTGCATCGGATCGCTTTCGGCGCGGAACGGCAGCCCGACGCCTTGGAACAGGCCGAGCAGATCGAACTCGCTTTCGGTGCTCATCTGATCGAGCACTTCCTCGCTTGGGAAATCGTCTACCTGGATAACGATATCCGCGCACAAATCGCGAAATTTGCGCGGCAGCCGCCCGAACACGTCGGCGGCGAGAACTTCGAGGTCGGCGAGAGTGGGCGCTTTTACCGGCCGCCAGCCGAGCGGATCGGATGCGAGATCGGCCATAATTGTAGTGTAGCGCGGAATGTGTCCGACCGCTCGTCCTGCGGCGAGACGTCATCCGGCCAAGGCATGAGGCAGCGATGTCACTAAAACGCTTGATCGCGATCGTCAGTCTCGCTGTGCTCCTCGCGTTCGGCCCAGCGCGGCAGGCGGCGACACAGCCGGTGCAAGTTGCACAGTCGGGTGGGCCGGTTCTTGTGCCGGCGCGACCGGCGCGTCCGCGCATCGAGATCAATCCGCGCCCGCTGCTCCACCGGCGCTGCGCCAGCTGGTACGTCGTGCAAGACCGGCCGAGCGGAAGGGTGCTTTTCCCGGAGAAGCATTGCTGGTGGGAGCGCGGGTGAGCGGCCGTCATTGCGAGGAGATAGTGACGAAGCAATCCAGACTTCACCGTCAAACTGGATTGCTTCGCTTCGCTCGCAATGACGAGGCTTAATGCCACTCGCGGACGTCGACGAAATGTCCGGCAATCGCGGCGGCGGCCGCCATCGCCGGCGAGACGAGGTGCGTGCGGCCCTTATAGCCCTGCCGGCCTTCGAAATTGCGGTTTGAGGTCGAGGCGCAGCGCTGGCCGGGCGAAAGCTTGTCCGGGTTCATTGCCAGGCACATCGAGCAACCCGGCTCGCGCCACTCAAAGCCGGCATTGAGGAAAATCCGGTCAAGGCCCTCCGCTTCGGCCTGCTCTTTGACGAGGCCGGAGCCGGGCACGATCATGGCGCTGACATTCGGGTTCACTTTCTTGCCGTCGACGACGCGCGCGGCGGCGCGCAAGTCCTCGATCCGTCCGTTGGTGCACGAGCCGATGAAGACGCGATCGAGGGCAATGTCGGCGATCTTCTCGCCGCCCTGCAATCCCATATAGGCCAGCGATCGTTCGGCGGCCTCGCGCTTGTTGGCATCGGCAATGTCTTCGAGGCGCGGTACGCGGCCGGTCACGGACACGACCTGCTCCGGACTCGTGCCCCACGTCACCAGCGGCGGCAGCTTCGCCGCATCGAGTTTGATCTCGCGGTCGAAATGCGCGTCGTCCTCGGATTGGAGCGTTTCCCAATAACGCACGGCGTCGTCCCACGCCGTGCCGCGCGGTGATTTCGGACGATCCTTTAGATACGCGTAGGCCTTCTCGTCGGGCGCGATGAAGCCCGCCTTGGCGCCGGCCTCGACTGACATGTTGCAGACGGTCATGCGGCCCTCCATCGACAGCGCGCGGATGGCTTCGCCCGCATATTCGAGCGCGTAGCCGGTGCCGCCGGCGGTGCCGATCTCGCCGATGATGGCGAGGATGATGTCCTTGGCGGTGACGCCGTGCGGCAGCTTGCCGTCGACGACCGCGCGCATGTTCTTCGATTTCTTCTGGATCAGCGTCTGCGTCGCCAGCACGTGCTCCACTTCGGAAGTGCCGATGCCGTAGGCGAGCGCGCCGAATGCGCCGTGCGTGCCGGTGTGGCTGTCGCCGCACACGAGCGTGACGCCAGGCAGCGTAAAGCCCTGCTCGGGTCCGATGATGTGGACGATGCCTTGGCGCTTATCGAACTCGTCGAAGTATTCGAGGCCGAACAGCTTGGCGTTGTCCGCTAGATAGGCGATCTGCTGCTCGCTCTCGGGATCGGGATTTTTCTGCCGCCGATCGGTGGTCGGCACGTTGTGATCGACGACGCACAGGGTCTTTTCCGGCGCGCGCACCTTGCGGCCGGAAAGCCGCAAACCCTCGAACGCCTGCGGGCTCGTCACCTCGTGGACGAGATGCCGGTCGATATAGATGAGCGATGTGCCGTCTGGTTCTTCGTGGACGAGGTGGTCGTCCCAGATTTTATCGTAAAGGGTGCGGGACTTGGCCATGGTTGCGAGGCTCCACCAACTCTGGGGAGTATATAATCACCGGACGCTACTTCGGAATTACTTCGCCGCTTTTCCTCCGGCTGCGCCGTTTTCGCCCTGCGCGCCGTGATCTTGCCGCTCGATAATGCGCGCCGACTTGCCGCGACGGCCGCGAAGATAATAAAGCTTGGCGCGACGCACCTGGCCGCGGCGCACGACCTTGATCGAGTCGATCATCGGTGAGTAAAGCGGAAAAACGCGCTCGACGCCTTCGCCGTAGGAAATCTTGCGCACGGTGAAATTCTCGTTCAGCCCGGCGCCGGCGCGGCCGATGCAGACGCCCTCATAGGCCTGGACGCGGGTGCGCTCGCCTTCGACGATCTTGACGTTGACGATGAGCGTATCGCCCGGCTGGAAGTCGGGGATTTCCTTACCGGCGGTGAGCTTCGCCACCTGTTGGTTTTCGAGCTGCTCGAGCAGGTTCATGGCCAATTTCTCCAACGACTGCGCGCATCGCGCGCTTGCCGGCCAGGGGCTTTAACGGGTTGGCGCAGCTTCTACGCTACCCGGCAGGCTTTGTCACGCTCCGGTCACTTGTCGTTTTTCCGCGATTCTCCGCAGTGCCGCGCCCACAAATCGGGCCGCCGCTCGCGGGTCAGCCGTTCGGCCTCGGACCGCCGCCAGGCGGCGATTTTGCCGTGATCGCCGGACAGCAGAACCTCCGGGATCGGCTGCCCCTCCCAGCGCTGTGGACGGGTGTATTGGGGGTATTCCAGCAATCCTTCGTTGAAGCTCTCCTCGGTGCGCGACGAAGGCGCCCCCATGACTCCCGGCAGGAAGCGCACGCAGGCGTCGATCAGCACCATGGCCGCGACTTCGCCGCCGGAGAGCACATAATCGCCGATCGAGATTTCCTCCAACGCGCGCCCAGCGATGAGGCGCTCGTCGATGCCTTCGAAGCGGCCGCAGATCAGGATTGCACCGGCGCCAGCGGCCAGTGCTTCGACCCGCTCCTGGCGCAGCGGTGTCCCGCGCGGCGAGAGCAGGAGCCTTGGTCGTTGATTTGGGCGTCCGTCGGCCGTTGTCGCGTCGATGGCGCGCGCGAGCACGTCGGCCTTCATCACCATGCCCGGACCGCCGCCGGCCGGCGTGTCGTCGACGCTGCGGTGCTTGTCGGTTGCGAAGGCGCGAATATCGACGACGTCGAGCGACCACGCGCCCGAAGCCATCGCCTTGCCGGCAAGGCTGGCGCCGAGCGGACCCGGAAACACGCCGGGGAAGATGGTGAGGACGCTCGCTCGCCACATGATCAGCCTGCACCCGCCCGCAACTCGTCGCGGATGCGGGCGATAATCTTGCCAAGCTTGTTCAAGCCCGTTCCGTCGCGGCCGACGCCCCAATAGGTGTCGGTTGGAGCTGCTTCGATCAGTTCCTCGTCGCCGGTCGCCAGCAGCATGGCCTTGAGCTCGGGATGCTGTTCGAATTTACGGCGTACCGCGCGATACATCACGTCGTCTTTGACGGCGTCCCAGTCCGGCCGGATGGCGGCTTTGTTTTTGTCGGCGAGGCCCTTGGCGATCGGCGGCTTCTCGGCCTTGCGGATCGACTTGCGCAGTTCGGGGTCGTTGAACTTTTGTGCCTGGTAGTAATTCTCGACGGTCGGCCACCACGCATCGTCGAGATCGATGCCGCAGGGCGCGAAGTTGGAGAACTCGCGGTGCGTGTCGGATTTGGAAAGGAAACGGATAGCCATCACTTCGACTCGCGACATCGGCCGCGGCTGCGGCGTCAGTTCGTGTTGAACAATCCTTGTGGCGGATCGACGACGATCTTTCCCGCAGCGATATCGACCGCCGGCACATGGGTGGCGTCGAACGGCACCAGTTCCGTATTTCCTCCGGCGTCCGGGCGTATCTCGATCAGCTCGCCGGCGCCGAAATTATGGATCGCGACGACGCTGCCGAGAACGCGGCCGGCTAGGTCGACCACGGCGAGGCCGACAAGATCGGCGTGATAGAATTCGTCCGGTTCCTCCGTCTGTGGCAACCGCTCGCGCGGTACGTAGAGCCTGGTGTTGGCGAGCGCGCGGGCCGCGTCACGGTCGCGAATGCCTGACAGCCGCGCGACAAAGTGATCCTTGGCCGGCCGCATCGCCTCGATCTCGAAAACACGGCCGTCTTCGGTTTCGAGCGGGCCGTAACCGGCGATCGCGCTCGGATCGGACGTGAACGAGCGCAGCCGCACTTCCCCGCGCACGCCGTGTGCGCTGCCGATTTGCCCAAGACAAATCCGAGCACTGCAAACCCCGGCACCAGTGCCGCGCGCGCCGCCCGGCATTGATCAGGCTTTTTATGCAGCCGGAGGCGCTGCGCCGGCGGCAGGAGCCGCGCTGGCCGCAGCCTTGGCGGCTTCAGCTTGCGCCTTCCGCTCTTTGCGCGGGATCGCCTTTTCCGGGTTGTTGCGCTTCTCGCGCTTCATGATGCCGGCGGCGTCGAGAAAGCGCTTTACGCGATCGGAAGGCTGCGCGCCCTTGGCCATCCAGGCTTTGACCTTGTCGAGATCGAGCTTGAGGCGGTCCGCCCGGTCCTTGGGCAGCAGCGGATTGAAATAACCCAGCCGCTCGATGAAGCGCCCGTCGCGGGGGCTGCGGCTGTCGGCAACGACGATGTGATAGACCGGCCGTTTCTTGGTGCCGGCGCGCGCCATGCGGATAACAACGGGCATTTTTCAGGTTCCTTTCTTGCAATCGTCAGAATTTTTCGGTGAGGAGTATGCGGCCCTTGGCGCCCACGGCGGTTTCGCCGGTTTGCTTGCGAATGCGGCCACGTAAATCGATGACGTCGCCGCCGAGGCGGGGGTTGTGTTTGACCGAGACGACGAGCCATTCCAACATGATCGTCTCGTCCGCGTAGACCGGCCGGCGGAACTGGACCCAAAATTCCAGGCCGAGCATCGCGCCGCGCTTGGAAAAGTGAGAGGCGGTCAACGCCAGGAGATGCGCCGTCGTCTGCGGGCCGCTCGCGATCAACCGGCCGAAACGCGATTTTGCCGCGAGATCAGCATCGTGATGTACGGGGTTGGTATCGCCGACAGCGTGCGCGAACGCACTCGTCGCCCGCGGGTCGAGCGAAACTTCCGCGGAAAAGCGTTCGTGCGGCCGGGTCTGCATCATTTCTTTTTTCCCGGCCCGGGAAATCCCGGAGGAAGTCCGCCGGGCAGCTTGGGGCCAAGACCTGGAAGACCTGGAAGACCGGGGAGACCCACAGGAGGGGCACCCGGCAGTCCAGGAAAATTCGGCGGCAGGCCCGGCATATTCGGGGGCAGGCCGCCGGGCATCTTCTCGGCCAGCTTCGCGATTTGTTCGGGGCTCGGCATACCGCCTGGAAGACCGCCGCCAAGGCCGCCTCCAAGCCCAAGCATGTTGGCGAGGCCGGCCATGGGTCCGCGCTTGGCGCCGCCCATCGCCTTCATCACGTCGGCCATCGTGCGGTGCATTTTTAAAAGCCGGTTGATGTCTTCGGGCTTGGTGCCGGACCCGGCGGCGATGCGCCGCTTGCGGCTCGCCTTGAGGACGTCGGGATTGCGCCGTTCCTGCGGCGTCATCGAATCGATGATCGCCATTTGCCGCTTGAGAACTTTTTCGTCGAGATTGCGTTCGGCAAGCTGGTTCTTGATCTTCCCCATGCCGGGCAGCATCGTCATCAGCCCGCTCATCCCGCCCAAATTCTGCATCTGCGTAAGCTGCTCGCGCAGATCGGCAAGATCGAATGCACCGCGGCGCATTTTGTCGGCGACGCGAGCCGCCTTCTCGGCGTCGATTGTCGCGGCAGCCTTTTCCACCAGCGCGACGATGTCGCCCATGCCGAGGATGCGGCCGGCGATGCGTGCCGGGTCGAAGTCCTCGATGGCGTCGAGTTTTTCCCCGGTGCCGATCAGCTTGATTGGCTTGCCGGTCACCGCGCGCATCGACAGCGCCGAACCGCCGCGCCCATCGCCGTCGACGCGGGTCAGCACGATGCCGGTGAGGCCGACGCGTTCGTCGAAGCTGCGGGCGAGGTTGACGGCGTCCTGCCCGGTCAGCGCGTCAGCGACCAGCAGCACTTCGTGCGGGGAAGCGGCGCGGCGGACTTCCGCCGCCTCGTTCATCATCGCCTCGTCGAGCGTGATGCGGCCCGCGGTGTCGAGCAACACAACATCGTAGCCGCCGAGCCGCGCCGCCTGCAGCGCGCGGGTCGCGATCTGCACCGGCGTCTGCCCGGCGACGATCGGCAAAGTATCGATGCCAACTTGCCGGCCGAGCACGGCGAGCTGCTCCATCGCCGCCGGCCGGCGCGTGTCGAGCGAAGCCATCAACACTTTGCGCTTGGCGGTCTCGGCGAGGCGCTTGGCGACTTTCGCGGTGGTGGTGGTTTTGCCCGAGCCCTGCAGTCCCACCATCATGATGGCGATGGGGGCCGGCGCATGGAGATCGATCGGCTGCGCGTTCGAGCCCAGGGTCTCAACCAGCTGATCCTGCACGATCTTCACGACCATCTGGCCGGGCGTGACCGATTTGATGACCTCGATCCCGACCGCGCGCTTCTTCACCTCGTCGGCGAAGGCGCGGGCGACGTCGAGGGCGACATCGGCTTCGATCAGCGCCCGCCGCACTTCCTGGAGCGCCGCGTCGACGTCCGCCTCCGACAGCGCGCCGCGCCGGGTCAGGCGGTCTAGGACCGCATTCAAACGCTCGGAAAGACTTTCGAACATTCACGCTTCCTCATCCGTCATGCCGGGGCTTGACCCGGGCATCCACGCGGCCAACCCGCTGCACGGATTGCCGGATCAAGTCCGGCAATGACAAGTAACGCCCGAGGGCGCATCGCGCTGTCGGGCGAGGGCCTCCGGCCTCACGGGTCGGTCGGCGGTGACTGGCTTTAAGTCTCTTACGAGAGCGGGCGGAAAATAGATGCAGGGCCCGCTTCCGTCAACCGTGGCGTAATGCCCGGCTCGCGGGGGAAGCCAAACCGTATAATGCGACCCCGATGTCACGATATTACACCGGCCCTGTTTCCGACCACTTCGACGGCGAGCGCTTTTTCGACCGCCACGGCGCGCCGCCGCGCGGCCGGCGGGATTTGCTGCGCTGGATGGCCGATCGCTATTGGCGCGGCACGCGGACGCAATGGCCGGCTTGGGCGCCGTCGCCTTTTGCCGATCGCCCGCCGGCGCGCGTCGAAGGCACCGGCTGGCGCGTGTCCTATGTCGGCCACGCAAGCTGGCTCGTTCAGACCGCCGGTCTCAATATGCTGCTCGACCCGGTATGGTCGGAGCGCGCGTCGCCTTTCCGTTTCGCCGGGCCGAAACGCGTGAACGATCCGGGCATCGCCTTCGCCGACCTGCCGCCGATCGATGTCGTCCTGGTATCGCACGCACACTACGATCATCTGGATGTCGAGACATTGTCGCGGCTCGCCGCCGCGCATCGCCCGCGCGTCATCACGCCGCTCGGCAATGACTCCATCATGCGCAATCGCGATCCGGCAATCGCCGCTGAAGCCCACGACTGGAACGATCGGGTGGATCTGGGTGCGGGCATAGCGGTTACCCTCGTCGCCACCCGGCATTGGTCGGCGCGAAGCGTGTCCGACCGCAACATGTCGCTGTGGGCGTCATTCGTCATCGAGGCGCCGGGGGGACGCATCTATTTCGTCGCCGATTCCAGGTACGGCGATGGTCGCACATTCCGCAACACGAGCCAACGTCACGGCCCGTTCAAACTCGCTCTGCTGCCGATCGGGGCCTACGAGCCGCGCTGGTTCATGAGCGACCAACACATGAACCCCGCGGAGTCGGTGCAGGCATTCATCGATTGCGGCGCGGAGCTTGCGCTCGGCCATCACTACGGCACGTTCCAGCTCACGGACGAGCCGATCGATGCACCGCTTGTGGCGCTCGCGGACGCTCTAAAAGCCGCGGGGATTCCGCCCGAGCGATTCCGCACGCTGCAGCCGGGCGAAGTGTGGCAGGTATGATTCGGTATCAGTGATCCGGTGTAATCCGATTGAGCCCGCTATTTGACCAGCACGTAGACATTGACGACGAGGTGATCCTCGTTGCCGGTCAGCGGATCGGTCAAATATTGCTCGATGAACATGTCTTTCGCTTCGAGCCGCCGCTCGTCGAGATAATTGGTGATCGCCTCGTAGGTATTGTCCAGTCCGTCATACGATCCGCGATGGACGAATTTGAGCGCGTGTCCTTCGGGCGATTTGCCGATGGCGATCTCGCCGTGCGGCGGATTTTTCGGCGGCTCGGCGATCGGGATGGCGGCCTGGTACTGAAAGCCGTTGTCGTCGGTCGAGGTGAAGATCGTCATCGGGTCGCCGTCGATCTTGAGGCCTTCCCTGTGGATGTAGGCTTTGATTGCCTTGAACGAACCGGTGATCGTCGCAAAAGCGTTGTCCCAGGTGCCGGTGCCTTTAACGTATGCGATCGGCTTCGCGGTCAGCGTTGCGTCCTCGCCGAACGGATCGGTCGCCTGAGCGGCCGCGGGAGGCGCGGAATCGGGTTTGGCCGGCGCGGGCGGCGGCGTTTGCGCGGGGGTTTGTACCGGGGTTTGCGCCCTGGAAATCTGCGGCGCGGCGAGCGCCATAATCGCAGTTGCCACGCCGACGCAGAGCGCAAAGCGGGGAAGCATTAGGTTCTCCGTGTAGCGACCGGCTTACTGGCAAATGCGGCCGTTAGTTATTTTCGTCCCCGAATGATTCTAGCACGCCCGCGGTCCGGTGCCCCAGGTCAATACTAGCACTGGTGTAGCAGGCCTAAGTCCTCATATAAGTCCCGCACATTCGGGCTTTATCATGAGTGCGCTGGCTAATCGGGATTACATCAAGATGAACGGTCTCGGTAACGAGATCGTGGTCGTCGATCTGCGGCAGGCGCCAAGTCTTGTTGCGCAAAGCCCGATAGCGGCTGCAGAGGCGCTTGCGGCCGCGCGCCTGGAGCCCTACGACCAGCTGATGGCGCTCTATCCGGGGCGCGGCGGCAACGATGCTTCGATCCGCATCTACAACAATGACGGATCGGAGGCGGGCGCCTGCGGCAACGGCATGCGCTGCGTCGCTTCCCTCATCAGCGCCGAGACGGGCAAGGCGACGCTGAATTTCGAGACGTCGGCCGGGATCGTTTCCTGCTGGTCCGCAGGGGACGGAACGTTCACCGTCGACATGGGAGCGCCGCGTTTTCGCTGGAACGAGATTCCGCTGGCGCGGAAGATGGTGGATACGCGCGCGATCGAGCTGCAATTCGGACCGCCGGATGCTCCCGTTCTGCGCGCGCCGTCCGTCGTGAGTATGGGTAATCCGCACGTCATCTTTTGGGTCGCCGATCCGCAAGCCTACGATCTTGCGCAGATCGGTCCGCTGCTGGAGTGCCATCCACTTTTTCCCGAACGCGCCAATGTCACGCTCGCGACGACGCCCTCGCGCGAGCGTGTGGTTATCCACACTTGGGAACGCGGTGCCGGCCTGACCAAGGCCTGCGGTTCGGCGGCCTGCGCCGCCGCAGTCGCAGCGGCCCGGCTCGGCCGCACCGGCCGCAAGGTGACGGTCACCTTGCCCGGCGGCGATCTTGCGATCGAGTGGCGCGAAGGCGACGACCACGTCTTGATGACCGGTCCGGTCGAGTACGAGCATAAGGGCCGCTTCGACGCGTCGATTTCGGTCGGCGCGGGGGCCGCGTAGGCCATGAGGGTCGACGTAATCACCTTCGGCTGCCGACTCAATTCCGCCGAGTCGGAAGTGATCCGCCGCGAGGCGGAGCGCGCCGGGCTCCGCGACACGGTGGTGATCAATACCTGCGCCGTTACCGCCGAAGCCGTGCGCCAGGCGCGGCAAATGATCCGTGCGCTGCGCCGCGAGCGTCCATTGGCGAAGATCGTCGTCACCGGCTGTGCGGCGCAGACCGAGCCACAGACGTTCGTGGCCATGGCCGAGACGGACCGGGTGCTCGGCAACATGGAGAAGCTGAGCGCGTCGGCTTGGGCGCGAACGCGCGCCGATTTCGGTGTCGCCGACGCTGAGAAAGCGATCGTCAACGACATCATGGCGGTGAAGGAAACCGCCGCGCATCTGATCGACGGCTTTTCCGGGCGTACGCGCGCGTTCGTGCAGGTGCAGAACGGCTGCGATCACCGCTGCACCTTCTGCATTATTCCCTACGGCCGCGGCAATTCCCGTTCGGTGCCGATGGGCGCCGTGGTCGCGGATGTCCAACGCCTCGTCGCCAACGGCTATTGCGAGGTCGTGCTCACCGGCGTCGACATCACGAGCTACGGCGCGGACCTGCCGGGTGCGCCGAAACTCGGCGCACTGGTCACGCAAATCCTCAAGCATGTACCGGAGCTCAAGCGGCTGCGTCTGTCGTCGATCAATTCGGTCGAGGCCGACCGCGATCTGATCGATGCCTTTGCGCAGGATGAACGGCTCATGCCGCATCTGCATCTTTCGTTGCAAGCCGGCGACGATCTCATCCTCAAACGCATGAAGCGACGGCATTCGCGCAAAGACGCCGTCGCGTTCTGTGCCGCGCTGCGGCGGCTGCGCCCGGACATGGTGTTCGGCGCCGATATAATCGCGGGCTTCCCGACCGAGACGGAGAATATGTTCCATAACTCGCTGGCGCTGGTCGAGGACTGCGGATTGACGCATCTGCATGTTTTTCCCTTCTCGGCGCGGCCGGGCACGCCGGCGGCGCGCATGCCGCAGCTTCCCCGCGAGATCGTGAAGGAGCGGGCGCGGCGTTTGCGCCGGCGCGGTGCACTCGCGTTGTGGCGGCATCTCGATGGCGAACTAGGCGCGCTACGGCGCGTGTTGGTCGAGCAGGACGCGCAGGGCCGCACCGAGCAATTCACCCAAGTGGCACTGGCGACGCCCGCGTCGCCCGGTGCGATACTCGAGCTGCGGATCGCCGCGCACGACGGCAAGCAATTGCTGGCGGCTTAGGCCAAGGCGTCATTCCGCGGCCTGCGTCTTTCCCTCACCTTCCCAACCGCATGCTGTCAAAGCCGCACGCATATGTTGCGGCACCGGTGCGGTGGCGCGGATCGGCGGGCGATTTTTGGATAGCGGCACGATGATCTCGCGGGCGTGCAGATGCAGAATCGGGCCGCCGGTGCGCGGCGCGTTGCCGTAGATCGCATCGCCCAGGATCGGCCAGCCCATTTCGGCGCAATGCACGCGCAGTTGATGCGTGCGGCCAGTCACCGGTTCGAGCGCAAGCCAACTTAAATTCCCTCCCCCCTTGTGGGGGAGGGTAGGGAGGGGGGTAGCGAGGTGATGCGAGGCGTCGACGCGGGCGTCCGACCTTCCCACCCCCACCCCCGACCCCTCCCCACAAGGGGGAGGGAAAGGCGCTGCGGTTCTGCCCAGCACCTTCCATTTCGTCACCGCCGGCTGCCCTTGCGGATCGTGCTTCATCCACCAGCCGCGGGTCCCGTCGAGGCGGCCGAGCGGTAAATCGATCGCGCCTTCGTCGGTCTCCGGGGCGCCTTCAACCACAGCCCAATAGGTCTTGTCGATGGCGCCGGTTTTGAACAGCCGACCGAGCTGCGCCAACGCCTTGCGGTGGCGGCCGAGCACAAGGCATCCGGAGGTATCGCGGTCGAGCCGGTGAGCCAGCGCCGGCGCGCGCGGCAACCCGAAACGCAGCGCGTCGAAATGGTCTTCCAGGCTTTCGCCGCCTTTTGGGCCGCGATGCACGGCGAAACCCGCCGGTTTGTCGATCACCAGCATGAGTCCATCGCGGTAAAGGAGCCGCGACACCATCTCTTCCGGGGTCATATTTGCCTACCTTGGTGGAACCGCTATCACGGGCACCGCATGGACGACAGCGTGACAGAAACAAAAGGCAATTGGTGGCGGCGCCTGACTGGCGGGCTCAAGCGCACGTCTTCGGCGCTCGGCGGCGCGATCTCCGATCTCGTCACCAAACGCAAGCTTGACGCCGCAACCATCGCCGGCATCGAGGACGTCTTGATCCGTGCCGATCTCGGGCTCGACACCGCAGGCCGCATCGCGGCCGCGTTGCGCGACGGCCGCTACGAAGCCGGGATTTCGCCGGACGAGGTCAAGGCCGTCGTAGCGGCGGAGATCGAGAAGACGCTTCTTCCCATGGCGCAACCGCTTGCGATCGATGCGGCCAAGAAGCCGTTCGTCATCCTTGTCGCCGGGGTCAACGGCTCCGGCAAGACCACGACGATCGGCAAGCTGGCGGCCAAACTTCGCGCCGAAGGCCGCACGGTGATGTTGGCGGCGGGCGATACGTTTCGCGCGGCCGCTATCGATCAGCTCAAGATCTGGGGCGAGCGCGCGCATGCGCCGGTGATCGCGCGCGCCGCCGGCGCCGATCCGGCCGGCCTTGTTTTCGACGCCGTGCGCGCGGCGATCGAACAGGGCATCGATGTGCTGCTCGTCGACACCGCGGGCCGCCTGCAAAACCGTACCGAGCTGATGAACGAGCTGGAAAAGATCGTGCGGGTGATGAAGAAAGTCGATGCGTCCGCGCCGCACGCGGTGCTGCTCGTGCTCGACGCCACGGTCGGGCAGAACGCGCTGTCGCAAGTGGAGATTTTTCGTAAGGCGGTCGGCGTGACCGGGCTGGTGATGACCAAGCTCGACGGCACCGCCCGCGGCGGCATCCTTGTCGCCATCGCGGCGAAGCTCCAGGTTCCGGTGCAATTCATCGGTGTTGGCGAGAGCGTGGACGATCTGGCGCCGTTTTCCGCGCGCGATTTCGCCCACGCCGTCGCTGGCATCGATTCCCGATAGACGGCAGAGTCACTAACGCGTTAGAGCATGATCGGAAAAGTGGAAACGGTTTTCCGACAAGATCATGCTCCGCCAAACAGTTAGAGCGCCAATCGGTTCAATTTGAAACGAATGCGCTCAAGAGGGTCGCCCGCCGATGACCGAAACGACCAGACCGCAACTCAATCCGCTTCTTAAGCTCGCGCTCGATTTAGGCCCGCTGGCTTTGTTCTTCTTTGCCAATTCCCGCTACGGCATCTTCGTGGCCACGGCAACGTTCATGGTTGCGGTGGTCGCGGCGCTGGCGGCGTCCTATGTGCTGACGCGGACGCTGCCGATCATGCCGGTGGTCACCGCGATCGTCGTCGTGGTCTTCGGCGGACTGACGCTGATCCTGCACAACGATCTGTTTATCAAGATCAAACCGACGATCATCTACGCGCTATTCGGCGCGGTGCTGCTCGGCGGTTTGTTCTTCGGCAAGTCGTTCTTGGGCGTCGTGTTCGATTCGCTCTTTCACCTCACCGACGAAGGCTGGCGCAGATTGACGCTGCGCTGGGCGCTGTTCTTTTTCGCGCTTGCGGTGCTCAACGAGATCGTGTGGCGCAACACCTCGACCAATGTGTGGGTGGACTTCAAGGTATTCGGCTTCCTGCCGCTGACCTTCGTGTTCGGGGCGCTGCAATATCCGCTGTTAAAAAAATACGCCGCCGAGCCGGCGAAGTAGGCCTTGGTCATTGCGAGCGCAGCGAAGCAATGCTTCGTCGCGGAGCCGATCATCGGGCCGGCCACTTCGGGCCGGACTCGTTGGCTCCTCGCAATGACGGCCGCTGTCTTTACGATCCGGCCGCAATCGCCTTCTCGATCTCCGGTTTGATGACCGTATCGAGATTTTCCGGCGTGATCGGTCCGACGAGCTTGTAAGCGATGCGGCCATCGCGGCCGATGACGAAAGTTTCCGGCACGCCATAGACTCCCCATTCGATCGCGGCGCGCCCGTTCGCGTCGGCGCCGGCGGCGGCGAACGGGTTGCCGTAGCGGCCGAGGAAGCGCCGGGCATTCTCCGGCTCGTCCTTGTAGTTGATGCCGACGACGCGGAGCCGCGTATCGTGCGCGAGCTGCATGAGCAGCGGCGCCTCGTCATGGCACGGTACGCACCATGACGCCCAGACATTCATGACCGTGACCGTGCCTTTGAAGCGCGCCGGATCGATTCCAGGCACGGCCTCGCCGTTGCGGTCGAGGCCGGCGACCGGCGGCAAGGTCGTTTGCGGTGCCGGATGGCCGATCAGTGCTGAGGGAATGCGCGAGGGATCGCCCGAGAAGAGGCGGATGAGGAAGAGAGCAACCAGACTGAGGAAGAGCAGAAGCGGCGCCAGCACGATGAGGCGGCGGCGGCCGACATTTGCGCTTTTCTTTGCTGCGTTGGTCACGCGTCTTCCTTCGCTTGTCGCATTTCCGGTTTGGCGCGCGCCGACGCCGAGCGGCGCGTAATGCCCTGTTTCTCCAGCTCGGCGAGATTGCGCAGCTGCGCGCGGTAATCGGCCATCACCCATGCCAGCAAGCCGCCGACGATGCCGCAAGCAATGGCGTAAGCCGCCACGATGAAGCCCGTATGAGTCGCGGCTTGCATCGTCAGCTCGCCGCACTCGCTTGCAGGAGCCGCAGCGTGCGCACCTGGCGGCGCAGAATTTCGTTGCGCATGGCCGCGAGCAGGAGCGCGGCGAATGCAAGCGTAAATGCCCCGGTCATGATGAAAAGCGGAATGAGGATCGAGGAATTGATCGTCGGCGCGCCGAGGCGAAACACCGAAGCGGGTTGGTGCAACGTGTTCCACCAATCGACGGAGAACTTGATGATCGGCAGATCGATTGCGCCAACGAGGGTGAGGATGGCCGCGGCGCGTGCGGCGCGCGAAGGATCTTCGACGGTGCGCCACAGGGCAATGACGCCGAGATAGAGCAGCAACAGCACCAGAACCGACGTTAGCCGCGCGTCCCACACCCAGTAGGTGCCCCACATCGGCCGTCCCCACAGCGAACCGGTGATGAGGCATAAGAGCGTGAACGCGGCGCCGATCGGCGCCGCTGCCTTGGCGGCGACGTCGGCGAGCGGGTGGCGCCAGACCAGTGTGCCGAGCGCGGCGACTGTCATCACGCCCCAGCCGAGCATGCCGAGCCAGGCGCTGGGCACGTGAAGAAACATGATCTTGACGGTCGCGCCCTGCTGATAGTCGTCCGGCGCGACCATCGCCTGATTGATCCCGAACGCCAGGGCAGCCACGGCCAGGCCGCCGAGCAACGGGATCGCGCCGTTGGCGAGTTTCAAAAAGCGCGTCGGATTGGCGAGATCGGCGATGGCCATCGGCATCTTTCTCGTGCGGACGTTACCTAGTCCTCTTCGCCTCGCCGGCGCAATGCCGGCTGGCCTACCTGAGTTCCAATTTCATAGAGCACCATGACTATTCCACTTCCTGCCGCAAAGCGGCCGCGGCGGCGAAGGGCCCGACCACGAGGCTCGCGAGCGTGAGCGCGCAGAGGATCGTAAAGGGCGTTCCGAAAGGCACCGGCCCCACCACCGCGGCATTGGCCGCGGCGACGCCGAAGATGAGGACCGGGACCGTCAGCGGCAAGACCAGTACCGCTAGCAACAATCCCCCACGACGCAGTGTTACTGCAATGGCGGCGCCGATCAGGCCGATGAAGGTCAGCGCCGGGGTGCCGACCAGGAGGGTTAGCACCAGGGCAGCCGCGGACGGCGTGTCGAGGTTGAGAAACAGCCCGATCAGCGGCGCTGCGGCGACGAGTGGCAAGCCGGTGGTGAGCCAATGCGCCAGACCCTTGACCGCAACCACGATCTCCAGCGGCGCACGCCCCATCAAGATGAGATCGAGCGAGCCGTCCTCGTGATCGGACGCAAACAGCCGGTCGAGCGCCAGCAAGCTCGCCAGCAATGCCGCGAGCCAAAGGATGGCCGGCCCGATCCGCTTGAGCAACGCGAGGTCAGGCCCGAGCGCAAACGGCACGAGGGTAACCACGACCAAAAAGAACAGCACGCCGATGAATGCACCGCCGCCGACGCGCACGGCGATGCGCATGTCACGAACAAGGATGGCGGCGAGAGGGGTCATCGTTGAACCACAGTCCGATTTTTCTTGTTGCCTCCCCCTTGAGGGGGAGGCCGGCGATCCCTGATTTGATCAGGGATCCGCGAGGGGGGTGAATAGCGCACGCGCATAATGATGACCCCCTCCCTAACCCTCCCCCTCGAGGGGGGAGGGAACAGTCTGAGCGCGCGGCGAGTTTGCGTGATCGAGCAGCAGCTCCTTTGTGCCGTCGAGCCCGAGCGCGCCATGCGTTGCCGCGAGGATGATGCCGCCTTCGGCAAGGTGCTTTTGCATGAACCCGCCAAGCTGCTCCTGTGCTGCGGCGTCAAGCGTGCTGGTCGGCTCGTCGAGTAGCCAGAGCGGGCGTTTCACGGCGAGAAGGCGGGCGATCGAAAGGCGGCGCCGCTGGCCTGCGGAAAGATAGGCGGCGGGCAAGTCGACGAGGGCGTCCAGCCCGACCGCGGCGAGCGATTGCGTAATATCGGCGGCGACGACGCCGAGATAGCGCGACCAGAAGCGCAGATTTTCGCCGACAGAAAGCGACGATTTCAGCGCATCCTGGTGGCCGAGATAGTGGGCCTGTTCGCCGACGGTCAATTCGGGATCGCCCCCTTCCAGATCGAGCCGGCCCGCGGTGACGCGGACGAGGCCGACGACCGTGCGCAGCAGCGACGACTTTCCCGCGCCGTTGCGTCCGCGGATCGTCAGGCCCTCGCCCGACTCGACGGAAAAACTGACGCCGGCAAAAACGTCGCGGCCGCCGCGCCGGCAGGCCAGATCGGAGGCGGAAAGCCGCATCAACAATGTCCTGCGCAAAGCGCGAGAGCCAAGCCGGCCTCGTACGGAGCATGGGAACCAGCCATTCCCGGCATGCTAACGACCAATTCTTGCGATCTGGCACAAGTCTTGAAAAGACCCTATAAGCCGAAACGCGGTCAGCGGCGCGTTGGCGACGCCTTCCGCGTCCGGCCACCAACGCTTCTGTTGGCGCCTGTTCCGGCATTAAATTCGCTAGCGATTTGTGCCGGCGGACGGCCCGGCAGGATGGGAAAAGAATCATGACCTCGCTCGACAGCTTCAAATGCTTAAGGCCGCTCAAGGTCGGGTCCAAGACCTACGCGTATTACAGCCTGCCGGTGGCGGAAAAAAACGGCCTCAAGGGCATTTCGCGGCTGCCGTTTTCGCTCAAGGTCCTGCTCGAGAACCTGCTGCGTAACGAGGACGGCCGGTCGGTGACCAAGGAGGACATCCAGGCCGTCGCGCAATGGCTCAAGACCAAAACCTCGGACCGCGAGCTCGCGTTCCGGCCGGCGCGCGTGTTGATGCAGGATTTCACCGGCGTGCCCGCGGTTGTCGATCTCGCCGCCATGCGCGACGCCATGAAGATGCTCGGCGGCGATCCGAAGAAGATCAATCCGCTGGTGCCGGTCGACCTCGTCATCGATCATTCGGTGGTGGTCAATTATTTCGGCTCCAACACCGCTTTCAAGAAGAACGTCGACGAAGAGTACAAGCAGAATCAGGAGCGCTACCGGTTTCTCAAATGGGCGCAGCGCTCGTTCGAGGATTTCCGGGTCGTGCCCCCCGGCACCGGCATCTGCCATCAGGTCAATCTCGAATATCTTTCGCAAACCGTCTGGACGGCGAAGACGAAGATCAAATTCGCCGACAAGGTCGTCGCCACCGAGCTTGCCTATCCGGACACGCTGGTCGGCACGGATTCGCACACCACGATGGTGAACGGACTTTCCGTTCTCGGCTGGGGCGTAGGCGGCATCGAGGCGGAGGCGGCCGTGCTAGGCCAGCCCTACTCGATGTTGATTCCGGAAGTGATCGGCGTGCGCTTCAATGGCAAGCTCAAGGAGGGCGTCACCGCCACCGATCTTGTCCTCACTGTGACGCAGATGCTGCGCAAGCGCGGAGTGGTCGGCAAGTTTGTCGAATATTTTGGGCCCGGCCTGGCGAGCCTGTCGATCGCGGATCGCGCCACGCTCGGCAACATGTCGCCGGAATATGGTGCTACCTGCGGGTTCTTTCCGATCGACGACGACACGATTCGTTATTTGCGGGAGACCGGCCGCGCGCCCGACCGCGTCGCGCTCGTGCTCGCCTATGCCAAAGCGCAGGGCATGTATCACACCAAGGCGACACAGGATCCTTTCTTCACCGACATTCTCAAACTCGAACTGGGATCCGTCGAGCCGTCGCTCGCCGGACCCAAGCGCCCGCAGGACCGTGTGGCGCTCAAAGATGTCAAGAGCGGTTTTGCCCAGTCCATGGAGAAGGAATTCGGCAAGGCGGCCGAGATGGACAAGCGCGTGCCTGTCGCGGACCGCAGCGATACGCTCGGCCACGGCGACGTGGTGATTGCCGCGATCACGTCCTGCACCAACACGTCGAACCCAAGCGTCATGATCGCGGCCGGGCTTCTGGCCCGCAAGGCGGTTGCGAAGGGTCTTTCGGTCAAGCCGTGGGTAAAGACCTCGCTCGCGCCCGGCTCCCAGGTGGTGGGCGAATATCTGACCAAATCGGGCTTGCAGAAGGACCTCGACGCACTCGGTTTCAATCTTGTCGGGTTCGGCTGCACCACCTGCATCGGCAATTCAGGTCCGTTGCCGCCGGAGATTTCCAAAGCCATCAACGACAACGATCTCGTCGCCGCCGCGGTGCTCTCCGGCAACCGCAACTTCGAGGGTCGCGTCAACGCTGACGTCCGCGCCAATTACCTCGCATCCCCGCCGCTCGTGGTCGCCTATGCGATCGCCGGCTCGATGCAGATCGATATCGCCAAGACTCCGCTCGGCACCGATCAGAAGGGTCGCAAGGTCTATCTGCGCGATATCTGGCCGTCGAGCCGCGAGGTAAACGATTTCATCCGCAAGAACATCAACAAGCAGATGTTCACGCGCAAATACGGCGACGTTTTCAGGGGCGACGCTAATTGGCGTAAGATCAGCGTGCAGGGGGCGCTGACGTTCCCCTGGGACAATAAATCGACCTACGTGCAGAATCCGCCGTATTTCTCCGGCATGTCGAAGCGGCCCGAGGCGCCGACGGATGTCATCGACGCGCGCATCCTCGGACTGTTCCTCAACTCCATCACCACCGACCACATCTCACCGGCCGGCTCCATCAAGGTGGATTCGCCCGCGGGCAAGTATCTTGTCGAGCACAGGGTCAAGCCGCTCGATTTCAACCAGTATGGGACACGGCGCGGCAATCACGAGGTGATGATGCGCGGCACCTTCGCCAACATCCGCCTCAAGAACCAAATGGTGCCCGGCGTGGAGGGCGGCTACACGGTGCACTACCCTTCGCGCCAGCGCATGACGATCTACGACGCGGCGATGCGCTACAAGAGCGAGCACGTGCCGCTGGTCGTGTTCGCCGGCAAGGAATACGGCACCGGCTCCTCGCGCGACTGGGCCGCCAAGGGCACGATCTTGCTCGGCGTGCGCGCGGTGATCGCGCAGTCTTTTGAACGCATCCATCGCTCCAATCTGGTCGGCATGGGCGTGGTGCCGCTGGTTTTCGAGGAGGGAACGTCCTGGCAGACGCTCGGCTTGAAGGGCGACGAGCAGGTGACGCTGCGCGGCCTGCACAGCGATCTCAAGCCGCATCAGCGGCTCATCGCCGAAATCGTGGCTGCCGACGGCGGATTAAAGCGCGTTCCCCTGATCTGCCGCATCGATACCGTGGACGAGCTCGATTACTTCAGAAATGGCGGCATATTGCAGTATGTTCTTCGCCATCTCGCGGCCTGATGGGCGGGCCGCCTCACCTCGAATTGAGTAGCGGGTGACTGGCGCGCCCGATATCAAGGCAAAGATCACCTAATCGAAGGGCCACCGGGGTGGAGATTGGAATGCTGCGTTGCCGGCTCTCGTCGGCGCCCGTTGTCGCCGGGTTGCTCGTGGCCAGCTGTGCGCTTGCGAGCGCTGGTGAGCCGCGTGCAGTCATCGAGCTTTTTACCAGTCAAGGATGTTCGTCCTGTCCCCCGGCCGACAAATTGCTGGGCGAATTGGCCAACGATCCGTCGCTCATCGCGCTGAGCGTGCCGATCGATTACTGGGACTATCTCGGCTGGAAAGATACGCTCGCCAGTCCCGGGCATTCGGCGCGTCAGCGGGCGTATGCGCGCATGCGCGGGGACCGCGAAGTCTATACGCCGCAAATTGTCGTCAACGGCTTAGCGCACGCTCTCGGCAGCGATCACACGGCGGTGGAACGCGCCATCGCGCTCAGCGATCGCAATGCGGCGATCATGTCCGTGCCCGTGCTGATGTCGATCGGCGGCGCGAGTTTGAGCGTCAAAGTCGCTGCCGCGAAGCAACACGCCGCAGGCGAGGTCTGGCTCTGTCCGCTCGCGAGGTCGGTGCCGGTCGAAATCGGCCGCGGCGAGAACCGCGGACGCACGGTGACCTACCACAATGTCGTCCGGCGCTGGTTGAAACTCGGGGACTTTGCCGGGAACGACCAGACCTGGAGCGTTCCGATCGCCGACATCATGTCGGGCGATATCGATGCGGCTGTCGTCCTGGTGCAGCAGGGTTCGCACGACAAACCGGGTATCATATTCGGTGCCGCCTCCCTCCCGGTCGCGCGACAAACGACTGAGACGAAAGCGCCGGCGATTGAGGCTCGTTAGCTCTTTCCCGTCTTTCGTTAACATCATCCGCCAAAACAAAAGGCCGGCGACTGCCGGCCTTAACCATTTTCGGAACTCTGGCCCGATCCGTCCACACCCCGGGGGGCTGGGGGGCTGAGGAATCCGGAATGCGATCCGGACCGGGCCTTGAGGCAACGGTTGACTGTTTCGCATTCCAGCTTGGCATGCGATTGACCGAAATAGGGCCGCTTTATGATTGGCCTAACAAAACTGTGATTCCGCGGTCGAAAATGCCGCATCCGCGCCCGAGCCGGCGGCAGATTGCGGACCGCGGCCGATCGCTAACCGGGTCGTGCAATTATAGCCGTGCCTGCGGGAAGGCACTTGCCGCCGTGGCGGTCAGGCGCAATTATTCAGTGGCCGTAAAGCTTCAATGACAGAAGGAGGCGCCGCATGGAATTCGGCGAGATCGAACCGAGCGCGTGGCGCGGGGGCGAGTTGCGCGCGCCCGTCCCCGCGAACAAGGTCACTTTCAGCCGGCGCGAGCTTGACCGCATTCTTAGTCTCTATGGCCGCAAGGTCGCCGCCGGCGAATGGCGTGATTACGCCATCGATTTCCTTAAAGATCGCGCGGTGTTTTCCGTCTTTCGCCGTGCCACTGAATTTCCCATTTACCGGATCGAGAAGAATCCGCGGCTCGGACGCCGACAGGGCGCGTACAGCGTAATCTCGGCGACCGGCCACATCTTGCGCCGCGGGCAGGAGCTGGACCGCGTGCTCGGTGCGCTCGACAATTCGCTCAGCTTGGTCGCGGGCTAAAGGGTTTTTGCGGCGGCACTCATTGCACGCCGCGCAGCCGCGGCAACGCGTGCACACCGCGCCCGCGGTCGCGCATGAAAAGATTGGCTTTGGCTGAAGACCACGACCACGCAGGTTTTGTCCGTTCGCGCCCGTTCGTCATCGCGGCGCTTGGGACCTCGCAAACACTTGCATGGGGATCGAGCTACTATCTGCCGGCGATCCTCGCCGACCCGATCGGTGCCGGCATCGACGTTCCGCGCTCCTGGGTTTTCGCCGCCCTGTCGGGCGCATTGCTGATCGCCGCGTTCGTCGGACCCGCAGTCGGCCGACTTATCGATCGTCATGGCGGGCGGGGCGTTCTGGTGCTCTCCAACGTCGTCCTGGCCGCCGGCCTCGTCGCGCTTGCGGCGGCAAACGGCGCCGTCGCGCTTTTTGCCGCCTGGGCAGTCCTCGGCATCGGAATGACGCTCGGGCTCTACGACGCCGGGTTTGCGGCGTTGACCGCGCTCTATGGCCGCGATGCGCGCGGCCCGATCACCGGCATCACGCTTATCGCCGGTTTTGCGTCGACTGTGAGCTGGCCGTTGTCGACGGTTCTCAACGATACGTTGGGCTGGCGCGACACGCTGCTGATCTGGGCCGCACTCAATCTTGCCGTCGCGTTGCCGCTCAATTGGCTGCTGCCCGTGCCGGCGCGGCCTCTACAGGTCTCTCATGCCGCCAACAATTCAATCGGCTGGAAACCGCACAAGGAGATGTTGCTGCTCGCGTTCGTGTTCGCGGCGGCCTGGTTCGTCACCGGGGCGATGGCTGCGCACCTTCCGGGCTTGCTCGAAAGCGCGGGCGCTTCGCCGCTGCAGGCGATCGCCGCCGCGGCGTTGGTCGGACCGGCGCAAGTGGCGGCGCGGTTGTTCGAATTCTTCCTGTTGCGGCGGTCGCATCCGCTGCTATCGGCGCGAGTCGCGGCGCTCCTGCATCCCGCCGGTGCAGTCGTTTTTGCGATCACCGGGCCGGCGGCGGCCGCGGTATTCGCCGTTTTCTACGGGGCCGGCAATGGATTGCTGACGATCGCGCGCGGCACCGTGCCGCTCGCCGTCTTCGGCCCGCACGGTTACGGCGAACGGACCGGCCTGCTCGGCGCGCCGGCGCGAGCGGCGCAGGCGCTTGCTCCGCTGCTGTTCGGCTTGTTGCTCGACAGGATGGGGGCTTCTGTCATTCTTGTGTCGTCGGCTCTGTGCCTGGCTGCGTTCGTCGCGCTGCTTTTCCTGCGCGCTTCTCGTGAGCACATCGATTAACGCAAAACAAAACGCCCCGGCCGGGGGCCGGGGCGTCGTCGTGTTGGTTGCCCGATCTGATTTAGCGGCGGTCGCCGAAGATGCGCAGCAGCATCAGGAAAAGGTTGATGAAGTCGAGGTAAAGTCGCAGCGCACCCATCACCGCCTTGCGGCCTGCAATGGTGCCGTCATCCTGCGGGCTATACAGCTCCTTGATGCTCTGCGTGTCGTAGGCGGTCAGTCCGACGAAGATGAGCACGCCGAGTACCGAGATCACCCAATAAAGTCCGCTCGACTGAAGGAAGATGTTCACCAGGCTGGCGATGACGATGCCGATGAGGCCCATGAATAGGAACGAGCCGAAGGAGGTCAGATCGCGCTGCGTCGTGTAGCCGTAAAGGCTCATGGCACCGAATGTCGCTGCCGAGATGAAGAAGACGCGGGTGATCGACGCGCCGGTATAGACGACGAAGATCGACGCCAGCGACAGCCCGAGCAACCCGGCGTAAACGAAAAACAGCGTCAGCGCCGAACTCGCCGATAACCGGTTGATGCCGAAACTGAGCAGCATCACCAAGCCCAGCGGCGCCAGGACGAACAGCCACATCAGCGGGCTTGCGAAGATAGCATGACCGAAACCGGTCAGTCCGGTGATCGAATTGCCGGCGATATGGATCGAATCGCCGCCGGCGGCCTGAAACGTGAACCAAGCAACCAGTCCGGTCAGCGCCACGCCGGCGGTCATGTAGTTATAGACGCGGATCATGTACGCGCGCAGACCGGCGTCGATCGCTACCTGTTCGGTGCGATAACCGGTCCGGGCGGCCGCGATATTCCGGTCAAATTCCGACATGGAGGAATACCCCTGAGTTAACCCGGCCTTATGCCGGGCGCATGTTGTGCCAGGAATGTAGTGCCAAATGCCTTTGTGCGCCAGATGCAGGAATCGCGATATTTCTGTCAGGTTACCGTTCGTTCACAATCGTGGCGGGTTACAAATTCCTCAAGACCTCCGCGGGCTTGCGCCCAAGCGCGGTGAACGTGCCGGCAAGACCGAGCACGACGGTCGCCAAAAGCGCAATCAGGGCGGTGGCGACGGCGGGCAACGCCACCCAGACGAATGAAAATTCCATCACGCGGGTGACGACGAGCTCCGCCGCAACGGAGCCGGCCACGACACCGAACAAGACGGCGGCAAGTCCGATCAAGAGGTACTCGAATGCATAGGCGGTAAGAAGGCGGATGCGCGTCGCCCCCAGGGTCTTCAGCACGACAGCGTCGTAAATGCGAAAACGCTGTCCGGCCGCGAGCGCGCCGCCCAGCACCAGCGCCGCTGCGATCAGCGTGACTAGACTTGCACCGCGCAGCGCCAGCACCAGATTGCCGACGAGACGATCGACCGCGTCGAGCGCGTCCTTGACGCGCAACGCGGAAACGGCGGGGAACGCATCCGCCAGCGCCTTGATCAGTGCCGTTTCCTCCGCCGTCGTGCCGCCGTCGGCAAAAGTCAGCGTCGCGATATCGGTGTGCGGTGCGCCGGCAAATGTTCCCGGCGAAAACACCAGGACGAAATTGATGCCGAGACTCTGCCAGTCTACGGCACGCAGATTGGCGATGCGGGCGGTCACGTTGCGGCCGAGTACATTGACGGCGATGGTGTCGCCGAGCTTAAGCCCAAGATCCTCGGCGGTCCTGCTTTCAAGCGAGACGAGGGGAGGTCCGGAATAGTCGGCGGGCCACCACGCGCCGGCGACGAGGTGAGAGCCAGCCGGAAGCCTGTCCGCGTAGGTGATGCCGCGGTCGCCGCGCAGCACCCACGCCGAACCCTCTCCGGGCTTGAGATTCTCCGCTTTCACTCCGTCGGCGGCGACGATGCGGCCGCGCAACATAGGAACGCGCTCCAGCGTGGAGGCGGGCGCGCGTTCGCGCATGAAGGCGTCGAATCGCTCGGCGTCGGCCGACGGAATGTCGATGAAGAAAAATGACGGCGCTTTCTCCGGCAGCGCCGCGGCGAACTGGCGATGCAGGTTGCCGTCGATCTCGACCACGGTCACCAACAACGACATGCCTAGGCCGAGCGAGAGCACGACGCTCGGCGTCAGGGCGCCCGGCCGATAGATATTGGCGATCGCGAGCCGCGCGATGGTCGAGCGCTGGCGCGGCAAACGGCGCGCTAGCGCCATCGTGAGCATCGCCACGAGCCGCAGCGCCGCGAAAATGACCGCCGCGGAGACGACGAAGATCGCCGCAAGCCGGCGATCATAGGCAAAGACGATCGCCAGCGCGGCAAGAACGGCTACGATCAGCTCCGTCACGATGACATAACGGCGTCGCGGCCAAGTCCGCTCGGCGGTGATCTGGTCGCGAAACAGCAACGACACCGGAATGTCGTGGGCGCGCCCAAGCGGCCACAATGCGAAGGCCAGCGCCGTCAGTAGGCCATAGATGATCGACAGCGCCAGTGTCGCCGGATGCAAAGCGGGCATGATCGGAAGCGGAATGACGCCGCCGAACAGCCAGACAATGAGGAATGGCAGGGCCGCGCCAAGGCCGGCGCCGATCAGGGTAGCAAACAGCGCGACCAGCACGATCTGTGAGCAATAGAGGGCGAACATATCGGCGCTGGTCGCGCCGAGCGCTTTCATTGTCGCGATGACGTCGCGCTTTCGCGCCAGATGGCTCGCCACCGCGTTGGCGACGCCGACGCCGCCGACCAGAAGGGCAGTCAAGGCGACGACGGTGAGGAATTGGCTGAAGCGCTCGACGTTGCGTTCGAGTTGCGGCGAGGCCCGCTTGCGCGTGCGGACGTCCCAGCCGGCAGTCGGGAACGCAGCCCGGGCCGCCGTCTCGGTCGACACTATGGCGCTGTCGCTGGACGCGGCCGCGGGCAGGCGCAAGCGGTACTGCCAGCGCACCAGACTGCCGGGCTGCAACAGCCCGCTGACGCGCAGCGCCGCCGCGCTGACGAGGAGGCGCGGCCCGAAGCCTATTCCGCCCGAAAGCTTGTCCGGCTCGGTTTCGAGCGTTGCGCGAAGCTCGATGATCGCTTTGCCGACGGTGATCCGGTCGCCGGGCTTGAGATCCAGTCGCGTCAGCAGTGCCCGATCGGCGGCGGCGCCGAACGCCTCGCCCCTAAGCGCGAACAGAGCAGAGAGCGGCATGGCGGGATCGGTCGTGACCGTGCCGAACAGCGGATAGGCATCATCGACCGCCTTGACATCAACCAGCGTCGTTCGCCCGTCGGCGACGCGCGCCATTGTCGGAAGCGTGGCTACGGCCGCGACCGTTCCGTGCGTGTCGAAAAAAGCGCGCTCGCTATCATTGGCCTCACGCTGCACCAGCGAGAAAGCAAGGTCGCCGCCGAGGATCACGCTACCGGCACGCGAGAGACCGTCGGCAAGGCTTTGCGCGACCGAGCCGACACCCGCGATCGCGAGCACGCCGAGAGCGATGCAGGCAACGAACACGCCGAAGCCGCGCAATCCGCCGCGCAACTCCCGCCAAGCGAAACGCAGCGCCAGCGGCGTCATGCTTTCTTCGCCATCACCGCGGCCGGTTCTTCGATCCGTCCCGAGTGTATGTGCAGCACCCGGTCGCAGCGCGCCGCCAGCGCCGTGTCGTGGGTCACGAGGACCAGCGTTGTGCCGCGCTCGCGATGGCCGCGAAACAACAACTCGATGATCTCACGCCCGGTTGCCTCGTCGAGATTGCCGGTCGGTTCGTCGGCGACGACGATCGCCGGACTTGGCGCAACCGCGCGGGCAAGCGCGACGCGCTGTTGCTCGCCGCCTGACAGTTCGGCCGGGTAGTGGCTCAGCCGGTCGCCGAGTCCGACGGCGGCCAACTCCCGCTCAGCGCGCGCCAATGCGTTGCTCGCGCCAGCAAGTTCAAGCGGGATGGCAACATTTTCCAGCGCCGTCATGGTAGGGATGAGGTGAAAGGCCTGGAAGACGATGCCGATATTCTTGCCGCGAAAACGCGCGAGTTCGTCTTCGTCGAGCTTGTGCAGGTCCCTGCCGGCGACGACGACCGAACCACTATCGGCCCGCTCCAGGCCGGTCATCACCATAAGAAGCGTCGACTTGCCCGATCCCGACGGGCCAAGCAGGCCGACGGCTTCGCCGCGTCCTATATTCAGGTGTACGTTTCGGAGGATGTGAACGCGGGCGCCGCCGCCGCCAAGCGAGAGATTAACCCCGCCGAGTGCGATGGCGGTTTCGGCAATAGGATGCCCTGACGTGTCATTCATGTTTCTGGCTAAGGTCCCCTCGCCGTTGAGCCGTGCCCGACCATATGGGGGCGGGGCTGGTCTGCGCCAAATCGTACGTGCGGCGGTTTGTGGCTTTGCGTTGATTGCCACCGCCGGAGTTCCGATGGCGAATGCCGCCGCGCCGGTCAGGATTGTGGCGCTTGGCAATTCCTTGACGGCAGGTTTGGGCTTGCCCGAACGTGATGGCTTCGTGCCGCGGCTCCAGACCGCGCTGGCCGCCAAAGGGATCGCGGCGGAGGTTACCAATGCCGGCGTCTCCGGTGATACCGCCTCAGGCGGCTCGGCGCGGCTCGATTGGTCGGTGCCGGAAGGCACCGATGCAGTCATTGTCGAACTTGGCGCCAACGACATGTTGCGCGGCATCAAGCCACAGGTGACGCGCGAGGCGCTGGATACCATCCTGCGCCGTCTGACCGAGCGCAACATCGCCGTGCTTCTGTGCGGAATGCGCGCGGCGCCCAATCTCGGAACGGATTATGGCCAGTCGTTCGAAAACATCTATCCCGAGCTGGCCGCAAGATACGGCGCTCTCCTCTATCCGTTTTTCCTCGATGGCGTTGCCGGCAATCTCGCCCTCGAACAGCATGATGGACTACACCCGGCGGCGGCCGGCGTGGACACCATCGTCGAACGCATATTGCCGAAGGTCGAAGAATTGATCGCGCGCGTTCGCAGCCGGAATTCATTGTAAGGGTTGCATGCGACAGGCGATCCCCGCATGCTGCCGCCGCTGCGATTCGCCGAGATTTTTACCGATTTTGGGCCGCAGGTGTCATGCCCCGTTTGTTCACAGGTCTGGAAATACCGCGGCAGATCGGCGAATCACTGGCCATAATGCGCGGCGGTTTGCCCGGGGCGCGCTGGATCGATCCGGAGAACTATCATCTCACGCTGCGCTTCATCGGCGATATCGACGACGCGCTCGCGCGCGATATCGCCGGCCTGCTCGGGCGCGTTCAGCGCCGGCCGTTCGAATTGCGCCTTGACGGGCTCACCTCCTTCGGCGGCCGCAAGCCGCGTGCCTTGGTCGCTGCGGTGACCGCAATCGCGCCGTTGCTCGAACTTCAGGCGGAACATGAGCGCCTGTTGCAGCGGCTCGGACTAGAGCCCGAAGGGCGCAAGTATATTCCGCATGTCACGTTGGCACGACTGCGTGACTCATCGAGCCACCGGGTCGCCGACTATCTCAGCGCGCGCGCGCATTACCGCTCGGCGTCGTTCGAGGTTGCCCGCTTCGTGCTGTTCTCGTCGCGCGCTTCGGTCGGGGGCGGGCCTTATGTCGTCGAGGCAGCCTACCCGCTAGGAACGCCGGCGCTGCGCTACGCGCGGACGTTCTGAGTTTTGTTCCGCTACGCTCGCAGCATCCGCGACTGCAGGTCGAGCATCGCCGTCGCGAAGCCGTGGCCGTCGGCCATGATCTCTTTCATCAGCGACAACGGGTTTGCGCGCGAGGATTCGACCTCGCCAACGACGCCGCCGAAGTCGAAGGATAGTTCCGCGTCGAATTTGCGCGCGAGCTGCTGCATGCGGCGATTCTCGGCCAGACAGGCCATGTGCAGGAGACGAAAGCCGCGGTTGCGGGCCGTAAGCAGCGTGCGGCGCAACAGCGCCGAGCCGACGCCGTGACTTTGCCACGGCTTCTCCACGCTGATTGCGGCTTCCGCCTGGCGCGGAAAGCGCACGCCAAGCTGCCGCAACTCCGCGGCGCCACGCATTTCTTCGCCGATGAAGAAACCATGCACGACGGTGTCGAGCGAAAGCGACAAATCCACATAATTACGGATGAATTCGTCGGAGACGCCGCCGCCGAACCGGTTGTGACGACTCGCCGCGTCGAGTCGCAATACGTGCTCGCGATATCTATCGGTCTCTCCGACCCATAACTTGCGGATCACGCCGCCTTCGGGAAGAACGTCCTGCATTCCGAGGATCTCCTGACTTAGTCGTCAACTAAGAGCCTCTCTTGGTCGCGTCCTCCGCTCATGCATGCTTCGGGATGAGCATCTTCGCGCACTCACCCCGGATCAATGCATCATGTTGGGTGCCGCCAAAGATTGGCAAGCGCAAGCATTGAGCAACATGCCTGCGTCCCCTATACGCATGGCTAAATATTGAATTCATGACTGTTTCGCGACGCGACTTCTTGGCACGCTAGGTGCAGCGCCGTCGAACAGCGCAGTTCCCGCCACGTTTAGCCCACACTGGTTAACAGGATCATGGCGAGCCCGATTACAGCGCGATACGCTGCCGGCGTTGCCGCCGGCACGGTCGAGGGTGACGCTGCGCAGATCGCGGTGGTCGAGATGCTGGCGCGGCTCGAAGCGCGAATCGTCGAGTATCGCCTGGCGCGAAAATCCTCCTCGCTCGGCTGGCTGTTCGCCGACCGGGAGAAGAAGCAGGCGCGCCTCAAAGGCACCTACATCCACGGCGATGTCGGGCGTGGCAAGACGATGTTGATGGATCTGTTCTTCGAAGCGAGCCCGGTGCAGCGAAAGCGTCGTGCGCATTTCCACGAATTCATGATCGACGTGCACGAGCGCGTTCATGCGTTCCGGCAGAAGATGAAGCTTGGCGAGCATGCGGGCGAGGATCCCATCGAGCTTACGGCAATGGCGTTAGCGCGCGAAGCCTGGCTGCTCTGTTTCGATGAGTTCCACGTCACCGACATCGCCGACGCCATGATTCTCGGCCGGCTGTTCACGCGGCTGTTCGAGCGCGGCGTTATCGTGGTCGCGACCTCAAACGTGCCGCCCGACGATCTTTACAAAGATGGCTTGAACCGCGCGCTGTTCGTGCCGTTCATTGACATGCTCGAACGGCACATGGACGTGGTGCGGCTTGCCTCACGCACCGACTTCCGGCTGGAGAAGCTTGCCGGCCTGCCGGTGTGGTACGCGCCGGCGGACGCGATCGCTGATGCCGCGCTCGACGACGCCTGGCGGCGGCTCGCCGCCGGCCACGAGGGCACACCGCAGGAGCTGCCGCTCAAAGGACGCATTGTGCGCGTGCCGCGCGCTGCCATGGGCGTGGCGCGCTTCACCTTCGACGACCTGTGCGAGCAACCGCTCGCCGCCGCCGATTATCTGCGGATCGCGCACGAATATCACACCATCATTCTCGATCGGGTACCGGCGATGACGCTCGAGATGCGCAACACTGCAAAACGCTTCATCATCCTGATCGACACGCTCCATGACATGAATGTGAAGCTTATCGCCTCCGCCGAGGCCGAGCCTGACGCCCTTTATCGCGTGGACGAAGGTTTTGAGGCGCAGGAGTTCAAGCGCACAGCTTCGCGCCTGATCGAGATGCGCTCGCAGGCCTATCTGGCGCAGCCGCACGGCGCCGCCCATTCGCTGCTGTCCGGCTCGTCAAGCGGCATCGTCGAGACCTGACGCGGGCCGGCGGATTTAGCCTTTCCGCCGATTCTCGCGTGGGTGACGGCGACTTGAACGCGGTTGCCGAAAGGGCTAAGGACCGCGGCAGCCGGGCGTCTTTGTCGAGGATTTTTCTGCGATGGCGCGAAATAAAATTGCATTGATCGGCGCGGGGCAAATCGGCGGTACGCTGGCGCACCTGGTCGGCCTCAAGGATCTGGGTGACGTTGTTCTTTTCGACATCATGGAGGGCATTCCACAAGGCAAGGCGCTCGACCTTGTCCAGGCATCGCCCGTCGCCGGCTTCGACGCCCGTATCACCGGTACCAATTCCTACGAGTCGATCGAGGGCGCGGCGGTCTGCATCGTCACCGCCGGCGTACCGCGCAAGCCCGGCATGAGCCGTGACGACCTTCTTGGCATCAATCTCAAGGTGATGGAGCAGGTTGGCGCCGGCATAAGGAAATACGCGCCAAACGCTTTCGTCATCTGCATCACCAATCCGCTCGACGCCATGGTTTGGGCGTTGCAGAAGTGCTGCGGGCTGCCGAAACAGATGGTCGTCGGCATGGCCGGCGTGCTCGACTCGGCGCGCTTTCGCTACTTTCTCGCCGACGAGTTCAACGTCTCGGTCGAAGACGTGACCGCTTTCGTGCTCGGCGGTCACGGCGACAGCATGGTGCCGCTGACGCGCTATTCCGCCGTTGCCGGCATTCCGCTGCCCGATCTGGTCAGGATGGGCTGGACCACGGCGACGCGGCTCGACGCGATCGTCGACCGCACGCGTAACGGCGGCGGCGAGATTGTCGGCCTGCTCAAGAGCGGATCGGCTTTCTATGCTCCGGCCACATCGGCCATCGCGATGGCCGAGAGCTATCTGCGCGACAAGAAAAGAGTGCTGCCGGCGGCCGCCTGGCTCAACGGCGAATACGGCGTGAAGGACCTCTATGTCGGCGTACCGGTCGTCATCGGCAGCAAAGGGGTCGAGCGTGTGGTCGAAATCGAGCTCAACGGCGCCGAGCGCAGCATGTTCGAGAAGTCCGCTCAGGCGGTTGAAGGCCTGGTCGAAGCCTGCAAGAAGATTGCTCCCAATCTCGGCAAGTGATGTACTGACAGCCCCACCTTCTCACGTTCCGGGCGCAGTGCCCGGGACACGTGAGCGAGACGCATGAACATCCACGAATACCAGGCGAAGGCCGTGTTGCGCGAATTCGGCGTACCGGTGCCGCGTGGCGTTCCGGCGCTGAGCGTCGAGAAGGCGGTCAAGGCCGCCAACGAACTCGGCGGGCCGGTTTGGGTGGTGAAGGCGCAGATCCACGCCGGTGGCCGCGGCAAGGCCGGCGGCGTGAAAGTGGTGAAATCGATCGACGACGTCAAACGCGAGGCCGAGCGTCTGCTCGGCTCGACGCTAGTGACCCATCAGACCGGGCCGCACGGCAAGGAAGTGCGCCGCCTCTATATCGAGGAGGGCTCTAGCATCGACCGCGAGTATTATCTCTCCGCGCTGGTCGACCGCACGACCGCGCGCATCACTTTTGTCGCCTCGACCGAAGGCGGCATGGATATCGAAGAAGTGGCGCGCTCGCATCCGGAGAAGATTATCTCATTCTCCGTCGATCCGGCGACCGGCTTCATGGCACATCATACCCATCAGATCGCGCACGCGCTCGGTTTTGGACGCGACGTCGCCAAGCAGGCCGAAAGCGTGCTGCCGAAGCTTTATGAGGCGGTTCTCGCCAAGGACATGAACCTGCTTGAGATCAATCCGCTGGTCGTCACCAAGGCGGGAGCGCTTGTCTGCCTCGACGCCAAAATCGGCTTCGACGACAGTGCGCTCTATCGGCATCCCGATATTGCCGCCTTGCGCGATCCGACCGAAGAGGATGCGAAGGAGATCGAGGCCTCGCATTATGACCTCAACTATGTCGCGCTCGACGGCACCATCGGCTGCATGGTCAACGGCGCCGGGCTCGCAATGGCGACCATGGACATCATCAAGCTCTATGGCGAAACGCCGGCGAATTTTCTCGACGTCGGCGGCGGCGCCAGCAAGGACAAGGTCACCGCCGCGTTCAAGATCATTACTTCCGACCCGCATGTGAAGGGAATTCTAATCAATATCTTCGGCGGCATCATGCGCTGCGACATCATCGCCGAGGGCGTGGTCGCCGCGGTGAAGGAAGTGGGCTTACGCGTTCCCCTCGTGGTGCGGCTTGAAGGCACCAACGTCGAGCTTGGCAAGGAAATCATCAGAAAATCGGGCCTCAACGTCATTCCCGCTGACGACCTCGACGACGCGGCGCAGAAGATCGTCGAGGCGGTAAGGAAGAGCGCGTGACATGCTCCGGCTCGCCGTGCTCGTGTGCCTCGTTTCTTCGAGCGCGGCTTACGCCAATCAGCGGAGCGCGGAGCTTGTGAACTCCTTTCAGATGTATTGCACGCCGGGGCCGCCGGATTTTGCGGCGCTCGACGCCAAGGCGACGGCCATGAAACTTGTGGTTCGCAAGGATGTCGGATCGCCCCGGAAGGAGGGGCAATTTACTCATGCCAAATCCTGGCTCGTGTCGCTTGATAGCGGCTCGCACGAACTCGTCGCTTCCGAGGCGCGCGGACCCAGTGGCGAGGTTACGGCCTGCGGCATCGGCGCCGAGAATGTCGACGGCGAGGAAGTAAAGCAGGAACTGGTCAAGGCGATGAAGCTCGCCGCGCCAATTCAGCAAACCGCGTCACCGGACGGCGCGCAGCGCTTGACGCTCTGGAAATACGACGACGCAACTCTTGTGCTCGTCGACGGGACGCCGATGAAAATTCCGGGCATGTACCTGACATTGCAGCGCCGGACTAACACGAGCCGCTGACCCATGCCCATCCTCATCGACAAGAACACCAAGGTCATCTGCCAGGGATTTACCGGCAAGAACGGCACTTTCCATTCTGAGCAGGCGATCGCGTATGGCACTAAGATGGTCGGCGGCACGTCCCCGGGCAAAGGCGGCACCACGCACCTCAACTTGCCGGTATTCGATACGGTAGCGGAGGCGCGCGAGAAAACGGGATGCGACGCCAGCGTGATCTACGTACCTCCGCCCGGCGCGGCGGACGCGATTTGCGAAGCCATCGACGCCGAAATCCCGCTGATCGTCTGCATCACAGAAGGCATTCCCGTGCTCGACATGGTCAAGGTCAAGCGCTCGCTTTGCGGCTCGAAATCGCGGCTGATCGGACCAAATTGTCCGGGCGTGATGACCGCCGGTGAGTGCAAGATCGGGATCATGCCCGGCAGCATTTTCAAGCCGGGGAAGGTCGGCATCGTCTCGCGCTCCGGCACGCTCACATATGAGGCCGTGTTCCAGACGACGCAGGAAGACCTCGGTCAGACCAGTGCCGTCGGCATCGGCGGCGACCCTGTCAAGGGTACCGATTTCATTGCCATTCTGGAGATGTTTCTCGCCGACAAAGCGACCGAGGCGATCGTCATGATCGGTGAGATTGGCGGTTCGTCGGAGGAAGACGCGGCTTCGTTCCTCGCGGACGAAGCTAAGCGCGGCCGCAAGAAGCCGACTGTCGGCTTCATTGCCGGTCGCACAGCGCCGCCCGGACGCCGGATGGGCCATGCCGGGGCCATCATTGCCGGTGGCAAGGGCGACGCGGGGTCCAAGGTCGCCGCTATGGAGGCCGCGGGCATCAAAGTCTCGCCGTCACCCGCGCGGCTTGGCAAAACACTCGCGGAAATAATGAAATCGTGATTCACTTCTTAAGTCTTCCCTTGCCGCATCCAGTCCTTAAATAGGGTACAAGAGAAACGCCCCGCGCCGGGCCGGGCTGATTTCGTCGTTTCTGTATTCGTGGGCTTTCGTTACCTACTTCCTCTAGCTCGGGATTCGCACATGTCTCGCCAGGACGCGAACGCCGCTTTCGCTCTCACTTCGTTCCTCTACGGCACCAACGCCGCGTATATCGAAGACCTGTATGCGCGTTACGAGACCGACGCCAAATCGGTTGACGCCGAATGGCAATCGTTCTTCCAGAGCCTGAAGGATGACGTTCGCGACGTGACCGAGAGCGCGCGCGGTCCGTCGTGGCGGCGGGCCGACTGGTCGCCTGAGCGCAGCGAACTAATCGCATCTTCGGACGGCGATTGGACCGAACGCGGCAAGGCTCTCGGCACCAAGGTCAAGGCGCAGGCGCAGACGAAAAGTATCGAGCTTTCCGTCGCCGACGTCGAGCGTGCGACCCGCGACTCCGTACGCGCGCTTATGCTCATTCGTGCCTATCGCGCGCGCGGACATTTCCACGCCAATCTCGATCCGCTCGGTTTGCAGCCACCACACAACGAGGAGGAACTCGATCCCTCGGCCTACGGTTTTGGCGAAGCCGATCTCGACCGGCCCATCTTTCTCGACAAGGTGCTCGGGCTCCAATTCGGCACGATCCGTCAGATCATCGCCATCCTGCGGCGCACCTATTGCCAGACGCTCGGGGTCGAGTTCCTGCATATCTCCGACGGCGCGCAAAAGGGCTGGATTCAGGAGCGCATCGAAGGGCCGGACAAGGAGATCACCTTCACGCGCGAAGGCAAGCGGGCGATCCTCAACAAGCTCGTGGAAGCGGAAGGGTTCGAGAAATTCTGCGACGTCAAATTCACCGGCACCAAACGCTTCGGCCTCGACGGCGGCGAATTGATGATCCCGGCGCTTGAGCAGATCATTAAGCGCGGCGGCGCGCTTGGCGTCCGCGACATCGCAATCGGCATGGCGCACCGCGGGCGGCTGAACGTGCTTGCCCAGGTAATGGGCAAGCCGCACCGCGCCATCTTCCACGAGTTCAAGGGCGGCTCGTCGACACCCAATGAGGTTGAGGGCTCGGGCGACGTGAAATATCACCTCGGCGCCTCCTCGGATCGCGAGTTCGACGATAATAAGGTGCATTTGTCGCTGACGGCCAATCCGTCGCACCTTGAAATCGTCGATCCCGTCGTCCTGGGCAAAGTGCGCGCCAAGCAGGATCAGCTCGGCGCCACACCGGAAGATAGAACGATGGTGATGCCGCTTCTGATCCATGGCGACGCGTCTTTCGCCGGGCAGGGCGTGATTGCAGAATGCTTCGGGCTTTCCGGATTGCGCGGTCATCGCACCGGCGGCTCCGTCCACTTCATCGTCAACAATCAGATCGGCTTCACCACCAATCCGCGTTATTCGCGGTCGTCGCCGTATCCGTCCGATGTCGCCAAGATGATCGAGGCGCCGATCTTTCACGTCAACGGCGACGATCCGGAAGCGGTGGTTTTCGCCGCCAAGGTCGCGACCGAATTCCGGCAGAAGTTCCAGAAGCCGGTCGTCATCGATATGTTCTGTTACCGCCGTCACGGCCACAATGAGGGCGACGAGCCGTCGTTCACCCAGCCCCTGATGTACAAGGCGATCGCCGCGCACCCCTCGACGCTGGAAATCTACGGCAACAAGCTCGTCGGCGAAGGCGTCGTCACCGCCGGCGAAGTGGAGAAGATGAAGGCGGATTGGCGCGGCCGGCTCGATGTCGAGCTGGAAGCCGCGCTGAGCTACCGCGCCAACAAAGCCGACTGGCTCGACGGCCGCTGGGCCGGGTTCAAGACCGCCGGCGACGGCGACGATCCGCGCCGCGGCAGGACGGGCGTGGAGATCGCCGAGCTCAAGGCAATCGGCGAGAAGATCACCACACTGCCGGAAGGCTTCCATCTCCATCGCACGCTCAACCGCTTCCTCGAGAGCCGCCGCAAATCGATCGAGAGCGGCGCCACTATCGACTGGGCGACTGGCGAGGCGCTCGCCTTCTGCTCGCTGCTGCTCGACGGCCACCGCGTCCGGCTGTCCGGCCAGGACAGCGAGCGCGGCACGTTCTCGCAGCGCCACTCCGTGCTCATCGACCAGGAGACCGAGCGGCGCTACACGCCGTTCAACCACCTGGGCGACGGGCAGGCGCGGTACGAGGTCATCAACTCGATGCTGTCGGAAGAAGCCGTGCTCGGCTTCGAATATGGTTATTCGCTCGCTGAACCCAGCGCGCTCACATTGTGGGAAGCCCAATTCGGCGATTTCGCCAATGGCGCGCAGGTCTTGTTCGACCAGTTCATCTCGTCCGGCGAGCGCAAGTGGCTGCGCATGTCCGGCCTCGTCTGCTTGCTGCCGCACGGCTATGAAGGCCAGGGCCCCGAGCATTCCTCCGCGCGGCTCGAGCGCTTCCTGCAGATGTGCGCCGAAGACAATATGCAGGTTGCCAACTGCACGACGCCGGCGAACTACTTCCACATCCTGCGCCGCCAGCTCAAGCGCGACTTTCGCAAGCCGCTGATTCTGATGACGCCGAAGTCGCTGCTGCGCCACAAGCGCGCGGTGTCGCGGCTCAACGAAATGGGACCGGAAACTTCGTTCCACCGGCTGCTTTGGGACGACGCGCAGCTGTTGCCGAACGAGAAAATCAAGCTGGTTGCCGACGGGAAGATCCGCCGCATCGTTATCTCTTCCGGCAAAGTCTATTACGATCTCTACGACGAACGCGAGAAGCGCGGCATCGACGACGTTTATCTTTTGCGCATCGAGCAGCTTTACCCGTTCCCGACCAAGGCGCTGATGACCGAGCTTTCGCGCTTCAAGCAGGCGGAGATCGTCTGGTGCCAAGAGGAGCCGCGCAACCAGGGCGGTTGGGTGTTCGTCGATATCTTCCTGGAATGGGTGCTCAATCAGATCGGCGCCAAGCATCGCCGTGCGCGCTACGCCGGCCGGCCCGCCTCGGCCTCGACGGCGGTCGGGCAGATGTCGCTGCATCTCACCCAGCTCAAGACTTTTCTTGAAGAGGCGTTGGGCTAACAAATTATCGCGGGGACGAAGCAATGGCTGAGATTCGCGTGCCCACGCTTGGCGAGTCGGTAACCGAAGCCACCATCGGCAAGTGGTTCAAGAAGGCGGGTGACGTCGTTGTCGTCGATGAGCCGCTGGTGGAATTGGAGACCGACAAGGTCACGATCGAGGTGCCGGCGCCGGCCGCCGGCGTTTTGACCGATGTCGCGGTCAGGGATGGCGACACGGTTGCAGTCGGCGCGCTCCTCGGCGCCATCAAGGAAGGCGCCGGGGCGGCGCCGGCGAAAGCCGCGGCGCAGGCCGCGCAGGCAAAGGCCGCACCCGCCGCGCCCGCAGCCGCGCCGGGGGCGACGCTGGCACCGTCGGTGCGCAAGATCGCGGCCGAGACCGGCATGGACCCGTCAGCCGTGCCCGGCTCCGGCAAGGACGGCCGCGTCACCAAGGGCGATATGCTCGCCGCCATCGAGCGGGCTGCCGCGCAGCCGACGCCGGTGTCGGCGCCCGCCGCATCCGTGCAGGTTCGGGCGCCATCGCCGGCCGACGATGCCGCGCGCGAGGAGCGCGTGCGCATGACCCGGCTGCGGCAGACCATCGCGCGCCGGCTCAAGGATGCGCAGAACACCGCCGCCATGCTCACGACCTTCAACGAGGTCGACATGACGCACGTGATGGCACTGCGCGGCCAATACCGCGAGCTGTTCGAGAAGAAGCACGGCGTGAAGCTCGGCTTCATGGGCTTCTTCGTGCGCGCCTGCGTGCGGGCGCTCAAGGAAATTCCCGCCGTCAATGCGGAGATCGACGGCACCGATATCATCTACAAAAATTACTATCATATCGGCATCGCGGTCGGCACCGAGCGCGGCCTGGTAGTGCCGGTGGTGCGCGATTGCGACATGAAGTCGATCGCCGAGATCGAAAAGACTATTGCCGACTTCGGTCGCCGCGCACGCGACGGCGCGCTCAAGATCGACGAGCTTCAGGGCGGCACCTTCAGCATCACCAATGGCGGCATCTACGGCTCGCTGATGTCGACGCCGATCCTCAATGCGCCGCAGTCCGGAATCCTCGGCATGCACAAGATTCAGGAACGGCCGATGGTGATCGCAGGCAAGATCGAGGCGCGGCCGATGATGTATCTGGCGCTGTCCTACGATCACCGCATCGTCGACGGCCGCGAGGCGGTGACCTTCCTCGTGCGGGTAAAGGAATCGTTGGAGGAGCCGGCGCGGCTGGTGCTGGATTTGTAGTGGAACACTCACCTCTCCCCGGGCGGGGAGAGGTGAAGAAAGGTGTGCGTGCGAGCATGGCTTCTTACGACCTTATCGTCATCGGCAGCGGCCCCGGTGGTTATGTCTGCGCCATTCGCGCCGCCCAGCTGGGCTTAAAAACCGCCGTCGTCGAGAAAAACGCCACCTTCGGCGGCACCTGCCTCAATGTCGGCTGCATCCCCTCGAAGGCGATGTTGCATGCCTCGGAGCTTTACGAAGAAGCCGGCCAAAATTTCGCGCAGATGGGGATCAAAGTCGGCAAGCCGAGCGCCGATCTTGCGGCATTGCTGAAATACAAGGAGCAGAACGTCGACAGCAACGTCAAGGGCGTCGAGTTCTTGTTCAAGAAGAACAAGATCGAGACGTTTCGCGGCGCCGGCCGCATCGTCGCGTCCGGCCGGGTCGAAGTCAAAGACGGCGCAGGAAAGACGCAGACGCTCGAGACCAAGAATATCGTCATCGCTACCGGCTCGGACGTTGCCCGCCTCAACGGCATCGATATCGACGAAAAGCACGTCGTGTCCTCGACCGGCGCGCTTGATCTCGCCAAGGTGCCGCAGAAACTGCTCGTGGTCGGCGCCGGCATTATCGGGCTCGAGCTCGGCTCGGTTTGGCGGCGCCTCGGCGCGCAGGTGACGATTGTCGAATTCCTCGATCACATTCTGCCCGGCATCGACGGCGAGGTCGCACGGCAATTCCACAGGCTGCTGCAAAAGCAGGGCGTCGCGTTCAAGCTCTCCTCCAACGTCACGGCCGTCGACACCTCGGGCAAGACGTCGAAGGTGAAGATCGAACCGGCTGCGGGCGGCGGCGAGGCGGAAACCATCGAAGCGGATGTTGTACTGGTGGCGATCGGGCGCGTGCCCTTCACCGACGGCCTTGGGCTCGAGGCGGCCGGCGTGAAGAAGGACAACCGCGGCCGGGTGATCGTCGACCCGCATTTCCGCACCAATGTTGCCGGCATCTACGCCATCGGCGACGTGATCGCCGGACCGATGCTGGCGCATAAGGCGGAAGAGGAGGGCGTTGCCGCGGCCGAAATCATCGCGGGCCAGGCCGGCCACGTGAATTACGAGGTGATCCCGAACGTCGTTTACACCGCGCCGGAAATCGCGGCGATCGGCAAAACCGAGGACGAGCTTAAAACTGCCGGCGTTGCCTACCAGGTCGGCAAATTTCCATTCTCCGCCAACAGCCGCGCCCGCGTCAACCTCGCAACCGACGGCTTTGTCAAAATCCTCGCCGACGCCAAGACCGATCGCGTGCTGGGCGTGCATATTCTGGGACCCGATGCCGAGGCTTTGATTGCGGAGGCGGCGATGGCGATGGAGTTCGGCGCTTCTTCCGAGGACATTGCACGCACCTGCCACGCGCATCCGACCCTGAGCGAAGCGATGAAGGAAGCGGCGTTGGCCGTCGCCAAACGCGCGATCAATTTTTGATTGACGAATAGCGGTTTTATTCCACCACGATCTTGACTTCGCTGCCCGACTTCAGCCGGTCGCCCGGTTCGAGCCCGTTGAGCACGCGGAAGCGCTCGACCTGATGGTCGGCGACCGCCATGCGGGCCGCCAGCCTTTCGACCGTATCGCCGGGCCCGACCGTCACCACTTGCAGGCGCAGCGGTTTCGCATCCTCGATCTCGGCCAAGCTCATGCGGCGGAACGTGCCGACCGACGCGCGGAACACCCGGTCGGTCTCCGCCGTGCGGTGTTTGGTGGCGAAGATGAACCGGTACACGTCACTGCCGAAGCGGATGGCGTAGAGACGGAAGTCCCATTGATCGCCCTTGGCGGCCGCCGTTGCGCCGGGGAATCCGTTGATGGTGATATCCTCGACCGTGCCGGCGTCGATATTCTCGATCCAGCCGGAAGTCAGGTATCCGGCGAGTGTTTGCTCCGAAGGCACGCGCACGACATCAAGCCGCACTGCCTGACCGCCGCCATGCTTGACGCCGAGGACGGCCTGCGCCGTGTTGTCGAGAGCGAATCCTTCAGGGGCGGTAAAGGTGAAGCCGAGCCGGGGATGCAAAAAGCGGCGGCCACGGACGAAACCTTCACTCGGATCCTCGCCGAACACGATGCCACTGATGCCGGTGAGATAGGCGTCTTTGTCTCGCCCGAAGACAACCCCGGTGGCGGTCGGCCCGCCATATTGGCGGGCGTTGGCAATGGCGTTGGAAATCCGCTCGGGTGTCGCCGGGTGCGATGACAGGAAGTCGGGCGCGCGCGGGTCGATGACGTTCGCGGCCGGCTGCGGCTTGAGTTGCGAGTTGTGCTCCATCGACGTGAGGAACCGAACCGCGCCGTAGGGATCGTAGCCCGCGCGCGAAGCGATGCCGATGCCGATCGCGTCCGCTTCGAATTCCTGCTCGCGCGAGAAGCTGGCGAGCGCAAGCTTCGACTTGGCGAGCGCCAACGCGCCCACTTCCGGATCGCTGATGACATCGCTGACCACACGGCCGACCAGAGCTGCCTGTTTCGCCTGCTCTTCGCGGATCGCGGCGTGGCGAGCGACGACGTGGCCCATTTCGTGGGCCAGCACGGAGGCAAGCTCGGATTCATCGTTGGCGAGCGCGACGAGGCCGCGGGTCACGTAGAGCTGACCGGTAGGCAGGGCGAAGGCGTTGATCGACTGCGAATTGAGCATGGTCACCTTGTAGTGCAGGTCGGGCCGCTCCGACGCCGCGACCAGCCTTTCAACGGTTTGCTCGATCATGCTTTGCAGCTTGGGATCGTTGTAGACGCCGCCATAGGCCGTGAGGATGCGTTGATGCTCGCGCAGCACCGCCGGCGACATATCCGCGGTTTCCGGGGGCTTCGCGGGCGCCGGCGCCGAGGCCTGCGGCCCGACGGAAGGCGGCGACGCCGTACAGGCGGCCAGCACCAAAGCCAGCGCCGCGGCGCCCGCATGCACGAGCCGGAGCTTTGCCGTTTGTCTGGTTGCCGAGTAGCTCACTGCCTTACGGGTCCGTCACTCACCGCTCTGCCAAAGCGCGATCATTCACGATCGGCAAACTCTATCTGCTCCGGTCGCGCCGCTTCGATCCAGGGGCCGTCGCGTTGCTCGATCCAGCCGCGTACCCGAATACGGCGGCCAGCGAGCTTCTTCGGTTCAAAGCCCGATGCCGTGAAGCTACGCTCATTTCGCTTCGAGATCGTAACGGTGAAATCCTCGGTCCACCGCCGCCCGAAAGTCACATAAATTGTGCGCCGCTTTCGCGCACCGACACCACTTTGCCCTCGACCAGCGCAAAATGCGCCTTGTTCGGCCAGCGCATCGGCGGGGCTGTCGGCGTTGAGCAAGTCATAATACGGGCTGGCCCAAAGGCCAAGCTTGGCTCGGCGCGCGGCGTTTCCGCGGCTCAAAAGTTCCACAGCGCGGGCCTGGCTGGCGGCGGCTGTGGCCGCCACGCGCCCGGCTGGCCGCGACCAGATCCGCTTGCACCAAATGTTCCGTTCCATCTCGCACGGTAAAGGCATAAACCCACCACGCGACCGTAATGATCGGACTTCTGCGGTTCCGCCGCCGATGCGGCTTGCGCCGCCGCGCGCGATGATTTCGCCGCTGCAGGCAAACGTCGCTTGCGGCTGTTCCTGCGCCATCGCGCCGAAACAGGCATAAAGCATGGCCGGAATACGGCAGCACTGCGGAGCCTAGGCCGCTCTCTCGCTGACGTGAGGATCACTAAAAGGCGAGGTCTAGCCGGCCTTGCGCTGTTTTGCGTGGGCGCGTGCGCCCTTGCTGGTCTCGGCCTGTCCCTTGGCGCTCTCGGCTGGCGCGGACTTCCTGCCCTGGATCGGCAGCAACATTTCTTTTTGGCCTTCGTTCTTGCGGCCTTTTTTCGCGCGAACGGGCTTGCCGGCGGGCTTGGGAACGGACTTGTGAACAGGCTTGCCGCTTTGTTTCTCGGCCTGCACGGAGCGGCGCAGAGCGTCCATGAGATTGATGACCTTGGCTGTCGGCCGCTCCTTCGGCGCCTCGATCTTCTCGCCTTTGGCTTTTTTCTCGATCAAATCCTTCAGAGCGTGCTCGTAATGGTCCTCGAATTGCTCCGGCTTGAAATGCCCGCTCTTCGTCTCGACGATATGCCGCGCCAGGTCCATCATGTCTTTGGTGAGCTTCACGTCGGGGATGTCGTCGAAATATTCGCCGGCATCCCGCACTTCATACGGAAAGCGCAACAGCGTCCCCATCAGGCCCTTGCCGCGCGGCGTGATGGCGATCACGTGCTCGCGGCTGGTCAGCACGACGCGGCCGATCGCGACCATCTTCATCTGCTCTATGATGTTGCGGATGACCACGAAGGCGTCCTGGCCGACATTGCCGTCTGGAGCGATATAGTAAGGACGGATGTTGTAGAGCTCGTCGATTTCGCTCCGCGGCACGAACTCGTCGATATCGATCGTCTTGGTGCTTTCGAGCGCGACCGATTCCAGTTCCTCGTCGGTGATCTCGACATACTCGCCTTTGGCGACTTCGTATCCCTTGATGATCTGCTCCGACGGGACTTCCTCGCCGCTCTCGGCGTCGACCTTGCGGTAGCGGATGCGGTTGCCGGTGGCGCTGTTGATCTGATTGAAACTGACCTTCTCGCGCTCGGAGGTCGCCGGGAACAGGGCTATCGGGCACGAAACCAGCGAAAGCCGCAGATAGCCTTTCCAATAAGCACGCGGGGCCACGATACACTCCTGCCTAGCCAACCTTTGACAACGATATGGATAATAGCGTGTTCCGGGCTTTCGCGCGCCGGCATTCGCTCGCTTGTTTCCTATTTGTTCTATGCAGGGCTCTTTTAGGGTAAAGTAATTGCAATATCGATTCGAAAGCCGGGATCACGATGTCCGCCGCTCGCAAGCTCCGACCAAAGCCGGAACGCAAAACCTTTCACGCCACTTTGCTGGTGACACGCGCCGAGGAATGGTGGGTCGAGGCCGAGACCGCCGAGCAAGCGCGGGCGCTTCTCGTCTCCGGGCAGGGATATCGCGCAGCGCCCGGCGAGCGGGTCCATATCGAGCTTGAAGATGTCGAGCTGGAAACGACGCTCGAGGAGAGCCGCAATTGAGCGTGGATACGTGACCGCCGACCGGCGGCTTTCAGGCCGTATTTTGCTCGCCGAGCCCCAATTCCTTGACCATCGCCTGGCGCATGACTTCTGCACCTTGCCGGTGACGGTCATCGGGAAGGCATCGAAATTTGATGTAGCGCGGCACCTAGTAGTGCGCGATCTGGCCCCTGCAGAAGCCCAAAGTCTCTTCGGCATTGATTGAAGCCCCGGACTTGAGCTTGACCAGGCGCAGAGCTCTTCGCCGTATTTCGGATCGGACACGCCGACCACCTGCACCGCTTAGACTTTGCGGTGGCGGAACAAAAATTCCTCGACCTCGCGCTGATAAACAGTCTCGCCGCGGCGGATCACCGTGTCTTTGATGCGCCCGACGATGTTGCAGTAGCCCTCCTCGTCGGGCGTTACCAGATCGACGGTGTGCATCCAGCCGGCGCGATCTATCACCTCCGCCGTCGTCTCCTCATCGTCCCAAGCCGCGGGTGCACAATTCGCCGGCCGTACTCGGCGGCACGATGCGGCCGTCGGTGTCGACGATCTTGATTTCGACGTGGGGATGGACGCGGCCGACGGTGCCGACGCGGCGCTCGAGAGGATCGTCGCATGCGGTCTGCGTACTCACCGGGCTCGTCTCGGTCATGCCGTAGGCGATGGTGACTTCGCGCATGTTCATCTCGCTGACGCAACATTTCATCACCTCGATCGGGCAGGGCGAGCCGCGCAGCGAAGAAAGATCGAAGCATTTGAATTCGGGATGCCGAGCTCGGCGATCAACATGGTGTCGCCGATCAGCGGCAGGCCGGAAGCGCCGCTGGCGTAGGCCATCGCCTTTCTCCCGAATGCATTTTTCGCCGCCGAGGCGACCGGCCCCCGTTCGCCTTTCTTCCTATCAGCTATCTAGCGCTCCTCGTCGCCGCTCGCGACTCCTCAAGCTGCAGCGGGGCTCAGCCTGCCGCAATTTCGGAATAGGCCTGCGGCAACAGACGCGCGAGAAGCTTTGCCCATTTTTGCTGGCCGCTCTTTTCAGCGATGAGGTCCTGCCGGATCTCTATCAACGCATGCGGCAGGCCGCGGCGCTCGCCGTGAACGGGGATGGTGAAATCGGTCTTATCGCTGACGTGGTACGGCTCGTTGTCGCCGACAATCAGTCCTTGTTGCTCCTTGAGCAGCTCGAAGAGGCGACGGGCAAGACGCGGATCGCGATTGTAGAGGAGCGCGGCATGCCAGGCGCGCACCTCGCCCCTGAACGCCGGCGTAAAGCTGTGCAGCGCGATCAGCGCCGTCGGACGTCCGGATTGGCGCCGGCGTTCGAGTTCCACCTCGATGCGGTGGTGATAGGGCCAAAAGATTTCGCGCGCGCGCGCCGCCTTGGCCGCTTCGCTTAAAGCCACATTGCCGGGAATCGGGGTGAGTTCGCTGATTTCCGCAATCGATGCCGGGCTGCCCGGCGGCCGGTTGCAGTCGATAACGAGCCGCGAATAGTTTTGTTGGATCAGCGTCGCGCCGAGTGCATCGGCCAGAATCTGGCCGACGCCGGCAATGCCGATGTCCCAGGCAATGTGGCGCCCGCATTCGGCCTCGGCGATGCCGAGTCGGCCGAGTGCGCGCGGCATCGTATTGCCGGCGTGATCGGCGACGAGCAACAGCGGATAGGGCGCGCCGGAATTGTAAACCGTGACCGGCTCCGGCTCGCCGGAGGTGAGCAGTGTCTTCGGGGTTTCATTCACCGGCGTTCAGGCTCTCCGAACGAGCATTTGCAATATTTGGCCCAAGAAATGCTTGCAGACAAGAACTGCATGCAAAAATGCATGCTTCGGCCTATCCTACCGGGCGCGAAATCACGGAAGCGACGGCGCTGGACTTGCGGCGAGCCGAAGGGTTTCTCGATGAAAATTCGCGCCGGCTACGAGATCAGCTACGAATGTCCGCAGCCGACGCCGATGATCCTTATGCTCAGCGTGCATCCCTCGCGAGCCGCGGATCTTGCCACCCCGGATCGCTTACAACTCAGCCCGGTGGTGCCCGCCGAGCCCTACCGGGACGGGTTCGGCAATATCTGCCATGTGGTCCACGCGCCCGCAGGCAAGATCACCTTGTCGACGGATTTTTTGATCAATGACCCGGGTGCGCCGGACGACGTAGCGCCGGAGGCCAAGCAGCATGCGCTGGAGAAGCTACCGGTGGAGACGCTGGTTTATCTCTTAGGCAGCCGTTATTGCGAGACCGATCGCTTCATTCAGCTTGCATGGTCGAAGTTCGGCACCATCACCAAGGGATGGCCGCTGGTCCAAGCGATCTGCGACTATGTTCACGAGCGCATGCAATTCGGCTACGCGCATGCGAGCCCGACCAAAACTGCCTGGCAGGCGCACGAGGAACGGCGCGGCGTGTGCCGCGACTTCGCTCATCTTGCCATCACGCTGTGCCGCTGCATGAACGTGCCGTCGCGCTATTGCACCGGCTATCTGGGCGACATCGGCGTGCCGCCCGACCCCGAGCCGATGGATTTTTCCGCCTGGTTCGAGGTCTATCTCGGCGACCGCTGGTACACGTTCGATGCGCGCCACAATATCCCGCGCATTGGCCGCATTCTGATGGCGCGCGGGCGCGACGCCACCGACGTCGCGATCTCGACCTCGTTCGGACCCTGCACGCTTGCGGGTTTCAAGGTGATGACCGACGAAGTGCCGCCCGCGGCGGCAACGGCTATGCGCTAGAATAATCCGGTTAAATTCGCCGACGCGGGCGCGTGGACCGACGTCGGGCCGGAATTCCGGCGAGCCTTGAGCGGCTGGACCTGGGCGCGATATGGTTATAGGCGCGTGGCGTGTAGCCGGTCCCGTAGCTCAGCCGGATAGAGCAGCGGT
>CAWKBE010000004.1:0-222834 GCA_963847785.1 uncultured Alphaproteobacteria bacterium
CGAACCCGTCGTCCGTGATGGCTTTCGCCACCGCTGTCGGATAGGTGACCGCTTGGGCCGCTTTGCGGGCCTTTTCGAAGTCACGCTCAAAGTCGATGCTGATGCCGATGATTTCCAGGCCCTGAGCGTGATAGTGTTTATAAAACGCGTCCAGTTTCGGCATTTCCTTGCGACACGGCGCGCACCAGGTCGCCCAGTAATTGATGAGCACGACTTTGCCTCGCAGCTTAGCGAGATCGAACGTCGTCCCATCGAGCGAGTTGACGACGAGCGCGGGTGCGGCTGCACCGATTTCCGGTGCGGCGCGCGCCGGTCCGCATGTCGAAACGAGCCACACAATACTAGCCGTTGCGGCGATATGCGCACACCTTGTGTATATTGAGGAGAACATCACACCACCCAGGCAACGTTCTTGGAACGGCAAAGCATGTTACAACCTAGAACCGCAGATCTATTGTGCAAGTTGATGTTCGGAGCGGAAGATTGATGCCGGCGCACTGAACTTGTCGCCAAGCAGACGGAGAGCGATCGATGTCGAAAACGTTGTTTAAGATGTTTGCGGCCGTACTGCTGACTACGTCCGTGTACGTCGGTGCGGCGAGTGCTCACGGCGGCGGCCCTGCGGAAACGATGCCCGGCATCAGCTTCCCCGATTTGCCGAGCTACCAACCTGCGCTGCTTTGCCGGTCCAAGCAACCGTGCAGGCATACGCGGCACTATGGTCCGGTTCGGAACTGACATAAGCTCGCCTTGTATTTGTATTTGCCGACGCGCTGTTGCTGGCGCGTCGGCTTGTTGATTGCTTTAGAAATTGTAGCTTGCCACCGCCCTGATCAAGTAGGGAGCGACAAGCTGGCCATCGGTGCCGGCGTTGTTGGCGGCATTTGCCCGGTAATAGATCGGAACCTCGATATCGGCATAGACCTTGACGACTCTGTTGTTGGCTTCGTCGACCACCTTCGTGAACTCGATGCCGGGCGAAAGCATTACCCGGTCGAAGCCGCTGTTGAACGGATCGGCGCCCGTGCCCGTATCGTGGTCGCGGTGCGATACGATGACTTGGGCGAGCGGCGTGATCTTGTCGAGGCCAAGCACATGGTACAAATTGTTGTAGACGATGCCGGCCGAGCCATCGATCTGTGCCCCCGGAAAGTAAGTTTGTACGACGCCCGGGTTTCCATCGAAGAAGCCTTGTGGATCGGCCGCCGATTTGTAGAGAAATGGCTGCCGCCACATAATCTGTGAAAAATACTGCCAGGCATTGTCGCCGCTGAGCAGGCCGCGGTGGAACGCTCCAAGCAGCAGGTCGGTGCTGCCCGTTCCGATCTGTGTGTCGCGGTCAAGCCCGGGCGCAGTGTAGGTGCCGGTGGGAAGTTTGACGCCGAATATTATGCCGGTCGACATGTCTTTGAAGAAGCCGGTGTAGATCCCCATAACTTCAACATCGCCGATGTCCTTGGAGTTGAAGGGCAAGATCCCGCCATAGGCGCCGGTATCGGTGACCAAGGTGCGGTCGACGGTTGGTATACGCACCATGACGCCCCAGTCGCGGTTGAAATTGTAGCTGAAGCCAGCGTTGACCCATTGGGTAGTGATTTGCTTGTCCGAGTTGAGATTTCCCGAGGCCCTGGAACTCCCGATATAGTTCTCCGTCTGATTGCCGCTCCAATATTCGAGAAAAACGCGGCCGCCGTGATCCTCCTCCTGCGGCAGATCGAGGCCGCCGACATCAAACACGCTGCAACCGCAGGCGCAGGCGCGCGCCGCCGTGGTTGTGAAGCTGACGAGCGGCACGAACGAAACAATGGTCGCGACCAGGAAGGTAACTAACGCTACGATCTTCCGGCTTGTTGGAAGACTAGTCGAAGGTCCTTGTTCAGCTTTGACGGTGGTTGGCATGGTGTCACTGGGCCGATTGGCGCGCCCTGTCGCTGCCGGATAACGGCGCGAGCGGGTGCGGGCGATGAAGCTTGATGCGAGGGGAAGTGTGAACATGACACGCTCGCTACGATCAGAACTTGAAGCTCACGCCGGCACGGACGAGCTGTATAACCAGGTCCGAAGAACCGTGGAGGGTATTCGCTCCGCCGGCGCCGGTGATTGTTCCGAGCGCATTCGTCGTCGGGAAGCTCGCGTACAGATATTCGGCGCGGACCGTCCAACGATCGGCGAACGCATATTCCCAACCGGCGCCCGCGGTCCAACCCACGAGTGATCTCGACGCGGTTGCCGAGCCGGTGCCGGGCGGAGCGTTCGCGTCTGAATATCCCTCGGTGTAGCTGATATTAGTGAAGGCCGCGCCGCCGGTGACGTAAGCCAAATTACGATCCGCCGCGATGCCGACCCGCGGGCGTATCGTCGCCAGGAAGTTAGTGGTCAGCGACTGTGAGACGGCGAACGTGTTGCCGTTAATCAGTGTGTTGGTGTTGTTGTTGAACTGCGGGTTGCTGCGAAAATAGTCGAAGTCGCCTTCGAGCCCGAACACCACGGTCCCGGATTGAAGATTGCAGCCGGCCTGTCCGCCCGCCAGTACGCCGTCGGCGTTCGCCCCACCACTGCCGCTACCGCTGACTGTCGCAGCGTCAGCAGGTGCCAGGTAGGTTCCCGGATCGACGGTGCTGCCGAAGTTCGTTCCGCTCGCACCCCCCCCTAAGTTCACTCCGGCATAACACCCGCCCCACTGAGGGGCAGGTGGCTCTGGCGCCTTTAACGGCAAATCAGCGGCGATGACGGTTCCCGGACTGCATGCGAACGCCATTGTTGCTACGACGAGGCAAGCGACCAATTTGGATCGAAGCGCCGATGACCGCGCGTCGGTGAATGGAATGGACATTATGTCCCCCCGAGTATGAATAGATGTCTGCGCCCTAGCGCGTTGCCGGTTCCTCGCGCGTTGGCGCTCGGAAAGCGGCTTCTCGGCGATACGGAGTTGTGGTCCTAGCCGATGCCCCGCGATACCGCGGCCACGAAACGGGCCGCAGGTCGTCACCCGTGAAGCGGGGGACCTCGGGGACTGGCGATAGAATAAGCACGAAGGCGAGGGATGGGACGCCGATCGGCGGCCCACGGAACGCCGGTCACATCAATATACGCGCGGGTGAAAAACGCCGGTGCTGCGCCGACGACCGCATGATGCGATCCGGCAAAACAGAAGATGCAATGAGTACAAGCGGCGTGGTCAGTATTGCCGGTCGGCAGCTCCGAAGCGCCCTGGCCGTCGTGGAGACACAGCTCGAAAGCAACTGCGTTATCAGCCGCGCGTGCAGGAAGCGAAAATCCGCCGAGCGTAATCAGAAGGCTTTGTGCGGCGATGGCATACGCGACAGCGATGCCGATCAGCGGGCGCAGCAAGCGCCCGGATGTTGTGTCCCGCCTGAACACACCGCCTCTCATACGGTAACTCTATCACCAGTACCGTCGGGCACAAAAGCCGCCTTCGTACAGCTCTCGGCCGACCGTGATATTTGGGCCACAGCTCCTAAAAGCCAGGAAGTTTACGCCCAACGTGGCAGTGGCGCTCAAAACCTACCTGGAAGAGATGCTTGCTGAGCCAATGGAGGCACTTACGGGACGTCGGTCTGCCAAAAGCCCGACCCTAGTCGGTGTCTGCGCTGGGGAAAACGGCTAACTCACGGCCCGGTAGTTATAGGCTGTCCAATCCACATAAAAAATATCTGCCGTTAGTAAATCCGGTTCTTTGATCTAGATCATTTCCTCAAAGGGGCCTTAAGCAGCTTACCAACAAAAAAGTACCGCGCATCCACGGCCTCAGTTACCGAACATCCGCCGGGCCACGGCATTGGCGAGTTTCGGAATCTCGGTAGCGTCCGCGCCCGCAACCGCCCAAAGCTTCGCTTGGCGCGACCTCCGGGGACGGAATCCCCGCCGCGATTGGCTTTGGCGGGGACAGTCGCACATTGCCGCCCGCGCCGATTGCAGTGGCAGGCGCCACTAGGGTCAGCGCCGCGAAAATGAGAGCAATAAGGCGCCACATGGGAGCCTCTCACGTTGTAAGAGAACTCCTAGTCCCCATCACCGAAATTATCCACTGATACAAATCCAGGCCGACATCGCCGGCCATAACATGAAATCGAACACACGGCCGCGCCTGCGAGAATCGATGATAGGCGGACACAGAACGACGAGGACGTGAGCTCTGATATCCTGCGCATGCTCTTACCGAAGCCAGATCACAATCGAGAGCCGCCGCTCACCTCCGCGACTACTGCCCGAATGCGGAGTCGCTTGAGTGGTTGCTTCTATCAAAGTGAAAAGAGGCACTGCGACACTTAAACCTGGCGGCTATCGTCGATCGGTCTGTCCCATCAACTGACGGCCCCGGCGTACGCCTATCGACTGAAGACATGCGCCAAGAGGTAGGCAGCGGCTGCAGCCAGCCCACCCACAAGCAGTGTCTGTGCGGCGGATTTGGCCTTATTGATGCCCGTGAACTGGCCCTTTATCCCACCGAACAGAATGAGGGCCAATGCCGTGAATCCTACGGAGTAAGCAAAAGCTTCTGATATGTTCGACAGTATGATGTAGGGCGCTAGTGGAATAAGGCCACCAACTACATAAGAGACTGCGATGGTTCCGGCACTGATTGGCGCGCGTTTTGGATCAGGCCGTTCGAGACCGAGCTCGAAATGCATCATAAAATTCAACCACCGTTTACGGTCAGAGGTGATCGCTGCGACCGCGCTTTGCAGCACGTCGCCCCTCAAACCGTAGCCTCCAAATATCTCTGCGACTTCTTGAACCTCTTTGTCGCGTAAATTGTCAATTTCCCAGCTTTCCCGTGTTTCCTCGGCGATGTAATGTTCAGCGTCCGTCCGGGCGGCAAGATAACCCCCGAGGCCCATTGCTATTGCGCCTGCTACGATCTCTGCGAGACCAGCCGTCACGATGACTTTCGTGGAGGAAACGGCAGCAGCAAGGCCTGCCGCTAAAGCGAATGGTACGGTGAGGCCATCGGCCATTCCAATTACGACGTCCCGTACGGTTTCGGTAGCGGTGAAATGCTTTTCTACATGCGGTGTTGCGGGCACGAGCGAACCGTCCTCCATTAAAACTCTTAAGGGCTTACTCTGTCCGCTTTACCTGGATCAGCCGCATAACGACTTGGACATGCTCAGGCGGCTGTCCAAATATCCTGGACGGATGATATCGATCAGAATGCGGTGTGGAAGCGGCCGGCAAAAACATTCACTGGCCCGCGATCGGTGTTGTAAGCCGGGTTGGCGACGAACTGATAGTCAACGGACACTCTCGTGAAGGGAGTGAGCGCGTAGCTGTAATAGGCCTCTATGATTTGCTCGAGACCCGGATGCGGCAGTTGCCCGTCGCCGACGAGGATTCCCAAGCCGCCGGCATTGAGGAAGGCCTGATGCACCCCACTAATACCGTTCAGAACACCGGCGAAGCCGATTGTGTCGTCCGGCCGTGCCCAAAGCTTGCCGGAGACGGAAAGTCCGGCCGCCACAGTGCGGTCGATATCGGTGAATTCGTATGGCTCAACGTTACCGTCGGCCCACCCGGCGCGGACAAAGGCGCCGAGTTCGGACGTAATCTCCTGTTCGAGATTCATGCTCACGCCGCCGCGGCTTTGATATTGGCGGACGGCAGCGATGTCGGCCGGGCCGCCGGTGACCGCTGCCAAATTAATCGCATTTTCAAAGGTACCCATACGCCCGCGGCTGAGGAAACCGGTGACCGCGATCTTGCCGGGATGCCCCCATAGATCGTAGCGACGCTCGATTTCGCTGACCCACTGGAACTGCGAAAACGACGGATCGAGATCCGGGCTGTTAGGAACTACAGATAGGTCAAACAAACCGCCACGCACTGTCCAATTTCCCTGATACCATTCCGCTGCTGCGCCGTAGGTATAGCCCCAGGAATCTGCGGCGTAATCGAAAGTGCCGGTGTCGACGATCGCCCAATTCAAGAAATCGCTGCGGGGGTCGTGGGCGTACTTGTTGGTGTCGAAGATGTCGGTGACCCCGAACTTGCCGACAGTGATAACCAGCCGGTTTGCCGTCTGCGTTCCGGCGAACTGATTGATGCCGGCTTCGACCTTCTCTGTTTCACCGCCCAAGTCGATGGTCTGGCGGATGAATGTGCGCGGCAACCGCGCATAGGGATAGGTCGCGCCGATCTTGTAGGCTTCGCCGCTGGTGAATCCAGCAACGCCGAGCGTGTTGGCGAGCCCAAACCCCTGATCAATCTCCGGATTGACCCACAGTTCGGCGCCCTTCCACAGCCGAACGCCGGCGTACAGCGTGGCGTCCCAGGTTTCCCGGCCCTGACCGCCGCCCGGGAGGCTTTGTTGACCCTCATAGGGTGAGCGGAAAGCCGGATAGGCTTGTTCGAGGAACGTGGTTTGGGCGTGAAAATTGACGTTGTCCAAATCCGGCGTCCCCGGCGCTTTAACGAGCATCGGCGCCGGCGGCGCATCATTGGCGAACCGATAGTTCACACCGACGCGCAGCTCTTGCAGCAAAAAATCCGAATTTACTGGCTGGGCGCCAGCGAAGAACCCGGTCGTTTTGTTGCCGTAGTCAAAAAATAGATATTCGAGCCGTGCGGTCCAATGCGGCGCAATCGGGATCTCGACGCCGCCACCCGCCGTCCAGCCCAATCGCCACACCAATGGTGTTTCGCTGGTGCCGGTAGCGACCTGCGTGAGCGATTGCTGATCGTACGTCCAGGCGAAACCGCCGGTCGCATAAATCAACCAGTGCCCGGGCGCGTAGCCAACGCGGCCCCGCACCGTGCCGGAAGCGAGCACCGTCTCGCTGTAGTTCACCGCGCCGAGGGCCGGTGACGTAAACGTCGACGCACCGCCAATGGAAATGCCGGCGTTGTTCGGGAAGCTCGGGAACGAAACGTCGGTCTCCGCACCCAACAGGACTCGGTTCGGCAGCATGTAATTGTAGCCGGCCTGCACTCCCTCGAAGAAGCTTCCCGTATCGTTGAAGGCGTTGAAGGGCTGAAACAAATCAAGCGCACCGGAAGCACCAGGGGTCGCGGCCGCACCGGCGGTCCAGTTCGAGCTACCCCACGCATAACCGAGATGACCGCCGGCGTAGAAGCCCGTCCAGTCATAGACTGTCGAAGCCGCTGGCGCGTTGACCGGCAGGACAAGCGAGAAATCAGCTGCATCGGCGCCGCCGGCGACCGCCAGCGCCGTCAGCGATACGCAGGCAACAACTAGCTCCTTCATGAGGCCCCCCGACCCCGGCAACGACATCTACAATCAGGCAGTCCTAGTTGCCATTTCGATCATGACAATAGCGCGAAGCTACCGACTTCTATGGCTCTCCGGCCGGCCCCACACGCATCCGATCCGTTCTTGAAGCCAACGCCACAGGATATAAACGCCGATGCGATTAACGATTGCGGCAACATTCTAGATCGCCTTTCAGCCGCCGGGAGTCGAGCCTCCTGTGGCATCTTCCTATACCTAGCCGTCCAACGTCTCATAACGTCGGAACTGTCGCTTCCGCGCAACACCCTATGCCAATCGCTCCAACCAGGAGTACTTTTTGCCCCGATCGGTTGTAGGCTCTGTCATAGACTGATGAAGTGTGGCTTCGCCCACAGGCTAGGGGTGGGTTCGCCCTATGGGTCGGGTTCGTCGCAAACGGTTTGCTGGTTGGCTGGCGCTTACTGCGGTGGCGCTGCAGCTCGTCCTGACTTTCGGGCACGTCCACGTGGACGGCATCCATCGCGCCTCGCCGGCGGTCAATGTCACTGGCTCGGGAACGCAAGCATCGCAAACCGCTCCCGGGCAGCAGCCCGGGAGCGACGCGGACGATTATTGCGCGATCTGCGCCACGATTTCTGTCGCAGCGAACTCGTTTATTCCGCAAGCGCCACAATTACCGGCGCTTTTTGCTTCCCGGCTAATCAAGCATTTCGATCCTGTCGCGGACGCCTTCTTCCCGCCGCAACGAACTTTCTTCCAGTCACGCGCTCCGCCGCTCGCCTGACCCCCGGGCGTTGCTGATCCACCGCTTTGCCGTGCAGTAACGCCGGCGACAGCCGTGGGGTCCAATGCGGCTTTTTCTTTAATCTTTTGACAGCCGCGACAGCACACCCGCCACCGGGTTGGCCATTTGGGTCATGCCTTCCAGCAAGCAAGGGTGGAGTGGAGTGTCATGTGTTTTCTTGTTCGCCGAGTGCATTGTGCCGGTTTTCTCAGTTGCGCGGTTGCGCTTGCACTTCTCTGCGGAGCGGCAAGCGCACAGACGCAGCTTCCCGAGGTAGTGGTCAGTGCGCCGAAAGAAAAGCCGAAGCAAAAACCGCGCACGGCGCAGGCCCGCGCCGCGCCACCGGCGGCGCCGGTAACGCCGGCGGCGCCGGTAACGCCGGCGGCGCAGCTCAACGCCAAGGCCGACGCTTTCGATGCGGCGCGCAGCAATCTGTACACTACCATCGGCACGACGTCCGACACGTTGAGCCACGCGACAATCGAGGCACTCCCCGGGAGCACCAATACGCCGGTCGAGAGACTCCTGTTGCAGTTCCCGGGCGTCTCGCAGGATTCCGCAGTCAGCGGCGACCTTCACGTCCGCAATGACCACGCCAACGTGCAATACCGCATCAACGGGATCTTGTTGCCGGACGGCCTCACCGGCTTCAGCAGTGTGCTAGACGCCAAGTGGATCGGCAGTCTCGCACTAGTCACCGGCGCTCTGCCGGCCGAATTCGGGCTACGCACTGTGGGCCTGGTCGACATTACGACCCGCACCGATCTCTTTAACAACAGCGGCAATGTCGGTGTTTACGGTGGCAGCCAGGGAACCCTCACCCCGAGTTTCGATTACGGCGGCACGTTTGGCAGCACCTGCCCGTCGGCCGCACCGGCGCCCGGAAAGCCGAACGCACCGCCCGCACCCGTCGATTGCTTTGCCGGCGTTCAATATTATTTCACCGGCCGCTATCTGCAGACCAACGAGGGAATTGAAAATCCACTTCCAACCTACAGCCCCATCCACGATTTCTCGCGGCAGGAAAAGGGCTTTGCCTACATGTCGACGTTCATCGACCCGACAACGCGGCTCAGCCTGATCGCGGGAACGGCAAACACGACGTATCAAATTCCCAACGTGCCCGGTCAGCCGGTTGGATTGAACGGAAATCCTCCGGTCATGAGCGCCTTCGGTGTTACCAGTTTCAATTCTGCGCTGCTTAACGAGAACCAGGTCGAGTTCACCCAATTTGGCGTTTTGGCGGTGCAAAAATCGATCAATGGCTTCGACGGGCAACTCTCGTATTTCACCCGCTACGATCGGCTCAACTACGCGCCCGACCCGCTCGGCGACCTCTTGATCAATGGCGTCGCGTCGAACGTCACCCGCCAATCCTATACCAACGGCATCCAGGCTGATGGCTCGTATCGGATCAATCCGGCAAACACGATTCGTACCGGCTTTTTCGTCAGCGGTGAACAGGCGTTCGTCGGCAATTCATCGCTGGTCGAGCCGGCGCCCGGCGGCGTGCCCGTCGATGCGCCCTTTACGATCACCGACGACGTCTCAGCGGTCGGTTGGCTCGCCGGCGTCTATGCCCAGGACGAGTGGAAAGTCACCGATAAAGTCACCATCAATGGTGGTCTGCGTTTCGACCAGATGTGGCAATTCGTCAACGCCAACCAGCTGAGCCCGCGCATCAGCGTCACCTACAAGCCGTTCGAATTCACGACCTTCCACGCCGGCTACGCGCGCTACTTCACCCCCCCGATATTGGTCGAGGCCGCGCCGGCGAACATTGCCCTGTTCGACGGCACGACCGGCGCGCCCCCGGCCGGTCAAGGCAACAGTCCGGTGTTGCCGGAGCGTTCGCATTATTTCGACGCCGGCGTCAATCAAAACATTCCATTCGGATGCAGTAAGCCGGCGGCCAAGGACTGCACCGACCTCGATCTCGGGGTCGACGCTTATTACAAGATCGCAACCGACCTTATCGACAACGGCAATTTCGGCCAGGCACTGGTGCTTAGCGCCTTCAACTATGCCAAGGGAATTGTTGAAGGCATCGAGTTCACCGGCAAATTCCATAGCGGCAATTTCCAGGCCTATGCCAACCTGTCCGTTGGCTCGGAGAGAGCCACGCAGGTGGTGTCGAACCAATATTTGTTCGACAACACCACGCCGCTCGCCGATCTCGGCGGCCTGACCGAGTTCCAGTACATCCAATCGCACTGGGTCTACACCGATCACACCCAGATCGTGACCGCCTCAGCCGGCGCCATCTATAAGTTTTGCGGCCGGGCGGCCTATGCGAGCGAAACGTTCGGCGGTCTGTCCGGCGCCGACGTATCCCCGTGGTGCGGAACCACACTCAGCGCGAGCATGATCGCCGGCAGCGGGTTGCGCACCGGCGATGCCAATATCGACACTGAACCGCCTTATGCGCAATTCAATGCTGGAATAGCGCGCGAGTTTATGTTGCCCGACGATCCAAGACCGATGACGGTGCGCTTCGACATCATCAACGTTTTCGACACGGTCTACCAGCTGAGGAGCGGTACTGGCATCGGCGTGTTCGCGCCGCAATACGGGCCTCGTCGCGGCTTCTTCCTCGGCCTTTCAAAAAAGATTTGAAGGGTGTCCGATGGTCGCACTCAACTCATGGAGATGCGGGATGACGAGAGCGAGAATAAGTCGAGCGTTGCTTCGCATGTACGGCATTGTGAGTTGCGTATTGCTCGCGTCCGTCAATGTAGCGCGTGCTGACCTGAACGTCGATCGGACCACCGACAATGCCGCACATCAAACCATACGAAACAACAGTTCCGATGTGGCAAGGGGCGGGCCGTTACACCTCTTCGGGTGGTCATCGGGCCGCAGGGAAGAGCACAGGACAGAGAAGCGGTGGGAAAAGCCAGGGAGTTGGAACAATGCGCCGAGCAAGGTCGATCGGTAAGCGCATGCGACGGCACAGTACAGCAGTGTTGGTCGTTGGGCTTGTGATCATCGCTACTCAAGTGCACGACGTTTATGCTCAGGGCGACAACGCGCCGGGGCCCGCTGCCTCGCCGGCAACGCAAGCGCCGTCTGCTCCAAATCCCGCGACGAGCCCGAACAATGCCGCACCCACCCCAAGTGCGGAGCCGCCATCCATCGCCGTCGCCGAGTTGCCGCAGGACCTTTCGCCTTGGGGCATGTTCCTCAATGCCGATCGCATCGTGAAAGCGGTGATGATCGGTCTAGCGATGGCGTCGCTGGTCACCTGGACGGTTTGGATCGCAAAGGCCCTGGAACTGCGCGGCGCGCGCGCGGCCGTCCGCAAGGCCGTACGCGTCCTTGGCAAATGCGCCACGCTGGCGCAGGCCAACGCTCAGCTCGGCGACGGCACCGACCCCGCCGCGCAGCTCTTGCAAGCGGCGACAAGCGAAATCCGGTTCTCCGCGAATCTGCGTGCGGACGGGCTGAAGGAGCGTGTCGCCTGGCAGCTCGAGCGCATCGAGATGGCGGCCGGGCGCAAAATTTCCCGAGGAACCGGCGTCCTTGCCACCATCGGGTCAACGGCTCCGTTCGTCGGGCTGTTCGGTACGGTGTGGGGAATCATGGACAGCTTCATCGGCATCTCGAAGGCGCACACCACCAATCTCGCGGTGGTGGCGCCCGGCATCGCCGAAGCGTTGCTGGCAACCGCGCTCGGCCTCGTCGCCGCTATTCCCGCCGTCATGATCTACAACGTGCTGGCGCGCTCGACCGCGCATTATCGGGCCTCGGTGGGCGATGTATCTGCGCAAGTGATGAAGCTCGTGAGCCGCGATCTCGATCGAGCCAAGCTGCCTCAGTCACACGCCGCCGAGTGACGCTTTGACGACGTGTACGAGAGCCTCCAAGTTGCGTTCGGTGTGTTCGTGACCGACGAAATGGAAGGTGGCCGTTAGCTCATTCACGAGAAGGTCGAGTTGCGTAGTCTCGAGCTTGGTGCGGGTGACCGGCACCTGGAACGGCTGCGTGAAGGCCGCACCAAGTGGATGGCAGTATCAGCTTGGCGTGACGACGTCACGGCTTGGTGTAACGACGTTACGGCTGGCGTAACGACGTTTCACTGACGTGTGACGACGTCACGGCTCGACGTAACAGCGTGTCAGTGAGGTGTAACGACGTTTCAGCCAAGCGTACCGACGAAAAGCCCTGCCGGGAACACGTTTCCGGGTCAACAGCGACAAATACTGGGTAGCGTCTCAGTTTGAATTTCTCTAATTGCACGGAAATGTGTCGCTTATCGCGTCGAGAACCACGGAAGCAGCTTGCATAGACAATTTCTCAGGATTCCTAAGCAAATCGTCCTTTACTACCTGAATGATTGCTTGCGGAGTAGCGGAGCTGGTTATACAGAACAGTCTTCCTCTTGGGGGGACTAGCTTGTTTAGGGTTCGGTATGCATCTAAAACGCCGGAGATGTAGCTGAGACAAAGGACCGAGCGGTCCGTTTTGCTAGGATATTCCGCACAGGCTTTTGATAGCTGGCTGGCTGTGGTACCTGCCTTAGCATCGGTAATTCCAAGCGAAAGCAATCCCGCTACTAACGCGCCGATGATTGTAGATTCACTCATGCGCTCTGCTTTTTGTACGATTCTTCAACAATGCCGCGAACGTCTCGCGAACGCAGCAAAAAAATACACGGCGTGTTGCAGTGCGGCGAGTTGTCACACTTTTTGTTTGTAGATTTTGAGTTTCGTTGTGAGAAACTGGGAGGGTTTTAGATTTGGAATTGTGAGTCAAAGACGTGTGGGAGAGAAAAATCTTGGCACTCAAGCTGATTAGTGCGGTTTCGGGATAGGAGTACGGCTCCCTCCCAGTTTTGAGGCGTCCTTGATCCCCGGATCATACGGAAGACCCTAGCGAATGCGCTCATGCAAAGCCTCGAAATCATTGAGACTGAGCAAGGCGTCGCCAGAAGAGACTCTCCCCCAGCCCGTGCATCACTGCGAAAAATCGGCCTGGGATGATCGGTTCGTGATTGGTCGGCGAACGAATTCAGATCTCAACCGCTATGCGCCAGGCTCTGGCGAACAAGCGAGCGACGATCCTTAATGACTCCGATGAGCACGCCCAGCCGCTCGACCGTTCCGATAACTTGTCCGTTCAGGGCGCGGTCGCAATTCATATGCGTCGGCGCAATGAAGAAATCCGCACGTTTCCAGTCGCGTGTCCACTCGAGCCGCGCGTCGGCTTCCTTCTCGAACGACAGCCGCTCTCCGCATACCCCAACCAGATAACGGTGCGTCGGCGATTTGGCGGATGCAGGCTCGGTCCGATCGAGGAAGCGCTCGAGGCGATCGACTGCCTCGGGCATGATGTTGACCCAATAGTCGGTCGCGTAGCGGCGCGAGGCGCCTTCGAGGCCGCCGACCAGCGGGTTGAAGAACAGATACTCGTCCGGATGTAGGCGATAGAGCGTCACCGCATCGCCGCCCAGGCACAGCAACACGACCGCCATGACGAAACCCGCCGCCGCACGGTTCAGTCCTTCGAGCCGGGAAATTGCACCGTCGAGACCTAAGCCCGCCAGCACCGCGATCGGCGGCACCGTGAAGAGGAAGTGCCGCATCCCGGTGAAGCTCGGAGCGTGAATGATCACATCGCAGATTAGCGGGAAGAAAGCAGCAAACGCGACAAGCGTGGTTTCTTTCCACCACTCCTTGCCCGGTGTCTGCGCAGCAGATCGCGGGAGCAGCGCGAACACGACGCCGAGGAACGCGCCAATGAGCAAGGGCAGAGTAAGTTTGATGCCGACATACGTCGGCACGTACCAGCGCGGAACGTCGGCCATGCGATAAACTTGGCCCGCCAGCACCGTATTGATCGGATAATTGAAGTTGTCGAACGTACCGATCGCGCGCAGCGGATTGAGCGGGGCCAAGCCGGCCCAGGGCCAGGCCACGATCATGACGGCGTAGGCGATGAAAAAAGCCGGCGCGAGCGCGAGCGCGGAACGGCATGCGAAAGCCGACGCCGAACGCCACGAACGGCCTGAGGCAATCGGCGCATAGGCCACGACGACGAGGCCCGCATAGCTGATCAAGAGCAGCCCGAGCACGCGAATCCCGAGAGCGCAACCGCAGAGCAGTCCGAACATCAGAACGGTGCCCCAGTGCGGCCGCGGCAGTTGGCGTCCCAGACGAAGCAGGAAATAGAGCGCTCCCATCATGGCGGCTGCGAACGGGATATCCTTGGTGTGGTCGAACATCGCGCCGTACCAGACCCCGCATACCGCGAGCGCCGCCGCCGCAAGGAAACCCGCGCGCGGTCCGCCGATGGCCCGCGCGGCGGCCCAGGTCGCCCCGATTCCGCCGACGCCGATCAGAGCCGAAATCGCGTGGCGGACGGCGTAAGTATCGAACGGAAGGATCTTTTCGAATCCGATCGCAATCAGATCGAACAGGCCGCCATAGAGGTAGAGGTTCTTGAACTGGAACACCGCTTGATCGGCAAACCCGCTCGCGTAATAGGCGACGATGAGCTCGCCGTAGCGCTGCTGGACTTCCTCATCGTTGGAGATCGCGTAATCGCGAAAGGTGAAGGCCACGAGGACGACGAGCGTGCCAAAGAGCGTCGCCGCCGCCAGGTCGTAACCCTCCAGCCGCGCCCGCGGCGCCGGGAATCTCTGCCTTAGTCCGGTTGCGCCCTTGCGATAAGCCCCAGACAACCGGGACGGGCCTATCGCGCCTGCCATGCGCGCGAGCGTCACTCTTGTTTCCCCCCAATCGCGGTCGAAAACACGTCTTGGTAGCGCGAACCGCCCAAAAGGGCAATTATGCAATGATCGCATAGACTAATGAACAATTTAAAGACGGAAACTGCGTGACGGCGGCACGGAGTCGGGCTCGCTTCCGCGGGCCGCCGGCCTCAGCTTATGGAGAGAGCTGGTTCACAGGTCGAACCCCCCGCGCACGCGCCAACCAAACATCCTTGACGCGCGGCGGGCGAAAACCCCGAACTACGGCGTGGGCAGTGCCGCAACCGCAATCAGCGCACAAACGCCAAGCAAAACTGGGAGATCAACAATACGGCCGACGGCCGCACCAACGCTTGCGCACGCGAGAATTTCGACGGGTACCAAACAAGCATGGTAAGCCCCACGCGGCAAAAGCCAAGGACGTGAAGCGGCTTGTCGTTGCTACGCTTTTCAAGGTCGAAGTAGCTGAATCATACGAGCCGCCGCTCGTATATGCTTGGCCCGACCGCGCGGCTCGATGAGCGGTGACCGCGCGCGGGACATCGGCGCGGTATCCTCGTCGCGTGCTTTGATTTCACGTGTTCGGTTGCCGAACTCATCGAGATACCAATGACCGATGAGCATTTCGGTTTTAGGTGTGGATAGTTCGTAATTCGTAGCACGCATTGATTCAGTCAAGCCGTGCTGCTGAAGACGCGAATTGTACTGATGCTGGATGGCCGAACGAGCATCGCAAGTCATGACATCCCCCTTACAATGCAAGACCTTAGGCTCAGCCCCAATCATGGCGGCTAATGGGCAACATACGCTCGCAATCTTGGCATCGCTAACGATTAGGTAGCAGCAGCAGCACGCTGGCGGCACAAACCAATTTCGAATCGAAAGCTCGGTCAAATTCTGACGTTGCCGAGCGCGAAACGAGCGGTCTAACATTTAACCATCGGCGGGTTGCTTTCGAAAAGTGGCGTGCTCCTTGCTTTTGGTGCCCCCCGCCAGCTTCGATTCGCTGGCGGGGCAGGAGCACGGCCGGACCATTCCATTAGCGGACGTGCCGCCTCACGCTGCGGAAATTCATCGTCCCATGATTCCTCGCTGCGCTTGCTGCGCGCATCGGCAGCAAAACCGAGAATGAAGGAGTCAAAAATGTTGACGTGGCTACCCATGGATCAAAAAGAAGTGTTGCATTCGATCAGAACGGCGGCCGCTGCGGTCGGCTCTCTGTTGATCGCGCGATTCTGCCGATTGCCGGAGTCCTACCGGGCCGCCGTTACCGCCATCGTCATCATGCAATCAACTCTTGGCGCCGCTTGGACCGTCTCCAAGCAGCGCTTTGTGGGCACCGCGCTCGGCGCCGCGATGGGGGCGCTGCTGACGCCCTATGCGGCGCAAAACGTGGCGGCATTTGGTGCCGGCGAATTTGTGCTCGGACTGATCTGCGCACGTTGCGCATCGGACGAAATGCGTTTCGGTACGCGGGGATTACGCTGGCCATCGTTATGCTCGTAGCGCGTGCTGAGCCTGCATGGATGATCGCCATCCATCGGTTCCTCGAAATTTCCGTGGGAATCGTTGTAGGATTGCTCCTGACCGCCGTCTGGCCGGAGCCCGAGCCGGTGGCCGCCTAAAGCCAAACGTCGAAGCAAGACAGTTCGACTCGAAAAATTCATAACACGCGGGCGGCCCTCTGCCAGCGCATCCGCCGCGCGAGCGGGTTCGTTCGCGAATCATGAGACAATTCGCAAGAGGCCGATCCGTAATTTCATCGCGCGCGCCGTTTCCTGACGCGCGAAAGCGCAGGGCAAAGTGCTGGACCGACCCCGCAACGATGATGACGCAGCCGCGATTGTATTTTCGCGAGCTCGGACCCAGATCGGTCCGCAAAATGCCCGCTTAATTGATGTCGAAATACGAATCCGCTCCTGATCAAAGGGCACTCAATTTAGCATGCGCCGCTCGCGAGCGGTCAAAACTGCTCAGACTCTCGTCGGCAAAGACGCCGAGTGTGCGCATGAGACGCGCTTGGTCGGTGACGATAGCGCGGACCATCAAGCTGCTCACCCGAAAGATGACAGATCATGACTCTCACGACGATGCTAAGACCGGAAACTCGGTCCCGCGACAAAACAGCAGCGACTATGAAGGCCTTCGTTTACCGGGGGCCGGGAAAGAAAGCTCTAGAAGATCGTCCGAAGCCGGAAATCACGGCGCCCACGGACGCAATTGTCAAAATAGTAAAGACGACGATTTGTGGAACTGACCTGCACATCCTTAAAGGTGACGTCCCGACGTGCCAGCCCGGCCGCATTCTAGGCCATGAGGGTGTGGGTATTGTCGACAAGGTTGGGCCGGCGGTCACGGCGTTCAAGCGGGGCGATCATGTCCTTATCTCGTGTGTGAGCGCCTGCGGCAAATGCGTCTATTGCCGGAAGCAGATGTATTCGCACTGCACTACTGGTGGCTGGATCCTCGGCAATACCATCGACGGAACCCAAGCTGAATTCGTCCGCACTCCCTATGCTGACACAAGCCTCTATCCCATTCCCGAAGGGGCGGATGAAGAAGCCCTGGTCATGCTCAGCGACATTCTGCCGACGGGATTCGAATGCGGCGTCCTCAATGGCAAAGTTCAGCCGGGAAGCACCGTCGCCATCGTCGGTTCGGGCCCGGTAGGGCTAGCGGCCTTGCTCACTGCGCAATTCTTCTCACCGGCCGAGATCATCATGATCGACCTCGACGACAATCGCCTTGAAATGGCGAAGCGCTTTGGGGCCACCTCAAGCGTCAACAGCAGCGACGGCAAGGCCGTGGAGACGGTCATGAAGATGACCGGCAATCGCGGTGTCGACACCGCGATCGAGGCGGTGGGTATCCCGGCCACTTTCGAGATGTGTGAAAAAATTATCGCGCCGGGCGGCAACATCGCCAATATCGGAGTGCACGGACAAAAAGTGGCACTTCACCTCGAATGCCTGTGGGACCGCAACATTTCCATCACCACACGGCTGGTCGATACCGTCACCATACCGATGTTGTTCAACACCGTCAGATCTCACAAGATCGATCCCAAACGCCTGATTACTCATCGCTTCAAGCTCGACTGCATCCTTGATGCCTACGACACCTTTGGCAACGCCGCGAAGACGAAAGCGCTCAAGGTGATCATCGAAGCTTAGAGCAACTCCGCCATCCTCAACGACAACATTGAAAGAGAACGAAGCCATGTCCTACCAAAGGCTCTGGAGGAACCAGGCCCGGACGAAAATCCCGTCATCGTCTCGATCGAGCCGCAACCGCGCGAGATCGTCGCGCAAATCTTGTCAGCGCTGAACATGGTCGAACGCGCTCAGCCGCGCAAGCAAACATTTCTGGGATCATCCGTCCTTGGCGCGTAAACGAACCCGTAAGGAGCCGCCGATGCCTGCCACGCTGTCACCTGATCCGCTGGAGGAGACGCCAGCCACGCTGTCCCCCGATTTGCTGGAGGAGATGCCCGCCACGCTGTCGACCGATTTGCTGGAGAAAATGGACGCGTATTGGCGCGCGGCAAATTACCTTTCGGTCGGGCAGATCTATCTGCGGGACAATCCCCTGCTCGAAAGCCCGCTCAAGATCGAACACATCAAGCCTCGTCTACTCGGGCACTGGGGTACGACCACCGGGCTCAATTTCATTTATGTCCACCTGAACCGACTGATCAAGGAACACGATCTGAACATGATCTACGTCATCGGCCCAGGTCATGGCGGTCCTGGGCTGGTGGCGCACAGCTATCTCGAAGGGTCGTACACCGAACGTTATCCGGCGATCGAGCGTGATCGCAATGGCCTGCGACGTCTCTTTCGCCAGTTCTCCTGGCCTTACGGAGTTCCCAGTCACGTGTCGCCGGAAACTCCCGGGTCGATCCATGAAGGCGGAGAACTCGGCTATTCATTGGTCCACGCCTATGGCGCCGCATTCGATAACCCAGATCTGATCGTTTCCTGCATTATCGGCGACGGCGAGGCGGAGACGGGAGCACTTGCCACGAGTTGGCACTCCAACAAGTTTCTGAATCCAGTACGTGACGGTGCGGTTCTTCCGATCCTTCATCTCAACGGGTTCAAGATCGCAAATCCGACCGTGCTCGCGCGCATTAGCCGGCAGGAATTGACCGACCTTATCCGCGGTTACGGCTATGAGCCGCATTTTGTGGAAGGCGACATCCCCGCCGTCGTGCATCAAAGTCTGGCCGGCACGCTTGATACGATCCTGGCGGAGATACAAAGGATCCAGAAAGCGGCGCGTTCCTCTGCGGACACGGCGGAGCGGCCGCGTTGGCCCATGATCGTCTTCCGCACCCCCAAGGGTTGGACGGGACCGAAATTTGTCGACGGCGAGCCGGTGGAGGGTACTTGGCGCGCGCACCAGGTTCCGATCGCGAACTTCAAGAATCCCGAGCATCTCAAGCAGCTCGAAGAATGGATGAAAAGCTACCGGGCCCATGAGTTGTTCGACGAACGAGGGAAGTTCCGCGACCAGTTTGCGGCACTTGCGCCGACGGGCCATCGTCGCATGGGTTCCAATCCGCACGCCAACGGGGGCGAGTTGCTGGTCCCGTTATCGATGCCCCACTTCCATGACTACGCCGTGGCGGTGCTTAAGCCAGGCAGTGTCGAGGCAGAATCAACACGGGTTCTCGGAAATTTTCTGCGCGACGTAATGAAGCTCAATCTCGACAGAAAGAATTTCCGGCTCTTTGGCCCTGACGAGACGGCGTCGAACAGGCTGGACGCCGTCTACGAAGCCTCCGGCAAGGAATGGATGGCAGAAGTCGAAGATGTTGACATCAATCTCAGCGTCAACGGACGTGTCATGGAGGTGCTGAGCGAGCATCTGTGCGAAGGCTGGCTCGAGGGATATCTCCTCACCGGGCGACATGGTCTGTTCTCGTGCTACGAGGCCTTCATCCACGTCATCGATTCAATGTTCAATCAGCATGCAAAATGGCTCAAGGTCAGCAGGAAGATCCCCTGGCGCAAGCCGATCGCGTCGCTGAACTACCTGCTTACGTCGCATGTCTGGCGCCAGGATCACAACGGTTTCTCTCACCAGGATCCGGGCTTCATCGATCATGTAGCGAACAAAAAGGCCGACATCGTGCGCATCTATCTGCCGCCCGACGCAAACTGCCTGCTGTCGGTGGCAGATCATTGTTTGCGCAGCCGCAACTACGTCAATTTGATCATCGCCGGCAAACAACCGGAGTGGCAGTGGCTCGACATTGATTCAGCTGTTCGCCACTGCACCGCCGGCGCGGGCATTTGGCGGTGGGCTAGCAACGATGCCGGCGACCCTGACGTGGTCATGGCGTGTGCTGGCGACGTGCCGACGCTTGAGACGCTTGCTGCCGTGACCCTTCTGCGCGGGTATGTCCCTGATATTCGCATCCGTGTCGTCAACGTGGTGGATTTGATGGTGTTGCAGCCTCAATCCGAGCATCCCCATGGTCTGGAAGATCAGGATTTCGACGAGTTGTTCACGACAAACAAGCCGGTGATTTTCGCTTTCCACGGCTATCCCGCGATGGTCCACAAGCTGACTTACCGGAGGCACAATCACGACAATTTTCATGTGCGCGGCTACAAGGAGGAAGGCACCACCACGACTCCCTTCGATATGGTCGTGCTGAACAATCTTGACCGCTATCAATTAGCTCTGGACGCCATCCGGCGAATTCCACGCTTCGGCGATCAGCTCGACAAGGCGACCGCGCGTTACTGGGCGACCATGGAGCGACACAAGCTCTATATCTGCGAGCACGGCGACGATATGCCAGAGGTCCGTGACTGGCGCTGGACCGCGTGATCGCAGTGTATCCGCCAGACAGCGCATGACGGACGCCGAACAAAAGTTGAATGTACTTGCGCTGAACAGCGGTTCTTCTTCGCTCAAATTCGGATTGTATTGCGCTGGATCCTCTCGGATCGAAATGCTGCTCTCCGGCGAAGCCGAATCTAATCGGCGACAAAAACGGCAAATACCGTGCAGAAGATTCGCGCGGAAATGCATTGCTCGCCGAGATAGGTCCCATTCCGAGCCAGCGTGAAGCAATCGTCCGCATCGGAAAGCTTCTCATCGACGCCAAAATGCCGATGCCGGACGCAATCGGGCATCGAATTGTCCATGGCGGTCCGAAAGCTCCGGCAGCATTGCCTCATCAACGATTCGGTCCTAGCGCAACTTGAAGCGGCGACCGCGTTCGCACCTCTGCATATTCCTTCGGCTCTGTCGGTCATCCGCTTTGCGCAAGAACATTTTCCGGGGTTGCCGCAGGCGGCCTGCTTCGACACCACCTTTCATGCCGGGTTGCCGCCCGTTGCGCGGGTGCTGCCAATTGCCAGGGAGCTTCATGCAGAGGGAATTCAGCGCTACGGATTTCATGGCCTCTCGTGCGAATCGATTGTGTATCAACTTGCCAACGATCTGCCGAACCGTCTCGTGATTGCCCATCTCGGCAATGGCGCGAGCGTGACCGCGGTCAAAGCCGGCAAATCGATTGATACTAGCATGGGATTGACCCCAACCGGCGGGGTGATCATGGGCACGCGGAGCGGCGACCTCGATCCCGGAGTTCTGGTCTACCTGATGCGTGAGAAGAAATTCGATGCCGCCATGCTCGAAGAGCTGGTCGATCACCGTTCCGGCCTTCTCGGAATTTCGGGCCTTGGCAGCGACATGCGGCGGCTGCATGAAGCCGCGTCGACAAACGCCGATGCGCGACTTGCCATTGCGATGTTCTGCTATTCTGTGCGTAAGCAGGTGGCCGCGATGATCGCTGCACTTGGCGGAGTCGATTTGCTCGTGTTCACCGGCGGCATTGGAGAGAATGATGTCGAGGCGCGAGCGGCGATCTGTGATGGCTTGTCCTGGCTCGGCGTCCGCCTCGACCCGGCGCGGAACCGGTCGGTGGAAAATCCCATCAGCGAATCGGCATCGCGCTGTGCGGTACACGTTCTGCCCTCGCAGGAAGACGAGCAAATCGCTCGTCATACCTGGGCGTTGTTCCCACGTAGTCTTTCTGAATAACGGTGATGGCTGTTGAAACAGCCGTCGATCGCTCCTGCCACGATGTAGCCAGAAGACGAGGCGGCTCCTAACCCCGACGTTGGTTGCTGAGTCATGTCGGGAAGTACTAATGCGCCATGTGAGCAACCGCCGGAGACTTGCCCGGCAGTTGAGGGGCCCTCGATCTATCCGGCCTTCCGAGAGAGACCCGGAGCGCTTGGTTACGGCCGAGCTGGTGCGACGTGCCACTCACGACAAGCGTCATCGGCTCTCCTTTTTCCAGAGTAGCTTCGAGGCATTGCTTGTCCTGGTCAATCGTCATCTTGAGGCGTCGGCCGCGCCACTGAAAGCCGAAGCCAAGGCTGCTCCAACCGGCCGGCAGCTGCGGGTCAATGGCAACGCCGTCGCTCTGCAATGACAATCCAGCGAAGCCGAACACCGCCGTCAGCCAGACCCCGCCAAGAGCCGCGATGTGTACACCACCGTCAATGGCCACATGAGTATCCGCGAGATCAATCGCTGCGGTCTGCCGAAAGTAGCGCAGTGCCATTTCGGAGTAGCCTAGGCGAGCAGCGACGAATCCGTGCATAGCGCGACTGAGCGAACTACCGTGGCCGCAGCGAGGTTCGTAGTATTGGAAGTTCGCTGCCCCCGTCTCCCCAACAAACTCATTCGGCAGCAGCCCTAGAAGCGCGACGACATCGGCCTGTTTTATCACCTGGGATCCTTGGGTCCGCGCCCGCCCAAGTACCACGTCCATTGGTACGGAGCGACCCGCATAGTGCGCCAGATCGATCTCTTCGAGAGCGAAATAACCCGCAAACTGCTCGAACAGCCCCGTTTTCAGATCGAGGCCGGTCGCTATCGTATCTGCGGCGCTCCGCCACTGGCTTAGTTCAGCGGCATCCAGGCCGAGGCGGCTTGAAAGGCTTTTCCAGCACTCGGGCCAGCGCTCGCGTAAGAGCGCCGCTACATCGATCGCGCGCCGGATGTTCCAGCGCGCCATGACGTTGGTGAACGCGTTGTCGTCGACATGTTCGTGATACTCGTCCGGTCCGATGACGTCGCGGATATGGCGGTAACCGTCCGCTTCCAGTAGAGCGCGGCTGGCCCAGAATCGACCCGTCTCCAGAAGTATCTCGGCACCGGCGTCACGCAGAAACGTCTCATCTCTAGTCGCCTGCCAGTATTGCCAGACCGCGTAGGCGACGTCCGCGCTAATGTGCTGCTCCTCCTTGCCGGAGAGGATATCGATAACCTGACGATCGGCACCGATAACCTGCCCCGGAGTGGTCTCAGCACCGCTATCGGCGGACTCCCAAGCGTAGAGGGCACCGCGCCAGCCCATCCTTGCCGATTTCGCCCGCGCAGCACCCAGGGTGCGGAAGCGATACATGAGCAATGCGCGGGCGGCTTCCGGCCAAGTCAGGATATAAAAGGGCAGAAGGTAGATCTCAGTGTCCCAGAACACGTGTCCATGGTAATCGTCGCCGGTCAACGCGCGGGCACCGATCGACACGCGCTCGTCTGCCGGATTGGCGGCGCTGTTCAGATGGTAGATCGCGAACCGCAGTGCCTGCTGTGCGGCGGCGTCGCCGTCGACCTCGACGTCGCTGCACTGCCAGCGACTTGCCCAGGCCATCTCGTGTTCCGCCAACACGCCGCGCCAGCCGAGGTGGCGCGCAACATCAAGCTTATCTCGTGCCCCTCTGTCTGGGTCAAAATCTTGGGTGTCGCTCCGCGCTACGGCGACAGTGCGCTGGAAACACGCAATCTGTCCGGCGCGTGCTTTCCAGCTCCAGGACCATTTCAACTGGGCGATGGCGGTCGCCGGAAGATCGTGGCCGTCGATCTGCAGCGACGATGCGGTAGCCATGGCGACGCTCTTGCCGGAATGTTGGGTATGCCACATGCCGAGATCCTGATCGAGCCGTTCAGGGACGAGCCCGAGATTGATACCCTCAAACGACGCTTCCAGCGTGACCTCGACCTCTCCGTCCTCGACCTCCAATTGGATCAGCTGCAGCCCAACCGCGCGCTCGCTTATGGATACAAGGCGCAACGTGTGCATGCGGATGCCAACGCCGGAAGCCTTCAACAGGCCGGACTCGGCTAGCAATGCGCCCCGCCTCAAGTCGAGCGTCATGCGATGAGACGATGCATCGCCAGGATGATGCACTAGAGGCCTGCCAGACAGCGATATACGGACTTTCAGCCAGTCGGCGGCTGGGACAAGTTCCGGAATGGCGGGTTTGGTGCCGAGCGTATCGAACAACCCGGCGACATAGGTGTGCGGCGGCATGACCCAACGCGCTCCGCGCGTAATGGCCCGCGCGCCCCTTATTCCTAAGAAGCCATTGCTGATCGCAAAGCGTGACTCAAGGCTGCCTTCGCGAAGCGGATCGTAACCCACCGCTTCAAGGACCCACGCCGCATCTGCGGTCGGTTTGAGGGCGTGATCCAACATTCCCGGCTCCATCATGTCGCCCGGTGGCTGAGCCGCCCTTCGACCAGTGCATCGATGGCAACATCGTCCAGGCTCGTCACCACCAAATCCGCCCCTGCGGCCCGCAGCTCGGAAGCGTCCTTTAGTCTGGCGACTCCGAGCGCCGCCATGCCGCCGGCGCAGGCTGCCTCGATGCCGGCGGGCGCGTCCTCGACTACGAAGCAGTGTGCGGGGGCAACGTGCAATTCCGCGGCGGCGAGCAGGAAAATTTCTGGGTTTGGCTTGCCCTGCCGCAAATCGCGACCGCAGACATTGGCGGTGAATACTTCGAGCAGACTCCGGCCGGAGTCGAGATGGATCTGCCGCATCATTTGGTTGGCGTTTTTCGAGGAAGATGCGACCGCCATAGGCCACCCAAGAGCGCCGACCGCCTGAACGAAACGAAGAGCATCGGGGAACGCAGCGACACTCCCGGCCTGTATCAGTTCCATAAGCCGCTTCTGCTTGTGTTCGGCATAGATAACAGCCTGCCGTTCGGCGTCCGGCACACCCAATGCCTCTAGTGCAGCACGCGCGCCGCTAAGACGTGGTTTGCCCGCTACATGGGCCTCATACATCGCGGTCGTGAAGCGACCCGGGTCAGCGAAACCTTTGAGAGCTTCGCGCCAAGCTCGCTCATGAGGGGATGCAAGTAAGACGCCATCAACATCGAAAATGCCCGCGGTCAGCCCTTCAGGATGGTCAGACTGGAGTCTCGCTGGCTCGTGGATGGTCATAAGTTGATGCAGCGCCTAGCACCGACCAGTGCGGGGATCGACAATACCTAGCAGCGGTCCCGCGAAGATACGCTCGGAAACTACTTAGCCCTATCTACACCTGGGGACACCTGCACCGCTCGCAACGGTCCGCAATCCATAGCTTATGCTGAGACTTAAGCGTGTTCGATCTCATTGCTAGGTCCGATGGCTGACTGAGGTCTGTATAAAATCGCTCACCTGCAATTTCTTCCGATCTGAGTTTTCTGTTCGATAACGATCGACGATGCGGCCCACCCTGCAACGGTGAAGCGTTCGCGGTGATGACCCGAGCTTCCATCCCCGTTGGCCATCCTCGCCAACGCCCAAAGCATCTCCCTCGGGGGTCGGACGCCCGAGTCTATGGTACCGTTCGCGACCAACCGGCATCCGAAGATCTTTGGGGCTGGATCGAGCGGTCATCGCAGTTCGTTCCTAATCGACGGATTGGTTTCAGGCATCAGCAACCAAAGGAGAAGCACAGCTGCCAGCGCTACTGCTGCGATACCCAGAAATCCCGCCGCGCGACCGAGGCTCCCGGCCACGAGACCTGAAAGTGTGGTGCTGAGCGAAGCGCCGACTCCGGACATCGTCCCGACGAACCCCTGCGCTAGATTGAACCGACCAGTGCGATCAGCGCCGTCAGCACGCCCAGCATCGTTCCGCTGACGCCGTCGAGTACCTGAGCAGCGATGAGAATTATTGGATTGGTGGTCTAGACGAACACCAGCGCTCGGATCGGCAACGCTGCGACTCCAACCAGCAGAAGCGGCCGGCGACCCCACCTATTCGCCCCGCGCCCCGCCCTGTTGCCATCAGCGCCACGATCACCTGGGGGACCATGATCAACGCTGCGACGATGAGCGAGAAAAGAGCTTCCTTGCTGTACGCTGGCGCCTCGCCGGCCAGTGGTAGCATCGACGCATTAGCCATCTGGAACAAGAACACGCCGCCGGCGAATGTGAGCAGGCCGCGTTTTTTTCAAAGTCTCCGGCGCCGTGCTCTCCGCGAGGCGCTCGGCCCTTGGTGATCCGGAAGGCGCGAGGCCCGGCCAAAATGGATATCTGAAGGCTGAATGCGGTCGAGAGCAGCGAGCAGCGGCAGCACCAGCGCGGCGGCGACGAAGAATATCGCGCGATATGAGAGGAAATAGGCGATGAGGCCCATGAGACCAGCCGCGACCACCCCTCCCGTCGAGGCGAAGCGCTGATTGCGTCCAAGTCGCTCGCCAAGCGCGGCGTTGCCGACCAGGCCAAGGCTGATCGCAGCAATCGCCAGCCCCAGGAAGCCGCCAGTGATCCCTTGGAGTACCAGAGCGGCCAACACCAGCGGGAAGGTCGGCCAAACTGCAATGATCAGCGGGCCAGCTGCAACCATAGCGGCAGTAATGCGGCGACGTAGGGCCGAAGCTGGACAATGCTCCAGCGAGAAACAGGTTGACGGCATCGAGCCCGCGCAAGCTGGCACCAGATGGCGACGGTTCAATTGCATCCGCTACTCCCGCGGAATCCGCAGCGATGGCCTTTTCGTTGTCTCCGTCCAATGGCTCCGCAGCTTTCTTAAGCTTCCTGAAGACCACGTGCAGGCGTTCCGGGGACGGTCTGATCTCTTGCGCCGGCGCGCTCAAAATCTCACTTCGCGAGCTCCTCGCGGATCGACCGCAATTCGCGACGGCGCTTTGCGCTCAATTTCGGGTAAGACATTTTGAGCTCTTCGAGCGCATCGAGGACAATTCTGGATACGATCAGGCGAGCATTCTCTTTGTCGTCGGCGGTAACAACATACCATGGCGCAACTTGGGTGCTCGTCGCACTGAGGCATTCCTCATAGGCCTTCATGTACTGCTTCCAGAATTTTCGCTCGGCAATGTCTGCAGCGCTGAATTTCCAGTTTTTTTCCGGTTCATCGATGCGCGCCAGAAAACGCTGTCGCTGTTCTTCTTTGGAGAGGTGGAGGAAGAACTTGATGATGTGGGTTCCGTTGTGGTGGAGGTGCCTCTCCAGATCCAAGATTGAACGATACCGATCATGCCACGCACGCGAAAGTCCTTTGAACTGATCTTCATTTTCATGCTCGCGATGGTGCAGGCCGCATGCCGTGTGTGCCCACACTGGTAGAACCGCTTTTGGCAGCATCGAAAATCCGGTACGCGAGCAGTTTCACGCGGTCATTCACGAGGAACCAAGTCGCAGCATAGCCCCACACGAACAGTGCCCAATCCCAACCGAGCGGCGTCATGAACACGCCATACACCGCAATCAGGGTTGCCACCATCTGCGTGCCGAGCACCGCTATCCATAAAATTCGCGCCGGGCGTATGGACCAGAACGGGCCGCGGGTACGCGTCAGGAAAATCGTCAGATGTCCGGCAACAGACAGCTTCAGGTACATCAGCGTCTGGATATGCGCGCGGTCGAGGTGGAAAACACGCTCTCCGAGATAAAACAGGCCAAACGCGGAGACGACCCCGATGACGCCCAGCACCGTGGCGATTCCCAGTACCACCGGCATGTTCCAGGCTTCGGGCTGATCCTTGTAGTGAACATTGTCATAAGCAATGGACAGGATTGCGCCGTCGTTGAGCAACGCCAGCATCACAATCATCACCGCGGTCAATGGATAAAAGTTGAAGACCAGGATCGCCAGCGTCATGAACAACAGCACGCGGAGCGTCTCGGCGATGCGGTAGATCGCATAGCTGTTCATTCGCTGGAAGATGCGGCGGCTCTCCTTGATCCCATCGATGATCACCGACAGGCCGGGCGTCATCAGCACGATGGCCGCCGCCGCGCGCGCGGCATCTGTCGCGCTCGAAACCGCGATGCCGCAGTCGGCTTTCTTCAGCGCGGGCGCGTCGTTCACCCCGTCGCCGGTCATACCGACGATGTGGCCGCGCTTTTGCAGCACATCCACGATGTGGAACTTATGTTCAGGAAACACCTGGGCGAAACCGTCGGCATTCTCGATGGAGTCAGCCAACTGCGCCGTCTCTTGATGCTTGGTATCGCCGAACCCGCTGGCATCGAGGATGTTGGTGCCCATCCCTAATTTCTTGGCGGTTTCCTGAGCGATGGCCAGCGCGTCGCCGGTCACCATCTTGACCTTCACGCCCATCTGTCGCGCAGTCGCGATGGTTGCCTTGGCATCTTCCCGTGGCGGATCGAACAGGGGCAGCACGCCGAAAAACTGCCATTTGCTGCCTCCGTCCGCCCGAGCGACGCCCAACGAACGAAAGCCGCGTGCTGCAAATTCGTTGACCGCCTTGTCGACGGCGGGCTTCACCTCTTCAGCATTCGCCGACAGCGCCAAGATCACCTGCGGCGCGCCCTTCGTGACCTTGAATGCCTTTCCATCCGTGCCCGTGACAGCGGCCTCGGTGCGTTTATGCACCGGGTCGAACGGCTGGAAATGAGTGACTTTATAGTTTTTCAAGGCCTGATCGCTTTTCAGACCGCCTAGAACGGCCAGATCGATGGTGTCGTTATTGTCCGCGCGCGACGCCAGCGCGGCGTTGAGGATGACGCTCTCGGCGGTGACATTGTTCACGCTGAATGGATCGCCGAGCGTCAGCTTGTTCTGGGTCAGGGTGCCGGTCTTGTCCGCGCACAGGACGTCCACGCCCGCCAATTCCTCGATGGCGACCAATCGTGTCACAATCGCCTGTTTTTTGGCCAGCAGCCGCGCGCCGACCGCCATCGTTACCGACAGCACCGTGGGCATGGCCACGGGAATCGCGGCTACAGTCAGCACCAAGGCGAACTGTAACGTTGTGAGGATCGGGTCGCCGCGGAAGATCGCGAAGGCAATGATCGTCGCCACCAGAACCACCGCGAGGATGATCAGGTAATTGCCGATCTTGAGCACCGCGCGTTGAAAGTGGCTGACGGTTTGCGCCCCCTGCACCAGTTCCGCTGTCTTGCCGAAGTAGGTGTTCGCACCCGTGGCATAGACCAGTGCGCCGATTTCGCCCTGACGAACGATCGAACCGGAAAACACGGCCTCGCCGGATTTGCGCGCGGCCGGCAGCGACTCGCCCGTCAGCGCGGACTGGTCCACTTCGATCGGGTCACCTTCCAGCAAGCGCGCATCCGCCGGCACGATGTCGCCCATACGCACCCGGATGACGTCACCCGGTACCAACTCACGCGCCGCCGGGGTGACCCACTTCCCATCACGTTTCACCCTTGCCTTGATCGCCAGCGTGGCCTTCAAGGCAGCGATGGCGTTACCCGCCTGGTGTTCTTCCCAGAACCCGACCACAGCGTTGGCCAGAAGCAGAACGAGGATGATGCCAAAGTCCGGCCAATGCCGGGCCACCGCCGACAAGATCACCGCCGCTTCGATCATCCACGGGATGGGACCCCAAAAATAACTGAGGAATTTCAGGAGCTCATTGGTCTTCTTCTCTTCAATCTCATTGGGCCCATATTGGGTCAGCCGTTTCCGCGCCTCGGCTTGAGTGAGGCCGTCCGGCGACGACCCCAATTTTTTCTCGACCTCCGGCAGCGGCAGGGATTTCAAATCATCCTTCGCATCGGGCTTTAATCCCGGCTTGGATGCGCGAGCCTTGGGCGAGTCCGCTTTTGGTTCCATGACGGATGTCCTTCAAGTTCCAGCTAAGGGCGAACGAGCGCCAGCGTGTGCTGCGCGATCATCAGTTCCTCGTTGGTGGGATAGCTCGGGCCACCAACGAGCGCCGAAGAAAGCGGGACGTTCGCCCGCACGACACAAAAAGGCGGGTTGACGGTGGAGATAGGCGGGAGGCCATTCGTTCAATAGGTTTTCAGCTTTTGCCTGTCGCCAGTTGCGGGCTGATAGCTCCAAAGAGAGATGTTACACGCGGCGTTACGACGTCTCAGCTTGTGTAACAGCGTTACAGACATTGCATTACGGCTTACAGCGTGGCGTAACGACACGAGGTCCTGCCGGGAACACGTTTCACTCTTCGTCGGTTTCGGGTGCCGCGACCTCCGGCCCGGGAGTTCGATCTGGTCTACGGAGGCGGTGGCCCTGCCTCTGGTCGACGCGAACCAGCGAGCACCTGATCGGCCAAAATCACGGTTTCTATGTTCGAAGTACCTGATCGGACTGAGAACTTGCCCCCCGGGTGGGGACTCGCCGTTATCGTAAAACTCTCCGCAGACCAAGGTTGTCTAATTCCACCCGCCTGTTCAGTTTGCTTTCAGGCTTCTCATAAAAGATGCAGTAGACGCAGCGGATAAGGTCGCCCCGATAATGAAGGTGGCTTATCCGCTCCCCAGCCGGAATCATTCGTAGTGCTCGACGTCGCCGCACCAATGATGACGGTGAGCCAGCGGCCACTGTGGCCACCAGTTTTCGACTTTTTCGGGGCCTGGTGCAGGCAGGCGGAGGGTCTGTGCGACCGCGCGTCATCGTCTGAGAAGGTCCGATAGGAACGTTTCAGTCGCCGACCGGATGGTTGCGCCGGCCTCGACCTCGCTGGCACTTATCCTGATCTTGACGATCTGCTGATCGAGCGGCCGTCGTCGCCGGAGGTCTGCCATGCGCGCCCTCTTGAACCGCGTGACGGCGTCACATCCCGCCCGCGTGACGGCGTCACATCAGAGTGACCAGCCGGTGCTGACGATCGGCGCCGTTCTCATTTGAGAGCCCCACACTTTTTTCAATCGTTCCCACCTAACGCTAGGGCTCACAAGTCTGAGATATGTGACGTGAATCACTTCCTTGAATGACAGTTTTTGGCGACCTTATATCGTGGCATTTGTGGACTCTGATCCGACCGGTTCGGGCTAACCATACAATGGAAAAAAGGGGGACGTCCGGCAGAACTTGGATTGACGTGTGCGATGACTGGCTAGAGAACGGAGCCAAATGTTTACCTTGGCGGAGCTTGAGAACGTAATTCCTCTCGTGCGCGCGAACGTGCCGCCAACCCCGCAATATGCCTGGCCGCTGTTGAAGGCGCACATCGGCGTAGAGGTCGTGGTGAAACACGAGAACCACACCCCAGTCGGCGCCTTCAAGGTACGCGGCGGCATTGTTTATTTCGACCGGCTCAAGCGCCAACGGCCGCAGGTGAAGGGAATCATAACCGCCACGCGCGGCAACCACGGCCAATCGCTGGCCTTCGCCGGCGCGCGCGCTGGCGTCGCGGTAACCATCGTAGTGCCACACGGGAACTCAACGGGCAAAAACGCAGCGATGCGTTCGTTGGGCGCTGAACTAATCGAACACGGCGGTGACTTTGACGAGGCGAAGCAGCAGGCGTTGCGGCTCGCAGCCGAGCGTGACCTCGAATATGCTCCCACGTTCCACCGCGATCTCGTCCTCGGGGTCGCGACTTATGCGCATGAGCTGTTCACTGCAATTGACGATCTCGACAGTGTTTACGTGCCGATCGGATTGGGCTCTGCTATTTGCGGAATGATCGGTACGCGAGATGTGCTTGGCCGAAAGACCAAAGTTGTCGGAGTAGTCGCTGCGGGCGCAAATGCCTATCGCCGCTCGGTCGCGGCCGGCCGCGTCATGGCGACAAGCTCGGCGCTTACCTTCGCGGACGGCATGGCCGTTCGCGTGCCCGACGCGACGGCGTTAGACGTCATTCAGCGCGGCACCGATCGGATTGTCGAGGTCTCCGATGACGAAATCGCGGAAGCTATCCGAATTATCTATAACACCACGCATAATTGCGCCGAGGGCGCCGGCGCTGCGGCGCTAGCTGGGTTAATCAAGGAGCGCGAGCAGCTTGGTGGCGGACGTGCCGCTGTGGTCGTGAGCGGGCAGAACATTGATTGCGCGTGGTTGCAAACTGTCTTGGCGGGGGGCACGCCGCGAGTCTATTGTGAAAGCAAGTCAGAGAGTAATCTAGGGATTCCCTCGCGGAAGGCTTTCCCGGATGGGCCCTTACCGTCCGGTACATGTAAAGACGTTGCGCAGTCAGAAACTACGGATGCTGCTGGCCCATCGCAAGCTGCTTCAGTCGAAAGCCATCGCCATTCAGAACGACCTGGGCGGTACTTTGCGTAACTTCGGCCTCAAGGTCGGAATGGCGCTTGACCCTGACCGGCCGATTAAAGCGGACATTGGCCGACCGCTCCACGGCCTGCGCTTGAACTCACAATCGACCACTTTCAGGAGCTAGTTTAAGCTGGTCTTGAGCCTTGGGGAGAGACTGGATGCGACGGCGTGAGTTCATCGCACTGCTCGGCAGTGCAGTGGTTTTATGGCCGCTCGCGGCGCGCGCTCAGGCCATGATACCGCCGACCGGCATGATGGACGCTCAACATCCGATGCCAATGAAAGAGCGCTATCTGAAGCGCTTTCCGCAACCAGCGCAAGTCAGCGATCTCATCGGTCTGCCGGTGCTTGACCTTAACTCCTCGACGCTCGGCTATGTCCGGCAGGTCGTGCGCACACCCGCCGGGGAGATCGAGCTTATCGTCGACTACAGCCGGTGGTGGGGTTGGTTCGGGCGGCCGGTCGCGGTGCCATTGGAGGTGCTCGGCATAGCAGGTCGGCAGTTGGTGTCGCTCGATATGTCACCCAGCGAATACGCCGCTGCACCGACTTGGCATGACACGGGGGCCGCACGTTTGCCGGCCGACGCAACCGTGCGCGTCGCGCTGGCTCGCAGCTAACCGATGCGCCGAAAATGATCCGCTGGGATTCCCGCGCCGGGATTCCCACACACACATCGTCGCTCCAAAGCCACCACGTGGGTGGCGGTCTCAGCCTGGTGCGTTTCATTGTGCGTAACGGCGTTTCAGCTGGTGTAAGGCGTTACAGTCGTAGCGTAACGACGTTCCAGCAAAGCGTACCGACGAGTTCCCGCCGGGAACACGTTTCACTCGTGGTCGGTTTCGGGCGCCTCGACCTCGGGCTCGGGAGTTCGATCTGGGTCTACGGAGGCGGTGGACGTGCCTCTGCGACTCATCGCGCGTCATCATACGAGAAGGTCCGAATACGCCTCGATCGCTTCCTGGATGGGCGCGCCGGCTTCGAGGTAGCCCTTCTCGCGAAGGGCATCGACCTCGCTGGCGGCGATCCTGATCCCGTTAACGATATGCTGGCCCAGCTTCCGCCGGCGCCGAAGGCTCGCCATGCGCTCGCGTGACGACGCAACGCGAGGGCGGAGTGACGGCGTCACTTCATGTGACGACGTAACGGTGTCACCTCGTGACGGCGTCACATCAGATATCATCGGCCAACCTTTCCGTGCGGCCGGGGTCTTCCAGACGCGAGTAGGCGTCGGTCGCCTTGCGTTTGTCGGGCCTCCGGCAAGTATTCCATTCGAACGAGTGCCGCGATCTTATCCACCGGGACCTGCACACAAAAAACCCCTCGACGGCGTCGCTGCCGATGGGCGCGCACGCGCGGGGTTGAAGGCGCCTCAGCCATAAACGGGTCTCCCTTGGCGCACGCGCTTGGCGGCACGGGCGGGCGAACGGGTCATCGGCTTGGCCTCCCACCTTCGTCGGCCGACACGAACTGGCCTCCGGCGTTCGAAAATGAGAAAGACTCGGGCGCTACAACAATCGCGGACCAAGGGTCGTGTGTCAGTTTGATTTTGGCGAACGCCTATTTTGATAAGGCCCCCTTTTCAATAAAATCAAGAATAAGTGCCTCGTATTGAGACCTGTCGGCGGTCAATACCGAGAGTTTAGACGGGCTAGTAAATTGGCTCGAAATATGTCCGGTCTTCGGTACCTGAAATGCGTGGATTTCGCCCGTGGGATGGACGTTGAGTGTAACTTGCAGATCACTTGCGGAAACGTGACCGCTGATGTGTCCTACCGCGAGTGCATCGCCCTTTTGGCCCGTATCTTGGAACGTTAGCTGTAATTCAAGAGCGGACATTTTCTGTTCGAAGTCCTTGAGGATTTCAGCGATAATATACGTGTCGGCCGTCCATTTCTGCCTGACACGATCTGCCGTCGCTTGCCGTTCATCACTCCGGTCTTTTGCCAGCTTTTTTTCTAAATCGTCGGCTTCCTTCTCCTTAGCCTTATTCCGCAGGATTTTTTGAATGCGCTGATCCGTGGACTCTGCCATGGCACCCTCATACTGACTAACACCGCAACCTGAACCAGGCGAAAAGATAGATGCCCTCCAGCCCTTCCCTACATGGCTTACCTCAATTCGATCCCCCTGTATTTGATTGCCGTCGTGTTTGCGTTCGTCATCCGCTCACCAAACCCAAATAGCTACCGCGAGCCCTGCGACGGCAACGAATAGAAGCGCCCAGAAGGCATAGGCGAGAACAGAGGGCATTAGAAAGAGTATGCGCCCTTCTAGGCTCTTATCCTAATTTGTTTTGTTGAAACAGATGATTTCTAGAGCCCGTGCCGGCGTGCATCTGGTCAACCTGAAAATCGGAAGGGTCCTGGGGCCAAAGAGGATTGAGCGATCGACTGTCGCACCGCAGTCTGCCAGCGTGTCGGTCGGCGGCAGCGATTTGAGGATGAAACGTGACCGTATGAATGGCCGCAATGGAGGAGCCTCTTATCAATTCATCACGGAAGGGTAATACTGCGCTGAAGGAACTACTGGCCTGTGAGGGAAAGATGCCACGATTGCGATCGCTGCCGGAGCAGCCGGTTATGCGCGACCTTTACAAGTCCCAACCCGCGAGCTGTAAGCCGTTGGGCGAACTCACAGAGGTGGCGATGCGCGGCGCATCGCCTTTCACTCAGGGCCAGCGCGAACTGATCGCCGCCTATGTTTCGGCACTTAACGCCTGTACCTATTGCCATACCACGCATGCGGGTGTGGCCGCGGCGTTCGGTGTGCCGCAGGATTTGTTCGCCGCGCTGTTGTCCGACATTGATTCGGCGCCGGTGGAGGAGCGTATAAAGCCAATCCTCCGTTACGCCAGGAAACTCACATTGAGCCCGGCCCGTATGACCGAAGCCGACGCGGCTGCGGTTTACGAAGCGGGATGGGGGAACGAAGCACTCTATTCGACCGTGCTGGTGACGGCGCTGTTTAATTTCTATAACCGCCTTGTTGATGGCGTAGGACTGGCCCTCCCCGAAGGCTATGTAGCCGAGGCGGCAAAACGGCTTTCGACCCAAGGCTACGACGTCTTCGCCCAAATCGCGAAGGCGTAAGCTCCCGCTCCCTGGGAAACACTGAACGGGGCTGACAATCACATCATTGTCGACAGCAGCTTTATCAGTCGAGCGATGAACCAGTTTCAGCTAGCACGCATTTATCGTTGTTGCATATCAGACGGCGTGCCGCGACGCTCTTTTGCGGTCGCCCTGATCGTCGGCACGATCCTTAATTTGATAAACCAAGGGGACGCTCTTTTTGGACAGGACCACCTGAACCTAACAAAGATCGTTTTGACTTTTGCTGTCCCTTACTGCGTCGCAACCTACGGTGCAGTTTCCTATCGGCTGAGCATGACTCACACGTCGGGCAGAGAACCCAGCGATAGCGACTGAACTCGGTACAAGTATCGGGTGAGTGCGACGGTGAGCCGTGCGTCACGATTCGCCAACAACATCACACCGTAAAACCGTCGGCCCTCGCGCTCGTTGTTAGGTGCGACCCCGTCGGATCATCACGCCCCAACAAAGCTGCACGCACACGTAAACGGGACTTCCGCTTTACCCCGAAAGCCGACGTCAGTCCCTAATGTGAAACTTAGTCGCGATGGCCAAACGCAGACATGGTATTCGGTCCAAGCGATCTTGACGTTGATATTGTACACTCGATCACGAAGTCCGGCGAGATGTTGGTGGCAAACTATGGCCAGAACCAAGGTCGGGCAAGTCCGCAACCTGTCTTCGAGCTACTTCTCGGGCCGCGTGGCAGCTGCGCTCGGCCGCGCGAGCAGCCGCTGACTCCACGCCGCAACGGCCGTTGGAGGAGCGATTTCCATCAATGGCAGAAACTCCAGAAACGGCATGTAGCATACGTCGGCAAGCGAGAACTGTTCGGCAACCAGATAGGTCTTACCAGAAAGATGCTTGTCGAGTATCGCGAGGTGCTTCTCAATCTCCGCCTTTGCCTCGGCTATCGCGGCAGTGTTCCATCGTTCCTTGGGCAGGAAGCGCTTGGGAAAAATGATAGTCCCGGCGTGGCGGGTAAGCTGCAAGTCACACAGCTTCATGTGCATGTCGACCAGCGCACGGCCGCGCGCATCGGGTGGCGCCAAAGGTGGGGCCGGCCGTGTCGCCTCTAGATAGTTGAGGATGGCGGTCGACTCGAAGAGAGGTGGCCTCGGAAATCTGCACAAGACGCTAAGTGGAGTTTCTGCCTGACGGCGGGCACGCTGTGCGCCGCGAATCAGGAGAGACCATGACAAGACGACCGCGCCGGAACCACACACCGGCCTTCAAAGCAAAGGTGGCGCTTGCCGCCGTCAAGGGCGATCGAACATTGACTCAGCTGGCAGAGCAGTTCGACGTCCACCCCAACCAGATCACATCGTGGAAGGCGCAGCTTGAGGGTGGGGCTGCCGATGTTTTTGGTCCCGGCGGCGGCAACGGAGCAGCGCAACCGGCCGTTGACGTGAAGTCGTTGCACGCCAAGATCGGAGCGCTGACGCTGGAGAACGATTTTTTGGAAGGAGCGCTCAGCAAGGCGGGATTGCTGAGCGCAAAGCGATGATCGACCGTGAGCACAATTTGCCGATCACCAAGCAGGCGGACGTTCTGTGCATCAGCCGTGGCAGCGTCTACTACCTGCCGCGCCCAGTACCGGAAGCCGACCTCGCAATCATGCGGCGTCTCGACCGGCTGCATTTGGAGTCCCCTTTCGCCGGCTCGCGGATGTTGAGAGGCTTGCTGGTCGCTGAGGGGTGCAAGATCGGCCGTCGGCATGTCAAAACGCTGATGAAACGGATGGGGATAGAGGCGCTCTATCGCCGTCCGCGCACCACGAAGCCCGGGCCCGGCCACAAGATCTATCCGTATCTGTTGCGCGCCACGGCGGTCACGCGGCCGAACCAGGTGTGGGCGATGGACATCACCTACATCCCGATGGCGCGGGGCTTCGTCTACCTGGCCGTGGTGCTCGACTGGTTCAGCCGTCGCGTGCTGTCATGGCGGCTGTCGATCACGATGGAGGCGGCATTCTGCGTCGAGACGCTGGAGGATGCTCTGGCTCGTCACGGCAAGCCGGACATCTTCAATACCGATCAGGGTTCGCAGTTCACGGGCTCGGCGTTCACCGGCGTGCTCGCCAACAACGACATTGCGATCAGCATGGACGGGAAAGGAGCTTGGCGAGACAACGTCTTCGTCGAGCGGCTGTGGCGCAGCGTCAAATATGAGGAGGTGTATCTGAAGGCCTACGACAGTGTCAGCGAGGCCCGCTCTTCTATCGGCAAATACCTGGACTTCTACAACGGCCGGAGACCGCATTCGAGCCTTGACGGCACCACACCCGATCAAGCCTACTTCAACGAACTGCCAGTCCGCTTGGCAGCCTAACCCCGGCAGAGACTCCACTTATCGACGCGGAAAATCTGTTCAGACAACCGGAACCACCTCTAAGCTCAACGCCGGCTATTTCCAGCTCCAAATGGCTAGCGAGCGCGACCGGGAATCCGCCTATAAGCTGGTCGGCAAATACTTGCGGGATGACGCCAAAGGCGTCCCGCAAATGGCATATATCGGATGTATCGTTACACAAAGTCCGCGAGCTGAACCGGCCCAGGAAGTGTGCGATCAGTTGGTTGCCGCTGCCAAGTATATCGACAAACAGCGAATCGGCTCGACCGACGATTGCGGCTTTTCTCCCTTCAGCATTGACAAGAAGCCTAATCACGGCAGTCCCGACTATGCGCGGGATATCGCGTTTCAGAAGATAGCGAACCGCGTGGCTGGAACGAAAATGGCCGCCGAAAAGCTAGGCGTCCATTAAAGGCTCAAGATCTTGCCGCTGACCATCCTCCCGGACAGCGGCGGGAGCGGGCTGACGGCGGTTGTTTTGCGTACGTCAAAAACATCGCCGTCGGCTTTGTTCTTCGCTGCTGCCCATCGAGCGCGGCGGTATTGTCATCGCGCAAGTCGAGCCAGCAGTCGGGAACATCTGCAAGGTGAAAGGTTGCTGCCGTGCGGGTCATACGGAGACGGTCATGCCGCTCCTCGCCACAGCCTTGCCTCCGCGCGCCGGCGCAGTAGCGGTATGCTCGGCCAGTCGGAGTTGTCGCGGATTGAAGGCGGCGAAACGATCGAATCCAGCCGCGCTATCGGAATCGCGCAGCAGTACCCATTCGACAAGCTTCCGTGTCACCGGATCGCTGGCCGGTGCCGCGAGCGCGCCAGGGGTAGGTCCACGTGCCCATCGAAAAAATCTGCCGATTACCCCATCTTTTTGGGCGCAAAACGGACGTGTCAAACCAGCCTCTAAGTCCCCAATAAGATGAACTCCTGAGACGGTTGTTCCGCTCGGCTCATGCCTGAATGCTCCGCCCACTTCCGCTCTACCGTCTAACGACGCTCATCCCTTGACGAGCGAGCAGCCCCCTTCCGATAAGGGACGGAAAGCCTGCTCGGCGGGGATCGTCGTGACCAGTTTGAAATAATCCCACTCGCCACTGGACTCTGAGGGCTTCTTGGCCTCGTAAAGGTAGACCGGATGAATCTTCCGGCCGTCGACGCGGATCGTACCCCTGCCGAAAAGCGGATCGTCGGTCGGCAGTTCCTTCATTTTGGCGACCACAGCCTGGCCGTCGCCGGCATTCTTGAGCGCGGCAACCGCCTTCAGGTAATGAGCCATTGCGGAGTAGACCCCGGCCTGCATGTCATTGGGCATGATCTTGTGCGGATGCAGCTCTTGAAACCTCTTGGCAAAAGCACGGCTGGCATCGTTCTGGTCCCAGTAGAACGGCATCAAACCGAAAACGCCTTGCGTCGCCTGCAGTCCGAGCGCCTTCACATTGTTGATCTGAAAGACGAAGCCGGGCAGCTTGAATTTGCTGGACAAGCCGTACTCGGCCGCCTGTTTCAGCGTGTTTGAGAGATCTCCTCCGGCGTTGGCGAGGGCGATGGTGTCAGCGCCGGACGACTGCGCCTCGATAAGAAAGGAAGAAAAATCGGACGTGCCAAGTGGCGCACGCACTGCACCCATGACTTGGCCACCCAGCTTCTTGACTCCCTCGCTGGCGGCCGTTTCGAGATCCTTGCCAAACTGATAGTCGGCGGAGATGAAATACCATTTCTTGCCGCCACGCTCGAAGATGGCTCTTGCGAATCCGTTCCCCAGCTCCCAGGTGTCGTAGGTCCAGTGCACAGTGTTGGGTGAGCATGCCTTGCCGGTCAGGGTTGCGGTTCCGGCGCCGGAGCCAATCATCACCTTATTGAGATCGCGGGCCAGCGTGTTGACGGCGAGAGCAACGGACGAGTTCGGCACGTCGATAATCATGTCAACGCCTTGGTTCGTGTACCAGTCGCGCGCGATGCTGGCCCCGATGTCTACCTTGTTCTGATGATCGGCATAGACGACCTCCACGGTGAGTTCGAGGTTCTTTGCGTAATCCTCGACGGCAAGGCGGGCGGCGATGACCGACCCGATGCCTTGGCTGTCGGCATAAACCGACGACTGGTCGTTTAGCACGCCTATTTTAACCGGCTTGCTTTGGGCCAGCGCGATCGAGGGTACGGCGGCCAACAGTATCGCCCCGATCAAAGATCTGATTTGCATAATTTCCTCCCTCGGTAGATCTACGTTGAAGTTTATTCCCTAGCGCGCAAAAGATCGATTCGAATGTCATCTCCGCGGTTGTCCGATTCGGTCGGCGGGCGGTACTCTTCGCATGGCGTACTCTCCCCCACCCGTCGCGGGCCAGCAGCAAGAAAGTCTTGGGAACGGCGCGCAGAGATGAGCATGGCGCGGCTCTGGCGCGATCAGGGCAAACGCGATGAAGCGCGCAATTTGCTTGCTCCTGTGTACAATTGGTTCAATGAAGGGTTCGATACGCTCGATCTGAAAGAAGCGGAGGCGTCGCTTAAGGTGCCCGCAGCGTAGGAAACCGCCGATTCGCAGTTTGGAGGATTCGAAATGGTCCGTCCGCTGAAGCTCTACAATCATGCTGTGGCGCCGAACCCGCGTCGGGTCCGCATCTTTGCTGCAGAAAAAGAGATCGAGCTTTCGTTGGAAGAAGTTGATATTCTGACTGGACAAAGCCGCACGCCTGAATTTCTCGCGAAAAACTCGTCGGGCGCGGTGCCGGTACTCGAACTCGATGACGGTTCTTACCTCTCCGAGTCAGTTGCAATCTGCCGGTATCTGGAAGGGCTTCAACCCGAACCTAACCTCTTAGGACGCGACTTACGCGAACAAGCGGAGATCGAGAGGTGGAACCGCCGGATGGAACTGGAACTGTTTGCTCCAATCGCGCGGACGGCTCAGAATACCAATCCGATCTTTCAACGCCGTTTTAGGCAGTTCCCGGAATATGGCGAGGCGCAGCGAGCGGTCGTTTATCAGCGTCTCGAACGAATGGACCGGGAACTTGACGGACATGAATTCGTTGCCGCTGACCGCTTCACTATTGCCGACATCACCGCGCTGGTCGCAATAGACATCGGTGGCCGTTTAGCAGACATACAAATAGCTCCGAGGTTCGCTCATTTGACGCGCTGGCACGAGATGGTGTCAAAGCGTGCAAGCGTCAAAGCGTGAGGGCGTACGCAGGCCGTACCGCCGTCCCCAGCGGCAAGGTTATAGAAACTGCGCGCGGCGATGAGCATGGCCCGGCTGTGGCGCGATCAGGGGAAGCGTGACGACGCGCGCGAACTGATTGCTCCGGTCTATAACTGGTTCACCGAAGGCTTCGACACGCTTGACTGAAGGAGGCTAAGGCCTTGCTGGATGCGCTGGCGTAGTGAGGCCATCGACTTTCGGTTGGCACGAATGCGGTCCACCCGCATGGACATTGGAATGACACAACCTTCTCAGCCCGGCGCCGGATGCACCGATGGACAGGCTCCGTCGAAAGCAAAGGGCGCAAGAATGCATGTCAAAGTAGAACAAATCGCGCGCAGCATCCGTTGCGAGTGGACCCTTTGCGACATTGCGCGGCAAGCAACGGATGGCCTGCTTCACCACAAATGCGGAAAAAGGCGATAGCGTGTACGTTTCACGTATTCGCTGTAGCCCTCGAGTTCGGTTTGGAGCAGGTCATCTTCCCACTTTGTGCGCACGATTAGAATTAAGCTAGCCCAAGCCGCGGGCATGAGCGCCCACCAAGACGCAAGCGACAGCCCCAGGCCGGCGAAAATCATGATCGCGCCGGCGTAACCTGGGTGGCGAACTGTGGCGTAAGGCCCTTTTCTGATGACTTGCTGGCCGCGCTCGCGTTGGACTCGCACGCCAGGCTCAAAGAAGGGGTTGACTGCTTGAGCCCAGGCGCTGAACGCGATTCCAGTGCCAAGTAGGGCGTAGCCGAGTATCACGAATGCCGGCGGCATCGATGACCACCACATGCGACCAGCGTCCAGGGTCGCCAGCGGGACCTCGATGATCATGGCGGAAAAGATCAAGGCGACCAGGACTAGGTCCCAGCGTTTCGTCCCAGGCTGAAAGCGGCTGCGGGCTCGATAGATGCTTGGATTGACCCGCGCGAGAATGAGAGCGGAGGCGCAAAACGCTGCGACCAGAAAGGCGACGAAGATCCATCCCGGTTTCCAATCCAACCGACCAACCGGAAGGAACACGAGCGCGATCAGGCCCAGTGGCAAACAGATTGCATAGGCGACAGCTGCCGCGCGCGACATTGGCTTAGGATCAGTGACAGCCATCCGGCAGCTTCCTCCCAAACAGTTATGTCAGCAGATCGGTCTCGCGTTTGCGCAGGTACTTCCTGCAATTCAACGCGGCTATGAACGCTTCGAACGGAAGCGGGCCACAAACGGCTTCAAGCGATGGAAAGACCGCGTTAGCCTTTTTCTTAAACGGCTCGCCGACTGTCGCGCGGTAAGCGCCTAATCCGCTTGACTGCGTGCATTGGTCATTCCAGGCTGTTGCATGGTGTGGAGCGTATAGAGTTGTCGCCGCAAGAGTATCGAGAGCAGGCGGACCAGTGCATCGGCTGGGCTCGCGCATCGGTCAGCGACTCGGAGCGTAAACTGTACCGACAGTTGGCCGTGACTTGGCTCGAAAACGCCGTTCGAATGGAGCCCCGCGCAATCGAGCTGCGCGACGCCGATGCGGCGGCCCGGTGATCAGTCTCGGAAGAATCCCTTGAACCGGAGGGGATCCAGGCTGCGATGCCCATTTTGGTGACAGCTTTTCGGAACCAGTTGGCGTCATAGCCTTTGTCGGCAAGGAGTTTATCGTGGTCGACCTGTTTAAAACCGAGCAATACGATCCGAAGTATTTGAAGCTCAATCCCAAGGGCGTGGTGCCGACCTTAGTTCATGACGGCAAGGTGACGGCATCACATCCCGCGCGCGTGACAGCGTAACGCTCGGCCCGCGTGACGGCGTCGGATTCTCGGGATCAAATCGCATTACGACGTCGAAATCCACGAGTGCGTGGTCATACTCACCTTGTCGACATTGGCCAAGGCTCGATTGTAAAATGCGGCGGGAAAATTACCATTCTTCAACCTGCAATAGCGCGATCGTAATCGCCTTTGATTCGGTAAATGATCCCACGGTTGTTGTATGCATTAGCGTTGTCGGGATTGAGGTGGATTGCTAGTTCGTAATCCTGCGGGGCGCGATCGTACTCGCCCTCCCACCTTTAGGCGACCGATTGTCGAAGGCGGTGGCCAATCTTTGTGGGGTATCTTGGCCTGATTGAATTACAGCAGTGCAGCCTTCTATTACGACATCCGCGATCTGACCTACTAGACCTAAACACTGGCTCCCGTCCCTTGGAATTTGCGCAAATGACTCCGCATTGAGTAGCACCGAAATCGCTGGAATGACCGAAATACTCAGCGCCCAGTGTGTTTTCCGCTTCATTAGCTTGTCACGTGATATCGCCAGTACAAAAAAATCCGTGGATAAAATGATAGTATTGGATAGCGCTTCTGTCACGCCAAAGCCCCGCGTGCATTCGCTCTGAGAAGACAACCCAAGACACCGGCCCGCGATCGCCGCTGCACGCAGGATTCGTAATGAGCTGATAATCGAGCTTGATCAATCGACACCTCCATATCTGGGTGGATTGCGAGAACGGTAATGACGCGGAAAAAAGCTGCCTTTAAGCGCTGCGGTGGCGCCTTGCTAATGGTCGAGATCGCGCAAAGGTGCCTATTGTAGATTGCCGAATTCTAGATTGCCGACCGCGGCGTCGTGGCATGCCCGTTGTTCGCGGCACAGCATCCAAGTGGGGCGATAACTTCGATTCTCTTCCTCGTCGATACCAGGAGGCCGCCCCGCGGCGACGCGGTCGGTCGCACCACGACAGCCGCACTCATGGAGCGCAGCGTAGTAACCCGGTCCAGTCGCAATAACCGAATCCGACGCGGCAGCATCCAAATGACTGACGCGAGCACAAGTAGAATTGGTAGTCAAACCCGCAATGGTCGGAACAATAAGGACGGCCGCTGAAGGCATCAGTCGCGCAATGGTTGCGAAACCGCGGCGGGAGGGACAATGGACCCTGCCAATCCACCTGGATGAGCGGGGTGCCAGCGAACAAAACAATCGGCGGCGCCGCGTGAGTGCTGGTAGCAGCCGCGACATAAGCGAACGACGCCAGCGAAAAAACAAGTGCGGTAATTTTCATGGAGTGCTTTCCGAGGAAATCGCGATTGATGGGGCATCGAGCACCGTGCGCGGTTCAAGTTCTGACGGCGAACAGGCGGCGATCGATGCGCGCTTGAGCGGCAGGCGGATAACAAAGCGTGAGCCATCACCTTCCTTGCTCTTCACCTCGATACTGCCTTTATGCAAGTCGACCGCCATCTTGACGAGATAGAGACCGACCCCGGTCCCGACGATTCCCGAAACGTTGCTGCCGCGGTGATAGCGCTCGAACAGCCGGCTGAGATCGCCGGGTGGAATGCCGAGGCCGCGGTCGGCGACGGCGACGACGGCTTCGTTGGAGGCGAATTCGGCCTCCACTTCGACCGCACCGCCGCCGGGCGAATATTTGACGGCGTTGGACAAAAGATTGCTGAAGACCTGGTACAGCAACTTGGCATCTCCGACCATCGGCACGGGCGTGGCGCCGAACCGTTCGACTATCTGCGCGGCCGGCACCATCTCACGGTGCAACTGGCAGACTTCATGCAGTAACGCGGTTAGATCCATTTCAGCCGGATGAAAATAAAGCTCAGCGCCGCCGTCGATCAGACGCGCGGAATTGAGCATATTGTCGATCAAATGCGTGAGCCGCAGCACCGCGGCGCGAATTTTCCCGGCGCGTTCGCCGATCTCGGACGCGGCAATCGATCCTCGCATCTTGTCCAAGCGTCGGGCGTGACCGTCGATGATGGTCAAGGGCGTACGGAACTCATGCGAAGCCATCGACACGAAATTGCGCTGCGCCAGCGCCAGCCGCTGCTCCTGCGCCAATTGCTCTTCGAGCATCGCGGCCTGACGGCCGAGTACGCGCTGGCTGCGCATCAGCTCGATGGCGTTGTTGCGGAACACCACGGTGGCCTGCGCCATCTCGCCGATCTCGTCACGCCTTTCGGTCTCCGGGATGTCGATGTCGGTATTGTTGGCCGCGAGGCGGCGCATGCGGTCGGCGAGATGAAGGAGCGGGGCGGAAATCGAGCGGCTGATGTGAACGAGCGCGGCAATGACCATGACGCCGGCGATGACCATGCCGAGGAGAATCAGCCAGAACGCCTGCCCATAGGCGACGCCGAGACGATCGCTCGCGGCCTGTGCGTTGGCGACCGCCTGGTCGGTCAAGAGCCCGAGGGTGTCGCTTGCGGCATCATAAGCCGTACGCGACGTGCTCCCGTACAGCGCCAGGGCCTCTGCCTTGCGATTGCCGCGCGACAACACCACGATCTGATTGACGATTATTCGGTAATCGTTCCAGTGCTGCTTGAAGCGGCCGTACAGATCCTCCTCGGCGGCATCGCGCCTGATCCTCTCGAAGCTGCGTTCGGCCTGGGCGATCGAGCGGTCGAGGTCCGCCATCTGCTTCTCGGTGGCTAATATTTCGGCAGGATCCGAGGAAAGCAGATTGCTTCCTTCGATGGCGCGGAAATCGGAGGTGAAGTTGTTGAGGTCTCCGAGTACACGGGTATTGGGCAGCCAAACCTGGGCAACGTCGGTCGATAGCCGGTTGAAGTTGCTGAGACGCCAGATGCTGAACAATCCGAGCACGACGACCAGCAGGAAGAAAAGCAGGAACACCGCGGTGAGATGAAACCGGATCGAATGCGGCTGCCTCATGAGGGATCGACCGTCGGAGTGTTAACCGCCAAAGACCGCAAAGCCGGCCTGAAGTGATACATATAGTGATGTATATATGAAAGCGGCCGCGTCGGAAACCCGCGACCCGAAAAATCGCCGGCCTGATGCGGTCCAACGTACGGAATTTGGGCGCGATTTCCGCTAGCATTCGAGTATTCGGTAACCCTTATGGCTGAAATCCAAAAGAAGATACTTTGCATCGAGGACGATCGCGAAACCGCGGCGCTGATCGCGGAGGAACTAATCGATCGTGGCTACGCGGTGACGCTCGCCCACGATGGCCGCGACGGGCTCGCCGCCATCCTCAAGACCATGCCCGATCTGGTGCTGTCGGATATCAGCATGCCACTGATGTCGGGCTTCGAGCTTCTCGAACGCCTCATCGGGCTGGCGCCGCGGTTTGCGAAAATGCCCTTCGTGTTCCTCACCGCGCTCACCGACCGCGACAACGAGCTCAAGGGACGGCAATTGGGCGCCGATGATTACGTGACCAAGCCGATCGATTTCGACGTGCTGGAAACCATCATCACCGCCCGGCTTGCCGGCGTCGCGCGCACCGGGTTGTGGCCGAAGCTCGTCGAGCTCAACGATCGCGAGGTTGAAGTGCTGACCTGGGTCGCGCGCGGCAAGACGTCGGTTGAGATCGCGCAAATCGTGGGCCTGACCAAGCGGACGATCGATTTCCACATCGACAATGCCCGCGCCAAGCTCGGCGCCGCCACGCGCACCGAGGCGGTCATCAAGGCAACCACCGGACGGCTGATCGAGCCTTAGAGCCCAAAAAAGCCTGCCCCCGACGTGATCCCGGGTGAAAGCCGGTTTTCGGAAAAGATCATGCTCCAATCAAACATTTAGACTGTGACCAATTCAATGTGATCTAGGCGCAAAAGGTAGTGGACGAAATCCCCGGGCGAGGCGCGCCGCCCGCCTCACCCTGATCAAGCCGGTAACCGACCCCGGACTCGCTGACGATCAGCAACGGCCGCGTCGGATCGACCTCGATCTTTTGCCGCAACTTGCGCACAAGAATGCGAAGATACTGAATGTTGCCCGCGTGACCGCCCCAGATTTCCCGTATCAGCTGCTGATGTGTCACGACAAGGCCGACGTGGGTCGCCAATCCATGAAGAAGCGTGTATTCCTTGCGCGTCAACTGCACGCGCTTGCCGTCGAGCGTCACCACCCGCGACACCAGATCGATCGAGAGCGGACCGGCTTTTACCACCGGATTGCGGTTGGTGCCGCGCAAATGCCGGCGTAGCGCCGCATCGCTGCGCGCCAGTAGTTCCGAAATTCCGAACGGCTTGACGACGTAGTCGTCCGCGCCAAGCCGGAGCAGCCTGACTTTCTCATGCTCGTCGGAATGGATCGACAGGACGATGATCGGAATATTGGACCAGGAACGGATACGCTCGAGGACCTCAGAGCCTTCCAGATCGGGCAGGTTGAGGTCGAGAATGATCAAATCCAGCGCGCTCATGGTTGCGGCGCGCAACCCCGCACGTCGCGTTCTCCGCCTCGACCACGGTAAATCCATGAAGCTCGAAGCCCGCACGCAGAAAACGCCTGATCTGGGCTTCATCGTCGATGACCAGCACCTTAGTCATCGAGAGCGTCCACGAGCTCCGGTGTGTCCGCGGATACGGTCGGCAGCCGCAGCGACATCGTCGTGCCGAGGTTCGGCCCTCGGCTCTCCGCATGCAGGCTGCCGCCGTTGGCGGCAACGAAAGTGCTGGCAATCCACAAGCCGAGCCCCGATCCGCCGGCGTCGGCCGCGTGCCCGCGCAACGACCGTCGCCCCAACTGGCCTTTCTCGTCAGCCGTCAGCCCACTCCCTTGATCCTTCACCGACAGCACCACGCAATCCTGTTCGCGACGGCTGCTGATTTTGATTTCGCTTCCCGTCGGCGAATACTTTGCGGCGTTTTCCAGAAGCTGGCCGAACGCCTGTTCGATAAGAATGGAGATCGACGTGAACCAGCGGCACATCGCCGGCGACATCCACGGTGACCCAGTGGGAACCCAGTCTTCGTTCCTTTTGTTTGAGCGCGGTGCTGACGATATCCGTCGGGTCGGTCCACATCAGCTGCGGACGCACGCCCTTGGCGCTGATCCGTGAGGCATTGAGCAAATCGCGAATCTCGCTGTCGAGCTGAGCGGCCTGTTCGTGGATCGCGTCGACGAGCTCGCGCGATGGGCGATCGTTAAGGATCGCGGGCATCTGGTTGAGCACGCTGCAACTGCCCAGAATGGAGGCGAGCGGCGTGCGCAGCTCATGGGATATGCCGCCGACAAGCGCGTCGCGAAGGATTTCGGTTCGATAATTGATCGTCGCCTGCTCGATCGCCTCCTTCGTCTTTAGGTGCCTGAGCGTCAGCGTCGCTTCCTCGAGCAGCGTCCCGACGCGCCGCGCGATGACATCCGTGTGCTCACCGAGGCTGTCGCCTAACTCCACGGCGATGGCTCCGTAGCCGAGGATCTCCGGGGTGATGACCCGCACCAGCCAGGCTCGCCGGCTTTGCGGCTCCACGACGCTCGATGCTCCTGGAGCAGCGGCTGCGATCAGCTTCGCCGCCTTGTTCCGAACCTCCCTCGGAACGGCGGCGCTGTCGCTGATGTCCTGGTCGGCCTGCTCCGTTGCAATGAGCACGGCACGATAGCGTAGCGTGTTGGATAGGTAATCCTGCACCGCGAAGATCAAGTCGCGGCGGTGAGACACGTGGCGAGGCCTTGCGAGAATGCATGCAGCTCGGTGATTTCTTTTTCGCGGCGCCGTAGCGCGATCGCCTCGTTCTTGAGCCGCGCGGCAAGATTGCTGGTGACCAGCGCGATCAGAAGGAACAGTGCCAGATCGACCACGTTCTGCGGATCGCGTATCCACAGCATGTAGAGCGGCGGATAGAAAAAGAAGTCCGCTGCGGCAGCGCCGGTGACGGCGGCCAAGATACCGGCACCGATCCCCCACTGCGTTGCTGCCACGACCACGGGCAGCATGTAGATCAGCGAGACGAGATTGAAGGGGACGAAGTAATTGATGACAACGAGGCTGATTGTTGCCAGCCAGACGAGAGCCAACGTCGCCCCCATCGGGATGGCGCTGCCGGCGACCATGTTCATCGACCACGTCTTGTACGAGGTGGATCGCGTGTCGCCGTCGTTTTTCGGCCGATATGCCGCCAGATCGCGGAGTCCGCACCGTTCCTGAAGAGTTGACACCCGTTTTGCCTTTCCGAAGGCGCTCAGTTCAACCTCTGTACGCACCCGGCTGGCATTAATCACAGTCAACTTTCCCTACGTGGCCATAGGAAGTCGAGACGAATTCCGGCCTTAAAAAATAAGAAAATCATATACTCCAGAGCCGCTAATGCGCTTTTTTGCACATGTTTCACGCTAGACGCCGCAAGCCCTGATTATTTTTCGTGCAACTTTTCGACGCAACGGAGGAGAAGATTGCGGCGCTGCAACACAAGCTCATGTCACTGGACATGGCTTGTGTTGGAAGGCGCCACCCACACCCACCGCTCAGAAGTGGATGATCACGTCACTCGCCGCGATGACCGCCCAGTTCCTTGTTGGAGCTATTCCCGCAGCGGCGTTACCGTTGAAGGCATTGTTGTCGACCGCACGGTAGTAGGCAATTTCCGGACGGAACTCGATCTGCGGCGAGAGCCAATGCTGCCAGCTGAGCGCCCAGTCGGCATAGGCGTTTGGCACTCCCGTCCGCTGGCCGTTAGGATCGTTGAAGTACTCGGTACGCAGCGAGAAGTTGTTCAGTTTGTTAGGCGAATAGCTCAGGTAGAGGAGGAACGTCTGCGTGTCGGAGGTGCAGGTCAGCGGAGCGCCGGCCACATTGGTGTTACCGAACTGGCTCGGGCCGGAGCACCACGCCGCATTCGGGGCGTTGAAGGGCATATTGTTCGGGCTGAACGGCGTACCGCCGCCGGCAACAATCCCATTTGCCGTCGCATTGTTGAGGTTCGGCACATTGTTCTCGTGAATGTTCCAGGTCTCGAATGCGATGTGCCAGTAGTCGTTAAGCTTGTGATAATAGGTCAAGCCGATCCATTGCAGGTTGTTGTAGCCCCACTGCCCGCCGTTCCATGCATCCATGACGAAGTTTACATCGTCCCTTCCATCATCGCTGGTCCAGCGTACCCCGAACGTGCCCGACGGCACCGCACCGGGATCCTTAAGATACGTCGTACCGGGATAAAGAGCATTCCCCGGCATCGGGTTTGTGAGGCGTGCACCCGCGTTCCACGGCATGGTGTCGCTGCCGACAGTCAGGCCCAGTTGCAGGATCCAGTTCTTGGTTATCGCCGTCGTCACCTCAATGCCAGTGTTGGTGTAATTGTCGAACGTGTAGGTCAGCGAGTGCACGTAGGTGTAGTTGTTCGGCGCCAGCTGTGCCTCGATGTCCGGTATCGAGATGAAGCGGCCGATGCGCACATCCATTCCCTGCATCACCGGGAAATAGAGGTCCGTGTAGACCATCGGAAAGTCGTAGCCGTTGACGTTGTTGTGGTTGAGAAGCTGGTAGCTGAACAGCCCGTACGCCGTCGTGTAGCGATAATCGACGCCATACAAGTGCCGAGAATCGGAAGCCCCAGTCGAAGTGATCGTTCTGCGTGGTATCGGCCAGGCGTTCGACATAGATCACGGCCTGGTCGAGTTGGACGGTGTTGGGCGTGTAGTCGTAGGCAGCCGGCGCATTGCCGCCCGGCTTCACCGTGTTGGAGCTGATATTGGCGGCCGGCGCGACCCAGCCGTAGACTTGAACGTGGGCGTCGTTCATCGCTTTACCCAGTTGCGTGTTTGCAATCGCAACCATCAGCGGACTGTCGACCGAATTCGGCCTGGTCACGCCGATATTCTGAGTACCGCCATAGGGCCATTCGGTGAACGGCATCGGCGGCGAAGATTGCGGAGTTGGCGGCCAGACCGCGTCCGACCGGCGGCTAGGCGGCGCCGAGGGATCGGACGGCGCTACACCTTTGCCCCATTCGAGTTGGTAGTATCGGAGGAACCGCGTCGCGACATCTTCGCCGAGATACGCGTCAAGGCACTTATAGTCGAGGTAGGGATCGCAGTTCCCGCTCCGCTCCATCGACTTGAGCGCCATAGGCGACACCTTGGGCGCTGCGCAATTGTAGTCGACCCACGGATTGCACGTTGGGCCTTCCACCCACGCCGTCGGAAGTCCGTCCTTCGGCGCGCCATATACATCCGCCGCCATCGAGCGGCCTGATGCGGTGACCGCCAGCAGCAAGATGCCGGCAACCAAAAACAATTTTTTCATGACCCCGTCCCCATTTCTTCGTTCGCAACTTGGCGAACGCACATAAACTCATGCAACGTGCGTTCCCGCCGACTAACCCACCAACTGCGATTTTTCGCAGTAACCCGAGGAGAGTCGATATTCCGCAAGCCGATTTTTAATATCTAAAAAATAGCCATGACGATCAGTTCTGGGCAGTTTTGCACTAATTAGGACCAGTTGAGTTTGATAAGCTCAATAAGAAAGCGAACCAACAGCGGTCTTCGCCGGCGCTCTCCGAAGGGCAAAAGACAAAATTCTTGCGATTTCAGAGGCTTTGCTGCGGGACTCTGCGGAAGTGCGAAATCGTTAAAATGTGACACTTTGGTCACAGTAGCCAAGAAAGCACGCGACCAACGGTTGGCTTATCATCCTGATCAACGGGAAAATCGGCAGGGCGCCGCCGACGATCATCCGCACAGCACGTATCACCTTTGAGACAAGCACCCCGCGCCAGCAGCATAATTTTTATTATATCAAAAAGCTTTGGGATCGCTCTCGCTTGTATATGGCGGCGACGCTTAGATTGAATTTCGGCGACACTCATCCACAGCCGCGATTCGAGCGTCAAGATGTCGATGAGTGGCGAGACCGGAAGCAGCGATAGCGGAACAAATATGCGTCGTCCGGCGGACAGTCACTTCTCAAGGCAACGGGCATTTCAGTTCATACCGAAAGACTTGGCCACCAAGTGTCGGAAGCTGATCGAGAGCTATCACGCCATGTACGGCTTCGTCGGCCTGCCCGACATGCTGTGGCTCTCGGACGCTCGCGATGTCATCGAATGCCATGACGAACTGAAGCAGCTCTTCAAGAAGGCTTCCAGATCACGAGGCGCGAAACGCGCCAATGGTTCATTTCTTTCGATCGCGACCACGATTGTCGCGCTAGAAGTTCTGGCGCGCGACTACGCGAGCTGGGGCAAGTGTTTTCCATCGGCGAAGGCCGAGGCCGAGAGACTGCTCAGCGAAGTCCCGCTTCGTCCGCGCACTTGTCTGATGGACCTATACCTGTACCCGCCGCTCGGCGTTCGCCGCGAATTTGCGGATGTGCTTACGCTCTCATCCGCATCGGCCGCAGAGCTGTAAATGACCCACGCGATCGACGTAGGCGACATAGCGATAGCCAGCACCTTCTGAGTACAACGCTGAAGCGTCGTAGCCGCCCCAACCGCGGACATCGATCGATAGGTATTCGTCAAATCCCAGCGGCAGGCACGCGCCGCAACATAAAGCATTTCGCAATGCGCGTACGCTGCCTCCGCCAGAGGCAAAACCGGAACGCTTACCAGACAGCAAGCAGGCAAATCATCGAAAACGGAACCGCCGCCAGTCCGAAGTAAACCCACGTCCGATAGCTCTGAGCGTCGTTCGGCGCCCAAAAAAGTTGGAGTGCCACCCAGATACAGACTGCAAAACCGAGAGCTGAGCGAACGAGATCGCCCGGCGTCTCATACACCGTCCAAATCGACTCGTTTTGGGGCATGGCGACGCGAACGGTTATCGCCAACAGGCAGGCGATAAACACCAAACGCAGCAACGAACCCGTGACTCTCAGACCAAACGGAATGGCCGAAACCGAAGGATTCGCCGGTTCAGGGATATGCGCCCGCGCCCATTCGATTGGCATCCAGGTCATTGGTTCCTCCAATTACCTTTTTTGCGGGGCTCATTTCGAGCTTCCTAGCCTAAATATAAGCCTTTTCCTTTCAGAAATATAGAACTCGTATAGGTGCAGCGCATCAAACATAAAAAAAGTATATATCGCTTCTGCGGCATAAGGGCATTTTCCGTGAAAATGCCTTCGAGCCAAGCATTTGCACAAGATTTGCTCGAGGATCGGGCGGGCCTCATTGATCGGCATTGACCGCTCTGACGCGGAAATCCGTCCTTTGCGGAGCCGCGGATGGCGCGCCGCAATAACGATTTTTATAGTGATGACTAAAGAAAATCAGTGCTGAGGCCGGATCGTCGTTCCGTTGATTCCGGTGGTCGCCGTCGTCGGTCCGCCAATCTGAGGCGGACCGGAGCCGTGGTGCACGACGCCAGTCCCATTGATCGCTGCATGGTTCGGGACGACCGGCTTCACGATCGGAGTCGTGTTTGGCACCGGCCGGTCAAAAAAATGCCCTTCGGTTTTTGGGAAGCGCCCGGCCGCATTTCCCGTAACGCCCGGTGTTTCGAACACCGGACCGTGCGGCACACTCAAAGCATCGGGATGCTCCCGGTCGTGTCGCTCCCCGCCTTCGCGCGGCGGGATCGGCACGCCGATCGAGTTGCGCACCACGGGATGGGAAGTCGGTTGCGGGGGGAACATTCGCCGGTGAAAATTCTTTACCGCCGGCGACTCCGGCCTGGCGTTGATGTCGCCGATGGTATTCGGCTTGGCGTTTGGCCGGCGCGGCGGCACGCCGTTTCGCGTATCGATGTCTTCGGGAGTTCGCCCGTCGCGACTGGTCGCATTCGCCTCCGGTAATCGGTGACCTGCGGGGGTCGCGTTTTTGTCGTCTCGCGGTACGGGCTGATCGGGCTTCACTGCGTTTCCAGCAGCATCCTCGCCGGAGTGTTGGCGCTGTTCGTCGCGCGCGCCGGAAGAGCCGGCCTCTTCGGCAAAGACCGGGAGTGTCGTCGAAGCGCCGACAAGAACAATCGCCAAAAAGTAAAGGCCGATCCTAACGCTGACCGTCGGCATCACACTCACTCGTTCGGCGGGGCGGCGTTGGGCATGGCCGGCGGCGTGGCGCGGTTCCCGCCGAGGAAGAAAGTCTGCAACGCCGGCACCACCACAAGAAGCATGATTGGCCCAATCAACATGCCACCGACGACGACGGTGGCGAGCGGCCGCTGTACCTGGCTGCCGATGCCGGTGGATACGGCGGCCGGCAGCAAGCCAATGCAGGCCGAGAGCGTCATCATCAGGATGGGGCGCATCTGTTCCTCGACGGCGTGGAACATTGCCTCAAGCGGATCCATGCCGCCCGAAGCGACCCGATAATAGCCGTTGAGAATGAGAATTCCGCTCATCACCGATACGCCGAACAGCGAAATGAAACCGATCGCGGCTGAGATGCTGAAATCTAATCCGGTAACATAAAGTCCGACGAGGCCTCCGGAAATTGCAAACGGAAGCCCCAGCAGCGCCAAAATGCTGTCGCGCCACGAATTGAACAATCCATAGAGGAGCACGATGATCAGCAAAAAAGTGACCGGCATAATGACGGCAAGGCGTTTCTTTGCTTGTTGCAGCCATTCGAACTCGCCGGCCCAGTCGATACGATAGCCGGTCGGCAACTTCACGGTTCTGTTGATCCGTTGCTGGGCCTCGGCCACCGCACCCGCAAGATCGCGCCCGCGGACGCTGAATTTGATCGGCACGTAACGTTGATTGCGCTCGCGGAAAATGTAGGAAGCCCCCGTGTCGAGCGTGATCGACGCGAGCTCGCTCAATGGAATGTAGGCGTTGCCGTTCGAGCCTTGAACGCCGACCTTAAGATTGCGCACCTTGTCGATATCGTTGCGATGCTCGGGCGACAGCCGCACAACGACGGCGAATTGGCGGTCGGCCTCGAGGATCGTCGTCGCCGTGGTTCCGCCGAGCGCGGCCTGCACCACGCTGTTGACGTCGTTGACGCTCAGGCCGTAACGCGCGGCCTTCGCACGATCGACCTGGATATTCAAATTCGGCTGCCCAAGGACCCAGAATGCGCCGAGGTCGGCGATGCCGGGCACCTTCGCCATTTCGCGAAGGGCCGCGCGCGCGATCTCCTCCAATGTCGCGAGATCGGGGCCGATGATCTTCACCGAATTGGCGCCTTTGACGCCCGACAGCCCCTCCTCGACGTTGTCCTGGATGTACTGGGAGAAGTTAAAGTCGATGCCGACGAACTCTTTGCTAAATTCAGCTTGAAGCTCCTCAATGAGCTTCTCTTTGGTCATACCGCGTGGCCATTCGTCAAACGGCTTGAGCGGCACGAAGAACTCGGCGTTGAAGAAACCCGCTGCGTCACTGCCATTGTCCGGTCGGCCGTGCTGTGAGGTCACGGTGATGACTTCGGGATGGCTAAGAATGATTTCGCGGAGCCGATTGACGATCGGCATGCCGGCTTCTAGAGAGATGGTCGGCGGCATGGTGGCGCGAATCCAAAGGTTGCCTTCCTCGAGCGTCGGCAGAAATTCGCTACCGAGCCGCGAGCCTAGGAAGACGCTGAAAACGAGGAAAACGACCCCGAGCGCGATCGTTACTTTCCTTTTCGCCAACGACCAGCGCAAAATCGGCGTATAGACCGATCGTATTGCGCGTACCACGATCGTTTCGACCTCGCGGACCTGTTCGGGCAGCAGCAGCGACGCAAGACACGGCGTCACCGTGAATGTTGCCAGCAGCGCACCGACTAGTGCGTAAGCATAAGTCCGCGCCATCGGGCTGAAGATCTGGCCTTCGACGCCCTGCATGGTGAAGAGCGGAATGAATGCCGCGACGATGATCGCGGTCGAGAAGAATATCGCTCGATCGACCTGCAGCGCGCTAATGAGAATAAGCCGAAGCCGGTCGGTCCATGTCGGATTCTGGCCTGCCGCTCCGGTGGCGGTCGGATCACTGCCCCAGCGTCCTTCCGCCAGGTGGTGAAGGAGGGTTTGTCTTTGCTCCGGCGGCGACTGGAAATTCCGATAGATGTTTTCGACCAGAATGACCGCGGCGTCGACGATGATGCCGAAATCGACGGCGCCAACGGACAGCAAATTCGCATCCTCGTTGCGCAGGACAAGAATAATGATGCTGAAGAACAACGCGAACGGAATATTTGCGCCGACGATGATCGCGCTGCGGAGGTCGCCGAGAAAAACCCATTGAATGAAAAAGATCAGCACGCAGCCAAAGACAAGATTGTGCATGACCGTGCGGGTGGTGACGGCGACCAGCGTGGTGCGGTCATAGTATGGAACCAATTTCACCCCAGGCAGAAGGCTGCCGTCGGTGTTGATCTTCTCGATTTCCGCTCGCACGCGCGCCACCACGTCGTTGGTGTGCAACGTGCGGTTCATGATGACGATCGCGGCGACGATGTCGTCCTCATGGTCGCGGCCAGCTTTGCCGAGCCGCGGGACGTAGCCGACGGAGACTTTGGCGACGTCCTTGACGAATATCGGCACGCCGTTCGACTGGCCAAGTGGCACGTTCTGGATGTCCTCAACCTTGTATCCCTGGGTCAGGTCCGCGGTTCCGCCCGTGTCCATCAACCCGATGCCGCGAATATTCACCGACTGCTGGCCCATATTGATGGTGCGGCCGCCCACATTGATATTGGCGTTGCCGACCCCAGTAATGACTTGCGGCAGCGTGACGTTGTAGGCGTCGAGTTTGTGCAGATCGACCTCGACGTCATATTCCTTGGTCGTGCCACCCCAGGTGTTCAATTGCACAATACCGGGAACGGTCAGCAGCCGGCGCTGCAAGACCCAATCCTGGACGGTGCGAAGATTGGTCAGCCCGAAATGCGGCGGCCCGGTGACCTGATAACGGTAGATTTCGCCGACCAGGCTCGTGGCCTGGATTTGCGGCACGACATTGTTGGGCAGGCTGACGTTCTGCTGCAGGTTGATGGCGGTTTGAGTCAGCGCAAAGTAATAATCGACGCCATAATTGAACGTAACACGCACGAACGACAGACCATAAAACGACGTCGAGCGGATGACATCGACACCTGGCGTCGCCGCAAGTCCGACCTCAAGCGGGATGGTGTAGTAGCGCTCCATCTCCTCCGCCGACAAACCGGGAGCCTGCGCGGTAATTTCCAGGATGACGGGCGCGGGATTGGGGTAGGCTTCGATGTTCAGCCTGGAAAACGCAAACAGCCCGGCTGCCAAAAATATCAGCAGTCCCAGCAAAACAAGCGGGCGGCGCGTCAGTCCGAAATTGAGCAGCCCTTTGAGCATTCCTCGTGTCTCGCTGCAACGCCGCCGGGTGGCGACGCCCTACTCCGAAATGGCAAGCACATTGCTTAGGAATATCGCGCCTTCGGTCGCCACCAGCTCGCCGACCTGTACGCCTTCGAGAATCTGCCGGTAGCCGGCATGTTGTTCGCCGATCTTCACCGTCCGCTTGGTGAACTTACGGCGATCGGCGGTAACCCACGCAGTCATGGTACCGTCACCCTCGCGGACCACGCCGTCGATCGGGATGCCGGGCGAACGGACCGGCGGGCCGACCCGAATGACGAAATTCGCGAACATGCCGGCGCGCAATTCGTGTTGCGGATCGTTGATCTCTGAGCGCACCAGCACACGTCGCGTATTCGGATCGACGTTTGCGCCGATCGTGGTGATCTTGCCCTCAAAAACTCGACCCGGAAATGCGTTCAAGGTGACCTGCACTTGCTGTCCGATGCGAAACGCCGGGCTGTCGGACTCCGGTACGTCCGCGAGCATCCACATCAGGTCGATATCGGTAACCGTATAGGGAGCCGGCGCGTTGCCCGGCTGCACGAGTAGCCCCGGCGCGGCGTTGCGGGCCGTGATCCGCCCGTTGATCGGACTCGGTACTACGAGCGTGGGGTCAGCGCTGCGATCAGCTATCATGCGGTCAATATCGGCATCGGTCTTGCCAAAGATGCGGACCGCATCACGCCCCGCCCGTAAGTTGCCTTCGGCGGTCTGCTGATCGGATGTGGCCTGGTCGACGTCGCGCTGCGAAACGGCAAGCGTCTTATAGAGCTCGCGAAGGCGCGCCAGATTGCGCGTCGTCAGCTCCAAAACGCCGGCTGCGGCAATTAGCGTCGACTCGGCTTGCAATAAGTCGGGGCTGTCAACAGTGAACAGCGTTTGCCCTTTCTTCACGTCGTCCCCGATCGAACCGTAAAGGCCGATGATCCGACCCTGGTACGGGGTGAATACTTGCACCGACATTTCCTGATCGAAATCGATGCTGCCGACCGCCTCCTTCTCGACGGGGAAGTCGTGGTCCTCGACCGCCTCGACCTTCACTGAGGCAAGCTGCGAGTCCGACAGATCGACACTGTCCTTGGCCTGCGAAGGCCCTTTCGCCGCATCGCTCAATTCAGCGCCGGCGTGCGTCGCCGCGCCGGCCTCGGGCTTTGAACCCTCGCTAAACCGCCACGCGCCATAGCTCACGACCACGATGGCGATGAGGGCGATGATCGCAACCCTCGCCCGGCCAGTCGTCATGCGCGGAAACATGGATAAAACCGCATCCCGAGACGTGAGGATTGCAGGGAAATGGCCATTACCCCGCTTCGCCGTCTACTGTCATTAATCACAGAACTTGGAGAGTGATAAACGGATTTGGCAGTTCGAATAATCACCCGTGCCGCGACTCATCCCAGTTTATCACGGCGATACTATTTCGCTATTTCTCGTCTACAGTATCGACCCACGCCATCCCTGACGCCGTGTGAAATGCCGATGACTACTGTGAAAGATACCAGTGCAAATCCACGCTAAATCGCCCACACTGTGGCAGGGTAGACACAGCAAGCCAGCGCCAGTTCGTCAATAATAGTGGCGGCAGTCAAGTGTAGACCGCTCCCCGTATTGCTTCAGAGTTCGAATACTTTCAAGTCGAATATGTCCGGTTCGTCCGTCAGTAAGTTGAATGCAGCAGCCGGCGTTCTCACGGCGGCTCTTCTTTTGGCAAGTTGCGCGCTCGGTCCGGATTTTCTTCATCCCGCAGCGCCCGACGGAAGCTACACCAGAGAGCCGCCGCCGGCGCGAACCTCGTCGGCGGACACCCCGCTTGGCCAATCGCAGCGGCTCGTTGTCGGGCGCGACATTCCACAGGAATGGTGGACGCTCTTTAGATCGGCGGCACTCAACGCGCTCATCCAGCAATCGCTAAACAACAATCCTTCGCTGCAAACGGCATTGGCCAATCTGCGCGCGGCACGGCAAGCGGTCTACGCGCAGGAGGGCAAGTTCTTTCCGCTCGTCGACGCCAACTTCAATCCAACGCGACAGCTGACCGCCGGTCCGATCACTCCCGTTCTCAACACCGCCGCCAATCCGTTCAATCTCTACACCGCGCAGGTAGGGGTGGCGTACACGTTCGACGTCTGGGGCCTCAATCGCCGCGAGGTCGAAACGCTCAAGGCGCTGGCCGACAACCAGCGCTTCCAGGTCGAAGCGGCCTACCTGACGCTGACATCGAACGTGGCGGTTGCGGCGATTACCGAGGCCTCGCTGCGCGGCCAGATCGAGGCCACCAACGAGCTGATTGGCGCCAACACCAAAATGCTCGAAATCCTTCAACGCCAGCTCGCTTCGGGCTATGCCAATCGGAGCGACGTAGCGGCGCAAGAAGCGGCGCTGGCACAGGCCAGGGCGACGCTGCCGCCGCTCCGCAAGGCACTTGCGATACAGCGCGATCTGTTGGCCGCGCTCGCGGGCACTTATCCGAGCGACGGGCCTCGCGAGCTGTTCAAGCTCGCCGATTTGCATCTGCCCAGCGATCTCCCGCTGAGCCTGCCATCTCAGCTCATCGAGCAGCGGCCGGACATACGCGCAGCGGAAGAGCAGCTTCATGCCGCCAGCGCACAGATCGGCGTCGCCACCGCAAGTCTCCTTCCGTCATTCACGATCAGCGCCAATGTCGGCTACATGAATTCGCTGCTAGCCGGTCTGCTGGCGCCGCAGAACCTGTTCTGGCAGCTGGCCGGCAACGCCACCCAAACGGTGTTCGACGGCGGCGCGCTGCTGCATCAGCTGCAAGAATCAAAGGACACTTACAACGCTGTTGCGTGGGGCTATCGCGGGACCGTGATCGGGGCCGTGCAAAACGTGGCCGACGCGCTGCGCGCACTGCAAAACGATGCCGACGCGCTCAAGGCGGCGCGGGACTTCGAACGCGCGGCCAAGATCAGCTACGATCTCGCGCGCCAGCAAATGCAGAGCGGCAACGCCAACGTGCTGCTGCTGCTGACGGCGCAGACGACCTATCTGCAAGCGGTTATTCAAGTCGTGCAAGCGCGATCGGCCCGGCTCGCCGACACAGCTGCCTTGTTCGCAGCGCTCGGGGGCGGTTGGTGGAATCGCACGGCACCGCCTCCAGAGAAGACGCTCAATGTCGGCACCGGCGAAGCCAAGCCGGTTGTTGACCGGCACGAGGGTTTTTTTGAGATATTTTTCCCGCCGCCGCCGGATTAGCGCGCCCGCAGCCGTCGTTGGCAGAAACCTCTCAACGACATCTTAGATCTCCGCGGCGACGCTGGTCTCGAATGTCTTGAGGCGATGCTGTAATTTCAGCAACTCGCCCTTTGGCAAATGGCCCGCACACCCGGAGGCCACGCGCTGCGCACGTTCGAGAAGTTTGGCTCGAACGTCGTCGTGCCCGGTGGCGCTTGCGATATCGTTGAAGGCGCGCATTAACCTCAAGCTGACCGCCACATCCGCAACCGCATAGTGCCTGATCTGCTCGAAAGCCGTATCGAGCAGGCCGTCGAAGCTCATCCACGGCACAACAAGCCGCAGCACGTGCGGTGGCGCATAATAATGCGATGGTGGCGGCATCCGGCTAGTCCAGAAGATTATGATCCGGCTGAGCTGGTCCACACAGCTGATAGCCGTTGACGGATCGTTGACCGCGGGCGACATGGCGCGAAGCGCAATGTCGACGATCTGGATGATGCCAAACTCGACATCCTGCTGCATGGTGCGCGTTGAACCGATATCGAAGGCGGCGATGAGATGCAGGGCGCGGTCCGCCGGCACGCGTTCCGCCTTCGACACGCGCGCCAGCGGAATACCGGCGGGTACAAACTGGCCGACGCGGCGCTCGAGATGCACGCTGATGCGGTAGGCTTGCGCAAGCGCAACAAGTCGATTGACATCGACATAGCAGATGTAGCCTGACCGCGGACTGAGAATGGGAGTCCCGTCCTTTGCCGAAGACACCTCGCTCCGGTCCTGCAACGGGAAGCGCCCCCGCGGATAGGGCATGAGTTGGTCGATGACCAGCTCGGTTTCGCGCGCAATTCGATCCACGATATGGTTGACGCTGATGGAGCGGGAAATGTGGTTGATGAAATAAATCAGCCAGCCCACACAGACCAGCGCGAGCAGCATTGCTCCCGTCACTGTCGCGACGGGCACGAAGGCGTGTGGCAGTGCACGTGCGGCGGGCAAGGCCGCAATGCAGTAGGAGAATGTCCCGAGGAAGACACCGAGCGTCCACTGAGTCGTGCGGTCACGAACGAAACTGACCAGGATGCGCGGCGAGAATTGCGTCGATGCAAGCGTGAGCGTCATTAATAAGATCGCGAATACGATCGACACGACCGTCATAATCGAGGTCGCGATGCTGCCGAGGATCACCTGCGCGACAGCCGGGTCCTCGCGGGAAGGAAAAAGAGTGCTCGGGATCCAGGCGCTTATCCCGGGCAATGATTCTTCAAGCGACGAGAGCAACGCACCTACAGCGCCCAGGATCACCGCGATGGCCAACGGTCGCACGAGAAAACCGCCGCGCAGTGCGTACATCGCGGAACGAAATAGAATGGGAAGCCGCTCAAACATTCCCGGTTCCTTCGCCTCAAAAGAACTTGAGCGTCTAAACCGATGATCCAGTTTTCGCGTCCGCGCCGTCCTCGAATCGACTGATCGGCGGAGACCACGGCAAGAATTTAGGCCCATTACCCTGCGATTGCCACCGCGCCCGGCTGTCCCGTCCTTCTCCAGGATGTTCCGTCGCGCAAATGACGCGTTCAACCGCCGTAACACGACGCTTGACGGCGTTTGGTGGAATCCGCCCCACCTACTCCGGAGAAAGCGCTCAACGTCGGAACCGGAGCCAAGCCGGTCGTCGACCGGCGTGAGGGCTTATTCGAGATATTCTTCCCGCTGCAGCCGGATTAGACTTCTGCAGCCATCGTTGGCAGAACTCAACGACATCTCAGACCTCTGCTGCGACGCCGATCTCAAACGCCTTGAGGCGCTCCTGTAATTTTACCAACTCGTCTTTTGGCAAATGGCCCACACACCCGGCAACCACGCGCAGCGTACGTTTAAGAAACTTGGCTCGAACGTCGCTGTGTTCTGTGGCGTTCGCGATATTGTTGAAGGCACGCACCAACCTTTATCTGTATTTTGACAGCATCTCGTCCAAACCTAAATGGAGAGCACAAAAACTTCTCCAGGCCGCATAAGATGTGTCTTAAGTAATTCTGCGCTGGCTTCTGATTCGACCGTTACTTCGGCGTCCGGAACACGTGCTTGGACCGCGCGGACAGCTTCGGCTTTGTCGGAGATGGCAACAAGAAACCGTCCTTGCTGTACCGCACCACGACCGGTTCTTGGCCGCACGGCGATGATCTTCCATCCGGTTGTCATTTTGACACTCCGACTATTGGCTTTGATGAGTGTCGCTTGTTTGCGAGCCAATTTATGAAATAGATGTGAGGCATCGGGCATAGGAAATCCAGATGGTATGTCCGCTGACTTCATTAAGCCGAGATAAGTGTTGAGCGGGTTCCCAGCGCAACGGCACGCAGTGTTCTTCCTAATGCGGTGTTCTTCCTAATAAAGAATAGGTTCGCTTCTAATGCCCCTTATATCTCGTAGTGGTCCTAGCCAAACTTCGGAAGCACCCTCGAGCGCCCCTGTTAGGGAAGGTCAAGCAACTATCCCGTTATCTCCGGCGATCTTGGGATCCAGCGGGCGCGACTTCAATCCCAGCTCCCTCTGCTGGCGGCGACCCAGATCCGGGAGAAGGACGTCCGCTCACGCAAAGACGATAGCCCCGAGCTTAGTGACAGAAGCCGACATTCTGCAGTTGGTGTTGAAGGTTCATTGGTCGGCACGTGACTAACCAGTAGTCGCGCCAACGCCGCCTTAGCCGCCGCGAGACCCGCATCGTCGAAAAAGGCGCGGTAAAACCGCGAAGCCGGCGCAGGCCGCATCCCACGTTCTCCCGCACCGTGATCTGGACGGACCCGCGCCGGGGGCGCACAATTGCCGCGCCAGGAACAACTGGAAAGGGCCAGCATTTCGCTCGCCAAAGGCGCAAATGGCCACGCTTCAGTTCGATGGGCAAGTCGGTCAGCTTCCGTTGTCATTGTAAATGCTATCGCGCAAGCGATGTTAGGACGAACAAGATGTACGAATCATCCGTTCAGCCACGGCCCAAACTCGGGACTGGGGACGCAAAACAGGGCATGGTGATTAACTGTGCCGCGTACCAAGGCGGATGCCGGGTCGCGGACATCGATCTCGATCAGGCGCGCAAGGTTGACACTTCAGACGGCCGCTTCGTCTGGATCGGCCTGCACGAACCGGATCAGCCGCTGCTGCGCACGGTGCAGCAACGCTTTGGATTGCATGACCTCGCCATCGAGGACGCCCTGCGCGCCCATCAGCGACCGAAGCTTGAAATCTACGGGAACACGCTGTTCATCGTCGTGCGCACGGCCTCGCTGCAGGATCGCAAGATTTAGTGCGGCGAGACTCATATCTTCGCCGGCCGCGGCTACGTGGTCACCGTGCGGCACGGTTCGACCACGGCTTACAAGGAGGTGCGCACGCGCTGCGAGGGCGCGCCGAAGATGCTAGCGATGGGAGAGGGCTTCGTTGTTTATTCAATTATGGATTTCATCGTCGATAACTATTTCCCGATTCTTCAAGAACTCGAAAGCGAGGTGGATACACTGGAGGAAACCGTTTTTTCCCGCACCTCCGACCGACTGAACGTCGAGCGGATTTATGAGGTTCGGCACGAGCTACTGCTGCTACGGCGCGCGGTCCAGCCGCTGCAGGAGATGTGCAACCGCATGATGCGATTCGACGTGCCGTTGATCGACCAGGCCATGCATCCTTACTTCCGCGACATTCAAGATCATGTGATCCGCCTGGTCGAGAGCATCGACAACCTCCGTGACCTTCTGGCGGCTGCGCTGGAAGCGCATCTGCTGCTCTCGTCGGTGGAGCAGAACAAGATCATCAAGATCTTTTCCGTCGCCGCGGTGGTGCTGATGCCGCCGACGCTGATCGCATCGATTTACGGGATGAACTTCAAAAGCATGCCGGAGCTGGAATGGCGGTACGGCTATTCCATGGCGCTCGTCCTAATGGGGATGGCGGCCGTGCTGCCCTATTTGTTCTTCAAATGGAAGAAGTGGCTATAAAGCTCGCCTAGAACGTAAAAAATGGGGGGGCTGGACGGAATTGAGCCCACATTCCGTTTCGGAAATGACATTTTGGGTGCGCACGTCTATCAGTTCCTTAAGATCCGCCGACCGCGTATCCCTGTGCTGATATTTACTTTTCGGCCGAAGTGGTTGGATGCTCGTTGATGCTCAACTGCCGAGCGTATTCTGCTCTACTCTTCAAAGCATACCCAGCGGGTGACACGCCAGCTCAGTGCCGTGGACGACATCGCGTTCCAATCCTACCCGGAGGAGCTAATTGCTAGCGCCTTCCCCGTTGGGCACTACGGGTTTGATCGCGCTTGAGACGGCTTGGTCAACGCCCGGCGCGCGTCGCGCCAGAATGGAGCTTATGCGCCGGCCATCCATGTCAACCACCTCGAAACGCCAGCCAGCCCACACAACGTAATCTCCGGGCTTTGGCAGCTCGTGCAGCTGCGAGAGGATAAAGCCGGCAAGAGTCACGTAGTCGCCGGAGGGCGCCTCGCTCATCCCGATGACGTGCATCACATCGGGGAAGGGGACCGAGGCATCGATGAGGTAAGAGCCGTCTTCGCGCTGGGTAACCTTTGGCTTTGCTACGGTGTCAATTTTGGGCAAATCGCCGGCAAGCTTTTCCAGCAAATCGGTCCGGGTGACGATGCCCTGGAGCGACCCGAATTCATCGACCACGATGGCAGTGTGGACTGGTGTTTTTCGGAAGAGATCGAGTGTTCGCAGAATCGCGGTGGATTCGTGCACGATCAGCGGCGGACGCGCGACCCGTTCGACGTCCGGCGACTGTCCATCCAAGACCTGATCAAACAGGTCCTGCTTACGAACGATGCCGCGGACGTCATCGATCGAACCACAGCAGGCCAAAAGCTGGGCGTGCGGGCAAGAACGGACTCGGCTGAGTATTTGTTCCTTGGGACTGTTAATGTCTATCCACAGCACTTGGGGCCGCGGGGTCATGATGGTGCGCACCGGGCTGTCTTCGAGGTCAAGAATACCCTCGATCATGTCGCGCTCGACGGTATGGATCACCCCCAATCTGGCACCCTCCGCGACAAGGTAGTGAATGTCATCCTCGCTCAAGGCGCGCTCGAAGCGCGGGCGTATATGCAACATACGGAGGAGGAGGCGGGTCGACCCGTTGAGGAGCCAGATCACCGGCGCGGCCATCCTCGCCACGGACCCGAGCGGCCGGGCGACGCGAATGGCAATCGATTCCGGATTGTTCAAGGCTAAGTATTTAGGTGCAAGCTCCCCGATGACAAGTGCGGTGTAAGTCACCCCAATCGTCGTGATAACAATTGAAAGCGGCTTGCCATAAGCTGCCAGGAAAGGAACAAACTGCAGTGCTTCTTCGAGCCTATCAGCGAGCGTGGCGCCGCTGAAGATTCCTGCGAGCATCGCGGTGGTGGTAAAGCCGATCTGAACGGCGGCAAGCATTCGCGCTGGATCGTTAGCGAGCGCGAGGGCGAGTTGTGCTCCCGGTCGCCCCTCCTTCGCCAAGCGCTCCAAACGCGCACGGCGCGAGGCAATGATGGCAAACTCTGCCATGGCAAAAAAGCCGTTGAGGACGAACAGCGCTAAGACGACAACGATTTCGAGGATTAACATTTGTCGCTGTCTATCGGCCGACCAATTCTGTGTATACACAGGGCGGGGCGAAGCATCTAGCAGCTTCACAGGCACACTGCATTTTTATGCTGCGCCCAAAGGAAATCGGGTCGCTATCTTTTTAAACCCACCTCACCCTTTGCGCCGCAAACTCTCGATCTGCGACAGATGTGATTGACCTCTGGCATAAGAATTCGAGATGGAACCTCGGCGACTGTCACAGGGACAGCATAAATGAGGCCGTCATCCCGAAGCGGCCATCCTCTTATTGCGGGCGTTGATTGCCGATGTCGCTTATTGGTGTTTCGCCCGACATAGAGCGCGCGCGATATGTCCATGAGATCTTCCGTCGCGCGGGGTGATTCTCGAGTTCGAACCGTTCTGCAGGCACCACAGGCGCTCCAGAAAAGACGCTTAACGTCGGCACCGGCGAACCCCAACCTGGTTGTCGACCTTTTTGACCCGAGCGGCGAACTTTTGCCTGCCTGCGGCGAGCGACCTCAGTGAGTTACGCGGTCCCGCGCTTCGCCCGGCGTTTAGGACCCGGCCCGCGCATGTAGTGCCGTTCGGGACGATAAGAATCAAAGATCGTTGTTTTCAGCGTTCGCCAGTATTCCAACGGATAACCCAGGGCCCGCGACAAGCTCAAGCGGTCGCCAACTACCGCGAGCAGAGAACGTGCATGCAAAGCATTCATGGCCGTGGTTCCAAAATCAAACTAGGCGGCCAAAATATGCTCCCGACCAAATCTGAATTCGAGATTAAGTAGTGCCCTCTTTTGTAAAGGCGAGATATACGACCCGCTTTTAGCCCGCGGCGACGCGCGGTGCGGCGGCGCTATATTCCTCAACGCTGCCGATCATGTATCCTGTATATTCATCGCACATGCGCGCCAGAACGCAGCTCAACTCGGCTCGGCTTTGACCGCTCAATTCGACCAGCGGCAGGCGAACATCGGGCCGCATCAGACCAAACAAAGCCAGGGCCTGTTTCACCGGAACGGGATTGCTCTCCCGAAAAAGCGCTGCCGTCAGTTGCGCAATCGGCCGCGCTAGACGCTGGGCTCTTACCGAGTGCCCCTGTCTCCACGCCAGGAACATGTTGCGGCACAGGCCCGGCGCGACGTTCGATGTGACCGAGACGCAGCCGTCACCGCCATGCGCAAAATAGGCCAAGGCGATCGCGTCATCCCCGCAAAGCAGCCGGAAATCCGTTCCGACGAGAGGGCGCAGCCGCGCCGGCCGCGTCGCATCGCCGCTCGCGTCTTTGAGGCCCATCACGCCCGGCAATTCGGCCAGCCGAACGACTGTCTCGTCAGCAAGGCCGCAGGCAGTTCGTGACGGTACGTCGTAGAGGATGACCGGCAATCCGGTTGAGTCGGCAATCGCCCGGAAATGGGCGTAAATGCCGACCTGGGTCGGTTTGTTGTAGTAGGGCACAACCGACAATATCGCATCGGCCCCGGCCGCTTCGGCATCTTTCGTCAATTCGATTGCATGCGCCGTCGCATTCGCGCCCGCGCCGGCAATGACCGGGATGCGGCCGCGCGAGACCGAAACTGCCATGCGAATGAGATCGCGATGCTCCGCGGGGCTCAACGTTGGGGCTTCGCCCGTCGTGCCGCAGACAACAAGTGCAGTTGCCCCGTGTGCGATTTGCAATTTGCACAGCCGCACAAAGGCGGCGGCGTCGATGTCACCTCTAGCATTGAGTGGAGTTGGCAATGCAGGGGCGTATCCCGACAGCTTGGAAACGTGCCGGCCGGTGGCGGACATAGCAGTCGCTCACGCGATCCGCCGCTGGCGCTGAGGATCGCCGGTCAGTTCCCGGTGAGCCAGCGCGGGCGCGTGCTGGCTCATATCGAGTTCAAGAGATTCAGAAACCATGACGACTGCCCGCGGCCGATAACCGTTCTCGGCGCGCACAAATCGCAGCGCCGCCTCGCGGTCGACAAAGAGACCGCCGCATATTCCCCTTTGGTCTTTGACCACCCAGTTTCCGCGGCAATCTTGTCCGATCATGAACAGTGGCGGGCGCGCCCACGAGGGAGGTTCTGCTTGGTTTGCTTGGGTCATCGCCATTCTCCTTTGACTCTTTTCGGCCCTATCGGAATTTCTGGCGGATGAGGCGGTATGAGCCGGGCGACGAATCCCAACATTGCGTCAAGCCACGCCGCAAGCGGATTGCCGCCGTTCTTGACGTCAAGCTCGAAACTCTCGGACAAGAACATCGTCGCGCATCCGCCCGGCAAGCTGTGCTGGCCGGCGAACCGCAGCGCCGATTCTCTAAACAGGAAGATGCCGCCTGTTCGCCCCTCGTGCTTGCGAGCCACCCACAATCCGTTCCTGTTGCGCCCGATGAAGAATAACGGGATCGCTTCATTGAGAACGCTGGCATCGGGACGGCGGGGCAGTTTCGCGGCCGCGGCCGGGACACCACCGAGCTTTTTGGGCGATACGTGCATCATCGCGGCACCCGAACGGCACGATGGTGCGACATTGCGCCAAAGCCCGCGTCGGCTGGCGCCAAGGCATTCTTGAACGCATTTTTGTGCGTCAGTTGGCGGCACCGTTCGATGTCACGTTTGGAACGGCGCAAAGCCGTTGCAGGCACCGCTCGCTTCGACCGGTCGACGAAATGCCGATCGAGCGCCCGCGCCAGCCTATGCCAGAAGCCCTCCCGTTCTGCTTCGGTACGCGTAACGCCGGGCGGTTCGTCGACAGGAACGACGCTCATCGAGGTCTCTCCTATTGCTCGATTCACGGGCCCGAATGTGCGCTTGAGGGCGTATGAATTCGAGACGGACCGGACCCCGTCGTCATAAAGCCGGCATAGTGACGTTAACGAAGGCGGGAAAGGTCGCGCGCTCAACCGAAATTGTCGCAGGAAATCAGCTGTTCGGTCGCCGGCCGAACTTGCGGAACTGCGGAAATGGCCTTGGGGCGGACGGCGCTCACGCGGCGGGCCGCAACAAAGGCGTGCAGGATTGCAAGCGGCAACAGCTGGTGGCCGGCCTCTGCGGGGTCATCGAGCTCCACGGGCAAATTTGGCTGCCGCGACAACGAACAGAGCCATTCGCCATTCTCCAAAACGACGCGTCGAATTTTCCAGTTCGGCAATTCAAGTTCGATTAGGGTCAACGCAGCGTCCGTCCACGCGCCGGACGCGATGAAGCGATCGATCCGAGCCGTCTTTCCGGACGACCTCAGAGACTGATACCGCAGACAGGCGCTCGCCACGACTTTTTGGAACAATTGCGGCATGAGCGCCGACGCCTGCCGCAACGCGTCATCTAATTCGTCGAGTTCAAACGTGTGCGCCGCATCGAACATAGCCATCTCGCTGAAAGAGGTTGGGCTGCCGTGCCCCTCAAAATGCAGACAAACCGCGTAAAGAAGCCATAGCGAGGGAAGACCAAAGATATTTGAACGGCATAGTGGCGTGCCCAAAGGAGCTGAAGGCGGCGGTCTACAACCGTCGCCGCCCCGATCCGATTTTCCTATCCTGTCAATCGATGTTCTTTCTCAAATTTAGAGGCGCTGCCTCGACCCCGATATCACGCCTGCCTATGCGTCATGCAGATCGCGCGGATATTCGCGACCTTGATTTTCGGCGAGCCATGGGTCAACGTTTTGGAATTAAACCTCGCGTTGGCGAGGGCCTTTCCAAAATAAATAGAACCCGCGATGGTCAAGTTCGATGTCGCGGTGCCGCTTTTTCGCTCCATCCACTCCCGCTGGCGCGATCCCGAATGGAACGCTAATCGTCAGGGCGTTCAGTTATTTACGTGCTTTCGCCTCCCTTTTCGCCAGCGATCTTTATAAGATTCCTATACCTTCCCGGGTTCTCCCCACCTCGAATTCCTATGCGAAAAGTGACAGCTAATCCCGCCGGATGGCGGAAATTCCTGCGCGTTTTGACGCAAATCAACGTTGCGCAGCGTCAAAGAGAATGTGCTTACGCCTATAGAATTATTGAAGTCGGAGCATTCCCATGATGGACGTCGTCGTGCTTGCGGTCGGATTCGTCTTCTTCGCGCTATCGATTGCCTACGTTTACGCTTGCGACCTGCTTTGAGGGGGCACCGTCATGATCTTTGACTATTCGCTCGCAGCCCTCGTCACCGCGGGCTTGCTTGTCTACCTGACCTACGCGCTGCTCAAACCCGAGCAGTTCTAAAGGGGATCGCCACCAATGACGGTCGTCGGCTGGATCCAGATTCTACTGTACTGCGTGATCATCGTCGCCGTTACACCGGCGCTCGGCGCTTATATGACCAGCGTCTTTAACGGTGAGCGCACGTTTCTCTCGCCGCTCCTGCGGCCGGTAGAGGTTGCGATATACAAGACCGCTGGGGTGAACGACCGCAGCGAGCAGCACGCAATCACTTACACGATCGGCATGCTGCTGTTTCACGCCGGCGGCCTTCTCATTCTTTATGTGTTGATGCGGCTACAGGCCGGGCTGCCGTTTAATCCGGCGGGACAGTCCGCGGTCGCCCCTGACCTTTCGTTCAATACCGCGGTCAGTTTCATCACCAACACCAACTGGCAGAACTACGGCGGCGAGACCACGATGTCTTACCTCGTGCAGATGCTGGGGCTCACGCATCAGAACTATTTGTCGGCGGCGACCGGCATCGTGCTCGCCGTCGCACTCATCCGCGGTTTCGCGCGACATTCGGTGCGCACCGTGGGCAATTTCTGGGTCGATGTCACGCGCTGCACGCTCTACATCCTCCTGCCCATCTGTGTTCCCTATGCGCTGTTTTTGATCTGGCAGGGCATGCCGCAAACGCTCGGTCCGTATGTGGAGGCGACGACGCTGGAAGGCGCGAAGCAGACCATCGCGGTCGGCCCGGTCGCCTCGCAGATCGCGATCAAGATGCTCGGCACCAATGGCGGCGGATTTTTCAACGCCAATGCCGCGCACCCCTTCGAGAACCCGACCGCATTCTCGAATTTCGTGGAGATAATCTCGATTTTCGCGCTCGGCGCGGCGCTGACCAACGTCTTTGGCCGTATGGTCGGCAATCAACGCCAGGGCTGGGCGGTGCTCGCCGTGATGGGGGTTCTTTTCATCGCCGGCGTCATCGCTTGCTACGCCGCGGAGGGGCACGGCAACGAAGCACTCAATGCGCTCGGCCTCACCGGCGGCAACATGGAGGGCAAGGAAACCCGCTTCGGCATTGCCGCATCGGCATTGTTTGCCGTCGTCACCACCGCCGCCTCCTGCGGCGCGGTGAACGCTATGCATGATTCCTTCACCGCGCTCGGCGGCATGATCCCGCTCATCAACATTCAGCTCGGCGAAATCATCGTTGGCGGCGTCGGCTCCGGCATGTACGGCATGCTGCTCTTCGTCATCGTCTCAATTTTCGTCGCTGGCTTGATGGTCGGCCGCACGCCCGAATATGTCGGCAAGAAGATCGAAGCCAAGGAAGTCAAGATGGCGATGCTTGCCATTCTGGTCCTACCGCTGATGTATCTCGGCTGGACCGCGGTGGCTGTGCCGCTACCGTCGGCCGCGGCCGCAATGGGCAATCCCGGCCCGCACGGTTTTACCGAAGTCCTCTACGCCTACACCTCACAGACCGGCAATAACGGTTCCGCCTTTGCCGGGCTGAGCGCCAATACGCTGTTCTACAATCTCACCGGCGCGGTCGCGATGTTTGTCGGCCGGTTCTGGATGATCATCCCGACGATGGCCATTGCCGGCTCGCTGGCGGCCAAGAAATCGATACCGGCCTCCGCCGGCACCTTCCCGACGACCGGCGGATTGTTCGTCGGTCTGGTCGTCGGCGTCATCGTCATTATCGGCGGCCTCACCTTTTTCCCGGCGCTGGCGCTTGGACCGCTGGTGGAACAGCTTTCGATCAACGCCGGCACACTGTTTTCAGCGAATTAACCGGAGCCTCGCGATGGAACCGTCCCACCTGCGCAAAAGCATGCCGGTATCGGCGCTCTTCGATCCAAAGATTGTCGTACCGGCGATCGGCTCCGCCTTCGTCAAGCTCAATCCGCGGACGCTGATGAAGAATCCGGTGATGTTCGTGCTCGAAATCGTCACCGCATTGACCACGGTGATCCTGATCCGCGATCTCGCGACCGGCGGCGAGCGTATCGGTTTCGAATTCCAGATCATCCTCTGGCTGTGGTTCACCGTGCTGTTCGCCAATTTCGCCGAGGCGGTCGCCGAAGGCCGCGGCAAGGCGCAGGCCGAGACGCTGCGGCGGCAGCGCACCGAAACCCGGGCCAAGCTGATGACCGGGGCGGGCGATTCGCAGAGCTACCGGCTAATCCCCTCGACCGAGCTGAAGGTCGGGAACATCGTTCTGGTCGAAGCCGGCGACATCATCCCGTCCGACGGCGAGGTGATCGTGGGCATGGCGTCGGTCAACGAAGCCGCCATCACCGGCGAATCGGCGCCGGTCATCCGCGAATCCGGCGGCGACCGCTCGGCCGTGACCGGCGGCACGCAAGTGCTTTCGGATTGGATCCGCGTTCGCATCACCGCGGCGCCCGGCTCGACCTTCCTTGACCGGATGATCAGGCTCGTCGAAGGCGCCGAGCGGCAAAAGACTCCGAACGAGATCGCGCTCAACATTCTGCTGATCGGCCTGACCATCATCTTCGTGTTCGCCACCGCGACGATCCCGAGTTACGTCGCCTATGCCGGCAGCAGCATCTCTGTCGTGATTCTGGTGGCGCTGTTCGTGACCCTGATCCCGACGACCATCGGCGCGCTGTTGTCGGCAATCGGCATCGCCGGCATGGACCGTCTCGTGCGGTTCAATGTGCTGGCCATGTCCGGCCGCGCGGTAGAGGCCGCCGGCGACGTCGATACGCTGCTGCTCGACAAGACCGGCACCATCACGCTCGGCAACCGCCAGGCCACCGAATTCAAACCGCTCCGCGGCGTGAGCGAACAGGAACTGGCCGATGCCGCGCAATTGGCGTCACTGGCCGACGAAACTCCCGAGGGCCGTTCCATCGTCGTCTTGGCGAAGGAGAAGTACGGTATCCGCGGCCGCGAACTTGCCGACTTGCAGGCCAACTTTATACCGTTTAGCGCCCAGACCCGGATGAGCGGCGTCGAAGTCGGCTCCTCCTGGGTGCGCAAAGGCGCGGTCGATGCGATCTTGAACTATCTCAACACGGCACCTGCGGTCGTCGGCGCCGGCGGCGCGGTGCAGGCACTGCGTCCAAATCTGAGCAGCGAGACCGTGCGCGAAGTCAACGCGATCGCCGATACGATCGCAAAATCCGGCGGCACGCCGCTCGCCGTAGCCAAGGACAATCGGCTCCTCGGCGTCATTCAACTCAAGGATATCGTCAAAGGCGGCATCCGCGAGCGCTTCGCCGAGCTGCGCCGCATGGGCATCCGCACGGTTATGATTACCGGCGACAATCCGATGACCGCGGCGGCGATTGCGGCCGAAGCGGGCGTCGACGATTTCCTGGCCCAGGCGACGCCCGAGGACAAGCTGCGGCTGATCCGCGACGAACAGGCCAAAGGCAAGCTCGTCGCCATGTGCGGTGACGGCACCAACGACGCGCCGGCTCTGGCGCAAGCCGATGTCGGCGTCGCCATGAATACCGGCACCCAGGCCGCGCGCGAGGCCGGCAACATGGTCGACCTCGACTCCAACCCCACCAAGCTCATCGAGATCGTCGAGATCGGCAAGCAGCTCCTGATGACTCGCGGCGCGCTGACCACGTTCTCGATCGCCAATGACGTGGCGAAGTATTTCGCCATCATCCCGGCGATGTTCGTCGCCTTCTACCCGCAGTTGCAGACGCTCAACATCATGCGGCTGGCGACGCCGCAAAGCGCCATCCTCTCAGCGATCATCTTCAACGCTCTGATCATCATTGCACTCATTCCGCTGTCGCTGAAGGGCGTGCGCTATCGCCCGATCGGCGCCGCTTCGCTACTGCGCCGCAATCTTTGGATCTACGGCGGCGGCGGCGTGGTCATTCCGTTTATCTGCATCAAGGCCATCGACCTCGTCGTCACGGCCTTGCGCCTTGCTTGAGGAGTAAACTCATGCTGCGCGAAATACGCCCGGCGATCGTCGTCCTCATCGCACTGACGCTGATCACCGGCCTGGTCTATCCGCTGGCGATGACCGGCATCGCCGGAGTCATTTTTCCCCGTCAGGCGCAAGGAAGCCTGATTGAGCGCGACGGTAAGGTCGTCGGCTCTGCGCTCATTGGCCAGGAGTTCAAGAGCGAGAAATATTTCCACGGCCGGCCCTCGGCGACCACCGCGCCGGATCCCAACGATCCGACGAAGACCGTGGCCGCGCCCTATAACGCCGCCAATTCCGGCGGATCGAACCTGGGGCCGTCCAACAAGGCGCTGATCGACCGAGTTCAAGGCGACCTCGACACACTTAGGAAGGAGAATCCCGCCGCCTCCGTTCCCGTCGATCTGGTGACGACGTCGGCAAGCGGACTCGACCCGGACATCTCGCCCGAGGCCGCCTACTTCCAGGTCCCGCGTGTTGCCAAGGCGCGCAACTTGACCGAAAATCGGGTACGGCAGCTTGTTAGCGATCACGTCGAGGAACGCTTCCTCGGTGTCTTGGGCGAACCGCACGTCAATGTGCTTTTGCTCAATCTCGCGCTCGACCGGCTGCCGGCCGGTTGAGCAGTGAGCCGCAACGTCGAGAGATCTGATCAGTGATGGCGGATCAACGGCGCGCTTCCGAAAATCGACCCTCGCCCGAAGCCCTTCTCGCGGCGGCGCGCCGCGAAGAGGGGCGCGTCGGCAAGCTCAGGATTTTCGTCGGCGCCGCGCCGGGCGTGGGCAAGACCTACGAAATGCTGCACCAAGCCCATGCCCGTAAAAAAGACGGGTACGACGTCGTCGCCGGCGTCGTCGAAACTCACGGCCGCAAGGACACCGAGACGCTGCTGCAAGGCCTGGAAGTCATTCCTCGCCGGCATGTCAATTACAAAGGACAAACGCTCGAAGAGATGGACCTCGACGCCATCATTGCGCGCCGGCCGCAGATCGTGCTCGTCGATGAGCTCGCCCACACCAACGTCGAAGGCAGCCGCCATCCGAAACGTTATCTCGACGTCGAAGAGCTGATGAGCCACGGCATCGACGTCTATACCACGGTCAATATCCAGCATATCGAGAGTCTCAATGACGTGGTCGCGCAGATCACGCATGTGCGCGTGCGCGAGACCGTGCCGGACGCCGTGTTCGATCGCGCCGAAGCCGTCGAACTCGTCGACCTCACGCCCGATGACCTGATCCAGAGATTGAAGGAGGGCAAAGTCTACGTCCCCAAGCAGGCCGAGCGGGCGCTCGAACATTTCTTCTCGCCGGCAAACCTCACCGCGCTGCGCGAACTTGCTCTGCGCCGCACGGCCGAGCGTGTGGACGAACAGTTGCTCACCGAGATGCAGTCGCACGCGATCCAGGGCCCTTGGGCGGCGGGCGAACGCATCCTGGTGTGCATTAGTGAAGATCCACGCTGCGCCGGCCTGGTTCGCTATTCCAAGCGGCTTGCCGACCGCCTGCATGGGCCGTGGACGGCACTCTACGTCGAGGGCAGGCGCGCCGCACAGTTGTCGGAGGACGAGCGTGACCGCATTGCTGACACGTTGCGGCTTGCGGAGGCACTCGGCGGCGAGGCCATTACGCTTCCCGCCAGCGACCGGGACATCGCCGAAGACGTTACCCGTTACGCCCAAGCGAACAATGTGACGCAGATCGTAATCGGCAAGTCGGCGCGTACGCGCTGGTTCGAGATGCTCCACGGCTCCGTGGTCCATGATCTCGTCCGCCGTTCTGGCAACATCAGCGTCCATGTTATCGCCGGCGATGCGATTGCCGGCGATCCCATTCCCAAAAAATCCGTGCGTGCCGCCGAGCGCGACGAAACATTCAATCCTCGCCCCTATGTAGCGGCATTGGTAGCAGTGGCCTTGGCGCTCGGTTTCGGTGAATTGATCGAAGCGTGGGTCGGGGTTGGCAATGTTGATCTAGTTTTCCTGACTACGATCGTTGCGATCGCAGTTCGCTTCGGCTTGTTACCCTCGCTGCTGGCAAGTGTTGCGTCCGCACTTGCCTACAACTTCTTCTTCCTGCCGCCGATTTACACATTGACGATCACCGACCCGTCCAACCTCGTGGCTTTCGGCTTTTTCACCCTCGTGGCCATCATCGTTTCCAGTGTCGCCGCGCGCGCTCGCACCCAGGCGGTTGCAGCGACCGACCGCGCGCGCGTCACTGAATCCCTGTATTCGTTCAGCCGCAAGCTCGCCGGAGCCGGAACGGTCGACGACGTACTCTGGGCAACGGCCTATCAAACCGCGCTGATGCTGAAGGTCCGGGTCATGCTGCTCCTGCCAGAGAACGGCTCGATCGCCTTGAAAGCCGCTTACCCGCCCGAGGACATCCTCGACGATGCCGATCTCGCGGCGGCGAAATGGGCGTGGGAGAACGACCGCGCCGCCGGCCGCGGCTCCGACACGCTTCCTGGCGCGAGGCGACTGTTCCTGCCCATGCGCACCGGACGCGGCGCCATCGGTGTCATGGGGATCGACAGCGATAAACCGGGTCCCCTGCTTACGCCCGATCAGCGGCGGCTTGTGGACGCTCTGCGCGATCAGGGAGCGCTTGCGATCGAGCGCGTGCGCTTGGTCGAGGACATGGACCGCGTCGAGCGCACCGCCGAAACCGAACGCTTGCGCTCGGCGCTGCTCACTTCCATCTCCCACGATCTCAGGACGCCGCTCGCCGCCGTGCTGGGCGCGGCCGGAACGCTGCGCGATATCGGTCAAAAGCTCAGCGACGCCGAGAAGGCCGATCTGCTCGCGACGATCATCGATGAATCGGAGCGGCTCAACCGCTTCATCGCCAACCTCCTCGACATGACCAAGCTCGAATCCGGCGCCGTATCGCCGAACGTCACCCTGCACGATATCGGCGAGATCGTCGGGAGCGCTCTCCGCCGCGCCAGCCGTATCCTTTCGCACCATGACGTCGAGCTCGAGTTGGCGCCGGATCTGCCGATGCTCGAACTTGACGCGGTCCTATTTGAGCAAGTGCTGTTCAATCTGCTCGACAACGCCGCAAAATACGCGCCTGCAGACACGACGATCCGCATCCAGAGCTGGCGCACTGCGGAATCCGTTTGCTTGCGCGTCCTTGACGAAGGAAGCGGCATTCCCGCGGGCGACCTCGATCACATCTTCGACAAGTTCTATCGCGCGCAAAAAACCGATCAGGTTCGGGCCGGCACCGGTCTGGGGCTTGCGATCTCGCGCGGCTTTGTCGAAGCCATGCACGGCACCATCGTCGCGGCCAACCGCACCGACAGGAGCGGCGCCGCGTTCACCATCAGCCTGCCGATCCCGCGTGAGCGGCAGAATTTGGATGCCGCCGCATGAGCGCCGCCCCTCTCCGCGTTCTTGTGGTCGATGACGAGCCGCCCATTCGCAAGCTACTGCGCATGGGCCTCACGGCGCACGGCTATCAGACGCTCGAGGCGCCGAACGGCAAAGTGGCGCTCGAGCTTCTGAGCGAGGCGCCGGATCTGATCATTCTCGATCTGGGCCTTCCGGACACGCAGGGCCTCGACTTGCTGCGAACGATCCGCGCGCGCAACGAGAGCGTTCCCATTGTCGTGCTGTCGAGCCGCGGCGATGAAGCCGGCAAAGTTCAGGCGCTCGACCTTGGCGCCGACGACTACATCACCAAGCCGTTCGGGATGGACGAGCTTCTCGCCCGGATGCGCGCGGCGCTGCGCCATCAATTACAGACCCACGGCGAACGGCCAGTGTTCCGGGTCGGCGACCTCGCAGTCGATCTCGTGCGCCGTATCGTTAAAGTGCGCGACAAGGAGGTCAAGCTTTCGCCCAAGGAGTATGATCTGCTGCGGGTGCTGGTCCAGCACGCAGGCAAGGTGCTCACGCATAAATTCCTTCTCGGCGAATTGTGGGACGATTTGACTGACGCCCAGTATCTTCGGGTGTATGTGCGTCAGCTCCGGCAAAAGATCGAGGCCGATCCCGAACAGCCGCAGTACATCCTCACCGAAACCGGCATCGGTTATCGGCTGCGCGCTCCCGATTGAGCGCCGGTGGTCCCGCCATGAAGGTTTCGGATTTTCTTTCGCCCGCCGACGTGATCGCCGGCTTCGCCGCCGCCGATAAGCGAACGCTCCTGGAAGAGCTCGCACGCCGGGCCGGAGCGGCTGTCGACATGCTGCCGGCCCGTCTGCTGGCGGAATTGCTCAAGCGCGAAGAGCTCGGTTCGACCGGCATGGGCGGCGGCGTAGCGATACCACACGCGCGATTTCATCAGGTCGGCAAGCCGTTCGCGATGTTCGTGCGGCTCAAAAGACCGATCGATTTCGACGCCGTCGACGGCAAGCCCGTCGACCTCGTCGTCCTGCTTCTGTTGCCCGACGCGCCAAACAGCGATCGCCTTGGCGCGCTGGCCTGTGCCGCGCGCAAGCTACGCGATCCGACGGTTATGAAGATTTTGCGAGAGGCGCGCGACGACGCGCAGATCTATCGCACACTGACCACGGACTGATGACCTCGCGGAGCGGGCAACAGCGGCGCCATTGCCGTCAACCTCACAGACGCCCATATCCCGCGGACGGCAAGGATCCGCAGGGAGGAAACCGGCACATGGCTGACGAGCTCGTCTTCTACACCAACCCGCGGTCGCGCGGCCGCATCGCGCGCTGGATGCTCGAAGAAGTTGGGCAACCGTATCGCACGGAAGTGCTCGACTACGGCACCTCCATGAAGGCACCGGCCTATCTCGCTATCAATCCAATGGGCAAAGTGCCGGCGCTTGCGCACGGCGACGCCGTAGTGACGGAGGCCGCCGCCATTTGCGCCTATCTCGCCGACGCGTTTCCGCAGGCCGAACTGGCGCCGCCGCCCGGCAACCGTCTGCGCGCTCCCTATTATCGTTGGCTGTTCTTCGCCGCGGGACCCATCGAAGCGTCCGTGACCAACAAGGCCTTCGGTTTCGCCGTGCCGTCGGAACGTGAGCCGTCGCTCGGCTACGGCAACTACGAGCGTGTCATGAAGACGCTTGAGGACGCGGTTTCGACCGGCAACTATCTGGTTGGCGACAAGTTCAGCGCGGCCGATTTATATGTCGGTTCGCATATCGGCTTCGGCTTGATGTTCGGCACGATCGAAAAGCGCCCGGCCTTCGAACGCTACTGGCAGCGGATCACCGCTCGTCCGGCTTATGTGCGGGCCCGGCAGCTCGACGATGCGCTGATGCCGCCGAAGGCGAGCTGATTCTTCATCCGCGCTTTTGGGGGAGCCGCATCAGCGGCTCCCCTACGCGTACTGTTGCGCCGTCACGAATGTTGTCCGCGAGCGCGAAGCCTTCCGGCGCAAATACGATGATCGTCGATCCGTGCTCGAACCAACCGAGCTCGTCGCCTTTGCGAAACTCCGTCTCGCACGGGATGACGTTCGGTCCGCGACGGCCGAACTTGAGCGGCCCGTCGAGGCAATGCAGGCGGATGCTGGCAACCAGGATGGCGGCCACCGCGACCAAGGTCACGGTCTGACCGTTGGCCTGTAGCGCCGTGCGCACGACCGCACGCTCGTTTTTGCAGAACAAACGCTCGACGCGCTTGAGCGCGATCGGGTTGACGTTCCAGGTATCGCCGGAAATGTAGATCACTTCCTCGACGCGGCAATCGTGCGGCGCATGAAAGCGGTGATACATGCTCGACGTAAGTCGAAGCGTCACATAGCGGCCATTGCGGTGCGCTTCGACGAGAGCGCGATCGCCGAGCAGGTCTTCAAGCGCATAGGGAAAGCCCTTGGCCTGATAAAGCTCGGTGCCGGCGATCTCGCCGCAGGCGCCGACGATCGCGTCGCAGGGGCTGACCAGGATATCGGCGCGGGCATCGATCGGACGCGCGCCGTCTTTCAGTTCGCGGATGAAGCAATCGTGCATGCTGCGGAATTGCGTCTTCTTCGCCTCCCGCAAGTCGAGATCGGAAAACAGCCGCCAGACGCCGATCGAGAGGTCGCGGATGAGCGGCTGTTCGATGCGGCTGAACCAGCCGATGAACTGAGTTGCGAAGCGGCGCGGGATGCGATTGGTCAGGAGGAAATTGATATCCTCCTGTTCGATCAGGCGCATGAGCTGGGAGCGGACCGTCATGGGACTGTCAACTCTCGCGCGTAAACCGCAATTCGATGACATTGGCCATCACGACTTCGATCGAGACGCCACCGGTCACGACGGCTTAGGCGATGACGGCTTGGGGCGCCACGACACTGACGCTCTATGGGGTCGGCGGCGCGGCGCTGGCGGCCTCCCTGGCGAAGCTGCGGCGGCGCTTCAATCTGTCGACAGCCAAGCATCAATCGCTCACGGGTCATGCTCGAATCGCGCGGCGGCTCGCGGCCCTCGTGCCGTTCTACGAATACGACGAGGCGCGTTTCTTTTGCTCCGACAACGCACCGGCGGACATCGCGGAAGCCCGCCGCGACGGCTTCGCGCGGTTGTCCGCGCTTTACCAGACCCGCTTTGCCGAGACCATCCGCCGCACGGCGGAGGCGGCGAAGAGTATCTCCGACCTTAGATTCACCGACGCGTATCGGGTGCCGTTCCAATATAGCCGCATGGTGCGCCGGCACCTGCCTTCGGCCGCTTTCATGCAGTCGAGCGCAGGCGTTGTCGTCACCGATCTCGACGGCAATCATTTCTACGACGTCAGCGGCTCGTATGGAGTGAACGTTCTCGGCTACGATTTCTACAAAGGCGCCATCGAGCGCGGCGCAGCGCGAGTGCGCGAGCTCGGCCCGGTGCTGGGCCCTTATCATCCGCTCATCCTCGAGAACGTGAAGCTCCTGAAGGAGATTTCCGGCCTCGACGAGGTGTCCTTCCATATGTCGGGCACCGAGGCCGTGATGCAGGCGGTGCGGCTGGCGCGCTATCACACCCGGCGGTCGCACCTGGTGCGTTTTTGCGGCGCCTATCACGGCTGGTGGGGCGACGTGCAGCCGGGCATCGGCAATCCGCTCCCGGCGCACGAGACCTACACGTTGCGCGACATGTCCGAGGACACGCTGCGCGTTCTCCACACGCGGCGCGATATTGCCTGTGTGCTGGTCAATCCGCTGCAGGCCCTGCATCCGAACGCCGCGGCGCCGAGCGATTCCTCGCTCCTCGACAGCGGACGCCGCGCGCATTTCGACAAGGATGCCTACGCGGCATGGCTGCGGGCGCTCCGCGCAGTCTGCAGCGAACGCAATATCGTTCTGATCTTCGACGAGGTGTTCGTCGGTTTTCGTCTCGCCAGAGGCGGCGCGCAGAACTATTTCGGCGTGCGCGCCGATCTGGTCACCTACGGCAAGACGCTCGGCGGCGGGCTGCCGATCGGCGTCGTGTGCGGACGGAGCCAACTGATGAAGCGCTTTCGCGACGATCGTCCGGCCGACATCTGCTTTGCCCGCGGCACGTTCAATTCGCACCCCTATGTCATGGCGGCGATGAACGAATTCCTGCGCCATCTGCAAACGCCGGGTGGTGAGGCCCTCTACCACGACCTCGATCAGATTTGGAACGGGCGGGCGCGGCGGCTCAACGCGCGTTTGCGCGCGGAAGAGCTGCCGGTCGAAGTCGCCAACATGTCTTCGATCTGGACCGTCTGCTATACGCGGCCGTCGCGCTATAACTGGATGCTTCAATACTATCTGCGCGCCGAGGGTCTGGCGCTGAGCTGGATCGGAACCGGACGGCTGATCTTCAGCCTCGATTACGCCGAGACCGATTTCGAGGCCGTGGCAGACCGGTTTGTCGCCGCCGCCCGTGCCATGCAACGCGATGGCTGGTGGTGGAGCAACCCGGCGCTCACCAACAAATCGATCAAGCGGACGATCCTCAAGGAGACCATCGCCCGCCGGCTGTTCTCTCGAAGCCCCTGAGCTTGTCATTGCGAGGCGCCGCAGCAATCCAGAAAACGTCATTCGACCGCCTGGACTGCTTCGTCGCATTGCCCCTCGCAACGACAGCCGAGCTCACGTCAGATGCGGCGCCTCTTCAGCTTCTTCTTCTTCCCATTCCGCGACTTCGAGCCCGATGCCTTGATCGATCAATTCGCCGCGCATCAGCGCAAACGGCGCTTTGTGGTAGAGCTTAACGTCGTGAAACGGATCGGTGATGATCTTGGTCGCCCACACCAGTCCGGTCTGCACGTCCTTGATGAAAAACAGATGCACGGTGCGGAACAACACCCCGCCGATGCCGATGACGAGCCAGATCACCGCGACCTGGCGAATAAAGTCCATTTTGCCTGCCGCCGGCGTGAAGATGCCGAAGAAGGTCGGATCGAAATAAAGCACCAGCGGCGACAGCGCCCAAATCGTCATCAGCACCACTTTACGGCGCAGATTGTAGCCGACTTTGATCTGTTCCTTGTATTCGTGGCTCGCCTTATTGACGGTGTCGTAGCTCTTCGGCTCGAAGAAGAAGTGCCCGCATTGGCGCGTCGTCATCGAGACGAGCCATCCCGCCATCGCGGAGATGGCCGGATCCTTGAAGATCATCACGTAGGAAAACAGAAAGCTGATCGCACTGACGAAGTGCAGCGACTGGTTGATCCGGCTGTGGTGATAGTAACGGTGATCGTCCCAGCGCTGGGTGCGCAAGGCCGTGAGAAATCCGTCCATCTGTCTCCCCCGTCCTGACGTCATCTGATCTGGATATGGCGATTCGGTGAATCCCCGATGACAGGCGACGAGCCGCCGTCTGAAAAGGTCGTTTCCGAGACGAAAAGGTCGTTCGGGTCAGGATGCCGCGCGCGCGGCCGGATAGGTCTCCGGCGCGAAGTTCGGGCGCACGATTTCCGCTCCATCGTCCTTGGTGAAGCGGATAAGCGAAAAATGCCCGAGCGGCGGCATCGCACGGCGTTCGACAAGGCGGACGCCTTTGGTTCGTGCCGCCCATTTCACATAGCGTTCGAAGGAAAACTCGGTGCGCCAACCGAGCTTGCGCACCGCCGGCTGCAACACATGCTCGACCGCGCGCCGCAAACCCGCTTCAGCGCCGACGCGGCTCACCAGAATGATCTCGCCGCCCGGCTTGAGCACGCGGGCGAATTCGTCGAGCGTCGCTTCGGGATTTGGCGCCGTGGTGACCACGTATTGCGCCACCACCGCGTCGAACGAATCATCGGGAAAGGACAGATGCTCGGCATCCATCACCCACAAGCCCTCGACGTTGGTCAGCTCGAACTCGGCGACACGTTCGTGCGCCTTGCGCAACATCTGCTCCGATATGTCGATGCCGCAGAGCGTGCAGTTTTTCGAATATTGCGGCAGCGCGATGCCGGTACCGACGCCGACTTCAAGAATACGGCCGCCAACGCGTTCGGCGGCCGCGATGGCAGCATCGCGGCCGCGCTCGAACACCGCGCCAAATACCAGATCGTACACCGGCGCCCAGCGGTCATAGGCCTTGGTGACTGTGGTCTTGTCGAGGTCCGCATGCGAGAGGCTGGTCATTTTGGTAGATCCCTTTGCTGCCGCCCTGTTGAGAAAATCCGCCTTGCCCGCTTCAGCCGGCAGCGGTTTCCGTGATCGTCATCGCCGTTTCAAATTCGCGGCTCGTCCCGCCTGCCATCTTGCGGACATGACCGAGGAATTGCCGCGCGCTATTTTCCCACGAATAGTCCAGCGCGAATTTGCGGCAGGCATCGCGGGACAGCTGCAAAGCGTCCATGCAGGCGCAACCGAGGTCTTCGTCCAGAACACCGATCGGCTTGTCGCCGATCACGTCCTTCGGACCGGTGACGGGGAAAGCAGCGACCGGAACGCCGCTTGCCAGCGCTTCGAGCTGAACGATCCCGAATGTGTCGGTGCGGCTCGGAAAGACAAAAACATCCGCCGCCGCCAAATGCGCGGCGAGCGTTCCGTTTTCCAGCGGACCGAGGAATTTGGCGTCGGGAAATTGGCGCTTGAGCTTTCCCTCCTGCGGTCCGGTGCCGATAACGATCTTGGTGCCCGGAAGATCGAGAGAAAGAAACGCTTCAATATTCTTTTCGACGGCGACGCGGCCCACGGTCATGAAGATCGGACGCTCGAAGCCGAGATCGATCGCGCGGTCGGGCCGGAACAGATTGACGTCGACGCCGCGGGTCCACATGCCGAGGCGGGCGAACCCGCGCTGGCCAAGCTCGCTCATCAGCGACGGCGTCGCCACCATGGTCACCGTCGCGCCGGCGTGGAACCATCGCAGCGCTCCGTAAATCCAGCCTTCCGGAATTGGCGATCGGGCCGAAATGTATTCCGGAAACCGCGTCGTGTAGCTGGTCGTGAACGGTCTTGCGTTCCGCCGGCAATAAGCGCGCACGGCGAAACCGATCGGCCCCTCGGTCGCAAGATGAATGGCGTCGGGGTTTGCCGCTTCGATGCGCTCGGCGATTCCGCGCCGGCTCGGAATGGCGAGCCGCAACCCGGGATAGGTCGGAAGCTGAAATGAGGGAAAGCCTTCCGGCGACAAAAATTCGATCAGTGTACCGAGTTCGCCCGCTGCGCGCGCCAGCGACCCGAGCGTCCGCACAACACCGTTAACCTGCGGATGCCAGGCGTCGGTGGCAACAAGAACTTTCATCGGGCGTGCGGCCAAAAATCGCCCCTTGCTGTTGTCGAATCACGTGCGACAACAATTGCGATTTCTTATCTCAATCGTGTGACGGTGGCGTTCGAACGGCGTCCAAATTGTTTTTGCTCGTAACAATACTGTTACACTCGGATGAGAGTTTGCCGGCGCGAACCGCGCAGGGTCTTTTTTGCAGTTCGTCGCCTGGCGCAGAAACACAACGTGACGAGCAGCATCGCGCCGAACATCACCTCCAGGCTTGGCCGCGGTACGATCAGTGCAGCGATTAGCCTGTCGGTCCTCGCCGTGGCCGCGTTCATTCTGTATCAGCTGTTACGCAACGCCGACTTCGGCAAAGTCCTGGCTGCGCTCAAAGCGCAATCGATCCAAAAAATCGCGATGTCCGGCGCGTTCGTGGTCGCCGGTTACGTCACGCTGACTTTTTACGAACTGTTCGCGCTGCGCACGATCGGTCGCAACAAAGTCCCCTACGCGGTCGCGGCGCTGGCGAGCTTCACGAGCTCCACGATCGGCCACAGCCTCGGCGCCGCCATCTTGACCGGCGGACTGATCAGACTGCGCATCTACTCGTCCTGCGGCTTGACGGTGATTGATGTCGCCAAGATCGCCTTCGTCACCGGCATGACGTTCTGGCTCGGCAATGCGTTCTTGCTCGGAGGCGCGACAGCGTTCGCGCCGGAAGCCGCGACCGCCGTTGATCATCTGCCCTCCTGGATCAATCGCCTCATCGGGCTCGGTGGACTCTCCGCCGTCGGCTGCTATCTGCTTTGGCTCGCGCCGCGACGGCGCGCCGTCGGCCGCTTCGGCTGGCGCATCGTCTTGCCAAGCATGCGCTTCACGCTCGTGCAGATCGGTATCGGCGCCTTGGACCTAACGTTCGTGACGATGGCGATGTATACTCTGTTGCCGTCGGCGCCCGCGGTCGATTTCGTGACCGTATTGGTTACGTTCCTCACCGCTACCCTCCTGGGGACGGTCAGCCATGCGCCCGGCGGCCTCGGCGTCATCGAGGCGACCGTGCTTGTGGGGCTTGCGCAATTTCAACGGGAAGAGCTTCTGGCTGCTTTGTTAACGTTTCGGGCGCTCTATTTTGTGCTTCCGCTCACCTTGGCCACGCTCTCGCTCGGCCTGCGGGAACTTCGCATGTTGGCGCGGCCCTACTCGCGCGGATCAGGTGCCCAAGGCCCAAACCTTGTAGGGCGGATACCCCCACGTTAAGGTTCGCAAATTGGGGTTGGTTGTGAAGCGTAGAGTGATGGTTGCCGGGGATCGAAAGCGGTCGCACTCGTGGCCGGTAGAACGGGTTCAAGGCACGATAACCGCAACGGTCGCGGCGGCAGCCGCGCTTCTCCTGACGTCGCCGCGGGACCTCGCCGCGGAAACGATGCAATCGGCGCTGGCGCGCGCCTACCAGAGCAATCCGCAACTCAACGCACAGCGCGCCATCGTCCGGCAGAACGACGAGGGCGTATCGCAGGCGATGTCCGGATATCGGCCCACCCTTGCCGCGACCGCGTCCATCGGCGAGCAATACACCAACACAACCGGCGTCATTCCGCCGATCCCGCCGGGCCTGCCCAACGGCGTCTCGTATACGATCAAGGGCTTTACCACCCCGCGAGCGGTTGGAGTCGCCGGCGCGCAGACATTGTTCAACGGCGAGCAAAACGCCAACAAGGTGCGCCAAGCCGAGAGCCAGGTATCCGCGGCGCGCGAGACGCTGCGGATGATGGAAGAGTCAGTATTGCTCGCAGCCGCCTCCATCTACATGGATGTGTCGCGCGACACTGCAAATCTCGAGGTGCAGCAGAATAATGTTCGAGTTTTGCAGCGTACGCTGAAAGACACCCGCAACCGCTTCGCCGCCGGCCAAGTGACGCCGACCGACGTCGCCCAGGCCGAGGCGCAACTAGCCTCCGGCGAAGCAAGCCTGTATGCCGCGCAATCGACGCTGATGACGACGCGGGCCAATTATCGCCGCATCATCGGAATCGAACCGGCCAATCTCGCTCCGGCCTCTCCGGTGGATCGACTGGCGCCGACGACGCTGAACGCCGCGGTCGCTGTCGGCACCGCGGAGAACCCGGCCGTGACCGCCGCCTTGTATGGCGTCGACGTTGCCCAGCTGCAGGTGAAGATCGCTGAAGGCGGGCTGTGGCCTACGCTCGCCCTTCAGGGCAGTGTGCAGCAGCAAACTTATTCCAATATCCTGACGCCCAATCTGTTCCTCGGAACAGCCATGCTCAACCTGACAGTCCCGATCTACCAGGGCGGCGCCGAATACTCTGCCATTCGACTGAGCAAGGAGACCGAAGGACAGCAGCGGCTCAACGTGGACCAAGTCCGCGACCAGACTCAGGCGAACGTTGTGCAAGCCTGGGGCCAGCTCCAGGCCGCGAAGTCGCAAGTCGAGGCGGCGGTGCGCCAAAACGAGGCCTCCGAGCGAGCGCTCGAGGGTGTTCGCAACGAGGCGCAAGCCGGTCAGCGCACGACGCTTGATGTGCTCAATGCCGAGCAGGCTTTGGTGAATGCGCGGGTCAACCTGATCGTCGCGCAGCACGATCGTGTGGTCGCTTCATACGCGCTCGTATCCGCCGTCGGCCGGCTTTCGGCGCAAGAACTGCGGCTGCCGGTCACCATCTACGACCCGATGGTGCATTATCAGCAGGTCCGCGACGCTTGGTACGGCGTGCGCACACCCGACGGCCGCTAGTCCAAGATCCGATTTAATCTGATCGGATCATGGTCCGGCCGGGTGACCGCGCAACGCGAACCATAATCGTGCCACGGCTTCTTCCGGGCTGTTGCATCTGATCGTGTGCGGCGGGTCGTCGCTCTGCGCCGTCCAGATGTCTGCCTCAACAAACACCCGCGAAAAGCGTGAACCGCAAGCCTCGATGAGTTCGGAAAGGTTCGGGCAATAGAAGCCGTCCCTAACGTCCTGCATGCGATCTTCCAGATCGTAGGACGTGAGCGTCACGCCGTGCTGGCGCGCGGCATCGCTCCATCCCTTGCCCTGTTCCGGTGGATAAAATTTATGTCCGGCCCGGTAGGCCCCGATCGGAAACCCGGCGCTCTTCAGTTCCTTCGCCAGCTCGCGGTTCATCACGCGGCTCAGTCTTCGAGGACGTACACGCCCGGCGCCTCGGCAAGTTGCGGGTAACCGGATGCAGGCGCGCCCATCGCCGGCGTCGCGACCGGCGCGCCCGAGCGGGCTTGCAGCCAGCCCACCCATTGCGGCCACCATGAACCGTCCTGGCGTGAAGCGTCCTCATAGAACCGTTCCGGGTCGAGGTAATGATCCTCCGGCGCTTTGGTGCGGACCCGAAAGCTGCGCCCGGCGTGGCCCGGCTCCGAGACGATGCCGGCATTGTGGCCGCCCGTCGTCAGCAGATAAGTCACCTCGGTATCGACCTGCAAATTGATCTTATAGGTGGAATGCCACGGCGCGACGTGGTCGCGCTCCGTGCCGACGGCGAAAATCGGCGTGCGGATATCGGTGAGCGACACCGGCTTGCCGGCCGCCGGAAGGCGGCCTTCCGCGAGGTCGTTGTCAAGAAAGAGCTTGCGCAAATACTCCGAATGCATCCGGTACGGCATGCGCGTCGCATCCGCGTTCCAGGCCATGAGGTCCGTCATCGCCTGCCGCTCGCCGAGCAGATAATCGTGCACCACGCGCGACCAGATCAGATCGTTCGAGCGCAACATCTGGAACGCTCCGGCCATCTGCCGGTTGTCGAGGAAGCCCTGCTCCCACATCATGTCTTCCAGAAACGATATCTGGCTCTCGTTGATCAGCAGCATGATTTCGCCGGCCTCGGTGAAGTCGGTCTGCGCGGCAAAGAGCGTCAGCGTCGCTAACCGATCGTCGCCGTCGCGCGCCATCGCGGCGGCCGCGATCGACATGAGCGTTCCGCCCAGGCAGTAGCCGACCGCATGCACCTTACGATCGGGCACGATGGCGTTCACGGCGTCGAGTGCGTCCATGACCCCGAGCGTTCGATAGTCCTCCATTCCCAAATCCCGATCCTCCGGCCCGGGATTTTTCCAGGAGACCATGAACACCATGAAACCTTGCTCGGTGAGATACTTTACCAGTGAGTTTTGCGGCGACAGATCGAGGATGTAGTATTTCATGATCCATGCGGGAACGATCAGGATCGGTTCCGGCCGCACCGTGGCGGTCGCCGGCGCGTATTGGATCAATTCGATCAGGCGATTGCGATACACCACTTTGCCGGGCGTTTTCGCCACATCGCGGCCGACCACAAAGGCCTCGGCGCCGATGGGCCGTTTGCCGCTGACGGCACGCTCCGCGTCCTCGATGAAATTCTGCCAGCCCGTTGCCAGATTGAGGCCGCCGGTGCCGATGGTGCGCTTAAGGATGACCGGATTGGTCGGCGGAAAGTTCGAGGGCGCAACCATGTCGAGGAGCTGGCGCGACGCGAACTCGACCATCGCCTCATGCTGTTTCGAAACGCCGCGAATGCCGGTCGTGGCGTTGTGCCACCATTGCTGTTGCAGCAGGAACCCTTGGTGGATGAAATTAAACGGCCATTTTCGCCAGGCTTCGTCGACAAATCGATGGTCCTGGGCGAGCGGTTCGATGCATTCTTCGGTTTGCTCGCCCCCCGCCCCGCACCGTTGCAGATAACTTCCGAACCGCACCGCCTTGCGGATCGCTTTATCCATGAGCTGCATGCGCTTGCCGGGCGCGAATGTCAGGTGCACCGCCCAATCCGAATACGCCTGCGCCAGCGCAGCCGGCGACACCCCGGCGGTGAAGCGCGCCGTCGCCGCGTGCAGCGAGCGATCGGTGATGTCGGCGAACGCCGTCACGCTGTAGGAGTCGCGGTCTTCCCGCCGTCCGGAATGCATCCCAATGGTTGCGTTTTGGCCGACGCGCATCGGCAACCGTCGCGGCGGGATCACCGCCGGAGCCAAATCGGTTGATCCTGCCGTCAAAGCGACGAGCTGTCCTGAGCCCGGACCCGTTTGCGAGGTGGTCATGATGTTATTCGATGCGACGAAGGGTTGAGCAAGTCCGAATTATCTTATCTCCTCCATTAATGTGACCGCACCATGATCCAGATCAAATGTTCCAATCCGGACTTATCCCTTGCGCTTAATCGGCGGCCGGGATGACCGGGATGAGAAGGTGCGAAGGATGCGCCGCATCGTGATGGATGCTGTGCACGACCGTGCGGCTGCTGCATATATGATAAGGGATATATTCGACGTTGGTCGCACCGAGGACTCCGGTCGACAAATCGAGGCTGCTGATCTCAACGCAAATGCGATGACCTTTGCGGAACAGATTGGCCATCGCGAAGATTTCGATTATGTATTCCTCGACTTTGCCGGGTGTCACCTTTTGCCGCGCCGCGCGCGTCAGCTTGTGCCAAGGTTTCCACGGTTTTGACCGCGTGGCGTCGAGTGCACGGTTCGAGGCCTTCAGCCAGCCGCGCGTCAGTTCGCGCTCGGGAAGATCGGCGGCAATTTCGCGTTCGCCCTCCCGCGCCGTTCGCACCGACGGATCCGGCCCGACATCCTTGAGAATGACGATCCAGTTGGTATCGTCCTGGTCCATTGCAGCGAACAGCTTCAGCACGCTCGGCCCTGCGACAAGCAGATCGTGCGGCAGCGGATCGGTGAGAAAGCGCAGCTTCGCGATCCGGTTCGTTTGCGTCGGCGGCATCTGCGCAAAAACATCGGGCGGAATGTAATTGTCCACGCTCGATGCGATGTATGGCTCGGCCGTCAGCCGCTCCCAGCTGGCGAGATAAAGCTTGGTCCACAGGGTCTCCGGCAGCGGCCAATCGTCGCCGCTCCGCCATTCATTGGCTCCCATCACCCAATAGGTGACCGGCGGCTCCTCCATAATTCCGGTGTCGGTGCCTTTGAGCCAGTGGTCGTACCAGCGCAGCATTTCCCCACGTAGCGCGCGCAGCGGCCGGTCGGGATGCGCCGGACCGGTGAGCAGCATTTTTTTCGGCGCCGGGATTTTGCTGAAATATGTCTGCGCGCCGGCAAGATGCGTCTTGTAGGTGTACCCGTACCAGCCCGCGCCGGTATAGGTCGGTTGCGTGATCTTCGGAAATTCCGCTTCCGCCTCGGCGATGGTTTTCTCGTCGTCGTAGGGATCGATCAGCACATCGAAATAGCGCGGCATGTGCTGGCCGCGCTGAATGAGCACGTTGTGCAAATGCGGATACATGCGGATATCGGGATCGGCCATAGCCTCGCGCCACTTTTCCTCCTTCTCCGGCGGCAGATCGCCGGGCGCGCCGCGCGTGGTGTGCACGGAGGAGAAATGGTCCATGAGATAGCGGAAGGCGTGCAGCACGCCGCCGGGGTATTCCTCGCGGAAGCCGCCGAATTTGCCGTAGGCGCCGCGCGGGTCGTAGGGGAAGATCGCCTTGAGAAGCGGCGGCCGCTGACGCGCTGCGTGGAATTGTTCGGAGGCGAAGGCGCCGATGCCGACCATGCCGATATTGCCGTCGCACCAGGGCTGCTTCGCGATCCATTCGATCACGTCATAGCTGTCCCATTCGCGCGAACCGCCGTCGCCCGATTTGAGGAAGCCGCGCGGCGAACCGATCACGTGCACATAGCCGCGCGATACGAAGTACTCGGTGTCGCCCGCTTCCGCATGGCCGAGCCAGAGCGACGACCAGGAGGGTTGTGGCGGAAAATTTTTCGGCGGCTCATTTCCCTGCAGCTCCTTGGAGTGGACGCCGAAGGCAAACAAAACCGGAAACCGCCCCGCCGCATCCGGCCGGTAGACATCGACCACGACAGTGACGCCGTCGCGCATCGCCACCGCAACGTCCTTGTCGCACACGATCCGAGCGTATTGCGGCGACCGATGATAATCGGACGGCGGCTGATGACCCGAGGGGAAAAGCTCCTCGGCGGCGCGAGTGTCGTTGTCTTTCATGCCGAACTTCGATCGGATTTGCCGGAGCTAGTTGCCGCCGACCATGACGCACATCAACAGCGCCGGCTCCGTGCCGGTATTGACCCAGGAGTGATTTGTGGCGCGCTGGACCACGGCGTCGAAGGGCGCGAGCTTGATCGGCTCTCCCTCATCGAGCAGCAGTGAAATTTCGCCGGATAGGAGCAGAATGTAATCGACAGTGGGCGTCGTATGCATCATCGGATGCCGGCTGGTATCAACGCGCGCGCCGGGATCGCCAACTTCCTTGAAGAACCAGTCCTGCATCGCCGCGACTTCCGCGGGCGTCATCTTTGGATTTTCCGGCGGAATAGTGAACAACCGGAACATCGTACCGCCGGGCGCCGGGAAGAATTTCATCGGCGATCGTCCGAACGACACATCGTGCGGCGATTGGCCGGGCTTGGTTTGCCAGAAATCGAAGTTGCCCGGCCCGTGCAGTGCCGCTTGGGCGTCTTCCACGACGACGGATTTGCCGGCGGCGTTGATGCCGGTGACGATTACGCGATGCGACTGCGACATCGACGACCCCTTTAAGGAACAATCACCACATTGGTGAAGCCGCCGTCGCGGAACTGCGAACCATCGAGTGCACGGTTCACCTCTGCGAGCGGCACGCGAACGTGTTGGAATACCGAAAGGTCGAGCGTGCCCACAGCCGCCATCGCCGCCAGCGCCTCGCCGTCCCCGATGCTGAACCAGTTGCTGCCGATGAATTCGATCTGGTTGTCCATCATCCAGTGTATGTCCATGACCGTCTTTTCGCCGACGCCGCCGATATTGATCGCCTTGCCGCCGCGACGAAGTGCATAGATCGCGTTCATCAGCAGCGAGCCCGATGTGCCGGGGCCAAGGCAATCGATGACCGCATCGACGCCATGCCCGCCCGTGAAGGAGCGCGCCCAATCCGCGGCCGATTTGCCTTCGCCCTCGGCCAGTGTCTCGATCCGGTCGGGCGCCAGCGCCTTGACGCGGGCAAGGCGTTCGCGGTCGCGGGCGGTTCCGAGAATGCGCGTAACGCCGCGGCCGAGCGCCGTCAGCGTCGCACCGAGACCTAGCGTCCCGCTAAGGCCGTTGATGAAGATCGTTTTGCCGGGTCCTGCGCCCGCCTTCCGCAACGCTGCGTATGCGGTGCCGATATAGCCGAAACGCGCCGCTTCCTCGTAGGAGACATTTTTCGGAAGCGCCACCAGATTGTGCTGTGGCGCGATCATGTATTCGCACATGCCTCCGTAAGGATAGGCGTCGAACTGCTTCTGCGAATCCGGCCCGAAGCCGAAATAGCCGCTGAACGTATAGTTGATGCAGTTCATCGTCTCGTCAGCGCGGCAGGCCGGACACGAACCGCAGAACAGGCCGGGATTGACGTAGACGCGGTCGCCTTTGCGGAAATTCTGCACCTGCTCGCCGACCGCGGCGATCTCGCCAGCAACATCGAGACCGAAAATCGCCGGTAGTTTCGGCAGCGGCAATTCCGGGAACCAGGTTTGCCAATGCGTCAGCACATTGATCAGATTCGGCACGACACCGCAGGCCCGCACCGCCACGAGAACGTCCGTCGGCCGCGGCTGCGGTACGGGCACCTGCTCCAGCCGCATGGCCTCACCGATTTTATGGAGCCGGGCAGCAAGCATTGTGGCCACGCAAACATCCTCCCCTCGGGTCCCGGCAGTTGTAGGCGACCAGGGAATAGCGTCGTATAGCCCATCGTATAGCCTAGCGCCCGGACGGCAAAACCGTGTGGCGGGAGGAAGCATGGATTTTGAGTACTCGTCCGAGCAGAAGCTCCTGTGGGACAGCGTCCACAAGTTGATGCAGCGGGTCGCCACGCCCGAATACTTGCGCCGGCTCGACCGCGAGCGGCTCTATCCGTACGAGCTTTATGATGCGTGGGTGAACGCCGGGCTGTTTGCGCTCCCCTTCGCGGAGGAGTATGGCGGCGCCGGCGGCAACGTGGTCGACCTTGCGATCGTGTCCGAGGAGATCGGCCGCTACAGCGCCGACGTGGCGATGGCATTCGGCGGCAGCATGTTTTGCGCCCTCAACGTCGCCCGCAAGGGATCGGAGGGGCAAAAGCGCCATTGGCTGCCGAAGCTGATTTCCGGCGAAATCCGCATGTCGATTTCGATGTCGGAGCCCGATGCCGGATCCGACGTCGGCGCCATGCGCACGCAGGCGCGGCGCGACGGCAATGAATACGTCATCAGCGGCCAGAAGATCTGGGCGACCGCCGCCGGCGCCAAAGACAACGTCATCAACGTCTACGTGAAGACCGACCCCAAGGCGCACTACCGGCAGGGCATGTCGCTGTTTCTGGTCGACAATGACACAGCCGGCCTTGAGGTCCGCAGGTTGGACATGCTCGGCCGTCGTTCGGTCGGCACCTTTGAGCTTAATTTCGCCGACGTGCGCATTCCGCCCGACCGGCTGATCGGCGGCGAAAACAACGGCTGGGAATGCATCCTGTCCGGACTCCAGGCCGAGCGCGTGGTCGCCGCCGCCTGCGATTGCGGCAGCGCGCGCGGCGCTCTCGACATGGCGGTGAGCTATGCCAAGGAGCGAAAGCAGTTCGGCCGCCCGATCGGCAGCTTCCAGGCGATCGCCCACATGCTCGCCGATCTCGAAGCGCAAGTCGAAGCCGCCTGGGCGCTGACGCTCAAGGCCGCCTGGCGCGTGAGCCGCGGCGAGGACGCGCTGAAGGAAATCACCATGGCCAAGCTGCTTGCCGCCGAAACTTACGTGAAAACCACGGAAACCGGCATGCAGGTGATGGGCGGCTACGGCTATAATATGGAGTTTGACATGCAGCGGCATTTCCGCGACGCCCGCGCCGCAACCGTCGCCGCCGGCTCGTCGCAAATCCAACGCAACCTGATCGCGGCCCGGATGGGCCTCAAGGTGCAATAAAAAATCTTCGGCGTAGCGAGATGACCGTCGGCCTGCCGCTCACCATTCCCAACTCCTTTGCGCGCGTCGCGCGCTGGTTCGGCGGCGGCGAAGCGGTGGTCGATTCCGGAACGCGGCTCACCTATGCCGAGCTCGACGTGCTTTCACTGCGCGCCGCCGGGCTGTTCGCGGCGTTGGGCGCCGAGCCGGGAAAGCCGCTGGCGCTGCTCTGTCCGCCGAGCGCGATCTATCTCGTCGCCTGGCTCGGCGCCGTGCGGCTCGGAGCGCTGCCCATGGCGCTGCACACGCGCGAATCCGCAGCCACGCTCGCCGCCGTCTGCCGCAAGATGGAGCCGAGCCTTCTGGTGTATGACGCTTCCGTGGAAACATTGGCGGCCGGTATTGCCGCCGGCTATCCCGATCTGCGCGCCAGCGTCGAGGCGCACTCGGCATTGCCGCCAAGGCGCGGCGGCGCGCTTCGCCCGGCCGCCTGCATCCCAGCCGATCTCGACGGCACGCATTCGAATTTCCGCCTGGCAACGCCGGCCGAAGATGACCCCGCGGTGATCATTCTTTCCTCCGGCACCACGTCGGTGCCGAAGGGCGTGGTGCACTCCCATCGCGGCTTCATCGAGAATGCCCGCAGCAACCTTTACCTGTATCAGGGGCTGTCGCCGCGCGACCGTTCGCTCGTGCCGCTGAGCACCGCCTTCATCGGCTGCTACAATGGCTGGTTCCCGTTCCTCAATGCCGGCGGCTGCACGATCTTCATGGAGCATTTCGATCTCGGCGAACTGGCGCGAAAGGTGACCGCCGAGCACGCCACGCACGTCTTCCTGACACCGACGCTGTGGCGGCGGCTTCTCAATGCCAACGAGAAAAGCGCGGATTTCAGCTCCGTGCGCCTGATCGGCTTTGCCGCCGAGCCCATGGACGCCCCGACTCTGAAACGGCTGCGCGAGCAAATCAGCCCGAACGTCGTGCAGATGTACGGCTCGACCGAGACCGGCGCGGCGGCGAGCTGCATCACCGCCGAGGAAATGCTCGGCGAGCGGCTGGTCAGCGTCGGCCGCCCCATGCTCAACGGCGATCTGCGGGTTGTCGTGCCCGGCGGCGGTCCGCGCGATGAAGTGGCGCCGGGCGAGACCGGAGAGATTTTGATCTCCAGCCCCTCGCTCGCCGTCGGCATCTGGCGCGATCCGGAGACGACCGCCGCCACGTTCGTCAACGACGGCGACCGGCGCTGGTGGCGCTCGCGCGACCTCGGCCGCCTCGACGCCGACGGGTATCTCTACCTCGAAGGCCGCCGCGACGATATGATCATCTCTGGCGGCATCAACGTCATGCCGGCGCGCGTCGAGGAAGTGTTGCTGGCGCACAGTGGCGTCGCCGAATGCGCAGTCGTCGGCGTACCGGACGCTGAGTGGGGCGAACGCGTGCAGGCATTCATCGTCCGCGGCGACCCCGCGCTCCAGGCGGCGACGCTTGACCTTCACGTTCGCTCAAGTGACCTCTCGCCTTATCAACGGCCGCGGGTCTACACGTTTGTCAGCGAATTGCCGCGCACATCGACCAACAAGGTGCTGCGCCGCGTGCTGCGCGAAACCGCGCTGCGCGCCACGTCGACAGTCGAGACTGCAACCGCTTCAGCCCAGGCAACAGGAAGAAAATGAGCGAGACCAAGCCGCTTCTGCTGATCGAGCACCAAGGCCCGATCGCTATCGTCACCCTCAACCGTCCCGACAAACGCAACGCTTTGAGCGAAAAGCTGTGGAGTGAACTGAAAAAGACGTTCGAGAATTTCGAGTCCGACGTGCGCTGTGTCGTGCTCGCCGGCGCCGGCACCCACTTCTGCGCCGGCCTCGACCTTTCCGAGCATCGCCACCGGGAAGCCTTCGAGAGCATCTTCATGTCGCGCTTCGCGCACGCCACCCTCGATGCCATCCAGTTCGGCGGGCGTCCGGTGGTGACGGCGATGCAGGGCGCGGTGATCGGCGGCGGTCTCGAGGTCGCAACTGCAACGCATGTTCGCGTCGCCGATACGACCGCGTTCTATCAATTGCCCGAAGGCCGCCGCGGCTTTTACGTCGGCGGCGGCGCCAGTGTCCGTGTCGCCAAGATCATCGGCTCCGGCCGCATGGTGGAGATGATGCTGACCGGCCGCACCCTCGATGCCACCGCCGGCGAACGGCTTGGCCTGTCGCATTATCTGGTCGAACCGGGCAAGGCGCTGGAAAAGGCCGTCGAGCTCGCCAATGCCATCGCCAAGAATGCGCGAATTCCCAATTACCTGATCGTTCAAGCAATCCCCCGCATCGAGGATATGTCGGCCGCGGACGGACTATGGACGGAAAGCGTCGCGCAAGCGGTCAGCATGACCTCCGAGGACGCGCGCGCCGGCATCGACGCCTTCTTCAACAAGCGCAAGATCGAATTCTAGCCTTCGTTGGCCAAGTCCTTTAAGCTTCAAGTGCTTTAAGTCTAAAGCGATGAAGGCGGCTCAACATGCCCGTGCTTAATGCCGCGCTGGTAAAACGGCGCGCCAAGGAATTGGGCGCCGATCTGGTTGGCATTGCCAGCGCGGCAACGCTGAATGCCTTCCCGCCGGACCCACGCTGGCCGCAGACGCCGGAACGCATTTCGCCCTATTGCAAAAGCGTCATCGTGCTGGTGCAACGCATCCCCGCCGGCGCGTTCCGCTGCAAGAGTAATGTGCCGGTGCAATACATCGACATGCTCGTGTTGCGGAAAATGGACAAGGTCGCCTATCGGCTTACCGAAGAACTGGAAGACGCGGGCCATCCGACTTTCGTCACCGCCGCGCAGGAAACCGACTGGAGCTACAAGCGCGCGAGCTACGGCCGGCTGTCGACGCGGCATCTCGGCGTCGAAGCCGGCCTCGGAACGCTCGGCCTCGAAGTCAATATTCTGACGCCGGAGTTCGGGCCGCGCGTCTATCTCACCGGCATCCTTACCGAGCTCGAGCTCGAGCCCGACCGGCCGTTGACCGAGCAGGTCTGTATCGGCGAATCCTGCAGCCGCTGCCTGCACTCCTGTCCCGCCGACGCAGTGCTGCATTTCGGCATCGACAAGCGCGCCTGCGCCACCGAGGCGCAGGAGTTCGGTTTCTCCACCATCCTGCAATTCTTCGAGCGCTTCATCGACGCGCCGCTTGCCGACAAGGAGTGGATGGCGCGCTCGCGCGACGTGTACGGATTCTGGCAAGGGCTGTTGCGCGTCGTCGGCTCGTTCGGCGATTGTCCGCGCTGCCTCGCGGTCTGCCCGGTGGGCAACGACTACCATGCACACCTCGCCGACGCGCAGAAGGCGATCCCGGAAAAGACACCCGAGAAGGTCGCGCTCGGCAAACGATACCGTGAGAACCGTGTGCAAGGCGTCGAAGTTGCCGGTCTCAACGATTGGAACCGGCGCTGGGTCGGGCCGGAAGGCTATAGAGGCATGGTGGCGCGGCAGTTGCAGGAGTTCAAAAAGCTACAGCGGCGCCGCAACCAGGCGGCGACGGCAGCCGCCGGCGAGGAAGAGCGAAAGTAACATGGTCGCGGTTTTTAGGCAGCCGCTGACCGCGGCAGAGATCAAAGCCAAAGCCCGCGCGCTCGGCGCCGATCTCGTCGGCATCGCCGACGGCGCGACGCTCGACCGGCATCCGCCCGATCCGCGCGATCCGCGGCGTCCCTCCGACATCAGCGACCTGGACGCAGGCCGCGTTATCGTTTTGGCGAAGCGCGTGAGCCGGGGCGCGGCGCGCATCGCCGCCTGGAACGATCGCCACAAATACTACAACGACGAGCTGGCGCTTTCGCGTCTCGAAGAGGCTTCGCTCGAACTCGTCTACTGGCTCGAAGACAACGGCTATCCGGCGATCATCGTGCCGCCGACGCATGTCGATCCATGGCGCTATGACGGCGATCCAAAACGGCACCAAACAACTTTGCTATCGTTGCCCCATGCCGCGGTCGAGGCGGGCCTCGGCACGCTCGGACTCAATCTGCAATTGCTGACTCCGGAATTCGGACCGCGGGTGCTCCTCACCGCAATTCTCTGCTCGCTCGACGTCGCCTGCGACGCCAAGATGGAAACGGCTTTGTGCCTTGGGCCGAGCTGCGGACGCTGTCTCAAGACCTGTCCGGCGGATGCGGTCGGTCATTGGGCGCGCGATTGGCCCGCCTGCGACCGCTTCCGCTCTCCACACGGTTTCGCTCAGCTCAGCGAGCACGTTAGCCGCATCATCGCCGAGCCGGATGCTTCGCGGCAGAAGGATTTGGTTCGCTCCGAGGATAGCTTCAATCTCTGGCAAAGCATCTTGCGCGGCGCCGGCGTCATTACCGGGTGCCGACGCTGCGCCGATGTCTGTCCGGTCGGCGCCGACTATGCGGCGATGCTCAGCGATGCGCTCGAGGCTATTCCGGAAGACACGCCGAACAAGGAGGTCCGTCTCGCTGGCATGGAACGGAAGGAGCAAGCCGGCCAGTTGCCGGACGCTTACGCCGACCAGCGCCGCTGGATCGGCACCCTGCCGGCACGCGGATCCTGACGCCGTGACGTCGCTCGCCGATCTGCCCAAGACGCGGGCCGAAATTGAGCCCATTCAATCCGACGGCAAGCGGCGCGCGCTCGCGCAGGCGCGGCGCGCACCCTTCTACACAGGCAAACTCGACCGCGTCAATGCGGACCGGCTCGACGATCCTGACGAGTGGCGCAAGATTCCGATCCTCGACAAGGAGACGCTGCGTAAGCTCGAAGACCGGGAATTCTACGAAAAATTCTGTATCGCGCCCGACGACGGCATCGCCGAGTATTGGCGCTCCGGCGGCGCCACGGGCACGCCGCTGTTCTACCCGCGCAGTTTCGCCGACATCGCCGCCGCCATGATCGGGTTTTCGCGCATTTACGACTGCACGAATTGCGGGCGCGGCGGCCGCGCCCACGTTTCGTTTCCGCTCGGTATCCACCCGGTCGGGCAGATGCTCGCGCGCGCCGCGTCGAGTCGCGGCATCTCCGTCAACTGGGCCGGTTCCGGAACCACGACGCCGTCGGCGATGCAGCTCGAACTGATCGAGCGGCTGCGCCCCACCATCTGGATGGGGATGAGCAGCTACGGCCTGCACCTTGCCAATCTGGCCGAGGCGCGCGGGCTCAACCTCGCCGCGCGATCGATCGAGACTGTGTTGTGTTCCGCCGAGCCGCTATCGGATGCCAAGCGCGAGAAGCTCGCCCGCCAATGGGGCGCGCAGGTGCGCGACACTTTCGGCATGACCGAAGCCGGCATGATGGGGGCGGAGGACGAGGCCGGCCGCGGCTTCCGCATCTGGACGGATATGTTCCTCATCGAGGTGCTCGACCCCGACACCCATGCGCCGGTTGCCGAGGGCCAAGTCGGCAGCCTGGTGGTTACGCCGCTGTGGACCAATAACGTCACGCCGTTCCTGCGCTGGAGCTCCGGCGATCTCGTCACCTGGCGGCGCGGCGACGACGATACCGGGCCGTTCTCGGTTTTCCCGCTGATAAAACACGCCCATCGCACCAGCGGCTTCTTCAAGCTCCGCGGCGTCAACGTCAATCATTCCGAATTCGAGGACTTCATCTTCCGCAACGTCGAGATCAGCGACTTCAAGGCCGAGCTGGTGACCGAGCGCGATCTCGAAGCCATGGTGCTAACGGTGGAAGTGCGGCGCGGCGTCGATGCTTCGGCCGCCGTCGAGGCGCTGAAAACGGCGGTGCGCAACCAGTTCGAACTGACGCCGCAAATCGTCGTGGTCGAGACCGGCAGCCTCGCCAAGGAATTTGAGACAAGCGTGAAGATGCCGCGTTTTTCCGATCGGCGGCGCTAGGGCGGTCCTAAATCAATGCTCCGTCCGTAGGTCTGCACGGCTACGTCGACCGGTCTTTTGACCTGCTCGCAATGGGTGACATCCGTGGTAATGGCGAGCGCCATGCCGCCGCGGCCGTTCAGCTCGCCTGTTAACAACTGGATGCGATCCTGACACCGCGCACCCAGTACAACGCTCGCGCCTTCCGCGGAGAGAAGCCGGGCGCTCGCCTTGCCCAGTCCGCTGCTTGCGCCGGTGATGACGACGACTTTTCTTTCGATGTTATTGCTCACGATCTTTGCTCTGCTGCTGAAGGGCCTCGTTACTCGTGCTTATTTCTCTACTTCCCAAACCGCTCGAACCGGTAGGCCAGTTCCGGACCCTCTTTTCCCTTGTACGCGAGCTGGCCGACGAGTAGCGCGAACGGCTCGGTATAACGGGCGATCCGTAACGGCCCCGCGTCCACAGGATCGAAGCCCACGTCGCGGATCAGTTCAGCGGTGATCTTTTTGCCATGCGAATCGTCGCCGCAATACACAAGGCTGGCTCTGTTCGCTTTGCGGCGCGCCTCGTAGACAGGGAAAAGCACTTCGCTCGGCATGGTGTTGAACGCACAGACAATCCGCGCCTTGGGCAGTCGCTTGGCGAGCGCCTCTGCTCCGGAGGAGGTCAGCCCGATCACCAGTTCGGTGTTGTCGACATTCATTGGCAGCGAGCAGGTGACGATGACCTTGCCCGTCAGGTCGCCGACCTGCTGCAATACGTCATCCATGCGCAGCCAATGCACGGCGAGAAGGAGGGCGTCCGCGTCGCGCGCGGCTTCCGCCAGCGTACCGGCGCGGGCCTTCTTGCCGGCGTGGCGTGCCAGCTGCTCCAACTTTTTCTGACTGCGTGCGTAGCTGAACACCACTTCATGCCCGGCACGGGCGAAGATCGTCCCAAGTTTGCCGCCCATCAATCCCGAACCGAGAATACCGATCCGCATCGCAGCCTCCACGCCGTCATCAGGGCTTCACCATGACCTTGATTGCCCTGCGCTCGTTCATAGCTCGGTAGCCGTCGGGGACCTCGTCGAGGCCGATGATCCGGTCGAAGACGCGGCCAGGTTCGATCTTGCCCCCAAGGACGTCCGGGAGTACCTCGCGTCAACCGTCGCGATGCTCACGTCATATCCCGCGTTCCCGAGGATCTCCGCCGCCACATTGGCGCTCTCCCGGCGCAGGTCGGCCAGCAGAACGTGCTTACCGATGGCAACACGGCGCGCGATCGCTTGACCGATCTGACCGGGTCCAATGACGACGATGACATCTTTCATCCATATTTCCTTTCGTACGCGACTTCTCCGTCAGCCGCTCAGCGACCGACAAGCTGCTGCAGATGCTCTGGATAACGGGCTCCTTGCACCGTGACCTTGGACACTGCTCTTTCGATGTCGCGGAGATCGCCCACCGTCAGTGTGATACCCGCCGCTCCGATATTCTCCTCCAGCCGGTTGAGTTTTGTCGTGCCAGGGATGGGCACGATCCAGAGCTTCTGAGCCAACAGCCATGCAAGCGCGATTTGAGCGGGCGTGGCTTTCTTTTCCGCTGCAATGTCGCGGAGCAGATCGACCAGCGCCTGGTTTGCCTTGCGTGCCTCCGGGGCGAACCGCGGGACGATGTTGCGGAAATCAGTGCTGTCGAATTTTGTGTTCTCGCTGATCGCGCCGGTGAGAAAGCCCTTGCCTAGCGGACTGTAAGGAACGAAGCCGATTCCGAGTTCCTCAAGCGTCGGCAACAGCTCTTGCTCGGGTTGCCGCCACCACAGGGAATATTCGCTCTGAATCGCGGTGACCGGTTGAACCGCATGCGCGCGGCGTACCGTTTGCACGCCGGGCTCGGAGAGTCCGAAATGCTTGACCTTGCCGGCTTCGATCAGGTCCTTCACCGCGCCGGCCACATCTTCGATCGGCACGTTCGTATCGACGCGGTGCTGATAGAACAGATCGATGGCATCGACCTTGAGCCGCTTGAGCGAGGCGTCGGCGACCTGTTTGATGCGCTCAGGCCGGCTGTTCAAGCCGCGCTGCTTGCTGGTCGCCGGATCGAGATCGAAACCGAACTTGGTTGCAATGACCACTTTACCCTTAAAGGGAGCGAGTGCCTCACCCACCAGTTCTTCGTTGGTAAACGGACCATAGACTTCGGCGGTATCGAAGAATGTAACGCCATGCTCGATGGCCGCTCGGATCAGGGAAATTCCGTCAGGCTTGTCGACCGCCGGCCCGTATCCGAAGCTCAGTCCCATGCAGCCGAGCCCGATGGCGGACACTTCAAGGCCGCTCTTTCCCAGTTTGCGCTTTTGCATCTTTGAACTCCTATCTTTCGCTGAACCTTGGATTTTCTTCGGGCGCGCTCGCTCAACCCCGATATTGTTCGTCGCTGACATGCTCCAGCCAATCGACGACCTTGCCGTCCAGGCGTTCCTGGATGGCCATGTGCGTCATGGCGGTTGTCGGCGAGGCGCCGTGCCAATGCTTCTCGCCGGGCGGAAACCAGATCACATCGCCCGGGCGGATTTCCTCCTTGGGGCCGCCCCATCGCTGCGCCCACCCGAGACCCGATGTGACGATCAATGTCTGACCCAGCGGATGCGTATGCCACGCGGTACGGGCGCTCGGCTCGAATGTGACGCTGGCGCCGGCGGCGCGTGCCGGTGCGGGCGTCTCGATCAGCGGATCAATGCGGACCGTGCCAGTGAAATACTCTGCCGGTCCCTTGCCGGAAGGCTGCGAGCCATTTCGTTTGATCTCCATTGTTCCATTCCTTCGGTTTATCCGGACAATGAGTGTCGACGTCTCGGCGGCCGCAGCTCCGCTGTTGCCAGTGCAGCGAGGCCGCTAGTGGCGGCGAGCATGCGTCTGCGCGTGATCACGACGTCTCCTTGACGGTCGCTTGCATCGCTTTGATATGACGACGGACAGCGCCTGGGTCACCGTTCCCTATGCGGCTCTCCTTTAGTCGGCAGGCTCGCCGCATTGGAGCCGGTCGCCTCGATCATGATCTAGAGTGCGGATCTGCCGCGACTAGCCGCTATAATCCGCATAGACTTATGAGCAGGGGTCATAAATGCGGCGCGGAATTCTGGATGACCTCCTGGCCTTCCTAGCCGTAGGGCGAGAGCGCAGTTTCACGAAGGCGGCAGCGAAGCTCGGCGTCTCGCAGTCCGCGCTCAGCCACACTATTCGTGAGCTCGAAGCCCGGCTGGGCGTTCGACTGCTCACGCGCACCACACGCAGCGTCTCCCCGACGGAAGCGGGCGAACGCCTGCTTCACACCCTGGGTCCGCGATTCGAGGAGATTGACGCTGAGATCGAGGCCTTAAGTGAACTTCGCGAGAAACCCGCCGGCACCATCCGCATCACGGCCGCCGAGTATGCCGTCGAAACAATCCTTTGGCCGAAACTTGTGAAATTCCTGCGGCACTATCCGGACATCAAGATCGAGCTCATCGTCGACAACGGCCTGACCGACATCGTTGCCCAACGTTATGACGCCGGCGTGCGAGCCGGTGAGCAAGTGGCGAAGGACATGATCGCCGTACGTATCGGACCCGACATGCGCATGGCGGTCGTCGGGGCGCCGTCGTATTTTCGCAAGCGATCAGAACCGAAGAAGCCCCAGGACCTGATCCGTCACAACTGCATCAATCTGCGTTTGTCCACACACGGCGGCTTGTACGCCTGGGAGTTCGAAAAAGGTAATCGCGAACTCAAGGTCCGCGTCGAGGGCCAGCTCATCTTCAACGGCACTTTCCAGATGCTCGCTGCGGCGCTTTCCGGATTCGGCCTGACCTATGTGCCGGAGGATCTGGCACAGCCTCATCTCGTCAAGGGGCGTCTCAAACGGGTGCTTGAAGATTGGTGCCCTCCATATTCCGGCTATCACCTCTACTACCCAAGCGGACGCCAGTCCTCGGCGGCATTTGCGCTGTTGGTGGACGCATTGCGTCATCGGGGTTAGCACCGGCGTTTCTCGGATGGGCTGCGATGTCTCGAGTACACGGGGGGAGCGTGGCGATAAATCGTGTTTTGAGGGTCGCGAATGTTCGCCTATCACCGGCAATAACAGCCGCCTCGCAGACATTCCAAAGGCGTTGCTAAACGCCCACAATGTACATAACTACCCGCAAGGAAACTTAAGAAGACACTCACCAGGACACTCAAACAGGCTTTTGCCGGCCGTTCGGATTTCCACCGATAGAACAGTAAGGATCGAATATGAGCAGACTGCCCACGCTCTTCATCCCGCATGGCGGCGGACCGTGCTTCTTTATGGATTGGGATCCGCCCGATACCTGGAAGCGAATGGCCGAGTATTTGCGCAGCATGCCGGGAGAGGTCGGGGCGCGGCCGAAAGCTCTTTTGGTTGTATCCGGCCATTGGGAAGAGAAAGTCGCGACCATCCAGAACAATCCCGCCCCTGCCCTGCTCTACGACTATTACGGTTTCCCGCCGAGCACATATCAGATCAAATTCCCAGCCCCCGGAGCCCCGGAGGTTTCCGCGCGCGTCGGCGAATTGCTCAAGGCGGCCGGCATTCCGCACGCCTACGACAATACGCGCGGCTTCGATCATGGCGTGTTCATCCCACTGAAAGTGGCGTTCCCGCATGCCGACGTGCCGATCGTGCAATTGTCGCTTTTGGCCAGCATGGACCCGGCGGAGCACATCCGTATCGGGCAAGCGCTCTCGCCGCTGCGCGATGAAGGAGTGCTGATTATCGGCAGCGGCATGAGCTACCACAACATGCGCACGCTGATGGGGAGCATGCGCGGCGGCGCCAACGGCCGTGGACCAGACCCGGGATCCGAGCGTTTCGATAACTGGCTGGAAGAGGCGCTGACCGGGAAGACGCCCGAGGCGCGCATCGCCGCATTGTCGGCGTGGGATAAGGCGCCGGCGGCGCGCGACGCTCATCCGCGTGAGGAGCACTTATTGCCGCTTCACGTCGCGGTCGGCGCGGCCGGCGGCGATCCGGGGCGCAGGACGCTCAAGGATGTTGTCATGGGAGCAGTGGAGTCCGCGTACCGGTTCGGATGACGGCTTTACATGCTGCAAGATCGATTCGTTCCGCCGGCAGCCGCCTTCACGCGCAGCGTTTCCATCCGCTTCTCGCATTGCGACCCGGCGGGCATCGTCTACTTTCCGCACTACTTCAACATGTTCAACGGGCTGATAGAGGACTGGTATACGCAGGAACTCGGCCATGACTACGCCGAGCTCATCATGGGAAGTAAGCACGGATTCCCCTTCGTTCACATCGAATGCGACTTCAAGATCCCGAGCCGGATGGGCGACGTCATCGACCTGAGTTTGTTGGTCGAGCGCATCGGCCGCTCCTCGCTAGGCATCGCCATTGTCTGCCACCGGGACGGAATCGAGCGGCTGCGCGCCCGCATGGTCACCGCCATGATGTCGATCGAGACCGGCAAGCCTGTCGCGCTGCCGCAAAAGCTGCGCGACGCAATCGAATCGTACCGCCGGCGAACGACTAACGGTTAGGGCAAACAGCGCGGAACCGCACGGGGTAAGTCCGATGGCCGAGAGCGAGATCGACGCCATTCGCACATTGTTGACGTCGAAGCCGCGGCCGATCGGTTGGACGGAGCGACGGCTCCGCATCGAAGAAGTCGGCTCCGTCTGGCCCGTTGCCGCGGACGTGGAGTTCGCTGCGGTTGACCTCGGCGGTTTGCCGGGGGAATGGTCGATTACTCCGGGAAGCGATGCCGCACGCGTTCTGCTGTTCTTCCACGGCGGCGGCTATTGCTCCGGTTCCATTCTCAGTCACCGCCGCATGGTCACTGAGGCCGGACGAGCCGCCGGCGCGCGCACGCTCGCCGTCGGCTACCGGCTGGCGCCGGAACATCCGTTTCCCGCAGCTTATGACGATGCGCTGGCGGCGTGGCGGTTTCTGCGCAACCAGGGTATCGCCGCCGCGCACATTGCAATTGGTGGCGACAGCGCGGGCGGCGGTCTTTCCATAGCCCTGACCAACAGGTTGCGCGCCGCCGGCGAAGAGCAACCTGCGTGCCTGTGGCTGGCTTCACCGTGGACCGACCTGACGATGTCGGGGTCGACGCTTCTCACCAAGGATGCCGTGGACCCGCTCATCCACAAGGGTTATCTGGACGAACTGGCCAGCGCCTATCTCCCCGCGGGAATCAACCGGAAAGACCCACGGGTCTCTCCGCTCTTTTCGGATTTGAGGGGTTTTCCGCCAACGCTGGTGCAGGTGGGATCCGATGAAACGCTGCTCGACGACGCCGTGCGTTTCGCGGCGGCCGCCGGTGCCGCCGAGGTTGCCGTGACGCTCGAGATTTGGCCGCACATGATTCACGCTTGGCCGATGTGGAATGCTCGTCTGGAGCCTGGCCGCCGCGCGCTTGCCGACGCCGGCGCCTTCATCCGCCGGCACTTCTAGGGCGCTATCGCTGCTGAGTGAAGCGATTGTCGCTCTGACGTTTTCGCGGAGCATGATCTGTTCGGAAGACCGGTCTCCACCCCGGATCGAGTCCGGGGCAGGCATTTTCCGGATCGTGCTCTAAGACGGCGCTGCAAGACACGGCGCGCTGCGTCGAAAATCAATTAAACCGCGCGATGACGTCGTCGGGGATGGCGTGCGCGCTGATCTTCTCCGGCTTCGTCTTGTCGCGCACCGCCCACACCCGCGTTTCGCTGCCCGCGACCGCGAGTTCGCCGTCGATCGTGATCCGGTGTTCGACTTCGAAGCTTGAACGGCGGAATTCGGCGATCCGAGAGGCGATTTCGATGACCTCGCCGAACTTCACGGGTCTTCGGCAATCGAGGCTTACGTCCACCAACGGAAGGATGATGGACTTGGCCGGGAAGTCCTGCCGTTTGACGCCGAGCGCCGCCTCGAAAAGCGACCATGTGCCGGTGTCGAAATATTCGAACAGCCGCTTGGCGAAAACGATGCCGGCCGGATCGCAATGCCCGGCTTCGACGGTCATCTGCCATCGCGATACGAAAGACGTCAAAGCCATGCCTCTGAAGGTGATGCCTCCGGTTTGCCGCTTTGGGCGAGGCATCCTACCGGGCTTACACCAGACCGTAAATCTTTGCGCTTGCAGCGGCTGCGCAGTCAGTTCACAAGCGGATGACCGGGCTCTCGACCGAGCTTTTGCCGCAGCTGTCCCTTGGCAACGCCGAGCCCGCCGCGCGCCACGGCCGCAGGCCAGATCATGCCGGTCTTTTCTTTGATCACGGCGTGCGCTTTGCCCGCGTCAAGAAGGGCCGGGGTCAGACCGTTGGCGTCGTTGAAATTCTCGATGAAGGCGTCGGCAATGCGCTGCTGGCCGGTCGAGCCGCGGGCGCGGCCGTCGCTGCCATATTGCGCGATCAGCAGCATCTTGCCGGCATTCGTGATCGGCTCGAGCAGAATGTTATTGAACGTGTAGGTGATGCCGCCGTCGCGCGCATAGAAACGCTCGAAGGTTTCAGTCATCCATGCCGCGTCGAACGGGCGATCCTGGCGCGCGATGATCGACTGCACGAGATTGCGCGCCATCTTGTTGCCGTTGTTGGCCCCCTGCCCACCGATCGGATCCAACGCCATCGCCGTATCGCCGAGCGGCGTGACGATCCGTCCCGACGGCAATCGGCCGACCGGCTTGCGCACGGTGGGCGCGAACCGGCCGACCAGCCAGCCATTCGGGTCGGCGAGCTGCATGTCCTTCGCCCAGTCATAGTCCCACGGAATGATGTCTTTAATGACTTGCTTGTAGATCTCGACCGCCTGCTCGCCGCTCTTGCAGCCGCCGAACCGGTCGAGCGGACCGCCGGGTTTCGCCTCCATCAGCATGTTCCAGGTCGGACCGTGGTCCTTGTGGTAGTAGGGCACGTAGAAGGCTTCGCCGAAGGGGGCGAAGAAATTGAACTTCACCGGCAGGAACGGCACGCCGGAAAAACCCATCTTGCCGCCGGTGGTGATGATCATGGTGAGATTGCGCTGCGGCTTGTCGTAAACGCTGCGTTCGGCGTCACGCTCGAACAGGTTGCAAAGATCGGCGCGTCCTGCGGCGACGATTGTCAGTTCATGCGCGGCGGCGATTTCATCGAGCCTCGCTACGCTGACATTCTCGATTTCGATTTTGCCGCCCTTGGCCGCGAGATCGTTCATCCAGCGATGGCTCTGCAATCGCAGGTCGATGGCGAGGAAATAATTTTCGAGACGGCCGGCAAGCGTGAGGAGCCGGTTGCCCTTGGTCGGGCTGAAGGTGAGATGCACGCCATCGCCCTTGGGGGCATCCTTCTCCCAATGATTGAGGCCGAGCTCGCGCTCGAACTCGAGCGACTTATGAAAGCGCGCCGCGGTGCCGGTCGGTCGGCTCTCGTTGAGCCATTGCTCGGCCGTCCGGTCGGAATAAAGCGTGACCCGATAACCGGCGTCGACGAGAGCGTGGGCCGCAAGCAGCCCGGCCTGGCCCGAGCCGATAATGGCGATGCTGCGCATCGTTTCCCTCCGGTTGCCGGTTACGACGGCCGATAAATCTTGACCGGCGCCGATACTTCAAAGGCCTGCGTGGTGTATTCGACCAGTTCGAGCTGATTGCCGAACGGATCGAGCACGTAATTGACGCGGGTCGTGGCGCATGGGCCCTGGTCAAGCACGATGGGTCCATCCATGATCTTGCAGCCATTCTTTGCGAGATAGCTTTTCGCCGCCTCGAGGTTCTCGACCTTGAACGCAATGTGGTGGCCCCCGAGGTCGCAATTGCGCGGCGGCACCTCGTTACGCTCGGCGGGCCGGTCGTACTGAAATAACTCGAGCATCAAATTGGGGCCGATGCTGAGCATCGCGATTGTCAGCCGGGCGCCGCCGACGTTGATATGCGCCTCGGTCCAGTCGCGGCCGTCGGCCATACGCGGCATTTCCGCCGCGTCGAACGGCCCAAGCCGATAGAGCTCATGCCCGCCGAATACGTTGCAGTAGAATTTCACGCCGGCGTCGAGATTTGGCACGGTGAGCCCGACATGATCGACATGGGACAAACCGGGCAGTCCTCTTTTCATTGACATCTCCCGCTATTTTCCCCGTGTGGCTTTGCCCTGAGTTTACCTCGTTCCCCGCACTGCACTCCATCCGTGCAGCGCAGCGAGTGCGTTTTGTGCCTCCCGCTTGAAGTGAAACATGGGGGTCAGAGCACGGCCGATCCGTCACCGATAGATTTCGCCTTCTGGCCGGCTCAGGAGCGATTGCGTTCGCACGCCTCGCGAATTCGCTCGACGAGCGTATTTCCAAGCAACGGCTTTTCCACAATGGGGATACCATCTTCAGCCGCCCGCGCGCTCAGCGCGACGCTGGGGTGGCTGATGAGGAGAATCGCCGGCGCGCGGACTTTGCGGTGGCGCAATGTCGCAATCAGCTCCATTCCACTTATACCGCGCATTCGTTGATCGATGACAAAGCAGTCGAACGCGGCAAGATTGCCGGCGTCGAACAGTTCGGCCGCGCCGCCATAGGCCCGGACCGAAAACCCTTCCAATTGCAGGGAGAATTCAAGCGAGTTGCAAACAGCCGGATCGTCGTCAACAACTGCGACGACGGGCTGGCGTCCCATCGATTGAAACCGCGTCTTTGTCGCTTTGGCCTGACCCAGACCTCGCATTCTGCCGGTAATTTTAAGCAGAATGCCGGCCGATCGGGGCCGCCGCATTGATGTGCCTCAATTCGGTGCCTCAATTCGCGGCAACCGGATTGCCTAGCCGGAGCCGACCATGCCAACGATCAGTGCCATGCGCACAAGATCGGATAAGCTTCCTGCCTGCATCTTGTTCATGAGGTTAGCGCGATAAATCTCCACAGTGCGCGGACTGATGCCGAGGTCGTACGCGATCTGCTTGTTGGCCCGTCCCGCCACCAGTCCGGCAAGCACGTCGCGCTCGCGGTTGGAGAGAGCGGCCAGTCTGATCTCGATCTCGGCGCATTCAGCGCGTCGTTTTGAATCACCGTCCCGTTTCTCGAACGCCGACCGCACACTTGCCAACAGCACTTCGTCATCGAACGGCTTTTCCAGAAAATCCATCGCGCCGGCCCTCATGGCTTCGACCGCGAGCGGGACGTCGCCGTGACCGGTGATGACGACGACGGGAACGCTGATTTTGAGTTCGTGCAACCGCCGCAGCAGGTCGATGCCGCTCATGCCCGGCATGCGGACGTCGGTAATCACACAGCCCAGCCGCGGGTCCGGCGGCGCTTCGAAGAAGGCCGACGCGGACGCGTAGCTTTCCACGTCGATCCGGGCCGTGCGCAACAAGAAAACGAGCGATTCGCGCAGCGCCTCGTCGTCGTCGATAACGCGCACCAGCCCCGTTTCAGACACCATCGCCAGCCTCCTCCTTACTCACTGCCGGCAAGGTAAAGCGAAAGACTGTTCCCATTCCGGAATTTGGCAGGGCTGAAATGGAGCCGCCGTGCGCTTCGACGATGGTGCGCGAAATCGACAGGCCCACGCCCATTCCCTGGCGTTTCGTGGTGATGAATGGCTGAAACAGCTGGGCGCTGATTTCGGGAGAAATCCCCGCCCCGGTATCGGCAACCCCGATCTCAACCATATCGTCCGACGCCGTCGCGGTCGACACGACCAGCTCGCGCTTCTCCGCCCCTTCCATAGATTCGATGGCGTTGCGCATCAGATTGAGCAAGACCTGCTGGATCTGCACTCTGTCGGCAAGCACAAAGTCGGTACCCGGTTCGAACTCGAAGCGTACGCGTACACCCTTGTCCTTGACGCCGACCAGCGCCAGCGCGCCCGCTTCCTCCACGAGCTTCTTCACGTCCTCCACCCGCCGTTCGCTCTCCCCGCGGGCGACGAAATCGCGCAGGCGGCGGATGACCTGACCGGCGCGCATCGCTTGCTCCGCCGCCTTATCCATGGCCTCCCGCAGGATTGTCGAACGCTCGTCGGGATTCTCTTCGAGCAACCGACGCGATCCCTTCATGTAGTTGGCGATCGCCGACAGCGGCTGGTTGAGTTCATGCGCAAGAGCGGACGCCATCTCGCCCATGGCGGTCAGGCGCGAGACATGAACCAGCTCGGATTGCAATTCCTGCAGTCGCGCTTCCGTCTTTTGGCGCTCGGTGAGGTCACGAATGAAGCCGGTGAAAAAACGCCGATGGCCCCTCTTCACCTCGCCGACGCTGAGCTCAAGCGGAAACGTCGAACCGTCCTTTCGCTCGCCGACGACGACCCGGCCAATGCCGATAATTCTACGCTCGCCCGTGACAGCGTAGCGCCCCATGTAGCGGTCATGGCCTTCGCGATAGGGCGACGGCATCAGAATTTTGACATTCCTTCCCAAAACTTCGGCGGCGTTGTAGCCGAACAGACGTTCGGCTGCCGCGCTGAAGGATTGCATAATGCCGTGTTCGTCGATGACGATCATAGCATCGGGGATGGTATCGAGAATGGATTTCAGATGCGCTTCGCGCGCATGCGCATCTTCGGCGCTTGCCGCGGCCGCGAGACGGGAGCGGCGGAGTAATTCACCGCGCCATGACGCCCCAACGCCGACGAGGGCGAACACAATTGCGTTCACAACGTCCGCGTTCGACAACATGCGATAATCGGCAACGAAAAACAGACCCAGCAGCAGGCCGAGAAAAGTCGCAAAAAAGCCGGGGCCCCATCCGCCGAAGGCCGATGCGATCAGAACCGCCGGGAAGAAGAAAAGGTAAGATGCCTCGCCGGCGAGCACCGACGCCAGCGCGACCCGAAGCGCGAGCGCGATGGCGATGGCAACGACGGCGATGGCATATTGCTCGATGATGCCGCGCGGCGCGGTGAAACTCGCCGCCGCCCTGGCGATTGAAGATGGTGCATGAGGTAGCGCGTCTGTCATGACAAATGTCGGTAACGGCCGTGGATCACTAGCCTTTTCCGCTCCCGGGGGAGCGAGGCGCCCGGCACCCTCAGGAAAACCCCTTAGGGGCATTATCTGAATTTCTCGGCCTTTACCCGAGGGTTACCAATACCTCCCGACACTCCCGGAGGTAAAGAGCCATGCTCCCGCAATCAGCTATCCGCAGCCACGCACTCCGCCATCCGATTTCACCGCGCGTGGTCCCGTCCGGGCCGGGCAATGCTCCCGAAGAAGTGAGCGAACGTGATCCGATCACGCAAACCATGCAGCTCATGGGCGCCGTCATGTCGTTTCCCCGCAACACGGAAATTTTCGGCGAAAACGAGCCCGCTGACTATGTCTACAGGGTTGTCAGCGGCAGCGTGCGCACTTACAAAATTCTCAACGACGGCCGCCGCCAGATCGGCGGATTTTATCTGCCCGGCGACATCTTCGGGCTGGAATTTGCCAACGAACATACCTTCTCCGCCGAGGCGATCGCCGACGCGAGAGTGGTCGTCGTCAAGCGTAGTGCGCTGACCGCGCTCGCCGGCCGCGATGCTTCGATAGGCCGTGAGCTGTTCGCCCTCACCAGCCGCGAGTTGCGGCGGGTGCAGGACCGTGTCCTGCTGCTGGTCAAGAGCGCACAGGAGCGGGTCGCGAGCTTCCTGCTGGAGATGGCGGAACGCGCTTGCGCTGGCAACGTCGTTGAATTGCCGATGTCGCGCCAGGACATCGCCGACTATCTGGGGCTCACTATTGAGACCATATCACGAACGCTGACGGGCCTTGAAAGCACGGCCGCGATCGAGGTGCCGACGTCGCGCCGTATCGTGTTGCGTAATCGCTCGGCGCTCAGCCGCCTGAATGGCTAGAGCACCATTGCGGGGATAAACGAGCATGCAAGTCCGCGATGTCATGACGCCAGACGTCATTTCCGTGACGGCCAAGGATACCGTGCTCGAGGCCGCCCGCATGATGCTGCAAAACCGCATCAGCGGTCTCCCGGTCGTCGACGCCAGCGGCCGGCTCGTCGGCATGGTTACAGAGGGCGATTTTCTCCGGCGCGGCGAGATCGGCACCGAGCGGCAACGGCCGAAATGGCTCGAAATATTGCTCGGTCCCGGACGCATGGCCGATGAATATGTGCGCAGCTCGGGGCGCAAAATCGAGGACGTTATGACGAGCGATCCCGTGACGGTGAGCGAGGAAGATTCGCTAGAGACGGTGGTCGAACTCATGGAGCGCCGCCACATCAAGCGGCTTCCCGTTCTGCGCGACGGCAAGATGGTCGGCATCGTCAGCCGGGCCAATCTCATGCATGCCTTGGTTAGTCTCGCACGCGACGTCGAAACTCCCGCCGGCGGCGATGCGGCAATTCGCGACCGCATCCTCGCCGCGGTTGCCAAACAGCCTTGGGCGCCCCGGATCAACGTCGTGGTCAAGAACGGCGTTGTGGAATTGTGGGGTACGATCACGGATGAGCGCGAGCGCCAGGGATGCATCGTCACGGCCGAGAATGTCGCCGGCGTCCGGGAGGTGCACGATCACCTGGTTTGGGTCGAGCCCATGTCCGGCATGGCATTTCCCTCGCCCGAAGACGAGGCTAATCTGGGCATGACAACGTCGGGGAGCGCCGTTCACTAAGCCGACGCGGAATAAAACAACTTTGCGCCAGGCGCCTTGGCGAGACGGGAAAATCATGCCGCAGAGACATTTGCCGGATTGCCAAAGCCGCGTCCGCCACTTCTTGATAGGTGTGGCTTTAATGGCGACTGTTTTGCTGCCGCAAACGGCAAGGAGCGAAGAGGCGTTGTCGCCGCAGGCGCAAAGAGGGCTGGTCTTTGTCCGCGCGCATTGCGCGAAATGCCACTCGGTCGATCGCGTCGGCCCCAGCCCGCTCAAGATCGCGCCGCCCTTCCGCACGCTGCATGAGCGTTATCCCGTCGAAACGCTCCAGGAATCACTCGCCGAAGGCATCGTCACCGGTCATCCAACGATGCCGGAATTCCAGCTCGATCCCGGCCAGGTCGGCGACGTGATCGCCTACCTGAAATCGCTGGAACAATAAAATAAACTGTCCTCCCCTTCGCCCAATCTCGCCATCTTTCCGGTTGCGCGCGCGACCGCATGCCGTCGCTGTCATTCCCTTTCGGCAATCACCAGGCGCAAAACCGCCTGGTGCCGGTGGCAAATAATCCGCCGTCTTTGATTTGCATCAACTGCACAAAACCACGCGCGTGCTTTTTTCGGGCGCTTCGTCGAGTCCCTTCGGCTCGCCGAGTTTTTCGGGGTGACCTATGGCGCAATCACACGCACCGGCGAAATATATGACTTTCGGGGAGGGCGGCACGGCCATCGCCTTCGCTCTTCTTGCCATTTTCTCCGTCGTGGTCGCGGCCAAAGCCTACACGCCTGAATATGCGTTCCACGCTTATCTCTTTGCCGCGGCAAGCGTGGCCGCGGTGTTTGTCATCGTCAACCGCTACTTCGATCGCGGCAATGAAAAGCCGCCGCTAACCATCGACGGCAAGCCGAACTACAATATGGGACCGGTCAAGGCCACGACCATCCTGGCCGTGTTCTGGGGCATCGCCGGGTTCACGGTCGGGCTGTGGATTGCACTCGAACTCGCCTATCCGGCGCTTAACTTCGACATCTCCTTCATCTCGTTCGGCCGGCTGCGCCCGCTGCACACCTCTGCCGTGATCTTCGCCTTCGGCGGCAATGTCCTGCTTGCCACGTCCATGTACGTCGTGCAGCGCACCTCGCGGGCGCGCCTCGTCGGCGATATCGCCCCGTGGTTCGTCGTACTCGGCTACAATTTCTTTATCGTCATCGCCGGCACCGGCTATCTTCTCGGGATCACGCAATCCAAGGAATACGCCGAGCCCGAATGGTACGCCGATCTTTGGCTTACGATCGTGTGGGTCGTGTATCTTCTGGTCTATCTCGGCACGCTCATGCGGCGGACCGAGCCGCATATTTACGTCGCCAACTGGTTCTACCTCGCGTTCATTCTGACCATCGCCGTTCTGCACCTCGGCAACAACGCCGCAATTCCGGTGTCGGTGTTCTCGTCGAAATCCTACGTGGTGTGGTCCGGCGTGCAGGACGCCATGGTGCAGTGGTGGTATGGCCATAACGCCGTCGGGTTCTTTCTCACCGCCGGCTTCCTCGGCATCATGTACTACTTCATCCCGAAACGCGCTGAGCGGCCAATCTACAGCTACCGGCTCTCCATCATCCATTTCTGGGCGCTGATCTTCCTCTACATCTGGGCCGGCCCGCATCACCTGCACTACACCGCGCTGCCGGATTGGACGCAAACGCTCGGCATGACCTTCTCGATCATGCTGTGGATGCCGTCCTGGGGCGGCATGATCAACGGGCTGATGACGCTTTCCGGCGCGTGGGACAAGCTGCGCACCGATCCGGTGCTGCGCATGATGGTGCTGTCGGTCGCCTTCTACGGCATGTCGACCTTCGAGGGGCCGGTCATGTCAGTGAAGTCGGTGAACTCGCTGTCGCACTACACCGATTGGACCATCGGCCACGTGCATTCCGGCGCGCTCGGCTGGGTCGGCTTCGTCTCCTTCGGCGCCATCTATTGTCTAGTGCCGTGGTTGTGGAACCGCCCGCTCTACTCGCTCCGGCTGGTGGGCTGGCATTTCTGGATCGCGACCATCGGCATCGTCGTCTACATCACGTCGATGTGGGTCGCCGGGATTCTTCAGGGATTGATGTGGCGCGCCTACACCAGTCTCGGCTTTCTCGAATATTCGTTCATCGAGACGGTCGAGGCCATGCATCCCTTCTACGTCATCCGTGCGATCGGCGGAGCATTGTTCCTCGTCGGCGCCCTGATCATGGCCTTCAATCTGTGGCGGACGATCTATCCGCGGGAACGGCTCGCTCCCATCGCGGGCATGGCGCCGGCCGAATAGGAGGATCGCTCAATGTCATTTGCTACGACTCTCTGGCGTAAGCACTGGGTCCTGGAGCGCAACTCGATCCTGTTGCTGATCGGTATCCTCATCGTGATCGCGTTCGGCGGGCTCGTAGAAGTCGTGCCGCTATTTTATCTGCGCAGCACGATCGAGACTGCACCCGGCATGCGGCCCTATTCGCCGCTCGAACTCGCCGGACGCAATATTTACGTGCGCGAGGGCTGCTATCTCTGCCACTCGCAAATGATCCGCGCACTGCGCGACGAAGTCGAGCGCTACGGCCATTACTCGCTCGCCGCCGAAAGCATGTACGACCATCCGTTCCAGTGGGGCTCGAAGCGCAATGGGCCGGACTTGGCGCGCGTCGGCGGCAAATATTCCGACGATTGGCACCGCGACCATTTGCAAGATCCACGCTCCGTGGTTCCCGGCTCGATCATGCCCGCCTATCCGTGGTTGTTCACGACCGACCTGGATTTCAGCCACATCGCCCAAGAAATGAAGGTGCAGGCGTTGCTCGGCGTGCCGTATTCCGACGAGATGATCGCTAACGCGCTCGCCGATGTACGAACGCAGGCGACCAACGACGCGCCCGACGCAGCCGCACTCGCCAAACGCTATCCGAAGGCCCAGGCGCGCAGCTTCGCCGGCAATCCGGCACACATCACCGAAGCCGACGCGCTGATCGCGTACCTGCAAATGTTGGGGACGCTGGTTGACTTCAAGCTTTACGACGACAAAGCCAACATCCGCTGAGGAGGGAATCTGTGTCGCCGACCTACGAATTTTTCGCACAAATCGCCCAGACGTGGGGACTTGTATACTTCTTCGTGCTGTTCCTCGCGGTGCTGATCTACGCGCTGTGGCCGTCGCGCCAAAAGCAATTTGACGAGACTGCGCGCATGCCGCTGCGGGAGGACTGAGAAATGGCTGCCGAGAAACAAATCGATGCAAGAACCAAGGTCGGCACCACCGGCCATGAATGGGATGGCATCGAGGAGCTCAATACGCCGCTGCCGCGTTGGTGGCTGTGGCTGTTCTACGCGACGATCGTCTGGGCGATCGGCTATTGGGTTGTCTATCCGGCTTGGCCGCTGGTTTCGTCTTACAGCGGCGGCCTGTTCCGCTGGAACACCCGCAGCGCGGTGGCGACCCAGCTTGCCGAACTTCAGCAGGAGCGCAGCGCGATGATGACGCGGCTCGCTTCGGCTTCGCTGCAGGAGATCGAATCGACGCCGCAATTGCTCGATTTTGCCCGGGCGCTTGGTCGCCGCGCCTTTGCCGACAGTTGCGCGCCGTGCCACGGCGCTGGCGGTCAAGGCGCCAAGGGTTATCCCAATCTCGACGACAACAAATGGCTCTGGGGCGGTACGCTCGCCGACATCTCGCAAACTATCACCCACGGCGTCCGCGCCGGCGACGACGCCGGCCATCAAGGCTCGATGCCGGCCTTCGGCCGCGATGGCATCCTCAAGCCGGACCAGATATCGAACGTCGCCGATTACGTGCGCTCGTTGTCGGGCCTTCCGACCACGGCGGGCGCCGACCTGACGAGCGGCGCCAAGATATTTGCCGACAATTGCGCGGTCTGTCATGGACCACAGGGCAAGGGCAATCGCGAACTCGGCGCTCCCAATCTCACCGACAATATCTGGCTGTACGCGCCGGACAAGAAAACGATCACGGAGGGAATTTTCAACGGGCGCGGCGGCATCATGCCGGCGTGGAGCGGAAAGCTCGACGACGTCACCATCAAGGCGCTCGCCGTCTACGTGCACACCTTCGGCGGCGGGGAGCAGTAACGAATGTGCCCTGGCAGCGACATAGCGCTCGCGATGATGGAGACGCCTCAGCCGCAGCCGGGGCGGCATTCGCTTGCCGCACTGGCCGATGACGCAGCGCGGACGCCGCTCGTTCCGGGTGTCGATCATGATGAGCCCGAAGACGAGCAGCCGCTCTATGCCGCACGCAAGAAAGTCTATCCGCAACGCGTAACTGGCACGTACCGGCGGGTGAAATGGGCCGTGCTCACCCTCACGCTCGGCATCTATTATCTGCTGCCGTTCGTGCGCTGGGACCGCGGACCCAACGCGCCGAGCCAGGCGGTGCTGATCGATTTCCCCAGCCGGCGCTTTTATTTCTTTTTCATCGAGATATGGCCGCAGGAATTCTATTACCTCACCGGTCTGCTCATCCTCGCAGCGATGATGCTATTCCTGATGAATGCCATCGCCGGGCGGCTATGGTGCGGCTATCTCTGTCCGCAGACGGTATGGACCGATCTCTTTCAGGCCATCGAACGCTTTACGGAGGGCGACCGGCGCGAGCACTTGCAACGCAACCGGCAGCCGTGGTCGGCGGAGCGCGTGGCGCGGACCGGGACCAAGCATTTTCTGTGGTTGATGGTCGCGTGGTGGACCGGCGGCGCGTGGGTTCTGTATTTCGCCGACGCACCGAGCTTGGTCAAAGACCTAGCCACATTTCAAGCACCCCTGATCGCTTACGTGTTCATTGGCCTTTTGACGTTCACGACCTACGCGCTCGCCGGCTGGATGCGCGAACAGGTTTGCGTCTACATGTGCCCGTGGCCGCGCATTCAGGCGGCGTTGACCGATGAATATGCGCTCAACGTCACTTATCGATACGATCGCGGCGAGCCGCGCGCGTCGTTGAAGAAGGCTGCGACACTGCACCAGAACGGACAACCGGCCGGCGATTGCATCGATTGTTTGCAATGCGTGCATGTGTGTCCGACCGGCGTCGATATCCGCGGCGGCCCCAATCTCGGCTGCATCCAATGCGGGCTGTGCATCGACGCCTGCGACGCGGTGATGGAAAAAATCGGGCGGCCAACTCGCCTCATCGCTTTCGATACCGACATCAATATCAAACGCCGCCAGCACGGAGAAAAGCCGATCTACCGCATCGTGCGCAGCCGCACTTTGCTCTATGCCGTCATCATCGCGGTCGTCGCCACGGTGATGGCCTACGCGCTGGCGACGCGCAGCAACGACGGCATCAGTGTCCTGCACGACCGCAATCCGTTGTTCGTGCGGCTGTCCGACGGATCGCTCCGCAACGCTTACACTGTGCGCATCCTCAACAAGAGCCTGGAGCAGAAGACTTTCGTGCTGTCGGTCGCCGGGCTTACCAACACCGACATCGACGCGATCGGACACTCGGGATTTGCAAACGGCAACCCGCTTATCGATGTTGGCCCGGATCAGTCGCGCGAAGTTCGCGTTTTGGTGACGGAACGCGAACAGATTCCGCCGGGCGCCTCGATCCCGATCGCCTTCAGTATCGTGCCCAAGACGGGCGGATCGGCCGCGAGCGCCGGCGATCATTTCTTCGGACCGTAGGGCGCATCATGTCGAACGACCTTTTCGCAAACGGTGACGTAGATCTCCGCTCCCCCGAATGGCCGGGACCAAGGCAGCCGCGGGAAGTGACGGGCTGGACGGTTCTCGGCTTGATGGTCGCGTTCTTTGCGGTGGTGATCGGCGTCAACGCCTTCATGGCCCACAAGGCGCTGTCGACCTTTGGCGGCGTCGAGACCGACAGTTCCTACCGCGCCGGCCAAACGTTCGAACGCGACGTCGCCATGGCGAAAGCGCAGGACGCCCAGCATTGGCAAGTCGACGCCAAGGTGACGGCAGTTGCCAACGGCAACGCCCTCCTCGGAATCGCCGCCAGCGATGCGTCGGGCGCGCCGCTCACTGGCATGGTTGCAACGGCGTTGTTCGCACGCCCGACCGACCGGCGGCTCGACCGCGCCGTTGCGGTGAGGGAAGACGCGCCCGGTCATTTCCACGGCAGCGCCGATATTGCCGCCGGCCAGTGGGATCTAGTCATCGAGCTTTCGCGCCAGGGCGAACGGATGTTCCGCTCCAAGAACCGCGTTTTGATCCGCTGAGCGCCGGCGATGGCAGAGACCCTCGATCTTTCGATGTTTGTCGAGCCCGGAAGTGCGGGCGCATCGCACATGACGCTGGCGGTGGAGGGCGTCGCCTGCGCCGGATGCATCCGCAAGATCGAGAGCGGGCTGAGCAAGCTGCCGGGCGTGATCGACGCGCGCGTCAACTTCACCCAGCGCCGGCTCGCCGTCGATTGGCACAACGACGAGATCGACGCCGGCGGCATCATCAAGGCGATCGAGGGCATCGGCTATCACGCCTATCCTTTCGCACCGGAACGCGCCGATGCCGACGAGAGCGCCCAGGCCACACGGCTGCTGAAATGCCTGGCCGTTGCCGGCTTCGCCGCGATGAACGTGATGTTGCTGTCGGTCTCGGTCTGGGCGGGCAACGTCTCCGACATGACGCAGGAGACGCGGGATCTGTTCCACTGGCTCTCCGCATTGATCGCGCTGCCGGCTGCCGCTTATGCCGGCCAGCCGTTCTTTCAAAGCGCATTCCGAGTGCTGCGCAAGCGCCAAGTCAACATGGACGTGCCGATTTCGATCGGTGTGAGCCTGGCGCTCGGGCTTTCGGTGTACGAGACCGCGAGCCACGCGCCGCATGCCTATTTCAATTCCGCGATCATGCTGTTGTTCTTTCTGCTCATCGGCCGCTACCTCGATCTGGCGATGCGACGGAAGACGCGCGTCTTCGCCGGTAATCTCGCCAGCCTGAAAGCGGAATTCGCGCATCGCCTCGATGCCAGCGGCGAACTCACCCAGGTGCCAGTCGCCGCCTTGCGTCGCGTCGACCGCGTCCTGGTGCGCCCGGGCGAGCGCATTCCCGCCGATGGCGTCGTAATCAATGGCGCCTCGGAGATCGACGAGAGCCGGGTGACCGGCGAAACGCTCTATCGCGCGGTATCGGCCGCGGCCACGATCTACGCCGGCAGCATCAACGTGTCCGGTGTCCTGACCGTGAGGGTTACCGCCGCCGGCACCGGTACGCTGGTCGAGGAGGTGGAACGGCTGCTGGAGAAGGCGGCGCAAACGAAATCGCAGACGATGCGGCTTGCCGATCGCGCCGCGCGCCTTTACGCGCCGCTGGTGCACACCACGGCCGCACTCACCGCGATCGGCTGGCTCATCGCCGGCGCTTCCATTCACCAATCGATCGTCATCGCCATCGCCGTCCTCATCATCACCTGTCCGTGCGCGATCGCGCTCGCGATCCCCGCTGTGCAGGTGGTCGCCGCCGGCGCCCTATTTCGCGGTGGCCTCATTCTCAACGGCGGCGACGCTATCGAACGGCTGGCCCAGGCGGATACCGTCGTTTTCGACAAGACGGGAACGCTGACACTGCCCGATCCAAGCGTCGACGATGAGACCGACGTCGATCCCGCCACGCTTGAGCGAGCAGCGCGCTTGGCGTTGTCGAGCCGCCATCCGCTGGCAACCGCGCTGGCGCGGCGGGCGCGCGAGCGTAGCCTCTATCCCGGCGCTATCGAGGAGCGGGGGCAAGGTGTCCGCGCGCTCATCGACGGCGAAGAAGCGCGGCTCGGCAGCGCAAAATTCTGCGGTGTCGCGCAGGACGCGAGCCCGGCCACTGCGCAACTCGGCGAGGCATCTTTCATCACTTTTGCCCACGCCGGCAAGACCGCGAGCATCGCGGTCCGCCAGAAGCTTCGACCCGATGCCGCCGCGGTAACAAAAGCGCTCGGCGAACGCGGGCTGCGCCTGATGGTGCTCTCCGGCGACCGGCCGGCCGCAGTCGCGCCCGTGGCGAATGAGCTCGGCATCAAGGATTGGCGCGCAGGCCTCACGCCGAGCGAGAAAATCGGCGTCATTGAAACGTTGAAATCGCAAGGCCGCCGCATCCTCATGGTCGGCGATGGCTTGAACGACGCGCCCGCGCTTGCCGCGGCGCACGTATCGATCTCCCCGATCACAGCCGCCCACCTCACCCAGGCCCACGCCGACGCACTGTTCCTCGGCGAGCATCTCAGGCCGGTGCTGAGCGCCGTAATCGTTTCGCGCCGGGCGCGGGCCTTGATGAAGCAGAACCTGGCGCTCGCCGCGATCTATAATGTCCTTGCCGTGCCGCTGGCGATTGCCGGCTTGGTAACGCCGCTGATCGCCGCTGTCGCGATGTCCGGCTCCTCGCTCCTCGTCACGCTCAATGCGCTGCGGGCGCGGTTGCGTCCGGAGTTCGGCGCATGAACGTCCTCATCTATCTCGTGCCCCTGGCGTTGCTGCTCGGCTTGACCGGGCTGGTCGGGTTCTTGTGGGCACTCAAGAGCGGCCAATACGACGACCTTGATGGCGCCGCCATCCGCATCCTGCCGGACGATGACGTCAAGAATTAGCAGATGCCGGACCAGACGAATTAATTAATTGGGCGGGCCGAGCGCAAGCAACGCGCCGCGCAACTCTTTGCGGAAGACTAAGGCGGCATGCGTGCCACAGCCGGCGACGTCGGCCGCCAGTATTGCAGCAAGCCTGCGTTCAATCCGGATTGGCCACTGCTCCGCCACCGCACAATTTCCTGGGCGGCATCTTGTACGATGGGTCAGCCGCGGGGCAACAGCCGCCGGAGTTGCATGCGGACGTCGGTTCGCTCGCCGGCGAACGCGGCTCAGACTTCGTTTCTATAGCGCCAGCGTCACGAGCATGGATGAAGGTTCCTGGGGATCGGATGCGATCCGGAAACCAAGGTCCCGGCACATTTCCAGCATGGATAAGTTCTCTTGCAGGACTTGTCCTTTGATGGAGCGTATGCCTTCGGCGCGCGCATATTCGATGATCAATTGCATCAGCAGCCAGCCGAGCCCGTGTCCTTTCAAGTCGGAGCGGACGAGGATGGCGTATTCGCCGCTGTCATACTCGGCGTCCGCGTGCAAGCGGACAACACCGAGCATGGCGCCGGTCGTCTCTTCGAGGGCGATGAACGCCATGGCGCGCGCGTAATCGATCTGGGTAAATCGTGCGATGAAGGTGTGGCTGAATTCCTTGACCGGCGCGAAGAAGCGAAGGCGCAGATCCTCCGGTGTGACGGCGGCGAAGAACGGCCCATAAAGCGGCTCATCTTCCGGCCGAACGGGCCGCACGAAAATCGCGCGGCCGTCCCGCATTTTGACGTGCCGCTCCCATTCGGCCGGATAAGGCCTGATCGCGAAACGCGGATTACGCCAGGATCCGCGGTGCAATTCATCGATTGGCAAAACCGACACCCGCGCGTCGACGGCGATAACCCCGGTTTCGTCGGCGAGCACCGGATTAAGATCGATTTCGCGAATTTCAGGAAAATCGGCGACGAGCTGCGCCAGCTTGACCAGAAGAAGCTCGATGGCACGTTCGTCGGCGGCGGGCACGTTGCGGTAGGCCTTGAGAATCCGCGACACCCGGGTGCGCGCGATGAGCCGGCGCGCAAGCTCGAGATCGAGCGGCGGTAGCGCCAGCGCCTTGTCGCTGATGACCTCGACCGCCATTCCCCCCTGCCCGAACGCAATCACCGGACCGAAGGTCGGATCGTCGGCCACGCCGACGATGAGCTCGCGCGCCTTGGGGCGCACGATCATCGGAAAAACGGTAATGCCGTCGATGCGCGCGTCGGGCTTGGCCGCCCGCGCGCGGTTTAGAATGTCCGCTGCCGCCGCGCGCACGGCGGTTTCATTGCCGAGGTCGAGCCGCACGCCGCCGACCTCCGATTTGTGAACGATGTCGGGCGACTGGATCTTCAGCACAACCGGCGTGCCTTTGGCGAGATGCGGCCGCGACGCCGCCACGGCTTGATCGACATCGCGCGCCAGCGCGGCCGGCGTAACCGGAATGTCGTAAGCCGAAAACAGCCGTGACAATTCCACCGGGTCGAGCCAGGTTCGTTTTTCGCGCAGCACTTCGTCGATGACCGGCCGCACGGTGGCGACATTCGGCGCGAAATCGTGCGGTAGACTTGGCGGCACCGCCATCAGCTGCTCGCGCGATTCCCGGTAGCGCACGAGATGCATGAAACCGCAAATCGCGGCAGATTCGGTCCCGTAATTGGGAATGTTCGCCGCATCGAATGCATCCGCAACGGGCTCGTTCTCGCCGACCCACATCGCAAAAACCGGTTTGGCCGGAGCGCGTTGTTTGCGATGCCGTTCGGTTACGGCGATGACCGATTTCGCCGCATCGGCGGGCGCCGCGAGCGCCGTCGGCACATTCATGACGAGAACGGCGTCGTTCGCATCATCGGCCAGCAGTAGATCGAGCGCGGCGCCGTATCTGGCTTCGTCGGCGTCGCCAGCGATATCGATCGGATTGGCGCGCGACCAGATCGGCGGCAACGCCGCATCGAGCTTGCTTATGGTCTGCGGCGATATGGCCGCGAGGTCTCCGCCAAGATCGACGAGACGATCGACCGCCAGCACGCCCACCCCGCCGCCGTTGGTCAAAATAGCCAGCCGCTTGCCGGCAAGAGTGGTCCTGCGCGCGAGCGTCTCGGCGGCAGCAAACAATTCGTCGAGATCGATCACGCGCAACATGCCGGCGCGGCGGAAAGCGGCGTCATAGACCGCATCCGACCCGGCCAGCGCCCCGGTGTGCGTCAGCGCCGCTTTCGCCCCTTGCGCATGCCGTCCGGATTTGATCACCAGGACCGGCTTGGTGCGTGCGGCGGCGCGCGCCGCCGACATAAACTTGCGCGCGTCCCTGATCGATTCGATGTAGAGAACGATTGCGCGCGTATCGCGGTCCATGGCGAAATGATCGAGCAAATCGCCGAAATCGACATCGATACTGTCGCCGATCGAAACGATCGCTGAAAATCCGACGCCCCGGGCCGCGGCCCATTGCACCAGACCCGCGGCGATGGCGCCGGATTGAGAAATCAGCGCCAGATCGCCCGGCGACGGCGACAAGGCGGCAAAGCTGGCGTTGAACTTCGCTCGCGGCGCCAGCACGCCGAGGCAGTTGGGGCCGACGAGACGCATTCCCGCAGCGCGGGCGTTCTTTTCGCAGATGTCCGCGAGTGAACCGGGCCCGTGGCCGAGTTCGGCGGTGATGACGATTCCAGCCGCCGTTCCCTTGCGCGCCGCCGCGGCGACGGCGTCCGGGACCGCCGGCGCCGGCACCGCGATGACGACGACATCGGGCACCTCCGGGAGCGCGTCGTAGGATTTGACCGCGCGCACGCCTTCGATCTCGTCATAGCGGGGATTGACGAGGTAAACAGCGCCCGGGAAGCCGGCGCCGCGGAGGTTTTCGAGCACCGCCCGGCCCGATGAGGTTTTGCGCGGAGAAGCGCCGACGACCGCGACAGATCGCGGCGTGAACAGGCTGTCCAGACGATAGGTTGACATCGATTGGCTGATCCTGAGGCCGACTTATGCGAAAGCCGTAACACCATCGGTTTGATCCAAGTCAAAGCTCGGCCGGGCGGACGACGACATGATGACAAGAAAAGGAGGAAGCCATGTCTGTTGCTGCGATGCCTGTCACCGACGCCGTCATCATTGCCGCCATTGTCGCTGCTTTTGTCGTCTTCGGAGCAGTCTTGGCGTGGGCCGAAATTCAAACCAGGCATTTACCCACATTCGCGCGGCAAAGCAGCGAACCGCCAAAGCAGAAAGAAGAGCCAACGGTCATTCAGGCGACGTTTCGCAGAGATTCGAACGCGGCGTGAGCCAATTGCTTTTCAGTAAGCCGGCCGCAAGTTTCAATTGAGTTTCACGGCAGCAGAACCGCGGCACCCTGCAGCCGCCCCTTTCGCAGATCCGCCAACGCATCGTTCGCGCGATGCAGGGGATACGGGACGGTTTCCGTCACGATGCCGGCCTTTGACACAATGCCGAAGAACTCGTCGCCGTCCTTCCTAGTCAGATTGGCAACCGATTTAAGGTCCCGCTCCTCCCACAGCAGGCTGTAGGGAAAACTCGGAATATCGCTCATGTGGATTCCCGCGCAGACCACACGACCGCCCTTGCGCACGGCCATCAGCGCCAACGGAACGAGACTGCCGACGGGCGCGTAGATGATGGCGCAGTCGAGCTCATCGGGCGGCCGCTCTTCGGAGCTTCCCGCCCAGCATGCCCCAAGCTTGCGGGCGAAGGCTTGTGCGGCGGCATCGCCCGGCCTGGTGAAAGCATAAACATCACGGCCCTGCCAGCGCGCTACCTGCGCGACGATGTGAGCGGCGGCGCCGAAGCCGTAAAGTCCGATCTTCGTTCCGTCGCCGCTCAACTTGAGAGAGCGCCAGCCGATCAAGCCCGCGCACAATAATGGCGCGGTAGCAGCATCATCGCCTGCCTCGGGAAGCCGAAAGACGTACTGCGCGTCGGCGACGACATGGGTGGCATAGCCGCCATCGCGCGTATAGCCGGTAAACAGCGGCTCATCGCACAGGTTCTCGCGGTCGCTGCGGCAATAGTAACAATGGCCGCATGTACGCCCAAGCCAGGGGATGCCGACACGCATTCCGACATCGAGACGTTCGACGCCCTGCCCCACAACGTCGATATAGCCGACGATTTCATGGCCTGGAACGATCGGAAGCTTGGGCTTCGGCAATTCGCCGTCGACCACGTGAAGGTCCGTCCGGCAAACGCCGCAGGCCGCTACCCGGACCCTGACCTCGCCGTTCGACGGCTGCGGATCGGGCCGCTCGACGAGCTTGAGCGGCTCACCCGGTCTTTCCAGCACCATCGCCTGCATTGCCACTCATTTCTCTTTGTCAATCGAACAGCCGAATATGCTGCCGGTCAGCCGAACAGCTTGTAAGTCCGGAGATTCCCCGGACCCGAAATCCCTTACGCAAACGCTTTTACCCGAGGTGAAGGTCCTTTTGATGGATCTCGGTCTCGCCGTCACCTTTTTTCAATCTGCTGAAGACTAGTGTGGAAAGGACGGTAAATCCGCCAAGTATAAGAAACGCCTCATGGAGGCCGTGAATCATCTCGCCGGCGTTTGAAAGAGCGCTGGCGGGTATGAAAAATGCCGTGACCAGCCCCGCCGCCGCGACACTGAAGCTCACCGACATCTGCTGCATGGTGCTGGCGATGGAGCTCGCATTGCTGGCAGTTTCCTCCAGTATATCGGCATAAACCAGCGTATTCATGCTGGTATATTGCAAAGACGTAAAGGCGCCATAGCAAAACGCCTGCAGCACTATGACCCAGACCGCGGTGCCAATCCCGATGGTCGCAAATGACATGAGGAGGAAACCGAGGACGATCGTGTTGGAGATCAACACGCCACGAAAGCCGACGCGATCGAGAATTTTCGGCAAGAGAACTTTTGTGCTGATCGCGGCGACGGCCTGAGGCATGATGAGCAGGCCGGATTGGACGGGGGTGAAGCCGAGGCCGACCTGATAGAGGAGCGGCAGGAGAAATGGCACTCCGCCGACGCCGAGGCGGGTGAAAAAGCCGCCGCTGACAGCCGTGCTGAAGGTGCGAATGCGAAATAAATCGAGCTGCAGCAACGGAAACGCGGTCCTCGTCGCGTGCAGTCCATAGCCGAGGATGAGCACAAGAGAAATCGACAATAGCCCCAGGATTTCTCCCAGGCTCAGGGTGTGTTCTCCGAAAATCTCCAGCACATACGACAGCAGCGCCACGCCGGAACCGAAGAGAATGAGCCCGACAACGTCGAGGGGCGGGGTCATCTCTTCGCGAAAGTCCGGCAGATTGAGATAGACGAGAACGAGGCCCGCAATTCCGATCGGAAGATTTACGAAAAATAAGAACCTCCATTGCAGGTAACCAACAATGAGACCGCCGGCAATGGGCCCGAGCATTGGGCCGATCAGCGCCGGAATGGCGACAAAGCTCATGGTGCGGATGAGCTCGGACTTGTCGAACGTACGTACCAGGGTGAGCCGACCAACCGGGACCATCATTGCGCCGCCGCAGCCCTGAAGCACGCGGCAGGCGACCAGCAGATGGATGTTGCTCGATATGCCACAGAGAACCGATCCGAGGGTGAAGAGGCCGATCGCCGACGCAAACACACGACGCGTCCCGAAACGATCGGCCATCCAGCCGCTGATCGGGATGAATACCGCGAGGCTCAAGGTGTAGCTCGCCAGCACCGACTTCATGCTGAGCGGAGCCACACCGAGGGCCTCCGACATCACCGGCACGGCGGTGTTCAGAATCGTCGTGTCGAGCGTTTCCATAAAAAACGCGACCGCGACCAGCCACGGAAGAAGCCTCTTGATCGACGCAGACGGTGTCAGCGCAGCGCGGCTCTGGCCTGTGAGGTTCGGCATCGGCTTAAAGCGGCGCCGGGTTCATGCTGTTTTATCTCGCACCGGCCGCGGTGCCCATGGTCACCTTAAGCTGGGGCATTGCCCGGGCAAGGAACTGTCGAGCCTCGTCGTAGACGTCCTCATTGGTCTTGTTCGTGGTATCAATGAGGACTGCGGGAATATTGTGGAACTCGCAGAGTATGGGATTTTTCTTCGTCACCTCATCGAAGAGACGCAATGTTTCATTGTATTGAGGAATCAGGAACTCGGCCGTTTCGTACTTGTCGTGGTCCGCGTCGTCCTTGATGCGTTCGAACGCGGCATGCGGGTCGGCGACCAAAAATCGCAAACCCTCAATAAGCTATTGGACGTCCTCGCGTAATATAAGCCCCACCCGCAGCAAGCCGCTTCGGAATCCAGGCGCATGCCGCGCCATCAAATTTGCCGGCAGCCGACGGTGCCGTCACCACCGCAGGGCGGCCGTGTGGACGTGATCGTCCCAAAGGGCCGCCAGCTTGTCATCGAGCGTTGTCACCGTGATCGAGCATCCCGCCATTTCGAGCGAGGTGACGTAAGAGCCGACCAGCGAGCGCGCGATGGTGAGCCCGCGCTTTTCCAAGATGCGCCGCGCGGCGTTGTACATGAGATAGAGTTCCAGCGTCGGCGTGCCGCCGAAGCCGTTGACGAGGAGCAACACATCGCCCGAATCGGGATTATCGCGGTCCGTCAGGATGGCGCTGACCATCTGGTCGGCGATCGCATCGGCACTGGACAATTTCACGCGTCGCCGGCCCGGTTCGCCGTGGATGCCCACTCCCATTTCCATTTCATCGGCCGCAAGCGCAAAGGTCGGGTTTCCCGCGGCTGGCACGGTGCAGCTCGTCAGCGCCACGCCGATCGATCCGGTTCTGGCATTGACCTCGGTGCCGAGCTCTGCGCAGGCCTTAAGGCCCATGCCTTTCTCGGCCGCCGCGCCGACGATTTTCTCCACGACCAGCGTCCCGGCGACGCCGCGGCGGCCGGTACTGTGCGTCGATTTCTCGACGGCCACGTCGTCGTTGGTAATCACGGTTGCCGCCGGCCCCGCGAACAATTCCCCGGCCATTTCGAAATTCATGCAATCGCCCGCGTAGTTTTTCACGATGAAGAGCACGCCGGCCTGGCCGCCCACGGCTGCGGCGGCTTCGACAATCTGGTCGGGCGTCGGCGAGGTGAAGATCTGCCCCGGGCATGCCGCATCAAGCATCCCCTTGCCGACAAATCCGGCGTGCAGCGGCTCATGACCACTGCCGCCGCCGGAGATTAACGCGACTTTGTCGGCAGCCGGCATGCGCCGGCGTACAAACTTGCGCTCAGGTCCGAGCGCGACGATATCGGAATGGGCCCCGGCGAAACCATCGAGGCTCTCCGCCAGCATCGTATCGATGGAATTGATGAATTTTTTCACGCTCCCCTCCCGTGCCGCGTCAAGATGCCGAGCGGTCACTTTTCGTCCTGCAAAATGGCGATCAGCCGGCGCGCAAATTCCTGCAGCAAGGCGTCGACTTTTCCATTTCGTCTGGCGTTTCCAAGATCCGGCAAATGCAGCGTGATCGAACGCTCGCGCGGAGTTTTTGTCAGTTGCCCCAGCCGTCTCGGATGCGCGCGGGCATACGCGCGCAGAAAAGCCTCCTTGGCGGCCGGCGGAAAGTGACAGACGTCGAAAATCGTATTGAGGTGCTGGATGGGCACGGGAACCGGGTAGGCCGGGTTCGATATTTGGCTGACGAAGCTACGGTTCTTGCCCATCGCATGCGCGAGCCTGATGCGCATGCCGGAGGGCCGGCTATCCAGCACTTCCTTGAATACGCGCTTGTATTCGGCGACAGCGCTGTCTTCCCCCGGCTCGTCGAACCCGGCTTCTACAACAGGCCTCCGCGCTTCAGCCATCGATTGCCTGCTTGATCTGAGCCAACGCAGAAGGATTGACTGAAAGCTCCCTCAGGCCGCAGGACAAAAGAGCGGGGACGTATCGTGGGTCACCGGCCATTTCGCCACACACGCTGACATTGATCCCGACGCGCTTGCCGTAGGCGGCGGTGCGGTCGATGAGTTCCAGTACCGCCGGATGCAGCGGATCACTCAGCTTGGCCAGCGACCCATTCGTCCTGTCGCAAGCCGTCACATACTGCGTGAGGTCGTTCGAACCGATCGAAAAGAATGCGGCGTTGAACCGCTTGATGGTCAGGGCCGCAGCCGGAACCTCGACCATGATTCCAAGTTCCGGAAGCACGGCGGGTACGCCTTCAGCGCGCAGCTGCTCGACGACATCGACAAAATGCCTGCGGCCGGCTTCCAACTCTTCCGGCGTCGTGACCATGGGAAACATGACTTTGAGATTTCCGCGCACCGCGGCGCGGGCGAGCGCGCGAAGCTGAACGCAAAATACGTCTGGCCGCGCCAGGCAAAGACGCAAGCCGCGCACACCGAGGAAGGGATTGGCTTCACCATCTACGGTAAAGCCAGGCACCGGCTTGTCGCCACCGGCGTCGAAGGTGCGGATTGTGACCGGACGTTCTCCAGCCCAGCGAAGAACGGCGTCGTATGCCTGGTATTGCGTCTCCTCGTCGGGCAATCCCCCCGCCCCACCGAGCAGAAATTCAGTGCGCATCAGACCAATGCCGTCGGCATGTTGTGCGTCCACATGATCGAGGTCCTCGACACGTTGAATATTGATCATGAGCCGTATGGTCTCGCCGCCCCATGACGCCGGAGGCCGGCGGAGAGTGGCGCGGGCAGAAGCTCGTTTCTTGCGGTGCGCTTCCCGGCGCCGTTCGAACAGCCCGACCTGATGCGGGGTCGGATCGAGTTCGAGCGTCGCGCCTTCGCCGTCGAGCAACGCGGTCAGGGCGTCTTGCGATACCGTTCCAAGCTGCACGACCATGGGAATGCCGCGGGCTCGCGCCAGCATCGCGACGTGACTCGTCGGACTGCCGCGAAGCAAAGCCAGGCCACCGCCGCGCGACCAATCGATTTCCAGAAAACGCGACGGCGGCAGATCGTCGGCGCAGACTATTGCGCCGTCCGGAATTTGCAGGTTTTCGTCGGCACCGCCACCTAGCGCGCGACTGACGCGATCGCGCAGATCCGCGAGGTCCGCGGAACGTGCCCGAAGATATTCGTCGGGCGCGGAGTTGTAGTCCGCGATTTGCCCGTCAAGAGCGGACGACCAGGCCTTATCCGCCGGCATTCCCGCGCGAACGGCGGCGAAGATCGGATCGATGAATTGCTCGTCATCGAGCAAGGCGATCTGAAATTCAAGGATTTGTGCGGCCTCTCCGCCCGTCGCGTCGGCGAGAGCGGCGATCTGTCGGCCCGCCGAGGCCAGCGCGCCACGAAGGGCAAACTCTTCCTCTTCGGCCATACCGGCCGCACGCCCGCCGTTTGCCGCGTCATCGACGCGCACGAACGGCCCGCGCGCGAAACCGACCGACGCGGTTTTGCCGCAATATGCCAAGCTTGCGACGTCGGCTCGCATCTTCACTGACCGGTGTCCGGAAAATCCGTGGCGACGAGATCAACCAAAGCCGCGACGGCGGCCGCGGCGTCTTCGCCGGACGCCTTGATCTCGATCATGCTGCCGTGCGCCGCCCGCAGCGCCATGATTTTGGCGACGCTTTTCGCGTTGATCCATTCGGCGGCATCCGATGCGCGGATCAGAATCTGGGCGTCAAATTTCTTAGCGAGCTTGGTCAGCTTGACCGCGGGCCGCGCGTGCATCCCGGCAGCGTGGATCAGCCGGACGCTACCGGTAATGACTTGGCCGTTTGGCTTTGAGGTTTCCAACATCTTCCATTCCTGAATCCACTGACCCACTTCGTTCGCGATTTAGCTGGCGGAAAGTTCCTCGGCCACCGCCCTGACCTGCTCGAGCGAGCTGCCGCCGGCGGCTTCGGTTGCCGCCATGACGGCTCCTTCGACAATTGGCGCGTTGCAGACCACGACCAAGTTTCGTTGTTCGGGTCGCAACATCTCGACCGCCATCTCGCTGTTCGTTTCGGCGCCGCCGAGATCGACAAGGATCGCAACGCCTTTGGGCGACCAGGCCTTGTTGATGGCGTCGATGATCAAAGGGACGTTGGTGCCGAGGCCGCCGTCGGGATTGCCCCCGCAGAACGCAACCTTCACCTCGCTGCCGACCATCTGGCGCACCATGTCGGCGGTGCCTTTGGCGATGTCCTGCGAATGCGACACGATGACGACGCTGACGGTATCGTTCACTGCTGCGCCTCCAGGGTGTCGCAAACCGCCTGCAACAGGACGCAGCTCGATCGTGCGCCGGGATCTACATGTCCGACGCTGCGTTCACCCAAAAACGACGCCCGACCCTTGGTCGCGCGCATCGGCACCGTGCGCGTCACTGCTTCGCTTGCGGTGACGCGCACCCGCTCGACCAGATCGGGACGGCCAGCTTCGGACTTTAAGGTTTCCAGCACTGGGACCAGAACGTCGAGCATTGTCTTCTCGCCGGCTTGGGAACGGCCGCGCGCGCTGACCGCGCCGACGCCGCGACTGAAAACTTCCGCAAGATCTTCGGGCAGATGCTTGCTGCCCGACAGCGCGTCGCCGGCTGCCATGAAGAAGCTGCCGTAAAGCGGCCCCGAGGCGCCACCGACGGTCATGACCAGCGTCTTGCCGATGGTCTTGAAAGCCTCGTCGAGCGGTTGCGCACCGATTGTGTCGAGCTTGCCCAGCACCGCTTCGAACCCCCGCTTCATGTTGGCACCGTGATCGCCGTCGCCGATAGCCTGATCGAGCGCCGTCAATTCCGGGGCGCTCGCAATCACCTTTTCGGCGGCGGCTCGCACCAGCGTCTTGAATGTCTCGGGCGGCAGCGACATCGCGACGATCCTCAATGAACCTTTGCCGCGATGCGTCGTCCGGACGCATCGAAATAGAGCGGCCGGACCAGCTGCAGCTCGACATCCTGGCCGGCCTCGAGCGGCTGATGCGGATCCGCGAGCGTGACCAGCATTTGGCTTTTGTATTCGAGATGAACGTGATTCTGGTCGCCGAGATGCTCGATGCGATGCACCCGGCCGATGAGACCGCCGCCATTCGCCTTGGCAATACGAAGATGCTCGGTGCGGATTCCGATCGTTGTCGTTCCGGCCGGCATCGCGACTTCGGTCAGGAGACTGGCCGAGAGAAAATTGATCTGCGGCGTGCCCAGCCGGCTGGCGACATACCGATCGCCCGGGTCCTCATAGATTTCGCGCGGCGTGCCGAGTTGAAGGAGTTGGCCGTCCTTGATGACGCCGATTCGCGAGGCCATGGTCATGGCCTCAACCTGATCGTGGGTCACGTAGAGGATCGTGGCGCCGAGCTCGACCTGAATCCTTTTGAGTTCCAGCCGCAGCTCGGCGCGCAGTTTGGCGTCGAGCGAAGACAACGGTTCGTCCATCAGAAAGATGGAGGGATCGCGAACCAGGGCACGGCCGATCGCGACGCGCTGCATCTCGCCGCCGGAGAGGCGCGTCGCGCGGTTTCCAAGCTTGCTGCCGATGTGCAACAGCTCCGCCGTCTGCCCGACACGCCGTCTTATGTCCGCTTCGGGAACGCGGCGGGCCGGCGAGCGCAGCGGAAAAGCGAGATTGTCGTAAACGGTGAGGTGCGGATAGAGCGAGAATTGCTGGAACACGAAAGCGATATCGCGCGTTCCCGGCGGATCGCGCGTGATCTCGCAGCCGTCGATGGAAATCGAACCTTCGTCGGGACGCTCCAAACCGCTGATCAGTCGAAGCGTCGTCGTCTTTCCGGCGCCGCTCGGTCCCAGCAGCACGATGAACTCGCCGTCATGGATCGCCAGCGACAGGTCGCGCACCGCTTCGATCTGGCCGAAGCGCTTGCTGACGTGACGCAGAGCAACATTAGCCATGGCCGTTGCTCCCACGGCTCTGGATTTGGCTCGCAGTCTCGATTGCTGACCCGGTGCGCGCGTCGAACAACACCAGATTGTCGGAACGGAACGCGAGGCCCACGGTCTCACCGACACGGACGGCCGTGCTCGACGGCATGCGTGCTTTGATACGCTCCTGTTGGGTCTCGACGGTGACGATTTGCGTGGTTCCAAGATACTCGGAGCCGAAAACGCGGCCGCGGACCGGAGCCGCGTCGGAAAAAAGGATGTGCTCCGGACGCACGCCCAAAACCAGCGGCCCGACCGAACGCTGCTCGCGGATTTCCGGAACCCGGACGTCGATATCGCGGAACTTGACGGCGCGGTCCCCGGATCGAAGGCCCGCCTCGAATTGCAGGAAGTTCATCGGCGGCGAACCGATGAAGTCCGCGACAAACATGCTCGCGGGCCGATCGTATATCTCCTGCGGCGAGCCGATCTGTTCGACCCTGCCCGCATTCATGACGGCGATGCGATCGGCCATCGACATCGCCTCGTGCTGGTCGTGCGTGACATAGACCGTGGTTGCCAAGATGCGGTCGTGCAGATCGCGCAATTCGCCGCACATGAGCTGCCGGAATTCGGCGTCGAGCGCGCCGAGCGGCTCGTCCATGAGGAATGCCTTCGGCCGCCTGACCATCGCCCGCCCGAGCGCGACGCGCTGCCGATCCCCGCCCGACAATTTTGAGGTCTTGCTCGAGAGCAGATGCTCGATGCGCAAGAGCCGCGCGGTCTCGGCGATCCGCTCGCGCACCTCGCGGCGTGCCGTGCCCTGGCACTTGAGCGGAAAGCCGATATTCTGCTCGACGTTCATATGCGGATAGAGGGCAAACAGCTGGAACACGAAGGCAATGTCGCGGGCCGCAGCACGCCGGAACGTGACGTCCTCGCCGTCAAGCAGAATGCGTCCCCCGGTCGGAAGCTCGAGACCAGCGATCATGCGCAACGTCGTCGTCTTGCCGCAGCCCGACGGCCCGAGCAGTGCGAAGAAAGCCCCGTTTTCGATGGTGAAATTCGAATCGTGCACCGCCGTGAACTGGTCGAAGGATTTGCGCAGGTTTTCCACTCGAATTTGTGCCATGCGCACCCCCTATTCCGGAAAGTGGCTGACGGCGACATATCCGAACGAACCGACGAGGATGGTCACAAACGAATAGCCATACAAATCGATGGACCACGGCTGCACTAGCATCACGATGCCGGCGGCGATCAGCGTCATCGCGGTTGCTTCCCATGGCCCGCGGCGAAAAAGGCGAACCCGCCGGCGATTTTTGATGGCCGCGTCGCTCATTTGCGAACCGCCCCGAAGGTGATGCCGCGCAGCAGATGTTTGCGCAGCAAGATGGTGAACAGGACGATCGGAATCACAAACAGCGTGGTCGCGGCGGCGACCGCCGGCCAATCCTGACCGCCTTCGCCGATGATGAACGGGATAAAGGGCGGCATGGTCTGCGCGTCGCCGCTGGTCAGCAAAACCGCGAAGGCATATTCGTTCCAGGAAAAGATGAGACAGAAGATCGCCGTGGCAGCGATCCCGGTCACCGCTTGCGGCAGCACCACCTTGCGCAGCGCCTGCAGGCGCGTGTAGCCGTCGACCAGCGCGGCTTCTTCATACTCGCGCGGAATCTCATCCATAAATCCCTTGAGCAGCCACACGGCGAGCGAGACGTTGACCGCCGTGTAGAGCAGGATCATCCCGAGCTTCGTGTCGGTAAGATTGAGCTGCCGGTACATCAGGTAAATCGGAATGGCGACGGCGACCGGCGGCATCATCCTGGTCGAGAGGATGAAGAACAAAAGATCGTCGGCCAGCGGAATGCGAAAGCGCGAGAAGGCATAGGCGGCGAGCGTGCCGAGAAAAACCGCAAGAAAAGTCGAGCCGAAGCCGATAACCAGCGAATTGACGAAACGCGGCACCACCTTCGACGGTCCGGCGATCACCATGTCGTGCGAGCGCACGAGCTTGTCGTACCACGTCGTCGCCGGCGGCAGGCTGGCAATGAAATCTCGCGTCTGCCGGGTGCGGATGGTGAACAGATTGACGTAGCCCTCGAGTGTCGGCTGGAACAGCACCTTCGGCGGGTAAGCGATCGCGTCGCTCGGAGATTTGAACGCGGTTGCCGCGATCCAGAGGAGCGGCAGGATCGTGATCACTGCGTAGAGTATGACGAACGCTCCGGCGGTCGCCTTCACGCGGCCCGATGCCTCGACGACGGAATGGGCGGTCGACTTGGCGGCGGCGGTCATCGCTGCTTCACCCGGTTGAGGGCTTTGACGTAGATGTTTGCCGCGCCGAAAACCGTGACGAAGAGAATTATGGCGAGCGCCGAGGAATAGCCGGTTCGCCATTTTTCAAAAGCCGCGCGTTTCAAAGTGATCGACACCAGTTCCGTGGTCGAGCCCGGCCCGCCCGAGGTCAGCAAATTGACCATGTCGAACATCTTGAAGTTTTCGATGGCGCGGAACAGGACGGCGAGCATCAAGAACGGCATCGTCATCGGCAGCGTGATCGACCAGAATTGCCGCCAGGATGAAGCGCGATCGACCTCGGCCGCCTCGTAAATGTAGTCCGGGATCGAGCGCAGCCCGGCGAGGCATATCAGCATGACGTAAGGCGCCCACATCCAGGTATCGACGAGCACAATGGTCCAGGGCGCCAGCGCGACCTCCCCGGTCATGCTGAACGAGCTTGGCGGAATGCCGGTGAACAATCCGATCAGGTAGTTGAACGGCCCGATCTGCGGCTGGAACAACAAGGTCCAGAAATTACCGACTACCGCCGGCGACAGCATCATCGGCAGCAGGATGATCGTCGTCCAGAAACTGTGGGTACGGAACTGCCGGTTGATCAGCAGCGCCAGCCCAAAACCGATGACGACCTGCAGCGTGACCGAACAGATGACGAAACGCGCCGTGGTCTGCAAGCGAAACCAGACGTCATCGTCGGCGAGGATGTCGCTGTAGTTATCAAGCCCGACAAAACGCAACGGCAGATACGACATGCTCAGATTGAGACTGGTGAAAGACAGCCGGATCATCCAGATCAGCGGAAAGATGTTGATCGCGAGCAACAGGGCAATCGTTGGGCTGACGAACAACCAGGCAATGGCGCGATCCGACAGGCTGCGGACACGCTTCGCCACACGAAACTGCGTCTGTGCTCCGACGCGATCAACCGCGGCGTCGGGATGAATGATCGCGGTCATGGAATTCTGCTGGGTTGACAGGTCTCCCCGGAAAATAGCACCGGGGAGACCCATTGGCGGGCTTCGATCGACTGAAAAGCAACGTTATTCGCTTGCGACCGTTTTGCCTTGTTCTTTGAACACCTTGGTCCAGTCCTTGACCAATTGGTCGAGAGCCTGCTGCGCCGTGCCCTTGTCGGCCACGACGTAGTCATGCACCCGCTTCTGCATATCGAGGAGGAGTTGTGCGTAGGACGGCTCCGCCCAGAAGTCCTTCACGATCGCCATCGACTCGAGGAATTGCGGGGCGAATGGCGCGCTCTTGGGAAATCCGGGTGCATCGACGACGGCCTTGAGCGCCGAATAGCCGCCGATCTCCCACCACTTCTGTTGGACCTTCGGCTGCGCGAACCACTTGATGTAGCGCAGCGCGTCGTCCTGGTGGTCCGACGTGGCCACCACCGAGATGCCCTGGCCACCGAGTTGCGTGAAGTGACCCTTCGGGCCGGCGGGATTGACGAAGAAGCCGATTTTGTCGCCGCCGACATTGGGATCCTTGTAGAGGCCGGGGAAGAAGGCGAACCAGTTCATCTGCATCGCCACCTGGCCCGATTTAAACGCATCAAGCCCTTCCTGCATGTAGGCATTGGTCATGCCCGGAGCGGTGCAGCACTTGTAAAGCTCCTTGTAGAATTCCAAACCTTTGGCCGCGTCGGGCGAGTTAACGAAGCCCTGCATCTGGTAGGGCTTCTTTGGATTGTCGTATTCGAAGCCGAAATTGTAGAGCACGTTGGTAACGCCCATCGTGATGCCTTCGGAACCGCGTTCGGTGAAAATGTAGGCTCCATACACTTTCTTGCCGTCGATCTCGCGGCCTTGGAAGAATTCGGCGATTTGCTTGAGTTCCTCGAACGTCTTCGGCGGCGCAAGATCGCGGCCGTACTTCTTCTTGAACTCGGCCTGCAGATCGGGCCGCGCGAACCAATCCTTGCGATAGGTCCAGCCGACGGCGTCGGCCATGGCGGGCAGCGCCCAGTAGTTCGGGGTGTTCTTGGGCCATTCCGAATAGCCGAGCACGGTGGCCGGAACGAAGTCGGCCATCGTGATGTGTTCTTTGGCGAAGAAGTCGTTGAGCTTGACGTACCAATGATTCTCGGCGGCGCCGCCGATCCACTGGCTGTCGCCGATGATCAGGTCGCACAGTTTGCCGTGCGAATTTAGCTCGTTGAGGAAGCGGTCGGCATAGCTCGTCCACGGGACGAACTCGTATTTCATTTCGATGCCGCTCTCCTTGGTGAAGTCTTTTCCGAGCTCGACAAGCGCATTTGCCGGATCCCAGGCCGCCCAGCAGAGCGTGAGTTGCTTTCCCTGGGCCGCCGCCGGCTGGGGGGCAACGGCCGTCAACGCAACGCCGGCGAAGAGAGCGAGCGCTCGGCCCACCCACTCCGACCATCTTCCAGTCGCAGATATTGGCATGTGTTTCCCTCTCTTGAACGCATTTCCTCTTCGTTTCCGGAGCGCTCTCGGCCGGAGACGACGTAGGCATCGAAGCCCGCAAACGGGCTGAGGCAGGCGTCCGGGAAAGGGTTTCGGCAGAGCGGCCTTGGCCGCAGTCCACTTCCTTTATCGTTGCCTCCGAGCGCGATGTTCTTTTCTGCTTATTACTAAACATCAAAAACCAAAACCTAACGGACGTCAAGCCGCAATTTTCGACCGCGGTCAGCCAACATCACGCTCCCGAACGGCCTCAGACGACGCAGGCTGAATGGTCATATTTGCCGGTTTAACTGGCTTTATGGGCCAGAATCGATGCTGGCGACGCAACTGAAGGCGATGACCCGTCCGCGCTGAACGGGGGCGCAGGTCGGAAAAAAAACCAGTCCCGTTTTGCCGAAGGCTGGAGTTTACTAACATCGCGAACTAAACTATTTTGAGTAAGCCGATGTTGGAATTCTTGGATCTCTCCCGCGGGATCAATGCGACTTTCGCGAAGGAGCGCGTTGGAAGCGCACGGAAGAAAGATCGAACAGGGTCATGCCCGGAAAGCATCAGCCCGCCTTTGAGCTCATCGACGCGAAAGGCGAGTTCAGCGGAATTTTCCGCATTTGGTACGGTTCGGGCGAGGACGATCGGCTGCCGTTCGTGCTCACATTGACCCCCGACTATGTGGCGCGCACGCTGCGCAAGCCGCTCCCGGTAACGCTGGAGGAAATTACGGCATTCGCCAACAAGAACGAGGATCGGCTAAAGGCGATCGCACGAAACGCAAAAGCGCGCGGCCGCAGAGCCGAGGTCCTTGAATAGCGCCGGACGCGGATTTTTCCACGCCCTAATCTAATTCAACCGCAGTTCAGACCATCGTCAAACGGGGCAAGATGTCTTTTTGAGTCATCAGAGCGTGTCCGGCAAAAGTGAATCCGGTTTTGCGTTTGGATACGCGATAAACCACATGCGTTCGAGCAGCGCGTCTTTCCCGACGAATTGACGATAGATCGTGGCGGCAATATGCAGGGCGATGAACGCCGCGAAGATCGCGGCGTTATGGAAATACGCCACGCCAGCTCCGGTCTACGTCCCATAACTCCCCTTCTATTGCGAAAGGCCGTTCGCACGTCATACCCCTCAGAGGCGAGTTTACTTCTTCTTGGCTGCCCGTTGAGCGCGCGCCGCGGAATTGGCCGCTATTGCGGCGCGGACGAGTTGTTTGAAAGCAGCTTCGTTGATCTTCTCCCCTTCACGGAGGTCGATCGCACGCCGCGCGTTCCCTTCCAGGCTGGAATTGAAGAGCTTCTTCGGGTCGCTGATGGAGGCTCCGCGAGCGAAGGTGAGCTTCACGACCTGCTTGTACGATTCCCCTGTGCAGACGATGCCGTCATGGGACCAGACGGGGGTTCCCCTCCATTTCCACTCCTCCTGTATGTCGGGGTCGGCATCGCGGATGAGCTGACGGACATGAGCGAGGGTCTCTCCTCTCCAATCCCCCAGCTCTTGAATCCGCCTGGTGATGTTCGCCGAAGCGGCCTCGCCATTGGGACGTCTTGTCGATTTCATGTTATTGCCGATCCTTCTTGTTGTTAGGCTGACCTCTTCGAAATAAGTCGAAGTATCGAATGTTTGATGCCTTGGTCCATGATAGCTTCTTTTCCCATGCCAACGTTATTGCAACCCGGCAACGACGCGTTCCAAGCCGCCGATGAACTTCTGCCAGCCGTACTTCGCGCCCTGATAGTTGGCTTCTTGATCAGGGCTAAAGCCAGACTGCTCCATGCGCACGAGCGTTCCGCCCTCGGTCGCGACCAACGTCCAGACGACGACGCTCCCAAGCCCTAACGCGCCCCAGCTATAGGAGAGCTTTTTGTTAGGTTCGACGACCAGGACTTCACAATCGATTACGCCGTTCCAATTGGGCATGGGTGTGGAGCGGAAATTAAACTTGTGGCCCACGGCGGGCTGGAAGTCGTTTTCCATCAGCCACTCTTTAATCAGCGGACCTTGCGTTAGTGCGCGCCAGATTTTTTCCGGCGGGTGAGGCAGTTCTTTTTCGATCACAAGTGAGCGCATAGCGGTCATTGGTCCATCCTTTTGAGCAGATCTTCCAGGCGAGCAAACCGGTCGCGCCAGAACGAGCCGTAAAGACTCATCCAATCGACGAGGGGAACGAGCCCTTTTGGTTCGGCGCTGTAGTGGGTTTCTCGCCCTTGGCGGCGGTAGCGCACCAAACCAGCCAGCTTGAGCGCGCTCAAATGTTTCGACACCGCCGGTTGCGAGACGCCAGCAAAATCGGTCAATGCATGGACGGTCTGCTCGCCTTCACGGCTCAATCGTTGGAAGATAGCGCGGCGTGTACGATCGCCGAGGGCTTTGAAAAGAGCATCGGTATTGGCTTCCATGCCAAAACCATAACTCAATGGTTATGGAATTTCAACGTGCCGAAACAACTCTGCCCAAGCGAAGTTGAATCTATAAGTCGGATGAAGGCCGCTGCCCCAAAAGCCCTACCCTAACCTATCACATACTGATCGCTCCTCGTTCGCTATCCGGTTTAAGAACGGATTCCGATGCGATGGCAAAAAGTTCCAGCTCTGGTATTCGCGGCGAGCGGTGAAGGTGGCGCACATGCCGCAGGAGACTAAAGCAGCAATCAAAACTTGTTATTTTCCGAGAAATCCGCTGATTCATTGAATCAGCGCGATTCGCTGCGGCGTTCTCCGGAACAACAATGCGTGACGGCAGAAGCTCGCACATGTTTTTCCGGGCGAGAATCCGGAAGCACGAGCGCAGATGCAGGTGATAAGATGGCAAGGCTCGAAGAATTGCTGCGCCGGCATGTTGAAGAACTGCGCCTGCGTTCAGTCCGCGTCCGCACCGGAACTGGTTAGCGAGATCCAGGCTGCCTTCCGCCGTGAGCTCCGCGTCCCCGGAACGCGCTCCCGAAGCCTCGTCCAGGTCCAAGACTTCGTTTATTAGGGCCAAGACTGACACCCTTTCGTTTCGGGGCATGCGGGAAGGCGGTCGTCAAAACAGTATCCGGGCAAGCATGAGGTGGCACCTCGGCGCAAGCGGCGCAGCCTTGCAGCAGGCCGAGCACGGCTGCGGCGCCGGAGCTGTGTCCAACCGCCAAGGCGGCGGCGACGGCACGACCAATCGAGGCATCGTCGCTCCCGGCAGCAATGCAGGCGGCGACGGTCGCAATCCGTTCCGACACCTCGCCGGCGGCGGCCGCTTCCAAATAGAGGCGGCTAACATGTTCGGTGCGTGTCGCTAGCGCCACGAGCCGCGTCCCGAGTGCGGCCGCGAAACGCCTGCTGGCGTCGCTGCAAGCCCACAGCGCGGCGAAATATCCCACGAGATAGTCGTCACCCGCCGGCGTCCTGCCTTCGCCGAGCCCGACGAGGCTGCACATTGCGCGCTCTGCGGCCGGCAGCCGACGGCGTCGTGTCGCCTCCGCCAGACCGTCGAGAGTAGCGCCGGCTTTGCGGCGCAGTCCGTTGCTGCGGCCGTCTGCATTGAGAGCCGACCAGGCCACGTGACTGGCCCGGGCGACGCTAGCGAGGCCGAAATCCAGCCGCAGCGCGTCAAGACCGCTGCGCCATTGCCGTATATCGCGGAGATCAATTGCAAATCCGGCGCCGGCAACGCGCAGCACGCCGCCCCGCGCCGCAACCTCGGCCTCTGGGGCAAGAAGGGCTCGAAATGAGAAACCCGCCGGCGCATCGAGCGTGATTGCGCGCGGCAGGCAGCCCAATTCGGGGGCAGCAAGCGTCAGCCATCCTCCACCGCCGACCTCGAGGAGCGTGGCGCGCGTATTGACTTCTTCGATGCGGCCGGAAAAGTCTCCCGTCGGCACTCCGATCCCGACGGCGAGCGCGGCGAGGTGCATGACTGCTCCAATCGAGTAATGCATAGGCCCTGGCGGCAACTTTTGGAAGAACGCCGGCACGCCATCGCCCAAACAACAGCCCGCACGCGTCACGGCCGCCTCCGCCGATAACGGACATTCATTTGAGGCGCGCCTCGGCACCGGACTGATGTGGGAAGCTGCGCGCCACCCGCGCGCACGTCTGTGCCAGTTCGCGCAACAATTTTGCAGTTTCGGGCATCGCACGTTCGTGCATCCCAACCGCATGGCTTACATTCGCTGGCGCGGGTATCAGCCAAATAGGGAGGTAAGGCGGCTGAGCGACCAAAAAGAAAGCCCCGATGGGGTGCATCGGGGCTAAAGAGGGGGTTTGTCCCGCCGGCGACGTCGGAACTTGATGTGCCTACACGCTTTGTCTTTCCGGCACATCCCCCCATTTGGCGCTGAAATAACGCCGAGGTCGAATTGGAGTAGCATTCATGGCCGGGAATTCCTTGGGAGCCATCTACCCCGATCTCGAGGGAAAATCAGTAATCGTAACCGGTGGCGGATCGGGTATCGGTGCGGCGATCGTGCGCGCCTTCGTCCGACAGAAGGCCAAAGTCGGTTTTATCGACATTGCTGAAGCGCCGTCCACGGCGCTTATCGCCGAGCTCGGCGGCGAGAGGTCGGGCGTGGGGTTTGCAAAGGCGGATATTCGGGACATCGATGCTTTGCGGGCGGGTATTGCGGCGCTTACAAATGCGCTCGGCACTGCCGACGTCCTTATTAATAACGCCGCGCACGACGAGCGTCATGAGACACTCGAAGTGACGCCCGAGATGTTCGACGAACGCATTGCCGTCAATTTGCGGCACGCGTTCTTCGCGGCCCAGGCCGTACTGCCGGGAATGCAGGCCAATGGCGGCGGCGTAATCCTAAATTTCTCGTCCATGTCGTGGATGGCCGGGATGGGCGGCATGCCCATCTACACGGCGTCGAAATCTGCAATGATCGGACTGACGCGGTCGCTGGCGCGCGACTACGGGCAACATAATATTCGCGTGAACGCAATTGCTCCGGGCTGGGTCAAAACCGAGCGGCAGTTGGCCAAATGGCTGACGCCCGAAAGCGACAAGCGACGTCTCGAGGCACAGTGCCTCAAAAGATGGGTCGAGCCGGAGGACATTGCTCGTTTCTGCATTTTCCTGGCATCCGACGACGCGTCGGCATGCACGGCGCAGCACTATGTCGTAGACGCCGGCTGGGTCTGATCCTCGCGCGTTCAGGAGGCCCGGCGAACCCGGTGTGGCCCCCAACTCAGTCCCACTTTCACTAAGCGGGGGCAGAACATTCTGCGCGCTCGGCGCGCCGGCCTGAGGAGACCCTGATGAAGAAGACGACGCCCGGCTGCTACTGGGCATCCCAGCCGATCTACGATGGCGCGGGCCGTGTGGTCGGCTATACCGGCCAGCCCAATTTGCCCGAGTCGAGACCAATCTGCCCCTGTACTGACAGCGATGGCCGTTAGCTTGCTCAACCGAGAAAGGATCAAACGAAACACAATCCAAAAACGCCGCTTGCTGCATCAAAACAAAGCCGCATAAGATCGCAAACCAAATGAGCTGGAGCCTCCGCTAAATCAAACTGAGATTTGTCTCAAATCATCTGACGACGGACATGAAACGAACTTTAGTTCCATATGACTAATGCCAAATCGCCGCTTTAGGCGGGCATCGCGCACCACAATTTAACGGTTAGCGCGGGATAAGCGTGCTGGTGTCCTCAATTCCGCGAACGCGTCGGCAACTCTACCCCAAAGTGGCGTCGGAGAACGTAGGCGATATCTTCATAGCAGGATCCCACGCGCACCACCTCGAGTGTCTCGACATTCAGCAGGGTCGATGATGCAGCGTACGGATGAAATCGCTGTATTCCGTGGTCGACAATCACGTCGGCGATCGCCTTGATTTCGGGCTCTATGTCCTCGACGCAGAACTTGGTTCCCGTTTGCGTCAGATTGGCGGACGATCCAAACAGCGGAAAGCATGATTCGGCGCTAAGCGCTGTAAGCGCTGCGTGAAAGCGACCGGCGTTAAGTAGCATGACAAGCGTGCCGCCAAGGCTGCTAGCAGCGAGAGCTTCGGCATCCAGATCCCGCAGCATAGCATGGTTCGGCCGGTAGGGAGCGATGCAGCCGAGCGGGAGGTCATAGTCTCCAACGATCGCCTCGACAATCTCCCGACCACGGTTGCTGCACGCGTGCAACTCTTGATGTATGGCCATATTGGAGACCATGGCATTAAGCTTCTCCGGCGGCCGACGTTTAGCGACGAAAATCCTTTCGAGCGCCGCCCGTGATCCGCCCAGTGCGGAGTAGCCGATGTCGTTAGGCACAATCGCGATTCCGCCAGCGCGCAAGGAGGTGAAGGCGCGCGCCGCATCGGCGGCGACGTCAAAGAGCGCCATTACGCGTTTCTCCCATTAAAATGATTATCCGCGCGGAGCCTCTTACGGTCGCACCAATCGATTACCAGTTCGGCAATCGCGTCCGAATTATTGTCCGTCATAATGAGATGCAAGTTGCCGCGAACGCCACGCGCGGGCGCGCGCTGCCGGATTTTCTGGTTACTTTCAAGTACCATTTGAAGACTTGTTGAAGACTGGGCAGCGTATGTTCTTATTTCATTCCAGACGCCAAAAAATCAATCAAACCGGCGCGTCAGCCCGCCGTCAATGCGTCGAAGGGTCTGCGTGCTCTTCCCGAACATTGAAAACACGCAATGCCTTTCCTCAGCGGCGGCGGGAGCGGTTTGTGGGGCGCTCCTGTCGTTGCGATGCCCCGAAGGAGATCAAGCCACCTTGAGTTTCTGGGCTGAAACTTCCACGGGTTGCGACGGGGCGATCGCCTCGAGCGGCTTCTTCTTGGTCTCGATTCCGAGCAACGCGACCACGAGGGTCTCGACGATCAGGAACGCTACCATCAGCGCGACCACACCGACGATCCCGTATCCGCCGAAGATCGCCACCACCATGTAAGGTGTAATGATAGTCATGACACGCCCAACGGTGTTGCAGAAGCCTGCGCCACGCATTCTGACTTCGGTCGGGAACAGTTCCGGCACGTAGAGAGCGAAGGCTAGCGCGACCAGGATATAGAGCGCGGTGACGAGCCCGAACCCGACGATCGCCAGGAACATAGGATCGTTCGAATAGGGATAGACGATGCCGAGCAGGATAGCGACAATCGAGAACGCGACAATGCCCGGTTTGCGGCCGATGCGGTCACCGAGCCACATGCCGATAAGGGCGCCCACGGGACCTCCCAGCGACATCAGGGTCGTGAAGCCGAGTGAAGAGACGACGCTCAAGCCCTGTTTCACCATGAACGTCGGCACCCAGGCGATGAACCCGTAAATCACCGTGTTGATTGCGACCAGCACCACGCTCCCTACGATCGTGCGGGTGATGAGCTTCTTGGAGAACAAGATCAGAAACGAGGGGCTGGGGGAAAGAGGAGCCGAAAGTGCCTCCGGCACGGGCGGCAGAGCGTGCGTTTGCGCAACCTCCGCCTCGATGGCACGCAGGGCTTGTTCGGCCTCGGAATCTCGTCCTTTCGATTCCAGCCAACGCGGCGATTCCGGCATCGCTTTCCGAAGATACCAAACGAAAAGCGCCCCGATACCGACGATCACGAACATCCAGCGCCATCCCACGCTGGGAATAATAAGAAAGCCCGCGAACGATGAGATGAACAGCGCGGTGTTGGTAAGGGCGGCCAGACCCGCCCCCCACTTTGCCCGATGCTGCGGCGGAACAAACTCGGCCATTGTCACGTAGCCGACGACGATCTCGGCACCGAGGCCCACTCCCATGACAAAACGTGTGGCGATCAGCCACGTCATCGACGGAGCCGCCGCCGCCGCAAACGATGCAAGCCCAAAAATCAGAAGATTAGCCTGATAGGAGAATCGGCGGCCGTAGCGGTCACCGAGAACGCCTGCCACCCAGGCTCCGACCACCATTCCGGCGAATGTCACGGAAATGAACTGCGCATTGCGAGCCATATCCGACCAGCCGCTCTTGACCAGTGCGCCGAGAACTCCGCCGGCCAGATAAATTTCGAACGCATCAAGAAACATGCCGCCGGCGATCAGACCGAGTATGCGCCAATGAAATTTGGATATGGGTAGTCGGTCGAGCCTGGTGCCTGCGTTCACGGACATTGCTTGGGTCCTCCCCTGAAAGTTGTACTGGGTTGGTCGCGGAACGTCCCAGCTCAGTTGGTAACGGCGAGCGTAATTCCGAAGTCCTGCTCGAATACGCCGCGGATCTGATCAAAGCACACGCCGCGACGGAGCACTGAAAAGCTGCGAAAATCGATGATCGTACTCGATCGCCCTTCGCGGTTCGCATATTTGGACGTGCCGTGGTCGATAACCAAAGTCGCCGCAGCACGGACGGATGGCTCGATATCCTGCAGCCGGTATTTGCTCCCGGTTAGGGAACGATTGGCTGAAGAACCAAATACCGGCTGCCGCCGCTCGACACTCAATCGCGCAATCTCGTTGTGCAGTGCGCCAGCATTGATCAGCATGTCGAGGGTGCCACCCTTCGTGGAATGCTCGAGAACGAACGGCTCTACTGCGCCGACGAGCGGATGGTCTTGGCGGTAATCGGCGACGATCGAAAAGGGCAGATTGTGCTTTTCTACCAGCACCCGCGCGATTAACCGCGTTGCCGCCGGCAAAATGTGCAGCTCGCTTGACAGGGAGAGATCACCGAACATCCCGCTGGGCTTGTCGAAGCTGCGCTGCTTGGTTTCGAAGATTGCGGCTATCGCCTTGGTTTTCATCCCTACGATCGCGTACGCAACGTCGAGCGGAACGATGGCGATACCCTCGGCCTGGAGAACATCGAGGACGCGCGCCGCATCGGCCGCCAACCGCGCAGCCGGCATGAAATCGTTGGTCCGCACTTCCTCCAACATCCGGTCGTTCCTCCACACCCTTAACTCCTGATAACATTATTGTCCGGACAAAGCAACATATCGGCTGGTCCCGACATTGTTTGGCGGCGAGATCAGGCTTCTGAGAAACTCGCTCCCAATCAACGCCCTGCCGCCTAAACAGAGTGCAATCTCAAATTCGCGTGATCCGGCGGCCGTTTTCGTGCGGTTCGCCGCCTGTCGTCGGCTTGACAGGGTGCATGACGCGGCGTACAGATTTGGCGTTTTGTACGGACAAATTGGAGAACTGCAATGCCGGTGCAGGCCCAGATCGTCGCCCCCCAACGCTACCGGGCGTCTTACGGACGCTACTTGGAGGATTTCACGGTCGGCGACATCTACGAACACCGACCCGGCCGCACTATCACCGAGACCGACAATATTCAGTTCTCGCTGATGACCATGAATTTTCACCCGATGCACTGCGATGCCGCCTTTGCCGCCAAGAGCGAGTTCGGACGATCTCTCGTGAATAGCGGCCTCACCTTGGCGATCGTGCTAGGAATGACGGTGAACGATGTTAGCGGCAAAGCGATCGCGAACCTTGGCTGGACGGAAATCAAGCTCACCGCTCCGGTGTTTCCCGGCGACACGCTCTACGCGGAGTCGGAGGTGCTGGAGAAGCGAGAATCGAAGTCGCGTCCGACGCAGGGGATCGTGACGGTTCACACCCGTGCGTTCAATCAAGATGGAATCAAGGTGATGGAATTCGTGCGCAGCGCGCTGATTCCCAAGCGCGGGCACGGGGTGGAAGACAAGATCGCGAACTAGGCGGAATGAAACCGAACCGAAGGCCAACGGGATCGAGGAGACGTCCAATGCCTGCACTAGCCAAATCTTCACCGCAAGTGACTCATACCCTTGCCGAGGAGCTTTCGCAGTTCGCCCTGCAGCTCAGCTACCACGCAATTCCGGCCACCGTCCGCGAACGCGCCAAGCATTTGATCCTTGACTCGGTTGGCATTGCGCTCGCGTCTACGAAATATCCTTTTGCGTCTATTTCGTTGTCCGCGCTCGAGGAATTAGGCACCGGCAACTCCCCCGTGATTGGCATCGGTCGCCGACTGGCGCTGCGCGATGCCGTACTCATGAATGGTATCCTCATCCATGGCCTTGACTTCGACGACACTCACTCCCGCGGAGTAATACACGCAACCGCCAGCAGCTTTCCTTGTGCGTTGGCCCTGACCGATCGTGCAGAGGCAGACGGCAGAACCTTGCTGTCGGCCTATGTCGCGGCGATGGAAGTTGCAACGCGACTCGGATCGGTCGCCAAAGGCGGTTTTCATCAAGTCGGCTTTCATCCGACCGGATTGATTGGCGCCTTCGGCTGCACGCTGGCGGCGGCCAGAATCCTGGGCCTCGATCCCGATCGCGCGACGATGGCGCAAGGCATTGTGCTTTCAATGGCGAGCGGCAGCCTGGAGTTTCTCGAGGACGGCGCCTGGACCAAGCGCATGCATCCGGGATGGGCTGGGGTCGCGGGCATCACGGCGGCGACACTGGCAAAGCACGGGTTCGTCGGACCGAGAGCCGCTTACGACGGCCGCTTCGGCCTTTATGCCAGCCATCTCGGTAACCACTTCGAGAAGGCGGACTTGGGGCTCGCTACTGAAAATCTCGGTCGCAGCTGGCAGATCGATGAGGTTGCGGTAAAGCCTATTCCAGCTTGCCATTTCACCCATGCGGCCGCCGATGCGGCGATCGCGCTGCACGCAGCCTATGGCTTGTCGAACAAGGACATTCGGCGGGTGCGGGCGCTTGTGCCGCAGGAAGTGGTCAAGACGGTTTGCGAGCCGGTAGCGAACAAGCGCAATCCCGCCAACAGCTATGATGCACAGTTCAGCATCCCTTACATCGTGGCGACCGGCTTGTTGAAAGGACGCTTTACGCTTGCCGAGCTCGAAGATGAGGCGCTGCATGATTCCGCAGTGCTCAGCCTCGCGTCGCGCGTCGAGTACGAAGTCGATCCCGCGTCGACCTTTCCACGGCACTACACAGGCGAGGTCATCGTGGACACGGAGGACGGACGCTGCCTGCGTCACCGCGAGGCGATTAACCGCGGCTGTGCCGATCGGCCGCTGACCAATGACGAAGTGGTGGCGAAATTTATCGACAACGCCGAGCGTGCTGTTTCGCGCGACACGGCCGAACGCATTCGCAATGCCGTACTCGACCTCGATCGACAGAATGCGTGCACGCTCGCCGATGCGCTGTGCGCAAAGGCGTGAGGGGGAAACAATGGACGCTATCACCGACAAAGCTGAAACGCTCGAGAACGAGCGGCTCATTCTCGACATGGTGGACAAATTCTTGGAGACGGAGGTGCGACCCCACGTCCGAGCTCTGGAGCACGACGATGTCTACCCAACCGACATCGTCGAAAAGATGAAGGCGATGGGATTATTCGGTTGTGTCATCGCTCCGGAATACGGCGGACTGGGCCTATCGACCAGCACCTACGCCAAGATCGTCGAGCGGATCTCGGCGGTGTGGATGTCGATCAGCGGCATCATCAACTCGCATTTGATCATGTCAATGGCTGTGCAACGCAACGGCACCGAGGAGCAAAAAGCGGCCTTCTTGCCGAGATTCGCGACCGGCGAGTTGCGCGGTGGAGTGGGCCTGACTGAACCCGACTGCGGCACCGACCTGCAGGCTATTCGCGCTGCGGCCAAGCGCGTGGGCGATCACTACGTCGTCAACGGTCGCAAGACCTGGATCACCAACAGCCTATACGGAAACTGCCTGGCCCTCCTGGTCAAGACCGATCCGAACGCCAAGCCGCGTCACAAAGGAATGAGCCTGTTGATCGCCGAGAAAGGTCCCGGGTTCACGGTGAGCCGCAAGCTCGAAAAGCTGGGCTACAAAGGTATCGACACCTGTGAGCTCAGCTTCGACGACTACAAGGTGCCCGCCGATCGCCTGATCGGCGGTGTCGAGGGGCGGGGCCTCCAGCAAATCCTGAATGGTTTGGAACTGGGCCGAATCAACGTCGCTGCGCGGGGCTTGGGAATTGCGGACGCGGCTCTCAAAGAGTTCGATCGCCTACTCTCAGGTGCGCAAGACGTTCGGCAAGCCGATCTGCGAGCACCAGGCGATCCAGCTCAAGCTTGGCGACATGGCCACGCGCCTCGAGGCCGCGCGCCTGCTCACCTATCGGGCGGCCGAGGCTTATGACCGAGGGGAGCGCTGCGACATGGAAGCCGGGATGGCAAAACTGTCGGCAACTGAAGCGGCGGTCGAGAACAGCTTGGAAGCCATGCGCATCCATGGCGGCTACGGCTATTCCAAGGAATTCAACATCGAGCGGATGTACCGCGACGCGCCGCTTCTGATCATCGGAGAGGGCACCAACGAAATGCAGCGAATCATCATCGCCAAGCAGTTGATCGAAAGGAATCCCGTATGAGCCTGCCATTGTCCGGCGTGCGCATCGTCTCGGTCGAGCAGTATGGCGCCGGACCATTCGGCACCCAGCACCTCGCCGACCTTGGCGCCGAGGTCATCAAGATCGAAAATTTCAAGGACGGCGGAGACATCGGGCGCGCCATCGGGCCGCAGTTCTTCGGCCCTAGTGACAGCCACTTCTACGAGGCTTTCAACCGCAACAAGCGGAGCCTCGCCCTTGATCTTAAGAAACCCGAAGGCCAGGAGATCTTTCGCAAGGTCGTGGAGCGCAGCGACGCCGTGTTCGACAATCTGCGCGGCGATCTGCCGGCCAAACTCGGCATTACATATGCGCAACTGGCGAATGTGAATCCGCGAATTGTCTGCGTTCATCTGTCGGCCTATGGCCGCAGCGGCACGCGCGCGGCGTGGCCGGGATACGATTATCTGATGCAGGCCGAAGCCGGATATTTGTCCTTGACCGGAGAACCGGATGGACCGCCGTCGCGCTTTGGTTTGTCCATCATCGACCTCATGACCGGCACGACCGCGGCGATGGCGCTGCTGGCCGGGTTGGTCGAAGCGCGATCAACCGGCCGCGGGCGCGATCTCGACGTCAGTCTGTTCGACGTCGCACTGCATAATCTCGCTTATGTCGCGACTTGGTATCTCAACGGCGGCGTCGTCACCAATCGCGAGCCGCGTTCCAGTCATCCATCGCTCACGCCAAGTCAGTTGTGCCGTACCCAGGACGGCTGGCTGTTCATCATGTGCAATAAGGAAAAGTTCTGGGCCGTGCTGGCCGAAGCCGTGGGCAGGCCGGAGTGGATTACGGACCCGGAATACGCGACGTTTGCCGCGCGATTGAAAAATCGAGACCAAGTTACGAAGGAGCTCGACGACATTCTAATGACGGCGAAGACTGCCGACTGGATGTCGCGCCTTGGAGGCAAAGTGCCAATTGCGCCGGTCTACGACGTGCGCGAGGCACTGGAGAATCCTTTCGTAGCCGAGCAGCAGCTCGTGCTCGATTTCGAACACCCCGAACACGGTAAGATTCGCGGTATCGCCTCGCCCGTGCGCCTCGATAACGGCGATGCGCCACCGCGGCGAGCAGCGCCGCGGCTCGGCGAGGATACGGACTTGTTGCTCGAAGAACTTGGCTACTCCTCCAAGGCGATCGGGGCGCTGCATGAGCAGGCCACGGTGGCTTGAGGGGACCTAGGGATAGGAATTTGATCCATGAGCTTGATCGGCCGACAGCCCCGTTATCGGCAACTTGCGCAGACGCTCATCAACGAAATCGAGACTGGACGCTATCCGGTCGGCGATCTCCTGCCGACGGAATTCAAGCTGTGTGAACAATTTGGCGCCAGCCGCTTCACGGTCCGCGAAGCGATCAAGCAACTCGTGCAGCGTGGCCTGGTAGACCGCCAAGCGGGTGTTGGTACGCGCGTCAAGATCGCTCAGCCGTCAAGCGAGTATCGACAGGTGATGCAGCGGCTGACCGACCTGCAACGCTACAGCGCGCAGACCGAGCTTGAAATCTTCGATGCTAAGACGATCCAGCCGGACCAAGAGCTTTGCCAACTGCTCCGCGCGACGCAGGGGCAGACTTGGCTGCGGGCCGAGGGCGTCCGCAGGGTGGGCGATCGCGGGCTGCCTATTTGCTTCACGGAAATCTACATCCACCCGGCATTCCGCTCGGTGCAGGGCCTGGTTGGGCGGCGGTTGCACACCGCGGTTTACGTGCTCATTGAACAACAATTCGGCGAGCAGGTTGGCGAAGTTCAACAGCAAATCCGGGCGGTAAGCCTCACTGCCGGGATGGCTCGTGTCTTGAAGTCCAGGCCGCGCTCGCCGGCGCTCTGGATCTGCCGTCATTACGTGAATCGCCGCGGCGAAGTCATCGAAGCGGCAATCAGCACCCACCCGGCGGACCGTTTCACTTATTCCGAAAATTTCGTTCGTGATTGGACTGCCGGCGAATGAACGATCGCGCAATTTTCATCGGACGACGTGGGCTCGTTTGATCTTGAACCGGCTAAAAAAATGGCATTTGAGCGAAGTTATCTCTTCGTTCCCGGCGATCGGCCGGAACGTTTTGCCAAAGCTCTCGCCAGCGGCGCGGATCGTGTGATCCTCGATCTGGAGGATGCGGTTCAGCCCGCAGCCAAGGACGCGGCCCGCGAAGCGGTCCTGCGCTGGATTGGCGAGCGCGACGACACGGTGGGGTCGGCGGTCGTCATCCGCATCAACGGCGTCGATACACCGTGGCACGCCGATGATTTGGCCGCGTTTAGCGCTCCATCCAAGGCTATTAGCGCGTTGATGTTGCCGAAAGCCGAATCCGCTGAGGCCATCAACGCCGTTTGCTCCGGTGCGGCGAAACAACCCGTTGCTCTCATCGAGACGGTTGCCGGTCTCCTTCGCCTGCGTGAATTGGCGAACGCCGGGGTCGAGCGCATCGCGTTCGGCTCGGTTGATTTCTGCGTTGATGCGGGAATCGAAGGGGACGACGCCGAGCTGGACTATGTACGGACTCACTTGGTTCTGGAATCGCGGCTCGCGGGGCTGCCACCGCCGATCGATGGCGTTACTCTTGCTCTTCACGACGCAGAGCGAATTCGGCGCGATGTAGAACGAGCGCGGCGCTTTGGGTTTGGCGCCAAGCTTTGCATCCATCCGGACCAAGTATCGCCGGCCAACGTCGGTTTTGCGCCGAGCGTCGATGAAATTGCCTGGGCGAAACGCGTCGTCGCCGCTTCGGAGGGCTCGGATGGCCGCGGCGCCATCGCGGTGGACGGCAAGCTGGTTGACAAACCGATCCTGGATCGGGCGAACCGCTTGCTCGCCCGGCATACCGCGAACTCATCGCCGCTTGGATCGTGAGCGCCTTGCTGCGGAGGCGTCGTCGCGTCGCATAACTCCGAATTATCGTTGGACGACGTTTCGGCCGTTTGGCCGATGCGGATTGGCCTCAACACCGGCGCGGCGGCCGCCTCTTGCGCGAGTGATGCACTCGGCGTGAAGCTGCCGCGGTAAAAGTCGCCTATAAGCGGTTTCGTTCCGTCCTCGGCACCGGCGGCTCCTGCCATAGCCACCAGCATGAGCATTGCCGTCAGCGTTGCACGAAGCGGCTTCGCGTGTTGGCTCCAGGGTCCGGAAATCCACGGCACCTTCACCGACGGACGCTCGTTCCAAACCTATTCGCCGAGCGATGCAAGCCTGATCCAGCGCCTCTACAACAAGGGCGTCTCGATCATGGCGCGTCCGCAATCCGACAATCTGTCCTGGTTCGTGTCGCCGTTGATCTCCTGGCTGCCGTTTGTCGCCCTGATCGGCGTCTGTATTTTCCTCTCACGCCAGATGCAAGGCATCGCCAAGCTTCTGACCGAAGCGCACGGCCGCGATGAAAGACAGAACCCGATGCCAGAAGATGGATATACCCAGGACATTAAGGACCCGCTGGCACAGACAAAAAGCAACCTTGCTACGCTTGAGTCCGGGGGTCTTCTTCAGTGGGCTGACAACACCGACGCAGCTAGTGCTTGGTTCAAAAGAAACATCGTCATGTACGAGGCCCTCCTAGAAAGATTTGCAAAGCAAAGTGGTCGGGAACGAGCCGGTGCAAGCGCCGCTTCCCGCCGCCGTGGAGCGCCGAGAAACCGAACGCCTGCTTCATTCCGCGATGCCCCCGGACCGGCGCTCGGCTAAGATCACGAACCGAGCCGTATTGTCATCGCAGCGTATGCCTCCATCCTGCCCCTTCGGCCTCGGCGTCTGAGCAGAACCAACGTTTGCCGTGAGCGCACAGACCGTGATCGCACTTCACCATGATAACCCGGTCGTAGTTTTGGTCACCCGGCTTGTGATAGATGCGCTCTCCCTTGGCGTTGACGTTGCCTTTGATCGGACAAGCCGGGTCCGGCGGAGGGGATGCGACAAAAGATGCTGGCGGCAGACTTCTTGCTCTCGCCCTCGACGCGCATCGGCTCTGCTGCCGCGCAGACTTGATCGAAACGCGCCTCGAATCTCGCGGCAGCCGGGGGATCGCGTAAAATAATGAGATCGTTGTCCTGTTGCTTCAACCCGCTCGGGCTGAGGTTCGCGGAACGGGTGCGGACGCCATCGACCGCGTAGGCTTTCAGGTGCATTAATGGACCGCGCTTTTTGATCCGCACAATAGCCGCCATATGGGCCAAATCGGGGGAAAAGCAGACGTCACGATTTGAGGTCGGTAGGACCGCTTAGCCGATCTGAAAACGCTGGAGGTTGGCGCCAGTCAGTCGCCATGGCCAGCGGCATTCAAGATCAGATTCGCGATCACGTCGGGCTGCGAGATCAGCGACACATGGCTCGCTTTCACCTCGATCGTTTTCGCGCCCATGCGCTTCGCCATAAAGCGTTCGAGATCCGGATTGATGGTGCGGTCGTCGGTGGATACGGCATACCAGCTCGGTTTCGATCGCCAGGCCGCATTCGTCGTCTTGCCGGCGAGCAGCGTCCGCTTGAACGGCGCCTGCACAGCGTAGAGGACGCGCGCCGTGTCGGCCGGGAGGTCGCCGGCGAAGTCGCGCAGGAAGGCCTCTTCGCTCAGCTGTCCCCAATCGTCGGTCCAGACAATGCCGGCGGAAGCCGGCGGCGTCGGATAGGTCTTCGCCAATGCGGTATAATCCTCGCCCGCATCGGGTGCGCGCGCGGCAACATAAACAAGCGCTGAGACTTTCGGGTCGACGCCGGCTTCGGTGACGATCATGCCGGAGAAGGAGTGGCCGACCAGTACAGTCGGCCCCTCCTGCATTGCGAGCGCACGCTGCGCTGCCTCGACGGCTTCCGGCAGCGTCGTCAGTGGGTTCTGCACCGAAGTGACTTTGAGACCCTTCGGCTGGAGTCTGGCGATGACTTCGGACCAGCACGAGCCGTCGGCAAAAAGTCCGTGGACCAGGACGATGTTGCGGGCCTTCGGCACGGGCTGCGCGGCCGCCGCACTTTGCAGAAGCGAGGTGGCCGCTCCGGCCGCTATCATGCTCACGAATGCGCGACGATCGATCATTTTGATAGCTCCCGCCTTGCAAGGCGCGTCTGAGTCTAAATCCCCGGAACCGTCTGGTCTTTCCAGATCACCGTTCCGTTTTTCTAATCGCACGTCCCCAACGAAGGACTTTCGCAGAATTAACTACTCGTCCTCGTGATGGTCAAGCTGACTCCGTGGAGCGACTAGCTTCGAACAGAAACCAGGTCCGTTTCTCGCCCTCATCGATCCACTGTTCAAGTAAGCGGGTGATCGCGACGTCACCGCTTTGTTCACACGGCTCATGTGTCTGCCGCATGCTAGTGACCCAGTCGGTTTGTTGTCCTCGCGCAATTCGGCAAGCATGTCCAGTGGCGTCACGAAATCGGCATTGTTATCAGCGATGGTGCCCCATCACGATCTTCAGTCCCGCCTCGCGCAGCGACTGAATCCGCGAATATCGTTCTTTGCAACGGCAGACTTTTTAGCGAAATCCGGTCAAAAGCAGACACGCCAACCAAACACTCGAAGCCGTAATCGCTTTCAGGCCCGCTGCACGAGACCAGACCGGTACCAACTTATCGCATCATCGAGCCGATCGTCGCCCCAGAACAATTCGCGGCCCACGGCAAATGTCGGCGATCCAAAGACACCGAGTTCTCTCGCCGCATCCGTCTCGGCCGTCAGCGCGGCTTTCGCCTCCTCGGCGTTGGCCAACGCCAGCACGCGCTGTGGGTCTTGACCGATGTCGCGCAAGCTCCCCGACACATTGGGTTCGCTGCCAGTCTCCTGCGCAAGCTGAAACCAGCGCCGGTAGGCTGCACCCACGAAATCCGCTCCCCACCCCTCGCGCATTCCCACGATGGCGATCAGGTTCGCCACTACCGACTGTTTCGCCGGATACGGCGCCGGTACCTTGGCCGCAATGCCGTACATGGCCGCGCGGCGTTCGATGTCGCGCCACATATACGCGGATTTGGCTGGCTTATCCGCGAAAGGGACATGCTTCATTTCCTGCAGGATGACGAGCAGGTGGAACGGCCGCCACCGAAACGATACTCCTGTGGATCGGGCAATTTCCGGAAGCCGCATTACGCTCAAATAAGCATGCGTGCTCCCCATTGTGAACCAGAAATCGATCTGATCTGTGGACATTGAGGATTATTCTCCTCTCGAATGGTCGAGGGCCCTCATCCCGCTGCCACCGCCGCCGCCCAGCCTGCTCTGCAGATCACCGGCGGGAGGACATGGCTATGTGGCCAACGAGATCATTTGTGAACGCAGCCGTTAGCATCGAGTGGCTCTCAGCCCTGCCGCCCGCGGTTGGCATGTTGGCATTACTGCGAGCGGTCGAGCGCAATCGCGAGCGACAAGCCCCTGCAGGAACTCAAGGCCATCACGGACGCGATGCTCAATAAGCCGGATCCACAAGACTGGTCCCTTAGTCGCCATTGCACAGTAATGGGCGCGTTCCCTTTCCATGAGCGTCAGTACCACCCCAAATGTTCCTTACGACGATACCCGCGCGTGTTGAATCGATGCAGAAGTGAGAGTAATCCCCTGCCCCGCTCGTGCCACCACCGGGGACGTGATGGAGCACGGTTCCACTGGTTTGCTTTGTTTTCCACCATCGGCGCAGCCGCGGGTGTTGTCGTGCCTTCGATTATTGCCGGCGGGGTATCGCCCGTCGTCTGAAGCTCGGCCATCGCTGCAGTAGGTGCCGGCACCTCTGCTGGCGAATTGGTGCTCGGTTCGCTTGGTACAAGGACTCCATCGTCGCTCTTGGCCGCTCCCGGCTTCACGAACCAATCCTCGATCACGGCCTGCGTTTCCATCTGTGCCGCCTGACGCGTCTTACCAGGGGCCGACTTAGGTTCGAATGGCCGTGCCAGCATGCGGGCGGCGAGCGAGGTTTCGCCAATCGTGACCAACGGGCGATCAACCAGCGACAGGAGCACTCCAGCGCCGGTAGTCGCGCTAACCACAATCGCGACGATGACGATGCGTGCTGTACCCCTGAAACTGGGCGCGTGGGTGAGATAGCCGCATTCCGGTTGCAAGTTCATGGCTCGGCCCACTTCCCTCAACTTAGGCTAAAAGCACCCCGGCGCAGCGGGGAACGGGCGAGAGAGCTGCTCTACAGTACAGTATTGGGGGACTAGAGTAGATGCAATTGAGCGAGGGTGTCGCGCACAGCGACCGACCAGCCTGACCGGCATGGCGCCTTTTTTTCTTCGTTCACAACCCGTAAGCGGTTTGCATTGCGCTGCGCAATTTACGGAAGATTGCGTAGCGATCCCGGTTCGGCCTAGCTTGCTTATGCTTCATCAAAGCGCCGGCGGATCAACCCAGCAGCGTCCTGGGATTGAACGGGAATGCCGGGATCTATGGTAGCCAAAACGCCGAACCTGTAGGTAACATCATTGCCTTTGCCGTAGCGAGCAACCAAATCACCACCTTCGCCACCCTTGGAAAGAACAGCTAAAAGGAAAATGAATTTGGGCGGCGAGTGCAATCATCTCGCCATGGTCCGGCTCTCCTTGCCTGCCCGATTTCGCTCGGTGGGGGTAGCAGCATGTTTTCCACGCGTGAGAGAGCCTTTTTCATTGTCGGAAAGGCAGTTCAACTGCTTATCGCCGCGCTGGCAGCGGTGACGGTTGCGGCCCGTGCCCATGCCCAGTCCCCTGTTGGTACGAACAAAACCGCATCACTTGACGCCAACCGACAAGCATCGCTGAGTTCTAATCGCACAGCACCATTGCCGAGGAATAGACATACGCCGCTGGCGAGCAACAAACAGACCGGTGGGACATCGGATGCATCGTGTGGAGTTGCCAGTTTCTACGCGGAAGACTCGGAGACCGCGAGTGGCGAAAAGTTCGATGAGCACAAATTGACCGCCGCGCACTACACTGCCGTTCGGCACTCGGGTGCGGGTTACCAACCTTGCCAATGGGCGGTCCGTGATAATTCGAATTAATGACCGTGGTTCGTTTGTTTCCGGACGAATTGTCGACGTGTCATATTCTGCAGCCGCAACTCTAGGAATGACCGAGCGGAGTATCGCAAAGGTCAAGCTCGAAGTCGTTCAATAGCCCGCGCTAATAAGTTGGAGCCTTGCTTCCGACCGCGAATGATCAGAAAGTCGATGTCGGCACGCTCCAGGTCGGATGCTGAATTGACCCGCTACTGATCGTTCGTCTCTGACTGAAGTTCGCCGTCGTGCAGTGGGCTTAGGGCTGGCGTGTGGCTGACGGGCATCTTCGCTGGAGCATCGCTGACCGCCTCCAAATTTCGCCATTTGCCAAGGCTCTCGGCGATGATCTTGACGGAAGCCGATGCGGTCTGTGCCATGTGGCCATAACGAGCGTTGACCAAGCGCACGCGCTCACCTTCGGACTTCAGAAAGTCACGCGCTATCTGTAGCTCTTCCATGAGCTTGTCGATATCGGCGATGGAAGTCGCTCCAGCAGCCAAGACGTCCTCACAAGATTCCGTCGCTTTAGCCTCTCGGTTGCGCCTGACGAGCGTGCGGATGCCGCCTTCGAGCATCGCTACGTCCGAGGCCGACGAATTTGATTTCGTGGCGTCCATTTGTGTTTCCCCACTCTCGGTTTCCGGCCAAGTTTTGATTTTGTCTCACCGAAGTAAACGGGTTGTTAATCGTGAGAATCGCCGGGGGAACGGCGTCGCTCGGGACAGCGAGGGCAGGCAACGGTTGGCAAACTTAAATTTTGCAAACAGCAATCGATCCGGTCGCCGAGATGCTTTCGTCGACAGCAACGAGGATTGCCATCGGTCGGATTGCTCGGGCAGTGAGCATGATTGGAGCGGAATCGCTCTGGAATATGCCGAGTGGCTCGCTAGCAACGCCCCACGTTTGGCCGAATCGTTATCGTTATTTATTATTTATAAGTAATAATCTCTGGCCTGCTAATGCCGATCCGAGGACTGCTGTGGCGGAAGTAGCTTTTGCAATGCGGTTTCGCCAAGGGCGTGAGCGAAAAAAGCTGACACAAGCGGAAGTCGCTACGGCGTTGGGCGTAAGCCAGAGTGCCGTCGCTCAATGGGAAGCCGGCCGCAGTTTCCCGCAGCCAGCGATGGCGGCGAAAATCGCAAAGCTCATCGGCGTGCAGTTTCTGGCCGAGGAACGTGCGCGGCCACAAAATCGGGGACCGGTCGCTGAACGAGCACGTTTGCCAATTATAGGCCTACCGGCGCCGGGCGATAACGAACGGATTTTGGTCGACGACCAGTCGCACGGAGAAATCGTTGCCCCACCGCAGCTCGAAGGGGTAGCCGAGGCCCGCGCCGTCTACGTTCGCGGTCGTTCCATGGAGCCTCGCTACTATCCGGGCGAAATCGTCTATCTGCATCCGCTCCGCCCACCCAATCCCGGCGATTTTGTTTTCTTGACCGTGAGAGAACCAGGCTTTGCCGCGGCTGTGGGCTATATACGCCAATATGTCGGCCAAGACTTGGTGCATATCCGCAGCTTGGCGCTTAACCCGAAGCACGAGCACCTCGTCGCCAAGGAAGACCTCGTAGGAATGGCGACGATCGTCGGATCGGGCCTATTTTGATGGCCCTTGCTTATATTTGCGATATTACTTATATAACTCTCGAATGGTTCGCGGGAGGATTTGCATGTCGGATATCGCACGCACTGCCGAATTCCGCAGTCTCCGCCGCTCCTTTATCGGGGGTTCGGACGCCCGGATCATTATGGGAAACGACGAAGCCGCCCTGCTACGGCTATGGCGGGAAAAGCGCGGCGAGGCCGAGCCGGAAGATCTCACCACTCCAGTTCTACATAAACATCTGAATTGAGAGTGTTTTTTCTTACATTTTCTGCTCATATGCACCCCATTGTGCACCCTAAAACCTCTGGAAGGCTCTTGGGAGGGGCCTGGCCTGGAGTGCTATCCGGGGGGGGCTCCACCCGTTAAAAACTCACCCTTGGCCAGCTCTGAGGGTTTGCTGGCCAGCCCCCTGCAATAAATCTGAGCCAGACCCCCCAAAGAAAGGTTCACAAGCCCTTGGGGGCTGCGGCCTGCGCTTGGCACCAGCCCTGGTGTTTTTCCACCTAAGAGGACGGTTGACGACGAGCAAGTAGGATACGATATTGCGCGTGTCGAGGAAGATGCGACCAACGGTGCGCGCGCGGTTAATGGCGCACCAAGCGTGGGATCCGACCCAGTCGCCGTTGATTGTAGGTCGGGATGTTGGTCAGTCTACCAGGTGAGCCGTCCATCGGGCATCCGAGGGCGGAAGCAGTCCAGCGAACGGGCAACAAAGCGTCCCCTGGCGTCAAGCCTAGCCCGAAGCTCGAATAGGGGTTTAGCCCAACCCTCTCGGTACGCTCGACGGGCAAGTCCTTTCCAAGTCTCTGCAGGCTGGAAAGACCGAGAAGCGCGCAGCGACACCGCGCGCACGGTCTATTCGAGCAATGCAGATGGCAGATGATCTCCGCCCACTCCTCGTCAGCGTGAAAAAAGCCCGAGAACTTCTCGGCGGCTGCGGCAACAATCGTATTTGGAAACTCATCAAAGACGGTGAACTTGAGGTCGTCGGTTCCGAGCGCAAGCGTTGGGTCGTTGTCGAGAGCCTCAACAGCTACGTCGAACGTCAGCGTGCGGCAGCCAAGTCTAACCACGACGCGGTAACCGCGAAGCCCACCTCCAAGCAAGCGGGGGTGGCACATGTCTGACGTAATGCAAGCAGACGTTTCGCACCCGCATCGCGCCCCCGCGGAAGGCAGTGCGGGCATGAGCGAGATCATCAGCACCGCCCCACAGGAAAGCACCGCTTGCAGGCAGTGCGGCGGTACTGCTGAATTCGGCTATCGCGCGGACGGTGAAATGCGCTGGTACTGCGCCGCTCACCGGCTCGCAGGGTCTTACGCCGACGCACGGCTGGCGGCACCGGTTAACAACGGCACCGAAGTTGAAGCCTCCGTACCCCACCAATGGTCGCTCGATCGGGCGGCGCTCGACTTCGAGGATTTTTCGGCGACGTCTTACGCGTTGGGCGACAAGGAGCCGGACAGCGCAACACTCAATGGGCCCCCGGCGGGCTGGCGCTTGCACGTTTTTAACGCGGCTGACCTGCGGCGAATGAAGTTTAAAGAAGTACCGTTCGTCGTCGCCGGGGTAATCATCGAAGGGCTGACGATCCTCGCTGGGCGACCCAAGATCGGAAAGTCGTGGCTCGCCCTCGACGTTTGCCTCGGAGTTGCGCAAGGGCGCGGGGTGCTGGGTAACTTGGCGACCACGCAAGGCGATGTTTTGTATGCCGCGCTAGAAGATAACCCCCGACGCCTACAAAAACGCATAGCTAAACTGCTTTCGCCGTACACCGCCGAGTGGCCAGCACGGCTCACGCTCGCGACCTCGTGGCGACGCCTCGATGCCGGCGGCGTCGACGACATTGCCGACTGGGCCGCTGACAGTTCCAATCCCCGGCTAGTGGTGCTCGACACTTTGGCCGGTGTTCGGCCACCGAAACAAAACGGCGAAGCGCTATACGACAGCGATTACCGCGCGCTCGTCGAACTTCACCGGCTTGCAGCAGAGAGGGGTTTCGCGGTGCTTGTGTTGCATCACACCCGCAAGGCCGAAGCCGACGATCCGCTCGACACCGTTTCCGGGACGTTGGGCCTCGTCGGCTGCGCTGACACTGCCCTCGTGCTTGCTCGTTCGCCCGGAGGGACCACGCTGTACGTGCGCGGACGAGACCTCGAAGAACACGAGGACGCCATCGTGTTCGATAGGGAGCGGTGCACATGGACTATTCAAGGTGAAGCCTCCGAAGTGCGACAGTCAGACACCCGGAAGGCCATATTCGCGGCGCTGACTAAGAGCGATGAGCCACTGAGTCCGAAGGACGTTGCCGACCTAATTGGACTGCACCACGACAACGTCCGCCAGACGCTGCGCCGCATGACAAGTGACGGCGAGATTTTCCTCGCGTCACGCGGAAAATACAGCCGCTTGCCACCCCCTGTCACAACGGTCACGTCGTCACAGGAGGTGAAAAATGAAGGAATGTCAGATACGTAGCAAAGTGACATTTAGGTGCGGTTTGTGACGTATGACGACCAACACCGGCCATTGTGACGGTGTGACCGAAGTGACGTACTTTTTGAAATGAGAGGAATGGACAGAGATGAAACGCGCTGGTGAGACGGCCGCTGAGAGCGGCGAGTAACAGCAATGCGGGGACGCCCCTTGCCAAAAGCACAAGGGCTCCAATCCAGGCGGCCGTCCCAAGGTCATTTCTGAGCTTCGCGCGCTTGCCCGCGGACACGCACCTGAGGCGATCATAGAGCTTGCCCGTTTGGCAGCTGACAATGGCTTGCCGGGAGCAGAAGTTCTTGCGGCGTTGCACTTGATCGACTTGGCGCCTCCAAAGCCGGGGGCGCCTTTTTGTTTGCTGCGATCGGCCCCGCGAACTAGGAACCCCAAGCGCGGGAGTTTGCTTTCGCGCGCCTGGGGCCGAGGCAGCTACGCGGTACCGAAACGGAACTTCTTTATCGCTGTGCGCGTCCTTAAGCGTGACATGCGTCGTGTGCCACGCGGCCGCCGCCTTCAGATCAAAAGTTTACAATTGGGGGCCGAGCATCCAGTTGCGCCGCTCCCTGATAATTTCAGATAGCTCTTTCGGCATGCTAACGCGCGCCTCCGGCAGCATAAACGTACTGGGCCGGCTGCGATCGGGGAAAATCAATGCAACCGGGCCATTTTTCGAAACATTTGATATACCGAACTGGGGGCATATAATTGACGCTTAGGGCGGTCGAATTTGGCCAGCCGGGTGGGATTGATCATGGCCTCAACCGTCCTGCATATCTTTAGCGAGGATCATGTCGCTCGCCTAACAGGGTTGTCCAAGTTGCAACTCCGACGGTGGGACCATGAGCATTTCTTTACGCCGCGGTACGTGTACGAGGACCGATTTGCACCTTACAGCCGCCTCTATTCCTTCCAAGATGTGGTCGGACTGCGCACAATCGCCGTCTTGATGAAAGAACATCGAGTTTCTCTCCAGCAACTTAGAAGAGTTGCTAAGGAGCTTGTGGCACGCGGGTATGGCCACTGGGCTGAACTAAAGCTTTACGTTGTGAAAGGGCAGGTGCATTTTCGCCATCCACGAACCGGCGATATTGAGGGCGTGTGGGATGGCCAGTTCGCCATGAGAGGTGGTTCCGGTTGTCTGAACAGATTTTCCGCGTCGATAAGTGGAGTCTCTGCCGGGGTTAGGCTGCCAAGCGGACTGGCAGTTCGTTGAAGTAGGCTTGATCGGGTGTGGTGCCGTCAAGGCTCGAATGCGGTCTCCGGCCGTTGTAGAAGTCCAGGTATTTGCCGATAGAAGAGCGGGCCTCGCTGACACTGTCGTAGGCCTTCAGATACACCTCCTCATATTTGACGCTGCGCCACAGCCGCTCGACGAAGACGTTGTCTCGCCAAGCTCCTTTCCCGTCCATGCTGATCGCAATGTCGTTGTTGGCGAGCACGCCGGTGAACGCCGAGCCCGTGAACTGCGAACCCTGATCGGTATTGAAGATGTCCGGCTTGCCGTGACGAGCCAGAGCATCCTCCAGCGTCTCGACGCAGAATGCCGCCTCCATCGTGATCGACAGCCGCCATGACAGCACGCGACGGCTGAACCAGTCGAGCACCACGGCCAGGTAGACGAAGCCCCGCGCCATCGGGATGTAGGTGATGTCCATCGCCCACACCTGGTTCGGCCGCGTGACCGCCGTGGCGCGCAACAGATACGGATAGATCTTGTGGCCGGGCCCGGGCTTCGTGGTGCGCGGACGGCGATAGAGCGCCTCTATCCCCATCCGTTTCATCAGCGTTTTGACATGCCGACGGCCGATCTTGCACCCCTCAGCGACCAGCAAGCCTCTCAACATCCGCGAGCCGGCGAAAGGGGACTCCAAATGCAGCCGGTCGAGACGCCGCATGATTGCGAGGTCGGCTTCCGGTACTGGGCGCGGCAGGTAGTAGACGCTGCCACGGCTGATGCACAGAACGTCCGCCTGCTTGGTGATCGGCAAATTGTGCTCACGGTCGATCATCGCTTTGCGCTCAGCAATCCCGCCTTGCTGAGCGCTCCTTCCAAAAAATCGTTCTCCAGCGTCAGCGCTCCGATCTTGGCGTGCAACGACTTCACGTCAACGGCCGGTTGCGCTGCTCCGTTGCCGCCGCCGGGACCAAAAACATCGGCAGCCCCACCCTCAAGCTGCGCCTTCCACGATGTGATCTGGTTGGGGTGGACGTCGAACTGCTCTGCCAGCTGAGTCAATGTTCGATCGCCCTTGACGGCGGCAAGCGCCACCTTTGCTTTGAAGGCCGGTGTGTGGTTCCGGCGCGGTCGTCTTGTCATGGTCTCTCCTGATTCGCGGCGCACAGCGTGCCCGCCGTCAGGCAGAAACTCCACTTAGCGTCTTGTGCAGATTTCCGAGGCCACCTCTGCGCTTCGGGAAAGCGCTTGCCGAAACAGCGATCAAAATAAAACGTTACTGAATCCACTTCGGTTGTTGTGATCCTGAAATCACGCCCTCAAACTTAAGCGCAGCGCGAACGTCGGACACCCGCAAACTGAAGTCGTCCGCGATGACACTATCGCGCTCCCCGGCGTCATACCGCCCCTTGATAATCCAGGTTGGCGTACCCCTGACGGATGGTGCCCCAAAAGAGATACGAGGATCAATAACGATCGGCACCCCGACCCCGGCTAAATGCCAGCGGACCGCGATCCCTTCGTGCTCATAGTGAAATTCTTCAAGCACTGGGCCAATTAGTTCATCCCATGCAAGTTGGCCGCCTGCATTGGCCTTAAACAACCGAAACAGCGCTTTCTTGTTGCTGTCCTCAGTGAACAGCGAACGGCCGTACCGTTTGAACTTGAATTCGGCGAACGGGTAAGTGCTCTTGAATTCCTTTTGAACGTATTCCCGCGCCGCCCGTATCTCTGACAGCGGAAACTTTGCTTTCCGAAATGCTGCGACGACGGCCAATTCGATCAGTTGTAAATACGAAAGTCTTGCCCTCTTTTCCTTGGGAGACAGGATCTTTTGCTCGATCTTATGCCATGCGACTACAGTATTCGCGTGCACGTGAGTATAGCGAGCGGCTTCTCCCACTAGATAATTCGGAAGACTTAGCCGTTTGCGCCACAACCCGGGGGACTGGTTCACCGCCGGCATTTTCAAAGATCATTTCGCGCTGGCACCCACCACCCATCAGCTTGGCATGTTTACCGCGGCAGTCAAGCGACTGTCGCGCTATCGGAAATGAACGCCTAACCGCCTATCAGTTCGCCAGATCACTTTACAGGTCCGGGGTGGTCGACCTGGCATGCCGAGCAAAAACGCTGAAGGGATTCCAAAGGTGGCCGGTACCTCAAGACATGCTCCGGCTTCGGATAAATCGCGAACCGAGCACGGGAGATGCGCTTCTTTGCCAAGAATAATCGTCCCGGATTTGAGTATCCGCCTGCGGGGAGCTTTTCGTTGTTTAGCCATTGGCTTCAGATTAGAAATCAACCGGAGCCATGTTGGCGCCGCTGCTGTAAAGCACAGCCGTAGTCTGGGAGGGAGCCTCGATGACGGAACATCGGAGCCCCCTAGAGACGGGGCTGTCGGAATGGAGAAGCGCGGCCGTCCCCGCTGCTCGAATAGCGGTAAATCGTAAGCGGCACCTTAAGGTGCGACGCCTCGCAGCTAAATTGCGCGGTAACTGATTGCCCCTATCGTCTTGCCTGGGACGGTGGGGACGGGGGAATAGGGTGTGGCGGGAACTGCGGCGGCCGGGGATCTTTATCCGCGCAGCCGCCTGCTTGACTACCGCCGCCTCGCTACAGCGAAATCCCAGTATGGGCTTCAACAAGCGCAAGATGAAAGCACAGCGCGCCGCAGCCGCCGAGAAGGTGGCGGCCGCCAAGCGAGCGACCGAGGCGCAAATCCTCGAAGACGCCAGCCGCCTGGTCTCGGCATGGAACGAGCGTCAGGCCAAACGCATGCCGATGCTGTTCTCGCCGACAATCGGCTGCGCGCTCAAGGCGCGACACTGGTTCTTGTGGGTGCGCTGTCCTGCCTGCCGCACGACTTCAGGCGGTCGATCTGCGGACCCTCGACCGCCACCCATGGTCGGCAATTAGCGGCCTCATTCCGTCGTTGTCGTGTCGCGCTTGTCGGCCACACGCTCCATTCGCCGAGCTTGTCCGCCTTTCTGACAAAAGCGTCGCTGACGAACTGCACGACGAGCACACGCGGCGGGTTCTCGGGGAATGACTGTCCGAGTTCTTCCGATGGTCAGGGTGGCGGGAAGCGGCGGGCGGCCATTCCCCGAATGGTAGCCGGATTCGCCCGCGGAGGCGCCTGCGAAGAGCTAGGGCGTCGAGCCCCCAACTCAAGTGCGCGGCGGTTCGTAACGTTAATCTTCAGGCGCGTTGGAATCTCTTTGCGGCGCATGCTTCGCTTCGACGGAGGCAGTACCGCTGATCCTAACCCAGTCCAGAACGTCGGTGACCAAAGCCGTCTTAAAACCTTTCCTCGTGATGATCACCGCTGCGGCACTGCTGTGGTGTGCAGCGATGGCGATTCATCTCGCCAAGGCCGAAGTGCCGACTAGCATTGGTTAGGAGTTTGCAACGTGCTCGCGCCAACTAATCAAAACCGGACGTTCCCAGTGTCCCGCAAATGGCAAACGGTGTCCAAGGCTATTCAAAAACTCGCAGACTGGTATGTATGCGGTCAAGAGCGAGGGAATGTTCCCTTACGAGACTTACTACGTGCCGGCAACCGATGAAGAAGTCGAGCGACTGCACGAGCGGGAAACAGCGATGGATGAGTACTTGTGCGGGTAGCAGTGCGCAACGGGAGCATCAAAGCGCCATGACCGTCCTAAGCATTTCCGAAGCCGCCGTAGCGACCGGGTTGAACAAGACTACGGTGCTGCGTTCCATCAAGTCCGGCAAGATCAGCGGCACTCGGGACCCGCTCGGGCAATGGCGAATCGATGCAGCCGAATTGCATCGGGTTCGACGCGTGGCTTCGGAAACCGCGCGTAATAGTCGGGCACAACCGCGTCGATGACGATCTTGCCGTTGATGCCGGCGGCGCAATTCCTCGACCGTCGCGGCGGCGCGTTTAATCGCCTCTGCCAACGTCGCTCGAAATCACGTGCGCTGCAGGGGGGCGGCAGCAAGTTTGGTCAATTGGCGACGATGAGCGCCAATAAGCTTGTCACCCGCAGCGACACACCCTACGCAATGCACGCCCCGCAAAAGTCGACAACGAGATCGCTTATCCGAGCATGTCTCGTCGGCAGGGGGACTTGAAGCAATTCAATTCCGCCGCAAAAGAAAAATGCCAATAGCAGAAGTCGGATTAGTGAAAGGCGATAGCCGATCGCAAACACCCCACCCACTAGCGCAAAGGCTGTAAAGTGCTCAAACCATTGCCCAAGGCCGGTAACAGGGCGGTCGACGGCGGAAGCAACGGACAAAACAATAATTGCCAAGATTCCAATCCACGCCAAAGCGCGAGCCACTAACCTATAGTGATCGATCAACCTGTTCTTGGTCCGAGGAGGCACGTTTTCTTGCACCATGACCTAGCGAGGAGCGGAAGTGCGTTCCCGTAGCCATGTTTCAGATCGAGTGCTGACCCATTTCACAGCGTCGAAATGGCCCTTGAAGGTGTCGATCTGCTCGATCGTGCCCCAGCAGTTCCTCACTTACTGGGCAGGCTTCCTCTGAAGGCCCCTGAAGTCTAGTCTGCATCGCGAATACCCCCGAATGTTGAGCCATGCGGACTATTCGACGCGACGTGTTAACGGGTCGTTAACCTCGGCTGGTCTCTCTCCGCTCCTCATCGCTTCGCTATCGGGGCATAGCGACGCTTGTTGAAGCCCATGGCAGGGATCCTTGCCGAACGGGATGCACTGGACAAGCGCGCTGTGGACTCCCACGTCGCCAAGCCTATGTTATTGGGCAATGTCAGTAGCGCGTGAGCTCCGGCGCCGTCTGCGCGCCGATCCTGCCCGGTCTACGATCGGCTGCGCGCTTAAGGCGCGGCATTGGTTCTTATGGGTATGCTGTCCTGCCTGTCGCACGACGCAGGCAGTCGATTTGCGGACCCTCGATCGTCACCCATGGTCTGCGATTAGCAGCCTGATCCCAGCGCTCTCGTGCCGCGCCTGCCGCCCGCACGCTCCATTCGCCGAGCTTGTGCGCCTATCCGACAAAAGCATCGGCGAGAACAGCATTGGCATGCGCTTGGCCTGACGCTCGTTCCATGCCGAGACTAGGCGGCCGGCGTCCTCAAGCACCTGTGCCTCGGTTGCGCGCTTGGCAGCCGCTTCTTTCTCGGCGGCCGCGGCGCGATGCGCCGACGAATTGCACGACGAGTGCACCCGGCGGGCTCTCGGGGAATGACTGTCCCAGTTCATCCGATAGTCAGGGCAGCGGAAGGCAGCGGGGGCGGCACGACGGTGGTTCTCAATTGAGAATGGCGGAGACTCACAGCAGCTTTAAGGCTGGAACGTGGCTGTCTTGCCGCCCGATTCCGCTTTCGCAAGAATCAGAATGACCAGTGCGGATCCTCTCGGCGGGATTATTTTGCCGGCGACCCCCTTTGACTTGCTCATCCCTCTCGCCATCGTAGACAAGCATTCCTCACGATGCGGTTTTCATGATGAACGGATTTCCGCCGCCCGGTCCGTTATTGATCCAGACGCTCTTAGATTGGAGAAACCCGTCGATCGCCTCCGCGCCGTTCTCACGACCGAGACCTGAGGCCTTGTAGCCGCCGAAGGGCATAAGAAAACTCACCGCCCGGTAGGTATTGATCCACACAGTGCCTGCTTTGATGCGTCTTGCCATCCTATGTGCCCGCTGGAGCGACTGTGTCCATACACCGGCACCTAACCCATAGGCGATATCGTTGGCGATCTCGATTGCCTCGTCTTCATCCCTGAACTTGATTACTGAAAGCACTGGACCGAAGACTTCCTCCTGGGCGATCCGCATCTTATTGCTAACTCCCGTGAAGATCGTCGGCTTGACGAAATACTGGCCTCCGCCTTCCTCCGACGGCGCAGCTCCACCGCCAAGCACGCACTTCGCGCCCTCGCCTTTCGCGATATCGATGTAGGACAGGATCTTCTGATATTGCGGTGGCGTCGTTACCGGACCGACTTGTGTCTCGGCCAGCGCCGGATCGCCGAGCTTGGCGGTCTTCGCCATGTCGACAAGCTTTTCGACAAACCGATCATGAATCGTTTCTTGGAGCAACAGTCGAGAGCCCGCGATGCACGTTTGCCCTGTCGCAGCAAAAATCCCGGACACCGCACCACTAACGGCATCGTCCACAACGCAATCATCAAATACAATATTGGGCGACTTGCCGCCGAGCTCCAGCGAAACCTTTTTGAACGTCTTGGCCGCTAGTTCGTTTACTCGGGCACCCGTCGCGCTGCCGCCGGTGAAGGCGACTTTGGCGACCTTCGGATGGGTAACGAGGGGCTCGCCTACAACCGCGCCGTATCCCGTCACGACATTGACAACTCCTGGCGGCAATCCTGATTCCGCAATTACAAGCTTCACGAACTCAAGCACGGACGCTGACGTGTATTCGGATGGCTTGATGACCACGGTGCACCCGGCCGCCAGCGCTGGCGCGAGCTTCCAGGTTGTCAGCATTAGCGGCGAATTCCACGGCGTGATGAAGGCGCAAACGCCCACCGGCTCCCGCAGGATGTAGTTGAAGTGATCCGGGCGATCGACGGCGACCACTGCGCCCTGGATTTTGTCGGCGAGGCCCCCATAGTAGTAGAACCATTCCGGCATGTATTTGGTTTGTGCCACCATTTCGGAAATGAGCTTTCCGTTGTCCCGTACTTCCACTTGACCGAGGTGCTCGGCATGTTGCTCGATGAGCTGTGCGATCCGGCGCATGATCTTACCGCGTGCGGTCGGCGTCATTTTTGGCCATGGCCCGCTCTCGAAAGCCCGGGAAGCGGCTTCGACCGCCTGATCCACATCGACCTTATCGCATTCGGGAATCAGCGCCCACGGTTGTCCGGTATAAGGATCGAAGGTCTGGAAGGTCTTGCCAGAGGCCGCGTCGGTCCACCTGCCGTCGATATAAGTCTGATAGGTTTTGAGCTTCGCGGTACGATCCAGCATGACGGGCTCCCATGTGTAATGTTCAATAGGCCACGGGGCGGATCGGACTCCGCCGACCATCCCTATCAGTCCTATAACCTAAATAGCCGCTCCGCGTTACCGTGCGCGATGCGCTCTTTGTCGGCAGTGCTGACGGGAAGTTGCTCCAAAAAAGCCCGCGCCTGAATCATGGACTGATAGGGATGGTCGGCGGAGAACATGATCCGCTCCACGCCGCCGAGTTCAAGCAGCAGGTCAAGGAATGTCGGCGGGAAATTGAAGCCGCTGAACGTGTAATGGACGTTTTCACGCAGATAGGCGCTGACCGGGCGCTGAAGTTTGGTTACCTCCCGGGGCATAATGTCCATCCGTTGGAACATGAAGGGCAGCCCTTCGCCCATGTGGCCGATTACGACCTGCAATTTGGGAAAGCGGTCGAATACGCCGCCGAGGATGAGGCGAATGATGTGAACCGCAGTTTCAATGTGCCAGCCCCAGCCCGGGCCCGCGAGCATCTGCGTTACGAGTGGTGCAAAGCCGCTGTATGACGCCTCGATGACCGGTTTTGGCGGCGGTGTGGGGTGGAGATAGATCGGGGCTCCAAGTTTCTCTGCGCATTCCAGGATCGGCCAAAAAAATTTGTCGTCGAGATAGCGTCCGCGATTGTGGCCGTTAATCACCGCACCCACAAATTTTTGCTCGCCAACCCGGCGCTCCAGCTCTTGCGCGGCCCTGTCCGGGGCGGCGGTCGGCAACGAAGCGAACCCGCTCAAGCGCGCTGGATGCTTCTTGATTGCATCGGCGAGGTAATCGTTGGTATCGCGCGCGAGTACAGTCGTTTCGGCCGCTTCCAATTGTTCTGTGCCAGGGGAGGTCAGCGATAGGACTTGCATGTCGATGTGCGCGGCATCCATCTCCGCGAGCCTCTTGTCGCCAACGTCGCACAGCTGCTCGATGAGCCTGATGGCGCGACTGCTGTTGTATTTCAACGCTTGGTCTTTGAGTTCCCTCCCGGGACCATCGAGAAATCCCGGTGTCGCAAAGTGCTCTTCAAGGGTTATGGTCCGCATGATCGTTCCTCCCGTACAGCTTCAGGCGGCCACCCGGCTGGTCATCCGCCTGATGACTCTGGTCTCGGCGGTATGCTCTTTTACTCCAATCATTTTCTCTACTTGTCCGATTGACAAGTTCCCTCATAATTGAAGGTAGGTTCAGAGGCATTTATCCTGATCAAGGTCTGCCGAAATTCACTCGATGCCTTGTTAATCAGCAACACTAACGCTGAAATGGAACCGATTCGGTCGTTTGAATAAACGTGAACTGCAACCAAGCCAGCATCTGTCTCCTCCGCTATCTTGTATATCGGATTTTTCACTCCAAAATACTTGAACAGTGATTCTGTGCTTACCACACCATCCTTAACTTCAAACTTGAATGGCAACGTGTCACCCGCCGCCGAGCAATACCATGTTGCGTCAACTGCCATCGCTTGGGTTGAAGCGACGCACACGCTTGCTACAATCCCAAATAACGCTTTTAGCAAATGCGACCTCCTATGATCCACAAAGCGCAGCAGACATTATGCGGCGAACTTTAGATTCATGTGACTAACGACTCCACTGGCGCGTTTCCTTACCTCTCGGCTACCATCCTAGCTGCCCAAGGACGCAGCTCCACCGAGTTTGACAGTCTTCCACTTGCCGTCAATCAATCGGGAGCGCAGACTAACGACGATTATGTCAAAAAAACTGGAAACAGTTGCACACCAGCTGCGAACCGCAAACAGGGCCCAGTTCAATAGCGCTTCAACTCTCGATCGATCAACACTGCCAAAAAGAGCGCTGGACCACCGTGAGCTTGCCAGGCGTGATTGGTGCCGCGTTGAATGACGACTTGTCCGGGCTTCAATCGTGTTTCGCCTTCTTCCAAAATCAAGGACGCATCGCCCTGTAGGAGGCAAATCACGTCAATAGAGTGAGTTTCGTGCATGCCCGGGTGTCGTGATTGGTCGATGATGTGATGGGTCCCGTCGAATGCTGCAAACCGTTCACGCACTGCTTTGTCGAGGTCAGCTTTCGGTATACCCGTTGGCATCGGATTGACTACAAACCAGCGGACCTGCACATTGCCTCGGCGTGGACCCAGCACAGGACGCTTGGTCCCAAGATCGTCGTGAAAACGAGGATCAAGTGCTCCCGCGGCTGCGTCTTCCCAAATTTCAAACAGCCCGCCAAGGTCCGGATTGCCTATTTCAGATGATGGACCGCCGTCGATGATGACGACAGATTTTCCCTGCGCGTTATCGCCAGTGATTACACGCCGCATGGCTTCTCGAAACGAGGACATGGATTATCTCTTAGCAACCGACATTCCCCAGAAAGAACACACTCGCTGGCCCAACGTCACCCTTGTACTCGCGCTATCGCTACGCTCAAGACGCTGGACCGAGCGACGGTTTCAACATTGCTTGTCAGGCGTGTAGCTCATCGAGCGGCGCTTTCGCCTCCTTCAGATCGAGCGTGTCTAAGCCTTCGGTGAACCAGCCGTAGACCGGAGCCAGCAGTTCGCGAGCTTGCCGCGGCTTCCCTTGATCGCGCCAGAGCCGCGCCGTGCTCATCGCTGCGCTTAGCTCCCACGACTTTGCTTGTTGTTGACGCGCAACCGTAAGCGCACGCTCGAAATACGGGCAGGGCACCGCTTGCGAAACCCCACATCATCACCGCGCCCGGTGGCGATTGATTTAAATCAACGTAAAGGCTGCGTTTGAAGCGCCGATTTATAGGTAACGTACAATGGTTGCGAGACAGCAGGGAGAACGACCATGGCAACGTATGTCGTGCTTACGAAGTTTACCGACCAGGGAATCCGTAAGGCTAAGGATTCGCCGAAGAGGGCGGAAGCCTTCAGGCAAATGGCGAAAGCGCATGGGGCGACGGTAAAGGAACTATTCTGGACACAGGGACAATATGACATTGTCACAATCGTCGAGGCACCAGATGAGATTTCCGCTACTGCCCTTAACTTGAGTATCAGTGCCCTGGGCAACGTCCGCACCGAATCATTGCGAGCTTTCTCAGCAGCGGAAATGATGACCATTGTTGACAAGATGATCTGACCGGACAATCGATCGGCTCGATGTTCGGCGGGCCTCGGGTACGATCAGCGCAGATCGGAAGCTCGCTGCGGCCGGTCAAATCCTTATCATTCACGACCGATGCAATCAGTACCCGTGCCGATCAATGTCCGTTGTTACTCCGATAGCGACATGATTGTTCGGCGCAGCGAAGTGACGCTAAGGGCCATGAACGACATTTTGCATTGCAGAAAAACGGTGATGCTTTTCGCCGTCGGGGTAACGTAAATCGATCACTGCCCTGCCGATTGGTGCGTGATATCCAGGCAAGCGAGATTAGAGCAATCACCAGGGCCGGGACGACGTTGCTCAGGGGGATCTATCTCACTTCGTGAGCTGTCTGCGGATCGACAGCAATTCCCGACGGCGCTCTGCACTCGTTTTTGGATAAGTCATTTTAAGTCCTTCGAGCGTGTCGAGGGCGATTCGAGACACAATCAGCCGCGCATTCTCTTTGTCGTCGGCTGGCACGACATACCATGGCGCGTTCCTGGTGCTTGTTGCAGTGAGACATTCCTCATAGGCCTTCATGTACCGCGTCCAGAATTTCCTCTCGGCAATGTCCGCGGCGCTGAATTTCCAATTCTTTTCCGGTTCGTCAATTCGCGCCAGGAAGCGCTTTCGCTGTTCCTCCTTGGACAGGTGGAGGAAGAATTTGATGATGCGGGTTCCGTTGCCGTGGAGGTGTCTCTCCAAATTTGTGATCGAGCGATATCGGTCGTGCCAGACTTTCTTGTCGTGATGGGGGGTACCCGGGATCGCTTCGCTTCGCAGAATCTCGGGGTGCACGCGGACGATCAAAACCTCCTCGTAGTAGGATCGGTTGAAGATGCCAATCCGCCCACGTTCCGGTAGCTCGCGCGCGGTGCGCCAGAGAAAATCGTGTTGCAGCTCCGTTGGGCTTGGATGCTTGAAGCTGAAGACCTGGCAGCCTTGGGGGTTGACCCCGGACATGACGTGCGCGATGGCGCCATCCTTTCCCGCTGCATCCATCCCCTGAAAGATCAGCAGGATGGCATGGCGATTGGACGCGTAAAGAAGCTGCTGCTGTGAACTCAGCTGCGCAACATGCTGTTCCAGCAGTTCCTGATATTGCTCTTTCGACTTGTATACGGGATCGACTTTCGTCGGCCATTTTTTGAGATAGACCTCGTCTCCCTCCCGCACGCGAAAATCCTTTGAATGTATTTTCATGTTGGTTCTCCCGGCTGCTTCTAAGTTTTTAGGTGATCCCAAGACGGCGAAAAGCCGGGACCTTTCACAAAATCCAAAGCAACGCGAAGACTACCGCCGCAGCAAGCGTGCCGGAGAGTTCGGCTTCGAGCGTCGTAGTTTGCCACGTTGTCGTCTTAAGCGCCGAGGGGTCAATCGCGAGTGTGCCCTAGACACGCTGTTTGACGTAGATGATCATGTGCGCCGGATGAAGTGCGAGCGCTATCATGGACCTCGGAGGTTGGCTGCGGAGCCTCGGCCTCGAACAGTACGAGGCGGCATTTCGCGAGAACGCAATCGACGACGCGCTTCTGCCAAGCCTCACGGCTGAGGACTTGAAGGATTTGGGCGTTGTCATCGTCGGGCACCGCCGCACCCTGCTCAATGCCATCGCTACTCTACGCACCGATACTAGCGCGAATGCACCTCCATCAGACGCTCTCCCGACAATCGAAACGCCCCCTAAGGACACTGCCGAGCGCCGCCAAGTCACGGTGATGTTCTCCGATCTCGTTGGTTCGACGGCACTCTCCGCCCGAATGGACCCTGAGGATCTGCGCGAAGTCATTTCGGCCTATCAGAAATGCGTTGCTGAGACAGTGCGCCGCTTCGATGGTTTCGTGGCCAAATACATGGGCGACGGCGTACTCATATATTTTGGCTATCCGCAAGCGCATGAGGACGACGCCGAACGGGCGGTGCGTGCCGGGCTGGAAATTGTCGCGGCAGTTACAGCGCTCAAGGTACCAGTTGCGTTGCAAACGCGGGTCGGCATCGCGACCGGGCTAGTGGTCGTCGGCGACCTCATCGGTTCGGGGGAGGCGCAGGAACGCGGCATTGTCGGCGAGACGCCGAACCTTGCGGCGCGGCTGCAAGGGCTTGCCGAGCCGAACATGGTGGTCATCGCCGATGGCACCCGGAGGCTTCTCGGCAATCTCTTCGAGCTTGACGACCTCGGGGCGAAGGACCTTAAGGGCATCGCCGGTCCGGTGCGAACCTTCGCGGCGCTGCGGGTGAGTTCGGTGGAGAGCCGCTTCGAGGCGCTGCACACGTCCGACCTGACCGCCCTCGTCGGGCGCGAAGAAGAACTTGAACTGCTGGTTCGGCGCTGGTCGAAGGCTAAGACTGGCGAAGGCCAAGTCGTGTTGCTCTCCGGCGAGGCCGGTATCGGCAAGTCACGGCTCACCGCAGCGCTGCTGAAACGCCTCGCCACCGAACCGCACACGCGCTTGCGCTATTTCTGCTCGCCACAGCATGCCGACAGTGCGTTTCATCCGATCATTGGCCAGATGGAACGTGCTGCTGGATTTGCGCACGACGACACGCCAAAAGCGAAGCTCGCCAAGCTCGATGCGCTGTTAGCGCAAACCTCGACCACCAAACAGGACGGTGCGCTCTTTACCGAGTTGCTATCGCTTCCGAACGATGGACGCTATCCAGCGCTCGACCTTGCCCCGCAGCAACGTAGACAGAGAACGCTGGAAGCGTTGACGGCACAACTCGCCGGTTTGGCACGCCAGCAGCCAGTGCTGATGATTTTCGAGGACGCTCATTGGACCGACCCTACGAGCTTGGAAGCGTTCGGTCGGGCCGTGGATCGAATTAAGACCCTTCCGGCCCTGCTCATTGTAACGTTTCGCCCGGAATTTAACGCGCCGTGGGTGGGCCTGCCGCATGTGACGGCCCAGACGCTCAACCGGCTTGGGGAACGTGAAGCTGCCGCCATCGTGGCGCGCCTTGTCGGCAACAAGGAGTTACCGGCGGATGTGATGACGGAGATTGTGGAGCGCACCGACGGTATCCCTTTGTTCGTCGAGGAAATGACGAAGGCGGTCTTGGAGGCGGAGGGCGAGGGTGCGGCTCGGCGCACACTTGCACTGGTTCCGTCCCCGGCCTTGGCTGTCCCTGCAAGCCTGCACGCCTCGTTGATGGCGCGCCTCGACCGGCTCGGCCCCGCCAAGGAGGTGGCGCAGATCGGGGCCGCGATTGGGCGGGAATTCTCCCATGCCCTGCTGGCTGCGGTGGTGCGCAAGCCTGAGGCGGAACTCAATACGGCACTCGACCGTCTCATTCAATCCGGCTTGCTATTCCGGCAGGGTGTGCCGCCACACGCGAGCCATCTGTTCAAACATGCCCTCGTTCAGGATGCGGCCTATGGCACGCTGCTGCGCGAGCCGAGACGGAAGCTTCACGCCAGCATCGCCGATACTCTCGAAAGTCAGTTCGCAGACATCGCTGAGAACCAACCGGAATTGCTGGCACGCCATTGCACCGAGGCTGGGCTGATTGAAAAGGCCGCAGACATGTGGGGCAAGGCGGGCCAGCGGTCCTTGGAACGTTCGGCTTTGATCGAAGCCACCCATCAGCTTGCCCAAGCGGCAGATCAGTTGGCGATGCTGGCTGCCACTCCCGGAATTCGGCGCGAGCGGCTTAAGCTGCAAGTTGCTTTGATAACGCCACTAATGCAGGTGAAGGGACACGCGGCGCCAGAGACCGTAGCCGCTGCCGAGCGTGCGCGCTCTCTTATCGCAGAGGCTGAAGCTCTCGGCGAGCCTTCGGATGACCCCCTGCTGCTTTTTTTGGTGCTGTACGGCTTTTGGGTTCAAGCCCATGGAGCGTTCAACAGCGAAGTAATGCTTTCGCTTGCCGCGCAATTTCTAACGCTCGCAGAAAAGCAAGGGGCGACGGTCCCTTTAATGGTAGGGCACCGCCTAATGGGTAGTTCCTTTGCGTTGACAGGACGCCTTGCGGAGGGTTGCTCACATTACGATCAGGCCATAGCGCTTTACGATCCCGTTGAACATCGTACACTGATGACGCGATTTGGCCAGGACGTTGGCGTAGCGAATTTGGCCTATCGGTCGTTGGCCGTTTTGGCGCTCGGCTATCCCGAAGCGGCTCGAAAAGATACTGACGATGCGGTCAAAAATGCGCGCGAAATTGGCCACGATGCAACACTGATACTTGCACTAATCTACAAAGCGTTAGTTCACATGCAGTGCGGCTCTTACGACACAGCAAACGCCTGCATTAATGAATTCGCCACACTAGCGGAGAGGGCCGGCGCCGTGTTTTGGAAGGTTGGGGCGAATTTGTCGCGGGCTTGCGTCCTTGTCCACATCGGCAACAATGTTGAAGCCGCTCCGATGCTGTCCAGCAACCTCGCCGTTTTTCGATCAATGGGCACTAAAATGCTTGTGCCGTTTTGGCTGCCGTACCTGTCTAGAGCGCAAGCGCACGTCAACCAGTTTGATCTGGCTTGGCAAGCTATCAACGAGGCTCAGACAATTGTACAAACGAGCGGCGAAAGGTGGTTTGAAGCCGAAGTGATTCGCGGCGCTGGTGAAATATCGCTCTTACAACCACAGCCCGACGCTGCAAAAGCGGAAGCGTGTTTCGAGCGCGCACTCGAGGTCGCGCGGCAGCAGGAAGCAAAATCATGGGAACTCCGCGCCGCAATGAGCTTGGCGCGGCTCTGGCGTGATCAGGGGAAGCCGCAGCAAGCTCGCGAACTGCTCGCTCCGGTCTACGGCTGGTTCACCGAAGGCTTCGACACGCTCGATCTGAAAGAGGCCAGGGCGTTGCTCGATGAGCTGAACGCCTGACCTCTAATTTCGAAACGGGCTCTTAGTTGGGAACAGCTGCCTTTGGATTGGGCGGGAAGCCGCATCGGTGATGGTGCCGCGCAGCAGATCGAGCGCTTCCTTGAGCGCGCGGTCGTCCTTCTCGTCCGGCGGCACGTAGGATTGAGAGCCCGATTCCTCGCTGCCTTCCGCCTTGAGATGGCCGCGGAGCGAAGCCTCGCCCTCGACGTCAGTTCGCGCCTTCAGATCGTCGGGTACTTCCTGGAGCATCTTTATGTCGGGCTCGATGCCTTTCGCCTGGATGGAACGGCCCGAGGGCGTGAAGTATCGCGCCATGGTCAGACGTAACGCACCATTGCCCGCGCCAAGCGGAATGATGGTCTGCACCGAGCCCTTGCCGAACGAGCGAGTACCGACAAGCGTCGCCCGCTTGTGGTCCTGAAGCGCGCCGGCCACGATTTCCGAAGCTGAAGCCGAGCCGCCGTTGATCAGCACGATGACCGGCTTGCCCTTGGTCAGATCGCCCGGCCGGGCGTTGAAGCGTTGCGTTTCTTCGGCATTGCGGCCGCGGGTAGACACGATCTCACCCTTGTCCAAAAACGCATCCGACACCGAGATCGCCTGATCGAGCAGGCCGCCCGGATTGTTGCGCAGATCGATCACGAAGCCCTTGATTTTATCGGCGCCGAGCTGACTGGTGAGATCGGCGATCGCCTTCTTCAAACCATCGGTGGTTTGCTCGTTGAATTGCGTAAGCGAACCGCGCTGTTCGCCGTTGCTGTCACGTTTGTGTTGCGCATTCGCTCACCAAACCCAAATGGCTACCGCGAGCCCTGCGAAGGCAACGAATAGAAGCGTCCAATAGGCGAGAACAGGGAACCGCGTGACGGCGCGTCACATCGCGTGACGGCGTAACGCTCGGCACCCGAGTGACGGCGTCACATCAGATGTCATCGGTCGCCTCGCCCCCCTTCCCACTTCGGGAACTGGTCTTCGGGATCGAGCACCTTGCGGCGGCGCAGGACGCGGACCTGACCGTTGCGAATCCGCAACTCGAGCACCTGATCGGTCAGGATCGTCGTGTCGATGACCGCAGTCCCCGATCGGACCTTAAAACTTGCCTTCTGGCGCGCGATCGACGGTCAAAGTGCAGCCGTCGGTTATCAAAAGGGTCTCGGACGCTTTCGAGCGGCTCATGGCGGATTTCCCCCTAGTCAGAAACTTTCAGCGGAAATTTACTGCGCAGATTGATCCACTGTTCGCAGGTCCCGCTTCGCCGCCAACGCCGTCCGGCTCCAGCTTCATGCGCTGGCCTACAATCTCGGCAATTTCTTGGGCACGCTGGCGACGCCCGAGCCGATCAAAAACTGGTCTCTGACGAGCCTGAAGGAGAAGCTGATCAAGATCGGTGCGCCAGTTTGGGAGTTGTCCGGGGAATCCCGACCAAAAGTATGGCTGCGCTCCAACTCGCGCTTGGTGGCCTGCCGGATCAGATGCGAGTTGAAGTGGACTCGGACATCGAAATATCGGCAAAGACCGTCCGCGAGCTTCGCAAGGTGACGGTTTAGCCCGAAAATTTGGCAATTACGACGTCGCAGGATCGCTATCCCGAGAGCGCGGTAAGGGTGAGCAAGGCTAACCTCGCGACACGCACATCGCCGAAGCCGTAGCGCGCGTCCGGTATTAGTTGACGCTGGTGCAGTCGGCGTGAATTACTCCGACGCTAGAGATTGCGAGGGAGGCGATAATGCACAAGTCCGGGGTCATCGAATACAAGCACGACGGCTACGCATGTGAGGGGTTTGCCGTCTGGGACGACGCTGGCGCCAAGCGCCCAGGCATCTTGGTGTTTCCGGAATGGGGCGGCGTCGGCGAATACACCCAAAAACGCGCCCAAATGCTGGGCGGCCTCGGCTTCAACGCCTTCGTCGTCGATGTCTATGGCAAGGGCATCCGCCCCAACACCCCGGAGACCTGCGAAGCCGAGATGATGAAATATGCAACCAATCGACCGCTGTTGCGCGAGCGGGCGCGCTGCGGCCTCGATCAATTGCGCAAAGTGCCCAACATTGATCCGGGCAAGATGGCCGCTATCGGTTACTGCTTCGGCGGCCTTGCGGTGTTGGAGATGGCGCGCGACGGACAGAACGACCTTGCTGGCGTTGTCAGCTTCCATGGCGTACTGGCGACGCCGACGCCGCTCAAGCCCGACACCTATAAGGGCAAAATTTTGGTGCTGCACGGAGTTGACGATCCGGTCGTGCCGGACGATCAGACGATGGCGTTCTGGAAAGAGATGCGCGATGCCAAGGCAAATTGGGAGTTCGTCGCCTACGGCAACGCGCTCCACACCTTCACCAACTGGCTGATGCCAGAGGACGGGCCGCCGCCGGCCATCTACAACAAGCAGGCGGATCGGCGCTCATGGATCGCCATGCAGGATTTCTTCAAAGAGATTTTCGCGTAAAAAGGCTGGCGCTACTGAAGTCGGCGTGAATTGCCGCCGGCGCCGGAGGTTGCGCCGGAAGACAACGGTCAGCATTTGCCGGCCATTTCCGATGTTGATGCAATAGCGGACATGGCGCTGGCGTCGGAGGTCGGCAGATTCTGGACCTATCGGCGACATCACGTCTCCAATTTTTTCCGCATCGCCGTTACGACGCGGTGGACTGTTTCTATGTCCTTGACCGAAAGCCCGACCGAGAGGCTGTTCACCCAAGGTGCCTGTAAGTCCATAGCGGCTTCAAAGGCCCGCCTTCCTTTGTCAGTCAGGACCACGAGTTGCGCCCGCCGGTGATGCGGGTTGGCCTCGAACGCGACAAGCCCCTCCCTGTGCAAGTCATTGATAATCCGCTGCACGTTTTGACGATACGCACCCAGATCGCGTGCGAGCCATGCGACGGGCTGCGGCCGATCCGCCCCAGCCATAGCGCCGCGAAGCGCTGACGGCGATCGAAACGACCAAAGAAAAATGGCATGAAGCCGAGGTCAATCGCATCGCGGGTCAAGTCGCGCTGCTGTCGGCAGAGCCGGATGCGGGCGAAAGCTGAAGCGTATCTCGAGAGCGAGCAGTTCGCGGCGCTTGCCCCGGCTTGCCCTGGTCACGCCAGAGACGCGCGAGGCTCACTGCGGCACTTAGAGGCGGGCCGCTCGCGCAGCCCGCCGCCTCGCTCCTTGTTATTTCATTTCGACGCCTTCAACGACCCACAGCGCTTTCCACTCCGCGTACTTCTTGCTGACTTCCTCGCGCAGTGTTTTGCCGTTGGCACCGTCTTCGAACTTCTTCCATGCTTCGGCGCACACTTTTCTGTCGGTGCGCTGCAGTCGCAAGCCGCTACCGTTACCGAGAGCATCCGTGGGTATGAAAACCAGGAGGAGGAAAGCATGATAAAGAAATTCGAGCCCAAGGTGTTCCAACTTGGATACGTCGCTCTGGAAACCGCAGATATCGAAAGATCAAAGGACCATTACATTGAGACGATCGGGATGACCGAAAGCGCCAAGGATGAAGGTTCGGTTTACCTTTCCATCGGCTACGAGCACCACAATATTGTATTGCGACAGGGTAAGCAGAAATCGCTGCTTCACCTCCTTTCAACTTAAACCCGGGACCGATCTAAAGGATTTTGCCAAAAAGGCCCAAGATTATGTGGTCGGCGCTGAGCTCAAATCCAACAGTCAGCCCGGCATATCTAATTTAGTGAGATAGAAATTCCTGGCGGCAACGTGTTTCAATTCTACACCGATATGCTCCTGCGCCGGGTTTCAAAAAAATGGGAGTCGCGCAATTGCGACTGGGCCATGTCGCGGTAATTTCGACCGAGGGCGAAAAGCTCCAAAAGGCTTCTGGTACACCGATGATTTTGAAGGACTCGCCACCTTCCTAACCTGTAATCGTGATCATCACGTGGTCAACATGGTCAAGCTTCCTGAGTCAAGGGTGCATCACATTGCCTTCCAATTGAAAGGTAGTTCTGACCACGCAGTTGCTTGCGATACTCTCCGAGAGGCTGGCGTCAAGACTCTTTGGGGTCCAGCCCGCCACACCGCCGGTCACAACATGGCGGGTTATCACTACGATCCCGATAAGGTGCTGCTCGAGTTATATACGGACATGGACGTCTTTATCCCGGAGCTAGGCATGTGCGAGGCGCGTCCTTGGCACGAGCATTTCCCACTGAAGCCCAAGAGTTGCAAATTAGACGAGCTGAACGCTTGGGGAGCGGAATACGGGTTTAACCTCGCCCAAGCCTGATGGCACGTGCCGTTGCGCTCGATCTGGAGGAGGCCAAGGCGCTGCTCGATGCAGCTGGCGTCGTGAGCCTATTTTCTCATACCCCTACCTCCGAGAACCTTCTTTGTATTTTGCAATAACAAAGTAGCTGATTTAAACTTAGATCCGCGGGCGACGGACGCACCTTTTGGCGATCCCCACATGGTTGCCGTTCCGCATGAATTGCTTAAGTGCCCAAAGTGCGGGCATCCTATGAGACCGGCTCCAGTTGTTCCGGCCGTCTTGGGGCATCCGGAGCTGAAAAGCTACACTTGCCAACCTTGTGGCGAGGTGGTCACGAAGGAATCCTCGCCCTTATTGAGCGCAAAGTGGCATGCCCGATATCTTGATCCGTTGCCCGACGCTCGGTAGGGTCGTCCCGACTGGACTGCACTCAGAAAAAATCAATTTCGAGTCTCTAGCGGGGATTACGTTTTCTCTGGTTTGCAAGGCATGCGGCAAAATACATCGCTGGAAACAGCACGACGCTTGGGTAGAAGGTGACTTTAAGCGACCATCCGGCAGGCAAACGATGAGCTACTGCCGGATGTAATCGCGTAATGCTGCGGCTTCGCGCTCTATCTCTTCGACGCGATTCTCTACCACATCGCCAATCGACACGATGCCAACGAGCTTTCCCTGCTCCACCACTGGCATATGGCGGAATCTTCCCGTTGTCATGTGGCCCATCAAGCTCTCGATGGTGTCGTCTTCGGAGCAGGTCTTTACATCGCGCGTCATGACCTGACCGACCGGTTCGTGCAGCGTCGTCGGCCCACGCTCGGCGATCGCCCGCACAATATCGCGCTCCGAAAGGATGCCGACGATGCGGTGATCGGCACCGAGGATAACGACCGCGCCGATACGCCGTTCAGCCAGCAGCTTTACCGCCGCGGCAAGTTCCGCGTTCGGCTCGATCGAAACCACGTTCCCGCGTTTGCCGAGCAAAATGTTCTTGACGATCATGGCGGCCTCCCTAGTGCCAGCCGCCGACAACGATCCGCCCCGAGGCTGGTTCCGTCAAGAGAGAGACAGTGCAGTGCAAAACAATCCATCACGAGCCAAAGCGTTCCGAAAGTTCGGGCTGTCCTAATTCTCACTTTCTCAACTGCCGTGTCCGCGTAGATGAAGCCGGGGGAGCGACCCCCGGCTCCTCCGCCTAACAATGCGTGGACTACTTGACCGCACATGCGGGGAGCGACCCCGTGCATCAAGGCTCATCCGTCGCCGTAGGTTAGACTTACCCGCTGATTAAGTGGGCACGGCAATACTATCATCAGACCTGTCATGCTCCTAGCGTCCCACGGCGGCGGGAAGCGGCGGGGCGGCACAACCGATCACAGTGCGGTCGCCCAAAAGATAAAGAGCCCCGACAGGCGATAGTCCTCTCGAGGCTCAGGGACAGCGGGCGTGCCCGCGAGGCCACCCGCCGGGTAGTTTGGCTATTGTGCGTGACAGACAAGCGACGGTCACCTCTTCTCCCCCAATTTATTTTTGTCCAAAATTTTTCTTGCGTACAGCTACTCGTCATCGAACCGAAAATTTTTATGACTAAAGTCTATCGTCACGGGGAATGTGAGGGGACTAGGAGCGTCCCATGTCGTCGGTTCTAAGAATTGTGCTGCCAGTCGATGGGCTGACCTGTGGTTTGGCTGTGACCATAATTTGGAATGCCTTCCTCGCTCTTGGGCTGTTCAGAGCGGTTCAGTTTTTGTTTTGACCGCAACACATTCACAAAATAATCATGCGCTAAATCTCTAATCCGCAGGAGGGCATCGCCTGTGAGCGCTGGGAAAAACGGCAGACTGTGATGTAGATCACGTCGTCCAACGCACAGACGGCGTTATGGTAGCTTCGCATCAAGAATTGACGCTCGGCAATCGACCAAGTTTGGTTGTCGGGTCATTCACGATCGGTGCATTCAGTACCCGTGGCGATCAATGTCCGTTGTCACTGGTGATCTCAACTGATCGAGCAACACTTTATCTTAGCTGCAAGAGATGGAGTGTCTGGTGATTAGTCAAAGATTTCATCGAGGTTTCACTGCGGCAGAGAAGACGGAGTTGTGGGATCGCTGGCAGCGCGGGGAGTCGCTGAAAGCGATTGGGCGCGTTTAGTAAGCCGCATACCGCGAGAATCAAACGAAGCGTGGCGTTTTCACACAGCCACGGTCTGAATCAAACACTTGGTACCCGCACTTTGTACCTGCCTGTCATACCCAAACCCGCATGAAATCTGATTTGTCATCGGACTCAAACGTATGAATTTCACCACTAGATCATCAGCAGCCGCTCCAAAAAACCGGTATCAAACCGCGCCGCCTGCACCTCGAGCAATCGGGCAAGACGCTTATGGAGCGGGGCGGTGGTGACAATGCCATTAATTTCGAACTCGTCGAGCGCACGACGCAACCGTGCCAGCGCCAAGTCCCGAGTTTCCGCGTGGACAATGATCTTGACAAGCAGGGAGTCATGTCGCGGCGCCGGGCGCAAAGCACCATTGGTGTTGCGCAAATGGTCGTTGTCGAGTTGCGCGCTACCGCTCGATTGTCACTTATGCCGGTACTCGTTGAACTGCTATCGCCATCCTATCCAATAGCAGCTAATCCGAGGGAAGGCTCTGCGGGGAGTGCAAAAAACACCGGGCTCGCACGCGTCAGCCAGCCACGGCCTCCTCCAACGAACGCTCCAGGATGGCAAGCCCCTCCTCGATGACCGCCTCGCTCGCGGTCAGCGGCACCAAGATGCGGGCCACGTTGCCGTAGACGCCGCAGGTCAGCAGGATGAGACCGTTTCTCACGCAGTTCTCCGTCCAGCGCTTGGTGAGCGCCGCCGCCGGTTTGTTCGAAGCGCGGTCCTCGACCAACTCGATCGCCACCATGGCGCCAAGTCCACGAACTTCGCCGATGCAGGAAAAGCGGTTGCTCGCCGCTAGTTCGGTCATGCGTCCGGTGATGCGCTCGCCGATGTTAGCGCTGCGTTCGAGGAGCTTTTCCTCCTCGAAGACCTCGAGCACGGCAAGACCGGCGGCGCAGGCGATGGGGTTGCCCCCGTAGGTGCCGCCGAGCCCACCAGGATCGACTGCGTCCATGATCGCCGCGCGGCCGACCACCGCCGAAAGCGGAATACCAGCGGCCAAGCTCTTCGCCACGGCGACGAGATCGGCTTTGATGCCGCTGTGCTCAAGGGCAAACATCTTACCGGTGCGGCCGAAACCGCTCTGGATTTCATCGACAATAAGGAGAATACCGTGCTCGTCACAGAGGCGGCGCAGTTGGCGCAGGAATTCGAAGGGCGCGATATAGAAGCCGCCCTCACCCTGCACCGGCTCGATCACCATCGCTGCAACACGGGCCGGTTCCACATCGGTCTTGAAGAGTAACTCAATGGCGTCGAGGGAGTGTTCCGATGCGATGCCGTGGAAACGGTTGGGATAAGGCACATGGTAGACGTCGCCGGGAAAGGGGCCAAAACCCTTCTTGTACGGATCGACCTTCCCGGTGAGCGCGAGGGTCATAAAGGTGCGGCCATGGAAGCCACCGGAAAAAGCGATCACCGCGGAGCGCTTGGTTGCGGCGCGCGCGATCTTCACCGCATTCTCGATCGCCTCGGCGCCGGTGGTGAGGAAAATGGTTTTGTTCGGGCCGACGCTAGGCGCGAGACGATTGAGCTTTTCGGCGAGCGCAACGTAGGGCTCGTAAGAGACCACCTGGAAGGCGGAATGGGTGAAGCGTTCGAGCTGCTGCCGGATCGCCGTCATCACTTTGGGATGGCGGTGGCCGGAATTGAGCACGCCGATGCCGCCGGCGAAATCGATGTAGCGTTTGCCATCGACATCCCAAAGCTCGGCGTTGTCCGCCCTCGCCGCAAAGATTTCCGTGGTCGAACTCACGCCTCTCGGCACCGCGGCCTGGCGACGCGCCAGAAGCTCCTGATTGGTGGACATCGTGTTCTCCCAAGGTTCCCTTAGGTGCGTCTCGGCGACCACCAACCCAATCCGACGGAAGCCACCGTCGGCATGCGGTCACTCCTTGAGCCACAGCATCACGAACTGGCGAAGCTGATCGGCGATGACCGCCAAATGAGCAGCATGCCGATCACCACCTCCTGGAGGTAGGTACGGTGTAGCTTAGCCAGCGATACGTGGTCCGGTCCATTATGCCTGCGCCCGCTCGAAGAAATTGGCTAGCACCCGATCCTCCGTGATCTGCGCGCCCTCGAGCTCCGCCCGCAGCTCGCCCCGATACATGACGTACGTTCGGTTGGTGAGATGCAGAATTTCCGGCAGATCTGACGAGATCAACAAGATGCCGGCGCCGCCCTCGCACAGGTCCCGAACAAGCTCGTAAATCGCAACGCGCGTCCCGACATCGACTCCAACTGTTGGCTCGTCGAGGATGAATAACTTAACGGTCGATATCAGGCCCTTCGCCAGCAGAACCTTCTGCTGGTTACCACCGGAGAATCGCTCGAGATCCCGCTCGGTGTTCGGCGGCTGCAGATTTAGCCGGCGCGCCAAATCCCAAACCTTCGACCGCTCACTGCCGCGATCGAGGAAGCCAAGCCGGGAGAACGGGCGCATCCACAGCCACGGCAGCGAGACGTTCTCGCGCACGCTCCGCATCATAACCAACCCTTCCTCGCGGCGGTCGGGTGGAAGATAGAACGCACCTCGATCAAGCATTGCACGCACCGATCGCCCGGTGACGTCCTGGCCGTCGAATATGACGCGGCCGGACGCTATTCGCTCTAGGCCGATGCAGGCGCGGCCGACCTCGGACTTGCCGCAGCCGACCAGGCCGGCAACGCCCACGATCTCGCCGGCGTGGAGCTTAAGCGAGAAGTCTTTCACTGAGCGATCCGCAGTGGTGAGTGCCGAAATCTCCAGCAACCGCCGCCCTGGCCGATGCGCGATCTTCGGAAAAACCTGGCTGATGACGCGTCCGGTCATGAGCTGCAGGAGCCGCTCGTCGTTGGCCTCCGCGACATCCAGCGTCGCCACGCGCTTGCCGTCACGCAGGACAGTGATGCGATCACCAATACGTCGGATCTCGCTCATGCGGTGCGTGACGTAGACAATGCCAACGCCTCGGCTCTTCGCCTGCTCGACCATCGCGAACAGGCGCTGCGCTTCGCGATCGGTCAGCGAGGCTGTCGGCTCGTCGAGGATCAGCACCGATAGATCAGTGCGGAACGCCTTGGCGATCTCGACCATCTGCTGCTCGGCGCGGGACAGGTCCTGGACCCGTTGTCGTGGTCGCAGCGGAAAGCCGAGCTGTTTGAGAATATCGTCGGCGCGCCGATGCAGTTCAGTTTTGTCGAGAAAACCGTGGTTAGTCAGTTCGGCCCCGAGAAACAGGTTCTCTTCGATTGTCAGCGTTGGGACCAGGGAGAACTCCTGGAATACGGAGCTGATTCCCAGCGTGCGCGCGTGATGGACCCCTTGCAGCTCGATCGGTTGGCCACGGAAGCGAAGGCTGCCCTCGGTCGGAGAGTATACGCCCGCAAGAATTTGGATCAGGGTCGATTTGCCGGCGCCGTTTTCGCCAAACAAAACATGGACTTCCCCGGCGCGCAGCTCGAAATCTACTTGATCGAGGGCTAATACGCCGGGAAACTGTTTGGATACGGCTAGAGCCTGCAAAATCGGCGTGGGCAGAGTCGAACTCCGCGCCCACCCCTTCCGCCAGCGCCAATGTCTCCGTCGCCATCACACCATTAATCGTAGCAACCGGTCCTGCGTCAATTGACGGTGAAAACAGGCTTCCAGTCTGCAGGTGCGAGCGATGGCGCGTAGTCGAACGAATTGATGTTCGACTTGTCGATCACGTAGATCTTCGGCCCGACATGCTTGAGATAGGGCTGACTTCGAACGTGTGGTCGGCCCCGCTTAACGTTAAGCCGCGATGTCGGTTGATCAGGTCTGGCGGAGTCGAGTTCAATATCTCTCGGTCATGACGCCGTACCCGTTTAGTGAACGTCGTGGCAAGCCGTCTCCCGGCCTGCTCATTGAGGCCCCGAGAGGCGCACTAAGCTCTAGGTTGGTGGCGGACACCTCCCTATGCGACATTTGCTTTTGGTCGTAGCAGTTTTGCCGTTCGGCGGCGCTCTTTGGGTACTAGCTTATCCCAGCGAAGCCGATGCACTCTTTGCGGAAGTGCTGGCTTGGCTGATGAGGCTGCTTGAATGAAGTAGACCGCATACATACCAGCTGCGAGTTTTTGAATAGCCTAGGAGACCGTTTGCCATTTGCGCGACACTGGGAACGTCCGGTTTTGATTAGTTGGCGCGAGCACGTTGCGAACTCCTAACCAATGCTAGTACCTCGACACAGTGATTTTGACCGATTGATCTAGGATCAGCGTAGGACTGGGAGGTGTTTGGGATCAACGAGCATTTCGATGCTGCGTGCGACACCGGGTTGCCTTCGGATGAAGCCTGCGCGTTCGAATGTTAGCACCATCTGGTGAACTGACGGTGGGCTGACACGGAAATATTCCTGCATGTCGATTTCGGCCGGCGGCCTGCGGTGGAGGCGCGTGTATGCGTAGATGAACGCCAGATATTGACCCTGCTTGGGCGTGAAGGTTTTTGCAGGGCAACTCGCGCCGGCCATCCAATTCAGTTGGTCGTCTCCTCCTCGAACGCGGAGGAGAGACCGATGAATGTACGTTACCGGGTCGAGCTCAGCCAAGCCGAGCGTGACGAACTCGCGGCGCTGCTGAGCGGCGGCAAGCACTCGGTGCGCAAGCTCAAGCGGGCGCAGATTTTGCTGGCGGCCGACGCTGGCGAGAGCGACGCGGCGGTCGCTGCCAGCCTGCGGGTGGGCGGTTCGACCGTATACCGGACCAAGCGCCGTTTTGTGCTCGGCAACCTGGCTGCGGCGCTCAGCGAGGAGCCGCGCCCTGGAGCGGCCCGCAAGCTCTCGGGCAAAGAGGAAGCCCTGCTGGTCGCCACGGCCTGTTCAAGCCCACCTGCAGGCCGCGCCCGCTGGACGCTGGAACTATTGGCGGGTGAACTGGTCAAGCTTACCGCACACGACAGTCTCTCCCGCGAAACCGTGCGCCGCCGGCTGGCCGAAAACGACCTCAAGCCGTGGCGCAAAGACATGTGGTGCATTCCGCAGGTGGATGGCGAATTTGTCGCCCGTATGGAAGATGTGCTCGACCTCTATGCGGAGCCGCCCGATGCTAAGCGCCCGGTAGTCTGTTTTGATGAGAGCCCGACCCAACTGATCGGCGAGGTGCGGCAATCGATCCCGGCCAGACCGGGCCAGCTCGAGCGATACGACTGCGAATATAAACGCAATGGAACGGCCAACCTATTCGTCTTCCTCGACGTGCACCGCCCTTGGCGCAAGATCAAAGTCACCGACAGCCGAACTGGCGTCGACTTTGCCGTCTGCATGCGCGATCTCACGGACGTTTACTTCCCGATGGCGAAGCTCATCCGCGTCGTGCTCGACAATCTGTCGACGCACTCGGCCGGCACGCTCTACCGGGCCTTCTCGCCAGACGAAGCGCGCAGGGTTCTGCGCCGGTTGGAGTTCCACTATGTCCCCAAGCACGCCAGCTGGCTCAACATGGTTGAAATCGAGATCGAAGTCCTGCGCAGCCAATGCCTGGACCGGCGGATTGCCACGAAGACACAGGTCGAATCCGAAATTGCTGCCTGGGAACGACAGCGCAATGCCGCCGCCGCTCGCATCAAATGGATGTTCACAACCGATAAAGCCCGCACCAAAATAGGCCGCGCCTATCCCACGCCCACGTTCAACAAGTCATAATCACTGTGCAGCGGTACTAGTTGGCACTTCGGCCTTGGCGAGATAAATCGCCATCGCTGCACACCACAGCAGTGCCGCAGCGATGATCATCACGAGGAAAGGTTTTAAGACGGCTTTGGTCACCGACGTTCTGGACTGGGTTAGGATCAGCGGTACTGCCTCCGTCGGAGCGAAGCATGCGCCGCGAAGAGATTCCACCGCGCCTGAAGATTAACGTTACGAACCGCGGGCACTTGAGTTGGGAGCTCTGGAATATCTTCGACGCCCGCTCGATGTCCTCGAAACGCTGATCCGTAAGAACGGCAGCACTCAAGTCTCCAATAACCTTAGCGAGCGACTTGGAGCGAGGTTTTTGGGCCTCTCCGTTTACAGGCCCCGGCGGTTGCGGTGCCGCCGGGGCCTGTAAACCAGGACTACACGGGGGGTGAGGGGGTAATGTCCTGGCCAGTTTAGACACACCAGACCCGAGGCGTTAGTTCCCAGCTTGCGGCAAAATGCGACTGACGATTTTGGCGCGCCCCTTCGCCCGCGAGGGAAATGGTTGTAGGCCGTTAGTGGCTGTCGGCAGTTGGGGTGCCGGGCAGTGAGGAGAGCCCTCATGCGATACAAGCCCAAAAGCATCGCCGCACTTCACATAGCTCTGGGTCGTTTGCCAGATCGGATGCACGTCGAAGTGGACCCAGACATCGGAGTGTCTGCGAAGACCGTTGGCGAACTTCGGAAGCTGACTGCGTGGCCGGAGCATTTGGCAATAGCGACGCCGCTGGATCCGCACCCCGGAAGTATAGTGAGTGTGAGTAAAGCGAGCGTAGCAACCCGCGTCGTGCCGAAATCGTAGGACGCACTTCGACTTCGCAGGCATCGGAAAATAGAGAACCCCGAGCTGTGGCGGCCCGGGGTTCCTGAGCTGTCGCTCATTTTAGGCGAGCGGACCGCGCGATGATCATCGGGGGATGCGGCATGCGCTTACGGTTAGCTTCATAACGAACGGCAAGAGCATCTGTCGGGGATGGGGTGCGAGTAGCGGTATACTGGACTGGCCGTCTTTCATGGTGACCATTATGTTTCGATTTGGCCCGTGAACATGAGCCGCCCAATGGGGTCAAGCAAGGATCCTGCATATAGTGTGCGCGTTGGAGAAACGGCATGCCAAAGGTCGCGCCCCTCCGTCTCTACGGCAAGCGTGGGTGTCCCTCCGCCTATGCCATCCGCGATTTCTTGCAGCGAAGTGACATCCCCTTCGAGTGGATCGAGCTTCGCGATAATGAGCATGCCCGAAACGATCTCGGCGTCGAGAATGTGGACGATGCCCGTCTTCCCATCTGTATTTTTGACGACGGAACGCGCATGGAGCGGCCGACCGTCCGCCAGATCACTGAAAAGCTGGGTTGGTTCCGCAATCCATCTCGCTCCGAATACGACCTCGCCATATACGGAGCTGGTCCAGCAGGTCTAAGCGCCTCCGTTTATGGCGCGTCGGAGGGCTTGAAGACCGTCCTGGTTGAGCGCTTTGCGGTGGGCGGCCAGGCTGGGACCAGCCCGAAGATCGAGAACTATCTCGGCTTCCCCGAAGGTATCAGCGGCGCCGACCTTGCCGAGCGTGCGCGGGAGCAGGCATCCCGGTTTGGCACCGAAATCCTCATTCACCGGGCGGGCGTGCGCGGCGAATTCACCACCTGCAAGGGCGTCGTCGATCTCGACGACGGGACCAAGATCATCTCTCGCGTCTCCGTCTGCGCCACAGGTGTTGAGTATCGTCGTCTCGGCCTACCAAACGAGGAAAAGCTATTCGGTGCCGGCGTTTATTATGGGGCTGGCGCAAGCGAAGCCCAACTTTGCGGCAACGAACACGTCGTCATCGTGGGTGCGGGCAATTCTTCCGCACAAGCCTCGCTGTACCTTGCCCGCTACGCTCGCAAGGTGAGTATCGTCATGCAGAGGCGAGCGTTTGAACGACAATGTCTCTGAATATCTGGTTGATCGTGTCACGCACACGCCGAACATAGAGATCGTGCCTAAGTCGATGGTCGTCGCGTTGCACGGCGATGACATGTTGCGAGCGGTGACGCTTAGGAACTGCGAGACCGGCGAGGAGCGGATGATCGAGACGAGCTTTCTATTTCTATGTCTTGGCGGGGTTCCGAATACCCAGTGGGCGAAGGAGGTCGGCATCGTTCGCGACGAGGAAGGGTATCTTGTGACCGGACCCGACCTGAGGAAGTTCGGCACGCCGGGGGAGACCTGGAAGCTCAACCGTGAGCCGTACTATTTGGAGACCTCCATGCCGGGTGTGTTCGCGGCCGGTGACGTGCGCCACGGCTCGATTAAACGTGTCGCGTCGGCTGTGGGCGAAGGGGCCATGGCGATCGCCTTCGTGCACCGTTACCTCGCATCGGGATAACCATATGGCGCCCCCAGACCAGGACCACAGCGGCTCACCGGCTTGTCACCGCTAAAGGGGAGGAACGGTCATGCGCGTCAAAGAGGAGTTTACTGAGGCGCAGAGGCGCTTTGGCCTGCTCAGCTTTTACGACAAGTTCGAGCACATCGTCATTCTCATACTCACCGCATTGATCGCCGTCTTCATCGTTTTCGCCATCTGGAACCTCGCACTCAAGATTTTTCTGAGCATCGCTTCAAGCACATTTGACCCGACCGACTACGACGGTTTTTCAGGCCGTGTTCGGCATGATCTTTACCGTCATCATTGCGCTTGAGTTCAAGCGGTCGCTGCTCGTGTCTGCCGAGCGGCATCACAGCGTCGTCCAGGTCCGTACCGTGGTCTTGATTGCGATGCTCGCCATCGTGCGCAAGCTCCTGATCCTCGACGTCGGACATGCAACGGAGGAATTGTTCGCACTTGCGGCGGCCATAATCGCGCTTGGGGCCGTCTATTGGCTTGTGCGCGACCAGGATCGATCCGAGTGGAGGGAGCGGCACGCCGCTGAGGACAGCCCCGAGCCAATTCGTGCGCCCACACCGCTAGTCTAGTTTCTGTCGCGAAACGCCGGGATTGAATGGCGGCGATCCAAGTTATCTCGATGGATTGAGCACAAAATGCCGGTAGAGGCCGCAGCGGATCACCGGGTTTTTTGGTAACCTTCAGAGCCTTGCTATTCAATTGAGCCGCGCCGGATCGCGGAGCGTGCATCATCGATCAAGTTGGTAATACATACTTGATTTGCGCCGCATCGCGGGGCGCATGTCATGGATCAAATTGATCAGTCGGGTCCTTGTACTGCGACCCGACTCGGACGGCACTAGAACAGCCGAGCGCGCAGTGTCGATCTCGTATCGTACGCGATCGGCACCGGGCGCAACGTCACCGGCATTCCGGGGCCTTCGAAGCGCGATCGAATACGGGACACGGGTGAGGGTTTTGGTGAATCGATTTTCTCCCCCGTGGATTTCATCGGGGCAGGCCAGCGCGATCGGCGCGCAACATAGGTGAAATACTATCGCCATTACCGATGGAAATCGTGGACAATCCGAATCCCTAACCGGTCAAATCGGTCACCGTGACCGCTTTGGTTCTGTTAACTCAAAACGAATCCGGATTCGTTTTTCTCCAACTTGCGGGGCACGCATGATGGGTTTTAGGTTTTTTGTTTTCCGTTTTGCGGTGCCCGTCAAACTACGCCCGGCAAACAACCAAACAAGGACTAGGATCAGCGTCTTGCCCGGAGATGGAGACTGGAAGCTCTACGATAAGCCCCGTACGATCCGTCATAGACGTCCGGGGAAGTTTATCACTTCTGCTTTCGCTTCTGCTTTTGCGCGTGTGATCCGCGCCAAGTGACGTGGGGGTGAGCCGTGGAGAATAGCGTGAATGCGCTGTTGCTCAAACAACCGTCGCATTGCCCCCTCGTAAACTTTTCTCTTGTCGCGGCTACATGCAAACACGCGAGGCGCATAATGGCGGGATGTCACCTGAAAGCTGACATACTGTCCTTGTCGCTCGAACTTGTCGAGCAGCGTCAAAAACTCTCGCTCTTCAGCCCGTGCGTCGAGGATGCCCTGCAGTGGCACGATGTTGCCAGCGTACATTTGACTGCCTCCTATTGCGTCGGGGGGTGGCCCTTATACGCACAAGCTCCAGCCCTTTCAACAGTCGCCAGCGCTGTGCGCCATGTGGGGGTTACTCTGTCGGGGTACGATGCCGCACCATGTCGAGCATCAGGCGAGCGAGCACGGCCACATTGTCATTTTTGAACTCCAGCCAGCTGGAAAGCAGCGCCGTGTAGAGGTGGGAGTGGTGCCCCGCTCGTAAGCGGGGACACCCACTCTCTCTATAGGGCACTGCATAGCTTTCTCTTGTAATATCAACCACTTAGCGAAACGCTGTGCCGAGGTGGTTGGCATAGCTTTCTCCTGCAAAATCAATGACTTAGCACTGGTTGAAATCGCTGTGCCGTGCTGTGCCGTGGACGGTATGGCTTTACCACACGGCACAGCCTTTAGCAGCAATATCAACGGCTTACAGGCGTTAAAATCGCTGTGCCGTGGACGGTATGCCTTTACCGTTCGCCCTTTAAAACAGGCAGGCTGAGCATGCCGGAAGTCTTCTGCTTACGCACGCGGCCAGCCTCGATCAGCCGCTGTACTGCCGCCCGCATCCCGATGCGGCTCATGCCGTACAACTCTTCCGGCTTGTACGTAAACAGCTCGTACTTGGACGAAGCGCCGACATCTTTGCCTTCTTCCAGCAGACGCTTGAGCGCAGCGAGCACGCGATCATCGTCGGTCGGATCGCTCGCCGTTTCGTCCTCTGGCTTGGCCGACTTCACCAGCACATGTGTGAAGGTGTCCGGGTCACGATACAACTTCAGCACATCGGAGTGCATCGTCGAGGCCCGTAGGTTATGCAGCGGATCGCCGCCGCGTGGCGCTGGGATACCGAATGTCGTTTCGTTGCCGCGACGGTGCATGGCCGTGATCACACGCGGCCTGTCGATCCAGACTTGAGAGCCGCGCAGCCAGTGCGGCACCTCGTGAATGTTTTTTGGAGCGGCGTCACGCTTGAGATGATGTGAGACAATCAGTCCGGCATTTCGCTCATCAGCAAACGCTTCGAGCTTGGTGAAAAACGCGGAGACAGCATCGGAGCTGTCCTCGTCGCCCAAGTAATACTTCCGGCCCGGATCAACGATCAAAAGATCAATTTTTATGCCGGACTTTTTCAGGTCGGCGAGGATGTCTTCGATCATCGTCGAGTTCGTTGTATTTTTTCAACATCAGTAACATCGGCACTTCGCCGTTATTCATCGCCTTAACACGATCCGTGGCATCCTCTATCGAGCCTTCACCCAACAGGAAGACGACGAAGCCATCACTTGGGCTCAACTTGAAGTCCCACCACGTCGGCCGTCGCTCCGCTACTGCGACCGCCAGCTCCAGCAGTCCGTTGGTTTTGCCGACGCCCTTGCTCGCCAGCAGCAATGTCACCACGCCCCGTGGCACAAGCCGCTCGACAACGAATTGCTGCGTCCCCACCGGCTCTCGCTTGACGACTTTCAACATCTGCTTGCTGTTGCCGTTGCACGCAGTGTGCAACGCCAACCAGCGCTCGGCCCGTTTTGTTGCAGTACGTGCCCACTGCTCGAATTGGCCGGGGAGTTCGGGATTGACTTCTCCGGCAATCGCGTCGAACCAGTCCCAGCCTACATATTCGTCACCGACTTGGTAGCGGTGTGCGAGGTTGTTGGTTTCGTGGCAGTGCGTGAGCGTAAGTCCGATCTGTTTGGGCTGCCAAGCAAGTATGGTATCGCAGTCCCGCGACGCGGGCACCACTACATCGACGCGAAGGCGACGTGTGCTGGTTTTGCCGAAGCGCGTGATTTCCCCCGGCTTGTGCGTGGTGAAAATCCCGAGCGCCGCAAAGAGCACTTCGTAATCATATGTCGCATCCTCGTTGTCGTCGTCGGGTAAGCTGTATTCGAGGGTGAGTACTTTCAGATCGCTTGGCAGCGGCGCTTGGGCGTCGGCATACCAGTGCGGCGCGTACTGCGCTGCGTCGTGCGTCAGTGCAATGACGAAGTCCTTGGCGGTTTGAGCAGGCAGTTTGGTCAACCGCACAACATCGTCAAAGCTGGAGCTGGGAGCGTACTTTATTAGATACTCCAGGTCGCTGCAGCCTTGGCGCTTGAGGATATAGCGCACGGCGTCTTCACCGAGCCGCTGGCGTAATGCCTCCACGGCTTCACCGATGGTGTCGGTTTTACGGGCGATATCACGGGCGATATCGGCCTGACGTAGCGTTAGTGTGTCGTCCATTTTGCAACCCTTTCCGCGTGGCTGACTGGTGATTCAGTATTCACTCGTGAAGCAGCCAGTCTGTCCCTCAACCGTGCGGACAACTTGCGACCACGATGCGGTGACTTGAAATCGTCGCGTGTCAGTTTCCGGCCGAGGCGCTTTTCCAGACAACCGACGCAGAGCATTACTTCACCATCACCGTTATCTTCGGGAGCCGCTTGTCGCCAGAGCTGATCGTGCACATAGAAGTCTTCATGCAAATCCGCCCAAGCGCGAGCGCGACAGTCCAGACACTCATCAAACCAACGCACCGCGTCCAACTCCGTCCGCGACATCGTCAGCAGGCTCCGGAGTTTGTCCTTTAACTCTTCATGATACGTGATCTCCCACCAATAATTATGCAGCCGGAACATCTCTTTGAGCGGGTCATGACCGGCATCGAGAATGCCGAGCGTTTTGTTTAGCGCGATTGGATCGACACCGTGCGCAATCAGTTCGCGCACCAGAGCTTCCAACTCTTCCACATTGTCTCCTACGATATGTTGTTGCGCGATATTTTCGAAGAGAGACTTGATCGCCGTCGTGAGCGCTTCCTCCAACGACGGTGTGCTTGCCAGCAGATGCCCGGCCTCGACAAACATCATGTCCTTCTGTCTCTCAGTGAAATTCTCAGTGAGGTCTTTGACATCCGCAGGAAGGTTTTCGTAAGCCATGTCCATGGTTATGCTCATCGCCTTCTCCGTCACATACAGGCGTGTTGCGGCCCCCCACATAAACCTGCCCGGGTATGATGCGGAGGGGCCGCGCTTCCACGCGTGGAATCAAATTTTGGTTGGGGCCCGGGCAGAGCTTGCACGACACGTATGCAGGCGCTCCCAAACCGACGCAACGAGGTGCGACACCATTGCAGTCTTCACCCACCCAGCAGCGCCCGCGCCCGATCCCCGACAGGATCATGCAGTTTTCAAAAACGGAGCGTGGAGCGGCTCAGAATCAAGCTTCCTTCCGGCCACCGAATTTGAAAATCGGCCCGGGCACGTCAAATCGTGCCGGTTATCGGGCGGGAGGTGCTTGACAGGCAGGGGGACTTAAGTGGACACAAGGTCCACTTAAAAGGATGCCTCTCCATGTCCCGTGGCCTCGGCCAATCACAGCGTTTTCTCTTGGTCTGCATCCGTCGCAGTCGCAAGCCAATAACGTTTGCCGAAATCTGTACCATCATCCTGCAAGAGCTTGGCGTGAATGATCCTGACAGGAAGTTGAAGCCAACCTTTGAGCGCTCTCTGCGCCGTTCTCTCAAGAGGATGGTGGACGATGCGATCCTGATGGCGCTCGGCCGTGGTGGCCCTGGCGATCCGCAGCGTTATTGTACGAACCCACTGATGCACGCGCTGGGCGGTGACGAGGAAGAGTTCGAGCGCGTCTCGGCCATGGTCAAAGCCGACCCCGGAGCAGCTGTCGCCTCCCTCGAAACCATGCAGCATATGTGGAAGACCTGACATTTGCGCTCGCCGCCGAGCGCCGATCTGGGCGCGATCGCCAACTTCAGTCCTTTGTCCACTTTCCAACTCCCAATTTTGGCTTCAGGTCACCTTCTTCAGGCATTCGTCGACGGTGGCCTCGATCTGCGTGCGCCACTGCTCGGTGGGATCAAGCTCGAAGAGATCCTCGATGTCTTGGGTCAGATCGCAACCGGTCGGAAGCTCGACCTGCTCCACGGCGTCATTGACCTGACGATCAAGCCCGGCTTCGCGCAGAATGCGCTCGGTGATCTTGCCGCGCACTGCGGCCTCAAGCTTGGCTTTAAGCTCGGCCTCGATCACCTCTTCGGGCGGAATCAGCTTGGGGGTAATGGACTTGCCTTCGGCGTCCTCGGTGACTTCGGACATTTTGCGGTTAAGCCACTCGATGAATGCCGGTGTGGTCATCGCGTTCAATTCGATGCGATGTGTCTGCAGCCACTCTTCCCAGCTGTCGCCGTCTGGTGGTGGGGCGATTGGCTCGCCGTTGTATTCGCCGGACGCATCAGCTGCCTTCACGTAGTCGGCGACCGGCTTGCGCTTGTTGTCTTCATCGTCATCGCTCTTCGGGGTTTCGATCTCAAGGCCCATCTCGACCGCTTCCCAAGGATGCAAGCCGAGGTGGATGATTTTGATGTGGCGAGCTTTGCGCGCCATGGTCGCCTCCTGCAGCGTCTGCTGGATCATGGTGCCAAAGGCATCGGCATCGGTGACGGCGTAGACGGTGATCGGCTCCTTGTGTTTGGCGAGCTTGTCAATCAAGTCCTTCGCAGCACGCGTGCCATATCCCTTGCTCGACATCACCGAGCAATCATGCCGCTCCAACCAGCCATCGTCTTTGAGCGCCTCGTTGGCACCCTCTTTTTCGATATAGGCCAGCTTGTGGAAGAGCCACGACGGCCGCTCGAATTTCTCGACCATCAATGTGCCGAGCGTGAGCGTCTCACCAGTATGCGGATAGGTGATCGAACCACGCGGCTCGCGATACATGCCAGGAATATCACCATGCTTCGCTTCGTACTCGGTGATGACCCTCGTGAAGTTACCGATCTTCAATTCCTTCTTGAAGGCCTCCATGATGATCGGGCGCATCCCGTAATAGAGTTGTCTCTGGTTGAAGCGCCGCCCTTGTGCGGCAACCACCTCGTCGAGGTGATCGAGGATCACCTGCTTCTCTGAGCGGTCGCGTGCCTTGGGGTGGTGTGCCTTGCGCACTGCCTTGCCGACAGCGTCGCTAATCTCGTCGACGAAAGGCTCCAGATCAGGCTCCTTGCCGTCAGAGATGATCGGCATATACGGGGTGAGGATGTTGAGCCAGATGGTGTACTGCGCGTCCTTCACCGCTTCAGTAATCTGGTGGCGCAAGTTGCAGCCGTGGAAATTGATCTTGCGCCCGTCGCGCTTGGCATAGATGTTGCCGGTGACCGGTGTCCGGTTGACGCACACGCCCAATTCAGTAGCGCCACCTTTTTTCTCGATGGCCCAGGCTTCAACCACAAACGGAATTTCCGCCTTTGGCCATTCGGCACCGAAAGTCACGGTGCCACACACTTTCGCATAGGCATGATCAGGGAATAAAGAAGGGCCGACAGCACCGAGCCGCTCAGGCCGCACGGACTTGGCATAAAGGCGTGCCACCTTGAGCAAATTCTTGGCCTCGTCGGGGGTGATGTCCTTACACAAGGCGCGCTGCAGATCGGCGGCGTTGACGATCTCACCGGCTTTGCCGCCGGTGCAGCCGTCAAGCTCGGCAATCAGCTCGCGCACCGACAGGGTGTCGGGCTTGGCATAATGGAATAGTTCGTAGAAATGCGGGGCGTCATACCAGAACGGCGACGATTTACCTTTGTATTTCTCGCCGACGTTAAACTTGCTCGCACAATTGGCCCAGCTCAACGTGTGCTTGTCGCATGGCAGCGCCGGGCCGAACATGATCTCGACGCGGGTGCCATGCCAGTCTTTCACCGGCTCGACGCTGACGACCGTAGTGCTGCCGTCGTGAAGTTCAGGGCGCAGCTCGATGCGCTTGTTGCCAATGCGCTTGTTGCCCGTGGTGACGATGAGGCGGCCTTTGCTGGCGAGGGCGGCACCGGCAACGACACGCAGTCCATTGCCGAGAGCGCCACGCAACACGCGTCGCAGCAGCTTGCTGGAGATCAGGTTACGGTTGATGCTGAAGAGCCGGGCGATATCTTCTAGCGTGCCGTCGATGCCGGGGCCGTCGTCGTCGATGAAATAGAACCCGTTGTCCCACTTACCGACGTTGATGATTGTGCCAGTGTCGAGGCCGTTATCGGCCAGCTCTTTGAGCACGAGGCGTGACAGCTTGTCCTCGGACACGCCGCCCTTCTGCATCAACCCTTCGACGGTGCAGAAGTTAGCCCAGTCCGGGCGCTCGGAATTGAAATTCGGAGCGCCGTTTAAGCCCGCTTCGGAAGTCGATTCAGTCGGATTTTGAAATTCGCGTCCGTGAACCTCAGCTGAGTGGGGCATCGTCGCCTTCCGCAAGCTTGCGGACCTGTTCGGCACGGTGAAATACCGCGCCATTCGGCGATCCGGCTAGCCGGACTTTGTCGAGCAAGCCTCGCGCTTCCATGCGCTGGACTGTGGCGATGGAAATGCCGCCCAAGGCGTGCGCGGTCTGCGCCCGTGAATAGAGCAGACGCTCCACGGGGCCGATGGTTAGTTGGTTCTTCTGAGACATTGCCCAGCATCCTGTGGTTGGACGCGCTGGGCGAAATAAAAAAAGGCTCGCCCGGCGCTATGCGCTCGGAACGAACCTTGTGTTTCCTGCGGGCTATGAGCCCGGTGATCTTAGCAATCCCCCGAAGGGAACCAGGAAGACCTCCCCGCACCTACACCATAAGCCCTCGCGGTTCTCAAGAGGTGGTGCGGCGGTTTCGGCGATCAGAACATGCTTTATAGTCATTCGGTCTGGCGATTGCAATGACTTGGCGCGCCATGTGGCGGTCTGCAAAGCGCCGACCGGCGCGCCGAAGGCGAGTTAGTTAAAACGCTAGATAATGGCGCGAGCCTTACCACACAAATCACTGCTAAGTGCTGGTACAGACGGCGAAATTCTAACTCGCACTCCCTGTCGGGAAGGGGATCAAGCGTCCCCTGGCGGCTTACAACGTGGTTGCTGCCATATCGCAAGGCACCTGACGATTAGGGCGACTGTAGAAACGAAATCTTTTGGGGCGATGATCGGCTCGCAGATGCGGACCAGTGGCATCTTCAATTAAATCGCCAAGCTGCGGCGAATTCTGCAGCTCGCCGCTGATCTAACCCGCTGCCGCTTGAGACTTTACTTGGACTTTTGAAACTGATTTAGGAAAATAACGATCCCACGCTCTTCGGAAGGAGAGGACCCATTCGTTTTGCGCTCTGCTTCGCCTGCCATTTCCATCCACAGGTTGGCGAGATGCAAGTATCTGAGGCGAATGGTGGGATCGGTAGCTGCCAGGGCGGTCCACCGGCACTCCAGTAGCTTTTCTGCGGCACAGCCGAACAGGCTCGGTCTCGCTTGACGACCGGTTCAAGTAAGTTATGGGCGTCATATTTCTCAACAAACTCAAGATGAATAACGCGCGACCACGTATCAGAGATGGCTAGCCCCACCCCTAAACGGGAATTTTGAATTTGATTTAAACGGAAGGCGTGCACGCCGATAACGCGGGAAAGGTTCGGGTGTGATCTGCAAGCACTTTCCTGTGCCGCCGAAGCACCTAAAGTAAATCCAAGCGGACGGTCGAGAGGTCGCGGGAGCGGTCAAATGACAGAAGCCGTCATCGTCACTAACGAAGAACTGGCAATCCTCTGCGATATCGTGGGCGGGTGGAGCTCAAAATTGGCCGAAAACGCAGATGCAGATAAACTGCAGGCTCTTGATCGCCTAATTGCCAGTGGATTTGTCGAGAGCCTGGCGAACGGACACTCCGTTACAAAATACCAACACACCGCCAAAACCGAGCTACTTTTCACCCAAGTATGATGAGAAAGGCGATGATGAACCAGCTGTAGTGCAGCCCAATCGAAATGCCGGCAATACGCCCGAGCTTGACTTGTGCCTGCACCGATCAAACCCCCATCTGCAACCAGACTCTCGGCTAGCGCGGGTCATTATATCTTGGGTCCAGCGGCGAGTGCCTGAGGTTGTTTCCGTAGATATATATGGTGGTCAGTATGAAAGGGTATAACGGGAAGGAACGGAGACCGAACAGACCCCGGACACCCGGTTGAGCACCACTAGAAACTAGGACACACACTTTCGCCTGCACGGTCGGAAAGAGACCTGACGATTTCGTCTTCACGAGAGACGATGGCGAGCCAATCAAAGATTTCAGAATGGCTTGGTGGAAAGCGTGTGTTGCGGCTGGAGTTGGCAAGTCGTGTGTAGGGAATGCGGCGAGATCGTGAGATGGGTGCGAAATGCCAGTCATGCGGCGGCGATTGAGAATACGAAGGCTTGCTGTTTCATGATCTCCGCCGAACCGGGATAAGAAACATGATCCGTAACGGTATTTCTGAGAAGGTCGCGATGGTCATCTCAGGACATAAGACCCGTAGCGTGTTCGACCGATATAACATCACCAGCTACGATGATCTTGTGATCGCAGGACAGAAGATTCGTGAGGGTCGGGAACGCAGCCGGCGAAAGAGTTTGCCCACAGAACAGCCGCAGATACGAGCAAAATTGGTTCAGATGACAAAGGCGAAAAGATCAACTAGACTGTGAAATCAAGCAGTTACCAAAGCCGGGATGGCGGAACTGGCAGACGCAGCGGACTCAAAATCCGCCGGTACTTGGTACCTTGGGGGTTCGACTCCCCCTCCCGGCACCAGCGCAACCCCACTCAGTTTCTTGCCAGCCATCATCCGGTATTGTGCAGGCCTGTGGCGATGCCGTGTGGCTCAACCCATGAACCAACCCCGACTCAAGCAACTTTTCCATCATCTGGGTGCAGGGTATCGCCGGCGCAAATTAACGCTCCAAAACGAGATCGAAGGCTTCGCGCAGTGATATCGGTGGTAATAACCAAACTTCCGTAACCTTCCTTTGTGCTCGGATACTCCCCAGACTTTGCCTTCCTTGCTAGGCTTGCGTTAACGAAAAATGGGGCGTTTGGGAGAGTTTTCCAGTGAACGTCGAGTCCCCAGCCCCAGCCTTGCCCATTGTCGTTATCCGCCAAGCCTTGCGGGTGTCGAGCATCAAACATCAAGGGCGGCGAATGCGGTCGCAAAAGGAGCTGGTGGAATCGTCTGGCTACGCCCAGCGGCCGAGGGATTTCGACGATCTGCTCCGCATCCTCGACGGCGAGCTTCGGCTCATCACGCCGACCGAGCCCGTGGGACAGGATTCCAATCTTTCTTTCCAAAATGGGACAGGGGATCGGAATCCTATCCCACGGCGGTGGCCTCTACCATGGGAAGCCGCCCACGACTATCTCGTGCCGTCGCTGCGGGACTGGCTGACCCGCAAGCAGAAGGAAACGCACAGCGGCCGCGCGGAACTGCTGCTGGCGGATCGGGCGGCGGTGTGGAACGCCCGCCCGGAGAATCGGCAGCTTCCCTCGCTCCGGCAATGCTTGCGAATCGGCTGGCGGCGGCATGGACGCCACCGGGCCGTCCGCGGTGGCGTTCTGGCCGTCCTCGGTGACCCGCCTGATCGGCGCCTACCAGGCCAGGCTGGAGGAGACGCGGACACCAGCCGCCGAGGAGGCCTACGCGCTGGTCTGGGCGATCGGCACGATCGCGGTAGCGGCCAGCATCGTCAAGCACTACCCGGTCGTCAGCGCGTCCGGCGATCACCGCCTGACCGGGGCGGTGACCCTGGCCGTCTTCCTGTGCGCCGCGGAAATCGCGCTCTGGCTCGGCATCGCGCGGGCCTGCCCCGGCGCGGCAGCGGCGGGGCCCGGGTCGGCCGGCACGGTGCTGTTCGCGCTGCATACGGCGGGTGCGCTCGGCGTGGTAGCCAGCAGGCAGGCGGGACTCGGCCCGGCCAAGGTGCTGACCCTGATCGGGTGGCTGATCGGCCTCGGTGCGGTGCTGGCCCTGTGGCAGCGCCCGTCCAGCGCCTTCTTCAACGCCCGCGCGCCGGTCAGCCGTTAGCGTCGGCGCGAGCGCCGCAAGCGCAGTACGACAGTAATCCTATCGGCCGGCTACCGGCTGGCGCCGCCCGGCGACGGCGACTGAGCCGCCTTGCCCTGTGCCGTCTTGCGGAGAGCGATGACGTGGACGTCGATGCCAAGCGGGTCCGCCTCCCTGATCACCCGGCCACGTTCGAGCCACCGCCGGTGAGCTGCTGCCACCGGCTGCGCTGACTCGAGCCGATGACGATCTGGGTGATCTGGTGCTCCTGGGCGAAGCGGGCGATGGCCCGGGCCGGATCGTCGTCCTGGATCTCGTCGGCGATGCTCTCCAGGTGCTGGATGTTGACGGTGGTGATGACGTCGACCCGGCGGCGAGAATCTCCATGACGTCCTGCCAGCGCTTGCCGTGCCGACCGGATCCCGGCACGTTGGTGTGGGCGAGCTCGTCAATCAGGGCGACCGTAGGCCGCCTGCGCAGCACGGCGTCGAGATCCATCTCCTCCAGGCGGCTGCCCCGGTAGTCCACCACTTGGCGCGGGACGACCTCCAGGTCGCCGATCATCTCCTCGGTCAGCCGGCGGCCGTGACATTCGACGAACCCGATCACGACGTCGGTGCCCCGCTGCCTGCGCCGGCGGCCCTCGTTGAGCATGGCGTAGGTCTTCCCGACGCCGGCGGCGGCGCCCAGGTAGATGCGGAAGCGGCCGGCCTCGTCGACCGCGTCGGCGGTGTCGCCGCCGGCCGGCCCGACGTCGGCCCCTGGGGTGCTCACGCCCCCATTCTCGTCTCCGTTCGCGGCCGCGGCCAGCAGGAAGTCGCTTAGAGCCAGGCCAAAACCGCATGGAGTCCGTAAGGATTCCCGGCACCAGGCACCGGCAGTCGTAGCGTCGTAGCCGGGCCACGCTCGACACCGCCGGGCCGACGTTCGTCGCGTTCCTGCTGGGCGTGATCGTGATCGTCGGCGGCCTGATCTACCTCCCGATGCTCATCCTCGGACCGATCGGCGAGCGGATCGTCGGATGAAGCAGATGACGCACAATGGAGGTCAGCGGCCAGGAGACGATACTGGCTTGACGCGGAGAAGAGATGGCTGACAGCGACGGCCGGGGAGAGACCGGCAGGCCAGACCTGAACGGCTTTGTGGCCTCGCCGGAGCCTGCCGCGTCCGGCGGCCTCGGCGCGGACGGCAGGTCCGCGGACCGGCCCAGCCGGGGCCGGCTGCGAATCTACCTCGGCTCCGCGGCCGGCGTGGGCAAGACCTACGCCATGCTCAGCGAGGGCCACCGTCGCGCCGAGCGCGGCGCTGACATCGTGGTGGGGTTCGCCGAGGCGCACGCGCGCCCGCAGACCAGCGCGCTGCTCGACGGCCTGGAAGTCGTTCCGCGGCGGACGCTGGAGTACCGGGGAGCCACGTTCGAGGAGATGGACGTGGACGCGGTGCTCGCCCGGCGGCCCGAGATCGCCCTCGTGGACGAGTTCGCGCACACCAACGTCCCTGGTTCGCGCAACGAGAAGCGCTGGCAGGACGTCGAGGAACTGCTCGACGCCGGGATCGACGTGATCTCCGCGGTCAACATCCAGCACCTGGAATCCCTCAACGACGTGGTCGAGAAGATCACCGGCGTGCCGCAGCGGGAGACCGTGCCCGACGCGATCGTCCGCGCGGCCGACCAGGTCGAGCTGGTCGACATGACGCCGGAGGCGCTGCGCCGCCGGATGGCGCACGGGAACATCTATCCGCCGGAGAAGATCGACGCGGCGCTGACCAACTACTTCCGCTCAGGGAACCTGGCCGCGCTGCGTGAGCTTGCCTTGCTCTGGCTGGCCGACAAGGTGGACGAGGGCCTGCAGCGCTACCGCGTCGAGCACAAGATCCAGGGCGCCTGGGAGGCCAGGGAGCGGGTGGTCGTGGCGCTGACCGGCGGGCCCGAGGGCAAGACGCTGATCCGCCGGGCCGCCCGGATCGCCGCCCGGTCCGCGGGCGGCGACCTGCTGGCCGTGCACGTCACCAAGTCCGACGGCCTGACCGGTGCCGATCCGTCCGCGCTGGCCGCGCAGCGGCGGCTGGTCGAGTCGGTGGGCGGCACCTACCACCAGGTCGTCGGCGACAACATCTCCGAGGCCCTGCTGACCTTCGCCCGGGCCGAGAACGCGACCCAGCTCGTGCTCGGGGCCAGCCGCCGGTCGTGGCTGACCGCCATGCTCACCGGACCCGGCATCAGCGCCCGGACCATCCGCGGCTCCGGTGACATCGACGTGCACATCGTGACCCACGCGCAGATGGGCCGGGGCCGTGGCCTGCCCAGGCCGCGCGGCGCGATCACGAGGCGCCGGAAGGTGGCCGGGTACGTGCTGGCCGCGGCACTGCTGCCGGTGCTGACCGTGTTCCAGGCCAGCTTGCGCGGTGACCTCAACCTGACCAGCGACGTGCTGATGTACCTGATCGCGGTGGTCGTGGTCGCTCTGGTCGGCGGGTTCGCGCCCGCCCTGCTGACCGCCATCGCGGGATCGCTGCTGCTCAACTACTACTTCACTCCGCCGATCCACCAGTGGACGATCGCGGAGGCGAACAACGCGCTCGCGATCGGCGTGTTCGTCGCCGTCGCGGTCCTGGTCAGCTCCGTCGTGGACATCGCGGCCAGGCGCACCAAGCAGGCGGCGCGGGCCAACGCGGAATCGGAGCTGCTCGCCACCACGGCGGGCAGCGTGGTGCGCGGCCAGCGGGGGCTGAGCGCGCTGCTCGACCGGATCCGCGAGGCGTTCGGCATGGATTCGGTCACGCTGCTCGAGTGCACGACACCCGGTGGCGACCCGCCCGCCGACGCCTCCGCCGAGCGGATCAGGGGAACGCCAGGCAACTGGCACGTGGTCGCCAGCCGCGGTGAACCGGTCGTTACCTGGCCGGGCGAGGCTGACGTCGAGGTACCGGTGGGCAACAGCCTACTGCTGGCCCTGCGGGGCAGGCCGTTGCCTGCCGCGGACCGCCGCGTGCTCGGCGCGTTCGCGTCCTACGCCGCCGTCGCGCTGGACCAGCAGCGCCTGGCGGCGGAGGCCGAGGCGGCCAAGCCGATCGCGGCCGCGGACCGGATGCGGACCGCGCTGCTCGCCGCGGTCAGCCACGATCTGCGCACCCCGCTGGCATCGGCCAAGGCCGCCGTAACCAGCCTGCGGTCGCCGGACGTGCACTGGGCGACCGAAGACCGCGACGAGCTACTCGCGACTGCGGACGAATCGCTGGACCGGCTGGCTCACCTGGTCGGCAACCTGCTGGACATGAGCAGGCTGCAGGCCGGAGCGCTGTCCCTGTTCCCGCGCCCGGCCGGGTTGGAGGAGATCGTATCCAGCGCGCTGGACAACCTGGACCCGGCGGCCCGGGTCGTCACGGTCGAGATCCCGGAGTCGCTGCCCGAGATCTACGTGGACCCGGCCATCCTGGAGCGGATCATCGTGAACCTGACCGAGAACGCGCTCCGCTACTCGCCGGCCGGGAAGCCGCCGCTGCTGGCCGCCAGCGCCCTCGGCGACCGGGTCGAACTGCGCGTGGTCGACCGCGGCCCTGGCATCCCGGAGAAGGACAGGGACCGGATGTTCGTGCCGTTCCAGCGGCTCGGCGACACCGACAACACCACCGGCGTCGGCCTCGGCCTGGCGCTGTCCCGCGGCCTGACCGAGGCAATGGGCGGCACGCTCACCGCCGACGACACCCCGGGTGGCGGGCTGACCATGACGGTCTCGGTCCCCGCGGTCACCGAGCCCGGCTACGGATACGAGCCGGGCCAGCGCGAACGGGAAGCAGACGGCGAGGCGAATTCCCCCCGCGAGCCGGAGGGGCGCGGTGCGGCGGGGGGAAGCAGCCGATGACCAGAGTACTCGTGGTCGACGATGAGCCGCAGATACTGCGGGCGCTGCGAATCAACCTGAGGGTGCGCGACTACGAGGTACACGTCGCGGCCACCGGGGCCGAGGCGCTGGAGGCGGCCGGGCGGTATCCGCCCGATCTGGTGATCCTCGATCTTGGCCTGCCCGACCTGGACGGCGTGGAGGTGATCCAGGGCCTGCGCGGCTGGACCAAGGCCCCGATCATCGTGCTGTCCGGAAGAGCCGACAGCGTGGACAAGGTGGAGGCGCTCGACGCCGGCGCCGATGACTATGTGACCAAGCCGTTCGGGGTCGAGGAGCTGCTGGCCCGGATGCGGGCCGCGGTCCGGCGCACCGGTACCGCCGAGGACCTTCCCCGGATCCGGCTGGGCGAGCTGGTCGTCGACCTGGCCGCCAAGCGGGTCATCCGGCAGGCCCCCGTCCCGGCCGGCCCGGACCCGGTCGGCGGGGACGCGGCGGGCGGGGTTCCGGCGGAGGACATCAGGCTGACGCCGACCGAGTGGCACCTGCTCGAGGTGCTGCTCAGGAACCCCGGCAAACTGCTCAGCCGGAATCAGCTGCTGACCGAGGTGTGGGGACCCGGCTACGCCGACGCCACCGGCAACCTGCGGCTGTACATGGCTCAGCTGCGCCGCAAGCTCGAGCCGGACCCGGCCAGGCCGCGCTGGCTGATCACCGAGCCGGGCATGGGCTACCGCTACCAGCCGGACCCCGAGGACGGCTGAGGCTACCAGGGATAGGGCTGGCCGTCCCGGGTGAGGGTGCCGGTCGGGCCGCCGTTGGGGATGGTGACCGCCCAGAGGACGCTGGCCGCGGCCTGGGTGATCGAGCGGCCGTCGGGATGGCTCTCGCTGGCGGGCCAGCCGGGGCAGACCGCGTTGACGAGGATGCCGTCCCGGGCCAGTTCCGCGGCGAGCAGCCGGGTGAGCGCGTTGAGCGCGGCCTTGGACACGCTGTACGCGGGCGAGCCGCCGGTCATCACGGAGATCGAGCCGCCCTCGCTGCTCACGTTCACGATCCTGGGCCGGGTGCTGGAGCGCAGCATCGGCAGCAGCGCGTCGATCACCCGCCAGGGGCCGAACAGGTTGACGTCGATCGCCTCCGCCACCGTGCCGAGGTCCGCGTTGCTTGCCGTCGCCCAGCGGTCGTACATGGTCGATGCGTTGTTCACGAGCACGTCGGTGCGGCCGAACCGGTTCTTCACCCATTCGGCCATGGAGGCCACGCTGACCGAGTTGTCCACTTCGAGCTGGCAGGGGATGATCCGGTCCCCCTCGGGATCGAGTTCCTTGGCGGCCAGCTCCCCCCGTCGCAGATCCCGGGAGCCGAGCACCACCGCGAAGCCGAGCAGGGCCAGTTGCCGGCATACTTCACGGCCCACGCCTCGGTTGCCGCCAGTCACCAGAGCCACCGGCTGGTCAGCGTTCACACGCATCACCAGCGTTAGCTATGACCGCGACGTTTCTCATGCCAGTCATCTTGCCACCCGCTGCTCACCGCCCTGACCCTCGCAAGCCAAATCGTCATCTAACGCGATCCCGGGCTGGCCAGGTGGCCAGACGTGCTGGAGGATGCCTGGGTGACGGGACTGCTGCTGTTCGCCGCGGGCGCGGCGGTCAGCCTGGCCGCGAGCTGGCTGCTGGTCTCGCGGCTGGAGCGGCTCGGCGAGCGGGCCGGGTTCTCCGAGGCCTGGCTGGGGCTGGTCGCGGCGCTGGCCGCCGACGCCCCGGAGATCACCTCCGCGGTGACCGCGCTGGCCCGGGGCCAGGCCGCCGTGGGCGCAGGGGTGATCATCGGGTCGAACGTCTTCAACCTGGCCGCGCTGCTCGGGCTGGCTGCGGTGGTGGCCGGGCGGATCGCCTTCCACCGCCGGGTGGTGCTGCTGTCCGGGGTGCCGGCCGTATGGGTGGCCGCCGCGACCCTGCTGACGGTGACGGTGCTGGCGCCTGCCGCCGGGCTGGCACTGACCGCGGTGGTGCTGGTTCCCTACGTGGCGGTGCTGGGGATGCGCCGGGCCCGGGTCGAGGGCCTGCCGCTGCCCGGCCGGTGGACGCGCTGGCTGGTGGCGGCGATCCACGAGGAGGAGGACGAGCTGGCCGAGGCGGTCAGGCCCCGGCGAGGTACCTGGCGCGACGCGGTCGCCGCGGCCGGGGCGCTGATCGCGGTGGTCACGGCGAGCACGGTCATGGAGGTGGCGGCCACCGCGGCGGGGCACCGGTACGGGGTCGCGGACATCGTCACCGGCGGGCTGGTGCTGGCCGTGGTGACCAGCCTGCCGAACGCGGTGGCCGCGGTGTACCTGGCCCGGCGGGGCCGCGGCGCCGCGGTGCTGAGCATCGCGCTGAACAGCAACGCGATCAACATCGTGGCGGGGCTGCTCATCCCGGCGTGCGTGGCCGGGCTCGGCCCGCCGCTCCGGCCAGGGCACGCTGGTGGCCGCGTGGTACGCGGGCCTGACCGTACTCTCGCTCGCGCTCGCCTACCGCGGCCGCGGCCTGGACCGCGGGCAACGGGGCCGTGATCATCGCGGGTTATCTGGCGTTCGTCGCCGCCCTGCTCATCGCGGTGGCGTAGGGCCGACCAGGCTACTGCCAGGTAACGACCAGGCCGTCCTTCTCGCCGAAGCGTTCCAGGTGCCGGCCGGTCACGTCCTTCACCCGGTCGAGCGTCTCGGCGTCCTCGGCGTCGGCCCGCAGGACCAAGGCGCCGGGCTCGACGGTCAGCGTCGTGGTGCCGCCGAACCCCCACTTGAGCACCGTGCCCGAGGGCTCCTCGGCGACCTCGATCTTGTTGCCGAAATGGCTAGCGAGCTGCTTGCGGTAGCGCTCGCCGCGTTCCGTCGCGATCCGCGACGTGGCGGTGACACTCATCGTTCCAGGCTAAGGCTTTAAGCCACGGCAATGATGATGACGATGACCGCGATGACCAGCACGGCTCCGGCGATCAGCATGGCGGGAGACACCGACGAGCGCCGCGCCCGCACGGTGTCGTCGTCGCCGCGCTCGACGAAGGCACGGAACCGCCCGGTGCTCGCGCTCGGATCTTGCTCAAACTCCGACATGGGGACGACTTTAACCGTCAGGCGTTACCAGGATTGGCGATTCGGTGCAACTTCAGCGCAACGGGGCCAGCGCGTCGGCCCGGTCGACCAGCCGGGAGAGCACGATCACGCTCTTGGTCCTGACTACGAAGGGTTCGGCCCGGATGCGCTCCATCACGCCCTCGAAGTGCCTGACGTCCGCGGCCCTGATGTGGATCAGGGCGTCGGCCTCCCCGGTGATCGTGCACGCGTCCACTACCTCGGGGTACCGGCGGACCGCCGCGCCGATCTCCTCGGGCGAGGTGCGGCCGCCGCAGTACAGCTCCACGTACGCCTCGGTGGTCCAGCCCATCGCGGCCGGGTCCACCCGGGCCGAGAAGCCGGTGATCGCGCCCGCCGCGCGGAGCCGGTCCACCCGCCGCTTGACCGCCGGCGCGGACAGGCCGACCTCGCCGCCGATGAGCGCGTAGCTGGCCCGGGCGTCCCTGACCAGGAAGGCCACGATGCGGGCGTCGATGTCGTCCACGGCGGCGCCCGTCAGTCGACGCCGTCGTACAGGGACGGGATACGCGGTGGCTTCACCTGCGCGAGATTATCGTGAGCCGGATGGGCCCGGCCGGCCGGACCCGCCGCGAAGGCCCGGAGCAGGTTCTGGGTGGCCCGGTCGACGAATCGCTGGGCGGCCCGGTTCACACCGTGCCCGCAGGACGGCCCCTGCATGGCGCACACCCAGCGCATCGTGCCGGACGCGAACACCCCCGCGCCGCTGGCCACGGTGTAGTACGCGGAATCGGCGAAGGTGGAGAAGCCGTCGCAGGTTAGCGGCGAATGCGCGAGTATCTCCAGCGGCCGCGGGAACGGCACGGCCGGGTTGAGCCGGTCGTACTCGGGTCCTACCAGGCCGGGGAAGCGCTCGCCGCGGTACGCCCCGGTGCCGGCGAAGATCCAGCTGGACGGGTCGTAGACGACGTACGGGGCGCTCACCGGGTTGCACTCGTAGAACACGCCGGTGATCACGCTCTCCGGCCGCGGATCCGGCGGGTCCCGCCATTGCTGCGTGGTCTGCGCGTTGTCCCTGCCGTACAGCGGGTCGAGGGCGGCGGCCTTGTAGCAGATGACGACGCGGTCCCCGGCGGCGAACCTGATGTGCCGGTAGATGGCGTTCGCGCCGAGGAAGGCCAGGTTGGTCCCGGCGTCCCTAGCCTGGACGAGCGCGTTCCGCATGGCCAGCGAGTAGTACTCGTCGTGGCCGAGGGAGATGACCGCGCGGGCCCCGGCGAGCAGGCCGGGGTGCTGGTCGAGGTCGACGTCGGTCTCGTAGGCGAGCGGGACCCCGGTCCGCTCGGCCAGCGCGATCGCCTTCTGGTCGAAGAACAGGAACCGGCCCGCGCCGTTCTGGTCGTAGGGGCGGTCGAAGCTCACCGCGTAGCCGCGGTCGCTGGGCAGCCCGTCCGGGCCCTGGTAGAGGCTGTAGCCGCCCCAGGTGTTGTACGCCTGCCAGGTGGTGTTGTCGTTCAGGATGACCACTGCCCCGGCCGTAGTCGCCGACCGGACCGTGATCGGCACGTAGCGTTCGGCGCCGTTGGACGCGTCCAGGCGCAGCAGGTAGGAGCCGGGCGGCCAGCCTGTGCTGGTGATGGTGAGCGAGGGGCGCCACGGGGCGGTCACCATGTGGGTGGCGGGGGTGATGGTCACGGCGGTCTGCCGTTGCCCGCTGATCTGCTGTGATGTCCAGACCAGGCGCGCCTGGCGGCCGTGGTACCAGCCGAAGCGGAACGCCTGGACATGGAACGACTTCGCCGTGGTGGACACGAACAGGCGGAAGCTCTGGCCGGGCAGGACGCTCTGCTGGTCCGCGTACCCGTCGATGGCGTCCGGCGCGCCGAGGTGGGTGATCCGCCAGGCCGAGTTGCCGGTGCGCTGGTTCTCTGCTACCGGGAACGGCTGTGTCGTGGCCGTCTTGGCCGGGGCTGGCGCCGAGGTGGCGGGGCCGGGGCCGACCGAGCCGTGCGGCGCCGCCGAGGTGCACGCGCTAGCGGCCAGCGTGGCCGCGCAGGCCACGGCGAGAGCCGCCCCGAGGCGGGCGCGTCTGATCGTGACCAGGCTCACGGAACCTCATCATCGCACCGCGGCGCGGTTTGGTTCCGGGCAATAAACGAGGCTCGGCGTCCCGCTTTCGCCGAGCCTCACTGGTGAGACGCGAAGCCTGCCGTGCCGGTTGACGCGATCGGCGAAACACCGCGAATCGATCCCGGAGACGCCCGGGTGGGCGGGATGGCGCCGGTCAGCGGAGAGTGTACTGCGGGGGGAGTACGTGCAGGGAGTACGTGGGGGAGTACATAGGGCGGGAAAGTGTCTTCGCTCGGCGGACGCGGTTTGAGGGGCGGGGCGCGAGCCTGGAGACGTGACGTACTCAACTGGGCCTGGGGCGCTGGGCGGATTGGGAAGCGCCTGTTACCGGCATCGCTGGGTCACCGTGCTTGCGTGGATGGCCGGGGTGGCCGCGCTCATCACGCTGTGGACGAGGTTCGGGGCCGCGGCGCAGGACGACTTCACCGGAAGCGACCCTGGGCAGGCGCCGAGTTGCGTGAGGTGAGGGTACGCCTGCCCTGATCTCCTTCACCCAGCTGGCCCGGGCATCGCGGCTGAACACCTTCCTCGGCGGCAAGGTGTCAGCCGCGATGCTATGCTAGCTGCCATGCAGCTAGTAGCCTTCGCCCGATTGTCTCAGTACGGGGACGGCAAGACGGGTATCGACACGCAAGACGAGGATGACCGTAAATGGGCAGCCGACAACGGTCACGAGATAATCCAAATGGTAGCTGATCATATTTCCGGTAGAGTCTCGCTAAAGGATCGGAAGAACGCCGGCAAGTGGCTGACCGACCCAGGGCTTATAACGATGTATGACGGCATCCTCGTATCCAAGATTGACCGTCTTACCCGTCACCGTGACTGGGATATACGCCAGTGGGCGGAGGAACACGGGAAGAAGATCATAATCGTCAACCCCGAGTTGATTTGGCCACCCGAACCAGGGGACATAGCAACACCCGTCATATGGCTGCCGCGGAAGCGATGCGAGCCGAGTAGCCGAGGTCGCCGAGGTAGCGGAACTTGAACGTCAGCACGGTTCAGGTTCAACCCTGGCGGCAGCCGAACCGAGTTGAGCGAGGCTCCGTAACAGCCTCAGAGACGACGGAAACCCGACCCACACTTAGGGTCGGGGGTCTGCGTGCCGGTGTTCCTGTTCGGCCTGTCCATGGACTACGAGGTGTTCCTGCTGTCGCGGATCCGCGAGGAGTACGACCGGTGCGGCGACAACGCGCTGGCCGTCGGGCGCGGGCTGGCCGCCACCGCTCGGGTGATCTCGGCCGCCGCGGCGATCATGGTGGTGGTGTTCCTGTCCTTCGTGCTCACCCCGGATGTCTCGGTCAAGCAGATCGGCCTCGGGCTGGCCGCCGCCGTCCTGGTCGACGCCACCGTGGTGCGGCTGGTGCTGGTCCCGGCGGTGATGGAACTGCTCGGCGGCGAACTGGTGGCTGCCGGGCTGGCTGGCGCGCCATTTGCCAGCGGGGCTGCCGGGCGGCCCGGCCGAGGGCCCGGCGGACCGGCGCACGCCCGAGGTGGCCGGGGTCCGCTAAGGCGCCGAACGGGCCCGGCTCTCGCCCCTGTATGGTGCGAGAGCCGGGTCTGGGTTTTCGAAGGGAGCGGCCATGGCGGGTGACGCTGGAGACAACGAGCCCATCCTGCGCGGGATGTACGGGCCCGACGTCACGTTTCTCGGGGTGCCCCGGGTGGAACTCGACGCGCTCGACGGGTACGACGTGGTGTTCCTCGGCGCGCCGTTCGACGGGGGGACCTCGCATCGGCCAGGTACGAGGTTCGGTCCGCAGGCGATCCGGATCACCGACTACCTGCCGCACGACGGGTCCCGGCCGCACCTGGCGCTCGGGGTGGACCCGCTGGCCGAACTGCGCATCGGCGACGCCGGCGACGTGAACATGCCGTCGGGCGAGACCGAGAAGTCGCTGAAGCGGCTGGAAGACGCGGTACACGCCGTGTCGGCGGCGGGCGCGATCCCGGTGATTCTGGGCGGCGACCACACGGTCACCTTCCCCGACGCCACCGGGGTGGCCCGGCACGTGGGCTGGGGGCGGGTGTCGCTGATCCACTTCGACGCGCACGCCGACACCGGCGATACCCAGTTCGGCTCGCTGTACGGACACGGCACCCCGATGCGGCGGCTGATCGAGTCGGGCGCGGTGCGCGGCGACCGGTTCCTGCAGATCGGGCTGCGCGGGTACTGGCCCGAGCCACCCACGCTGGCCTGGATGGCCGAGCAGCGGATGCGCTCGTTCGAGATGAGCGAGATCGTCTCCCGCGGGCTCGACGAGTGCCTGACCGAGGCGTTCGCCATCGCCACCGACGATTGTGACGGGGTGTTCCTCTCGGTGGACGTCGACGTGGTCGACCCGGGCATGGCCCCGGGCACCGGCACGCCCGAACCGGGCGGGCTCACCGGCCGGCAACTGCTCGACGCGGTGCGGCGGATCGCGATGACGGTGCCGCTGGCCGGGATCGACGTGGTGGAGGTCTCGCCGCCGTACGACCACGCCGAGGTGACCGCGTTCCTCGGCAACCGGGTGGTGCTCGAGGCGCTGTCCGGCCTCGCCTGGCGGCTCCGGAAGGCGCAGGGCCTGCCCGTCCGGCAGCCGGACGCGCCGCTGCTCGAGGGCCGCTGATTAGTCCGGGCTAAGCACTCTGGGCGAACCGATCGGCACGATCTATAGTCGGTGCATGCTCGACGTCACCAGGCTGCGGGTGCTGGTCGCCGTGGCCCGGTATGGTTCGGTCACCGCAGCGGCGCGGGCACTGAACTATGCGCAGCCGTCGGTGAGCCACCACCTGGCCCGGCTGGAGGCCGAAACCGGGACCAAGCTGATCCAGCGGGCGGGCCGCGGGATCAGGCTCACCGACGCCGGGCGGCTGCTCGCCGAGCGGGCCGCCGAGGTGATCGGCAGGCTGGACGCCGCCGAGAACGAGCTGGCCGCCTACACCGGGCTGCGGGCCGGGCGGCTCCGCCTGGCGGCGTTTCCCTCCGCGCTGGGCACCATCGTCCCGGCCGCCGGAGCCATGCTGCGCGAGCATCAGCCCGGCGTCGACCTGCGGCTGACCGAGGCCGAACCGCCGGAGGCGCTGCGCATGCTGCGCGCCGGGTACGTCGACGTGGCGCTGGTGTTCCGCTACTCCGCCGAGCCGGACGGCCTGGCGGTCACCGGGCGGGAAGGGGAAACCGCCGACGACGAGAGCGGCATCGACCTGGCCGAGGGCCTGCGGGAGAAGCTCGTCCTGGACGAGCCGGTGCACCTGGTGACGTCGGCCCAGGCCGGCCAGGAACCGCCGGCCGAGCTGACCGGCTACGCCCGGCAACGGTGGATCGCGGGCTGCGATCGCTGCCGGGCCAACCTGCTCAGGCAGTGCGCGCTCGCCGGGTTCACCCCGAAGATCGCGTTCACCACCGACGACTACGTCGCGGTCCAGGCGCTGGTGGCCGCCGATCTCGGCGTCTCCACCCTGCCGGCGCTGTGCCTGCGGGCCGCGCGGAACCCGGGGATCAGGACCGTGCCGCTGCCGGGCGCCCGCCGGTACGTGTTCGCGGTCCGCTACGGTAACCCGCCCGACCCGCCCGCGGTGAACCTGCTCATCGAGGTGCTCCGCGCGGCGGCGGTGCCGCCGCCGCAGGCCGTCGACGACTGGGCCGACAGCTACGAGGGCGGCGCGGCTCAGCTACAGTCGCCAGCGTGAACCCGGGTCCGCCGCCGCCGGAGCCGGCCGCCGGGCCGGGCCGCCTCCAGGGTCCCGGTGACCTCGAGCCCATCCCCGGCCAGCTCGCGCTGCCCGGCATGCCGTCGGCGGCCGGGGCCGATGGGGGCGCGGGAGGCCAGCTCACGCTGCCCGGCCTGGATTCTCTCGCCGCGGATGCCCGCGATCCGGACGACCGGGAAGCTTATGCCGACGCGGAACTGGCCGCGGTGGCCGCGGAGCTGCGCGGGCTCGATGGGGACGGGTCGCGGATGGCCGCCGCCATCCGGGGCGCGCTGGACATGCTGCTCGACGGGCAGCACACCGGCCGGTACCGGTGGGACCAGCTGCATAAGACCGAGAAGACGCACGCCGGGACCCTGGTGGAGATCGCGCTGGCCCGCACCCTGCGGCTGGCCGACGGCGCCGCGCTGGACTACACGATCGCGGGCGCGGACGTGGACTGCAAGTTCTCGCACCGGCTGGGCGGCTGGATGATCCCGCCCGAGGCCGACGGCAAGCTGATGCTGCTGGTCCAGGCGAGCGATGAGGACGGCACCTGGTCGGCCGGGCTGCTCCGGGCGGCCGAGGCGAACCTGCGCCCGGCCGGCAACCGGGACGGCAAGCGCGCTCTGTCCGAGCGCGGCCGGGCCACGGTGTGCTGGCTGCACGCCCGCGCCCCGCTGCAGGAGAACGTTCTGATCAGGCTGCCAGGCCGGGATGTGGCGGCGATCTTCGCCGCGGGTTCGGGGCAGCAGCGGGTGAACGAGCTGTTCCGGCGGGCGCAGCGGATGCGGGTCAGCCGCACCGTGGTGGCCACGGTGGCCATGCAGGACGACTACATGAAGCGGGTCCGCGGCGGCGGCGGGGCGCGCGACCAGCTGCGCGCCGAGGGCATCGTGATCTTCGGGGACTACGCCGGGGACCAGGTGCTCGCCGCGGCGCTCGGGCTGCCCCGGCCGGGTCCCGGTGAGTTCGTCAGCGCGCGGCTGGTGCCCCGGCCCGCCGGGGCCGGCGCCAGGCCCGGCGCCGGCCCCGGCGATGCCGCGGAGCCCAGGGACCGGGACTACGCCCGGTTCATCCGGCTGGCGGGCGCCGACTGGCTGCTCGCCTCGGCCGCTGATCCGGCCGGGCCCGCCCCCGCACTGCCCCGCTAACCACCAGCCATTAATTCACCGGCCTGCTGAATAGCAGGTCATCTACTTCGCCATCTTCATAGCCGCCGTGTACTTCATCATCGTGGTGCCTTACAAGCACATCCAGGCCCGGCGCGGGCAAGTGGTGTTCGGCGACCCGGGCCCGGTCAAGACCTGCCCGGCGTGCCTGTCCAGCGACCTGCCTGCCGCCGCGTCCAAGTGCAAGTACTGCGGCACGGACCAGCCCGCCACCACCGCCTGACGTCCGAGTGAGACCGTCGTCCTTCCGCGACGCCGCCGGGGAAAGGACGCGCGGCCCGCGCGGATTAGCGTGGTTGATCCGGGCTTCGTGGTTGTTCCGGTGGACGGGGTACCCCTGATCAACCGCATAACCCGGATCCACCACGTTGTCCGCCGCGGATCCCGGCCGGGCGGCGATGGTCCCGGTGAGATAGTGCTGGACAACCGGCCCGACGGCCTGAATCAGATCCTCGGGACTGGCAGCGGCCGCGCCTGGCACCTTGAGGATGTAGCGGGCGAGCATCAGGCCCCCGATGTGGGAGCCGATGAGCGCGGTGCGCAGCTCGCGGCGGTCATCGGCCAGGACATCACCGAGCGCCGCCAGGATGAACGAACTGAGGATGTCACGCAGCAGCCCGGCGGCGCGGTCGTGGGACAGGCCGGTCCGGAGTATGGCCGCCATCTGCTCGCGGACCTCGGGGCGCTCCTCCCACAGCCCGATGAGCCGTCGTACCAGCTCTTCCCCGGTCCGGTCGGCTCCGGCCCGGTCGGCCGTGGTGGCGGCCAGGCCGACGAACACGGTGGCGGCATCGGCCGGCGGCTGGAGCGCGGCGAAAAGAAGCCCGTCCTTATCGCCGAAGTAGTGGTAAATGAGCGCCGGATCGACCCCGGCCCGGGTGGCCACGGCGCGCATGGTCGTGCGCTCGAACCCGAGCTCCGCGAACAGTTCCCGGGCCGCATCCAGGACGGCCTGGCGGGCGTCCGGGCTGCCCAGCGGGCGTCGGCCCCGAGCAGGCACTAGGAAGCCTCCGCCTGACGGGCCAGCATCAGCATTCGTTCCTCGATCGTCGCGGGGACCGGCTGCAGGCTGGCCTCGATCCCGGCCGCGCTGAGGACTTCCGCCAGCTCGGCCGGGTCGGCGTTGGCCACCCGGATGGCCCGGCCCGCCAGCATGACCGGCGCACCCGCGGCGTTAAGCGCGGCGAAGGCCCGCGCCCAGTCCGCGGTGCGGACCGCGACGGCCGTGGTCGAGCCGATGATGTCGGCCTCGCTGCCCTCGCCCACCAGCCGGCCGTCCGACATCAGCAGCAGCCGGTCGCACTGCTGGGCCTCCTGCATGTAGTGCGTCGTCACCAGGACTCCGGCGCCGCGGTCGGCCTGCGCCCGGATCGTGTCCCACAGGTCCGCGCGGGCGAGCACGTCGACGCCCGAGGTCGGCTCGTCGAGCACGAGCACCTCGGGTGAGTGCGCCAGGGCGGCGAGGAACGCCACCTGGCGCTGCGCCCCGAGCGGCAGCTCGCGCACCAGGACACCGGCATACTCCTGCAGCGCGGGCGGCAGCGCGGGCGCCGCGGCACCGTAGGCCCGCGCGCTGAACGACAGGTTCTCCCGCACGGTCAGGTCGCCGTACAGGCCCAGGCCCTGCGGTACGTACCCGAGTAGGCGCCGGCGCTCCCGGTCGGGCGGGCCGCCGAGCAGGTCGACGCGGCCGGAGGTGACCGCGAGCAGGCCCAGCAGCATCCGGATGAGCGTGGTCTTGCCGGCCCGTTGGCGCCGAGCAGGCCGACCACCTCACCGGCCTGCACCCGCATCGACACGTCGTCCACCGCGGTGAACGCGCCGAAGCGGCGGGTCACGTGCCCGGCGCGCAGCAGGTCGCCGGTCATGACCGAACCGCGTTGCGGCGGGCCAGCGAGAGCGCGATCACGATGTCCTCAAGGTCGGGCGCGACCACGGTGGTCCCGGCCGGCGGGTCGCCGGCGGGCCAGTACTCGTGCCGCACCCGCCCCCGCCGCCACGCCCATTCGGCCCGGACGGGCTGGTCAGCCCGGGTAACGGCGCCCACGAAGCCCGCGCGCACCTGGTCGTATGACCCCTGGACGAGGACCCGGCCGCGGTCGAGCACGACGAGATGCGCAGCGCGCTCGGCCTCGTCGAGGTAGGTCGTCGACATGAGCACGGCCGCACCCGAGGCCGCGGCCTCCGACGCCAGCCGCCACAGGTCGATGCGGCTCACCGGGTCGACGCCCGTGCTGGGCTCGTCGAGGACGAGCAGGGCGGGCCGGTGCACGATCGCCATGACGAAGCCAAGCTTGCGGCGCATGCCGCCGGACAGCTGCGCGGCGAGCCGCCCGGCGGCGGGGGTGAGCGACGCCCGGTCCAGCAGCTCGGCGCGGCGGGCCGCGAGCTCGTCCCCGGCCAGCCCGTAGATGCCCGCGACGAAGTTGATATTCTGCGTCACGGTCAGCGCGGCCCAGCTGCCCGATGACGCGGGGAGGTAGCCGAGCCGCGACCGCGGCGGCGCCTCGACCAGGCCGGCGTCCAGCGCTACCTCGCCGACCAGCGCGCGCAGCAACGTGGACTTGCCCGCTCCGTCTCCGCCGACCACGGCGACGACAGATCCGCCAGGCACCTCAACGGTGACATCGTTGAGCGCCACCGTACGCCCGTAGCGCACCGTGGCCGAACGCACCGAGTACGTCACGCGGTTCCCACCGTCTCGGTCGCGGCCGGCTGCTCGCCGGCCGGGCTGGCGGGGCGGCCCGGGGCGAGGTCCCGGCGGAAGCGCAGGGTCGCGCCGGTGAACACCACGACCGCCATCGCGGTGAGCACGACGAACGGCAGCCACAGCGAGCTGATCGGGGCGCCGCGCAGCATGATCCCCTGCGAGATCATGGTGAAGTAGGTCAGCGGCAGCAGGTAGCCGATCCAGCGCACCCCGGCGGCCATCGCCTCCAGCGGGAAGATCATCCCGGAGAGCAGTATCTGCGGGAGGAGGAAGAAGAACGCGGTCTGGATCGCCTGGCCGGCGGTCTGCGAGATGGTCGAGATGAACACGCCGAGGCCGAGCACGACGAACAGGAAGATCGCGGCCCCCAGCGCGAACGCGAACGGATTGCCGTTGAACGGGACCGAGAAGAGCAGGATCCCCAGCACGGTCACGATGATCATGTCGATGGACGCGACCAGGAAATAGGGCGCGATCTTGCCCAGGATCACCCGGCTCGGCCTGATCGGCATCACCGCGAGCTGCTCGAGCGTCCCGGCCTCCCGCTCCCGCACCATGCCGATGCTGGTGATGATCGTGCCGATGAAGGTCAGGATGAGGCCGATGATGGCCGGCACCATCACCCACGACGTCTTCAGGTCCGGGTTGTAGAGCACCTGCGTCTTGACCTGGCTGCCTGCCTTGTTGAGCGCGGCCACGGCGGACTGCGCGGCGAACAGGTTGGACCCGTTCACCAGGGCGAGCAGCGGCGTCTTCCCGGTGACGATGGCCACGTCGGCCTGGTTGTCCCGCAGCAGCGTCTCCGCGTCGGCCTGGGTGCCGGATGGTTCGGTCACGGTGACGTCGAAGATGGGCGGCAGCATCGTGGCCGTCTGCGCGGCCTGCGGGCCCACGACGGCCGTCTTGAGGCTGGAGACGTAGAAGTTCGCCGCGTAGCCGAAGATCACCAGCAGCAGCAGCGGCATTACGACCAGCATGCCCAGGGTGCGCCGGTCACGGACGAGTTCCCGGAACTCCTTGACGATCATGGCCTTCATGCCCAGCACGATAGGAACGCCCAGGAGAAAAAGTCAACAGTTGATGAAATTTGGCTTAGGCGCCTGGATCTGGTGAATTGGTGGCATGACGGACTCGACACGGCACGACGGGCGGTGGGCGCTGGAGGACCGGTTCGCGTCCCCCTGGCATTACCTGCCGGTGGAGGTGCCGGCCGGGACATCCGGGCTGCGGGTGGAACTCGACTACGACCGCGCCGACGGGGCCGTGCTCGACCTGGGCTGTTTCGGGCCGGACGGGTTCCGCGGCTGGTCCGGCAGCGCCCGCGGTTCGTTCGTCATCGGCCGCGACGCGGCGACGCCCGGCTACCTGCCCGGCGAACTCGAGGCCGGCACCTGGCAGGTGATGATCGGCGTGCACCGGGTCCCGCCGGACGGGGTGAGCTACCGGCTGACGGCGCAGACCGCGGCGGCCACCGCGGCGCTGGACCCGCCGCCGGCCGCGCCCGCGCCACCGGTCCCGGCGGACCGGCCGCCACGCCGAGTGCTGCCCGCCCGGGCGGGCCGCCGCTGGCTGGCCGGCGACCTGCACGCGCATACCGTGCACTCGGACGGCGCGCTGACCGTCTCGGAGCTGGCCGTCCTC
>CAWKBE010000005.1:0-118961 GCA_963847785.1 uncultured Alphaproteobacteria bacterium
CGGGCTGGCCGGCGTCACTGTCGCCGAGCATTTCCGCGACCAGGGTCAGGACGTGCTGTTGTTCATCGACAACATCTTCCGCTTCACCCAAGCCGGCTCGGAAGTGTCGGCGCTGCTCGGCCGCATCCCCTCGGCGGTCGGTTACCAGCCGACCCTCGCCACCGACATGGGCGCCCTCCAGGAGCGCATCACCACGACGACGAAGGGGTCGATCACCTCGGTGCAGGCGATTTATGTTCCCGCCGACGACCTGACCGACCCGGCGCCGGCGACGTCTTTTTCTCACCTCGACGCGACGACCGTGCTGTCGCGTGCGATCTCTGAAAAGGGAATCTATCCGGCGGTCGACCCGCTCGACTCGACCTCGCGCATGCTGACCGCCGCAATCGTCGGCGAGGAGCACTACAACGTCGCGCGTCAAGTGCAGCAAGTTCTTCAACGCTACAAGGCTTTGCAAGACATCATCGCGATCCTCGGCATGGACGAACTCAGCGAGGAGGATAAGCAGATCGTCGCGCGAGCGCGCAAGATCGAGCGTTTCCTGTCGCAACCCTTCGATGTCGCCGCCGTGTTCACCGGCACGCCCGGGGTGCAGGTCAAGATCGAGGACACGGTCAAGGGATTCAAGGGCATCATCGAAGGCAAGTACGACAGCCTGCCCGAAGCCGCCTTCTACATGGTCGGCACCATCGAGCAGGCTGTGGAGAAGGCGAAGAAGCTGGCCGCCGAGGCGGCCTAACGCGCATTTGCGCCCGGGGGTCGCCATGGCCACTTTCCACTTCGAACTCGTTTCACCGGACACAGTGCTGTTCAATGGTCCTGCTCAATCTGTGCTCGTGCCGGGCAACGAAGGGGACTTTCAGGTGCTGAGCGATCACGCGCCGGTCATGACTTCCGTGCGTCCGGGAGTCGTTGGAATCGACGATCCGCAGGGCAAGCATCATCGCGTCTTCGTGCGCGGCGGCTTTGCCGACGCAAGCAAGAGGGGCCTCATCCTGCTCGCGGAGACGGCGATCCCGTTTGAGCACTTAGACACTGACAAGCTCAGCGAGGAGATCAGGAACGCTGAGGAGGATGTCGCCGACGCGAGCGAGGATGAGAAGCGCTTGGCTCAGGAGAAGCTGGACCGCTTGCGCGAGCTCAAGGACGCGATAAAGCTTTAGAGGCGGGCGAGCCCGCTCGCCCGCGCTTTGCCGCCCGGCGATCCCGTGAGGCCGTCTCGTGACTCGCGAAGACTATGACGCGTTTTGCGCCGACCTTCCCCATGCGACCCATGTCGTTCAATGGGGCGACGCGAGCGTCTGGAAGGTTGGGGGAAAGGTCTTCGCGATCGGCGGATGGTCCAGTTCGCCCGAATTCGCTGTGACGTTCAAATGCTCGGTGGCGAGCTTTGCCATCTTGAGCGAGCTGCCGGGGCTGCGTCCCGCGCCCTATCTCGCTTCCCGCGGATTGTCCTGGGTGCAACGCATCGACGATCGGTCGCTCAGCGATCAGGATCTGCGGGACTATCTGCGCCAGAGTTACTCGCTTGTTCTCGCCAAGCTGCCCAAGAAAGCGCAAGACGTGCTGGGACTTCGCGCGGCGCGATGAAACGTCACTGACGAGCATGACGCCTTCCGACATAAGCACCGCCCACGCCCGCATCCGCGATCACATCCGCCGCACGCCGGTAATCGACGTGTCCTCGCCGATTGTCGGCGCGCCGCCGCTCTCGCTGAAACTCGAATGTCTGCAATATAGCGGTTCGTTCAAAGCGCGGGGCGCCTTCCATAATCTCCTGACGCGGCGAGCGCCTGCAGCGGGCTGCGCAACCGCGTCAGGCGGCAACCACGGCGCAGCCGTCGCCTTTGCGGCTCAAAAGCTCGGAATCCGCGCACGCATCTTCGTGCCGGAAATCGCCGGACCCGCCAAGATCGCCAAGATCAAGGCCTACGGGGCCGAGGCCATCATCGGCGGCGCGTCCTATGCCGAGGCGCAGGAGCGCTGCGACGCCTACGTCGCCGAGAGCGGCGCGCTGTCGATCCATCCTTACGATGCGGTCGAGACGATCGCGGGTCAGGGCACGGTGGCGCTGGAATGGGAGGAGGATCTCGAACGACTTGGCTCAAGAAAGCTCGACACGGTTCTCGTTGCGGTTGGCGGGGGCGGGCTCATTGCCGGAATCGCCGCCTGGTTCGCGGGCCAGCGTCAACGTCGTTGGCGTCGAGCCGCAAGGATCGCGGGCGCTTCACGCAGCGCTCGAGGCGAACGCGCCGGTCGATGTGACCGTCAAGTCGCTCGCCGCCGACTCGCTCGGCGCGAAGCGGGTGGGCCAACTCAATTTCGAAATCGCTCAGCACTTCGTTAGCAAGGTGGTCCTGGTTACGGACACGGCGATCGCTGAGGCCCAGCGCCGCCTTTGGGCCGACGTTTCGGTTGTCGCCGAGCCCGGCGGCGCGGCGGCCTTCGCCGCCATCGCAAGCGGCGCCTATCGGCCGGAGCGAGATGAGCGCATCGGCGTCCTCGTCTGCGGCGCCAACGTCGATCTCGCGGCCCTCGCTCTTGCTCAGGCAGGCGGCGACGGTGCTCTGTGACGCAACTTGCGGAAAATCGCCCCGCCAGCCATTGCGATGGGCAAGAGCCCGAACTATTGTCCGCCCGCTTTCCGCCAGGCCTAACCAGTCTTGCGGCTCGTTGGGGCGTAGCCAAGCGGTAAGGCAGCGGATTTTGATTCCGCCATACGGAGGTTCGAATCCTCCCGCCCCAGCCAGCGGTTCAAACGTCTACCGAGATTGTGCGGAACTGGCGTCCTTTCTAGCCTAATGCAAGCTTGACCTTCGGCTCGGCATGGCGTGAGAGACCGCGCGCGAGCGTGTCGAGGGTGGTCTTCATGACCCCGTGCAGCGCCCGCTCGTGCATCTTGTACAGCGATCGATACATCCATCGAGCAAGAACGCCTTCGATGAAGAGATGGCCTCCGAAGGCGAGGTTCATGAGATTGCCGATCGCGCCCATGCGGCCGAACGAGACGAGCGAGCCGAGGTCGCGGTAGACGTATGGCTCCATCGGCGCCCCCTGCAAACGGCGCCTCAACTGCTTGGCGAGATGGGAAGCCTCCTGGTGGGCGGCCTGGGCGCGCGGGGGGACGGGAGCCTCGAACCCTTCGCGCGGAACGGCCGCGCAATCGCCGATCGCAAAGATGTCCGGATCGCGGGTGGTCCGCAGCGTCGCTTCCGTAACGAGCTGATTGGCGCGGTTGACCTCGAGCCCGGCGAGATTTGCCAGTACGTCCGGCCCCTTCACGCCTGCCGCCCAGACGGTGAGCTCCGCGGGCACGAATTCGCCGCTCGCCAATTCGATGCCGTCCGCGCTCACTGCCGAGACGCGTGCGTTGGTGCGCACGTCGATTCCGAGCTTCTTCAGGATCGCGAGCGTCGCGACGGAGATCCGCTCGGGCAGCCCCGGCAGAATGCGGCCCGCCCCCTCGACCAGGATGATGCGAATGTCCTTGTCGGGATCGACCTGATCGAGGCCGTAGGCGACCATGTCGCGCGCGCTCTGGTAGAGCTCGGCGGCCAATTCCGTGCCGGTCGCGCCGGCGCCGATAATGGCGACATGCAACTGACCGGCGCGTATCGGTTCGCTCTGGGCCTGGGCCCTGAGGCCGGCGTTGACCAGACGGTGGTGAAACCGCACCGCTTGTTCTGCGGTCTCGAGCGGAACGGCGAATTCCGCTGCTCCCGGCGTGCCGAAATCGTTGGTGACGCTGCCGATGGCGATGACCAGCGTGTCATAGGGAACGCCGCGGGGCGCCGCGATCTCCCGGCCTTCGTCGTCATAAGTCGCGCCAAGCCGGACCGTCTTATTCACGCGGTCGAGTCCGATCATTTCCCCGAAGTGATAGCGAAAGTGGTGCCAGTGGCCTTGCGCAAGATAGTTCAGCTGGTGCTCGGAAGGGTCCATGCTGCCCGCGGCGACGACATGCAGGAGCGGTTTCCATAAGTGAGCGCGGCTGCGCTCGATCAGGGCGATGTCGGCAAGGCCGCGCTTGCCCAATTTGTCGCCGAGTCGGGTGACGAGCTCGAGACCCGCCGCTCCGCCGCCGACAACGACGATTCGGTGCGGATGGCTGTCGCCGCTCGCCTGTGTCATGAAAGCCGAAGCCCCGCGCTCGACGCGCGCAAGAAGGCAAGCCTGTTCGCCGCCCACGCCCGCCGACCTCATCCATGCCCTCGGTAGCACGCGATTGAGAGAACCCCAATCGACCAAAACGCCAGAGCCATTTCGTGCATCATCGCCGCTCGTTCTCGCCGGTGGCGCTGGCGGCCTCGGTGCGTCGGCTGCCGACGCCGACGAGGCGCTCCCCAGCGTATTGCCTCTCTGAGAGGCCGGCCGTATAGCCACGCGGTCAGCGTATCGCGCAGGGCCCGATGTTTTACGTTCCGCTCTACATTGAGGCGTTGCGCTCGCGCCCGAACCTGCTGTTTTGGGCGGCGGCGCTGGCACAGGCGATCATCTGGCTCGCGGTGCCGATGGTATTTTATGCGGCGCCGCCCGGCGAATTGCCGCAACTCCTCGCCATCGGTCACGAATTTCAGCTCCGCGGCGACGTCGGCCCGCCCTTGGCCTATTGGCTTGGCGAGATCGCGTTCCGTCTCGCCGGCCTGTTCGGCGTCTATGCGCTGGCGCAGATTTGCGTGGTGACGACCTATTGGTGCGTGTTTGCGCTGGGCAGCGCCATCGTCGGCCCGGCGCACGCCGCCAGGCTTGTAGTGACATCTCGGCATCGCATCCAGAATTGATACCCCCCGGAATTGATGTGTACGCTAATGTTGAGAAATGTGCGGTGTACGACTACACCCTCGCTATCAAAAACAAAGGTCGTCCACCCAAACCGTGGCGATGGGAAATTTACACGGCCGGAAAGAGCAAGCCGGTGCGACAATCTGAATTTTTCGAAACGATGTCCGAAGCTACCCGAACGGGCAAGGTGGCATTGGCAGAACTCCGGGCCAAGCGAGCCGCTTGACTGCTGTTATTGGGCCCTGAGTGGTGGCTAGTACAACGCATCGATATGACCGCTACTGGGTGAGAAGCGGAAGTGATCGGCGGATGCTCGGAGTGACGTCATTTAGCCACAACCGCTCGCGGCAGCCGAGGGCGCGACCGCTTTTGGGGGGAAGCGGACGCAACGCTTAACGTAATTATCACCGCGTTCGATACGGGCCGGCTTTGAACAATGACGCGCATAGGTTCGGCGCCACATACCGCGTGGTTTTGGTGGGGCGTGACGACCATGGGGCAGGCGACAGCTATTCGAGCATAAGCTTCTTACAGCTGGCGCCGTTCCGGCTGGTTTGCGGTCGTGCCTATGATAACAAAAGTGTGCAAGAGCGCCTGATCAAGAACAGCTCGCTCGACTGGACGATTGTGCGGCCAGGAGTCCTAACCGGCGGGCGGCGGACCGGTCGGTACAAAATCCTCGAAGCAGTCGCAGTGGCGCAACGGCATGATCTCACGTTCGGATGTTGCTGAATTTCTGGTTCGACAGATCGCGGATCGGACCTACGTCCGCAAGGCGCCCGTGCTTGTTTGTTGATGAGCCGGTTACAGCAAGTGTCGTGATCATTTCTGCGGGTGTTTCCCGCTGTCGTCCAATAGCATATTAACTCCGGCTGCGACGCTCGCCCTTCGGCACTTCCGTCCCAGCAGGTCCGGCAGTTTGGCGAAGTTCGGCAACACGGTCTGGGATGTGACCCAGCGCTCGAAGGCGCAGATACGTCCGCCAGTTGTATTCGGCGTGGCTTCTCGGGGAAGGGCTCGAACGGGTCGGGACTACCGCAGCGTCGCCGACCCGCTATTGCTCAGCGATGAACTGTTTTGCCGCCGCAACCGCCCGGTCGCCAAGGTCATTGTGTCCTGCGCCGGCAATGCGCACGAATTGTTTGGGTTCTGGGATCAGGCCGTATAGCCGCTCGCCTAGTGCCAGTGGAACGGTGGTGTCGTTCTCGCCTTGGACTACAAGGACAGGCGCCGAGACCTTGCCAACGCGTAGGTCAGATCGGAACTGGTCCTTCATGAACAGCCGGACCGGGACAAACCGGTAGTGCTGCGCGCCCACATCGACGGCCGAGGTGAAAGGGGCCTCGAGTACGAGGTATCCGACTGGTTTTTCCGCCGCAATCGCGACCGCAAGCGCAGAGCCAAGCGACTCGCCCCATAGGACGATGCGCTCGGCAGGATAGCGCGCGGCGGCGAATGCGTAGGCTGCCGCAGCATCTTCGATGAGGCCCATCTCGGTCGGCTGTCCGCTCGAGCCGCCGTAACCACGGTAACTCAGCGCTACAAGGCCGCTGCCATCAGCGATGAGCGCGCGAAAGCGCTCGTCCCGCCAACGCAGCGAACCCCCGTTGCCGTGGAAATAGAGAAAAACGGGCCGACCCGGGCGCGGCGGTACATGCCAGACGATCACGCGCTCGCCGTCGGCGGTATCGAGCACGACCTCCTCAGCCTCTGGCAAACCAACTGCCCGCGGGGACGTGCGCTGGCGATCTGGAAAATACTGAAGACGACGCTGCGCCGTGTAAAGCAGAACGATGAACCCACCATAGAGAATGACCGCACCGGCGATGAGCCATTTCAGCATCATCTGGTCCTGCGCTTGGACATTGTACGACCGCAGACGAGCGGCGAGTTGTCGTCCGCTCGCCGCCTAAATAACCGACAAACTATGTGGTCGCAGTCTCTGTTCCGGAATGGGCGTTGCGTGTGGTACAATGAACCGTGAACACTGAAACCACCGCAGCAGCAACAACCGTAGCACGCACCGTTTGGGACACAAGGCGAGCGGCTGGCATGACCGTCCGGGCGATCTCGGCTGAGACCGGCATTCCGACGTCGCGGTCCACCGCGCCAAGCAACAGATTGAGAAGATAGTAGCAGGCGGGACAAAAGACTGCTGCTATCTCCCTCCAACCACCGCCGGGCTTGTTGGTGAAGCAGGACATCGACGGCATCCAGCAGGATGTTGGGCGTCTCACTGTTTCAGTGTATGAGCGGGCGGTCAGCAACGCCTTCGGGCGGGGCCTGCTAGGCCATGGAGAAACGGGCACCCCCAACTCATTTTAGTGTCACTGCTATTGACATCAAAATACATTTCATGTCACTATAAGTGATATGAAAAATACCGCTACCAGACAATATGTTATGACGGTGCGAGCTGAGAGTGCGGCTGCAACCAAGCGGCGCACCTTGGAGAGCGCGCATCGGCTCCTAGTCGCTCATTCATTCGAGGAAATGACCGTCGATATGATAGCTGCCGGGGCCAACACTACAGCACGCACCGTTCTTCGGCTGTTTGGTAGCAAGGAGGAATTGCTCGCACAGGCGCTTCATTCGTTGGGCCAGTTTGGTCTAGCGCGGATCGCCCCGGACGATGTCGAAGCGCTAGTGAACGTGACCTACGACTTCTACGAAAAGATTGGCGACACAGTAATCCGATGGCTGGCCGACGAACCGCGGATTGCGGCGTTGCACGAGCATCTCAACATAGGACGGCGACATCTGCGCGTTTGGGTAGCCGAAGGTTTCGCATCCGAACTCGGCCAACTGCAAGGCAGTGCACGACGAGAACTGCACGACGCGCTGATCGTGGCTTTCGACGTGTATACTTGGAAGCTTTTGCGTCGCGACTTCGGCCTTTCGCGACGCGCGACGCAAGCAACGACGCTTCGCATCATTCGCGGCCTCATCGGAGGATACAAAGATGGCTGACATCTTGTGGCTAAATTGGTCCGGCGGCGGCAATCTACCTCCGAGCCTTGGGATTGCGCGGATGCTCACTGAGCGGGGCCATCGCGTGGCATTTGCTGGCCGCCCGGAAATGGTGCCGCGCGTCGAAAGAGCGGGCTTCCGGGCGATCGAGCTTACACGAGCATACGAGCAGGCCGACTGTTATCCACCTAATAAATGGCTGCCTAAGGCCGCCAGCTTTCTGACTTCGCCGGCGGTGGCCGAGCAAATAAGAGCATTGCTGTCGGCCGAAAATCCAGACCTCGTTATCGTCGATCACATGTTTCCGGTGGCGCAAATCGAAGCCGCACGCTTTGACCGCCCCTCAATTGCCGTATGCAATACGTGCGTCTGGCGCGCTTTGGACATGTGGCGAAAATTCATCGCCATGCTTGTTGGATTGCGCACCGAGGCAGGCTTCGATCCAATTCCGGCCGACCTCGAAAGCCTCTGGATGGTGCAGGATAAACTGATTTCCACCACGCTAAAATCGCTCGATGACGTACCTGGTGTGCTCGGCCAGTCGCACAAGCTCCGACATCTTGGCCCCGTCCTTGAGCGCGAGCGCCACGGGGTCAAGCTGGAGCTTCCCTGGGATGACGATCCCTCAGTGCCACTCGTCCTGGTCAGTTTCAGCACCATGCCTGAACAGGGTTCGGTCAAAAAGTTTCAAAACGCGATCGATGCGCTTTCGAACTTGCCCGTTCGCGGCGTCGTTAGCGTCGGCGACAGTGTCGACCCAACGGCACTAAGGGCTGCCCAGAACGTTGCAGTGTTTGCAACTGTCGATCACGATGACCTCATGTCCCGATGTAATCTCGTACTGACCCATGGCGGCCACGGCACATTCATGCGCGCTTTAAAGAACGGGTTGCCGATGGTTGTTGTCCCTGGCCTGGGCGGTGATCAGGCGATTAATGCTGCGGCTGCGGAAGACTGGAAAATTGGTCGTGCTCTTCCTGGAGACGCAACGGCTGAAATGATGCGCGAGGCCGTGCGACAACTTCTCGGTTCCAACTCCTATCGAGAACGAGCGGCAGCAATTTCCGAACAGTTTGCCGGGGTAGACGGCGCTAGCAATGCCGCCGACGAAATCGAATTGCTCCTGCCAAATGACCTTAGAAAGGCGTCATAATCGGCCACAACGACAATGGCGACATGACGCGAACGAGCCGTCATGTCGGCAAATAACCCGAAGCGATTAATTCGGACAGCGGACGCGGTGCGTAGTGCTGCGGTTGCGACCTGCTCACTCTCGCCCTACATGAAAAAACATGCCCGAACACAAAGTGACTTTAAAATGGGAACGCGGGGGCGCTGAGTTTTCGTATCTGAAGTACCCGCGCGATCATACTTGGAGTTTCGACGGCGGCCATACGATGAAGGCGACGGCGGCCCCGGCTTATGTCGGCAATCCGGCCTATGTCGATCCGGAGGAGGCGTTTGTCGCTTCTCTCTCGAGTTGCCACATGCTGACTTTCCTAGCGATTGCTTGTAAGCAGAGGTTCGTGCTCGATTCATACGAGGACGAGGCGGTCGGCCATCTCGAGAAGAATGCCGACGGCAAGCTCGCGATCACGCGCGTCGAACTATGCCCAAAGATTACGTGGGGCGGTGACCGAACGCCCAATGCAGAAGAGCTCGACAACATGCATCATGCGGCCCATGAGAATTGTTTCATTGCCAACTCGGTTAAAACCGAGGTGAAGATCACGAAATTCTAGTGGCCCTTTTATTCGGTCGTCGGCCTTCGAGTCCGCTTTCTAAGGGATTGTGTTGCAAAAGTCGGCCAATGACGGTCGGCCCCCGAAAATGGGCAAGAATCCGAAATGACGGTTTCTTGAATCAAATTTCCCTATTCGGGCTTTGATTTAGAAAAGTTTTCTTCGCTTCGGGGCGCAAAATAGTTTTGCGACAGAGCTGCCGCGCCGGCTGTATGGTCAGCTTTGACAGATGCCGATGAGACGTTCGCCGAGTTTCGGAAGGATCGATTACACCCGTCATGGGTCTCTGGTACAAGGAGCTCCTGTCTTACAAGCAGTTTCCACCGCTGCAGGCGACCGAGACCTACAACCTCGATGGCATCCTGAAGGCGATGGAGGACCAGAAGCGCAACCCGAGCGACTAACCACCTGACAAACTCAAAGCAAGCTCGCAGACGACCGTATGCGGGCGCGTGCACAATGCGTAAGATACAAGCGCACGCGCTTGGAGGCAGGATGTCTGTTGTCGGCCCGTTGCGAAACATATCGTGCCGCAACAAAAAATTCGGCTGCTGGGGCGATAGCGGAAGTGCCACCCGCTCGCAGCAGGCCCATTACGGCATCTACGTGAATAGCTTGCGCTCGATACTTGCCATCTTTTCCACGATAACGCGCATAGGGTTTCGGCGCCACATACCGCGTGGCTTTGGTGGGGACGTGACGGCCTTAAGTTGATCGTAGTCGCCGAGTTTCTTCCGCTATCGACGCGGTAGTGTTCGCAACCACGGCGTGGCAATTCTTGTACCCTTTCTGGCTAAGTAGCCCGCTTTAGCGTTACAATAACTTGCCTCCGTCTACGCTGTGAGCTTCACGGGCGTGTCGGCGCAGCCGCAAGCGCGATCTTCTTGCTTCGGATTACGGCAGGTACAACGAAGGCTTCGACACGCTGGATCTGAAAGAGGCGAAGGCTTGGCTCGATGAGTTGGCGTTTTGAGAGCGCTCTTGGACCACGATAAATCCGCCGAGTGCGGACTGATTGCACGAATGAGCCTTAGGAGCCGCCGCTGTGAGTTTTCCGATCCTCGAAAACGTCGCTAAGAGCGCTCGGCATACTACATTCTATCTATCGTGCGGCGCGCCGGACGCGACACCGATCATCTTTGTGCACGGCTGGCCGGAGCTATCGATCTCCTGGCGCCACCAACTTCCTGCCTTCGGCGGCCTTGGCTTTCGCGCCATCGCTCCGGACATGCGGGGCTATGGACGCTCGAGTGTCTATTCCCGCCATGAGGATTATGCCCAGCGGCACATCGTCGCCGACGTGGTCGAGTTGCTCGATGCGCTTGGTGCAGAAAAGGCGGTCTGGGTCGGCCACGACTGGGGTGCGCCCGTGGTATGGGGCATAGCGCAACACCATCCGGAGCGATGCCATGGGGTAGCGGCCCTATGCGTGCCCTACATGCCGAGCGGCTTCGCGCCGGAAATCATTATCCCTTTCGTCGATCGTATGGTCTATCCTGAGGCGCAGTTTCCCGCCGGCCAGTGGGACTACCAGTTGTTCTATCGGGAGAACTTCGCGACGGCGCGCGCGGGGTTCGAGGCGAATATCCCCGGCACGGTGAAAGCGCTGATGCGAGCAGGTACGCCCGCCGGCAAAGGCAAGCCGGTGCGCACCGCTTTCATTCGGGCGAATGGTGGCTGGTTCGGCCCGGGAAATGTGGCGCCGGACCTTCCGCGCGATGCCGCGGTGCTGACCGAGGAAGACGAGCACAGTTACGTCGCCGCGCTCGAGCGCAACGGTTTCTTCGGTCCCGATAGTTGGTACATGAACGGCAACGCCAACACCGAATTCGCCGTACGCGCGAAGGCGAATTGGCGCCTGACGATGCCAGTGCTCTTTCTGCATGCTGCGTACGACTATGTCTGCGAGACCGTCGATTCGCAGGTTGCCAAGCCAATGCGGGCCCATTGTGCCAACCTGACGGAAGTGGTTGTTCGGTCGGGCCATTGGATGGCGCAGGAAAAGCCCAGGGAGACAAACGCTCACCTAGCTAAGTGGCTCGCCGCGCAACTTCCGACGTTATGGCCGTTGCTTGACGAGTAGCCGAGCTTTCCCCATCGCTCTGGCACTCTTTAAGGTCCCGGCCGACGCTTTAGTCGTCTTCTCCCAAAACCTTGCCTGTTGTCGGATTGACGTGATGGATTTGGCGGCACACGGGGCAGGTCACCGGCTCGTAAGAATGGCGGTCTTCCGAAACGTCTTCGGCGGTAAAGCCTTGGACTCGTGCACCGGTTTTTGGGCAGCGATACAAGAAAAGCGGCATTTGTGCTCCGCTGAAAGGGTTAGGCGGCCAGACCGGAGCCCCGCTATGTCCCGGCCGGGCTGCCGACTCAAACACCTCGGTGATTTGAGCGAACGGCAATCATCGTCGATCGCGGCTCGGTCACATTGATGTCGATCAAAGGCGCGAGCTGACCGCGTTGCGGCCGGAAGAAAAACGGTGAGCTCCGCCGACGTTTGCGTCAGCGGGGCTCTTTGCTGGCCTGTGCCGAGCTCAAGGGGTTGGGGAATAAGCCCGGCAAAAAGGCAGCTTACACGCCGCCCGCTTATGGACTGATTGCCGCGACCGCGGAAAAGCCGTCAACGCGACCGGGTGCGTTGCTGATTGAAGGCCGGTCTGCATTTTGTCCGGTATGCTTTGGCCGTCGCGCCTCGGAGACCTTCGCTGACGGCGTTGCTGTCACCCCGGGCAGCTTCAGGATCAAAGACGTTGGTGGCCGTGCGCTCGGTGGCGGTGCCGGACGCCGCGCTCCGCCTTCTCCGAATGCTATGGGGCTCTGTTCTATCTGCTCGGGCTGGTCGGACTCTTCGCGTACGGCGTCGCGTCGCGGCGAAGGGGCTGGTCGCTGTTCACTGGGCTTCGAACCAGACTTGCGCGGAGCGTTAGTCTCGACCTTGCGGATAGCATTTTCGAAAGATAGGCGTTCCTTAGCAACCACTGATTCCGAAAGCGGAGGACGAATGGCGCGTAGCTGCCTGATCTGCGCTGAGCGCGCTCGTTCGTAAAGGGCTCGGCGAGCCTCTTCCGTATTGTTCTCGTCAAGCCCGTCGATGGCTTGAGCGATCAGTGTATGATAGTCGGACACAGAACCAACTGGCTCGATCAAGCTGGGTTCGTCTTACTTCCAAAAATCGCGTGAAGTCGCGAGAAATATGGGCAGCGACCGTCTCGGGCATTCGCGCGAAAGCGCTATTGTCCCAATTCCTCGAGCGCCGCGTCAACCGGCGCGAGCGGAAAAATGCGTCGCGCACCAGTCAGATTCTCGAGCGCGAGGCTCGGATCTGAAAGAGGTGAAGGAGTTGCTGCATGAATTGGCGTTATGAGCCCCCCTCGTCGCTTGGTCGAGCGATGAGGCTGCGATGGTCGCGACCTTTCTTTTTCTGGGCCAACGACACGCTGGTCTTATGCGTTGGCCTCAGGCGCTAGGAAGTTGACTTCATGCTGCGCCGACAGCGCTACGACTTCGTTCGGGTCCGTAAGGCCATGGAGTTTTTCAAAGAGAGCTTCCAGCTTGCCCCCGGGTGATACCCAGAACAGGGAGCGGGCAGGTTTGTCGGACTTATTAAAATACCCGTGCGGTATGCCGCGCGGCATACGTACAAGGTCGCCAACCTTTGCCTGTACCCACACGCCATCCAGCTTAAGATCGAGTACGCCATCCTGCATCAGGATAAACTCGTCTTGATTGGGATGAACATGAACTGGCACGTACTGCCCCGGCTCGGCATTCGTTTCAAATGCAAAAGCTGCATCGCAGGTTGCCTTTGGATAATAAATTTGCCCCAAAATGTTCCACATCTTTCCGGCGTAGCCGGTGCCATTTGCAGTAATGCCTTTTTCCAATTTACTCATAGGTCTTTCTCTCCCTGTCGTTGCCATTTGAGCATAGCCTGAAACCGCCACGGTCACCGAGGTCTTTCTTCAAGTGCCATCAGATTGCTGTCATCATAAATTCACAGAGGCACTCGCCGGCCGGGTCCTCTAGGTCAATGCGACGGCCAGGCAGTATCTTGCTCGGCCATGCTCGTCTGCCCGGCCCGACCCATAGGATTTCCGTCGGAAGATGAAACGCGTTTCACGGATAAATCCTGTAGGTGACACCATCACGATCGTTGCCGCGCGATTTGGAAAAATCGAGACGATCTACGCCTCGGCGAGGCGGAATTCGATGAGGCGCATGCTCCCGCGCCGGTGCCCATAGCAGCTTCCTACCGCCAGAAGACTTAGCTCACCCATCATTTGCGCGACGGCATCGTTAACCGAAGGTGAATTTTTGGATTGAAGCCCGTGGTTTCGCTTGCTTTGATCGCACCATGAGCACTATCTTGATTCAAATCCGTCGCGCCAAGGTCAATGACGCTGGCGCTATCGCCGATGCTCACGATGCGGCGTGGCGGATAGCGTACCAGGGCATCATTCCTGGCCCCGAGCTCGAAAAGCTCATCAACCGCCGTGGCCCGGCGTGGTGGGAGAGGGCTATACGCAAGGGCGGCCGCATTGCACTCTTCCGGTTCGCTGACAAGATCGCCGGCTACGCCAATTACGGACCGAATCGAACGCGCAGCTTGCACTTTGGCGGCGAGATCTATGAGCTATACATGCGGCCGGAATTCCAGGGAGTTGGCTTCGGTCACCGTCTGTTCACCGCAGCGCGCCGCGACCTGGCGCAGAACGCCCTCAAATCGCTGATCGTATGGACGCTGTCGGAGAACGAAAAAGCCGTCGAATTCTACCGGGCACTAAGCGGTACGGCGGTCGCGCACTCTTCCCAGAAATTCGGCACTCGGGTGCTCGAAAAGGTCGCCTTCGGGTGGCAAGGCTGATTTGCCCTCAATCCGAAAAGCGACTGGCGGAGGGCGTTAGCAGGCCGATGCCGTTTTGCGAGGAAGCCAAGCCGGTCAAATCAGTCCCCGTGTGCTGATGGCGGTCGAGGATGCCGTCACTGTCGAGCAGGTCGGCGAGTTTGTCGCTCAAGGGCATCCGTCGTCCACTCGCCGCGTACAATGTGCTTTCCCAAGCGGGATGAAGCCCGCGACATCCTCGCCCCGGTCTATGACTGGTTCACCGAAGGCTTCGACACACTTGATCTGAAGGAGGCTAAGGTGTTGCTCGAGTTGGCCTGATTTAGACAGCTTTGAGGTGAGCGATGAATTGAACGATTCCAAACTGACGGCGCGCTTTTTGCTGAATTGCAGCCAACATTGCCAAGCTGCCGGATTTACCACGCAAGCACACACCCATTGACCACGCCTTTCGTGAGTGATGCAGTTCCCAGAAACAAGGGGACGTGTCGTGCGAACCATTCACGCCCTCGGCGATAATGTTTAACTTGTAACTAATCTCGTTCTGCCACATCGCAGGCAGTCAGGTGCAGCATGACCCAGCGTGTAACCGTTTCCGGAACCACACCGCCCACCATTCCGTCGAGCTCTTCTCCCAGCCGCAGTAATCTCACCGGCTGTCCTTGGCACGACGCTAAAACGAAGCTGCGGGCGGCCGGGCTCCGCCCCACACGGCAACGCATGGCGCTGGGCTGGATCCTGTTCGCCAAGGGCGACCGGCACGTGTCGGCGGAAATGCTTTATGAGGAAGCCAGCCAGGGTAAGGTACCGGTGGCACTCGCCACCGTCTACAATACGCTAAACTTATTCACCGAAGTCGGCCTGCTCCGGCAGGTCGCCGTCGACGGGTCGAAATCGTACTTCGACACCAACAATTCCGAGCATCATCACTTCTACATCGAGGATCAGCACGAGCTCATGGACGTTCCCAGGTCCGATGTTGTCCTCGGTGAGGCTCCTGTGCCGCCCGAGGGATACGAAATCGTTCGCGTCGACGTGGTGATACGCTTGCGTCGCAAAGCCGGTCAGCCCGGCTCGTGATAGCCACCGGCGCGTGACCAATCGTCATGGGATAGTGCGGCTAGATCTCAGCGGTCTCGCGGGCGTTCTTAGGGCAGGAATCACTGATTCGTCGACGGACCGGCGGGAAGCGACGGTGCGCTCGGGCATGGTGACTATAATGGCACCGCGGGTCGGGCGGTCCAGCCGGCAGTGAGCCTCAAGCGGCCGCGCCGACCCCGAGGAGTGTCTCCTTGGCTTTGGCAAGTTGTGCTCTGAGGTCGTCGGCAGAACGCCTCAGATTATCCCGCCGCAATACCGCGGCTTTGGCGTATGTCGGATAGGCGAAATGTGCAGGATCATAGATTCCGGCGCGCTCCTGCTCGATCAGGATTTCCCGATCGAGATCGGCGGCCATCCTGTCGAAATCGGCGATCATGCGTTCCATTAGAGCGACCCGCTGTCTCGCGCTGTCCGTCTGAAACTCCATTCGGCGAATGAATGTCGCGCGCGAGCGCATCGAGGTGTCCAAGGCCTTGGCTTTGTTCGCCGTCGGCAGAGGCTTTTCCCAAGCGTCAGCAGGCCGATAGGTGGTTTGATTTGGTTCAAGAACAGGATGACCGCTCATTGAAAGTGCCATATTCGTACACTCGTCTCGAAAGGTGTCGCTCAGCCAAATGCAGGAGCAAGACTGATGCCAGCGGTCCCTCAACGGAGGGGGATGGCGGTGGGTTGGCTTCAATCGCGCCTCTCGAAAGCTCCGCGACATCCCGCCGCGCGGCATTTGCGACCCGCGTCCGGACGACTTTTAACGAAACAGCGCACCCGACGCGGCGTCATATATACGGGGCGATCATTCCGATATGGAGATCGTCATGAAGGAACATGCCTCAATAGCCTTGACCGGCACTGCTCGCCGGCATTTCCGCGGCGTCGGATCCAGCCTTCTACGGACCGCAAATCAGGCTTTCATGACGGGCATTTTACCAACTGAGCGCGAACTGGCTGACATCCAGCCAGTTGGTAACTGTTCAACCGCGAAATTGTCCGCAGTTGCTTACGCTTTTTAACCGCGTCATCCGTCGCAGTTGATTTACGAGCTTTTCAACTGCGGAATTATCCGCAGGCCTCGCCTTGTCCGTGCCGGTGCGCTTTTCAAGTGGACCATTCGGGTCACCTGAGCTGCTGCGTTATCGAGGCCAATGACCCTGTTTGCTCCCACCATCTGTTTGCTCTATCATTATCTTAGCATGGGAGGGGGCTTGCCATGCTTGTGCGTCTGGTGCCGCTCGCAATTCTCGCGTGGGCAATCGCCGGTGCGGCCTTTGGTCTGATTGTTGATCTTCCAGTTTTCTTTCGCGTATGTGCGCTGATTGCGGTTGCCGCGCTGCCCCTTGTGCTCCTCATGCTATGGCTAGAGTTCGCTTCGCGAAGAGACGAGCGTGACGAGCTGTCGCGCGAATGACCAAGCGCCGCTTCCCGCCGCCCTGGTCGATTAAGTCCCGATTTCACATTGACACGCATGCCGGCTTGGCCCGACGCTATGTGTGCGCTTCAACAGGGATGGGGGATTAGCATGCGTATCGCAACAACGCTTGTGCTTCTGGCCTGCCTAGCACTGGGAGGCTGCTTCGAAGGAAAGCAGGGCGACGCAGGTGCTCAGGGCCCAGCTGGTCCTCCTGGAGTTGCCGGACCAGCCGGACCAGCCGGGCCCCCAGGACCAGCCGGGCCTCCTGGACCAGCGGGACCGCCCGGAGTTGCCGGACCGCCCGGACCAGCTGGTCCCCCTGGGCCAGCTGGACCAAAAGGCGACCCAGGCTCGGCAGACGCTAAATAATAAGACCGATAGAGCACCTAACCTGAAAGCAATGCCCCCGGCAGCGCTTCTTTTCGGCCGGGGTCGTTGAACTCAGAAGGCATGCCAACCGACCTGAAATTTGTAAGGCAACGGCTCTCCGCCTCCCTGCCACACGCGGCATCGAGGACAAAGACAAAGGCCTGAGATACGATGAGGCCCATCGTGGCGATTGTCTTGGCTATCGTTAGTGCCGGCTTGGTCGCTTATGGTATTCACCTGATCTTGATGCTGTGGTGGCCTTAAGGGGTTTGCTTCCGAAAAAAGTTGCCTCCCGACTTTGCGACGAAGCCAAGCCCGGGCAAATCCTGATTAGTCCCCGTGTGCTGATGGCGGTTGAGGATGCGGTGACCCCGCGAACTTCTCGCTCCGGTCTACGGCTGGTTCACCGAAGGCTTTGACACGCTCGAACTGAAAGAGGCCAAATCTGCTCGGCGAGTTGGCGTGGTGAGGACGCTCGTACTCCAACGCTTCGGTGTGTGACGTGAGTCGTCCGCTAAAAATCTCGATCCTGCCGTCAGGGTGCCGCAGATACGGTGAAAATTACGCCGTCGAGGCCGCGACGATGCGCCATTACCCAATGCCACTGCGTGCAACGCTGACGATAACGCTCCTGCTGATGGCAGGAGCCGCCGTTGCCGGACAGCTTGAGGATGGTGTTGCGGCAGTCAATAGTAGGGACTACGCAACCGCGCTGCGGTTTCCATCCTTTGGCCAACCAGGGTGATGACGTCGCGCAGTTCGACCTCGGCCTCCTTTACAACAAGGGTTGGGGCGTGCCGCGGGATTACGTCCAGGCCGTGAGGTGGTATCGCCGCGCTGCCGACCAGGGCAACGCCGACGCGCAGTACAATCTAGGCCTTCTGTACGACAAAGCCCACCGGTACGCTGAGGCTATGCACTGGTATCGCAAGGCTGCTGACCAGGCACTCGCCGACGCGCAGTACAACCTCGGCATCCTGTACGCCAAGGGGCATGGCGTGCCGCAGGGCTACGCCGAAGCGATGAAGTGGTTCCGCCTCGCCGCCGACCAGGACCTTGCCGACGCGCAGTACTATCTCGGTATCCTATACGCCAAGGGCCAGGGCGTGGACTTCGTCCAGGCGTACAAGTGGTTGGACTCGTCCGGTGGCGCAGGACAACAACGATGCCAAAAAAATAGAGACACGATCGCGGAGCGCATGACCCCAGAACAGATCGCCGAAGCACAGAAGCTGGCGCGTGAGTGGAAGCCGAAGCCGGAACGATAGGTTCCCTCCGCCAGCAACTCGGCAGGAGCCGCCGGCTGCGTATGGCGATGTTGGCTGCAATGCGCCGGGCCTCGTCTGGTCAGCCTCGCCTTCGTAACCTCAATCTCGAGGCGCGGTGGCACACTCTGACCGGGGATGCTTCGCTGCGCCCGCACGAGTGCCCTAGTCCCTGACACGGTGATTAAGGAATGACTTCGATCGACCTGAATCGGGCAAAAGCGTGAAAACGACCGGATCGCTCACGAAAAGCACCCGCGCTCGATCAGCAAACATTGCCGAGTGAACTCAACGGACCACCTGGACGGCCACCAAGTAAACCAAGCCACAGCAACAACGACGGCAGCTTCTATTTGGATTTTTTTTTGGCGGCGGCAACAGGGATGCGTTCCGCGATCTTCGTGTTTCAAAAGGAGGGGCCAGATTTAACGCCGCCCCGCCGGTTATCGGGTTGCTGTGCCGGATATTGCGGAAACCAAAATATAACGGCTTCTGATACACGGCGCTATCCCGCGTAACGCATATTTTGGTTGGTCTCTGGCGCGAGAAGAAGGTTGTAAAGACTTTATTAACGATTCAGACCAATGTTGCTGCGAGGGTTAATGCGTTCCTAACACTAAGAGGATCGCCGATGTCGAATTTGGACCGATTTCATGACTCGCCGAGCGAACGCCCTTTAAAGGCGGATCCAATCGAGCCGAGCGAAGGAGTTCTGCATTTCCCGAGCACTCCCCCGTCTGCGGCAACGAGAGTTTATGGTGACGCGCTTGACCTTGTATATCAGGCGGCGGAGGTAATTAAGGGTATAGAGAATCAGGCGACCGTAGCAGAAAAACGCGCCCGCGATGTCGCTGAGAACGCAATCCAAAAGCTGCAGCTTGCGGAGAACCGTATTCAGGAATTGGAATCAGAGCTGGAATTGGCAAGAGCTTGTATCAACGAAGCCCGTGTCAAGATCAGAGAGGCAGACGAAACTGCGAAAGTCGATAGATCACGTCTCGAAGCTGCTGATAGAAAGCTGTGCCAACTTGAAATGCGTGCAAGAACGGCCGAGGCGCAAGCGAAGGAAAATGCGAATGCGGTGCTTCGTATCGAGGAGGCGATCCGGAGTCAAATTCTTGCAAATCGACCGTCTTTTAACAAACCGACTTCAGCAGCCTCACGGCACCAAGTTTGCGCCTAGAGAGTTTTGTTGAAGGAAGCTACGGCGCGGGGCCAATGTGGCCCCGTCATTTAAATCGGCCACATCCGACGGCCCCAACTTTGTGGGCCACTACATATCCAAATTCTCCTCGTACATGGCCGCGGCCTCATCAACAGTGGGAGAAAATAGAATCCTTCTCTCAACGGGCCAGTCGTAGCGACATTTTTAAGAGTTTCTTAACCATTAAATTCAACAGTGTTTCCCTCCTTAATATCTTTTTAATCATCGCCGAGAACGGACGACCGATATGGGGAAATTGGAGATGCGAGATCATATCTCTAAGGCTCTAATCGAACCGATCGAGGTGGGCTTGGCTTTTCCCAGCGCTCCTCGGACAGCATTCAGGAGTGACGGGGGAGCGGCGCCGGACCTTGTATATCAGGCGGCCGAGGCAGTCAGGGATATTGAGGATCGCGCATACGAAACAGAACAGCACGCCCGAACTATCGCTGAGAGGGCAGTTGAAAAACTGCGGGTTGCCGAGGAGTGTATTCGGTATCTCGAACCAGAGCCAACGAGCGGCCCAAGCCCGCATCCAAATGGCAGAAGAAACTTGAAACTGGAGCGATCCCGTGTCGCAGCAGCTGAAAATAAGCTACGCCAACTTGAAGTGCGCGCAGGAGTGACCAAGCTGCACGCCAGCGCCAGGGCTATGATATTTGCCAAGCGCGCGCGTCGGAAGATTGCCGACATCGTCACGCACGTGAAGTCAAATGTCCTCTGTGTTACGCCAAGTTCTGGTAATTCCGACCATGGCCGCTGCGACCTAGGATGGACTGAAATACTCGCCAGAGCAGATGCGGCGCTCCATGACACGCAAGCGGGCCGCCACAATCGGCATGTGTATCACAAAAGGCATTTAAGCCTGCGGCAGGCAGCATAATCACCGAGCAGATTGTTTGCGGGTCACTTTCACAGAGCACAAAGCCTCACCAATCGCGAACATGCGGCGCTTCGGTTCTAATTGATTTAGGCTAATACTTTCGATCACAAATTTCCGGGGCCGCTGGTGAGAAACAGATGGTTGATTCTTGCAGTGCTTTTCCTGGCCCGGACCGCGATGGGATTCCAATTCCAATCGGTCGCCACGCTCTCTTCCTTTTTGATAACTGACTTACATATCAATTATACCCAACTCGGTTTGCTCATCGGCTTCTATCTGCTCCCTGGTATTGTCATGGCCTATCCTGGTGGTTTGCTTGGCCAGCGTTTCGGCGACAAACACGCTGCAGTCCTGGGGATGACGCTCATGGTCGTTGGCGGGGTGCTGACAGGCACTAGCGACGAATATGCGATCTTTCTCGTCGGACGCCTGATCAGTGGCATTGGCGCCGTTCTACTCAATGTACTCTTGACGAAGATGACAACTGACTGGTTCGTCGGTCGCGAGATCGGGACGGCCTTGGCGTTGCTCGTGAGCAGTTGGCCCATTGGCATCGGCGTCGCCCTGATCGTTTTGCCGTGGCTCGCGGCTACCGCGTCGGTGGCAACGGCATTTGTCACGACGGCGGTGGCATCAGCCACGGTCTTGGTGCTGATCGTTGCCATCTACCGTGTTCCAGCAACTGCCGCAGACATACCAGCGCCCCTTGGAGAGTTGGGCCTTGGCGTATCGGTGCAAGAATTCGGTTTGGTGTCACTGGCGGGTGTTGTTTGGGCATTATTTAACGTCGGCTACATCATCCTGATTAGCTTTACTCCGGCACTGCTGGTCGCGCAGGGGATATCCGCAAAGGGCGCCGGCATTGCTACGAGCCTTGCCACCTGGACGATTATCCCCACGATTGCTTTGGGAGGCATGCTAGTCGATCGAATAGGTCATGCTACGGCACTCATGATCACGAGCTTTGCCGTGTTAGGGCTCAGCATCATGCTAATGCTGAGCACCTCCTCATTCGTACTAATTGCCTTCATAGGCGCTGTCGGTGGTCTTCCGTGCGGCGCAATGCTCGTGCTGCCCACCGAGGTGCTTCGTCCCCTAAGTCGTGGTCCCGGTATGGGCATCTTCTATACTTGGTATTACGTCGGAGTGGCACTGTTGACCCCGGTGGCAGGATTTGTCCGCGATCTGACCGGGGACCCTGGTGCGCCCTTGATGTTGGCAAGCTCTCTGGAAATTGCAACGATTGTGGTGCTGGTCCTTCTCCGATTGTTACAGCACCGCTACGGATTGCGGCCTTAGCTCAATATCGGATCGCGTATTCTGCAAGTCATCGCGCCTCCTGCGGCATATAATAAGAGGCGGCCGAGCTCCGCCTGTTTTGGGGGGAGGTTAAAGCGAAGCCTGAATTAGACTATTTCGCTATTGCTGATATCTCTGACCATACGAGCTTCCTCGCCGGGGTCGTCGATACGGTTGCAAAAGTCCCCGCCCAGCCGCTGGATCGGGGAAAATGGGCATAATAGAATCCGAAGGGGTTGTTTTGTGAGTCAATTTTCTCCGTTGGAGCTTGATCCGAGAACAATGTTTTTCGCTCCGGGACCAAAAATCGTTTTGCAACACTATCCCGCCGAAAGCGGAAATCGCCTCCCAGTGTCAGCCTGTGCCCGCTAAGCAGGGCGGCACGTCGGCTGGGCATCCGTTTTTTTCTGCACATTAAAAGAAGGCGCGACCGTCGTATTCACCGGCACGATCAGCGAACCTTTGCGCGGTGATTTCTGGCGCGTGACACTCGTTACCAGCAAAACCCTACCGCCCAAGATCGCAGGCCGCTTGAGGACTCGGCACATCCAGCTAACGGCGAGTGACAGAGTGCGCGTCGAAGTGTCGGTTTGCGATCAAGAGCGCGGTCGGATCGTCGGGCGGAATTAACTGTTAGTATATTTCACATAACGCCAGCCCAAAGACTGCCACGATTGTGACAGATGTCTGATGCGTCGGGGGACTTCAGATTTGCACATCGAGAAACACGGCCGCACTACTGGCGCGGCCGTGTCCCTCAAGAGTTGTGGTCGGGGCATGCCCCCAAGCTCCCAAGCCGCAAGGCGCTCCGGCCACGGGGCCTCGGTGTCGCGACACGCGCCGAGGCCCCACCACTACTCATTTTTCTCTTAGACGAAAGGTGACGCGGGTCACAAGATTCCAAATTGGGCCGCGCAGCGATTTGTACGGCGGTGTGACCGCAAAACCCCACTTAAAGCCTCGACATCGAGCGATTATCGGGCGGTTGCAGGCCGAGTTATCTAGCCGCCATGTAGCCGCGCTTTTCCATACAACCAGCCATAATGACTTCCCGCGACCGGGTGAGCAGCAGTTCAATCTCGTCGTTATCGCCGGTTAGATCGGTCATCTGTACCTCGCCGCCACAAGCCGTCTGATCGACCGCAAGTTGGCCGGGATCAATGGGCTTCCCGTCGGCGCGGCTCCACGTGATCTGCGTAGAAGCACAGCCGCAAACCAATGACGTAACAAACAGCACAGACGCTAACCGAAAGGCGGGCGCCATGACCCCTCCCTACTGGGGGAATTATAACTCATAGGAGGAAGAGTCCCATTTGGGTTGCCGAGCGAAGCTGGATTGTCGGGAGGAACGCTGCGTGCGAGCGGACAAGGCGCGAACGACCCCAAGGCGAACCTCGATGCAGGGTGCAGAGTCTCTAAAAACCCCCGCGTAGAATCAAATAGCGCCACAGCGATTATTCAAATGGGCCTGTCCGGTCGAGGTGAGGGGAGTGCCAGTAATTCTCTTTAGCTTACAACGGCCGTTTTCGCCCCAACCCACCGTCGATCGCATTGATCGCGCGCGATTGTCTCATTTCTCTCGACCGCAGCACTTCCTGAAAGACACCGCGCTCTCGCCGCGGCGCGGCGGACACCGCCCGTTTAAGGCGCGTGGGCGCATTAGCGAGCGCGAGCCGGCTTGACAGTTTGCGGTAGTGACGTACGCTGTTTGACGATTTGCCGGAAAAATAACGCCCGGAGCGGCGAAAAGACCGCGACGGGACGCCAAACGGGAGGATTTCGATGCCATTCCGGCCGATCCCGATTTACGTCTAGATCTCGGGCACTGACCGCACGCTGCGCACAGCGGCGAACGCGGGCGAAATGTCAGCGGCTTAAGCTCGTAGCCAGGCCGGCGGACGTGGCGTCTGCCAACTCTACGAATAAGAATTTGACATTGCATGGCTTTTTCACGACCCCCGCATCGTGCCCTAGGAGTGTCGTGTGCAATCGGGCCGCGCCGCCGCGGCGGACGAAAGGGGCCAGAAGCCGACATCACCCGCCTGCGGCCCACTCAAAGAAGAGACCCGGTCACGCGAAGCCCCGTCCGCGCAATGTCGGCTTGTCCTTCACCGCGCCGCCATTGTTTGTGCCGTCCAAGGTGACGGTAGCGACCCAAAAACTCGCTTCTGTCTTGCAGGAAGGCGAGAAAAGCACGAATATTCCGTTCAGATCGGGAGAGATCTGGGGAATCCCGGACCAAAACGATCAAAGGGAGGAAATGGTGATGAGTTTGTCAGCATGGTTGAAGCCCGGTGCAGCGACGATCGTCGGGGCAACGGCTGCGGTTGCTGTCGCGGGATTTCTGTTTGCGTCCGGCGCCAGCACCGAGGAACTCAAGCACTACGATTCCAGCAAAAAAGACTTCTGGCTGCATCCGCCGGATGACTGGTTCATGGGCGACGAGACGCAGGAGCAGAAGGGTACTCACGTGCTCAACACGCTCCCGCCGCCGACCGGGTTCACCAAACAAGAGATCGAGGCTGCTCTGAAGAACATCAAGCTTCCGCCCGGCTTCAAGATCGAGCTGTGGGCGAGCGGCCTCCCCGGTGCGCGGCAGATGGCGTGGGGCGACAAGGGTACGCTGTTCGCCGGCTCGTGGTTCGGCACCGGTGGCAACGTCTATGCCGTCGCGGATGAGGGGAAGACGGTCAAGATCGTCATCAAGGGCTTGACCGTGCCGACCGGCGTCGCGTTCCGGGACGGGGCGCTTTACGTTGCAGACGTCAACAAGATCTACAAGTACGGCAACGCCGAGGCCGCCCTCGACAACATGCCGAAGCCAGAAGTCGTCTACGACGACATGCCGCCCTACATTCCGCACGGCTGGAAGTATCTGACGTTCGACAAGAACGGCTGGCTCTATGTTGCCTTCGGGCCGCCGTGCAACATTTGCCTGCCGCCGACGTCAACGTCGCAGATAAGGCGTATTGACCCGGCGACAGGTCTTGCTGAAATCGTCGCGTTGGGTGTCCGCAACAGCGTCGGCGGCGACGTCGATCCGCGCAGCGGCGATTACTGGTTCACCGAGAACGCGCGCGATTGGCTCGGAGACGACACTCCGAGCGATAAGCTCAACCAGATCTCGCGTATCGGCGAGAACTTCGGCTATCCGTACTGCCACGAGGGTGACATACCGGATCCGAAATTCAACATGGGGCATAAGTGCTCGGAATTCGCTCCGCCGGTGCTCAAGCTCGGCGCGCACGTGGCGCCGCTCGGTATGAAGTTCTACACCGGGAATCAATTCCCGGCGGACTACAAGGACAACATTATCATCGCCGAGCACGGCTCCTGGAATCGTCACAAGTTCCAAGGTGGGAGGCTGATGCGTGTCACGGTGGATCCGGACGGCAAGAACGCGAAGGAGGTGGAGTTCGCCTCCGGATGGATCGGCGCCGATGGCAAGTATCGCGGGCGACCCAACGACGTGCTGCAAGCCAAGGACGGCTCGCTCATGGTTGCCGATGATTTCACCGGCGCCATCTACCGGATCAGCTATACCAAGTGATCCAACGTTGCGATCGCTACCGAAGCGATCGTTCCCGATCCCTACGGGTCCAGGCCGGAGAACTCCGGCTTGGACCTATCATTCTGCAGTTCCCATGACCCATGCTCGTATTCTCCAGCTGGCTTTGGGCGCGATCGCGCTTTTCGCCGGTTGCGGATACGCGCTGGCTGCGGACGTGGCTGCCGGCAAGGCGCTGGCGGAGGGTTGCGCCGGTTGCCATGGCGCCGACGGCGTTTCGCAAATGCCGCTGACGCCGTCGCTCGCCGGCGAGCCCGACGAATTCGTCCAATGGCAGCTCGTGTATTTCCGCTCCGGCTTCAGGAAGAGCGAGGTGATGGGGCCGATCGCCGAGTCCTTGGGTAACGAAGAGATTCGCAATCTCGGCGCCTACTACGCCTCGCTTCCGCCGCCCACGCTTGCGGTTGTGCCGGACGCCCTCGCGCAGACCGGCGAGAAGCTTGCGTCGCAGCAACATTGCAAGTCATGTCATTCTGAAAATTACAACGGCTTCCGCGCCGCCGCGCGACTTTCCGGCCAGCGCGAGGATGTCTTGCTGAAAGCGCTGCGCGATTTCAAATCCGCGACGCGCGTGGGCTCCGGTGTCGCCTCGATGGCGGACGCCACGTTTGAACTCAATGATGCCGATATGCAGGCGCTGGCGCATTACATGGCGACGCGGCCTTGATCTTGGGCAGTTGCTCGGGCGGCGCTAAATTGGCTATTGCCCCTTTAGGACTTGTTGGGATGAGACAGTCGTGTTCTTCTCACGGTGGAGGCGACGTCGTTCATCAGCGAGCTGATCCCAACGATGCTGCCAATCACCCTGCGACTTCGCCGATGTCCGCAACGGGTCTTGGTTGTGCAGAAACTGCGCAGATCGGCGTCAGGGCCAATGCGACCCTCCCCCACGTTGGACAGGCCGGGGGTCTCGCGCAAAAAGTAGGACCCACTCGGAGATATCTAGACCCCAAACTGCCTCTTCACTTTGTTAAGCATTTGCCGGTGGCACGAGCAACGGGCCCTTTCGAGAAACGCTTGAAAGCGCGGGTCTTTGCGGGCTTGAAGCACAAAAAACCGCCGGAATTTTAGTCCCGGGGGATCGTTGCGAACTCGCCAGTGAACGGTCTAACTATTTGAGGCTATCGAACACCGGCCAGCGAGAGCAGGTGTGTCCTGCGAGCCGGTGCCGCCGCTTACTCCGATGCACCGATGACCTTACCACCGACGATTAGCGGATTGCCGCCGCGCGATGCATCACGTCATCGAGCGTCGTCGATAGCCGAAATGAGGCCCTGCCGATGAGCGTCTCGAACACCAGCGTTGGACGGCGATAGCGTGCCGCCGTTCGCGCCTTATGTTGCGAAATCGTCACGGAGGCAAACTGGCAATTGTCCAGCTTCTCAAAGTAGACCAGGTCGCCGCTCGGGCCGACGATAGAAATACAAAAGGCATCCCAGTTTCGCTTTGCCGCCTCGGCTGCGGCAGCAGCGGCCACCTTTTTGGCGGTCGCGAGATTGATCGGCTCGCCATAAGGTGGCGGAGTGCTGCATCGGGTACGACATCGTTGGGATTATTCGGATTGGGCTCTACCTGCGCGAACGCGCCGTACTAATCATCAAGGCAGCGCACAAAGCAGCCGCCATCAGTCAAACAACGCATTTGCTCCTCCCAAGTGATTGATCCACGGGTGGTGCCCGGCCTTGATCATGCCTCAGCTGATAAAACCCATGATCGACGGTCGCGTGTGTTCAGTTTTGCGGGTACTGCATGATGCCGACCCGCGGCAGTTGTCCCGGCTTGAGCGTGAGCACACGACTGGTTCCCAGCGCATCGGCATTGCCAGGGCATTCTTGCGACCAAGCCCGCGCAGCCGTTGTCGCCATCGCGGCGATGCCGACGGTCGCGCCAACAGCAGCAATGACAGAAACGCAAGACGCCCGCAGGCTTCGCATACCCTTTTCCTGGTTCCGACACGACGCTGGGACCGCCTCTTACACCACACTACGGGCTGGGGTGCTTAATGGAAAGTTAAGGAAAACGCGGCGAGCTCCAGCGCTGTTGAAAACTCGTCCGTGCGGTGCGCCTTTTTTTCTCGCCGTTAATCTGCGGCGCTTAAAACCTTGGCTCCGGCGTTTTGTTAAGGGGCGTGATTATGTCTGCCGCTGCGGCAGCCCGGAAATGGTGGGCGGCACAGTGGCGACGCTCGCGTGCGTCGACGCCGGCGGCTGCCGACGGCAAAGCAATTGCGGGCATGGCGCTGTTCTTGCCGCTGTTTTTCGCCGGCGCAATGATGGTTTGCGCCGCAGCAGGTTTTACGGTCACACGCATCAGCGAAAGCCGCGTCGAGGGCGAGCAGCACGCGGCGCTTGCCCGGGCGCTTGACGAATTTCACGCCCGGTTCGGCGACATCGACGCGTCCGATGATGTCCAGCTACGGTCCATCGTGCGCCGCTCCGGTCTCGCCGACCTTCGCTTCGACGCCAATCTGACGGGCGGCGGTGGCCGCGAACTGCAATCATTGCATGACGCACGCGGCCGCATCGTCGGTTGGTTCAGTTGGGCCGGCGACCGCGGCCTTATCGACGTGATGGACCGGCTTTGGGGAATCCTGGCGTTGGTCGGCGCCGCGCTTGCTTTTTGCACCGGGTTTACTATGCGCGTGGCCCGACAGCTTTCGCGTTCGCTCGACCGCAGTACCGAGACCGTGCGCAAACTGACCAGTCAAGATCCGCTGACCGGCCTGCCGAATCAGCGCGTGATGCTCGAGAGTCTCGATGAGGTATTGGCCAATCGCCACTCCGGCATCGTGGTGCTGGCGCTTATCGATCTCGACGGATTCCGCGAGGTCAACGATACACTGGGGCGGGCCGGCGGCGACGCCGTCCTCGTGAACATCGCCGAGCACCTGCAGGCCGGCTTGCTGGAGGGGGCTCGGATTGGGCGTTTCGAGGAAGACGAATTCGCCGTCTTCATGACCAGCGACGATCGGCGCGCGGCCGTCATGCTCATCGAATCGCTTCGGGCCGCGCTCACGCGCCCGATCTTCGTCGACCGGATGCGGCAGCTCACCACCAGCATTGGTGTCGCGCAAGCTCCCGAGGACGGCACGAGCGCCGAGGAATTGGCCCGTCGGGCCGACCTCGCGTTGCGTATCGCCAAGCGTAATGGCCGCGGCACGGCGCGTCGGTTCGAGACGCAGATCGAGACGGATTACGCCGAGCGCCGATTTCTCCTGCACGAGCTTCAGTCCGCAATCGCCCTGCAAACCTTCGACGTCGAATATCAGCCCGTGGTCGCCGCCGAGGGCGGCGCCATTGTCGGGGTTGAGGCGCTGCTGCGCTGGACGCATCCGACCCGGGGCCCCATCGCGCCGTCGGTCTTCATTCCCTTAGCCGAGCAGAGCGGTCTCATGTCGCAGCTCGGTGAGATCGTCCTGCGGCGTGCACTGACCGACGGCGTGCGCTGGCCGAACCTTTCAGTCGCGATCAATCTCTCGCCGTTGCAGATCCGCGATCGCTGGCTGGTCGATCTCGTCGGTACGGTCATGGCGGAAACCTCAATCGCCTCGTCGCGGGTGGTGTTGGAAGTGACCGAAGGGATCCTGATCGACAATCCGCAAGAGGCGCAGATGCGGCTCGAGGCATTGCGCGCGCTGGGCGTGAGCCTCGCGCTCGACGACTTCGGCACCGGCTATTCGAGCTTGAACTATCTGCAGAAGTTTCCCTTCGACCGGCTCAAAATCGACCGCGCATTCGTGGCCTCGCTGGGCGCGTCCGGCAACACCGCGGCCATCATCCAATCGATCGTCACGCTCGGCCACGCGCTGGGCATGAAGGTTTTGGCGGAGGGGGTGGAGAACGATGCGCAAAGGGTCCTGCTCCGCCTTGCTGGATGCGACGAGATGCAAGGCTACCTTTTTGCCAGACCCGGCCCAGCCGCCGAGATCGACAGGCTGTTGGCGCGTGAGACCCCGCGCGCCGCAACTGCCTAGCGCGAGATGACTTTATCTTTGAATCGTCATCTTGCTCTAAGTTTCTCATTTATCGCGTTTCCGGGCCCAAAACCGGTATCCACTTTTGTTGGACACGCGCTTTGCGCTGCCTTCCCACGCTGACAGAACTGCGGCCAGCCGCTATCGTCGGTACGCCGCCGGCCCGAAAGCGGCCGAGTGACGGAGCGCACGATGATCCTCAACAGCCTTCCCGGTCTCGATTTCGGCCTCGGCAGCGATATCGACATGTTGCGCGATACGGCGGGCTCCTTTTGCCAGGCGAAGATTGCCCCTTGCGCTGCCGACATCGACCGCTCGAACCAATTTCCCCGTGAGCTGTGGCCGCAGCTTGGTGCGCTCGGCCTTCTCGGCATCACCGTCGAAGAAGAGTGGGGCGGCGCAGGATTGGGCTACCTTGCGCACTGCGTCGCCATGGAGGAAATCTCGCGCGCTTCGGCGGCTGTCGGTCTTTCTTACGGAGCGCATTCCAATCTTTGCGTCAATCAGATCCGGCGCAACGGCAGCGCCGAGCAGAAGAAGCGCTACCTACCCAAGCTTATTTCCGGCGAGCATGTTGGGGCGCTGGCGATGTCCGAGCCGAACGCCGGGTCGGACGTCGTGTCGATGCGCACGCGCGCGGAGCGGCATGGCGACCGCTACGTGCTCAACGGATCGAAAATGTGGATCACTAATGGCCCGCTGGCCGAAACGATGGTGGTGTACGCCAAGACCGATCCCACCGCCGGATCGCGCGGCATCACCGCCTTTATCGTCGAGAAGTCATCCAAGGGTTTTTCGACAGGCCAAAAGCTCGACAAGCTTGGCATGCGCGGGTCCGATACCGGCGAAATCGTATTTACGGACTGCGAGGTGCCGGCGGAAAATGTGCTCGGCGTCGTCGGCAATGGCGTCAACGTCCTGATGTCGGGCCTCGATTATGAGCGCGCAGTGTTGGCGGCCGGCCCGATCGGGGTGATGCAGGCGTGTCTGGACCTCGTTATCCCCTATGTGCACCAGCGCACCCAATTCGGCCAGCCGATCGGCCGCTTCCAACTCATCCAGGCCAAGCTCGCCGACATGTATGTCGCGCTCAATGCCGCGCGGGCCTACGTCTACACAGTCGCGAAGGCCTGCGATCGCGGCGAAACCACACGCGAGGACGCCGCCGGCGCCATACTCTATGCGTCGGAGCGCGCGACCTGGATGGCGCTCGAAACCATCCAGTGCCTCGGGGGCAACGGATACATCAATGACTACCCCGCCGGGCGGCTGCTGCGGGATGCCAAGCTCTACGAAATCGGCGCCGGCACCAGCGAGATTCGCCGCATGCTGATCGGCCGGGAGATTTTCGAAAAGACGCGCTGATCGTCGAGGCCTGAAGCGCTTCTGGCGAAGCCGAGGCAGCGATCACCCCAGGCGCCGGTCGTATTCGAGAACCGCGTTGAGCAAGACCTGCGCGCCGGCGGCGCATTCCTCGAAGCTCGTCGACTCCGCTTCGTTATGGGAAACGCCACCGAGGCTGGGCACAAAGATCATGGTGGTCGGGGCGACGCGGGCAACGTAAGCGGCATCGTGCCCGGCGCCGGAAATGATGTCGCGGGACGTAAAGCCGGCTTTTTCCGCCCCGATGCGCACGCATTCGATCAGTTCAGGTGCAAATCTGACCGCCGGCGAATTCCAAATGCGCGCTTCCTCGTAGCTGAGCTTCAACGGCTGCAGGATTTCACCGAGCGAGGCGCGGAGTTTCGCTTCCATGACGTCGAGGACATTGTCGTCTGGGTGGCGGAAATCCACGGTAAAGAAAACCTCGCCGGGAACCACATTGCGGCTGTTCGGCTTGTTTTCGATCAAGCCGACCGTGCCGACGGCGTCGGGCGGGTGCTCGAGCGCGATCGCGTCGACCCGCTCTATCATGCGCGCGGCGCCAAGAAGCGCGTTACGGCGCAACCGCATCGGCGTCGCCCCAGTATGCGCGGCCTGGCCAGTGACGGTGACTTCGTACCAGCGCATGCCCTGAACGCCTTGCACGATGCCGATCATGCGGGCCTCGTCTTCGAGGATCGGGCCTTGCTCGATATGCAGCTCGAACATGGCGCCGAATTTTCGCGCGCCGGGCTTTTCCGGGCCCTTGTAGCCGATGCGTTGCAGTTCCTCGCCGAAGGTCTTGCTGTCGCGATCAGTCCGCGAATGGGCGAACTCGGGCGTGAATACTCCGGCAAACACACCCGAGGCCAGCATGGCGGGCGCATAACGCGAGCCCTCTTCATTCGTCCAATTGACGATCTCGATCGGCGCGTTCGTTTCGTATCCGGTTTCATGAAGCGTGCGTAGTGCTTCGAGCGCGCCGAGAACGCCGAGCGCACCGTCAAACTTGCCACCCGTTGGCTGCGTGTCGAGATGCGAGCCCATGGCGATTGGCGCGAGCGCGTCGTTTTTGCCCGGCCGCCGCGCGAACATATTGCCGACCGCGTCGACGGTGACCGCGCAGCCGAGAGCTTCGCAGCGCGCCTTGAACCAATCGCGGACCTGGCGGTCGAAGTCGGTCAGCGTGAGGCGGCAAATGCCGCCCTTCGGCGTCGCGCCGAATTTCGCCGTCTCCATCAGCGTATCCCAAAGTCGCTGGGCGTCGATCTGAAGGTTTTGCATCGGCGGAACTCAGCTTCGGGAGCGGGAACACAACAGAGAGCATTCGACGAAACGGCGGGGCGTATGTGACAGCAGCATTCTTGTCGGGTTGCGGGCAGTTCGTCAAAATGAGTTGATATGCAGTTTGCGGCCATTTGAGCACCGACCAACCGACCTGCATAGCAACCGCGGCTAAAATGCAACCTCCGTTTGCGCCAAAGCGAAGGCGTGTGTTCTACGACGGAAATGCGATCGAAGGAGACAACAATGAGGATATCAATCTCACGTCGGGGCGTCGTTGTCGTTGCCTGCTTGGCGGGCGTTGCCGCTTGGGCCGTACCGCCAGACGCCGCATCCATATTTTCAAGGTGGCGCTTACCGGCGTCTAGCAGGTGCCGCCGGTGCAAACTGCCGCGATCGGCACGGCCGATCTGACCTACGACCCGGCCATCCGATTGGTCACGTGGAGCGTAACCCATACTGGACTCTCGGGCCCAGCCACGATGGCCCATTTCCACGGACCGGCGACGGCGGGCAACAATGCCCCACCCGTGATCTGGCTGATCCAGAAGGGCGCCACCTCGGTTGAAAGCCCGATAAAGGGTGAGGTCACGCTCACCCCCGAGCAGGCACAACAGTTTACTGCCGGCGAGTGGCACATCAACGTATACACGCAGGCTAACCCGAAGGGCGAAATTCGTGGTCAGGTAGTGCCACCCAAGAGCTAATCGCGGGCCGGACCTTGACGACGTGACGGTCGGCAAATCTCGTGTGCACTAGGGCAGCGACCTAGTATGCCATATGGCCTATCGGCCATTGGCGCTTTCGCCTGTTCTTTCGAACTTAACTAACTCATTGAATCAACGGCGAATCAGCTATGCTGCCGGCCAGTGAAGCCGGAGCGCGAACGCATGCGGCGCGTGCGACTGAAAGCGGACGGAAGGCTAGTCGAGGTTCTGCCCGACGGCACCGAGGGGCCGGTCTCAATTTCCGACGGTCGGCTGGTGCCGCGCGGCAACGGTGCTGGACCTGCGGCGAATGGCCGTTTCGTCGATGCCGCCTATGCACGCAACGTTCGCGGCCAGACTGGCCTCACGCAAATCGCCTTTGCCGCCCAGATCGGTGTACCGGTCGAGACCGTGCGGAACTGGGAACAGGGCAAGCGCTCACCGCGCGGTCCCGCCAGGGCGCTGCTTAGGGTCATCGAAGAGGCGCCGGAAGCAGCTTTCGCGGTGTTGGGTGGCAAGAGGCGGTGAGCGCGCATCGCTGACGGGCGCGTCAATGACCGATGCGCACAAGGAAAGCATGCCGGTCGTCGAGGCCAAGGGCGCCAGGATTCCGCTCCTTGGCCTTGGGACGTGGGATTTACGCGGCCGCGTCTGCGCACGGATCGTCGAGCAGGCTTTACGCCTCGGGTATCGGCACGTCGATTACGGCGGAAATGTACGATAACGAGCGCGAAGTCGGGGAAGGCCTCCGCGCGTCCGGCGTTAGGCGCGACGAGTTCTTCGTCACCACGAAAATCTGGCCGACCCATTTCGCCCCGCGCGAGCTTCAGCGCGCGGCGCGCGATTGCCTGGTGCGGTTGCGCCTCAGTGAGGTCGATCTTCTGCTCCTTCATTGGCCGAATCCGCAGATTCCGCTCGCAGAAACGCTCGGCGCGCTGGGGAAGGTCAAGCGTGACGGCCTGGTGCGCAATATCGGTGTGTCGAATTTCACGGTGGCGCTCCTCGAGCAAGCTACACAGCTTAGCAGCGAACCGCTGGTATGCGATCAGGTCGAATGCCATCCCTACCTCGATCAGACAAAGGTGATCACCGCTTGCCGGCAGCACGGCATGGCCGTCGTCGCCTACAGCCCCATCGCGCGCGGGAACGCGCGCGATGACGAGGTGCTCGCGCGCATCGGCAAAAAGCATGGCAAGACCGCGGCTCAGGTCTGTCTACGTTTCCTCGTGCAGCAGGATATCGTCGTTATTCCACGCACCAGCAAAGTCGAGCGACTGGCGGAGAATGCCGCCGTCTTCGATTTCAATCTGCGCGCGGAAGAAATGGCTGAGGTTGCCGCGCTGGCGCATAGCGACGGCCAGGTCGTCGATTGGGCCTATTCCGGGCGAACGAAATGGGACTGAGAAATTCGATCAAGAAGACCTTCGCCTTGGACACTAAAATTCGACGTCCAGCTCTTCGAGCTCGTCGGGCTCGACTTTGGCGGCGGTGATCCATTCCTGCATTTGAGGCAGCGCCATGATGGCTTTGCGGTAATGCGCCGAGACCGGGTCGACGGCGACGTCGTAGGTGAGGAAGCGCGAGCAAACCGGCGCATACATCGCGTCTGCAGAGCAAGGCTTTTCGCCAAACAGATAAGGCCCGCCGTATTTTTCGATGCATTCGCGCCAGATCGCCGTGATGCGATCGATGTCGCCGCGCGCGCCCGCCCAGGACTTAAAGCCGGGGAATCGAGCCTTGATGTTCATCGGCAGCGCCGAGCGCAGATTGGCGAAACCGGAATGCATCTCGCCGGAAATTGAACGACAATGCGCGCGTTGCGCGCGATCGGCCGGCAATAGACCGGCCTCGGGATTGAGTTCGTGCAGGTATTGGGCAATCGCGAGGGTGTCCCACACTTTGAGACCGTCATGAAGCAGGCAGGGCACGAGGAAAGACGGCGACAACAACAGCAATTCGGCGCGTGTGGAAGGATCGTCGGCGCCGACGTGCTGCTCCTCGAAATCAAGGCCGGCCATTTTGCAGAGCAACCAGCCGCGCAGCGACCAAGAGCCGTAATTCTTGCTGGCGATGGTAAGGATGGCGTTGGGCATTTGTTCCTGATCTCGTGAAATACTGAAGTTAATTCAATAGCTTGCTGATATGCGACTGTTTTGACGGGTGATTTTCCACGGCCTTTCGCCCCGCTCATTGCAAGATGTTCACAATCTTGTCGCAGCGCAACAAAAAATGCATTAGCCTTTCTAGATTGGGGGGGTCGAGGGGGTCTGTCGTCAGGCGGACTTCGGCGGCCGTGGACAACGGATGCTGTATCTCGCCTATCAGACCCAATCCGACATGATGGCTCCTGTCCGGGCGTGGGCGACCATGGCACTCGCCGCCAATGGCCAGGCACCCCTCGGAGACGGCAACGTTCTGCGGAATCTGACCGCCGCTTACGAGTTGGTTTCCCGCGCGGGTCTTACGCATACGCGGCCGGCCTTTGGCATCACGTCGGTCAACGTCGGCAATCGCGAAGTCGAGGTCCGCGAGGAGGCGGCGGCGAAAACCGCGTTCGGCACGCTGCTGCATTTCAAGAAGGACATCGCGGCGGTGCAGCCGCGCGTGCTTTTGGTGGCGCCGTTGTCGGGCCATTTCGCCACCCTGTTGCGCGCGACCGTGCGCACGATGCTGCCCGAACACGATGTCTTCATCACCGATTGGCACAACGCACGCGACGTACCGCTGACCGCGGGCCGGTTCGGCGTCGACGAATATGTCGACCATCTGATCCAGTTCCTCGAAGTGATCGGGCAGGGCGCGCATGTGCTTGCAGTTTGCCAGCCCTGCGTCGCCGTGCTCTCGGCCGCTGCGGTCATGGCGCAGTCGGATAACCCCGCGCAGCCACGTTCGATGACGCTGATGGCCGGACCGATCGACACTCGCATCAATCCGACGAAAGTCAACGAGCTTGCCAACAAGCGCGATATGGCCTGGTTCGAGCGTATGTTGACCGCAACAGTGCCGATCCGTTATCCGGGAGCGTTTCGCCGCGTCTATCCCGGCTTCGTGCAGTTGGCGGCGTTCATGTCCATGAATATCGAGCGGCACGTGAAGGCGCACAAGGAACTCTACGAGAATCTCGCCAACGGCGAAGTCGAGAAAGCGGCGTCCACAAAGGCTTTCTACGACGAATACTTCGCGGTGCTCGACCTCTCCGCCGAATTCTATCTCGAGACGGTGCGGTACATTTTTCAGGAATATGCTTTGCCGCTCGGCAAACTCAAATGGCACGGCGAGACCATCGACCCTAGCGCCATCCGCCGCACGATGCTGCTGACGGTTGAGGGTGAACGCGACGATATCTGCGCCGTCGGTCAAACGGTCGCCGCGCACGATCTGTGCAAGAAGCTGCGACCGTACCACAAGCGCCACCACTTGCAGGCCGGCGTCGGGCACTACGGCGTGTTCAGCGGCAAACGCTGGGAAAACCAGGTTTATCCAATCGTCAAGAACGCGATCCTGTCGAGCGATTGAGCGCCGGACTGCGGTGTCGTGTCCAGGGTTTGGTCGCCACGCTCACCGCATCGCCGCGGCGATGTTGCCGCCATCGACGGTGGTGACGTCGGCGGTCGTTTTCAGCGCCAGCGCCTGATGCAAAAAAGCCTGCGCCACGTCGTCGGCCGTCACTTCGCGGCCGAGCAGATTGCCGCTCATGTAATCCTGCTCGCTCAAGCCGCGCGCCTTGGCGCGCGAGGCGATCATTTCCTCGGTCAGCAAGCCGGAGCGGATGCGGTCGGCGTTGACGGCGTTGGCGCGAATGCCATCCGCGCCGTAGTCGAGCGCATATTGGCGCATGAGCGCCAATAGCGCCGCTTTCGGGATTCCGTATGGGCCAAAATTAGGCCCCGGATTGACCGCCTGCTTGGAGATATTGAACAGAAGGCAGCCGCCGGTTTGCTGGGCGAGCATGATTTTGACCGCCGCCTGCGCCACCCGCTGATGGCCGTAGAAGTTCAACGCGAAGCTCTTGCGCAAGATCTCTTCATCGACTTCGCCGATGCGGCCCTGCCACGCGGCGCCGGCATTGGAGACGACGATATCGACGCCGCCGAAATGCGCCGCCGCGTGATCGAGCGCCGCATTCACCGAGCCGGTGTCGGTCACGTCGCATTGGACCGCCAGCGCCGTCGCGCCGATCGATTTGGCGAGTTCCCTCGCCGCGTCACGATTCACGTCGAGCAGTGCGACTTCCGCTCCCGCTGCGGCGAAGGCCCTGGCGGTCGCAGCGCCGATGGCGCCCGCCGCCCCGGTGACGGCCGCAATCTGTCCGGCGAGCGGGGGTTCCTTGCGGGCGCCGAGCTTGGCCTGTTCTAGCGGCCAATACTCGACGTCGAACATGTCGGCCTCGGAAATGGATTCGAAGCGACCGATTCTTTCAGCGTCGGCGAAAACGGTCATCCACTCTTCAGCGATGTCGGCCGCGATGATTGCGTCCTGTTTGGTTCGGCCGACGCCGAAGAGGCCGAGCCCGGGCACCAAGACGACGCGGGGGACGGGGTCGAGTTCGCGCTTGATGCCGCCAACGCGTTTGTTATGCCGCGCGAAATAGTCGCGATAACGCGAAGCGAAAGCAACGGCGGCCTTTCGGGCTGCGCGGGTGAAATCGTCGAGCCTGCCGGCTTCCGGGGGCGGCAAGACGAGCGGCCAGTTTTTGGTGCGGATCGTATGGTCCGGCGTCACAACGCCGCCCTCGCTCAAACGGAGCAAGTCCGACTGCAAGAGACTCAAAACGGTCGCGGTGGCGCGAAACTCAAGCACAAGCCGACGCCAAGCACCTTCAATTTTGTCGTCCTTCAAGCTGCACGCGCCGCGCACGATCGGCGCAACCGCGGCGACCGGTGCTGGCTCCCGCCATAGCGTAACAACGACGCGGGTCTTGCCGTTGCGCTCAATGAAGTTCTCGGCGAGCGACACCATCTCGATCATGCGCTCATACGCTTCGCGCGCGGTCGCGCCGAAGGTGACGATGCCGTGCTTGCCGAGGATCAGTCCGTCGCTCGGTTTCGCGCGTTCGAAAACCTCGATAGCCTTCTTGGCGAGACCGAAGCCGGGCATGAGGTAAGGCACGTATCCGAGCCGTCCGCCGAAAACTTCGGCGCATCGTTCTTCACTATTGGGCTGGTCGATCACGCCGAGCACGGCGGTGGCATGCGTGTGGTCGATAAATTTTTGCGGCAGGAACGCGTGCAGCATGATTTCGACGGACGGATTTGGCGCCGCCGGATCGATGAGGTTGGCCCGCTCGATCGCTACGAGCTCCTCGTCCGCGATCGTGTCGACGGTACGCAAGCGGTGTAACGGACCGAGCCGCACCGCCGGCAGGCCTTGCAATTCGATCGCCGCCATGTCGGCACCGGACGCTTTGACCCGCAAAACCTCGATCTCGTCGCCAAGGAGATCGCGACCGCGCGTTTTGACCGACGTATTGCCGCCACCGTGCAGCACGAGCTTGGGATCGCGTCCGAGAAGCCTGGTCGTATAGATGCGCAGCGCCACGTCGCTCGCGATGCCTGTCTTGGCGCCGTGCGCGAGCATTGCGTCCGCGTCGCGCTCGACCCACCCGCTCTTCATGGGAGCATGATCCGGAAACGTAGAAGCCGGTTTTCCGAACAGATCATGCTCCACCCGACTGGAGCGGCCGGTTCATCAACTGCCCGCGAAGCGGCGTGACCACCAGCCGCTGCGCCGTGGCCGCTCGGCGGCTTCGCCTTCGCCGGCCTCTGTGACGACCGGCTGTGGGGCAGGCGATGAGGACTGCACCGGAGCCGGCGATGGAACATCGCCGCCGCCTGCTGGCGCCGCCGGTTCGCGCACGGTCGAGCGCCGGCGCGGCGGCTCAGATGGGGCCGGCGGCTGCGGCGGCTCGGAGAGAACGGATCGCACCTCTGCGGGTTCTAACTCCACCTGCTCGGCGCGGGATGACGAGGCATCGAGGTCGGCGACGGCTTCTCTTAGGTCCGGTTCGGTCGACAACGGTTCGATCAACTCTCGGGCCGGATATTGGACCAAATCTTGGGCTGGAGCGCTGGCGTGCTGGGGTTCGCTGACGCGGTCGTGCGAAGCTGGCACTCCATCGCGCTCCCGCTCCATACGATTGCGGCGACCGCCACGACGGCCACGGCGGCGGCGCCGCCGCTCCCCGTCGCGCTGCGACTCGCCTCCGTTCTCGGCGGTGGTTCCGCTGGCTTCGTCCGCGATGTCATCGGCGGGTAATTCGCCGATCGCTTCCACCGACGCTTCGCCGGAGCCTTCGTCGATATCTTCGTGGCGGTGCGGTTGCCCATGCGCTTCGCCGCCGTTGCGGCCGCGCCGTCGCCGTCGCCGTCGTCGTCGGCTTCCGTCTTCACCTTCGCCGTGCTCGGCGGCGTCGGATTCCGCCCTGGGCGCTTCGGCTTCCTCGGTTTCCTCCGCGACGGGCTCTTCGAGATCGTCCTCCTCTTCAAGCGGTGCGGCCGCAGCGCCCGTCCGTTCGGCAAGCGCTTTTGCCGCGTCAAGCGTGTGCACCTGCTCGCCGCGATCGATCGCAAAAGCCAATGGCGCGTGCAGGGTGTCGTCGGCGCTGATTGTAATCGTGATGGCGAACCGCTCTTCCAGGGCCCGCAAATGCGCGCGCTTTTGATTGAGTACGTAAAGCGCGACGTCGGGCCGCGTGCGCGCGATAAGATTGTGCGTCGCGCCCTTCATCAGCTGGTCTTCGAGCGCGCGTAACACCTGCAACGCAAGCGACGACACCGAGCGCACGTGCCCGCTGCCACCGCAATGTGGGCATTTCTCGGTTGAGCTTTCGAGCACGCTGGTGCGGATGCGCTGCCGCGACATTTCCAAAAGACCGAAATGCGAGATGCGGCCTACCTGGATGCGGGCGCGATCCTGCTTTAGGCACTCCTTCAGCCGGCGCTCGACCGAACGGTTGTTGCGCTTCTCGTCCATGTCGATGAAGTCGATGACGATCAGCCCGGCAAGGTCGCGCAGCCGCAGCTGACGTGCGATCTCATCCGCCGCCTCGAGATTGGTCTTGAGCGCGGTGTCCTCGATGTGATGCTCGCGCGTGGCGCGGCCGGAATTGACGTCGATGGCGACCAGCGCTTCGGCCTGATTGAGCACGATGTATCCGCCCGAGCGTAGTTGCACGACCGGCGAGAACATGCCGTCGAGCTGGTTCTCTACGCCGTAGCGCAACAACAGCGGTTGCGTATCGCTGTAGGGTTTCACGTTCTTCGCATGGCTCGGCATGAGCATGCGCATGAAGTCCTTGGCTTCGTGATAGGCGTCCGGCCCGGCGACGACGATTTCGTCGATTTCCTTGCTGTAGAGGTCGCGGATCGAGCGCTTGACCAGCGAGCCTTCCTCGTAGACGAGCTTCGGCGCAGTCGATTTCAGCGTGAGGTCGCGAACGGTCTCCCACAGCCGCAGCAGATACTCGAAATCGCGCTTGATCTCGGTCTTGGTCCGGCTGGCGCCGGCGGTGCGCACGATCACGCCCATTCCTTCCGGAACCTCGAGTTCCTGCGCGACTTCCTTGAGCCGGGAGCGGTCTTCGCCGCTGGTGATTTTGCGGCTGATTCCACCCCCGCGAGCGGTGTTGGGCATCAGTACCGAATAACGGCCGGCGAGAGACAGATAGGTCGTAAGCGCCGCCCCTTTGGTGCCGCGTTCCTCCTTGACCACTTGCACCAGCATGACCTGCCGGCGCTTGATTACTTCCTGGATCTTGTACTGGCGGCGATAGCGCGGGGCGCGATCGGGTACCTCCTCGAGAGCATCGGCGCCGCCGACCGACTCGACGATTTCTTCCGCCGCTTCGTCGTCTTCGCCGTTCTCGGCATGATCGCGGCGCGCGGCGGTCTCGCCGCCGCCGCTTTCTTCCTCGACAGCTTCGTGCTCGGCTCCGGCCGTTTCGGTCGACCCCGTTTCGACGGGGCGGAGTTCGCCTTCGGCTTCGCCCACCGTCTCGGCAGCCGGGGAGAGAGAAGCCTCGGAGTGGCTTTCGCCCGGTGACGGGATTGCCAGCGAAGGCGTCGAAGGTTCCGCCGCAATTGCCTCCACGGGCGCTGCCTCGGGTTGCGCTTCGACGGCCGATGCCTGGGTATGTTCGCTCGGCGGTGCGATGATCGTTTCTTCGCCGCTCAATGCGATTTCGGCCAATCCGTCGGCCGCAGCTGCGTCGCCGGGCGACGTCTGCCCCTGTTCGCCGTGCACAACCTCGTCGTCGCGCCGCACGGCGAAGGGTCTGTCACGCCCGCGATGCCGCCGCGAGCGCCGATCATCCTCGTCGTCGGCAGCCCGCTGGGCGCGGCCGTCTTCGTCAATCAGCGCTTGCCGGTCGGCGACCGGGATTTGGTAGTAATCCGGATGAATTTCGCTAAAAGCGAGGAAACCATGGCGGTTGCCGCCATAATCGACGAACGCGGCCTGCAGTGACGGCTCGACGCGCGTCACTTTCGCCAAATAGATATTGCCTCTTAGTTGCTTGCGCTGCGCGGATTCGAAATCGAATTCCTCGACGCGGTTGCCGCGCAGCACCACCACCCGGGTTTCCTCCGGATGGGTCGCGTCGATGAGCATTTTGTTAGCCATTTGAAAATCTCGTAGGGGCCGGCGTGCCGCGCGCTCCGCGCCGACGCGGAGACGGAGGACGGCAGGCCGCCCGTTTGTCGGTGAAGGTGAAGGATCGGGGACACCGAGTGCGGCAAATGGATATCGGCCTGCCGGCCGGTGCGCGTTGCGTGAACGCCGCCGTGCCGATCCGATCGAACCTGTTGCGCCTCGAACATGAACTCCGAACCGTGGTGAACGGCAGCACTCGCGCCGCCGCAATTACTCGGGTGCTGCGGTAGCAGTGAGACCGCTTCGGCCGCGCACGTCGCCGCCGGCACGACCATCCCACGGTAATTCCAGTCGCCCTGCTCCTTTTAGGGCATCGAGCTTGCTTCTTCGTCCGTATCGTCGGCGCGAATGCGCCGGAATGGATTGGAAGCTAGATCCGCCCGCGTTCCCGTTATCGGTCGGGAGCCTTTGTGGCGGACCGCCGGATGCCCTGACGGGACACAACCGGAACATTTGACCGTCAGCATCCTCTTCTTACGGCCGCCGGTACGGAATTGGCAAGCCGCCTGTGGGGTTTGCCCGTGGGAATATCTACTTGCGGAACTCCGTATCGTCCGCCGCACGGGTCAGAGATAGGTATTTAAGGCAGGGTTAACCACGCCTGCCTAATGGGGTAAGAGAGGCGCGGAGGGTGGAAAACCGATGGCTGTCCGGACCGCGCGCTGGGCTCTCCTCGGTGCGCTCTTCGTAGGGGGAGCGTCCGCGACGGAGCGCCCGACGCCTCCGTCGACCCCAACGGCCGATTCGCTTCCGGTCGCGACGGACGCGCGCCTTGGCGGCGACGAATCGCAGACGCGATTCGTGATGGACTTCAGCCGCAAGATCGAGCTCCATGCCTTTACGCTCGCCGACCCCTACCGGGTCGTGATCGATATCCCGCAGGTGATCTTTCAAATGCCGCCAAAGGTTGGCGAAAGCGGACGCGGGTTGATCAAGGCGTTTCGTTTTGGCCTCGTGATGCAGGGCGGCTCGCGCCTGGTTTTCGATCTCACCAAGCCCGCGCGGATCGAAAAGGTCTTTGTCGTGGGTGCAACCGACGGCGCGCCGGCGCGGCTGGTGCTCGATCTCCAGCCGACTGATCGCGAGGTGTTTTTGCGCAATATGGCCATCGACAACAGGTCGAACCGCGCCGATTTGCCGCGCGCCGACGGGCCGGCCGCAAAGAGCAGCGACCCGCGCCCGCTTGTTGTGCTCGATCCCGGGCATGGCGGTATCGACACGGGCACAAAGGGCCCGGGCGGCGAGGAAGAAAAAGATATCGTTTTGAATTTCGCCCAGCGCCTGCGCGACCGCGTCGAAAAGACCGGCAAATATCGGGTGCTCATGACCCGCAGCGACGATACCTTTGTGCCGCTTGCCGACCGGGCGCGCATCGCGCGTGACGCCGGCGCGGTGCTGTTTGTTTCGATCCATGCCGACTCCTTGCCGCACCGCGAGGGTGATGCGCAGGGCGCGAGCGTCTACACCTTGTCCGAAACCGCGACCGACTCCGAGGCGGCGAAGCTTGCCGAGAAGGAGAACAGGGCCGACGTCATTGCCGGCGTCGATCTTAAGAGCGAGCCGGACGACGTTGCCGGCATCTTGATCGATCTCGCCGAGCGCGAGACCAAGAGCCTTTCCGTTCAGTTCGCGCGTAGACTGGTCGGCGAAATGAAAGGGGTCGCGCGATTGCACAAAACTCCCCTAAAATCGGCGGGCTTTCGGGTTTTACGAGCACCGGATGTGCCGTCGGTGTTGGTCGAGCTCGGCTACGTGTCCAATCGGCAAGATTTGCGATTGCTATTGTCGGACGGCTGGCGCAACCGGACGGCGGACTCGATCGCACAAGCGATCGACAACTATTTCTCGGCCCATGCGGTGGGGGCGCGCGCCGGCGCGAACTAAAGGTTCTAACGGCCTCAGTTTGAACAAAAAACGGAGCGACGACACACGATGCTTAGTGGGGCGTTTGTCGGGCGGTTAAGGCCGACTGCGGGACATCCGGTGTCGGCCGCAGGGCGCGGTTGGAACCGATCGGGCGCAAGCCCGGCGTCGGCGGGGCGTTCGTAATGAAAATCTTGCTGCGGTTCCTCGGCTTCTTGTTCGCGGCGGGCACCATCGTCTTCCTCGCCGGCATTGCCGCGGCCGCGGGCTTGTTGTGGCATTTTTCCAAGGACTTGCCGGACTACTCTCAGCTGCAAAATTACGAACCGCCGGTAATGACACGGGTGCACGCCGCCGACGGTTCGCTGCTGGCCGAGTATGCCAACGAGCGCCGCCTTTATCTGCCGATCCAGGCGATACCGAAGCTCGTTACCAGCGCTTTCATCGCCGCCGAGGACAAAAGCTTCTACAGCCACCCCGGAATTGACATTTACGGCATTGGCCGCGCCACGCTCCTCTACATCCAAAACTATGGCGGCAGCCGCCGGCCGCAGGGCGCTTCGACCATCACCCAGCAGGTGGCGAAGAATTTCCTCCTGACCAACGAGCTGTCGGTCACGCGCAAGATCAAGGAAGCCCTGCTCGCCCTGCGCATCGAGCGCGCTTATTCGAAGGACAGGATCCTCGAACTTTATCTCAATCAGATTTATCTCGGACTTGGCGCTTACGGCGTCGCTGCGGCCTCGCTCCTGTATTTCGACAAGTCGGTGCACGAGCTGACAATCGCCGAGGCGGCCTATCTGGCCGCGTTGCCCAAGGGCCCCAACAACTACAATCCGTTCCGCCGTCGCGACGAGGCGATCGCGCGCCGCAACTATGTGATCGATCGCATGATCGAGGACGGCTACATCACCGCCGAGGCCGGCGAGAAATCTAAGAAGGAGCCGCTCAGCGTCGCGGTCCGGCCGACCGGCATCCACACCTTCGCGGCCGAGTATTTCGCCGAAGAAGTGCGGCGCTACATCTTTGAGAATTATGGGGAGAAGAAGCTCTACGAGGGCGGACTCTCCGTGCGTACCACGCTCGATCCCAAGATGCAGGTGCTGGCGCGCAAGACGATGACAGACGGGCTCGTCAATTTCGACGAGACGCAGGGGTGGCGCGGGCCGGTTACCAAGATCGACATCAGCGGGGACTGGGGCGTCAAGCTCGCCGATCAGAAATCGCTGTTCGATATTGATCCGTGGCGCCTTGCAGTCGTGCTCGAGGTGAACGACCAGTCGGCGCGTATCGGTTTGCAGCCGCCGCGCGATCCCGGTGGCGCGGTGGTGAAAGGTCGCGAAGTCGGAATTATTTCGCTCGATGGCGTCAAATGGGCGAAGCCGGCGAACGCGACCGGCCCGACAAAGCCAAGCCAGCGCGTCGCTCAGGTGCTTTCAGCAGGCGACGTGATCTACGTCGAGCCGCTAAAAGAACAGGGGCAGTTTCGCCTGCGCCAGCTGCCGGAAATTTCTGGCGCCATGGTGGTGATGGATCCGCACACCGGCCGTGTGCTGGCGATGGTCGGCGGCTTCTCCTACGACCAGAGCCAGTTCAACCGTGCCACCCAGGCGCTGCGGCAGCCGGGCTCGTCGTTTAAGCCATTGGTCTACGCCACCGCAATCGACAACGGCTACACGCCTTCGACCATCGTGCTCGACGCGCCGATCGAAATCGATACGGGAGCTGGTGGCGGCGGGGTGTGGAAACCGGAAAATTACGGCGGCAAGTTTTACGGCCCCTCGACGCTGCGCTTCGGCCTCGAACAGTCGCGCAACGTCATGACGGTACGGCTGGCGCAGGACATCGGCATGCCGTTGATCGCGGAATACGCCAAGCGCTTCGGCGTCTACGACGATCTGCCGCCTTATCTGTCTTATGCGCTCGGTGCCGGCGAGACCACGGTGTTGCGCATGGTCACCGCTTATTCGATGCTCGACAATGGCGGGCGCCGGGTCAAGCCGACGCTGATCGACCGCATCCAGGACCGCTACGGCCACACTATCTTCAAGCACGACCAGCGCGAATGCGTCGGCTGCGATGCCGATAAATGGAGCGGTCAGCCAGAGCCGACCCTGATCGATCGCCGCGAGCAGGTCATCGATCCCATGACCGCTTATCAGATCACCTCGATGATGGAAGGCGTCGTCCAGCGCGGGACGGCGACCGTCGTGCGCGATGTCGGCAAGCCGATTGCCGGCAAGACCGGCACCACCAATGAAGAAAAGGACGTGTGGTTCATCGGTTTTTCACCCGATATCGTCTGCGGCGTGTATATGGGCTACGACAAGCCGCGGCACATCGGTCGGCTCGCGACCGGCGGTCATCTCGCCGCGCCGGTCGTCCGCGATTTTCTGAAAGTTACGCTTGCCGACAAGCCGCCGATCCCGTTCCGTGTGCCGCCCGGCATCAAGCTGATCCGCGTCGACGCCAAGAGTGGCATGCGCGCCGGTCCGGGTGACACCAAGGTCATTCTGGAGGCGTTCAAGCCCGGCACGGCGCCGCCCGACAGCTACTCGGTCATCGGTGCGGAATCGGCGAGCAGCGGGCCGGTCTCGGTTTCGCCCGACGCCGACCGCGCGGTGCGCACCGGCACCGGCGGATTGTACTAGAGTATGATCCCGAAATGTGGACACCGGTTTTCGGAAAAAGATCATGCGCAAATAGAATGCTAGCGCCCAACTCAGATTTAATCAGAGTACATGAGGCTCCAGGAGCTTGGCGGCGCTTTGCGCTCCCGGCGGCAAAGCATTAGAATCCCCGGGGCTCGTCACCATGCGTGCGGAAATCGAAACCATTGTCGCCGAGATCAAGCAGTCGATCGGGCTGCTGAGGAGGCACCTTTGACGTCGACAAGGCGCGCGCTCGGCTTATCGAGCTGAACCGGCAGGCCGAAGACCCTAATCTCTGGAACGACCCGCCGCGCGCCAGCCGCGTGATGCAGGAGCGCACGGCGCTGGAGGACCAGCTCACCGCGATCGGCCGCACCGAACAAGAGCTCGACGATGAGGTCACGATGATCGAGCTGGGCGAGACCGAGAACGACCAGAAGGTCGTAGCCGAAGCCGAAGCCGCGCTGCGCAAGCTCAGGGTCGAGGTCGCGCGGCGCGAGCTCGAGGCGCTTCTCTCCGGCGAGGCCGACGCCAACGATACCTACCTCGAAGTGCATGCCGGCGCCGGTGGCACCGAGAGCCAGGATTGGGCCAACATGCTGCTGCGCATGTATGTGCGCTGGGCCGAGCAGCACGGCTTCAAAGTCGATTATATCGAAGAGACTGACGGCGAAGAGGCCGGCATCAAATCCGCGACGATCGAGGTCAAGGGCCGCAACGCATACGGCTGGCTCAAGACCGAACGCGGTGTGCACCGCCTCGTGCGCATCTCGCCATTCGATTCGAACGCGCGCCGGCATACGTCCTTCGCCAGCGTTACCGTTTATCCGGTGGTCGACGATCGCATCAATATCGACATCAAGGAATCCGACGTGCGTGTCGACACGATGCGTGCGGGCGGCGCCGGCGGCCAGCACGTGAATAAGACGGAGTTGGCGATCCGCCTCACGCACATTCCGACCAACATTGTCGTGGTGTGCCAGAACGATCGTTCGCAGCACCGCAACCGTTCCCAGGCCTGGCAGATGCTTCGCGCCAAACTCTACGAGGCCGAGCTGAAGAAACGCGAAGAGAAAGCCGCCGCCGACCAGGCCGCCAAGACCGATATCGGCTGGGGCCATCAGATCCGCTCTTACGTGCTGCAGCCGTATCAGATGGTGAAGGACCTGCGCACCGGCGTCGCCACCTCAAACACCGGCGGCGTGCTCGACGGCGATATCGACCAGTTCATGGAAGCCGCGCTGGCACAGAAGGCGTTCGGTGGCGAGGTGAAGGAAGTCGAGGACGTCGATTAGGCCGCTTCCTCACTCCGCGTATCTGTAAGCGCCGCCTTTCGCCAACGCTCGCCTGTAGGCGGGGCGCGCGTGGATGCGTTTTAGGAAATCCATCAGTTTGGGGCGCGTCTCGTCCAGACCGGCGCGGTGGGTTGCCGCTTCGAGCGGAAAGCTCAGCATGATATCGGCTGCGGAAAACGACTCGCCGGAGAACCAGGGCGCTTTGTCCAACTCGGCCTCCAGATAGTCGAGATGAAGCTTCAATTGCGACTTCACGAAGCCCTTGGCTGGGCGCCCCAGGAGTCCAAGCCGGTCGACGATAAGCTTGAGGAGCAGCGGCGGCATCAGCGAGCCTTCGGCGTAATGCAGCCAGTATTTGCACCGCCAAAAAAGATCGGAATCGCGCGGCGGCATCAGGTTCGGGCCGTACCGATCGACCAGATATTCGACGATCAATCCGGTCTCGGCAAATTTCTTCCCATCGTCCTCGACCACCGGCGACTTGCCGAGAGGATGCACGAGCTTTAATTCCGGGGGCGCCAGCATCGTCGCCTTGTCGCGTTCATAGCGCACCACTTCATATGGCGTGCCGAGCTCTTCGAGCAGCCACAGGACGCGCTGACTGCGCGAGTTGTTCAGATGATGGACGCGGATCATGCCACTCGCGACTGGAGGCTTGGCGAACAATCGTAACAATAGGCGCGGAAGTGCGAAATGGCGAGGTGACAATTCTCCGCTCAGCGCTCGCTACTCGCTCCCGCCGTGAGCTTCGCGCCGGCATTGAGGAACTTTTGTGGATCCACCGCTTCGCCGTCGATGCGGGTCTCGTAGTGCAGGTGCGGACCGGTCGAGCGTCCGGTAGAACCCATGCGCCCGACCAGCTGACCGTTGTGTATGGCGTCCCCGACCTTGACGTCGATTTCCGACAGATGGCCGTAACGGGTCGAAAGACCGCTTCCGTGATCGATCTCGACCATCCTGCCGTAGCCACCGCTCCAACCGGCATTGATGACGGTGCCGGCTGCGGTCGCGTGGATTGGTTCGCCGGCGTCGCCACGGAAATCGAGGCCGGTATGCATTGCGGGGACGCGCAGGAATGGATCGACACGAACGCCGAATGTGGAACTCAGGTCAACCTCGCCGGTCACCGGCTTGCGCACCGGCACGTGGACGAGCGTGCGGCTGAGCTGATCGGCTTGTGTGCGCGCGATGTTCACCTTCGTCAACGCGCGCTCGAAGCTGTTGCCTTCGCCGGGCAGCTTAATTGGAACGAAGGGGCCACCGCTCCCGGCCAGCGCCGGCCCGTCGAGTTTCAACCCGAGACCGGCTAGCACGCCCCGAAGCTTCCGCGCTCTGCCGTCGTACCGCTCCTGCATCTGCGCGAGCGCGGCGGACTGACCCCGCTCGACGCGATCGAGAGACGCCTCGATGCGTGAAAGCTTTGCGCCGATGTCGGCATCTTTGCCGGTCTTGCGGCTCGCCGGCACCCGGTCGAGACCGACGGACGAGCGCCGGTCGCGACTTTGCGGCGCCGCGAGCGGGCCGGGAGATGCGCCACTCGCCGTTGATCTGAGTGAGCCTGTCGCCGGCGGATCGGCGACACCGACCAATGCAGCAGCATGCGACTCGAGCGTCGTTTGGCGCCGCATCAGATCATCGAGTTTCCGCTCGAATTCCTCCTGATCGAGTAGTTGGCGGCTGGTGGTGCGATCGATGCGGGCGCGCAATTCGGCGATGCGGTCTTCGTAGGCGTATTGCTGCTCGGCCTGGCGCGCGATCAACCCTTTAAGGAGATCGTCGCGGAAGGCGAAATAAGTCGCCGTCGCGACCGACCAGCCGGCCATGATGACCACGGTGCCGACGAAAATCCAAAACGCTACCGGCCCGAGCCTGATCTGCTTGCCCGCATGTGCGATCGTGTAACCCGCACCCGCCTTCGGATGGCTTCTGCTCCGCTCGCGCGCATCCGGCTGTCCGGCGTGGCGCGCAACGTGCCGCGTTTGTGCCGCTCTCCAGCCCGACATTGACGCTCCCACCCAGGCCAGTAGCGGCCGTACGTTCAGGGAGCGGATTTGAGCGTAGTATGGTTAATTTTCAGGAAATTGCGGCGGACATTTTGCGGTATTCGGTAAATGCTTCAGTAACTTTGACGGTCTGCAAGGCTTCACAACGCTTGCGCTGCCGCGAGCACCTCCTCGGCGTGTCCCGCTACCGAAACCTTCGGCCAAATCTTGGCGACGCACTGGTCGGGGCCGATCAGGAAGGTGGCGCGGACGATCCCCATGAACTTGCGTCCGTACATCGATTTTTCTTGCCACACTCCGTAGGCCTCGATCATGCGGTGCTTTTCGTCCGATGCGAGCGCGATCGAAAGCTTGTGCTTGGTCTTGAACTTATCCTGCGCCGGGACCGGGTCGGCGGAAACGCCGAGAACTTCCGTTCCGGCTTTGGTGAAGGCGCTTTTGAGCCGGGAGAAATCGATCGCCTCTTTCGTGCAACCGGGTGTATCCGCCCGCGGATAGAAATAGAGCACAAGCTTGCGCCCGGCGAAGTCGCCGAGCGAAACGCTTCCGCCGCCATCGCGGGGCAGGGTGAACGCGGGCGCTTTGACGCCGGGACCAATCTCGCGAGTCATTCCTGCACCCTCCACGCCTTCCTTTCGACGCTTTCGCAGCGGTATTCTGACGACAATACGCGCCTACGACGATGGGGTCGATATTCTCGACCGATCGGGCCTTGCGGGTTGGTTGTGCGGCGGCGAAGTCGGTACGCTAGGCGGCAGTTCCGATTGGGTCGGCATAAAGCGATAAAAGTGCCCTGAAATCATTGCTTTGCCGGCGTTACTTGCGCTCTGCTTTCACGGTCTACGCCGCCGACTTGAGAAATTCGCTCGGAACACCGACGTCGCCTCGCGACCGGTCGTTCTGAAGGCGCCACGGACGAGGGGACGCCCGAGGGGCATGGTCAACCAGGAGAGGCAACGCGCGGCGCTTCCACGATGGAGGTCGGTCGTTCCCTTGCGCGGGCCGACCCGCCGTGCCGCCACTGGCAGCAACCGACGTGTGGGGATCGGGCAACGCATATTCCGTTCCCGGCTGCTCTTCGCCCGCCACGCGCGCCTGATCCGCCGCTCGGGGATCGCAATTGGCCTCCTCGGTGCGGCCGTACTGCTCGGTTGCGTCGCGGTTTGGTGGCGGCTTTCCAGCGGACCGATCCAGCTCGATGTGGTGACACCTTGGCTTGCGTCCGCGATCGAGGAGAATTTTGGCAATAACCGCCACGTCCAGGTTGGCGGAACCCAGATCGAGCGCACGGAGAACGGCGGCACCGCCGTGCGCCTCCGCGATATCGTTGTGCGCGATGCCGACGGCACCGTCGTAGCAAGCGCGCCGAAAGCGGAAGTGCGCGTCTCTGGTATGAGCCTGTTGAGCGGGCACATGCGTGCCGAAAGCCTCAATCTCGTCGGCGCGGAAATGGCGATGCGCATCGAGCAGGACGGCGGCGTCACGATCTTTGCCGGCGCCGACCAACACCCGATCGCAACCGCCGCTGTGCCGGTCACTGCGGCCGCCGCGCTGCTGCGCTCGGCGCAGGAGAAACGCCAAGCAATCGCCCAAACTGTAGCGTCGGCCGCGCCGCGCGCAAGCACCGGTTCCGCCACGGCCACTGTGCCTGCCCCGGACGCGCAGCAGGCGGCCGCGCGCCGTGCCCGCGACGTGTTCGCGGCGCTTCTTTCCTGGATCGACGGTATCGGCGAAACCGGACTGGACGGCCACGATCTGCGCGAGCTTGGCTTGAAAAACGGCAATCTCACCGTCGACGATCGACGCACCGGCAAGCACTGGACGTTCCAGGATATCAGCCTTAGCGTCGCCCGGCTGCACGGCGGAGTCGAAGTCACAGTCGGCTCGGCCAATCCCGAGCAGCCCTGGGTCCTCACCGCCGCGGTTACGCCGACCCGCCAAGGTTATCGCAAGATTCAAATGGAGGCGCGCCGCGTCTCCGCAAGCGACCTGCTTTTAGCGTCCCGTCTGGACGATGGGCATATGCGTGTCGACTTGCCCCTGTCGGCGAGCATCACGGGAGAGATCGGCCCGGACGGGCTGCCGCAAAACTTTACCGGTCGCATCGTGGCCGATGCCGGCTCGTTTGGCGACGCAGATGACGCCGACGGCCTTATCTCGATCGAGCGCGCCGAGTTCAAGCTGAATTGGGACGCCGAGAACCGCATTCTTTCGGTGCCGTTCCAGATCCTCGCCGGCGGCAACCGCATTACGCTTTTAGGACAAGTCGAGGCGCCGCAAGAGACCGGCAGTACCTGGCTGTTCAAAATCGGCGGCGGCACGGTCGTGCTGAACTCGTCTGCCGCGACCAACGAGCCCCTGGTCCTCAATCGTATCGCCGTGAGCGGCCGCTACGATGCAGCAAAACAGCGCCTCGTCGTCGACGAGGGTGATATCGGCAATACCGGCGTCGGCCTCGCCATGTCCGGTACGCTGGATCTATCCGGAGGCAATCCTCGTCTGGCGGCCGGCCTCGCCGGCACGCGGATGCCGATCGATGCGCTGAAAAGGCTATGGCCGGTTTTCGTCACGCCGAAGGTGCGCGATTGGATCGACGAGCACTTGGTCAGCGGAACGCTCGAACGCATCGTGATCGCGGTGAACGCGCCACTCGAGAATCTGAAAGATACCGGACCGCCGGTTCCCGACGACGGACTTTCCATCGACGCGCTGGCGACCGGCTGTCTGATTAAGCCCGTGGACGGCCTGCCGGCGCTGCGCGACGCCGACCTTACCGTGCATATCGTCGGACGCGACGCCGTCGTCTCGCTCGGCAAGGCGACCGCCGATACGCCCTCGGGACGCAAACTTGCCGTGTCGTCCGGCGTCTTCGAAGTGCCCGATACGGCGCCGCACGCACCGCCGGCGCGCGTGCGTTTCAAGATGGAAGGACCGGTGCCGGCCGCGGCCGAGCTCCTGCGCATGGACCGCTTGCGCGACGTTGCGGAACTGCCATTCGAGCCGTTGGCGATGCACGGCAATCTGAGCGCGCAGGTCTCGCTGGGCATGCCGCTCAAAGCCGATTTGCCGCCTGGCTCGACGAACTACGCGATCGCCGTCGAGGCGACGAATTTTTCCGCCGATCGGATGATCATGGGGCAAAAGGTCGAAGCGGCGGTGCTGCGAGCCAATGCGACCCCGCAAGGCTTCCAGCTCAAGGGGGACGTCAAGATCGCGGGCGCTCCGGTAAGCCTTGAATACCGCAAATCCCGGGGCGACGCGGACGCCGAAATCCGCTTGCAGGGCACGCTCGACGAGGCGGCGCGGAGCAATCTCGGATTCGAATCGGCGGAGGCCATTGCTGGAGCTGTTCCGATCCGGATTGCCGGCCGCATTGGCACGACGTCCGATCGCGAGGGTCATTTCGCCGTCGAGGCCGATCTCACATCGGCGCAGATCGATGGGCTTTTGCCCGGATGGGCAAAGCCGACCGGCAAGCCGGCGCGCGCGACCTTCACGCTTTCCACCAAGCCGCAAGCAATTCGCATCGAGGATCTCGTCATCGATGGCGCCGGCGCCAACGTCAAAGGAACGATCGATTTCGACGGATCGGGCGAGGTGCAAGCGGCGAATTTCGCGACCTACGGATTCGCCGATGGCGATCGCGCCAGTCTCAAGGTTGAACGCGGCGCCGAGGGTGCGTTGCGCGTAATCATGCGCGGGGAGGTGTATGATGGGCGCGGCTTCGTCAAGAGCGCGGCCGGCGCCAGTTCATCGAATCCCAATGCGAAACGCCGCGTCCCCGACGCCGATATCGATCTGAAGCTCGCCGCCGTCGTCGGCTTCAACGGCGAGGCTTTGCGCAGTGTCGATCTTAAGATGTCACGCCGCGCCGGCGAGATACGCAGTTTCGGCCTTAACGCCAAGATCGGCCGCGACGCGACGCTGACCGGCGATCTGCGCGGCCGATCCAGCGGACGCCAGGTGGTCCACCTCGAGAGCAGCGACGCTGGTGCCTTCTTTCGCTTCACCGACATTTATACGCGCATGAATGGCGGGCAGACGTCGATCGTGATGGAAGCTCCGTCGGCGGAGAATTCGACGCAACTGGGAACGTTGAGCGTCCGCAATTTCGCCGTGCACGACGAATCGCAACTCGAGCGCGCCGTCACTAACGGAACGCAGGCTCGCCGCAATGACATCGATTTCTCTGGTATGCGGGTCGAGTTCACCCGCATGCCGGGTCGCGTCGCGCTGCGCGAAGGCGTCGTCCGCGGTCCGCTGCTCGGCGGTACGATCGACGGAGTGGTCGATTACGGTCGCGAGGACATCCACCTGCACGGCACGCTGGTTCCGCTTTACGGTCCTAACAATTTGCTCGCGCAATTACCGCTGGTGGGGTTGTTCATGGGCGGCGAGAAGGAGGGCCTGTTCGGCATCACCTACGAGGTAGTCGGCAAGCCGGGCAATCCTGTTCTGCACATCAATCCGATTTCGGCGCTGGCGCCGGGCTTGCTGCGCAAGGTGTTCGAATTCCCGGTCAACGGCGACAACGGCGCCAACGAATCAATCCCGAATTTTCGCTAGGGCAAGATCCGGAAAGGTGTAATGCGGTTTTCCGAAAAGATCATGCTCCGCTTTAGACAGGCTTGAGCAGCACGTGCCGCTTGCGCCCGAGCGAAAGCTTAACGACGCCGTCAGCCGTGACGTCGGCCTCGCCGATCGCCGCCTTGTCGCTGCTGACGCGCACGTCGTTGATCATGATCGCGTTGTTGGCGATGGCGCGCCGTACTTCGCCGTTCGACGCCGCCAGCCCGGCTTTGACGAAGGCGGTGAGCACACCAAGGCCCGCGGCGATCTCGCCGCGTGGCAGTTCAACCGTCGGCAAACTGGCGCCGAGCCCGCCTTCTTCGAATGTGGTGCGCGCAGTTGCGGCCGCATCGTCGGCGGCCATGCGGCCATGCACGAGCGCCGTCGCCTCGGTCGCGAGCACCTTCTTCGCTTCGTTGATCTCCTCGCCCTTGAGCGCCGCAAGGCGCGCGATTTCGTCGAGCGGCAGCACCGTGAACAGCTTCAAAAAGCGGCCGACATCGGCGTCCTCGGTGTTGCGCCAATATTGCCAATATTCGTAGGGGCTTATCAAATCGGGGTTGAGCCAGACCGCGCCCGCCGCGGTCTTGCCCATCTTGGCGCCGGAGGATGTGGTGATGAGCGGCGAGGTGAGCGCGAAGAGCTGTGCGTTGTGCAGCCGGCGGCCGAGATCGATGCCGTTGACGATGTTGCCCCACTGGTCGGAGCCGCCCATTTGCAGCGCGCAGCCGTGGCGCCGATAGAGCTCGACGAAATCGTAAGCCTGCAGGATCATGTAGTTGAATTCGAGGAACGACAATTCCTGCTGGCGGTCGAGCCGCAGCTTCACGGAATCGAAAGCGAGCATGCGATTGATCGAAAAATACTGGCCGACGTCGCGCAGGAAATCGATGTAGTTGAGCGTATTCAGCCAGTCGGCGTTGTTTGCCATGATGGCGTTGCCGCCTGAGCCCTCGAACTTCAGGAACTTGTCGAATGTGGCGCGGATGCCTTTCAGATTCTGGTTGATGGTTTCATCGGTGAGCAGCCGCCGGCTTTCGTCCTTGCCGGACGGATCGCCGACACGCGTTGTGCCACCGCCCATCAGCGCGATCGGCCGGTGGCCGGTCTGTTGCAGCCAATAGAGCAGCATGATCGGCAACAGCGACCCCACATGCAGCGAGGCTGCGGTGCAGTCGAACCCGATATAGGCGGTGACGGTGGAAAAATGCGCGAGCGCATCCAGCGCATCAGGTTCGGAGACCTGATGGATGAAGCCCCGTTCGGTGAGGACGTTGAGAAAAGTTGACTTGTACGTGCTCATCAGGTTCCGGCGACAAATGTTCCGTCACCCTGAGGTGCGAGCGAAGCGAGCCTCGAAGGGCGACGACCCGGGCGCTCGCCTGGCTCATCCTTCGAGGGCCGCGTTGCGGCCGCCTCAGGATAAAGGTGAATAAAAGGGCGGCGCTGGTGTAACAGGTTCGCCGACCGATTCAACCGAAGAACGTAAAGCATGCGGGGAAGCCAGACACAGCCAAAACCGTCGCCGTCGACGGCGCCGTCAGTGCCGGTTTTGGCTATCGGCCTGATGAGCGGGACGTCGCAGGATGTCGTCGACGTCGCCTTGATCGAGACCGACGGCGACGTCATCACCCGCTTCGGGCGGACGGCTTACCGGAGCTATTCGAAAGACGAGCGCGCGCTCCTGCGCAGCGCCACGGCGGCGGCGGAGAACGCGACCGAGCGCACCGCGCGGCGGGACATTATCGCCAAGGCCAAGGCGCGGGTGAACACCGCGTATGTCGAAGCCGTTGAAACTTTCCTCGCCGCCAACGGCATCAAGGCGGGCGATGTGACCGTGATCGGTTTCCACGGACAAACTCTGTTGCACCGGCCCGAGCGCGGTCTGACCATCCGGACTGGCGACGGCCGCGCTCTGGCGGCGCGGCTCGGCATTCATTCCCGTGGTCTGTGATTTTCGCACCGCCGACGTGGCCGCGGGCGGGGAGGGCGGACCGCTCGCGCGGATTCATCACCGCGCGCTGGTGCGGCGGCTCGCGGCCGAGCCGCCGGTCGCGGTACTCAATGTCGGCGGCGTCGCCAACGTCACCTACATCGACCGCGACGCGCTGATCGCCTGCGATACCGGACCGAGTAACGCGCTTGTGGACGATTTCCTCCGCCTGCGGACCGACCGGCTACTCGACACCGACGGCCGCATGGCGCAGGCCGGCGCGATCGACGAAGCTGTCCTCGCGCGGTTTCTGGCCCATCCGTTCTTCGCCAAGCCGCTGCCGAAGTCGCTCGACCGCAACGATTTCCGCTTCTCGGTCGGAGCGACGCTTGACGGCTGCAGCGTCGAGGATGGCGCAGCGGCTGGCGCCTGCGCGCGTCGAAACCGCCGACGATGCCGTGGCAGATCGATCGACGCGCTCGAGGCGCAGGTCTTCGCTTATCTCGCGGTGCGCAGTCTGTGCGGCGAGCCGATCAGCCTGCCGACTGTGACCGGCGTGCCGCGTCCGCTCTCTGGCGGAGTCTTGGCGCGGCCGTAATCGCAAGGCATGTCATGAGACGGCGAAAATTCATCACTCTTCTCGGCGGCACCGTCTTGGCTGGCGCGGCGCCGGCGTGGCCGTTCGCCGCGCATGCAAACAATTCGTTGCTCGACGAGACGGTGAACTTCGCCGGCCAGGTCCTTTATCTGGAAACCAAAGTGCCGGCGCTTGTCATCGGCGCTGTTCGCAACGGCCAGATATCGATCCATGGCTTCGGGCGACGGTCGGATGACGTCGATGAAGCGCCGAACGCCGATACGGTGTTGCGGCTCGGCTCCATCACCAAGGTTTTTACCGGACAAATTCTTGCCGGTCTTGCCGCAGACGGCGCGCTCGCTTTTGCCGATCCGCTGACCAAGTATGTTCCCGCGTTCGCTTCGCCGACGAGCGGCTCCGCGCGCCCCATCCGGCTGATCGATCTGGTCACGCATTCCGCCGGGCTGCCGCGCGAACTGCCGCGGGAGCCGGGCCCGCCAAACGATCCTTTTGCCACCATCACACTGGACGCCTTCGGCAACTGGTTGAAGGCCAACGCGCTGTTGTTTGCGCCCGGTACATCCATTCTCTACTCGAATTTCGGTTTTGATCTGCTCGCGGCGACGCTCGTTGCGGCTGCCAAGAAGCAATATCCGGAGATCCTCGAAGCGCGCGTCGCGCGGCCGCTCGGGCTTGCAGATACGACCTTCGTGCCTTCGGTGCCGCAAGCGAAGAGGCTGATGCAGGGGCACGATTTCGACGGGACCGCATTGCCGGACGTGCCGACCGGATCGGTGATCGTCGGATCGGGCGGGCTCTACTCGACGCCCCGTAATCTCTTGCGCTGGCTGCAATGGCATCTCGATCGTTTCTCGCCGGACGGCGTCGAGGAGCGGCTTCTCGACCATGCGGCTTACCTCTGGCGCGATGGGCTCGATGCCGTCGTCGGCATGGACGAATCCGGCCACATGGACGCGATGGGCCTGGGCTGGGTGATCATGATGCCCAAGGACGACCGGCCGCTCATCTTGCAGAAAGCCGGCGGACTCCAGGGCATTTTTTCGTACATTGCCTTCGCGCCGGCGCGCGACATGGGCGTTTTCGTCGCCATCAACACGTTCGATTTTGGTGCTGCGGCGGCGATGACAAAAGTCGCCAACGATCTCATCGCCACGCTCGCGCCGCGCTAATCGGCGCGGCGGGGGCTTTGGCTTGCGCCCGTAACGACGAAGGAATTACGCCGCGCTCGTTGCGCGCCCGCCCTTGGTGCCGATCCGCTTGTCGAGATAAGCGCCCACCGAACTCATTAGTGGCTCGATCTTACCGTCGAAGAAATGGTTGGCGCCGGGAACGACCTTCTGCTCGATGACGATGCCCTTTTGCGTCTTGAGCTTCTCCACGAGATTGGTCACGTCGCGATGCGGCACCACCGCGTCCTTGTCGCCGTGAATAATGAGGCCGGACGACGGGCAGGGCGCGAGGAATGAAAAGTCGTAGAGATTTGCCGGCGGTGCGATGGAGATGAAGCCTTCGATCTCGGGCCGGCGCATGAGCAGCTGCATGCCGATCCAGGCGCCGAACGAGAAGCCGGCGATCCAGCAGCTTCGCGCCTCGGGATTGACCGTCTGCGCCCAGTCGAGCGCGGACGCTGCATCCGACAATTCGCCGATGCCGTGGTCGAAGCCGCCCTGGCTGCGGCCGACGCCGCGAAAATTAAAGCGCAAGGCGGAAAACCCGCGGTGCACGAAGGCATAGTAGAGCTGGTACACGATCTGATGGTTCATCGTGCCGCCGAACTGTGGGTGCGGATGCAGCACGATGCCGATCGGGGCGTTTTTCTGTCGCGCCGGATGATAGCGGCCTTCAATGCGGCCTCCCGGACCAGTGAAGATGACTTCGGGCATTTTTCTGCAACCTCGGTTTACTCTGCAACGAGCCTTTGCTGGGGCACTTGACGGCACCGGCAGGCGGACGTAACTGTCGAAAACCATTTCAGATTTTGAACTGGCGGCTCAACATGAAGGCGGCGCATGCAGAAGCTCGCGCCTTCTAGCACAAGCCCAGGGGCAAAAAGCAAGCGTTACCGTGCTTTAGCCCGTCGCCGCGCAAAAAGCGCATGCGGCCGCGATTAAGCAAGGTCTCCGACGGATATAGGTCAACGGCGGAGCATTTGGGTCAATGGCAGAGCGCGCGTATCTCGATTGGAACGCCACGGCGCCGTTGCGGCCGCAAGCGCGGGAAGCCTGGCAGGACGCGCTGGCAGTCGTCGGGAACCCTTCCTCGGTGCATGCCGAGGGCCGCGCGGCGCGACGCCTGATCGAACAAGCCCGGGAGGACGTAGCGCACCTCGTCGGCGCGCGGCCAGCCGACGTGATCTTCACGGCGAGCGGTACCGAAGCCAATATGCTCGCGCTCTCGCCTGCGATCGAGACCGGCGGCGAAAAGCGTCCGCGCGACCGGCTCTTAATTTCGGCGATCGAACACGCGTCGGTTCGGGCCGGCGGACGGTTCCCGCGCGAGGCCATCGAGGACATCCCGGTCGACGCCGACGGGCGCGTCGATCTTGCTGCGCTTGCCGAAGCCATGTCGCGTGCTCTATCGCGCGCATCGCGGCCGCTGGTCTCGATCATGCTCGCCAATAACGAGACCGGCGTCGTGCAGCCGGTCGCGGACGCCGCCGCGATCGTGCATGCGGCAAAGGGCCTTCTGCATGTCGATGCGGTGCAGGCGGCCGGGCGTGTTCCGTGCGACATGGACTCGCTCGGCGCCGATCTGCTCACTCTGTCGGGACATAAGATCGGCGGCCCGAAGGGCGCCGGCGCGCTCGTGCGGGCCAATGAAGGTATTCATTTCGCCGATCCGCTCATTCGCGGCGGCGGTCAGGAACGCGGATTGCGCGCCGGCACGGAAAATGTCGCTGGCATTGCGGCATTCGGGGCGGCGGCCGCCGCCGCGCGCCGGCAGATGGCCGAAGAAGCCGCCCATATGCTGGCATTGCGCGACCGGCTCGAGGCCGGGCTGAAGGCGATATCGCCGCCGGCGGTGATTTTCGGCGCGGCCGCGGATCGGCTGCCTAATACGACCCTTTTTGCCGCACCGGGCATGAAGGCGGAGACCGCGGTCATTGCCTTCGACCTTGAAGGCGTTGCTTTATCGTCCGGGGCCGCCTGCTCATCCGGGAAAGTGCAGCCTTCCCATGTCCTTGCGGCCATGGGCGTTTCGGCGGCACTCCGCGGCGCCGTGCGCGTCAGCCTGGGCTGGACGACGACGCAAGCCGATGTCGAAATGTTCCTCGGCGCTTGGAGAAAGCGCACAACTGCATTATCTAAAGATGGCATAGCGGCCTAATCGGTTTTATGCATGACAGATTTACCGGCCTTTTGAACGGTTCAAACGGGCAAAAATTTTCGGCCCATGCCGTTCGACCAGACTTGGGGTGACGATAGCCCAACAGATTTGGACCATATCCGATTCAATCCAACCCGCGGTCCTTGAAACCGTGAGCGGAGGGACGAATGCCGGCAGTGCAAGAGACCGTCGATCGGGTCCGGCGCATCGACGTTGATCAATACAAATATGGATTCGAGACATTGATCGAATCGGACAAGGCCCCGAAGGGCCTGTCCGAAGACACCATACGATTCATCTCGGCGAAGAAGAACGAACCGGAATGGATGCTTAACTGGCGGCTCAATGCCTACAAGCGCTGGCTGACCATGCGTGAGCCGAAATGGGCCAAGGTCGAGTATGGTCCCATCGACTATCAGGACCTCTATTACTATTCCGCACCGAAGCAGAAAGACGGACCCAAGTCGCTCGACGATATCGATCCGGAGATTCTGCGCACCTACGAGAAGCTCGGCATTCCGCTGCGCGAACGCGAAGCGCTGCTCGGCATTCAGAACCCCCACCCTAACCCTCCCCCGCAGGCGGGGGAGGGAAGGGAGGGGGATGACGAAGAAGGCGAGCGCGGCAGCAGCGAGCGGCGCGTCGCGGTCGACGCGGTCTTCGATTCCGTGTCGGTTGCCACCACGTTCAAGGCGGAACTGGCCAAGGCCGGCGTGCTGTTCATGCCGATCTCGGAGGCGGTGCACGAGCATCCCGAACTGGTGAAAAAGTATCTCGGCACGGTGGTGCCGGTCAGCGACAATTTCTTCGCCACGCTCAATTCGGCGGTGTTCTCCGACGGTTCGTTCGTCTACGTGCCGCCCGGCGTACGCTGCCCGATGGAGTTGTCGACCTATTTCCGCATCAACGAGCGCAATACTGGGCAATTCGAGCGCACGCTGATCATCGCCGACAAAGGCTCCTATGTGAGCTATCTCGAAGGCTGCACCGCGCCGATGCGCGACGAGAACCAGCTGCACGCAGCAGTCGTCGAATTGGTCGCGCTCGACGACGCCGAGATCAAATATTCGACTATCCAGAACTGGTATCCAGGCGACGCGCAGGGCCGCGGCGGCATCTATAATTTCGTCACCAAGCGCGGCGACTGCCGCGGCAAGAACGCCAAGATCTCGTGGACCCAGGTGGAAACCGGTTCGGCCATCACCTGGAAATATCCGAGCTGCATCCTGCGCGGCGACAATTCGCGCGGCGAGTTCTACTCGATCGCGATTTCCAACGGCTACCAGCAGGTCGATTCCGGCACCAAGATGCTGCATCTCGGCAAGAACACGACGAGCCGCATCATTTCCAAGGGCATCGCCGCGGGCCGTTCCAACAACACCTATCGCGGGCTGGTTACCGCGCATCGCCGCGCCACCGGCGCGCGCAATTTCACCAACTGCGATTCGCTCCTGATCGGCCAGCGCTGCGGCGCGCACACGGTGCCCTATATCGAGGCGAAGAATTCCGCGACTGTGTTCGAGCACGAGGCCACGACCTCGAAAATTTCCGAGGAGATGCTGTTCTATTGCCGGCAGCGCGGGTTGTCGGCGGAGGAGGCGACGGCTTTGGTCGTCAACGGCTTCGTCAAGGACGTGTTGCAGCAATTGCCGATGGAGTTTGCGGTCGAGGCGCAGAAGCTGATTTCGGTCTCGCTCGAAGGCAGCGTCGGCTGAGCGCGCGAAAAAGAAGAAACCGGAGTTTTGGATGCCGTTACTGGAAATCGAAAACCTGCACGTCGCAATCGACGGCAAGGAGATCCTCAAAGGTCTCGACCTCACTGTGAATGCCGGCGAGGTGCACGCCATCATGGGCCCGAACGGCTCGGGCAAATCGACGCTTGCCTATGTGCTTGCCGGCAAGGACGGCTACGAGCCGACCGCGGGCAAGGTGCGCTTCGAGGGCAAGAACATTTTCGACATGACGCCAGATGAGCGCGCCGCCGCCGGGCTGTTCCTCGCGTTCCAGTATCCGCTGGAAATTCCCGGCGTCGCCACCATGACGTTCCTGCGCACCGCGCTCAACGCGCAACGGAAGAAGCGCGGCGAGGGGGAGCTGTCCACGCCGGAATTCCTCAAACGGGTGCGCGACGTCGCCAAGAAGCTCAGCATCGATCAGGAGATGTTGCGCCGCGCGGTGAATGTCGGCTTCTCCGGAGGCGAGAAAAAGCGCAACGAGATTTTGCAGCTGGCTTTGCTCGAGCCGCGCCTCGCGGTGCTCGACGAGACCGATTCCGGCCTCGATATCGACGCGCTGCGGATCGTTTCGGACGGCGTCAACCGGCTGCGCGGCCCCGGGAGCTCGTTCATCGTCATCACGCACTATCAGCGGCTCCTCAACTACATCGTGCCGGACGTGGTGCACGTTCTTTCCAAGGGCCGCATCGTCAAGACCGGCGGCAAGGAACTCGCGCTCGAGCTCGAGGCGCGCGGCTACGCCGAATATCAGGAGGAGGCGGCGGCGTGAGACGGAAAGCCGCCGCGACCGCAGACGCATGAACGCCATAACTGTCGTAAAAATGGCTGACGTTAAAATGGCTGAAGTCAAGATCGTCAAGACCGCGGCGGAGGCCGCCTTGGCGCAAGCCTACGCGCAGGCGTGTCCGCAATTTCCCGGCGGCGCCGCGATCGCGGCGCAGCGCGCGGCGGCTTTCGAGGTGTTCGCCAGGGAAGGCCTGCCGCACCGCCGCGTCGAGGACTGGAAGTACACCGATCTGCGCGCGCTCATGCGCGAGGCAAAGCCGCTCGCGAGCCCGCCGGACGCGAAGGCGAAGGCGCAGGCAAAGACGTCAGGCACGTTGCTCGGCGACGTCGAAGTGCGGCGGCTTGTTTTTGTCGACGGCGCCTTTGTGCCGGATCTGTCGGACATTGCCGCTCTCGAGCCCGGTCTTGAGGTGGATTCGCTCGCCGAGGCATTAACGGATACCAATCCGCTCCTTGCCGCGCACCTTGGGAAACTTGCGCCGACGGCCGACGTTGCCGTCGCGCTCAACACCGCGCTGATGGGCGACGGAGCGGTAATCCGGGTCGGCGCCGGCGCAACGATCGAACGGCCGCTACATTTGCTGTTCGTCGCCTCCGGCACGCCCGCCGCGACCTTCGTGCGCTCGCTCGTCGTCGTGGAGGAGGGTGCTCGCGTCATGATGATCGAGAGCCACGAGGGCCCAGCTGGCAGCGACTATCAGGCCAACGCCGCGCTCGAATTGTTCGTCGGCGACGGGGCGCATGTCGATCACGTCAAGATGATCGGCGAGGGCGCCGAGGCGCTGCACATTTCGACCCTTGCCGCCGCGATCGGCGCCAGGGCCCGCTTCAACACTTTCACCTTCACGGCGGGCGGCGCCGTGGTGCGCAATCAGCTGTTCCTCAAATTCGACGGCGGGGAAACCGTCGCCAGCGTGCGCGGCGCGACGCTTCTGAAGCGCCGCCAGCATGCCGACACGACGCTTGTCGTCGACCACGCTGCGCGCGGTTGTCAGAGCCGCGAGGTGTTCAAGTCGGTGCTCGACGACGAGTCGCACGGCGTGTTCCAGGGCCGCATCGTTGTGCGCCAGGGCGCCCAGCAGACCGACGCAAAGATGATGACGCGGGCCCTGCTGCTGTCCGATCGCGCCGAGGCCGACAACAAGCCCGAGCTGGAGATTTTTGCCGACGACGTGCAGTGCGGCCACGGAGCAACGGCGGGCGCCCTCGACGAGGAGCTGAAATTCTACCTGATGGCGCGTGGCATTCCGGCGGCCGAGGCCGAATCGTTGCTGATCCTCGCCTTCCTTGGCGAGGCGATCGAGGGGATCGAACATGCCGGTGTGCGCGAGGCGCTGATGGACCAGGTCGCGGCCTGGCTGCGGACACGCACATGAACGCGAAGACCAACGGCGCCTACGACGTTGATCGTGTCCGCGCGGATTTCCCGATCCTCGCCATGCGGGTCTATGGCAAGCCGCTCGTTTATCTCGACAACGCGGCATCGGCGCAGAAGCCGCAGGCAGTGCTCGACCGCATCCAGCAGGCCTATACCTCGCAATACGCCAATGTGCACCGCGGCCTGTACTATCTCGCCAACGAGGCGACCGAGGCCTACGAGAATGCGCGCGAAAAAGTGGCGGCGTTCGTCAATGCCGGGCGCAAGGAAGAGATTATCTTCACCCGCAACGCCACCGAAGCAATCAACCTGGTCGCCTACACTTTCGGGCGCGAGCGCATCAATGCGGGCGACGAGATCATCCTCTCGATCATGGAGCATCACTCCAACATAGTGCCGTGGCATTTTCTGCGCGAGCGCCAGGGCGCGGTGATCAAGTGGGCGCCGGTCGACGACGAGGGAAATTTCCTCCCCGATGAATTCGAGAAGCTCATCGGGCCGCGCACCAAGATGGTGGCCGTCACCCACATGTCCAATATGCTCGGCACGCTCGTGCCGGTGAAAGAGGTGACGCGGATCGCGCACGCCCACGGCGTGCCGGTGCTGGTGGACGGCGCGCAGGGCGCCGTCCACGCCGATATCGATGTGCAGGACATCGATTGCGACTTCTATGCCTTCACCGGCCACAAGCTTTACGGCCCGACCGGCATCGGCGTGCTCTACGGCAAATACCGGCACCTTGACGCAATGCCGCCGTTCAACGGCGGCGGTGAGATGATCGGCGAGGTTTCCGAGGAGCGCGTCACCTACGGCGACCCGCCGTACAAATTCGAGGCCGGCACCCCGTCGATCGTGCAGGCGATCGGGCTCGGCGCGGCGATCGATTATGTCGCCTCGGTCGGCAAACCGCGCATTCGCGCTCATGAAGCGGGGCTGGTTCGCTACACCCACGACCGCCTGCGAGAAATCAATTCGCTCCGCATTTTCGGCGCGGCGAAGGACAAAGGGCCGATCGTTTCCTTCGAGATCAAAGGCGCGCATCCGCATGACATCGCGACCATCATCGACCGCGCCGGCATCGCCGTGCGCGCCGGCACCCATTGCGTCATGCCGCTGCTCGCGCGCTTTGGCGTGACGGCGAGCTGCCGGGCGTCGTTTGCCATGTACAACACGCGTGAGGAAGTCGATTGCCTGGCGCAATCGCTCCTGAAAGCCCGGGATTTCTTCGCATGATGGACGAACCGAAGCCCGATGCCGCCGGCGCCGGCGCCGCGGAAGGCGCGGCGGCGGAGCCGTCCGCCATTCCGGCCGACGAGATGGCGCGGCTGAGCGACGAGATCGTCAGCGCGCTCAAGACCGTCTACGACCCGGAAATCCCGGCTGACATTTATGAGCTGGGCTTGATCTACAAAGTGGACGTCGATAACGACCGCGTCGTCAAGGTCGACATGACGCTGACGACGCCGAACTGCCCGTCGGCGGCGGAATTGCCGGCCATGGTGGAGAATGCCGTCGCCAGCGTGCCCGGGGTGCGCGAAGCCAAGGTCTGTATCGTCTGGGATCCGCCATGGGATCCGAGCCGCATGTCGGACGAGGCCCGCGCGGTGCTCAATATGTGGTGAGTTGCGCGCCGGTCTCCGGCGCCTTACATCAAAAGGGTGCGATTGTTAGTAGTTTGGAGCTAAAACAATTCGCAACCTACATGCTCCGCGCTAGCGCGGGTAGGAAGGACCTAACGATGGCCACCGCTGCCCGGCCGAGACCCCAAGTGATGCGGCTCACCGAAGCCGCGGCGGAACGAATCAAGGCGGTCATGGCGAAAGCCGAGCGCCCGATTGTCGCGGTGCGCGTCGGCGTCAAGAATGGCGGCTGCGCCGGCATGGCCTACACGATGGAATATGCCGAAAAGATCAATCCGCTCGACGAGGTGATCGAGGAGCGGGGCGTCCGCATCCTCATCGATCCGAAGGCGGTGCTGTTCCTGCTCGGCACCGAGATGGACTATAAGGTCGACAAGCTGGCCACGCAGTTCGTCTTCAACAATCCGAACCAGACGGCGGCCTGCGGCTGCGGCGAATTGGTGCAGATCGAGCCGGCGACTGGCGTCGAGGCGTAGCGGGTAACCGGCAATCCCCGCGATCTGACGCTACGGGTGCTGCCGCCCGCTTAATTGAGCCTCGGGCTTCGGGATCGCTGTCCGAGATGATGCGATTGCGGCCGCTGCGCTTGGCGGCATAAAAGTATTCGTCGGCGCGCTCGATCAGCGGCGTGTCGGCCGCCCGCAGCATCGCCACCCCGATGGAAATCTTACCCGACCGAGACGTTCGCCGCTCGATCGTTTCATCAGTTCCTTCGTCATGACGACACGCCGAATGTGGTCGGCAACGGTGATCGCTTGGGGCAGCGACGCCTTCGGCAGCGCGACGATGAAGTCCTCGCCGCCATAGCGCGCCGCGATGTCCTGTCCCTTGACGTTCTGCTTCATCGACATGGCAACGAGGCGCAGGACCTGGTCGCCGGTCACCTGCCCTAATTTGTCGTTTCAACGCCTTGAAGTGATCGACGTCGCACATTAGCAGCGTCTGCGGTTCGCCGCATTGCTTGGCGTCGGCGATGGCTTTACCAAGTTCGACATTGAAGAATTTGCGGTTCGCCAGCGCCGCAAGCGGATCGGTGAGGCTTTCGGTGCGCACGATCTCGAGATTTTGCTGAAGCTGTTCGGTCTCCTGGCGCGACACGGTGAGCCGCGATTCGAGCTTCTTGTTGCTGAGCTCCATCTTCTTGGCGCCGGTCACTAGCCGTTCGATAACAACGCGCAGCGCCGCACCGTCGCTGGCGCCCTGCAGCTTTTTTGCGTGCGTCGGCTAGGCTCGCGGTATAGGTTGTCGCCGAACCGGCGGCGGTGTCGAAGCATCTGCTTGATCTCGTCGACCCTTCGCGCGCCGACGGTGTCGATCCGGTTGCTCACGCGGCTCGGCGTGAGGTGGCTGCTGTAGATATCGTCAGTCGGTATCGCTGAGCTTGCCATTTTGCGCCAGCGTATCGTTGATCGACTTGTTGAGATCCGGGGTAATAGCCGGTCGCGTACTGGTACCAGATCTCATAATTCCGCGGCAAAGGCCGGCTGGTGAAGGGCGTGAATTTGCTTCAGCGCAATCTCGGCGAAGGGCAGGTGTACGTTCATGCTCGTTGCTGGGCACGGCCAGGAATTGCCTCCGACAGGCGGAAAATGCAAACCAATTTCAATGGGGCGACACAGCGTCGCGAATGCGCGAAAAATTACGAGAAAGCGACGAAGGACCGGTAAACGGACAGCGCGGCGGAATTGGCGCGGCCGTTAAAGAGGCGCGCTACGCCTTGAGCGGCACGGGGCGCAGCAGGAAGGCCGGCAGGTGCGATGCGTCGCCGTCGTCACTGCGCGGCTGCGCCGCCGGCGGGCGCAGCGGAAGGCGCGCGGGGAACGATGCGGGTGCGGTGGGCCGGTGCGGCTGGTGGCGGTGGCCATCCGCGCGTCCGCGGCGGGGCTGCGGTGCGCCTTGGTGATGCGGCAAAGCCGCTTGCTGCGGCAGCGCGGGCGGCAGAGCCTCTCCGCCCATCCACGGGATAGCCTGGCCGATCAGCTTCTCGATCGCAGCGACAGCCTTGGCGTCGTTCGATCCCGCCACGATGGTGATGGCGGTGCCGGTCCTGCCGGCGCGGCCGGTGCGGCCGATCCGGTGCACGTAGTCGTCGGCATGGATTGGCACATCGAAGTTGTAGATGTGGCTCACGGCCGGAATATCGAGGCCGCGTGCGGCCACGTCGGAGGCGACCAAGAGAGTCACTTCGTTCTTGCGGAACTGCTCGAGCGCGGCCATGCGCGCGGGCTGGTCCATGTCGCCGTGCAGCGCCTGCACCGAGAAGCCGTGACGAAGGAGCGAGCGATGCAGCGTTGCGACGTCGCGCTTGCGATTGCAGAAGATGATCGCGTTCTGCATGGCGTCGGCCGAGCGGATCAAGCGGCGAAGCGTTTCGCGCTTGTCGTGCGGCTCGCGCGCCGACTTGGCCAATAGCTGGGTCGTGCTGGCGACCGTGCTGGCCGGGCGGGAGACCTCGACGCGGACCGGATTGCTGAGAAACTGCTCCGTGATGCGCCGGATTTCCGGCGGCATGGTGGCGGTGAAAAACAGGGTCTGACGCGTGAAAGGAACAAGCTTGCAAATGCGCTCGATGTCGGGAATGAAGCCCATGTCGAGCATGCGGTCGGCTTCATCGATGACCAGGAGTTCGACGCCGCTGAGGAGCAGGCGTCCACGCTCGAAATGGTCAAGCAGCCGGCCAGGCGTCGCGATCAGCACATCGACGCCGCGCATGAGCTTGGCGTCCTGGTCGTCGAACGAGACGCCCCCGATGATCAGCGCGACGTTGAGCTTGTGGTTGGCACCGTATTTGACGAAACTCTCTTCCACCTGCGCCGCGAGTTCTCGGGTCGGTTCGAGGATCAGCGTGCGCGGCATGCGCGCGCGAGCGCGGCCCTTTTCCAGCATCGTCAGCATCGGCAGCGTGAACGCCGCCGTCTTGCCGGTGCCGGTCTGGGCGATGCCTAGCACGTCGCGCCGGGCGAGCACGTGGGGGATAGCTTGATCTTGGATCGGCGTGGGAGCTTTGTAACCGGCCGCCGTGACGGCGGAGAGAACTTTTTCGGACAAGCCGAGATGCGAAAAGGACATGAACCCTCAGATCGGGATCCGCGCCAAACGCGAGAACCCATGGATTAAACGGGGAAGAACGGTCTACCGCCGAATCCACCCATGATCAGCTAGCCGGAACATAGGTTCGAACACGTGAAAGTCAACCTACCGCTATGCGGTAAGCTAAAAGGATTGCTTCACTTTCCCTCGACGCTTTGTGAAGAATGAATGTCGATGCCGGCTGCCGCGCGTGACAACCTTCCGATCGTTCTCGTGCCCGGGCTCAACTGCTCGGCGCGGCTTTACGCCCAGCAGATTCCGGCGCTGTGGCGGTTCGGCCCCGTTACCGTCGCCGATCACACCCGCGACGAGAGCGTCGCGGCGATCGCTCGCCGCATATTGGCGGCGGCGCCGCCGCGGTTTGCGCTCGCGGGGCTCTCGATGGGGGGCTATCTCGCCTTTGAGATCATACGCCAGGCGCCGCAGCGGGTGGCGAAGCTTGCGCTTCTCGATACCGGAGCGCGTTCGGAATCTCCGCAGCAGAGCGAGAGGCGTCGGCCCACCATCGAAACGGCCAAAAATGGTGGTTTCAGGAAAGTCACGGACAACTCGTTCTTCTTCTTCGTGCATCCGGACCGTTACGGCGACGCGGCACTCAAAGATTTGGTGCGCCTGATGGCCGATGAAACGGGATTGGAGGCGTATCTGCGCCAGCAACAGGCGATCGTGACGCGGCCGGACTCCCGTCCCGGTCTGTCGGCGATCAAATGCCCAACCGTGGTCGTCGTCGGCGAGCAGGACAATGGGACCCCGCCCGAACTGGCTCGGGAGATCGCCCATGCGATTTCGCGATCGCGGCTCGTTGTCATCCCCGACTGCGGACATCTGTCCACGATCGAGCGGCCGGAAGCGGTAACCGAGGTGCTGGTCGAGTGGATGCAGTCCTGACGCGTGTGGACTAGCCGCCAGCCTCGGGGCAGAATATCGGCGCGAGTTAAGGAGACATTTTCATGAAATTTGGCGTAGGCGCCGCGGGCGTGCTCGTTGTCGGACTGATTGCCGGCGGCGCTCCCGCCTTGTCCGCGACCATCGATCTTTCGACCTGGACGTGCGCGAAATTCCGAGCGGCAAACAAGGATGATGTCGGCGTGATCATGGCATGGATGGACGGCTATTATCGCGACGAGAACGATCCGCCGGTGATCGACACGGAAAAATTCGTCGCCAACGCCAAGAAGCTCGGTGAATATTGCGCGGCGCATCCCGACGTCGGCATTGTTACCGCAGCCGACGAATTGTTCGCCAAATAGCGGCGCGGCTAAACGTCCAGCAATTCCTCGCCGGCGAATTCGGCGCGCTCCTGAATGAACGCAAAGCGCGCCTCGGGCTTGGTGCCCATCAGCCGCTCGACGGATTTTTCCGTGTCTTTTTGCGCGTCGATGGCGAGGACGACGCGAAGCAGCGTCCGCTTGCGTGGGTCCATGGTTGTTTCCTTGAGCTGCGAGGCCATCATCTCGCCGAGGCCCTTGAAGCGGCTGACCTCGACCTTGGCGTTGGCGTGAAATTCCGTTTTCAGGATTTCGTCGCGGTGCTTTTCGTCGCGGGCATAAATATTCTTGCCGCCGTGGCTTAGGCGGTAGAGCGGCGGCGCCGCGAGATAAAGGTGTCCGTTGTCGATCAGGGCGCGCATCTCGCGGTAGAAGAAGGTGATGAGCAGCGAAGCGATGTGGGCGCCGTCGACGTCGGCGTCGGTCATGATGATGACGCGCCCGTAACGCAGATCTTCGTCGCGATAATGCGCCCCGGTGCCGCAGCCGAGCGCCTGGATGAGGTCGGCGATCTGCTGGTTCTGCGCGAGCTTGTCTTTGCCGGCGGAGGCGACGTTGAGGATCTTTCCGCGCAACGGCAGGACGGCCTGCGCCGCGCGATCGCGGGCCTGCTTGGCCGAACCGCCGGCGGAATCGCCCTCGACGATGAAGATCTCCGAGCCCTCGGCCGCGCTGTTGGTGCAGTCGGCAAGCTTTCCCGGCAGGCGAAGCTTGCGTACGGCGGTCTTGCGCGCGATGTCCTTTTCCTGGCGGCGGCGCAGACGCTCCTCGGCGCGTTCGACGACGAAGTCGAGGAGCCTGTTGGCCTGCAACGGGTTGCCAGCGAGCCAGTGATCGAACGGGTCTTTGATCGCCTGCTCGACGATCCTCTGCGCCTCGGCCGTGGCGAGGCGGTCCTTGGTCTGGCCTTGAAATTCCGGTTCACGGATGAACACCGAGAGCATCGCGCCGGCGCCGGTCATGACGTCGTCGCTGGTGACGGCGGCGGCGCGCTTGCCTTGGCCGACACGCTCGGCATGGTCCTTCAGTCCGCGGCTGAGCGCGGCGCGCAGTCCGGATTCGTGCGTGCCGCCGTCGGGCGTCGGGATGGTGTTGCAATAGGAATTGAGGAAGCCGTCGGCATCGGCGGTCCAGGCCACCGCCCATTGGGCCGCGCCGTGCGCGCCGGTTTTTCCGGCGGTGCCGGTGAAAATGTCGGGATGGACGAGGGTGGCGTCGGCGAGCGTCTCCGAAAGGTAGTCTTTGAGGCCGTCGGCAAAGTGGAACGTTGCCTGCTCCGGCACGTCTTCCACCCCGCGTAACAGCTCCTTGGCGCAGGACCAGCGAATTTCGACGCCGCCGAACAGATACGCCTTCGAGCGCGTCATCTTGAACACGCGCTCGGGCTTAAAGTGCGCCTTGGCGCCGAAAATCTCCGGGTCGGGCCGGAAGCGGATTTTGGTGCCGCGCCGGTTCGGCGCCTTGCCCGCGTCCTGCAATTTGCCTTTGGGTTTGCCGCGCTCGAACGCCATGCGGTAGAGTTTCTGACCGCGCGCGACTTCGACTTCCATGCGTTCGGACAGCGCGTTGGCCACGGACACGCCGACGCCGTGCAGGCCGCCGGAAGTCTCGTAGACCTTCGAATCGAACTTTCCGCCCGCGTGCAGCGTGCACATGATCACTTCGAGCGCAGACTTGTTCTTGAATTTCGGATGCGGGTCGACGGGGATGCCGCGGCCGTTGTCGGTGACGGTGACGAAGCCGTCGGCGGCCAGTTCGACGTCGATCCAGTCGGCGTGCCCGGCGAGCGCCTCGTCCATGGAATTGTCGATCACCTCGGCGAACAGGTGATGCAACGCCTTCTCGTCGGTGCCGCCGATATACATGCCCGGGCGGCGGCGCACCGGCTCGAGGCCTTCCAGGACTTCGATATGCTTTGCCGTATAGCCGGCTTCGCCCGCGGTGCCGCGTGACGAAGCGCCGCCGCCGCGTGCGGCCCGGCGCGACGCCGGCCGATTTTCGCCGAAATTGGCGAACAGGTCCGGGGCGCCGGCGTTCTTGTTCGGTTTGGCTGCTTTTCCCATGCGATACTTTGCTCTTGTAGATGAGTCTTGCCGACGATGGTGGCGGAATTGGCCTCGATGCGCGCGCGGGGCGGCGAATCAGCCTGCAAATATGCCACGGTAACGGCGAACCTAGGGTCCAAAGTCTCTGGGGAACGCATTGACGCTGCCGGGCACGGCCTCTATATGGCCGCGCATGGTCCGGTCGTCCAACATCCTTCGCTCGATGAAAATAGCCGTCGCTCGCCGCAGCCGTAGCGACACGGCACGGGCGCGCGTTTTTGCGTGACCGCTGGTGCCGCCGGGCTAGCTCCGCGGCACGCGTTTCTCGAATTCCTCTCGCGGGCTGGCTTCGCAATTCAAGCCTATAGAGTCTCGTAGCGAGGGTTGACCATGACTGACAAAGCGAAAATCGGCGTCCTCGGCGCTTCCGGCTATACCGGTGCGGAATTGGTGCGGCTTCTCCTGCGCCACCCGCATGTGGACATCGTCTTGCTCACCGCCGATCGGCGTGCCGGCAAGCCGATGGCCGAAGTATTCCCGCAATTTGCGCCGTATGCACTGCCGACGCTCACGGCGCTCGATGATGCCGATTGGCCGGCGCTCGGCGTCGACCTTGTGTTTTGTGCGCTGCCCCACGGCACGACGCAGAAGGTCATCGCGGATTTGCTGGCGCGGATGCCGGCCATCAGGGTCGTTGATCTCTCCGCCGACTTCCGCCTTGCCGATCCGGCCGCTTATGCGCGCTGGTATGGGCATGCGCACGCCGCGCCCGAATTGCAGAAGAAGGCCGTTTACGGCCTGACCGAAATCTACCGCTCGCAGATCAAATCCGCGCAGCTCGTCGCCAATCCTGGCTGTTACACGAGCTGCGCGGAGCTTGCGCTCATCCCGCTGTTGCGGGGGAACGCGATCGATCCCGACGAAATCGTCATCGACGCCAAATCCGGAATGACCGGAGCGGGCAGGGCGGTGCGAGAGGAGATGTTGTTTTCCGAGGTCTCCGAAGGCTTCCACGCCTACAGCGTCGGCCACCATCGCCACATGGCCGAACTCGACCAGGAATTCTCCAAGGCCGCCGGCCGCGAGGTGATCGCGACGTTCACGCCACACCTCGTGCCGATGAATCGCGGCATCCTGTCGACGATCTATGTCCGCGGCTCCAAGGCGTCGCCGCAGGATCTTCATGCGTTGCTTTTAAAGTCTTACTCGAACGAGCCGTTCGTGCATCTGCTCCCATTCGGCGCGTTGCCGCAGACCCGGCACGTGCGCGGCTCCAATATGACGTTCATCGGCGTTTCCGCGGACCGCATCGTCGGCCGGGCCATCATCGGCTCGGCGCTCGACAATCTCACCAAGGGCGCGTCCGGCCAGGCGGTGCAGAATATGAACCTGATGCTCGGCTTTCCCGAAACGCTCGGGCTCGAGCAAGTAGCGCTGTTTCCCTAAGGAATCTGGTCTTTTACGCCTGCACCTTCACGTAACTTCCCGGCGCGTCTTCGATGGGTTTGAGCGCGCCGTCGCCGGGAACGCGCGCGGGGGCCTCGGTCGGATCTTGCGCCTTCAGCCAGGCAAGCCAATCGGGCCACCAGGAACCCGGATGTTCGGTCGCCTTGGCAATCCAGCCCTCGAGGTTGGCGCTGCGCGGTCTTGGACCGGTCCAAAACTGGTACTTGTGCTTGACCGGCGGATTGACGACGCCGGCAATATGGCCTGACCCCGACAGTACGTACCTTACGGGTCCGCCGAAGAATTTGGAGCCGAACAGCACTGATTTCGCCGGGGCAATGTGGTCCTCGCGCGTGGCAAGGTTGTAGACCGGAATCTTGATAGCGCGCAGATCGACTGGGGTGTCGCCGATCTTCATTCCGCCCTTGGAAAGCCTGTTGTCGAGGTAGCAGTTGCGCAAATAGAACGAATGGTTGGCGGCCGGCAGCCGGGTCGCGTCGGAGTTCCAATAGAGCAAGTCGAACGGGAACGGGGCTTTGCCCTTGACGTAATTGTTGATGATGTACGGCCATATCAGATCGTTGGAGCGCAACAGATTGAAGACGGTCACCATGGACTTGCCTTCGAGATAGCCGCGCTCGGCCATGCGCGCCTCGAGCGCTTTCACCTGATCCTCGTCGACGAAGACTTTGAGGTCGCCGGCATAGGTGAAATCGACCTGAGCGGCGAGCAGCGTTGCCGATTGGATTCGATCATCGCCCCACGCCGCCATGGCAGCGACCATCGCCGAGAGCAGCGTGCCGCCGACGCAGTAGCCGATCGCGTTGACCTTATCCTCGCGCGTTGCCTGCTTTATCGCGTCGAGCGCGGCAAGGATGCCTTCACGCCCGTATTGCTCGAAGCTCTTCTGCGCGAGATGCGCATCGGGATTGACCCACGAAACGCAGAACACCGTAATGCCCTGGTCCACGCACCACTTGACGAAGGATTTTTCCGGCGTGAGATCGAGTACGTAGAATTTGTTGATCCAGGGCGGCACGATCAACAGCGGGCGCTCCAGTACCGTTGCGGTCGATGGCGCGTATTGAATGAGTTGCAAAAGCTCGTTCTGGAAGATCACCTTGCCGGGCGTGGTCGCGAGGTTGCGTCCCACCTCGAACATCGATGTATGGCGGATCTTCAGGTCGCCGCCGCCGGCGGCTATATCTTCGGCGAGCATGTGCATGCCGCGGACCAGGTTCTCGGCGTTGCTGCTGAAGGTTTCGCGCAGCAATTCGGGATTGGTGAGGACGAAGTTCGAGGGCGAGATCGCGTTGGCGATCTGCCGCACGTAGAACGCAGCTTTCTGCTTGGTGTGCGGATCGAGGCCCTCTGCCTCGCTGACCAGCGCATTGGCCCAGTTCGTCGTCAGCAGATAAGCCTGCTTGAGAAAATCGAAAAACTGGTTCGAGGTCCATTCCGGATCGATGAAGCGTTTGTCATTGGCGGCGGGTGTCGCGACCGGCGGCGGGGCTTCGCCGGCGAGCCGCTTGGTCGCGGACGCCCACAAATCGAGGTAGGCTTTGCCCAACCTCGCTTGCAATTCCAGCGTTCGTTGCGGATCGGCCATCCAGTATTGCGCCACCTGACCGAGGGTCTTGACGACTTCGTTCATCTCCTCGGCAAGTTCGCGGTTGTCGTGGCCGTCCTCGCGGGGCTTGAGATAGGCGGCAAGCGCGCGACCGCCTTCCTCGACGAGCCGCGCCAGGTTGTGCGAGAACTGTTCGGCGTTCACCCCGCCGATTTTCATCGGTTCTTGTGATGGAGCCCGCACGAGCGTTCCTCAATCTCCCCACAGGCGGCAAAGCCTGCCGTCCCGCAGAAATGGCCTGCTAAGCGCGTCCGCGCAAGGCAAACCTGTGTGCACACGCCGTGCCACGAAGCCAGGCAGCCGACCCACGCGGCGGAGTCTGTCGCGGCCCTCCGCGCCAGCGGACCATGTTTCGACCATACTAGCAGGGTATTTAGATGGCCTGCGCGACTGTTTCAGTTGGCTTTCGTAAACTATTGAAGCACTAAGTTATTTTTAGCTGAGGGTATGGTAAGGCGCGGGTTTGGCGGGGTGGAACGCTCCCGGCAGGCCGCGAGAGTCGTGAAGGGACACCGGAGACGAGCGTGACCGACGACGGGCGCATCGCGGGGTTTTCGCTCGGAACCGCGGTAATCGCCGCCGCGGTGGCGTTCCTCGTCTCGGGCTGCTCGGAAGTCGGTTTCCCGTCGGTTCACGACATGCCGGCGCCGCGGACCGATACGACGCTGACCCCCGACCAGGTCAAGCAGGCGACCGACGATCTTGTTTCCGAGCGCGATCGCCTGAACACCGGCTCGGTGCCCGGCGGGCAGCCGGCGGCACCCAGCAATTCTGCGGTTGCGAAAAATGCGTCTTCGTCAGCGCAACCTGCTGCGCAAGGTGCCGCCGCCCCGAAGCCCCAGTAACGGCTGGTGCCTGCGGCAAGCCGTGATAGAAGTGGAGGGAAGCGTCGTATCGACGTGTCGGTACATCCATGGAAGAATTTTACCGCATCCGTCGGCTGCCGCCGTACGTGTTCGAAGAGGTCAACCGCGCCAAGGCCGGCGCCCGCAATAGCGGCGCCGACATCATCGACCTCGGCATGGGCAATCCCGACCTTCCGGCTCCCGCGCATGTCGTTGAGAAGATCAAAGAAACAATCGGCAAGACGCGCACGGACCGTTACTCGGCTTCCAAGGGCATAGCGGGCTTACGCCGCGCCCAGGCGGCTTATTATGCGCGTCGCTTCGGCGTGAAGCTCAATCACGAAACGCAAATCGTCACCACGCTCGGTTCCAAGGAAGGCTTCGCCAATGTCGCGCAAGCGATCACCGCGCCGGGCGACGTCATCATTGTTCCCAATCCGACATATCCGATTCACGTCTTCGGCTTCCTCATGGCGGGCGGCACCATCCGCTCGGTGCCGGTCGAGGCCGACTCCGCTTTCTTCGTTGCGCTCGAGCGCGCGGTGCGGCACACCATCCCGAAGCCGATCGCCATCGTCACCTGCTATCCGTCAAATCCGACGGCTTGCGTCGCCGATCTCGATTTCTACTGGGACCTTGTGGCCTTTGCCAAAAAGCACGACGTCCTTTTGCTATCGGATCTCGCCTACGCCGAGGTTTATTTCGACAACGATCCGCCGCCTTCGGTGCTGCAGGTGCCCGGCGCGCTCGACGTCGCCGTCGAATTCACCTCCATGTCGAAGACCTATTCGATGCCCGGCTGGCGCATCGGGTTTGCGGTCGGCAACGAACGCATCATTGCGGCGCTGGCGCGCGTAAAATCCTACCTCGACTATGGCGCGTTCACGCCGATCCAGGTGGCGGCCACGGCGGCGCTCAACGGTCCCGACGATTGCATTCACGAGATGCGCGCCATCTACCGGCGCCGGCGCGATGCGCTGGTGGAGTCTTTCGGCCGTGCCGGCTGGCCGGTGCCGCCGCCGCGGGCCTCGATGTTCGCCTGGGCGCCGATCCCCGAGCCGTTCCGGACGCTCGGCAGCGTCGAATTTGCGACGTTCCTAGTCGAGAAGGCGAGCGTGGCGGTATCGCCCGGCGCCGGCTTCGGCGAGCACGGCGAGGGCCATGTGCGCATCGCGCTTGTGGAGAACGAGCAGCGAATTCGCCAGGCGGCCCGCAACATCCGGCGCTTTCTTGAAACGGGGCCGGAAATGCTGCACAACGTCGTACCCCTCGCGATGCGACGTTAGTCGAACGTCGCACCATCCCAGGTCAGCGACGTTCTATGGCACCGCTCAAAGTCGGTCTTGCCGGAGTCGGGACTGTCGGTGCGGCCGTCATCCGCCTCCTGGACCAAGGGCATGAAAAACTCGCGACGCGCTGCGGTCGGCCGATCGAGGTCGTCGCGGTCAGCGCGCGTTCGCGAGGCAAGAAGCGCGACATCAATCTTAAGAAATTCCGCTGGTTCGCGGATCCCGTAGCGCTCGCCGCCGATCCCGCCATCGATGTGCTGGTCGAGGTGATCGGCGGGGCCGGCAATCCAGCCAAACGCGCGATCGAGACCGCGCTTGCGGCCGGCAAGCCGGTGGTGACCGCCAATAAGGCGCTCCTTGCCACTCATGGTCACAAGCTTGCGGCGCTCGCGGAACGCCAGGGCGTGGCGCTCAATTTCGAGGCCTCGGTTGCCGGCGGCATCCCGATCGTCAAAACGTTGCGTGAAGCGCTCAACGGCAACGCTTTCACCCGCATCTACGGCATCCTCAACGGCACCTGCAATTACATCCTCTCGCGCATGGAAGAGCACCGTATCTCCTTCGATGAATGCCTGCGCGAGGCGCAGCGCCTCGGTTACGCGGAAGCCGATCCGTCTTTCGACGTCGAAGGCCACGATACCGCGCAGAAGCTTTCCATCCTGGCTAGCCTCGCTTTCGGCACCAAGGTCGATCCGGCCGCGATCTACGTCGAGGGCATCGCGTCGATCACGCTTGCCGATCTCGATGCGGCGGCCGAGCTCGGCTATCGCGTCAAGCTGCTCGGCGTCGCGGTACGAACCGAAGCCGGCATCGAGCAGCGCGTGCATCCGACGATGGTGCCGAGGGAATCAGCGATCGCGCAGGTCATGGGCGTGACCAATGCGGTGACGGTCGATGCGTCAGGACTTTCGCCGATCACGCTGGTCGGGCCCGGCGCCGGTGGCATCGCGACCGCCTCGTCCGTCGTGTCCGATCTCGCCGATATCGCGCGCGGCGTCCGCACGCCGCCGTTCGGACGTCCGGTTGCGCGCATGACCGCAATCCGCAAGGCGCCGATGCAGCGCCACGAAGGCGGCTATTACATCCGGCTGTTGGCGCGGGATCGCCCGGGTAGCGCCGCCACCATCGCGCGACGCTTGGCGCAGCGGCAAATCTCGCTGGAATCCATTGTCCAGCGCCACGAAATCCGGGCGCAGGCCGGCGGTCAACCCGGGCGCTCCAATGAGCCGGTTCCCGTTATTCTGATCACTTATGCGACCAGCGAGGACGCTGTCCACAGGGCACTCGCCGCCGTGCGCCGCGACCGTGTAATCTCCGGTCGGCCGCAGGTCATCAGGATCGAAAAGAACTAACCTTCCGCGTGTGCGCCGAACAGCAAGGACAAGAATGATGGCGTCGATCATCGTTCCGCACAGCTTGATGCTGGAGCGCATTCTCACGATCGAAATCGTCCGCGTCACCGAGCGCGCGGCGGTCAATGCGGCGCGCCTGCGCGGGCGCGGCGAGGAAAAGGCCGCCGATCAGGCCGCCGTCGACGCCATGCGCCGCGAGCTCAACAATCTGCCGATCGACGGCACCGTCGTGATCGGGGAGGGCGAATTGGACGAGGCGCCGATGCTGTTCATTGGCGAAAAGGTGGGCGCGAAGGGCGGCTTCAAGGTCGACATTGCCGTCGATCCGCTGGAAGGCACAACTTTGTGCGCGAAGAACATGCCGGGTGCCATCGCCACGCTTGCCATCGCCGAAGAGGGGACGCTCCTGCATGCCCCCGACGTCTATATGGACAAGATTGCGGTCGGACCCGGCTATCCCAAGAATGTCGTCGATCTCGACTCTCCGGCCGATGAGAACATCCGCAAGCTTGCCAAAGCCAAGGGTGTAAAGCCGAAAGACATCACCGCGATGATCCTCGACCGGCCGCGCCATGCGGATCTGATCGCCGCTGTCCGAAAGGCCGGCGCATCGGTGAGCCTGATCAGTGACGGCGACGTGGCCGGCGTGATCCACACCGCTGAAGCGGACAAGACCGGCATCGATATCTATCTCGGCATCGGCGGCGCGCCCGAAGGCGTGCTGGCGGCCGCGGCTTTGCGCTGCATCGGCGGCCAGATGCAATGCCGTCTCGTGCTCGACACCGAGGAGCGACGGCAGCGCTCGGCGAAGATGGGCATCAAGGACCCGCGCAAGAAGTACCAGATCGAGGACATGGTGCGCGGCGACTGCCTGTTCGCGGCGACCGGCATCACCGACGGCCCTATGCTCGACGGCGTGAAATTCGGTAAGGACATGATCGAAACCGAAACCGTCGTCATGCGCTCCATCAACGGCACCGTGCGCTGGATCCGGGCCGAACATCGGCGGTTCGACAAGTTCTAGGGGCCGGCGCCAATTTAATCAGCCGACGTGAATCGGCTAGTGTAATGCCATGGGATTCGAATCACGCGAGTTTGCGGTGAGCGACGGCCGCTTCCTCGGCGTCGAGCATTCGGCGACCGGGCGCGCCTGGCGCGACCGGCTCGACGCGCGCGGATCGGCGCGCGCGCTTGCGATCGCGCAACGGCACGATCTTCCCGAGCTGCTGGCCCGCATTCTCGCCGGCCGCAACGTCGAGGTCGACGCCGTGGAAGCGTTTCTCGACCCGACGATCAAGCGGTTGATGCCCGATCCCGACGTGCTCACCGCAATGCCGGAGGCGGCCGCGCGCATCGCCGACGCGATCTTACGCAGCGAGACCATCGCCATATTCGGCGACTATGACGTCGACGGCGCCACCTCGGCTGCGCTTTTCGCGCGCTTTTTGCGTCAGGCCGGCATCGAGCCGCTGATCCACATCCCCGACCGGCTGTTCGAGGGCTATGGCCCGAACGCAGAGGCGGTGCGCGCGCTCGCCGCCCGCGGCGCGACGCTTCTGGTCACGGTCGACTGCGGCACGACCAGCATCGAGCCGCTCGCGCTCGTACGCCCCCTTGGCATGGATGTCGTCGTCATCGATCATCATCAGGCCGACGAGGCGCTGCCGCCGGCGTTGGCCATCGTCAATCCGAACCGGCGCGACGATCTGTCCGGGCTCGGTCATCTAGCCGCGGTCGGCATAACGTTCATGACCGTCGTCGCGGTGAACCGGCTGCTGCGCAGGCGCGGGTTTTGGACCGCGGATCGGCCCGAGCCGGATCTCCTCTTGTTCCTCGATGACGTTGCGCTTGGCACTGTCGCCGACGTGGTGCCGCTGACCGGATTGAACCGCGCGTTTGTCGCCAAGGGGCTGATCGCGCTGCGGCTGCGCAATCGCGTCGGGCATGTCAGCCTAATGGACGTGGCGCGGCTCAGCGGCCCACCGGAAGCCTGGCATCTCGGCTTTTTGTTGGGGCCGCGCATCAATGCCGGCGGGCGCATCGGGCGCGCCGATCTCGGCGTACGGCTCTTGCTCGAAGACGATCCGACCGAGGCGGCGCGGATCGCCGCCGAGCTCGACCGCCTGAATCGCGAGCGGCAGATCATCGAAGTGGAAACCGTGGCGCAGGCCGAAGCGGAGGCTATGGCCGCGCTCGGCATCGAGGAGAAGGGAGCGGTCGTCGTCACCGCCGCGGAAGGCTGGCACCCCGGTATCGTCGGTCTGGTGGCGGCGCGGCTGAAGGAGCAATTCGGCCGCCCGGCATTTGCGATTGCGCTCGAGCCGGGCGGCGTCGGCACCGGTTCGGGCCGCTCCATTCCCGGCGTTGACATCGGCCGCGCGGTGCGGCGGGCTGTGGCCGAGGGGTTGCTAGAAAAGGGTGGCGGACATGCCATGGCAGCCGGCGTGACGCTTCGGAAGTCGGCGCTGGCGCCACTGCGTGCGTTTCTCGAATCAGCGCTCGGGCCCGACGTGGAGATTGCGCGGCGTGCGAATGGTCTTGCGATCGACGGCGCGGTCAGCGCGGCTGCGGCCAACGCCGAACTCGTGGCGCTGATCGAGCGCGCCGGGCCGTTCGGCTGCGGCAATCCGGAGCCGGTGATCGCGCTGCCGGCGCATAAGATTGCCTATGCCGAGGATGTCGGTCAGGCGCATATGCGGGTGCGGTTCAAATCCGCCGACGGCGCGGACGTTAAGGCCATCGCTTTCCGCGCCGTCGGACAAAAACTTGGCACGGCGCTGTTGGCGAACCGCGGCCGGCAGGTGCATGCCGTCGGCTCGTTCGCGCTCGATCGCTGGCAGGGCGAGGAACGCGTGCAGTTCCGTCTCACCGACATCGCGCCGGCCGAGCCGTTTGCCGGGCGGTGAAATCAAGAAGCGTTCAAGTCGCCAAGAGTGAGACCGGTATGTGGGGGCACTCAACGTTGTCGTAGCTTCCGCTTACAGCTCGATCTTTCCTTCCAGATAAACAACCGCGCGTCCGCCGATGCCGACGCGGTCACCGTTGAGCGTGCAGCGGAGCGCGCCGCCGCGCCGCGAAATCTGCCGGGCTTCGAGTTCGGTTTTGTTAAGCCGCGTTGCCCAGTAGGGCACCAGCGTGCAATGCGCCGAGCCCGTCACCGGATCTTCTGGCACGCCCCGGGCGGGCGCGAAGAACCGCGAAACGAAGTCGACGCCGTTCTCGCCCGGCGCCGTGACGATCGCCGCCCAGCAGTCGACTTTGGCGAGCGCGGCCATATCGGGAGCGACAGCGTTGCTGCTTCTCGCGCTCGGCGCGTTGGCGGTCTGCCCTGGCCCCCGCCATGCCTTCCAAGGTGCCGAAAAACATCCATAGGAACCAAAAGATGAGTGGGCGGCGATCAGCACGCCAATACTGACGGGTGCTACCAGCATGACCATCCCCCTGACGCGCCAGAATGGAACTCCCGAATTGCGACGAAAACGGGACGGGATGCGGCGACCCGATCAACCCCCTACGATGCCGATTTCCCGCCTTAGCCCAAGCCGTACAGAGCGCCTTTCCCTAACAGCTACATCAATGACTTAGGAGGAATCGTCGTGATCAGGCTAACGGGAGGCTATTAGGAGGTCGCTGGTGCGTTTGCCGCCGGCCCCGGGGCAAGCGCGAGCTTGAGCGATACGGCGATCAGGTGTGGAAGCGGCTCGCGTGGGACGTAATCAAGCAAGAGCTGCGTGAAGGTGACTTCGATGCTTCCGGCTGCCCGAAATATTGGTTCACGGCGTCGACGGATTATCCCGCTTGTCTCTCGTTCCAAGCCGTGCGCGACAACATCCGCCTCGTCAAAGCCGCGCATCGCAATCCGCAGCTAGAAAACCGGCAGTGGATGCTGATGGACGTCGGCCATAATTATTTCGACCGTAAGATGGTCTGCGCCCACACCGGCCTGCCGATCCCCTCAAAGGAGGAGATCGACGAGGCCGAGGCCACTGCGGAGCTGGTGGCGCAATATGGGTGACCTGTTTATGGCGTTGCTGTTCGCGGGCTTGATGGCGCTCCCGCCGCTCATTGGCTGCGCGCTGATGGGACTGGCGATCAGCTTTTTGTTCGACTTGATCGCGCGGTTGGAGCGGTAGGGCGGAATAATCCTGTACAAATCCCCCGAAGGTCCGAAAGATCCTGACCAAGGATGGAAAGGTTAGGGCCGGGGTTTTTGGCCCCGGCCCTTTTTGTCGCTCTACACAAGCTCGTCCTCTTTGAGTGCCGCATCGTAGGCTTTCTCGAAGGCTTCCTTGTAGGCTTCGTCGTAGGCTTCTTTGTAAGCCTCGTCGTACGCCTCCTTGTAAGCCTCGTCGTAGGCTTCCTTAGCGGCTTCTTCGGCGGCCTCCTTGGCGGCCTCGTCGGCTACCTCAGCGGCTTCATCATGGGCTACTTCCTTGGCTTGCTCGCACGCGCATTGTCAAATGGAGGTCAAAATGTGTCGTGAGGACGTTGACGAACGCTCGCACGCAAAGGCGCGCCCGAACGCGGGTTAAATTTGAGATGGTGGATCGAGGCCCGTCTTCGGCTGGACGCTGGACGCTGGCTCTGGCCCGAAGGCGCTGGCGCTGGTCGCTGGTCGCTGCTGGCGCGGGATGCCGCTCGCTCGATCCGAACTCTAAAATGCGTGCTCACCAGCAGGAGCACAACCTCTCCGAACCGGAGGCGCGGCTGTATCCACAGGAATCGCGGCGCCATGATTTTGTCACGCGCTTACGGCGGGCGGCCTGAAATACTTGCCGCTTGCTAGGGTTTCTTGAAACGCCGTCGCCACGCCGTCGATATGCACGGCACAGGGGACAGGCGTTGCCGAAAGCAGGCGGCGGCAACGACCTACATCTGCCGATAGGCGTAGGCCATGTCCTCGTGCAAAGCCGCGAGCGCCACGACCTGCTCATGGGCCGGCGCCAGATGGCAGACCGGGTCGGTTGAGCGCGCGTCTCCAGTCAGGGCGAAAGCCTGACAGCGGCAGCCGCCGAAATCGATCTCGCGCCGCGCGCAGCTCCGGCAAGGCTCCTTCATCCACGCCGTGCCTCGGAAGGCGTTGAACGCCGGCGAATTCGCCCAAATGTCGGCAAGCGCGTGCTCACGCACCGACCAGAATTCGAGGCCGGAAATGGATTCGGCGGCGTGGCAGGGCAACACCTTGCCGCTGGGCGTGACATTGAGCGAACGCCGGCCCCAACCGCCGACGCAGGGTTTCGGCAGCCGGGCGTGGTAATCGGGCACGACGGCGTCGATGACGATCTCGCTGTGATGCTTTTTGCGCAATTTCTCGACCGCCGCGGCGGCGCGCTTGACCTGCTCGGCAGTCGGCATCAGGGCGGCGCGGTTCTTCAGCGCCCAGCCATAGTATTGCGCATGGGCGATTTCGACTCGGCGGGCGCCGAGTGAAAGCGCAAGCGCCACCATGTCTTGGAGGCGGTCGATGTTGGCGCGATGCATCACCGCGTTGACCGTCAGCGGAACCTGCAGGCGTACGACTTCGGCGGCAAGCGCGCGTTTGCGCGCGAAAGCGCCTTCATAACCGGCAATGTGATCGGCGCTCGCCGGATCACTGTCCTGGATCGAGATCTGCACATGATCCAGGCCGGTTTCGGCAAGCTTGCACAGCGTATCCGCGGTGATGCCGACCGCCGAAGTGATGAGATTGGTATAAAGGCCAGAAGCGTGCGCCGCAGCGGTGATGTCGATCAGATCGCGCCGCGCGCCCGGCTCGCCGCCCGAGAGGTGGACCTGTAAGACGCCAAGACCGGCGGCTTCCTTGAACACGCGCGCCCAGGTTTGTGTATCGAGTTCGACCGCGCGCGGATCGAGCGCGAGCGGATTGGAGCAATAGGGACAACCAAGCGGGCAGCGATGCGTCAGCTCGGCCAAAAGGCCGAGGGGACTGTGCAATGCTGGGCCGTTTCCTGCCATGCTCGTTGCTCGTTGTCGTGGCCGGCAGAGCCGTTCGAAGAACGGGGTCGCTTCGCTCGCCTAAGTTCCGGCCATCCAGGTCTTCCTGCTAGCGAGTACAAGACGGCAGATTCGTGACCTGAATGGTGTTTCATGCAGCGTGCTGAGTACGGGAGAACTGATGTTCTCGACACTATGGACGACGAAACAGGATCTCTTCGCTTTCGTGGTGAACAGGAAGATTATAGGTCGCAAAAGCCCTTCGTGCGGTGCGCATGCCGCGCTGTTACAACCATCCCCGCTTGCGCACCCGGCACATATCGTTCAACCGCCGGGAGGCGAGGCGGGGATGTAACGTCAAAACAACTCAACCTTCCTGGCCGTCCCACTGGGCACAAGCGATTAACCAATTCGCGGGGGCCGGGATGTAGTGATTAGAACTCGGCCGGGAGATATCCATTGATCTCAAGGCCAATGCATACTTCGACGAGTATCGGAGTTGTCCATGACATGAGCGTTCTTCCTTTCTGGTTGCGGGGATGAGACCCGTCTTTTAAATGCGCCGCCGCAGTCAAAAGCGAAAGGGAGATTTGCCTGAGAAGGCTTGGGCAAATTGCCCGTCAGCGGCTAGGCTGCTTTCCTTAGGCCGATGGCGCGTGTAGCGTAAAATGAGTTTTGGGCAATCCCCTTTGGCCTAAAAACCGTGATGTCGCTTAATCTCGATCTCAAAACGTCACTGACGCTGCGCCTCGTCGCCGTCGCCCTCTTTTGCTTTCTCATCGCGGCAGTAGTTGCGTTGTTCGGGACTTATCGCGACGTTCGCAAGGTCAACGCGGACGCCGCCAACATCTTCGTCCGGCAGCTGCAGATCCAGTTATCTCGCATCGAATCAGGCATAGATGCAGCGGCGCGCTTTCCCGACTTCAATCTGGCAAGTGAAGTGCTTCAGAGTGGGGGCCAGTGCGTGCAATACGTCAAATCAGATGGAAGCATCGCGCCCTCAAGCTGTATTGGGTTCAATCGCGACATTGGAAAGCCCCCGGCTTGGTTTGCCGCTCTCTGGGATTGGATTCCGGCAGTGCGGGCCGACGTCGCTCGTCCTGTTTCCTATCATGATAAGTCATATGGAACAGTAGTGGTCACCATAGAGCGTGCCACCATCCTCGCCGCTGTTTGGAAGGACGTTTCGGGGCTTCTTGGTCTTACTGCGCTGGTCATCGGAGCGATTTGCGTTTTGCAGTATGGAGCAATCAGCCGAGCCCTCCGTCCGACAAAGGATATCTTTGCCGGCCTCGATAGGCTCGCACATGGCGACCTGTCGTGTCGCTTGCCGAACTGCCGGTTAATCGAGCTACAACGCATCAGCGAGGCGTTCAACACGCTCGCGGCGAACCTCGAATGGACAACTCGCGAAAAGACGCAGCTCGCTGCCAAGCTCGTCGATCACCAAGAGCAGGAGCGGCTCGATTTGGCGCGGGATCTGCACGATGAGTTCGCTCAAAGTCTGAGCGCCATGAATGCCGTAGCCGCATCAATCAAGGCGACGGCCGAGGCCGAGTGCCCGGCTCTCGTGCCTGAGGCAAACAATCTCTCGCAGACCTCGATGGCCATGATGAGATCTCTCCGTACCACGTTGCGGGCCCTCCGTCCGCCCGAGATCGATGACTTCGGGCTTGCCGCTAGTCTTTCGGCTCTGGCTAGGGATCAAGAAAGGCTGGCTGGCGGACAATTGAAAATCTTGCTTGAGATTAATGGCGACCTCCGGGCGCTGCCGCCGAAAGCGGCGTCTCATGTCTATCGAATCGTCCAGGAGGGCCTTACCAACATCAACAAACATGCGCATGCAGGTCAGGCCCGCGTGATTCTCGGCTTCCATCCGAAGGCCGGGGAGCAGACTACGCCTGAGCGACGATGGTTGGCGCTGACGATCGAGGACGATGGATGTGGAGCAGTTGACAGCGGCATAGCTACGGAAGGCAACGGGCTAGGGCTAATTGGAATGCGTGAACGCGTGATGGCACTCGGCGGGCAATTGGATGTCATCGGCCTCGGGGATAAAGGCTTCAAGCTCCATGCTATGATTCCATTTGAGGCGCCGGTTGGGCTCTTGCAATGAGCAGGGAGACAATCCGCATTCTTATTGTCGACGACCATGCGGTCGTTCGCGAAGGCTACCGTGCGCTCCTTGCAAAGCACGAAGGGCTAACAGTCGTCGGTGAAGCCTGCGATGCCGTGTCGGCCTATCAGTGCTACAAGAATGCGCGCCCGGACGTTGTCATCATGGATATTTCGATGCCTGGCCGTAGTGGCATCGATGCGATCGAGCATATCCGCGAGTTCGACGTTCATGCGCGTGTCCTCGTGTTCACAATGCACTGCGGGGCCGCTTATGCTCTGCAGGCCTTTCGTGCGGGGGCCAAAGGGTACGTCACTAAAAGCAGTCCCCCCGACCTTCTCGTAAGAGCCGTGCGAGACATTGCGGAAGGCCGGCTAGCCATTTGTCCCGAGATCAGCGAGGCCCTCGCATTTGATCGGGTACAGGAGGAAAAAACGGGACTGCAAGGGCTTTCACCGCGCGAGTTCGAAATTTTCCGCATGATCTTGGACGCAAAATCAACCGACGAGATCGCTTCGGCACTCAACGTCAGCCGCAAGACCGTGGCCAACTATCACTACGCGATCAAATCAAAGCTCGGCGTCAATTCTGACATCGAGCTGCTCTATTTCGGTCTGCGCCAAGGTCTGGTCGAGCCCGTTTCCCCGCCGAGCCCAGGAAATAGGTCGTAACACAGCGCGGGCGCCGCCGCCGACCGCGCCCTATCACGGTTGCGCGACAGGACCTGAAAGACCTCGGTATCGTCCTCGGTGATCGGCGGAAGATATTGCGCGCGATTGCCGATCTCTAGCGCGGTCGGCCCTGGTTGAAACTGTCGAGCAGTTTAAGCGCGCGCTTGCCCAGATCGTGACATTGCCGGCCACACCCGCGCTGCGCCGCGAACAGATCAAGCTGCAAGTCGCGCTCATAACGCCACTCATGCATCTCAAAGGGCATGGTGCGCCAGAAACCAAGGCCGGGCTCGATCAGGCACGCTTGCTGATCGAGCAAGCGGAGACATTAGGAGAGCCTCCCGAAGACCCGCTGCTGTTGTTCTCGGTCCTCTACGGCTTCTGGGGCGCGAGTTATATCGCTTTCAACGGCGATGTGGTGTGCGAGCTTGCGGCGCAGTTCTTGGCGTTCGCCGAGAAGCGAGAGGCGAAGGTTCCGCTCATGATCGGGCACCGCCTCGTGGGCGCTTCCTTATTCCACACGGGCAATATTGCAGAAGGCCGAGCGCATTTTGATCGCGCGATTGCGCTCTACGACCCTACCAAACATCGTCCGCTAGCGACGCAGTTTGGCCAAGACGTTAGGGTGGTAATCTTATCCCGGCGATCATTGGCTCTGTGGTTGCTTGGCAATCCTGAGGCCGCGCTAACGGACGCCGACAACGCGCTCAAAAATGCGCGCGATATCGGCCAAGCAGCCACGCTGATGTATGCCCAGGTCGCCACATCGATCACCTTTATCCATTGCGGAAACTACGCGCTAGCAAACACGCAAGCCGATGAAGTTATCGTACTGGCGGACGAGAAAGGCACCTTATTCTGGAAGGCGCTGGGAAAGATCTCTCGAGGTTGCATATGGGCCCTGACCGGCAGAGCTTCGGACGCAGTCCAAATGCTCACCTCTGCAATCACAGCATATCGGTCAACAGGAGCAACATTGTTCACACCATGGTACCTATCAAATTTGTCGGGGGCTTATGCGAAACTCGGCCGCTTCGATGACGCTTGGCGCTGCATTGAGGAAGCGATCACGGCGGTTGAAACAACTGGGGAAAGATGGTGCGAAGCCGAGGTCAATCGCGTTGCCGGAGAAATTGCGTTACTATCGTCAGAACCAGAAAAGGTGAAAGCGACAGAGTATTTCGACCGAGCGCTCGAAATTTCGCGTAAGCAGCGGGCAAAGTCTTGGGAACTGCGCGCGGCGATGAGCATGGCGCGGTTGTGGCGCGACCAGGGGAAACGGCAGCAAGCTCGCGATCTTCTCGCTCCAGTCTACGGCTGGTTCAGTGAAGGCTTTGACACCCTTGATCTGAAGGAGGCAAAGGCACTGCTGGAGGAGTTGGCGGCGTAACGGTTTGGGCTACTTCCGGCGTGGCCCATCGACCGGCTACGATGCCTTATCCTGAAGCTAGGGGAGGTCATGAGAAGGCCGTCTAGACCAACAACTGGCAAGCTGGTTGAAACGCGACGCCGCAAGACGGCAAGCGGCAACGCGCCAAAGGCCGAGCGCGGTCGCAGCCCATCTATTGCCGATCTTCAAGAGCAACTCGATCATCGAACGCGCGAGCTGCACGAGGCGTTGGAGCAGCAGACGGCTACTTCGGACGTGCTCAGCGTAATATCGCGTTCACCCGGACAACTCGATCCCGTATTTCAGACCATACTGGCCAACGCTACGCGCATTTGCGATGCAAGCTTCGGTATCTTGAACTTGCATGAAAACGGAACGTGGCCGGTTATTGTGATGCATAACGTGCCGAAAGCTTTTGCCGAAATGCGACAGCGACAGCCGAAAATTCATTTTGAACCAGAACACCCGCTTGGACGAGTGGCCGCGACAAAGAAGCCCCTGCACGTCGCCGACATTAGATCGACCGCAGGTTATCGCGGAAGAGACCCGTCGCATATCGCATTCGCTGACCTTGCTGGTGGCCGAACTTTACTCGTCGTGCCAATGCTCAAAGGGGACGAGCTTGTCGGAACGATTGCCATCTTCCGTCAGCACGTGCAGCTCTTCACAGAGAAACAGATTGAGCTGGTGCAGAACTTCGCTGCCCAAGCCGTCATCGCCATCGAAAATGCACGGCTGTTGAAAGAGTTGCGCCAACGCACCGATGACCTTGCAGAGTTGTTGGAGCGGCAGACGGCTACGTCTGACGTTCTCCAGATTATCTCTAGCGTTCCTGGCGATCTTGAACGAGTGTTCCAAACCATGCTGGAGAAAGCCGTCCGCATCTGTGATGCTAAATTCGGTGTGCTTTACCTCACCGAGGGCGAGGGCTTTCGCGCCGCAGCGATGCACAACGCTCCACCCGCGTATGAGGAAGCGCGCGCTGGGATCCTACATCCGCCTCCCAGCTCCAGCCTTTGGCGTGCGGCAAATACAAAGCAAGCGGCGCAAATCGCCGACGTGATGTTGGAACGAGGTTACGCTGAGGGCGACCCATTTGTCGTCTCTGCTGTCGCGCTCGGCGGTTATCGCAGTGTCTTCAGCGTCCCGATGCTCCATGAAGATAAACTGATCGGCGTCATCACGATCTTCCGTCAAGAAGTTCGCCCGTTCAACGACAAAGAAATTGCACTGGTGCAGAACTTCGCCGCCCAAGCCGTCATTGCCATCGAGAACGCGCGGTTGCTAAACGAACTCAGACAATCGCTGGAGCAGCAGACGGCTACTGCTGAGGTGCTGAAAGTAGTCTCAAGTTCACCGGGCGACTTGCAGCCGGTATTTGCATCGATGCTGGAGAATGCCACTCGGCTTTGCGAAGCCAGTTTCGGCGTAATGCTGCTCCACGAGGAAGGATCGCTTTTCAGAGCAGTGGCGATGTACAACATGCCACCAGCATACGCTCAAGTTCGGCTGAAAGAGCCGGTAGCGCGCCCCAGTCCCCTGACACCACAAGGGCGGGTCGCCGCTACGAAGAGATTACTCCATATCCCCGATGTTGCCGTGGACGTCGCCTATAAAGAAGGTGATCCTCTGTTCCTTTGGTTCATCGAAGCGACGGGAGCGCGCTCTCTCGTCCTTGTACCGATGTTGAAGGACGACGAATTGCTCGGCGTCATTTCCATCTATCGGCGGGAAGTCCGTCCATTCACCGACAAGCAGATCGCGCTGGTCGAGAATTTTGCCGCTCAAGCCGTCATCGCCATCGAGAACGCGCGACTGCTCAACGAACTGCGCCAACGCACCACCGACCTCACGGAAGCACTAGAGCAGCAGACGGCTACATCGGATGTACTCAGGGTTGTCTCAAGCTCTCCAAGCGATCTTGAGCCGGTGTTCGCAAGCATGTTGGAAAAGGCCGTCCGAATTTGCGACGCCAAATTCGGGAATATCTATCGTTGGGACGGGGAGATTTTAAGCGCGGTCGCGTCACATCATACCCCATCAGCGTTCGTCGCTGCGCGTCAGCGCACTGCGCTACGACCCGGTCCCAAAAACCCGCTGCGCGAAATGGTTGCAACCAAAAAGGCAGTTAACATTTTGGATATGGCCGCGACAGCGTCGTATGCGGAAGGTGAGCCAGTGACTGTCGCGGCAGTTGAACTTGGAGGCGTACGAACGCTTCTTGCTGTTCCGATGTTGAAGGAAAATGAACTGATAGGTGCGTTCCTCTTAGCCCGAGGTGAAATACACCCCTTTACCGATAAGCAAGTCGCGCTAGTGACGAGCTTCGCCGCACAAGCGGTGATAGCAATCGAGAACACGCGGCTGCTAAATGAGCTGCGCCAGCGCACCGCTGACCTTGCGGAGTTGTTGGAGCAGCAGACGGCGACCGCTAACGTTCTTGAAGTCATCAGCCGGTCGGCGTTCGATCTTCATGCGGTGTTCGAAACTGTGGCCGAGAGTTCAGTCAAGCTGTGCGAAGCCGACAGAGGGGTCATCCTCCGTTTTGATGGTGAACTGCTGCGAATGGTAGCAACCTACAACACCTCTCCAGGGTTCGAGGATTGGGTGGCGCAACCTCCAATTCGCCCGGGTCGGCACAGTGCTTCTGCCCGTGCCGCGCTCGAACGCCGAACGATCCACATTCCCGATGTCCGGGCCGACGGGGAATATACTTACGGGGCGAAGTCTTTCGAGGAAACCCGGACAATTCTCGGGGTGCCGATTCTCAAGGGCGACAACTTGCTGGGCGTCATGATCATTTACCACGTCGAGGAGGTTAGGCCTTTCACTGATAAGCAGATCGCTCTTGTCGAAACCTTCGCCGACCAAGCGGCCATCGCAATCGAGAATGTTCGGCTTTTGGACGCACTACGCCAACGCACCGACGATCTGAGCGCATCGCTGGACGACCTCCGGACCGCGCAGGACCGCCTGGTGCAGACGGAAAAGCTCGCCTCGCTCGGACAACTGACCGCAGGCATTGCCCACGAGATCAAGAACCCGCTCAACTTCGTGAACAATTTTTCGGCCGTCTCTGTCGAACTCATCGACGAATTACGTGAGGCATTCGGAGGCATCCACCTCGACACCAAACAACGCGCTGAGATCAGCGAGATCGCGGATATGCTGCAAGGCAATCTCGACAAGGTCGTGCAGCACGGCAAACGTGCCGACTCCATCGTCAAGAACATGCTGCTCCATTCGCGTCAGGGGTCGGGTGAGCATCGACCAGTGGATATTAACGCCCTTGTCGATGAGAGCCTCAATCTCGCCTATCACGGGGCGCGAGCCGAGAAGCAAGGCTTCAACATCACGCTGGAGCGGTCGTTCGATCCGGCGGCAGGCGAGGTAGACCTGTTCCCGCAGGACATCACGAGGGTGCTGCTCAACCTGATCTCTAACGGCTTCTATGCGGCGACGAAGCGTCAAGCTGAGAGCCGATGGGGGCGATTTCGAGCCTACGCTTGCCGCCGCGACCAAGGACCTCGGCGACAGAGTTGAGATCAGGATTCGCGATAACGGCACGGGCATTCCACCCGAGGTGAGGGACAAGATGTTCAATCCATTCTTTACGACCAAACCAGCCGGAGAAGGGACCGGCCTCGGCCTCTCCATCAGCCATGACATCATCGTGAAACAACATGCTGGTTCTATCGAGGTTGACACTGAACCCGGCAAATTCACTGAATTTAGGATCATTCTGCCACGCACGGCAGCATCCATTGCCAAGTCAGGAGGACGAGCGTGAGCGTTCTCATTCTCGTGGTCGATGATGAACCAGATGTCGAGGTGTTATTCCGCCAGCAATTCCGGCGTGACCTGCGCGCCGAGCGGTTCACCATGGAATTTGCCCAGTCGGCCCCGGCAGCATTGCAATGCATCAGCGATGCCGGAAACGCCACGCTCATCCTGATCCTGTCTGACATCAACATGCCGAGGATGAGCGGTCTTGAACTCCTGCCGAAGGCCAAAGCCTTGCGACCGGACGTGCCGGTCATCATGATTACCGCCTACGGCGACGCGGAAACCAAGCGCAAGGCGCTGGAGAACGGCGCTGAGGCGCTGCTGACCAAACCAATCGACTTCGGGACCCTCCGCAGCGAGATCGATATGCGAGTTGAGCGCGCCGCGTGAGGCGTCGGATTGGATTGATATGGCGCGCGGCGTGCGTACGATGGCGCGCGTACTTGCGCAGAGGGTTTGCTAAAGGCGTTGATTGTTGAAGAGGGAGTAGATCATGCAACTCGATACACATGTGAGGGGTCTGTTAGACATGCTGGCCGCTTCCGGGCAGCCGAAGTTGTGGGAGCTGTCACCTCCCGATGCGCGCAAAATGGCGGTCGAACTGGCACGCATGGTCGAGTCGAAGGAGCCGATCGGAAAAATCGAGACCGGCACGTTGCCAGGACCAGTCGGGCCGCTGCCATATCGGACCTATACGCCGGTGACGTCCGCGCCAGAGCCACTCGCCGGCATCATCTATTTCCACGGAGGCGCCTGGGTCTTCGGTGACCTCGACACCCACGACAGCATGTGCCGGATGCTCGCCAACGAGAGCGGTTGCCGGGTCATATCGATCGACTATCGTCTCGCGCCTGAACACAGGTTCCCTGCTGCGGTTGAAGACGCCTACGCTGCGACCAAGTGGGTGGTGGCGCATGCGCAGGATTTCAGTGTCGATCCGACTCGGATCGCCGTGGCGGGCGACTCCGCTGGCGGCAATCTCGCCGCGGTGGTTTGTCAGCGGGCGAAGACCGTGGGGCCTAGGCTTGCACTACAAGTGCTGTTTTGCCCGGTAGCCGACATAGCCGCCGAAAACCAGTCACGCCGTGACTTCGCCGAGGGTTACTTCCTCGAAGGCCCCCTGATGGCGTGGGCTGCCGGTCACTATTTTCCACCAGGCGTAGACATCAAAGACCCGCGCCTATCCCCACTTCGGGCCGCCGACCTTTCGGGCCTGCCGCCTGCGCATATCCATACCGCAGGCTTCGACCCGCTACGGGATGAGGGCAAAGCCTACGCCGATGCCCTTGAACGCGCCGGCGTCGAAGTGCGCTACGTCTGCCACGAGCACATGATCCATCATTTCTATGCGATGGGCGGAGCTATCCCCTACGCCAAAACGGCACTGAGATCGGCTGGCGCAACAATCAAAGCCGCTCTGGCGTCAGGCTGAAACGTTGATGTGAGAGTTCACAAGTAGAGACGTGGCCGCGATGCAGCAGATTGCGGACTGGCTCAAAACGCTCGGCATGTCCGAGTACGCGAAACGCTTTGCCGAAATGACGTCGATACCTCAGTCCTCCGTCGACCTATGACCACTTGCGCCCTGGTGGGATCAGAAGTCATTACGCGTCACCGTGCGTGGGTATATTCGATTGTCGCGGAGCCAGGGTGGGGTGCGGAGCTGTGAACAATAAATCAACATTTTTAAATGGCTGCGCGGTGGGTAAGCGAGCTGGTTCCGGGCGTAAGAAATGGCCAACATACCGTCGTGCCGGAAGGGTGCAGATCTCAAAACGTAAGGACTTCGGCAAATGATCAAATTCGGAATTGGGCAGGCGGTGCGACGCGTGGAAGATCGACGCTTCCTTACGGGCCAGGGGCGCTACGTCGATGATATCACGCTACCCGGTATTTGCCATGGCGTAAACGTTCTTTCCCCGCATGCGCATGCGAACATCAGGAGGATCGATGCGTTGAAGGCGAAGGCGGCGCCGGGAGTGTTGCTGGTGCTCACCGGCGCTGACGCCAGGCACGATCAGCTCGGCGGGTTCACGGCCGCCATGATGCCGGAGGATCTCGGCGCACCGAAAGGTCACCGCATTCATCAGCAGCTTCTGCAGTCCGACAAAGCGCGCTTCGTGGGTGACCGCATCGCCTTCGTCGTCGCCGAGACGCTCGCGCAGGCGCGCGACGCGGCCGAAATGGTCGAGGTCGACTACGAGCCGTTACCGGCGGTGGCGCTGCTCGAAGATGCCGCCAAGGATGGGGCGCCGAAAGTGTGGGACGACAATCCGAACGGCAACGTCGCGTTTCAACTGATGATCGGCGACCAGGCGGCGACCGATACGGCGTTCGCGAAGGCGAAGCATCACGTGAAGCTGCGCATCGAGAACAACCGGCTGACGCCGGTGTCGATGGAGCCGCGCGACCGCGATCGGTGATTACAATACGGCTGAGGACAGTTACACGCTCTACACCTCGTCGCAGAATCCGCATGGCGCGCGCACGGAGATCGCGCACATCCTCCATATCGCTGAAAATCAGCTGCGCGTGGTGTCGCCTGACGTCGGCGGTGGTTTCGGCCTGAAGGGGGGCGCGTTTCCGGACGATGCGCTGGTGCTGTGGGCGTCAAAGAAGCTCCGTCGCCCTGTGAAGTGGGTTGCGACACGCTCCGAAGCGATGATGACGGATCACACGGGCCGCGATCTCGTAAGCTACGGAGAGCTCGCGCTCGACGAAAAGGGAAAAATCCTAGCGATCCGCTCGCAGTCACTGTTCCAGGTCGGCGCGTATTTTGTTGGCCCGGGCATGGTGAGCGGTCTATTCTCGATGCGCTTCATTCCGGAGGCCTATGACGTGCAGGCGATCCACGTCATGTGCAAAGGCCTGTTCACGAACACGCCGCAGGCGGGTCCCTATCGCGGCGCCGGACGTCCGGAGGCGGCTTATTTCACCGAGCGCATGATCGAGCATGCGGCGAAGCAGATCGGCATGGACGTGGCAGAGATTCGCCGCGTTAATCTCATTTCTTCGGACAAATTCCCCTACAACACGCCGACCTGGTACTGCTACGATTCCGGCGAGTTCGTTCGCCTGCTCGACAAGTGCATCGATATGGCGGACTGGAAGGGTTACGCGAAGCGCAAAACGGCCTCGGAAAAGGCCGGCAAGCTGCGCGGCCGCTCGGTCTGCTATTACATCGAGTTTGGCGGCATCTTCAACGACCGCATGGATATCCGCTTCGATCCGGGTGGCACCGTTACGGTGTTCGGCGGCACGCACTCGCACGGGCAGGGGCACGCGACGGTGTTTGCACAACTCGTCCATGAATTCCTGGGCGTGTCGTTCGACCAGATCCGTTATGTGCAAGGCGACACTGCCCAAGTGCAATTCGGACGCGGCACCTACGGAGCGCGCAGCGCGGTTGTTGGAGGCAGTGCGCTCCGCCGAGCCGCCGACGCGATCATCGACAAGGCAAAGTTGATGGCCGCCGCCATGTTGGAGGCGGACGCGGGCGACATCGAATTCAAGGACGGCAACTTCACGATTGCCGGCACCGACAAGGCCATCCCACTCGTTGAAGTAGCGAAGGCATCCTTCGCGCCGATGGGGCCGATGACCCAGTTCGGCATCGGGCTCGAAGGCTCCGGCAGTCATTCGCCCGAGCCGCCAAGCCATCCGAACGGCGCGCATGCGGTCGAGGTCGAGATCGACCCCGACACCGGTGAGGTCTCGGTCGACCGCTACGTGATGGTCGATGATCTCGGACAGGTGCTTAATCCGATGATCGTCAACGGCCAGCAGCATGGCGGCGTTGCGCAAGGCATCGGGCAGGCACTTTACGAGCATGCCGTCTACGACCGCTCGACGGCGCAGCTCGTCACCGGCAGTTTTATGGACTACGCGATGCCGCGCGCAGACATGCTGCCGAATTTCGAGATCGCGCTGGAAGAAGTGCGCTGCAAGACCAATCCGATCGGCGTGAAGGGCATCGGCGAATCCGGTACCATTGGGGCTCCGCCGGTCGTCATCAATGCGATCATTGATGCGCTGGCTCCGCTCGGCATCGACCGTATCGATATGCCCGCGACGCCGAGCCGCGTGTGGCAGGCCATACAGAGCGCGAAGGGGGTGCCCTAAGCGCCCGTGCCAAGAGCGAGCCGCGCTGAACAATCTTTGCAGGATGCTTTCACGCGATGAGCCGGCCCGCTCGCAAAGTGCCGACAGCGAGAGGCGGCCGGTGGACGCACGTTCAGGTTCGTCAGATATTGGATCGTGAGGCTGCCAGGAAGGAATAAGCAACCCTGGCGGACGGCGGCATACAAGAAAGCCGGGTTTGGCCAGTAGTGATCGCTGGCCTTTTAAGCGACCGCGTCAGGACTCGTGCAAGAGGTTTGCGCTAGTCCCGATGGCCGCAAAATGCCGCTTGGGAAACCGGTCATCTAGATCACTCTCTGACTTGCTTTCACAATAGACTTGCGGCGTGCCCCCTGCCAAGACAGTTTGCAGCCACGCGCAATCAATGTTCTGCCCGCTCACCACCACAGCGGCACGTCCGCCACCAAGCTGCTCGCGCTCCTTGATTAACCCAGCTAGCGCCGCAGCGCCGGCGCCCTCGGCGCAATTATGCGTGGTGTTATAGATAATTCGGATCGCCTCCGCGATTTCGTCATCTGATACCTCAACAATCCGATCGGTGCCGCGCTGAATGACGTCTAACGCCGTCGCGTCGGGCACGCGAACGGCCATGCCGTCCGCGAAGGTAAGCGCCGAGCTTGTCGCCATGACACGGCCGGCCGCGACCGAGCGGCGATAGGCATTTGCGCCCGCAGCGACTACTCCGACAACTTTGGTCTTTCGGCCAAGCACATCTCGCGTACCGATCATTCCGCAAATAGCAGAGCCCAATCCGATCGGCACGTAAACACTGTCGAGATCGTCAACTGCAGTGAACAGCTCATGCGCATAAGTCGCGACCCCGAGGACGAGATCGCGGTGGAACGTGGGAGCATATTCGAGGTCACGCTCGGCTGCGAGCCGCAACGCCTGCTGCTTCGCCTCGTCAAAGTCACCGCCGTGTTCGATTAGTTCAGCGCCCAACGAACGCATCGCTGCGTTTTTGCCCGTTGAGTTCCCGTGTGGCACTACGATGGTTACCGCGACGCCAGCGCGCGCGCCGGCGAAGGCCAGCGATTGGCCGTGGTTGCCGCGCGTGGCGGTGATGATTCCCTTCACCTGCGGCCGTTGGCGCTTGAGCCGGTCGAAATAAACAATGCCGCCACGTACCTTGAAGGCGCCGACTGGGGTGTGGTTCTCGTGTTTCACGACGACCTCTACGCCAGTGTGCGCCTTTAACAGCGGCCAGGCATATTGCGGGGTTGGCGGCACGTTCGCGCGCACGAGAGGAATTACGTTCTCAAGCTCCGCCAAGGTAAACATTTGGCTCCGTTCTCTAACCAGTCATCGAACACGTCAATCCAAGCTCTGCCGGACGTCCGCCTTTCTTCCATTGTATGGTTAGCCGAACCGGGCGGATCAGAGTCCACAAATGCCGCAATATAAGGACGCCAAAAACTGTCATTTAAGGAAGTGAGATAAACGGCAAGAAGGCACTGGCGGTCTACCGCGAGAAGTTTCCCGACAGGTACGTCGAAAACTATACGATGCCGGCCAGAGTGATCAGGCTTGAGACCGACGTTAAGCATTCACTCGCTACGCCCAAGACGATCGAGGAAGCGCTTGCTCAGCTTGAGAGCAAAGTGGGTAAGGACGGCCGTCGGAAGTTTGAGAAGTTCTTGCGTGAGGCGGGCGAGCTTGATGACGAGGATGGTGTGATCGACGTCGAGTTCGAAATAAGTCCATGCCGATCAACCCGATCCGCGCCGCCTTCCTTGAGGCCGTGCAAGGCTAGAATACAAAGCGCCGCCGGCGCTGTCTCACGCATCGCAGCATAGCCGGCATAGTTATTTGATCACTTCGTTGGCGAATTGCTGAAGTTGCAACGGCACGTCGAGGCCCAATGCCTTTGCGGTCCTCATATTTATCATGAACTCGAAAGGCGACAGTCCCCTGCGCGGACAGTTATGGCGTGCGGCCCGCTGCCGATTAGCCGGCTCCGTTTTTCGCCACGGATAACGGTAAAGACCCCGCCTTCCCGGCGCGGGGCCTCCTTGTTGTCTGTCGGCGTCATCTCGTACCGCCGGGCGTCTAGGCCGGCGGGGTCGATGGCTTCCCGGCAACTCGCTTACAATGTCATGTTTGGGATGAGTTGCAAACGAAGGCGACCTGCTGCGAACTTCTGTCCCCTGGCAGGCACTTAGCTAGGCGCAACGGGCGGGCCTCCTTGGCTGAACTAGACGAACACCGCGCCGAGCTGCGTTGCGTTCCGCCACTTAATTTTGCACTTGCGGCCGGGCGCACCCTTGGCGGTCATCAATTCAAATTCTCGCGGGACCGGGACCGAAGCATCTGCGATCAACCGCACGCCAGACACCGACATGTCAGCAATGACACATCGGCGGAGTGCTATCCCACCGATCCTGATCCATGCATCAGCGCCAGAGCTGCGCCGTGTCGAGGAACGCTTGTTTTTTTCCACGTTTCGACTAAAAAATTTGCTGAAGCCGACGTTCTTCATGATCGCGCCTTCTACCGCCTGAGCTGCCGCCGTTAGCTGCGGCGCGCTTGTTTTTGCTGCGGTGCGCCAGGTTCTCACGAAACCGTTGCCGAACCGTTGAAGCAGCAACTCCGGCGGCTTGGCGCTGAGGCCCTGATCCAACGCCACCGCGGTGTCACCGCTCCTCGTATTGCCGCACAGCATGATGCCCATCGAGGCTCAAGAGGGGTTTTTCTGGCAGCCCCAGCATTTTTTGGCCCAGTGGCTTCGAGGGCACAGTATTCAATATCCCCCTGAGCTAAAATACGCCGATCAGTGGAATTAACGGAGGGGGTCATGAGGAAGCTTCTGGCCGCCACAGCCGCGCTTGCAACGCTGACCGGCACGCCTCTTTTCGCGGCCGACATGGCGCTCAAGGCGCCACCGTTACCGGCGTCCATAGATGACTGGACAGGATGGTATGTCGGTGGCAACGCCGGTACCGTGAATTCGCGGAATAGTCTGAGCACCCAGGCCATGCCCACGCCTGATGCCAGCCTCGGAGTGGTCCCAGGCGTTTCGGAAGGTTTGGCCGCGCTCTCGACCGGTGCAGTCCCTGTCGGAAGCGCAAGCGGCTTCATTGGCGGCGGCCAGGTCGGGGCTACAACCAACAATTCGCGAACTTCGTCACCGGACTAGAGGCGGACATACAGGGGATCGCGGCATCGGGCGGCAACGCTGGTTCGGGTGCGACAACCACCGTCGTGGTCAGCGTGCCCGTTACCTCCACTCAAACCGCCTCCATGGAAACCAAATATCTCGGTACCGTGCGTGGGCGTCTCGGCTTCCTTGCGACTCCTACCTTGCTTGTATACGGCACCGGTGGTCTCGCCTATGGCGGCGTCAATGCCAACAGTTCGTTATCGCAGAGCGGCACCAACGGTTTCGTTGGCAACGGCAGTGGGACTTTGTCCGATACGCGCGCCGGATGGGCCTTGGGCGGCGGCCTCGAGTGGATGTTTGCCCAAAAATGGAGCGCCAAATTTGAATACTTCCACTATGATCTTGGCACGGCCAGCTTTGTTAGCTCGCCGAGCTCAACGCTTTTCGCCACTCCGGTCTACCAGAGCCTCGCCTCCTCTGCGCACTTCTACGGCGACGTGATTCGCGCCGGAGCGAACTTTCATTTTTAGCACTCATTCGCTGAAAGTCGCTAGGTGAGGCCGTTGCGTTTGTTGGGCACCGGCCGCCATGTCCAAAGGCTTGGTCATGGGTATGGACCAAAAACAGCGCTGACGTGCTCCGAAGTACGCTCGGCGCGGTCGTTAATGTTCGCTCACCTCAGTCAGATCAAGCGTTGCCGTGTAAATTACTTTCTTCGGTTCCATTGGGACACATCGTCTCCAAGAACCCGGGCCCGGCTGATCTTTTTCGCGTTACGGCTCGCGCATTCCTTCGTGGGCAATCGGCACCACCATGCCCATCAAACGGCGCCAGCGAGTAATTGACGCCGACGACCGTGTAATTTTTTGCCGCCAGAACTGTCAGGTAGTGTGCGACCCCGTCCTTGCTGCCTGATGTAAAACCGCCCCCGTGCACCCAGACGATCGTCGGCAGCTTCCGGTCGGTGTTCGCGACCTCGGAAGGATAGTAGACATCAAGCACAGCATCCGGATCGTTTGTATCGAAGCGTTCGTCGAGGCGCGCTGTGACGGCGTACCTTTCGAGGGTTCGCTGCAGCCCAAACCAGCCATGGTCTATAATTTGGCGAAACGGGCCATAGTGGCGATGGTACAGGACCGACGGCCATGGGCTGACCTGAAACGCAATATACATTGCGACCACGAGGAACGTGATCCCAACGAGCGTCCAAAGAGTAGTTTTTCGCAGCGTTACCAATATCCCGGTCGAGGTCGCAGCGTATGCGTCCAGAGTGGCGGAAAGCGGCGGGGCGGCATGGCGGCGGCTCTCAATTGCGGGGAAATTGATAGATGACCTCGCCCGAAGCGTCCTTCACAATGATAGTCGGCCCAGGCGCCTCCAGTCTGTGATTAACCGCCATCCAGCGTGGCACGTAGCCGACCAACGGCCCCGTCTGTGATGATGAAGTCACCTTCACCTTGACGATTTGCAGTAACTGAAATCCAGCGCGGCCGCCGCGCCTCGTCGCCACGAAACTGTCATGTGCGGCCGGGTAAGATCATCGAAGGCGTGGGGCTACCCCTAATGATGAAGGCCGCGATCGTCCTTGGTGTCTTGGTTGTCCTTGCCGCTGCGCTGGCTGTTGGCCGGTATTCCCTGACGCAAATTCAACGCGGAGATGGCGGCCGAGTGGATGAGGCTGGCCGATGTCGCTCAGCGCACCTCAAAGCGCGGACAGCAAATGGGTTAGAACGCGACTCCGCTGATTGCCGGGGCAGCGCGCCTGCCTCGGGCCCCAAAGTCGTGCCTCGCGCTTGGGGTTCCTATTTGCGGGAGCCCAATCGCAACCGGCCGCTCAATCCTCTTTCGCCCCCAGCACCTTTCCGGTTTTCAGGTTGATCAGGTGTGTCTGCGCCGCACGCTAGGCATGCGACCGACTTATATTCGTCATCGGCCACATTCGTCGGCGGACCATCCCTGCACGATCTCGCGGCTCTGAGCTTCGAGCGACCAGGTGGGTGAGCGGATTTCCGCGGCTTATGGAAGGCGCATGCCCCTGGTGTCGCGGTGTGCCACGATGCGGAAGCCGTCGTGCTTGATTTCCAATCAGCCCGCTGCGCGGATCAAGCCCGACGTTGAGCACATGCGCCGAGCCCAAGAGCGCAGGATCGCCAGGCTCTGCGTCCACGCCCAAAAGACCGTTTCCGAGCGTGAGCGCGCCGTAACCTCATGGCTAGGACGGCGTTCGCCCTGGCGCACCATAGTTGTGCGAGGGATCGGGGCGCCTCGTCCCGTAATTGGATGGTACCACAAGCTCAGGCTAGGCACCGGCGTTCAAGTCCGCGAGGCAGAGGCTAGGTAAGAGGGGGCAGGAGTGCAATTCTGCATAGAAAAATGAGCAATTCTGCATAGAAATCGGAGCACCTTTGGTTCAGCTTTCACATGCTGGGCGCTCGCAATAACCTCTAGACATGGAACAATCTGGCCATTCATCGGTTTAGCGCGAGAATCAATGGGGATTAATTGTTGCTAAGCACCGAGCATTGCCTTCGCCGGGCCGAACAGCTGCGCTTAATAATGCTCAGCACACCCGATGCCGCTGAGGCAAGGCGGATCAGGGGTTATGTACTTAAATACAGAGTTCTTGCAGAACGGGCGAAAGAGACTGGTTCTCCGCCTTTGAACACAATTCAGGGTGGTCCAGACCATTTGTTTGGCAAATCCAAAGGCAACACGCAGGAAGACAAAGTTTCATCGCCGGCACAGCAGTCGCAGAATTTGGCCGAAGCGCGTTCGGCGGCGTCAGACTTGATGGAGATCTTCTCCTCCATCGGTCCCGGTGTGGCGATTGTCGGCAAAACCGTGCGTGTCTTTGGTCGCGTCGGTCGCGTCGAAGGTGAGCTTCACGCCTCTATCGTCCAGATCTCTGCCTCCGGCCAAATGGAGGGCGATATCACCGCAGACGAATTGGCTATCAGCGGCCGTTTCAAGGGCACTATCCGGGCAAACCGCGTGACGCTGGGTAGTTGTGCCATCATCGAAGGTGAAATTTTTCTCCGTTCGTTGGCGATGGAGGAGAACGCCCGGTTCGAGGGGATCTCAAGTCCGGAGGAAAATTCCATCGACACCGCGGCAAGCGCGCAGGTTAAGGATCCGTGGTCTTGTATTCAGCATGTTTTCGAGAGGTATAGGAACGAGAAGGAGCATAAAATGTTCGGCAAATCCAAAGGCAGCTCGTACGAGAAAGATAAAGTTTCATCACCGGCACAGCAGTCGCAGAATTTGGCCGAAGTGCGTTCGGCGGCGTCGGACTCGACGGAGATCTCCTCCATCGGTCCCGGTATGACGATTGTCGGCAAAATTTCCGTCGAGAGAACCGTGAACGTCTTTGGTCGCGTCGAAGGCGAGCTTCAAGGTTCCATCGTCCGGATCCATGATGGCGGCCAAGTAGAGGGCGCCATCGTCGCACAGGAATTGACTATCGGCGGGCGTTTCAAGGGCACTATCCATGCAAACCGCGTCATGCTGAATAGTTCTGCGGTGGTCGAAGGTGACATTTCTTACCGCTCGTTGGCGATTGAAGAGAACGCCTGGTTCCAGGGCATGTCGCGTCCACAGGAAAATCTCATCGACACCTCGGCAAGCGCGCAGGTGAAGAATCCGCCGTCTCATATACAGCTTGTGCCGACCGACCAGACCCCGTCGATCAATGGCGCACTCGAGAAGGAGGTGGGTACCGATACTGCGACTGGGTGAGTACCATTGGCCGAATTTATTGCACCAATCGATGTTGCGCTCTGATCGCTCCACTGCGGTCAAGTAGGTGCGGGCCGAGGCCGACGACCGGGCGGGTTGTCCTTCGCTGAATGAGGGAGACCAGATCGCGGACCAGTTCGGCCCCGGAGGATTCATGGGCGGAGCCGAATTTGCGCCGCGGCCTGCGCACGGTGAGCGCGCTCATCGTCCGTGTCGGCGCCCCAACCGACCTTGCTGTCGCCGGCAACGGCGTCATCCACCTGTTCGAGGATTGCTAAGGCGGCTGAGATGCCGCGCCCGGGGTTTTCAAGACGGCCTTCCAGGTGCTCGTGTTTAAGAGCGCCGACCCCGACACGTGACTCGGATCAAAGAATACCGGGAGGAGGCGGCGAAGCTGACCCGGGAAGCGTCGATCGCCCTCCTGTTTGGCCAAGCCGGATCCAAGCCGCGCTGAAGCGCTGCTTCCAGACCCGAGACGGGGAAATGGCCCTCGACCGGATGCTGGGCGACTCGGCTGACCACTGATCAAATATGTTTTCTGAGGTTGAAGAGAAGCAAGGTCAGGAATGCGACGCGCTGCTTTTCGGAGGCGTCTTGAAAAAGGTTGATCGCCTCGCGCGCCATGGCAATCAAAATTCGGGCCTCATCGGGTGTAACGGAGAACAAAGGATCATAGTTGGCCAAATGCCGCTTCTCAAAATAGGTCTCATCGTCTGCGTCGTCGGCCGCGGGCAGCCTCGTGCCGCCCAGTCTTTGTCGGCTTCCGTTCTGTCGTCGCTCATATCTTCGTCCTTTTTGAGAAAATGGGTAGCGCCCACACCGGCGAGGCCCGCGCCTTGAGATTAAGGTTAGGCGGGCCGTTCGGTGCCGAGCCAGTTCTTGCGGCACCGATTTCACGAAAATGCAAAGAAAATTGGAGTGCGTGCCTTAGGCGGCATGCAATTTCTGTTTGGTACATAAGCTGGCCGAGAGGTGCTGGGGCGGCCGCAACTTGGAGCCGTCCAATTAATGCGCTCGCTAAGTTCTGAGGAGAGGCGACGGTCGCCCCGCCGTCGGCTTTATAGTGCAGCGAAGATCAAGCTCGGAGCCGGCATTCCTACGCGCGATTGCCGTGTGATCGACATTTCCGACGACGGCGTGCGCCTCCATGTCGAGGGATCAGACGTTCCCGATGAATTCGAGCTGCTCCTGAGCTGGGACGGTGTCGTCCGGGAAAGCACATACAGCGTGGTCTGGCGGCATGGCCATGAAGTTGGTGCCAAGCTTGTCGGTTTCGTTAGATCTGGCTTTGCCTTGCAGAATTAGTTTCCGAGCTTCAGTCGTCCTCGGCGCAACAGGTCCGGCAGCTTCGCCACGTTGGCGGCAACGCGCCGTAGTTTCTTGGTCAACAGGTTCGCCGCTGATCGTCGTCCCGGCTCATCCTCGAAATAGATGTATCTCAACGCCTGTCCATTCTTGTCCCTTACGATTAGACAGGCGTCGAGCTCGCGATCGTCCAGGGCGGCGGGAAGCGGCGGGGCTTATACCAATCCTCACATTGCAGGCGTAGCAGCAGTGATCAACGATATCGTCAAAGGATTTGAAGACCCGGTTCGAGAGCCAGTTCTGTCTCATGAATTCTGATGTTCGTTGTCAATGATGTTGAGGCGCGGGTGCCCAAACCTCAGATGCAGCAGCGAACGCTGGCGAAGTTTGGTGTCGCTGGTTCAAGTTGTTGCTCACCGATGCGGAGGCCGAAGTCACGTTTGAGCGCACGAGCTCATGAGCCCAGGGCGCGCTGCAAGCGGTCGTGGTGCGAGGGGACGTGATTGGCGTATTCCGACGTCGCGTCAAGTTCCAATGTCAGAAAATCGTCATAGACGCGGGGGCAGATAGCCAAGGAAATACAATGTGGCAAATGTGCCGCGAAATCATCACGCTCAGATCACGAGGCCGCCCAATTCCCCGGCAACGCTCAAAATATGGTGCGGGTGGGACCGACGCATCGAAATTAAACGCGTGCAACTCTCTTGGTTCAGAGAGGTTCCGAATATCGCTGTGTGGCGTAAGCGTGAGGTTGGCGTGCGGGGTTGAGTATTGAGTATGCGGGGTTGAGTATGAAGTGGGGCTTGCTGTGGTCGGGCCATTCCAGGTGATTTGCGTTTTGGCGGCGGTCTTGTTGGCCGCAGCCTTCTCCCGGCAAAGCGGTTTCGCTCGCCGCGCCGGCATATCAACAGACAATCATCATTCCAGCAATGTCAGTGGGTGGTCTAAGGCCGGCATGACGGCCATCGTGTCCGGCGGACTGAATTCCACCGATCTGAAAAATCCGCAAAATCTATCCGCCATGCTCGGCGGGCGTAAAGTTCCAATCCGCGGCGATCAGAATGGCGATGACCAACCCATTCCGGTCAGTGCGGCCCTATGAAATCTGGGAGACTAAGCAATCGGCATGTGACCACGTCTTCTTAAGAGTTTGCGGAGGCGACGATGAGTTCTCCGATCCACCATGCCAACGATCTCGATCCTGCCTTGAAGTACGCGCCGCCACGGGTGCGCCAGCAGGGCCGACCGCCGCCCGACGAGTCGTTCTCCCCGCCATTGGACAGACTCTGGCGACCAGACGACCGTAATGATCCCGATTTTAGCGGGGATCGGGAAATCGTTGAGATGCAGCGTCGGCTGGCACTCGAACCGGAGTGGGTTCCAGAACCGCCACCATCCTCAGTCGACGGTCTCGATTTGTGGAGGATCACGCTGCGGACGGGGGCTGTTCTTATTTTCGCGGCGTTCACCGCGGGGGTTGTGGTGTCGATCCCTGGCGCCAGGCAGTTTGGAACAAAGATTGTGCAAGCCAGTTTTCCGCGGGCCTCGACCGTCACCAATCTAGGGGGGCTGCTTCAATCCTCTGTTGCGCCCGAGACGCGGCCGGACCAACCCGAGCGAGACCGGGCGAAGCGACAAGTTGATATTGCCGCGAAGGCAGCGCAGGAGCCCACGAGTCGGCGCGATCCAGCCGAACATGCGGCTTTCACTGCGGCTTTCACTGCACTCGCGGCCGCCACCATAAGCCAGCCGCCGGTGCAAGCGCCGGTACCGCCACCGGTGATGACAACGCGTGAGCCATCACCTGCGCCTCAACGGGCGACGCCTGATTTCGTTACTAGGCAACTGGACCGCGACGAATTGGCGTCAATGCTTCAGCGCGCCGACGACTTCATCAAGTCCGGCGATCTCTCTTCGGCGCGGCTTTTGCTTCGGCGCGCGGCAGAAGCTGGCAACGTGCACGCGGCCTTAACGCTCGCCGGCACCTTCGACCCAAACGTGCTCAAGACGCTCGGCTTCCAGGAAGGTGCGGCCGATATCGCGATGGCTCGTCTCTGGTATGAGCGAGCCGAGAAATTCGGCTCGGCCGAAGCGCCACGACGGCTGCAGTTGCTCGCGACGGCGATCAACTCAGCGCAGTGAATGCGGCCGAGCTCGTGTGCCTCATTTGGGAGAATTGAGTCATGCGCGTCCTCCCGCGGCTTCTCGTGTCCTCCATCATATTGGGCGTAGCGTCCGGAACGGCGTTGCCGCAGGCGGGCCCGCCCGCAGGCACGCCGGGCCCGGACGACACCTGGAAGCTGCCAGATCGCGATAACATGAACGCGAACACGGTGACCGTCATCACCGCGCCCGCCGGAGGCGCCACTTCGATCTTCGGCTCCGACATTGCGCGCGTGCTCGACGACGGCAAAATTCGCGTGCTTCCGGTCCTCGGCAAGGGACCGGTCCGTAACGTCGTCGACATTCTCTATCTTAAGGCCATCGACATGGGGATGGTGGTCGCTGACGTGCCGGAATTCTACCGGCTGCAGTACAAGATCCCGAACATCACCTCGCAGCTGCGATATATTGCGAAGCTTTACAACAACGAAATCCACGTCGTCGCGCCGACTTCGATCAAATCGATCTTCGATCTGGCGGGAAAGCGGATCGTAGCGTCGACGGACGTCGGCTATTACGCAGCCAAAGTGATCTTTTCGCGCCTTAACATGAACGTCACCTATGACTACTGGACGGACGATGCGCGCGCGATCCAGAAGATCGTCGACGGAGAAGCAGATGCCTATGTCGGCAGCACCGGCAAGGTTTTTGGGCTCCTGCGAGCCGTCAAGAACGAGGATCACAAGTTACATCTGGTGCCGATCCCGTACGATCGGCGGCTTCAGGACATGTATTTGCCCACCACCCTGTCGAGCGACGATTATCCGAACATGCTGGCGCCGGGGGAGACCATCGACACGCTTGCGACAAGCGTCCTGCTGGTGAGCTTCAATTGGCCGGAGAACTCCGAGCGCTATCGCAGGATGGCGAACTTCGTAAACGCCTTTTTCTCAAAGTGGGATGAATTTCACAAGCCGCCGCGCCATCCGAAATGGGCCGAAGCGAGCCTGAACATCAAGGTTCCGGGATGGCAGCGCTTTAAGGCCGCGGACGAATGGCTCGCTCAGCACGCCCCTGTGCGCGCACCGGCGGCGGAGTCGGAGTTCGACCGTTTCTTGAGCCAAAATCCCACCACCACCAACCTCAGCGCCGAGGACAAAGCTGCGCTGTTTCAAAGGTTCCTGGAGTGGCAGAAGGGTCAGCGTTCGGCACAGTGACCCCTCTCGCGCCGGTGCCGTTTCGGTACTCTCCCGCAAGACGACTGTAGCCGAGACATCATGTTGCCGGGGTATTGAGACTTTGAAATTTAGACGCGCCGCATTGCAGGTTCGCGGGTTTGCCAAGAGAGCGAAGAATGCTGCGCAGGCGCGGCGCGTGTGGCGATTGCGACCGGACCTCGCGGGAAGATGCCGCCTAGATCGGCGGGATGGATCGCCAGACGCTGCGGGATTGGGTGATCCGCTTCAACGAGCAGGGACCGGACGGTGCGATAGACCGGGCGGGCGACGGCAGGTCTCGGCAATGTTCCGGTAGGGGCCGCATGATCGGCGTCCGAGCATCGGCGAGCGTTGATCGCGCATCACCTACAGGTACTGAGAGCGGGCCCCGTCGCACCCTTGTACATGCCTGCAGCCTCGGCCTTCGCGATGCCTTAAAGCTGGCGCCCACGACTGTGGCCGGGTCGCCATCATCTTGACATTCGGCCTACGTGATTAGGCCACGATATCAAGTTGAAATGTGTGCGCAAGATGTAACAGTCGAGTTTTCCAATGAGTCAGCGCGCGCGCGAGTTTTTGGAGCATTGGAAGGCCGAGCATGTAGGGGCTGTTGCCGACAATCAAAGGTTACGGGAGGCCGTACGACTGGTGCTGAGGTGTCGAGAGGATGCAACCTGTGCGGGGATTCCGGCACGTGAACTTAGAACGGCAGCGCACGAGGATCTGATCCGGAATATGCTGGCAGCCTTAGATGCGGCTGCGGGTCTGAGGAGCGAGCCCGAGCCTCAAGCATTCCTTTCTCGCTTACTCGGACACCTTCGAATTGGGAAATCGGCACATCATCGAACGCTTGCGCGCTAGTCGGGTACATTTCCCCGCTGCGGCAGAGCAAGCCTTAAACCGCCTCATCAGGGGCCGCGGGGTCTGAGTTGTGTGATGGTATCTCGTCAGAACATTTCGGGACTTGGAAGGACTGAGGGGGCGATCCCTGACGACGCGGTCGTTCGGATCGCTCGTGGTTCATGACTTTCGAAACTGACTCTTAGCGAAAACGGCTCGGGTGGATAGGGAGTAAACAGCACGCCGTAGCCGTCTATTTGAGACGCCGCGCTCCCGAACTGGGGACCTCGATACGGCGCATACGTTTCGAGCAGATATTGGCGGACTAAGTGGCCGATCTTGACGGCTTCTTCGAGGAGTCCCCCGACGACACGAGGACGATGGCGTCGACGAAGGGATGATTTTGGCGTAAGAGATTAACGAACTTCGAATAGTCAACAGCTTCGATTTTTCCGCTTATCAGCACTGCTCGACACGTACCGGCGCTTGGTTGCCGACCCGATGGGAACCATTGCGGGGTGTGCGCGGCCAGCCGGTCGGCCCGGCCACAAGTCGGCCACAGCTTCACGCGAATTGAACGTGAACAAACAGCGACGGACGTGACTGAAAAATGCTGAACATTCAAGGAGTGATCTCTGGATCACCTCGTTCGGGACGAGGGGGTCGCAGGTTCAAATCCTGCCACTCCGACCAACACTTAGCCCATTTTGCAGACCAGTAGGCCGCAGGTTTTGCCACAGCTTGGCATGAGCAACCGCTAATTGGCTTGCCGTAGTCCGACGACTCGTCCTTGATACGGGTTGCGCGAATCGCATTGAACAGGCCGCCCGATTTCGGCGGCCGGCATTGGAGGGATTAGACCCGACTCAGCTTTGCATTGTCGATCGGCTCGCGCGTTACGGAGCGAGCTGTGATGGCGCAAAGGATTTACAAAGAGAACCATTACGTCCCTCAGTGGTATCAGCGACGGTTCCTCCCCTCGACTGGCGAACAGAAATTCCGGCATCTCGATCTTCGGCCCGAGGCCTTCATCGACGCGAAGGGTATCAAGCGCCAGAAGAAGGGCCTCCGGAGATGGGGTACGGATCGGTGCTTCAAGCAGACTGATCTATACACGACCCGCTTCGGCGCTTTGGAATCGACCGAGATTGAACAATTCTTCTTCGGTCGTGTCGATCGCGAGGGACGAGAAGCGGTCGAGTACTTCACCAATTTCTCGCATCCGAGTGCAGATGGTGACGCTTTCCGTGCGCTCCTCAACTATATGAGTGTGCAAAAGCTGCGCACTCCGAAGGGACTTGCGCATCTCGCCGCGATGACGAAGCTGGAGGATAAAAACCTGGTCCTCCTCGCGATGCAGAAATACCAAGACCTGCATAGCGCGATATGGACAGAAGCCGTTTGGTCGATCGCCGTGGCGTCGGAGCAGACCAAGTTCATTATCTCCGATCATCCCGTTACGGTCTACAACGAGGATTGCTTTCCGGGATCGGATGCGTGCCGAGACTTCCGTGATCCCGAGATTTGGAGAAACGGCACGCACACGATCTTTCCGCTCGGTCCCACAAAGGTCCTACTTCTTGCGAACCTATCCTGGGTACGAAATCCCTACGGCAATGCCAACCGATTGCGGCCTCATCCGAATCCACTTCGGCCGGCAATGTTCAAGTTTACGGAAATACAAACGAGACGCCGGCTCAGCGACGTCGAAGTCAATCAAATTAACTTCATCATAAAGAGGCGAGCATACCGATACGTCGCGGCGGCGGAAGAAGAATGGCTCTATCCCGAGCGGCGTATTCCTTCGGAGCATTGGCGTAACCTTAGCGATCGCTATCTTCTGATGCCGGATCCCCGTTCTGTTTCATTCAGTAGTGAAATTCTGATCGGTTATGAGGGCGGAGGAGGGGAAGCTTTCGACGAATACGGCCGACGACCTTGGCACAAATCCTATCGGGACAAGAAACTCGCCGATCGAGAATGGCGGACCTTCCATGCGTTTCAGGGCGAATATGCACGACTGTATGGCCCGAAGCGCAGAGGGATATGCTTCGAGTTTGGGCGAGAGAAAGAGGAGGACAGTCCGGAATTTCACCAGTACCACTTGGACTCTTGAGACGAAGAAATTCTTCCTTCCCGCGTTCGCGCACGGCATGGGCGCAGAGCGAGATAGAAACGGCATTAATACCAACCCGCTGAGTGCCTGACTTTCGCGGGAATTTCACAAATCGCCGGCAAAGTGATTCAAGGTGGCAAACGAAGGGTGGTTTGAAGGCGACATCAGTCCGCGAGGCGGGGATGGGTGGGGTTGGCATCGCCGGTGGCAGTGAGCTCTCGGCTTCAAACGGACGGAAAGCTAGGGACTGCCGAAGCTGCGCTCGCCTTCATTCGTTGCAATCCGTCATCTAACGGTCAACCATAACCACACCACGGAGAATTCTGCTAACCGATTGCGAACGAATTTGATCCACGTTCGTTGCAGGCAGTCCTCAAGGGCAGAGTGCTGCGAATGGCGCGGGCTGTTGTGATGCCTTCCGTCCACCAAAGCGACGTTCCGGAGCCACTGGTCGTCAGCAGGTCCACGGATATTAACGGTTCGGTCTCCACCGACGCGATAGTTAAGAAAAACTGCTATTTGCATGTTCGGGGCAACCTTACCGGTGGCTTGACAATCGAGCCGGGTGCCGACGTCGTCGTCGACGGCCTTGTTGATGGCAAAATCATTAATCGAGGAGGCCGTCTCGTCGTCAGCCACAAAAGACTCACGGCGTGTCTAACTCTGGACGGGCCGTCGGAAAGCGAAGCTGGCGCCGTCCTAAAAATCAATTTGACTGCCATTGCGTTTAATTGGGACAGCTTTGCAAAGCGCACCGACGCTGAATGTGCGGCAGTAGTCGAGTGCAACGCCTACGGCTGCGGCATCGATCCGGTCGCAGGGGCATTGGCCAAATCCGGCTGCCGAACCTTTTTTGTCAGCAATCTTGCTGAGGCCAAACGAGTTCGCTCGGCCGCCCCGAATTCGATCATCTACGTTCTCCACGGATTTCACTTCGGAGCGGGGCCAGGCTTCGCCGAGCTTGGTGCGCGACCGGTTATCAATAGCTCAATCGAGCTGGCAGAGTGGGACGCTTTCGTAACCTCAAGCCAGTGGAGGGGCGGTTATGCGTTGAACTTCGACACCGGCGAGAACGGGCTCGGATTGTCGGTGGAAGAGGCGGTTGCGCTTGCACCAAGGGTTCACGTCTTGAACCACGGCATCGTACTCCTGATGAGCAGCTTGGCCAACGATGAAAAGGCCAATGATCCGCAGAGCGAGCGGCAGATTGTGTTGTTTCGTGAACTACGTCGGCTTTATCGCAGCGTTCCCGCTTCACTGGCTAGTTCCTCTGCCATTCTCCTTAATCCGAAGTGCCATTTCGACCTCGTACGCGCAGGCTCGGCTCTCTTGGGGATAAACCCGACACCTGGTTCTGCCAATCCAATGCTTCCCGTCGTGGAGTTGCGCGCACGCATCGTGCATGTCCGCGATGTGATGCCCGAGGAAAACAGCGCCAATAAGGAAGGCTGGTTTGCAAAGCGACGTCGGGTCGCGTTCGTGTCGCTCGGACATGCCGACGGCTTTCCGCGAACATGGCATTCCAAAAGCAAGCTGCAAGCCGTGATTGGCGGGTGCTGCTGCCCCATCATGGAGCGCCCTTCCCTAGACCTGTTGCCGATAGATATCACCGATCTGCCCGACGCCAGGGCGGCCAGGATCGGCCAAATGGCGACGTTGATCGGATCGGCGATCACCATAGACGACGTCGCAGAGGCCACGAAATCGACAGGCCGAGAGGTGCTTAGTGGTCTCGGCAGCCGCTTCCATCGCATCTACTACGCCACCTGAGAATTCTTGAGCCAATAGCCACATGCAAACCAAGGAGCGCGAAATGTTCGGAAAATCCAAGGACGAGAAGGATCAAGTGTCATTCCAAGTTCAACAGCCTCAGCTCCCGGCAGCGAAGCACTCGGGGGAACAGGCGTCAACCGACCAGGCTTCCTCTATCAGTCGCGGCATGACGGTCGTCGGCAAAATCTTCGGCGAGGGCACAGTACAAGTGTTCGGCCACATCGAGGGCGAGCTTCGGGCGTTGACCGTTTTGATAAACGAAGGTGCACAAATTGAGGGCGACGTAGTCGCGGAGGAGTTGACCATCGCTGGACAGATCAAGGGGACCATCCATGCACATCGCGTCAAGTTGAATAGTACCGCCGTGGTCGAAGGCGATATTTTTCATCGATCACTATCGATCGAGGAAAATGCGCGCTTTGAAGGATCGTCAAAACGTGAGGACAATGCTGTCGATGTGCCGCACATCCCACTTAAACGCCCGACGGCCCAGGATGATCTCAAGATTAAGGGCAGCGCCTTCGAGGGCAATCGGAAATCCAATGGGGCACCAGCCCATGACGGACACACTAACGCGGGAGCTGCCTAGTCGCACGTAAGGCACCGCCATGGTGCGGCTTCGAGGTCGTCAATGGCCTCTATGAAGCCAATCGCAATCGTGCGCCGGTTACTCAATCTAACAAACATTCCGGCACCGATTGCGGCACCGATATTGCCCGAAGGCGGCGATTGCTGATGCCCGGCAGGACGTGCCAGTTAATCGGACGGCGCGGCAGTTATCGGGGGGACTCCAGTCGCGGCAGATTGTGAACGGCGCGGCAGTCGGAGTGGCAGGATTTGAACTTGCGACCCCCTCGTCCCATCCAGCAGCTCGCCAATCGACTAGTCGTGCTACCGCGTTTGTGACACTGCTGACTAATAGGCCCGTGCTGCCCTTTAGCGAGTCATGGATTCGTTTTTCGCTCTCGTCGCTGGGAGGGTAGCGCGCAGCTAGAAAAAGAGTCGCCGCCCCGATATGAGGGCCACGACAGCACACCGCCATTCTGAATTGGAAGTTCACACCACCGAGCAGCGCTTCACTATTTCAACTGCTTCGGCCCCGGCATCACGAGCGAGCTTCTGGGAAGCCCGTAGAGAGACGCTCGCGGCACCACCCCCCATAATGCCACCGGCGAACGTTAAATGGCGCCCGGCGCCGCCTCGCGCGCGCTAGGAGACGCAACCAATAGGGCTAACGCGCGATCTTTCAATTTAAAATTACCCGGCTCTAGTCCTGCCGCCGAGCTAAGGAAATTTGTTCTGCGACGTTGCGGAGCAGCTCTTTCAGCATCTCCGGATCAATTCCGTCGGCTTCCATCAACGCTTGGACGATGGAGTCGGACAGCATTTCAGCGATCGTGAGATCGCCGCCACACCGGCTGATTGGAGTTCCAAGGCGGCGGCCGATCGTCGTAAGGGCCATCATCGAAACCTCCCGCTATTCGGCGCGATCCGCACTGGGATAACTTCCCAGGTGGGCTCATCCGCCCGCAGGACGGAAGATTTTTCCGCGTGCTCGTCAGCGCGCACCCGGAACCACATCGCGTAGAGCGCCGGAACGACCACAAGCGTCAATACGGTCGCAACCATTAAACCCCCCATAATCGTGATCGCCATCGGGCCCCAGAAGGCGCTGGTAGCAAGCGGAATCATGCCGAGAATGGCCGCCAATGCGGTCAGTGCCACCGGACGGGCGCGGCGGACGGTCGCGTCGATAATGGCGCGATACGGTGCGTGGCCGGCACCAATGTCGCGGTCGATCTGGTCGACGAGGATCACAGTATTGCGCATGATCATGCCGGCGAGCGCGATCAGGCCGAGCAGCGCCACGAAACCGAAAGGTCGGTTCGAGACCAGCAACGCTCCCGTGGCTCCGATCAGGCCGAGGGGGGCCGTGATGAAGACCAGGGCCAATCTTGAGAAGCTCTGCAGCTGGATCATCAGCAGCGCGAGCATAGCCAGCGCCATCGCCGGGAATACCGCGACCAGCGCGACGTTCGCCTTGACGCTTTCCTCGATCGCGCCGCCGGTTTCGATGCGGTAGCCGTAAGGCAAAGCCGCCTTGATCGACGCCAGCTTCGGCAGAATCTCGTTGGTGACGTCGGGCGCCTGGACCTTGTCGACGATGTCGCTGCGCACCGTGAGCACGGTGTCGCGGTTGCGCCGCCACAAGATCGGCTCCTCGTATTCATAGTGTAACCGTGCGACCTGCGACAGCGGCATCGCGACGCCGTTACGTGTGGCGACGGTCAGCGAAGGCAGATCGTTAAGATCGAGACGCTCCGCGGGTACCGCGCGGGCTATCACGTCGATATGTTCGATTCCCTCGCGATACTGCGTCACGGTATAGCCGGTGAGCAGCGTCTGTAGCGTCTGTGACACGTCCTGCGGCGTCAGCCCGAGCGCGCGGGCGCGATCCTGATCGACTTCGAGCCGGATTGACTTGACCTGTTCGTCCCAGTTGAGGTGCGGGTCGATGGTTTTTGGATTTGCCGCCATGACGACACGCACTTGCTCGGCGATGCTGCGCACCTTCATAGGATCGGGTCCGATAACGCGGAACTGAACCGGGAAGCCGACCGGCGGGCCGAAGGTGAAGCGGTCGACGCGTGTTCTCGCCTCGGGCAACGCGCCGTCGGCGAGCGCGCGTTCGAGCCGGGCTTTGATCCGCTCGCGGGCGTCGAGATTCTTGGCGACGATGACGATCTGGGCGAAGTTCGGATTGGGCAGCACGGGGTTGAGCCCGAGCCAGAAGCGCGGCGAGCCTTGGCCGACATAGGTAGTGTAGGTCTCGATGTCGGGATCGCCGGCAAGGAGGCTCTCGCCTTTCTTGGCGGCGGCGTCGGTGACCTCGATGGCGGTGCCTTCCGGCAGCCGAATCTCAAGGAACAATTCCGTGCGCGTCGAGGTCGGGAAGAATTGCTGCTGCACGAAGGGGAAGCCGACGAGTGCCGCGACGAACATTAGCCCCGTCACCACGGCGACGGTGATGCGCCGGCGGAGCGCCAGTTCGATCACCTTGCGCAATGAGCGGTAGATGCGGGTGTCGTAGATCGCGTCCGGATTGCTGTGCGCACCGGGTTTGGCGAGATCGGGCAGGAGCTTGAGCCCGAGATAGGGCGTGAACAACACCGCTACGAACCAAGACGCAAGTAGCGCCAGGCCCACGATCCAGAAGATGCCGCCGGCATACTCGCCGGCGCTCGACTTGGCGAAGCCCACCGGTAAGAAACCCGCGGCCGTGACCAGCGTGCCTGTCAGCATCGGGAATGCCGTCGACGTCCAGGCAAAGGTCGCGGCATGGGCCCGGTCCAAACCTTGCTCCATCTTCACCACCATCATCTCGATGGCGATGATCGCGTCGTCGACCAGAAGGCCGAGCGCGATGATCAATGCGCCGAGCGTGATGCGGTGCAGGTCGATATTGGCGGCAAACATAATCGTGAGCACGATTGCGAGCACCAGCGGGACGGAGAGGGCGACCACAATGCCAGCGCGCCAGCCGAGCGACAGGAAGCTTACCAAGAGAACGATGCCGAGCGCCTCGATGAACGTTTCGACGAACTCCGACACCGAATGCTCGACGATGTCCGGCTGGTCGGCGATCTGCGTGACTTCGATGCCGACCGGAAGCTCGGCGACAATCGCATCCATCGCGGTCTTGAGGTTCTCGCCGAGCGTGATGATGTTGGCGCCATCCTGCATCGAGACACCGAGGCCCAGCGCAGGCCTGCCGCCTTCACGCACGATGAAGGTCGCCGGGTCCTGGTAACCGCGCTTGACGGTGGCGATGTCGCCGAGGCGGAAAACACGACCGTCGACTTGCACTGGCACGGCGGCGATGGCCTCGACCCCCGAGAACGCACCGGTGACGCGCAGATTGATGCGGTCCGCCGAAGTATCGACCGCGCCGCCCGAGGTGACCGCATTCTGCCTGGCAACGCTGTCGAAAATCTGTTGCGGGGTGATGCCGAGCGTCGCCAGCTTGGCGTGGCTGAACTCGATGAAGATCTTTTGTGGCTGCTCGCCGATGATATCGACTTTGTTGACATCGGCGACGCGCAGCAGCCGCTGACGAATGTCTTCAACGCGCGTCTTGAGCTCGGCGAGGCTCATCCCGTCGGCGCTCAGCATGTACATCGCCGAGTAGACGTCGCCATACTCGTCGTTGAAGGTCGGTCCCACGACGTCGGCCGGCAGGTCGCTCCTGATGTCGCCGACCTTCTTGCGGACCTGGTACCAGAGGTCTTTGACCTTTGCGGGAGGCGTCTGGTCGATCAGAAAGACCTGGATGAAAGACACGCCCGGCTGCGAATAAGTTTCGACGCGGTCGAGATAGGGCAGTTCCTGCAGCTTCTTTTCGATCTTGTCCGCGACCTGGGTCTGCATCTCGCTCGCCGTGGCGCCGGGCCAGGCGGCACTGACGACCATGGTCTTGATGGTGAAGGATGGATCTTCGGCGCGTCCAAGATTGACGTAGGAATAAGCGCCGGCGACGCCCAGTATGATGATCATGAACAGGACGAGTGCACTGTGGTTGATCGCCCACTCCGAGAGATTGAATCCCTTCATCGCTCGAGCTCCTGTTGTTCCCCTTCGCGCTTAATCCTCGCGCTAGGGTTCGACCGCTGCTCAGTGGTCGTCGATAATGCGAACCTTCTCGCCGGCGTTGAGCTTCTGCACGCCCAGGGTGACGACGCGGTCGCCATCGCTCACGCCTGAAGTCACCAGCGCCGCGTCGGCGGCAAAGGAGGCGACCGTCACGCTGTGCGGCTCAAGCGCGCCCGAGCCATCGACGACGTAGACCGTCGGGCCGGTGCCGCGATTGACGATGGCCGACAGCGGCAGTTTCGCGGCAGGAGCGTCCGCGGCGCGTGACAGCGCCACTGTTGCCGTCATGCCGAGCACGACCGTGTTGTCGGGATTTTGGATGGTGAAGCGCGCCGCATAAGTCCGGGTCATCGGATCAGCCTGCGGAGAGAGCTCGCGCAGCCGCGCCGCAAATTGCTGCTTCGGGTCCGACCATAGCCGCACTGTCGCTCGTGACTCGCGTGCTTCGCCGAGCCACGTCTCCGGCAGCGCGACGACGGCTTCGACCTCGCCATGCCGCGCAAGCCGGACGACAGCCTGCCCTACAGCGACGACTTGTCCAGGCTCGGCAAGGGTCGCAGTGATGACGCCGTCGGCGTCGGCCTTGAGTTCCGCGTAAGCGAGCTGATTGCGCGCAAGCTCGAGCGCGCGCTGCGCCCGTTCGAGGCGGCCTTCGGCCTCATCCTTCGCGGCCTGTTTGCGATCGTAGTCGGCGACCGCGGCATAGCCGCGAGCTTTCAAGGTAGCGAAGCGCTGCTCATCCGCCGCGGCCTGCGTCAGATTCGACGTGGCGGCGCTGAGTTCGGCTTGCGCGCTCTCCACCTGCAACTGCAGGTCCGTCGGATCGAGGCGCGCGATCACATCGCCTGCCTGCACGCGATCGCCGACATTGACGACGCGCGTGGTGATCTTGCCGGCGACGCGGAAGCCAACGTCGGTCTCGTAGCGTGCCCGCACCACACCGACGAATTCGTGGCTCGTATCCTTGGTGCGGAAGGTGACACGTTGAACCTGAACCGGACGATTGGGCGTGCTGGTGGCGGAGGTCGCTTGATCCCCGCAGGCGGCGAGCAGGGGGAGCAGCGCGATGATGGCTACCTTTGCGATCGCGGAGTGCATGACGGCGCTCCTTTCACTCGTTTGTGATGACTGACGATACCATTATTTCGTCAGTTTTTAGACACGGTGTTACGCTTTGGAGTTTCGACATGGGTTTACCGGCGGGGGGTGATGGCGCGGAGGATGAAGCGGACCGATGCCCGCGCCTGCGCATCGACGTCTTCGCCCTCTTCCATGCACTGAGCGACGACCAGTGGATGGGTAAAGGCTACGACGGAACGCATGATCAATTCGGCGGTCTCACGTGGATCGACCAGCTCGAACTCGCCGGCATCGATCCCGTCACGCACGACGAGTTCGACGACATGGTGCATGACGTCTTTGTGCGCTTTGATCGTGTCCCAGCTGTTCTCGATTGCCGCCATCACCATCTCGGCGACGCGCTGATCGGCAACCAGGTTTTCCTTATGATACGCCAGGATCCCCAGAATCAGCCGTTCCATGCGCTCAGCCGCACTGGCCTTTGAGCGCGCCACCGCCCAGGCCTTCTCCTCGACCTCCGACAAGCAGCGCCGGCAGATGGCGTCGACCATCGCATTCTTGGAATCGAAGAAACGGTAGATATTGGCAGGCGACATATGCAGCTCGGCGGCAATGTCCGCGACCGCCGTTTTCGTGTACCCCAATCGCCGAAACAGCGCTTCGGCGGTCGTCATGATCCGTTCGCGCGTGTCGTCGGACTTGGTCTTGAGATACGGGTTCATCGTTTGCCCCTCGCCTGTCGGCGGGAGTGATGGCTAGATTGACTACTGACGAATCCAGTAATTCGTCACTGGGATGTTGTCAATGAAGCGAAGGTAGGGGGCGGGGATAACAAGTCCGTGAAGGCCGCAGCAA
>CAWKBE010000006.1:0-24047 GCA_963847785.1 uncultured Alphaproteobacteria bacterium
GTGGAAAGTTTAGTTACAAGAAACTTGAGGGGTTTAGCGTGAACGCACGCGGAACGGTGCGCAGCCTCAGTCGTTGTCCTCCTCTCCCAAGACCTTGCCCGTGGCTGGGAGTCACTTCCGGCCCGCTTCGCCTATTAGGGACTTGTTCGACTAGTACGGCCGGCAGTAGGCGATATGGCAAAAGGCCCCATTGAGATTTCCGCCAGCGAATATACACCTGCGCATCGCAATATTCTGGGCCCTAACCAGTAATACACCAAAGGCCGCGCCGGAGGCTCCATTAGGACTGCGGGCCAGGCAATGATATGCCGATGCCGATGTTGAGGCCGTTGCAGCGATCGTTATCCCAATGAGGGCTGCTACGAAAAAACGGCTCATGATTGACCTCCATGCTGAACAAAAGAAAATTCTAAACGATCATCGATCCTAATCAAAGGGACACCAGCAGCAACTCCGGCAGCTTCGTTATATTTGCTGCGATACGTCACATCTACCGCTTGGGCAGCAAAACCGGCAGCTTGGCGCTAACGCTATTCAAATGATGGATATTTTCGACGCGATCACTACCCTGGCGGTGATAGTGGGCGCCGCCGCCGTGCTTGTCGTCGTCGCTCTGGTGACCAAATGTGCCGTTGAGCCTTGCCCTTGACTTCCACCAGTTTCGGAAGCTTAACGATGTTGGCAGCGATACGTCGCGCCTCGTCCTTCGTGACCGGGCTCATCTTCGAAGTAAACATAAGCACTTCGGCTATCCAAGGCGACGGGAAGCGACGTGGCACGACGTAAGGCTTTAGGCCAGAAAGCGTGCCTCAGTCTGCAACCATTCGCCGATGATATGGGCTCGCCGCTCGCGGTCGTCAGGCCAGCGTTGCGGAAGGCAATAGTTGACCACTTTGTCGATCGGGGCGCGCCTACGGCCGAGGTTCAGTCGTTAACCTGTTGATAACCATTGAGGTAGATTGAAATCATTATGAAACTAGTTTGTCCGTTCTCGGCTCGTTCTTTTAATCTAGACCGTTTTGTTTACTATGTCGCCGCGCCTCTGCTCTCGTTTCGTTCCGAAGCGCGCATCCACAAACGGGAGCGGCATGGTGGTTAGCGGCTCGGCTCAGTGAGCCGTGCCGGCTTCGCCGTTGTCGGCCAGAATAGTATCGCCAAGGTCTCGGATGGCCTGGGCCAACAACGCAGCCCAGACATCCTCTGGCGCGAGCTGGTAACATGAGGTCTTGACTCGAACTCATAGGCGCACTGGCTTTGCCTTTGCCGATGCATTCGACCTCGGGCGCGTGGAAGGAATAGAGCTTCCATCCGCGCTGACGTTGCTGCTGTGAGCGGATCTGTGCGGCGCGTGACAAAGGCCACTCGAATGCTACCTCGACCTCGGTTTGGTCGGCGATCTTGCGCCGAATGTCGCGGATGATCCGACCAAGCCGGGTGCGTAAGAAGCGCAGTTCTCGATGGTGGCGATTGAACTGCTTGGCGTGGGCGTAGCGCCCCGCCATCATTGCGGCACGTTTGGTGATGCGCAGGTAGGATTGTCGCAGCCGCACCCCGTGCTTCTGGGCCAGGCGGTTGAGCCCCTTGATCGCGGCGTGCAACAATTTGGCGTCGGTCGGGAAGGTGATGGCCTTGGGCTGCACCGTGGTGTCGACCGTAACCCGCGCCAAATCGCGCGTGCGTAACGCACCGCTTGTGTGCGCGACCGCAAGCTCTCGGCCAGCAGCAGCTCCAGCTTGTCGCCGAGCCGCTTCCTCCAATGGCTCAGGTCGGAGCGCTCGTGCGGAAACTCGTGTTGGAAGAACTCCTCGCCGGTAAAGTATTGGAAATACGGGTCATGGACCCAGCGGTCGCATGCGCCTTCGTCGGACAGCCTGTAGATGTGTTTGAGCAGCAGGAGCCCAATCGCAAAGCGCGTCTCGATCCCAGGCCGGCCCTTGTCGCTGTAGAGCGGTGCGATCTCGCCATCGATCCAATCCCAATCGATCTTGCCGGCGAGCTGCGCCAGCTCGTGTTTGAGGTTGATGATCTGATCGAGCCGTGCTCGGAACAGATCTGTTGAACCTGTCGTCTCGGGTTTCTTTGGTCGCATCGAATCCCCTCCGATGCGACCGAAAATCACGGTTCGCCCTCAAGCAAACCGCAAATCGAAATTGCAAGGTTCTGAGCCCCAAACCGGAAAACCTTGCAATCTCAAACCAGCCAAAATCGGAAAATAATAAGCTCAGCCAGGCTCTGTGACATCTTGGCGACCAACTCAGAAAGGTCCACATCGGACTTTCCTTCGATGCGCTCGCGCACAAGATCGTTGATATCGCAGTGAAGGCAATCAGTCACGATCAGCTCCAATCTCTTTCGGCTTTCGGCTTTACTGCCGGCACGGGCGGGCGCGGCTCAAAACGGGAGTACGGTACGGTCGGCACACCGGCGGAGCTTAGCTGATCTGTTGCTGACATTTCGTTCGTAAGATAGCACCACCGTCCAACCGGGCCAGGGGCCAACAATGATCCGCAAAACAGTCGAAGCCATTCTGCTTGCCGCATCGCTGGCGGCGGCGCTGACGCAGGCAACCTACGTGCTCGCTTCCACCAAATATGATGGGGCGTGGAGCGTCGTTATCTACACCGCGAGCGGGCCGTGCGATCCGTCCTACCGGATCAGCGGGGAGATAACGAATGGAGAAATTTTCTACGCCTACGGTTCGCTGGAGGTGAAGGGACACGTCGAGCCAAGCGGCGCGACCCATGTGCACGTGACGGCGGGTAACGGTCATGGCGAGGCGCACGGCCATATGACGGCCACCCACGGAAGCGGCACCTGGAGCGGAGATGGGCCCAATGGCCGATGCGCCGGCACGTGGACCGCGACGAGGCCCAGCGCATCATGACCCGGTGGGGAAACCGCCTATCAACGCGGCGGAGCGTTTGCCTATCGGTCGGCCGCGACGATATCGTTTCGCTGTCGTGGCGATCTCCCGGCAGGCAGGCAACCATGATCTGGGAGATACTGAATCGCTTTGCACAATTCGGCGTTGGCAGTCTGGAAGCACCATCTGGCCTTTTCCCGATTGTCGATCGTATAGGTTGCCTCTGCTGGCACTCCACATCCCCCTAGCATCAGCGCCAGGCGCGGCGCGCCGCTGAAACTGGACGCGATAGGGGCGAGCGACTTTCAAGACCGGCGCCTTAAACCACTCGGCCCCTTCCGTATTCACGCAATCTTAGACTGTACAAAAATGTTGGATGGCAATACTGCGGCAACTTTATGCAATTTTGACGCGATATGAGCGCAAGGAGGACAGTAACGGGCAGAATAGGTGCGGTCGCTAAAGTATTGGATTCCTTTAAAAAAAATTCCCAAATAAATTATAGACATTCCGGTCTGGACGTGATTATTCACGTACTAGCCGAGCATTTCGCGCCGGTTGAATCCTCCAAAGAAACGCTATCGAACAGTCAAGAAGAGGCATCGCTGTCAATGACGTCACTTGCTATGAACTTAGTGGAGTACTTTCAGGACAACCGCGACGCAACGTGGGAAACCATCGTACGCGTCGTATTCGGAACTTTCGTGGGCGCTCTCATCGTTCTGCTCATCCTACTCTATGCCGGCGTGCCGATCGTCTGATCGCTGCCGACTCCAATCATCTCCGACAATAGCGATAATGTTGTTGCCATGGCCTGCGCCAGGGACATTGCAACGGCTCATTCACTATCGATGGGCCCCACGCATTTTCGCCACAATCTGACCACGCTCGAGTTTGATACCTAGCGGCGGGATGGATCGGGGACGATGCGGCGGGGTCGGTACAGCGCGGCAGTAAGTAGATTTGCGCCGATCGGTGCCTGCGCCATATTTTGCATCCTGCTCGCAAATTGCTCCAACGGCGTCGACCCGCGCTACGGCGTTTCGGCAAGTCCGCGTGTCGTCGATGACGGTGAGGCCGTGCCCAAGGGCGGCGGCGTTTACCGGGTCGGCAACCCCTACACCGTCGCTGGCCGGACCTACATTCCGGAATACAACCCGCGTTACCAGGCCACCGGCCTCGCCTCATGGTACGGTGAGGATTTCCACGGCCGGCGCACCGCAAACGGCGAAGTCTTCGATCTCAACAGCATCTCGGCGGCGCATCCGACGATGCCATTGCCGAGCTACGCGCGGGTGACCAATCTCTCCAACGGCCGCTCGCTCATCGTGCGCGTCAACGACCGCGGGCCGTATCATGGCGACCGCATCATCGACGTCTCCAAGAACGCCGCGCACCTGCTCGGCTTCCACGCCAGCGGCACCGCCTGGGTGCGGGTCGAATATGTCGGGCGCGCGCCGCTTGAAGGATCCGACGACCGGGTTCTCGCGGCGACGTTGCGCCAGGACGAGCCGGCGCCGCCGCCGAGCAGCGTCAAGCTCGCAGCGACCAGTATCGTGCCGGCGGCGGTATCGACGTCGTCGATCGGGCGCAACACTCACTTCGCCAGTGCTTCGGCGAGCGACGTATCCTCCGGCGCCCGTCCCATGTCCTATGCGGAGGGACCGGCCGGCAGAGACGGCACCGACCAGTTCCTCAACGGGCGCGGGCTCTATTAAGCGCGCATGCATGAATTCGGCGCGGCGCGGCGCCCCCCGCGGGCTATTGCGTGCGTGAAGCCTCCGCGAGTATTGATCAGCCATGTTACGGGTTCCGGTGGTTCCATCTCGGTCGGGGCATCGCCTGGACTGCGTGCCGCATCGGTCGGTTTGTGCGATAGCCGCCGTCTTGCTGGTCGCGAGCTTTGCCGCCGCCCACGCCGCCTCGAACATGACGGTCAAGAAGGACGACACCTTCCAGACCGGCGTTCCGGCGGCACTCCTGCTCGACCCCGACAGCGACAGCATCCTATTCGAAAAGAATGGCGATCAGCTCGTTGCGCCCGCGAGCCTCGCCAAGCTCATGACGCTCGAATTCGTGTTCAACGAAATCAAGCAGGCCCGCGTCAAGCTCACCGACGAATTCACCATCAGCGAGAACGCCTGGCGAAAGGGGGGAGCGCCTTCGCATGGCTCGACCATGTTCGCCGCCATCCACAGCCGCGTGAAACTCGATGATCTCATTCACGGCATCATTGTCGATTCCGCCAACGACGCCTGCATCGCCGTCGCCGAAGGACTGGCCGGCAACGAGGCGGAATTCGGCGCCATGCTGACAAAGCGGGCGCGCGAGATCGGGCTGGAGAAATCGACCTTCACCAACGCTACGGGCTATTCCGACCCGAACCTCCGCGTGACGCCACGCGAGCTCGCGCAGCTTGCGCGCCACATCATGCAGACCTACCCGGATTTCTACCCGTACTTTGCCGAACGCGAATTCGCCTGGAACAACATCCGCCAGCAGAATCGCAATCCGCTGCTCGCCATGGGCATCGGCGCCGACGGGCTCAAGACGGGCGAAACAGCCGAGGCGGGATTCAACCTGGTCGGATCGGCGGTGCAGGACAGTTTCCGCCTGATCGTCGTCGTGACAGGCGCCAGGTCGGAAAAGGAGCGCGCCGACGAGGCGCGCAAGATGCTTGACTGGGGCTTCCACGGTTTCGAGGCGCGCGTCCTGTTCGCCGAAGGGCAAACCGTGGGCGAGGCCAAGGTGTTCGGCGGCGAGCATAGCTATGTTCCCCTTGTCGGGCCTGGGACCATCAGGCTGATGATGCCGCGAAACGGCGGCGAGCACCTGATCGCGCGCATGGTCTATACTGGGCCAGTGGCCGCCCCCATCAGCAAGGGCCAGGCTATCGGCAAGCTCAAGGTCTGGCGCGGCGCGAACCTCGCCCTCGAGGTGCCGCTGACTGCGGCCGATGACGTAGGGAAGGGCAGCATGTCGCAGCGGGCGATGGATGCGGCTACCGAGCTCATGATCGGTCTGTTTCGTGCCGGCGTAGACCGGTTGTGATGCGAAGAAATCGTGCGCCCCCCGAGGCCGCGGCGTCGCCGCAATGCTCGACTAGGCCTGCAAATGCGGTTAGTGTTTCATGCTTCGCGTAAGTTGCAAATAAACAGCGGCAAGAGTCTGAAGTTTAGTATTTTTCTCCCGGTATTTGCGTATGCGGGGCGGAATACGTCCAGATGGAGCGATGCGAGGAAAATTCATCACCTTTGAGGGCGGCGAAGGGACCGGCAAATCGACCCAAGCAGCGCTGCTGGCGCTTCGCTTGGAATCCCTTGGCGTTGGCGTGAAGGTCACCCGTGAGCCGGGCGGTTCGCCGGGCGCCGAAATCATCCGGCACGTCTTACTGTCCGGGGCGGCAAAGCCCTTGGGCCCAGAGGCGGAGGCGATGCTGTTCGCTGCCGCCCGCAACGATCACATCCAATGCACCATCCTGCCGGCGCTCGAGGCGGGCAAATGGGTCATTTCCGACCGCTTCGTCGATTCCACGCGCGTCTATCAGGGCGCACTCGGCGACGTCGATCCGCGCTTCATCAAAGCCCTCGAACGGGTCTCTGTCGGCGATCTTCGTCCGGATCTGACGTTCGTGCTCGATGTCCCCTCTGAAGTCGGCCTGCGGCGCGCGGCAGGGCGGCGTCGCGGCGCCCATCCGGACCGTTTCGAAGCGGAGCAAATCGACTTCCACGAGAAGCTGCGCAGCGCCTACCTTAGGCTTGCGGCGGCCGAGCCGGAGCGTTGCGTGATCGTCGACGCCGCCGCGCCCAAGAAAATGGTCGCCAAGCAGATATGGCGGGCCTTGAATGCCAAGCTCGAACCGGCGCCGTCGCCGGCCGCCTTGGAGCATGTAGCGTCATGACCGCGCCGGAAGCCGAATTCGACGGAGCGCCGCCACCGCGCGTGACCCAAGCGTTGTTTGGCCACGCCGCGACCGAAACGGCGTTGCTCGCCGCCTATAGCGGCGGGCGGGTGCCGCATGCATTCATGCTCATCGGCGAGAAGGGTATCGGCAAGGCGACGCTCGCCTTTCGCATGGCCCGCTTCGTCCTTGCCAATCCCGACCCGGCCGCGCCCAAGGTGCGCGCCGCAACGTCGCTCGCGCTCGATCCGGATCACCCGGTGGCGCGCCGCGTGGCGGCGCAGGCGCACGGCGACCTGCTCGTCCTCGAGCGCAACCCCAACGAGAAGGGGACGCTGCGCCAACAGATCCCTGTCGACGACGTGCGGCGTACGGTGCCGTTTTTCGGGTCGACCGCAGGCGAGGGGGGATGGCGGGTCGCCATCGTCGATGCGATGGACGATCTCAATCGATTTGGCGCCAATGCGCTCCTCAAGGTGCTGGAAGAACCACCGGAACGCGCGCTCCTGTTGCTGGTCTGTCATTCGGCCTCCCGTGCGCTGCCGACATTGCGCTCGCGCTGTCGCGTGCTCGCGATGCGGACTTTGTCGGAGGGCGAGGTGACGGCAGCCCTTGCCGCGGCGACGGCAATGCCGGCGAGCGATGCGCACGTCAGGGCGGCCGCCGCCGCGGCCGACGGCAGTGTCGCACGCGCAATTGCGTTCCTCGACGGGGACACTTTGGCGCTGCGCCAGCGTGCGCTCGACGAGCTCGATCGGTTGCCCGCGCTCAACGCCAACGCGCTGCATGCGCTCGGCGATGCACTCGCCGGGACTGACCTGCAGCCGCTGGCCGCCTTCGTCGACACTGTCAACGTGTGGCTGTCGCGGCGGCTCGAGGCCAAGCAGGACATGAGGGACCGCCTGCCGCGGCTTGAGCGGCTGGCCGAGGCCTCCGAGCGTATCAATCGGGCGGCGCGCGACGCTGAAACCTACAATTTGGAGCGAAAACCTTTGGTATTTAGCGTGTTCGGCTTGCTTGCCGAGGCCACGCGCGGTTGATACCTATGCGCCGTCCGTGGCCGGGCCCGTCCCGGCCTTTGGTCATTCAATGGCGCGGCCAGATGAGTAGATGACCCAGCTCTCTTTTGGGCGCCAAGCTGCGGCGCGGAATAACAACCATGGCTGCCAAGCCCTATTACATCACCACGGCGATTTCCTACCCCAACGGCCCGCCGCATATCGGCCACGCCTACGAGGCGATCGCCACCGACGCGATCGCCCGCTTCATGCGGCTCGACGGTTACGACGTGTTCTTCCTCACCGGAACCGACGAGCATGGACAGAAGATTCAGCAGACCGCCGCGCGCGAGGGCCTGACGCCGCGGCAATTGCTCGACCGCAACGTGCCACTGTTCGAGGCGATGGTGAAGTTGCTGGAATGCTCGAACAACGAATTCATCCACACCACCGAACAGCGCCACCACCGATCGTCTGAGGAAATCTGGCGGCGCATGGAGCAGAACGGCGATATCTATCTGAGCAAATATGCCGGATGGTATTCTGTACGCGACGAGGCCTATTACGCCCAGGACGAAACCGCGCTTAACGAGCATAAGCAGCGCGTCGCGACCAAGACCGGCGCGCCGGTGGAATGGGTGGAGGAGGAGAGCTATTTCTTCCGCCTCTCGGCCTATCAGGACAAGCTGCTCAAGCTCTACGCCGACGATCCCAATTACGTCCTGCCCAAAGAGCGGTTGAACGAAGTCGCAAGCTTTGTCCGCAGCGGCTTGCAGGATCTGTCGATCTCCCGCACGACCTTCGACTGGGGCGTTCGCGTGCCCGGAAGCAACGGCCACATCATGTATGTGTGGGTCGACGCCCTCACCAATTACATCACCGCCGTCGGCTACCCCGACACGGACGGCGAAAAATTTCGCCGCTATTGGCCCGCCAATCTGCATGTGATCGGCAAGGACATCGTGCGCTTCCACGCCGTGTATTGGCCGGCTTTCCTGATGTCGGCCGGCGTCGCCGTGCCGCGCCGCATTTTCTCCCACGGATTTTTGTTCAATCGCGGTGAGAAAATGTCGAAGTCTGTCGGCAACGTCATCGACCCGTTCGCGCTGGTCAAAGCCTACGGCATCGATGCGCTGCGCTATTTCCTCCTGCGCGAAGTGCCGTTTGGGCAAGACGGCAATTACAGCCACGACGCGATCGTCAACCGCATCAATGCCGATCTCGCTAACGATCTCGGTAATCTGGCGCAGCGCTCGCTGACTATGGTGGCGCGGAATTTCGGCGGCGCACTGCCAAAGCCGTCGGCGCTGAGCGAAGCCGACCAGGGGATGCTCGCCACCGCCGACGCCATGATCGCCAAGGCGCGCGACGCCATGGCGACCCAGCAACTGCATCAGGTGCTCAACGCCGTTTGGACGGTGGTCGCGGACGCCAACCGCTATTTTGCCGGCGAAGCGCCGTGGGCTCTGGCCAAGACCGATCCGGCGCGGCAGGGCAGTGTGCTTTACGTGACCGCCGAAGTCTTACGGCAGATCGCCATCCTGGCGCTGCCATTCGTACCTCGGTCGGCGGAGAAACTGCTTGATCTTCTGGCTGTACCTCACGGCGAACGCACGTTTTCCCTCCTCGGCGGGAAACATCGTATTGCTGCCGGAAGCAAGCTTCCCGCGCCCGCGCCGGTATTCCCCCGTTATGTCGAGGCGGAAGCACCTGTCGCATCGTAACCACGCTGATCGATAGCCATAGTATCTCTGCTGCGCAGAGTTTCGCGAAGCCTCGCCGCATTTCTTATGTGGTACATCAAACCCTTTGGTCTGCAAGCCTAAGAAAGCTTGCACGAACTCGCGGGGATTTTTCGAGCCTCGCGTCATTGCGGACCAATTTTGAGTATGTCCGGCACCTCCCAATTCCGCGGCCGAAAGCACCAAAGGACGCGAATGGGAAAATGCTCCGCAAATTTGGGCTAGTGGCTGCTGCGGGCAAACTAGCGCGGGAATACGGCATTGTTCCTTGAAACGGAGACTGCGGGTGCGAAAAATATGATGATGGCAAGGTTGACCTAATGATGCGCCTCGAAAATCAAACGCATCAATCGCCTGAGCTTATTCGTTGTAGACACTGCTAAAGGTATCCGGATTGCGAAGCGAAGCGGGCTGCGCAAAGCCAAGGTTGCGGTCGCTCGAAAGCTCATTCTGCACCGAATGTGGATCGAAGGCACCGAATTCAAATGGTCATCAAAGGAGGCCGCTAATCAGCCTGCTTAGCAGGACAACCGAGTTCCTGCCGACCAGCGGGAACGAAGGTCCCTGCCGGGACGCTGGCGTTGGTGAGATCGCTCTTGGTCTTGCGATGCTCAAGACAGCAAAACGCGATTCACACATTGATCCACCAACGTCATCTTACGCCATCATGCGGAGGGTACACCCCTACCGCGGAGAGAACCCTGAACCCGGCAAGGATGTTGATGGAGAGCTTGACCCCACGCCCGGAATTAGAGAACGACCAAGACCCGTTTGAGACTTTGGGCAGCTGCTCATCCGTCTGTACCTGAATTCACACCGGGCTAGTTCCAGTGTGCTAGATTTATCCGCTACGATGCCTTGCCCTGAGCATAGGGAGCCCCAATGCGACGGCGTTCTCCAATCATCATGATCACTGCCTATGGCGATGCAGAGACAAAGCACTGGGCACTGGAGCGGGGCGCCGAGGCGCTGCTGACCAAACCGATCGACTTCGGGATGCTCCGCAGCGAAATCGATATGTGCGTTGGACGCGCCGCATGACAACACGAATCCTGTTTGTCGACGACGAACCGGACCTGGAGGCGCTTGTCCAGCAGAAGTTCCGGCACCAGATTCGCGACGCGGAGATCAGCTTTCTGTTTGCCCACGACGGGGTCGAAGCCTTGGCCGTGCTGGAGGCCAACCGCGACGTACAGATGGTGGTTGCCGACATCAATATGCCGCGGATGGATGGGCTATCGCTCCTCCAGAAGCTGCGGGAGAACGAAGAAGAGCTCTCGACCATCATCGTGTCGGCCTATGGCGACATGGCCAATATTCGCACGGCCATGAACCGGGGCGCGTTCGATTTCCTGACCAAGCCCATCGATTTTCTTGACCTCGAGACAACCATCGCCAAGACCATTCGGCATGTCGAAGTCTTGCGTGAGGCGCGCAGGCGGCAGGCGCAGGCTGAGCGGGCACAAGCCTCCCTTTCGCGCTACTTCTCACCTAATCTGGCTGAGCGGCTTGCTAACGATGCGGATGCGATTGATCTGGGCGGGCAGCGTCGTGAGATTGCGACGCTGTTTACCGACATTGACAGTTTCACCGCGCTTGTGGAGACGCTCGCACCCGACGTGCTTGGACCGCTTCTCAACGACTATCTCGTGGGCATGACCGACCTTGTGTTTGCGCACGATGGTACAGTTGCAAAGATCGTCGGCGATGCCTTGCATGTGCTGTTCGGTGCCCCCGGTGAACAGCCGGACCATGCCGCTCGCGCAGTCACTTGCGCATTGGCATTGGATGAATACGCACAATCACTCCGCGAGTGTTGGCACAAGAAAGCCGTCGCGCTTGGGGTCACACGTATCGGTGTCCACGCAGGACCGGCGATCGTCGGCAATTTCGGTGGTGGCCGCTTCTTTGACTACACAGCTTATGGCGACACCATCAACGTCGCGGCGCGACTGGAAGCCGCGAACAAGCAACTCGGTACCCGCATTTGCGTTAGTGCAATACTCGCAGCAAAAGTGGAGGAGTTTCGCGGTCGTCCGGTGGGCGACCTAATTCTGAGGGGTAGGATGGAAGCTCTGCGTGCTTTCGAACCTCTTGGCAGCGAGCAATACGAAGATGCCAGGACAAAAAGCTATCTCGAGGCGTTTGCCAAACTAGAAGCGGGCGACCCTGGTGCGATCGCGGCCTTTGCAGCGCATGTCGGCAAGCACGCTGATGACCAACTCGCCAGCTTCCACCTCAAGCGGTTGTTGAACGGTGCAACCGGTGCACGGATCGTCATGGACTAGAAGGTGGCACCCACTTAACGGCTCTAGAGTTGTCTCGTTCCGGCAAATCGGCCGCCTCTCTAAATTCCTCAAAGTCGTTGCAGTGCATGAGTCCGAAACTGGCATCGGACTTTCCGACCGCGCTAACGAACGTCCGCTTTGAGTGCAAGCGGACATGACGCTGGGGGGTATCCTTGCGTTGGTAAAAGCGTAATTCTGTTCAAGAGCTTTGGTGGGGGAAACATGCATCAACGTCATCGCGCTTGGTGGGGCGCTCGGTCCGGCAGGGGCCTTTGTGACGCAACAAAACCTGCAAGCGATCCTATGGGCGATAGACTGATCCTATGGGCGATAGACTAATGTTTGAGTTGAGCCCCCCTGTGCGCTCCATAACGGACATCAGCGGCGGACAGACAACCTGATTTGAGTGTCGGAAAATTCTTGGGCGGAAGAGGGGCTCGGCGACGACATTTCCCAAAGCTCGACCCAACCCCGCCCCTATTTGCTTGCTACGCGATCTTGCCAGTCAAAAATGAGCCATGTACGCAGACGGACGCTGCCAAACGATCTGGGTGAGTACCTAGTGAGTACCTCAAAAGTGAATTAAATCCACGACATGCCCCCAATTACCCCGGAAAACAGCAACTCGTCGGCCGGATTGACACTGGTCGATAGCCACTGCCATCTCGATTTTCCGGATTTCGCCAGCGAACTCGACGCCGTGGTCGCGCGCGCCCGCGCGGCCGGCATCGCGCGCATGGTAACGATTTCGACCCGCGTTCACCGGCACGCCGGCCTCTTGGCCATCGCCGAGCGCTTTGCCGATGTTTATTGCTCGATCGGAACGCATCCGCATTACGTGCACGAGGAGTCGGAGATCACAGCGGCCGAGCTCGTTGCACGCGCGCGCCATCCGAAAGTCGTCGCCATTGGCGAAGCGGGCCTGGACTACCACTACGACCGCAGTCCACGTGACGCGCAGGAGCGCGGATTTCGTATGCACATCGCGGCGGCGCGCGAGACCGGGCTGCCGCTCGTCATCCATTCGCGCGAGGCCGACGCCGACACCGCGCGGGTTCTCGAAGAAGAAACCGGGCAGGGCGCCTTCCCCGCGGTGCTTCATTGCTTCACCGGCGGCCCCGAGCTTGCTCGCCGCGCCATCGCACTCGGGCTTTTCATCTCCTTCACAGGCATCCTGACGTTCAAGAATTCGGCCGACCTTCGCGCCATCGCCGCCGGTCTTCCGGCCGACCGAATTTTGGTGGAAACCGACGCGCCCTACCTGGCGCCCTTGCCTTTTCGCGGTAAACGCAACCAGCCGGCTTATGTCGTGGAGACCGCAAAGGTGCTGGCAGAAACCCGCGGCGTTTCCTTTGACGACATTGCGCGTCAGACTTCGGAGAATTTCTTTCACCTGTTCGGCAAGGTGCCGCGCCCGGATAACGCGGTCGAGGCATGACGCTGAAATTCACCATTCTCGGCTGCGGTTCTTCGGGCGGCGTGCCACGGCCGGCTTTGGGCTGGGGCGACTGCGATCCGAACAATCCGAAAAACCGCCGCCGCCGGACCTCGCTGCTTGTCGAACAGCGCGCGCCCCAAACGGAGGGGATCACGCGCCTCCTGATCGACACCTCGCCCGACCTGCGTGAGCAACTGATCGCCGCCGGGGTCGATTGGCTCGACGGCGTCCTCTACACTCACGAGCACGCCGACCACACGCATGGTATCGATGACCTGCGCGCTTTGTTCATCAAGCGGCGCCGGCTGGTCGACGTCTATTTCGATGTGCACACCGCGACAGTGTTGCGCGCCCGTTTCGGCTATTGCTTCCAGTCGCCGCCCGGCAGCGAGTACCCGCCGATCCTGTGCGAGCATTTTTTGTCGGCTGGCCAGCCGGTGACGGTCGAAGGGAAGGGCGGTGCTATCACGGCGCTGCCGGTGCTCCAGGCCCACGGCGACATGCCCTCGCTGGGCTTTCGCTTCAGCAATGTCGGCTATTCTTGCGACCTCAGCGACCTGCCGCCCGCGAGCGCCGCTGCGCTTACAGGCCTTGATGTCTGGATCGTCGATGCGCTGCGCTATCGGCCGCACCCGAGCCATTTCTCGCTCGCCGACGCGCTGCGCTGGATCGAGCGACTGAAGCCGCAGCGGGCCATCCTGACCAACCTCCACGCCGATCTGGACTACGACGTCCTGCGCAAGGAACTACCTTCCAACATCGAGCCCGCATACGACGGGATGAGCTTTAGCGCCTGAAAGCCCCGCCAACATGCGCCTTTGCGGAAATGTTCCATAATATGTCTTATGCGAATGGCGCCACTAGTCCGCCATAGGGCTCGAGGATCAGCGGCCGGTCTGCCCCCGCCGTCATACGGAACCAAAGCTTCCCTGCTAGCATTTGCGTGCCGAGGCCTACTGATTTCGTCAATCGCACCCTCCGTTGCCACCTCAATTTCAGGGGGACGCCATGAGCAAAGTCCGCGCTATCGATACACGTCGCAAGCCGGCAGCCGCGCTTGATACGCCGACCGATCTTTCGGCGGATGCCGTCGACGAGATTTCCGCCAAGCTCAATGAAATCCTCGCCACGACCTTCGCGCTCTACCTGAAGACCAAGAACTTCCATTGGCACGTCAGTGGACCGCATTTCCGCGACTACCATTTGCTCCTCGACGAGCAGGCCGAACAGATTTTCGACAGCACCGACGAAATCGCCGAGCGCGTCCGCAAGATCGGCGGAACCACGCTGCGGTCGATCGGGCAGATATCCAAGCTGCAAGGCATCGACGACAACGACGAGAGCTATGTGTCGCCGGGCGACATGCTGCGCGAACTGGTAGCCGACAACAAAAGCGTGGTCGAGGCGATGCGCGCCTGCCACGAATTGTGCGACAAGCACGACGACGCGGCGACCGCAAGCCTTCTTGAAAATTTTATCGATCAGGCCGAGCGGCGCCTTTGGTTCACGTTTGAGACGAGCCGCACGGCCGACACGTCCGGCCACTAAACCAGCGTTTCGCTCGCAAGGACGAGGTCTGATAGGGTCGCGCAGGAAATTGCGAGACCCTTATGATGACCCCTTCCCGCGACATCGGCCGGCTCCTTGAAATCATGGCAGCGCTACGGACTCCGAAGACCGGCTGCCCGTGGGACCTCGAGCAGAACTTCGCGACCATTGCGCCCTACACGCTTGAAGAGGCCTACGAAGTCGCCGACGCCATTGCGCGCGGCGATCTCGCCGATCTCGAGGAAGAACTCGGCGATCTCTTGTTGCAGGTCGTATTTCACGCCCGCATGGCCGAGGAACAAGACGCTTTCGATTTCGGCAACGTGGTCGAGGCGATCACCGCCAAGCTCATTCGCCGACATCCGCACGTGTTCGGCGATCAGCGGGCGAACAATCCGCAGGCCGTCAAGGGGCTGTGGGAAGACATCAAGGCGCAGGAGAAGCGTGCAAAAACCGGCGCCGGCACGCTGGCCGATGCAAGCGCGCTTGCCGGCGTGCCGCTTGCGCTCCCTGCCCTGACCCGCGCGCTCAAGCTACAAACGAAGGCAAGCAAAGTCGGCTTCGACTGGAACGGTCCGCGCGCGGTCTTGCGCAAAATTCGCGAAGAAGCCGACGAGATCGAAGAGGCGCTCGGCCGCGATCCGTCAAACGCGCCGGCGGAAGTCGGCGACCTCCTGTTCGCCGCGGTCAACCTGGCCCGGCAGGTCAACGCCGACCCGGAAACGGTGCTGCGTCAGACTAATCAGAAATTCGAGCGGCGTTTCTCGGCCATCGAGCATGCTCTCGCCGCGCGAGGCAAAAAGCCGCAAGACGCGGCGCTCGCCGAAATGGATGCGCTGTGGAACGAGGCTAAGGCGCGGGAGTAATCGACATTTGCAGCGAACTTCATCTTCCCCTCTCCCCTGGCGGGAGAGGGTGGCGAAAGCGAGCGAAGCGAGACTGAGCCGGGCGAGGGGGAAACAGCCGGCTTGTTGCACGCCGCGCGGCCCCCCTCACCCGCCTCGCCGCTCACGCGGCTCGGCACCCTCTCCCACAAGGGGAGAGGGCAATTTCCGTCGCCCCTGTAAAGAAACTGCGGACGAAAACCTCTCCCGCACCGCGTCCGCCTTGTCGGGCTCAACGCGCACGGTCATGGCAATTCGGCCAGTCGCAACGTCCGCGACTTTGTGGATCAGCTCGGTGTGGCGATGCAGCCAGCTCACGCCTGCGCCGTCGGCAGCCTCGAGGACGAGTTCGATCAGCACGCGCCCGGCTGCCAGCCGCGCCTCGATGGCGGCGCCAAGGGCATCGATCCCCTCTCCGGTGACCGCCGAGACGAGAACCGGCCGCTCATCCTCTGCGCGGCGTCCGGCGAGGTTGCGCAACCGCGCGCGTTCTTCCGCGTCGAGCCGATCGATCTTGTTCCACACCTCGATTAACGCCGGCTTGCCCGATGTCTCGCGGTGCGGATCGATGCCGAGTTGCCGTAAAATGCTTTCCACGTCCTGCATTTGCGCCTCGGCGTCCTCGTGGGAGACGTCGCGCACGTGCAGGATCACGTCGGCCTCGATCACTTCCTCGAGCGTGGCGCGGAAGGCCGCGATCAGCATCGTCGGCAGCTCGGAAATAAAGCCGACGGTATCGGAAAGAATGATGCGCGCGCCGTGCGGCAGATCGACGGCGCGTAGCGTCGGATCGAGCGAAGCAAACAGCATGTCGGCGGAAAGCACGGTCGACTGTGTCATGCGATTGAACAGCGTCGATTTCCCGGCGTTTGTGTAGCCGACGAGCGCGACGATCGGATACGGCACACGGCGGCGGCTCTCGCGGTGGAGTTCGCGCGTGCGTTTGACCTTGCCAAGCTCCGCTTCAATCTTGGCGAGCCGCTCCTCAATCATGCGCCGATCGGCTTCGAGCTGCGTTTCGCCGGGACCACCGAGGAAGCCGAAGCCGCCGCGCTGGCGCTCGAGATGGGTCCAAGAGCGGACCAGCCGGCTTTTCTGATAGGTCAGATGCGCATGCTCTACCTGGAGCGCGCCTTCGCGCGTACGCGCGCGCCGACCGAAAATTTCGAGGATAAGGCCGGTGCGATCGAGCACCTTGGCGCCCCAAGCCTTTTCCAGATTGCGCTGCTGCACCGGCGATAACGCGCAGTCCATCACCACGATGCCGGCTTCGTGGGTTTTGACCAGACCGGCGAATTCCTGCACCTTGCCCTTGCCGAGATACGTGGCGGGCCGTACGGCGCCGAGCATCACAATGCCGCCCTGCGCCACGTCCAGGTCAACGGCGCGGGCAAGGCCGACGGCCTCGTCGAGGCGCGCCGCCGGCGCGCGGTCCGACGGCGTCGCATGCGCAGCCGTCCGCCGCAGGACCGGCTCGATGACCAGCGCGCGGCCGGTGGCCGAGCCCGTAGGGCTTAGGCGGTCGGACCGTGGGTCGGGACGGCGCGGCTCCAATCAGGCCTTTTCCCCGGGCGGCGCGTCCTCGGCGCCTTCAAACAGCTGGACGGGATGACCCGGCATGATGGTCGAAATGGCGTGCTTGTAAACCAGTTGCGAGTGCCCATCGCGTCGCAACAGCACGCAGAAATTATCGAACCAAGTCACCACGCCTTGGAGCTTTACGCCGTTCACCAGAAAAATTGTGAGCGGGATTTTCGCTTTGCGGACGTGATTGAGAAAGGTGTCTTGCAGATTTTGTGCGCGGTCGGCTGCCATGGCCGTTGTTTCCGTTCTTGTACCGCGGGCCCCTACCCCACGGGTCTTTTCTTGCCAGTTTATTATTAGAGGCCACGGCGGGAGGCGATGCAAGCCCCCTGGCGGGGATCGGAAAGAATTGTGCCAGCCGAAGCCGCCGCAACATCAATAAAAGCACCGCCGCGACGCTCAGCTTTGCTCGGCGTACCGGTGAAATTCGCGGCGGAGCGCGGTTGCCACCGGACCGGGTCTACCGCCGCCAATGGCGCGGCCGTCGATGCGCACCACCGGCAGCACGATCTGGCTCGCCGCCGTCACGAACGCCTCACGCGCTGCATAGGCTTCCTGCAGCGTGAAGGCGCGCTCCTCGACCGTCAGCCCCTGCCCTTTGATAACGTCGAAAAGCACCGTGCGGGTAATGCCGCGCAGGATACCATGATCCGCCGGGTGCGTGACCACGATGCCGGCCTGCGTCACGATCCAGGCATTAGCGGAGGCGCCTTCGGTGACGGCACCGGTCTTATCGACAAACCACGCATCACGCGCGCCTCGATCGATGGCGGTCTGCCGCGCCAGCACGTTCGGAAGGAGCCCGATGGTCTTGATGTCGACGCGGTCCCAGCGATTGTCCGGCACGCTGACGACCGCGATGCCGCTCGCGGCCAACGCCTCGTTACGCGTGCCGCTGAGCGGCCGCGCGGTCACCACGAGGCTCGGCGCCACTTCCGGAGCCGGGAAAGCGTGATCGCGCCGCGCTACACCGCGGGTCACCTGGAAATAGACGATGCCGCAGCGGATGCGGTTGCGCGCAATCACTTCGCGCAGCACGATGCCCAGGGCCTTGGGCGACATCGGCGCGCGGATGCGCAATTTGTCGAGCGAGCGCTGCAGGCGGGCCAGATGGCGCCGCTCATCGATCAGGCGCCCTTCCCTAACTTCGCAAACCTCGTAGACGCCATCGCCGAACTGATAGCCGCGGTCCTCGACATGCACCATGGCGCGGCGCATCGGCAGATAACGGCCGTTGACATAGGCTATCGGCGACATCTGCAACCGGGTCCGGGTGATCGGGGTTAGTCTATCCCCAGCGCCTTGAGCTTGCGGTGGAGCGCCGAGCGCTCCATGCCGACGAACTCGGCGGTGCGCGAAATATTGCCCCCGAAACGATTAATCTGCGCCAGCAGATATTCGCGCTCGAATACCTCGCGCGCCTCGCGCAGCGCGAGGCTCATGAGATGCTCGCCGCCATTGCCGTTCGGCATCGACGGGATCATCGAACCGACGTCCTGCGGCAGCATCGACGGCGTAATCACGGCGTCAGGATCGCCGCCGGCAAGGATCATTAGCCGTTCGACATTGTTGCGAAGCTGGCGCACGTTTCCCGGCCAATCGTGCGACTGCAATACCGCCAGCGCATCGTTGCCGACCGTGCGTTTGGGCAATCCGGTTATGTGCGAAATCTGATTCATGAAATATTCGACGAGCTCGGGCACGTCCTCGCGCCGCTCGGCGAGCGGCGGCACGCGGATCGGCACGACCGAGAGCCGATGATAGAGATCCTCGCGGAATTTGCCGGCGGCGATGTCGGCTTCGATATTGCGGCTAGTGGAGGAGATGACGCGAACGTCGACCGTGACCTTGGTACTGCCGCCGACCCGCTGGAAGGTCTGATCGACCAGCACGCGCAAAATCTTGTTCTGCGTTTCGCGCGGCATGTCCGCGATCTCGTCGATGAACAGCGTTCCGCCGTGGGCTTCTTCGAGCGCGCCGACCTTGCGGCTTTGCGCGCCATTGCCCGCCTCGATGCCGAACATTTCGACTTCCATGTTCTCCGGCATGATGGCGGCGGCGTTGATGACGACGAACGGCCCGCTGGCGCGCGCGGACAGCGAATGGATTGTGCGCGCCGCAAGCTCCTTGCCGCTGCCCGAGGGGCCGACAATGAGCACGCGGCTGTTGGTCGGCCCCACTTTCTCGACCGTCTGCCGCAACTGGTTGACGGCAGGCGAATGGCCGACGAGCGTGGTCGCAAGCGGCCCGAGCTGTTTGAGTTCTCTCACCTCGCGTTTGAGCCGCGAGTTTTCGAGCGTGCGTTCGGCGACGAGCAGCAGGCGATCCGCTTTGAACGGCTTTTCGATGAAGTCGTAGGCGCCGCGTTTGATGGCCGAGACTGCGGTCTCGATGTTGCCGTGGCCGGAAATCATCACGATCGGCAATTCGGGATGGTCCTGCTTAAGGGCGTCGAGCAGCTGCAGGCCGTCGAGGCGGCTTCCTTGCAGCCAGATGTCGAGGAAGACGAGGTTGGGCCGCCGGGCGACGACTGCCGCGAGCGCCTCATCGGCGTTGGCGGCAGTGCGGGTGCCGTGACCTTCGTCCTGAAGAATTCCGGCGACCAGTTCGCGGATATCCGCCTCGTCGTCCACGATCAAGACATCGGTTGCCATGTTCAGCCCGTCGCTCTCTGCGGCTCTACCGGCGCATCGGGGGTTTCGATCGTCTCGGCCGCAAAGCGCAATTGCATCCACGCTCCCCGCGCGCCCGGAGTTTTCTCCGACGCATCGCGCAATTCAATGCGTCCACCATGTTCCTCGAGAATGCGGCCGACGATCGCAAGCCCCAGTCCCGTGCCCTTCTCACGCGTGGTCACGTAGGGCTCGAGCAAACGGGAGCGGTTCTCCTTCGGCAGTCCGACGCCGTTGTCTATGACGTCGATGACCACGTCCTTGCCCTCGCGCCGCGCGCTGACGGCAATATGTCCGCGTCCGAGTTCCGCGGGCGGCACCGCGCCGATCGCTTCAGTGGCATTCTTGACGATGTTCGTGAGCGCCTGCGAAATCAGTCGCCGATCAATGCACGCGGGCATCGATTCCGCCGGCAGGTCGACGTCGAAATCGACGTCCGGGTGGCCGACGCGCATCAGGAACACAACCTGGCGCACCGTGTCGGCCACATCCTCGGCAGCGATGACCGCCTTCGGCATGCGCGCAAAGCGCGAGAACTCGTCGACCATGCGTTTGATGTCGTCGACCTGGCGCACGATGGTCTCGGTGCACTGCTCGAACACGGCGGCGTCCTCGACGATCACCTTGCTGTATTTCCGGCGCAACCGCTCCGCCGACAATTGGATCGGCGTCAGCGGGTTCTTGATCTCGTGGGCGATGCGCCGGGCGATGTCGGCCCAGGCCGCGGTGCGCTGCGCCAGCACCAGCTCGGTGACGTCGTCGATGGTAATGACGTAGCCCTGATCCGAACTCGGCGGCCTGCTCGCTGGTCACGCGCACCGAAAAATTCCGCTCCTGACCGCCGCGGCTGACCGTCACCTGACGCTGAATCAGCCGCTGGTTGCTGTGCCGCGCCGCCTCGAATATCTCGCCGAGTTCCGGCGCGACTTCGGCCAGCGGATGACCGAGGGCGGCGCTTTCCGGCCGCGCGATCAGGCGTTCGGCCGAGCGGTTGAGGATGGCGATGCGGCCGTCGGCGTTGACGCCGATCACGCCCGCGCTCGCGCCGGCGAGCACGGCCTCGGTGAATCGCCGGCGGCTGTCGATCACGTCGCGCGCATGTATGATGTCGTCGTGCTGCGTGCTCAGCTCCTGCGTCATCTTGTTGAAGGTTTCGCCGAGCTGGGCGAGGTCGCCCTCGGAGCGGCGGATCGGCACGCGCACACGCAAATTGCCGGTGGAGACGATGTTGGCGGCGCCGATCAGGCGGCGGATCGGAGCCACGAGCCGATTGGCGAAATCGAGCCCGATCCACGCCGAGGACAGAAGAACGATGAGCGCGATGACGGCGAACATCAGCGCAAACGCGATCTGAATACCCAGCCGGCGGGCTTCGAGATTGGCGTATTCGCCGACACTTTCCTGCGTCTCGCGCAACTGCTGAACCACGCGCGGATCGAGCACGCGCGCCACATAGAGATACATGTCGTCGTAACCGTGCAATTTGACGGCGGCGGCGACGTGATCGCCTTCGGGGATGAGTGCCACCTGCGGCTCGGTCTCGGTGATCTGGCCGAGCAGTGTTGCCGACGGCAGCACGATGGCCTTGTCCATGGTGACACCGGCGCGCTCAACGGTCGAGCCGTCGGCGCGGATGATCAGGGCGGCGGAGAGGCCGCGGGCGGTGGCCTGCGCGGTAAAAAACTTCTGGAACCGCTCGCGATCGGAATCGAACATCGGCTTGGCGCGGCCGAGATCGAAGGCCATGGCCACGATCTCGCCCCGGATCGCCTGGGCGTGCTCGCTCACATAAGCGTCGGCGACGATTAGCGATTGCTCGATCATGGCACGCGTGCGTGTCGAGAAGAAACGATCGAGGCCGCGATCGAGCGTGGTCGAAGCGACCACGGCAACGAGCACGGTCGGTACCGCGGCGATTACCGCGAAAAGGCCCACGATCTGCACGTGCAGCCGCGATCCAGCGTAGCCGCGCCGGCGCGCCTGCACCACCATCCACACTTCGCGGCCGATGATGGCGAGCAGCAAAAGCCCGGCGGCGAGATCCGCCAGCAGGAGCTCGACCACTACTTCGTGGACCGGCGCGATCGGCGTCAGCCCCGCCAGCACCACGAAGGTGGCCGCCGCACACAGAAGTGCGAGGCCGACCGCAATGCCGCCGATCAGCCGCGAACCGACTTGCGTCGGCGCGTCCTCAGCGGGGTCGAACGGCTCGGCCGACGCCGCTGCCGCTGCGGCCGGTTTGAGCGGGCCAACCTGATCGACGGTCGTCATGAACGACGCCTTGCGATACGGGACTTCTATGGCGAACAGTGAATGGAGCCCCCGGCCATTCTTGCCTGTGATGCTTTTATACAACAATGTTGCCCGATTGCGACAATTCCTAGGCGTTGAGCCGCGCGCGCTTCGCGGCCTCAGGACATCCGGATCACCCGCCGCCGCTGCGATAGACCTGAATTTCCAGGTCACGGATCTTCTTGCGCAATGTATTGCGGTTTACGCCCAAAAGGTCTGCGGCGCGGATCTGATTGCCGCGGGTCGCCGCCAGCGCGGCGGACAAAAGCGGCGCCTCCACCTCGCGCAAAATCCGATGATAAAGACCGGGAGGCGGCAATGCCTCGTCGAAACCGGAAAAATAGCGCGCAAGATAACGCTCGACGGCGCTCGACAGGTTTTCGTCGCTGCGCTGGCTCTCGCCGGGGGCGACGAGCGCCGGCTGCGACAATTCGGCATCGACCACAGCCGCGCTGATGGTCTCCTGGGGGTAGAGCGCGGCGAGGCGTCGGGCAAGATTTTCCAGTTCGCGCACATTGCCCGGCCAGCGATGCCGCCGCAGGCGGTCGAGCGCGGCCTGATCGATTTGCTTCGGCGGCAACCCTTCGCGCCCCACCTGCACGAAGAAGTGCCGGATCAGATCGGGAATATCCTCGGTGCGCTCGCGCAAGGGCGGCAGGCGCAGCGGCACGACGTTGAGGCGGAAAAACAGATCCTCGCGGAACAGTCCCTGCTGAATAAGCTGGCGCAGGTCCTTGTTGGTCGCCGCGATGATTCGCACGTCGGCCTTGATCGGCGTGCGGCCGCCGACCGTGGTGTACTCGCCCTGCTGCAAGACACGCAAAAGCCGGGTCTGCGCCTCCATCGGCATGTCGCCGATCTCGTCGAGAAAGAGCGTGCCGCCTTCGGCCTGTTCAAAGCGGCCGGCACTGCGCGTATTGGCGCCGGTGAAGGCACCCTTCTCGTGGCCGAACAGCTCCAACTCGATAAGGTCGCGCGGGATTGCGGCCATGTTGATGGCGACGAACGGGCCGGTGCGGCGCTTGCCGTAATCGTGCAACGCGCACGCCACCAATTCCTTGCCGGTACCGAACTCGCCGCTGATCATGACGGTTAAATCGGTCTGCATCAGCCGCGCCAGCACGCGATAGATTTCTTGCATGGCCGGCGAACGGCCGACCAGCGGGATCGACTCGAAGTCCTCCGCCTTCATCGGCTGGCGGACGCGCTCCTTCGGCTCCGACAGCGCGCGGCCGACGATGGCAATCAATTCCTTGAGATCGAACGGCTTCGGCAGATATTCATAGGCGCCGCGCTCCGACGCGCGGATCGCGGTCATAAACGTGTTCTGCGCGCTCATGATCACTACCGGCAGGTCCGGCCGCGCTTTCTTGATGCGTAACAACAGATCGAAGGCGTTCTCGTCGGGCAGCACCACGTCGCTGATAATCAGGTCGCCGTCGCCCTGGCTGATCCAGCGCCACAACGTTGCGGCATTGCCGGTCGAGCGGACCTCGTATCCGGCCCGCGAGAGCGCCTGGTTAAGTACGGTCCGGATCGCTGCATCGTCGTCGGCAACGAGAATATTTCCCGCGGGCATCAATGATCCCCTCGTGGCTGAAGGGTACCGCCCGGCTCGCCACCGTCCCCAGTAAACATCGGCATAAGAATGCGGAAGATCGTTCGTCGCGGCTGCGCCTCGCATTCGATGATGCCGCCGTGATCGCCGACGATCTTGGCGACCAGCGCCAGCCCGAGACCCGAGCCCGTCGGCTTGGTCGTGACGAACGGGTCAAACAAATGCGGCATCAGCTCCTCGGAAACGCCGGGTCCGTTGTTCTTCACGCAGAACTCGAGC
>CAWKBE010000007.1:0-213639 GCA_963847785.1 uncultured Alphaproteobacteria bacterium
AACAAGCCAATCTTGCCGCCCTTGGCGTAAGGCGCGAGCAGGTCGACGACCTCGATGCCGGTGACGAGGATCGCGGCCTCGGTCGACTGGTCGGTGAGGCCGGCGCCTCCTGTGGATCGCCCGCACCGCTTCACCCTTGACCGGACCGGCCTCGTCGACCGGATCGCCGATCACGTTGATGATGCGTCCAAGCAGTCCCTGCCCAACGGAACCGAGATCGCGCCCCGGTGTCGGTGACTTCTTGCCCGCGCACCAGCCCTTCGCTGGTGTCCATCGCAACCGTGCGCACGGTCGATTCGCCAGCTGCTGCGCCACCTCGAGGACCAGCGTCCGGTCGCCCTGGTCGATATATGCAGCGCGGTTAGGATCTCCGGCAGCTCGCCGTCGAAGCGGACGTTGACGACTGCGCCGATGACCTGGGTAATGGTGCCTATGCTGTTGCTGGCCTGTCGCTAAATTCCTGTGTCAGATCTTATAGCGCCTCGGCGCCGGAAATGATCTCGATCAGCTCCTTGGTGATCATCGCCTGGCAGCGTGGCGGTTGTAGGTGAGCGTCTGCCGCCGGATCATTTCGCCGGCGTTGCGGGTCGCGTTGTCCATCGCGGTCATGCTGCGCGCCGTAGCTCGGAGGCGGCGTTCTCCAGCAGCGCGCGGAATACCTGCGTCGGCGACGTTGCGCGGCAAGAGCTCGTGCGAGGATGTCCTCGGCGTCGGGCTCGTAGCGTTCGTAGGCGGCGCCAAGCGCGTCCGGTCTCGGCCTGGTCATCGGAACGACCGGCCGGGATGATCTGCTGCGCGGCAGGGGATCTGCGCGATCACCGAACGGAAGCGCGAGAAGAATAGCGTACAGACATCGAACTCGAAATTGTTGAAGCGCGCGATGACTTTCTCCGCGATCGACTTGGCGTTCTCGAAACGCAGCGTACGCACGCCGCGCAAATCGACCATCTCGATGATCTGGTTGCCATAAAGCCGACGCAACTGATCGTAGCCTTTGCGGCCGACGCAAAAGAATTTGACTTCCTTGCCCTCGCGCATGAGCGCATTTGCCCGGTCGCGCGCCAGCCGCACGATGGCGGTGTTGAACGGCAACTGCATAGGCCGCGTTCGGCCGTGCAGACGAGGAGAAGATGCACGCCGTCGCTGCCGGTGCCGCGCAGAAGCCGCGGTGCACTATCGAGGCCGGACACCGACGCGGCGATGTTGCCGAGCACCTTGTCCATTTGCGTCGCATAAGGGCGCGCCGCCTCGGCGGCCGCCTGCGCGCGGCGCAGCTTCTATGCCGCGACCATCTGCATGGCCTTGGTGATCTTCTGCGGTCGCCTTGGTGGCGGCGATGCGGTTGCGCAGGTCTTTGAGCGACGGCATCGGAGTTCAGTGGTTTCCCGCTCAGGCCGCAAACGTCTTGGCGTAGCTCTCGACCGCCGCCTTGAGCTTCCCGGTTGTGGCGTCGTCGAGATCGCGGGAATTGCGGATGGTACCGAGAATTTCAGGGTGCTGCTGCCGCAGCGCGCTGAGCAGGCCGCCCTCGAAAGCGCGGATCCGGTTGAGCGGCAGCGGATCGAGATAGCCGTTGACGCCGGCATAGATGACGCAGACCTGTTCTTCCATCTTCAGCGGCGCAGAATTGCGGCTGCTTGAGCAGTTCGGTCAGTCGCGAGCCGCGGCTGAGCAGTCGTTGCGTGGTGGCGTCGAGATCGGAACCGAATTGCGCGAATGCCGCCATTTCGCGGTATTGCGCGAGCTTGCCGAGATGCGGCCCGCGACCTTCTTCATCGCCTTGGTTTGCGCGGACGAGCCGACGCGCGGAAACGACAGACCGACATTCACCGCCTGATGCCCTGATAGAACAAGTCGGTTTCGAGGAAGATCTGGCCGTCGGTGATCGAAATGACGTCGTAGGAATATAGGCTGACACGTCGTTTGCCTGCGTTTCGATCACCGGCAAGGCCGTGAGCGAGCCGGCCTTGTGATCGTCGTTCATCTTTGCCGCGCGCTCCAGGAGTTGAGACGGACAGAGAACACGTCGCCGGGATAAGCCTCGCGCCCGGGCGGCCGGCGCAGCAGGAGCGACATCTGCCGGTAGGCGACCGCCTGCTTGCTGAGAGATCGTCGTAAACATGCATCAGGGCGTCGCGTGCCGTGTGTCGTACGTGAAATACTCGGCCATGGCGCAGCCCGAGTAGGGGGCTGGTACCTGCATGGGACCGGGCGGACTCGGCAGCGCTCGCGGCGACGACGATCGTATGGTCGAGGGCGCCGGTTGGCTTCCAGAGTGCTTGCGACCACCTGAGCAACTTTAGACGCGCTTCTGGCCGATTGCAACATAGACGCAATAGAGTTTGATCTTTTCGTCGCCCGAAGCATTGAGCGGCTTCTGGTTCAATATCGTGTCGAGAGCGATCGCGGTCTTGCCGGTCTGGCGATCGCCGATGATGAGCTCGCGCTGGCCGCGTCCGATCGGGATCAACGCGTCGATCGCCTTCAGTCCCGTCGCCATCGGCTCGTGCACCGACTTGCGCGGTATGATACCGGGCGCCTTGACGTCCACGCGCGCCTTGTGGTCGGCCTTGATCGGTCCCTTGCCGTCGATCGGATCGCCCAGCGCGTCGACGACGCGGCCAAGAAGGCCCTTGCCGACCGGTACCTCGACGATGGCGCGCGTGCGCTTGACGGTCTGGCCTTCCTTGATCTCGCGGTCGGAGCCGAAGATGACGATACCGACATTGTCGATTTCGAGATTGAGCGCCATGCCGCGGACGCCGCTCTCGAATTCCACCATCTCGCCGGCCTGTACGTTGTCGAGGCCGTAGACGCGGGCGATGCCGTCGCCGACCGACAATACCTGGCCCACTTCCGAAACCTCGGCCTCCTGGCCGAAATTCTTGATCTGCTCCTTGAGGATGGCGGAGATTTCCGCGGCGCGGATATCCATTATCGAGCCTCTTTCATCGCGTGCTTGATCGAATTGAGTTTGGTGCGCAGTGAGCTGTCCACCATGCGGCTGCCGAGCTTGATCACGAGCCCGCCGATGATGGCGGGATCCACCGTAATATTGAGATCGACGTCCTTGCCGCTGACCGCCTTGAGCGCGCTGCGCAACGCGGCGACATGGTCGTCTTTGAGTGCTTCGGCGACGGTGACTTCCGCCGTGGCCTCGCCCTTGTGCTCCGCGACCAACTCCCGGTAGCCGCGCACGATGTCGCGTACCGCGAATAGCCGGCGGTTCGACGTCACCAGCTTGATGAATTGTGCCGTCAGGCCGCCGATACCGGCGCGGTCGAGCACTCCGGAAAGCGCGTGCAATTGCTCGTCGGCGGAAAAGACCGGGCTGCGGACCAGCCGCTCGAGGTCGGCGACTTCGGCGACGAGCGTGTCGAATCGCTCCAGGTCCGTCTTCACTGCGTCGATTGCGTTGGTGTCGCGCGCCAATTCGAACAGCGCGGTCGCGTAACGGCCGGCCATGCCGGACACGAGGGGTTCTTCGCGGGCCAAGTGCGTTCTCTGTGCTCGCGTGCTCTCTGGCGCGTGCGTTTCGGGAATTTTTCCGTAAGGCCCGCAACGGGTGCGAATGTTCGGAGCAAGCCTTTGGGATTTAGGCGGGACTCGGCATGTGGAGGCGGCGGAGATGCCCCCGCGGCCCCGCGAAAATCGCAGGTTTGCTAACATACCAAACGCTGCGGTGCAACACGCGGAAGTGCATGGAAAACCACCAAAACTGACCGCTCGCATTGCTTGCGCCGCGGGCCAGGCTCATACACGTTGGCGCGCCATTTCGGGTTATCTTTCGATGTCCACGTGCATACGTTGAGCCGCCCCTTGGCCGGCGGCCTCGCCCGATCACTTTGTCTGCTTTGTCTGGCTGGCACCGCCATGCGCATGACGCTGCTGGTCATGCCGCCGGTCATTCCGCTCGTGCACGACGAGTTGCGCATGTCGGAGACTCAAGTTGGGCTCCTGGTGGGGCTGCCGCTCGCGGTCTTCGCCTTCGCCGCCGTGCCGGGATCGCTGTTGATTGCCCGCGTCGGAACCACGCTTGCTGTGACGTTGGGCATGACGATTGCGGCCATCGCCGGCGCCGCGCGCGCCGCCGCGGTCGACACGTGGACGCTGTATGCAGCGGCGATCGTGTCCGGATTCGGCGTCGCCATTATGCAACCCGGAATGCCGACGTTGGTGCGTGAATGGCTGCCGCACAGTATCGCCGTCGGCACCATCGGCTATTCCGCCGGCATGCTGCTTGGCGCAATGTTCCCGGCGGTTTTCACCATTGCCTACGTCCTGCCGGCCGTCGGTGGCAGCTGGCGGCTCGATGTCGTCGTCTGGGCGGTCCCGGCGCTGCTCATGGCGCCGGTATTTTTTTTGCTCAGCCCGAAAACCCGCGGTATCAGCGGCACCAACGCCATGAGCAAGGGGCTTTGGTGGCCGGACTGGAAGAATCCGGTGGTCTGGCTCCTCGGCTTCACCTTTGCGTGCAATAACAGTCCGTATTTCGTGACCAGCGCCTTTCTCGGCGACTATCTGGCGACGCTTGGCAAGCCGGAACTGCTCGGTGCGTCTTTGGGCTGGCTCAATGGATCGCAGATTGTCGCGCTCGCGGTGCTTTTCCTCACCGCCAACCGCCTGCAAATGCGTGCCTGGCCCTTCCTGGTTTTCGGGCCCATCCTGCTCGCCGCATTTCTTGTGCTGATCATTTTTACGCGATCCTCGTTCGCGATCGTCGCGGCCACCGCGGTGATCGGTATTGCCGCCGCGGTCACGATGACTGCCATCCTGGCGATGCCCGCGTTTCTGAGCCGGCCCGGCGACGTGCCGCGCACGGCGGCCGGCATGTTCACCGTCGCCTATACCTGCGCGATCATCATTCCGACCATTTGCGGCGCACTTTGGGATTTTACCGGCAGGCCGTGGACGGCCTTCGTGCCGCTCTGCATTTGCGCGGTGGTGCTGACGGTGCTGGGCGCCGTCGTGACCCGGCTTCGACTGCCGGCGGAAATAACGCCCGGCCGATGAAGCATCGGCCGGGTATTGCGCACCTATCGGCCGGCGCCGTTTCGCTTCCGCCGCCGGGCTTGCTCCGCCGCTTCTCGCTTGAGCCAGCGGGATTTCTCCAATTCCTGCTGCATGCGGCGGCCGAGCTGGTCGTTCCAGTAGAACCGGCCGAACTCGGTGCGGGCCGTTTGCTCGGCGAACCGCGGCCGCCGATCCTTGTCCGCCAGGACCGGCCGGTGCAGCGGTTCCGCCTTCCGTTCCTGCGCGGGCTTGCGCCGGCCTTTGCGGTATTCCGGGTTCTTCAGATCATCGATTGCACCTTCTCCCTCGTCGGCACGAGCCAACGACCGCCGGCCGGCGGCCGCCCGCGCGCAGACGTGCGAACGCAATCGCACACTGGGTGTCGGCGCGGGTCGGTGGGAGAGGTGATTACGAGGTCATGGAAGGCCGCGTGCATGGCTGCAAATCGCGGCGGATTGTTGACGGCCATTGTCCCGCCCGGCAGGAGTAGTTCCACAATGAGCACGCGGCTGGGAAAATCCGCGCCAACGGGAGGGCGGTCGAAGCAGCACATGCTGCCGACTGACCGTATCGACTATTCGGCTATCGGTGAGCGTCCGCCGCTCAAGCTGCCGGACGGCGCCCGAATGGGAGTGTGGGTCATCGTCAATGTCGAGGAATGGGACCCGACGCAGCCGATGCCGCGCACGGTGCTGACGCCGCCGGCCGGCGGCTCGCCGATGCCGGACATACCCAACTGGGCCTGGCACGAATACGGCAACCGTGTCGGCTTTTGGCGACTAGTGGAGGTGTTCGACGCGCTTGCGGTCCCGGCCGTCCTCGCCATCAACGGTTCGGCGCTTGCGGCTTATCCACCGATCGTGCGCGCGGCGGTCGAGCGCAAGTGGGAATTCATCGGCCACGGTTTTACTCAGCGCAATATGCAGAAGGTGAAGAACGAGCGCGCCGATATCCGCAAAACGCGCGAGGTTATACTCGAGGCAACCGGCAAGCGGCCGCGCGGCTGGCTCGGCCCCGGGCTTACCGAAACTTGGGAAACGCCTGATCTTTTGGTCGAGGAGGGCTACGACTACGTCGCCGACTGGGTGCTCGACGACCAGCCGGTCTGGCTCAAGACCCGCACCACGCCGCTCCTCAACATCCCCTACACACAGGAATGCAACGACGTCGCCATGATGCTGATCCAGCATCACAAAGCGTCGGAATATAGCGACCGCGCGCTCGACCAGTTCGAGCAGATCTATGCCGACGCTGCCCACTCTGCGCGCATCATGGCGCTCGTCGTGCATCCTTACATCATGGGCGCGCCGCACAGGCCGAAATATTTCCGCCGCGTGCTTGAGGTCATCCGCAACAAGAGCGACGTGAAGTTCTGGACCGGCGGGCAGATTGCCGACTGGTATTTCGCCGCCGGCCCGAAAGCGCCCTGAAAGTGTCGGCCGGTCCCGAGAGTACGCGTGTGACAACCGACGCCGGCGACATCCAGTCGCGGCTGATGCTCATCATTCTCTGCGTGATCTGGGGCCTCACCTGGCCGGCTATGAAGATCGCGCTGAACGAAATTCCGCCGCTCAGCATGCGGGCGATAACCGCCGGCGTCGGTGCGTTGACCATGCTGGTGATTTGTCGGGTCATGCGGCGCAGTCTGCGTGTTCCGTTCGGGAAAACGTGGCTGCATCTCTTGGCCGCCTCGATTCTCAATCTTGTCGGCTTCAGCCTGTTCAGCGCTTTCGCACAGATTTCCGCCGCGACCTCGCGTGTGGCCATTCTGTCTTACGCCATGCCGATTTGGACGATGTTGCTCGCCTGGGCAATCCTCGGCGAGCGCCCCACGCGCGTGCAAGCGGCCGCGATCGGGCTCTGTGCGTTGGGACTGGCCGTGCTTATTCGTCCGCTCGCAACGACGGGGATTCCGCTTGGTCTACTGTTGGCGCTGGGCAGCGGCCTCAGTTGGGCGGCGGGCACCGTTTACGTCAAATGGGCGCGGATCGCGGCCGATCCGATCGGCGCGGCAAGCTGGCAGATCGGGATCGCTTTCTTCATCATCGCGGCGAGCCTTTTTATCTTCGACGGCCGTTTCGACCTCGGCACCGCCCACGCCGACGGCTTGCTCGCCGCGACATTTACCGGCGTCTTCGGCAACGCGATTGCCTACGCCATGTGGTTCGAGGTCGTGCGCCGGGTGAGCGCGGTGACCGCGACGCTCGGCATCCTCGGCATTCCGGTGATCGGTGTGCTGTCAACCGTCCTTATCATCGGCGATCGGCCAACAGCCTCGGACCTGATCGGATTCGCGCTGATCCTCGCCGCATCCGCTTGCGTCCTACTCGGTCCGTCGCTGTTCGCTGGAAAGGGGAAAATCGCTAACCGCTGACCCGCTGCCCCAGTACCGCAATCCGCCCGACCATGACGCTGGCCGGATCGGCCAGCGCGTCGATGACGGTGAAATGGTTGCCGGGGAATTCGGCGTAGCGGGTTTCCACCGCCCGCTGCCGCCATGTGTCGGCTATCGCTCGGCTCTGGCGCTTGAACTCGCTCGATTCCAGATCGCCGACCGCGGCATCAAGCGCGCGGCCAGACCCGACAGGCCAGAACAGCGGTGAAAGGTGGCGTGCCGCGTCGGCATCTAGTCGTAAATCCTGATTGATGGTCAGGCCGGTCAGTGGGGTGAGATCGAAGACACCGGAGATGGCATAGCCGGCCGGCACAAGATCGGCAGGCGCTCTTGGGTAGAGCGCATGCCAATCGGTCGCGACCATCGCTGCCGTGAGCTGTCCGCCGGCCGAGTGCCCGCACACCAGCACGCGGCGGCCAAACCGCTGCCACAGAAAAACGCAGGCGCGCCGGATTTGCTCAACAATGTCCGCGATGGTGACGATCGGACAGAGATCGTAGCCGGCCACCGCTACGGCAAAACCGCGCTCGTTCAGACCCCGCGCCATGTGGCTGTGGAAGGAGGGATCCATCGCGCGCCAGTAGCCGCCATGGATGAACATGGCGAGCGGTGCCGCCCCGCCCGCCTCCGGTAGGAACAGATCGATGAATTGCCGCGGTGTGTCGCCGTAGGATAGGCCAAGCTCGGCCTTGCCGTGCTTGAGCGTTTCGGCGCGATAGTCCTCCGCTGCGCGCCCCCAGCGGGCAAAAATCTCCGCATGGTCCGGCACAGTGATGCGCGGACTATACTCGGTCTCAAGATCGACGGCGGCCATCGGCTTCTCCGGCATTGGCGCGCGACCTTGCGGCAAGGACGGTGCGCGGGCAAGTGTTGCGGCAGCGTCGTCGCTGCGGGAGCCAACGGGTCCAGCCCGTGGCCGGCCTGATGACCGGCTAGGCCTCGAAGCAATGTAGAATGGTATGACTTGACGGATTGCTTCGCACGACTCGCAATGACGCGCATTTGGTGCATCGATGGCGCTCCGGAATCTGCTAGGTGAAACCGCATGAAAATCGCCGGCAAATCGACACGCAGCATCTGGGTCGAGCCGGACGGCTGGTCGGTCGGCGTGATCGATCAGACGGCACTCCCGCATCGCTTCGTGACGGCGCGTCTCACTACGCTTGCAGAAGCAGCGCACGCGATCCGTGCCATGGTGATCCGTGGCGCGCCGCTGATCGGCGCCACCGCCGCCTACGCCATGTGTCTCGCGCTGCACGAGGACGCTTCCGATGAAGCGATCGAGCGCGCTTATGCAACCCTCCTCGCGACGCGCCCCACCGCGGTCAATCTCAAATGGGCGCTCGACGAGATGGTGGCCGTTGTGCGCAACCGGCCGCGCGCGGAGCGGGCCGGCGCTGCGTACCGCCGAGCCGCCGAGATCTGCGAGGAGGACGTCGCCATCAACACCGGAATTGCCCGCAGCGGTCTGCCGCTCATCGAGGCCATTGCGGCCAAGAAGAAGCCGGGCGAGCGGGTGAACGTGCTCACCCATTGCAACGCCGGGTGGCTGGCAGCGGTCGATGTCGGCACCGCCACCGCGGCGATTTATATGGCGCACGACAAGGGTGTGCCTATTCACGTGTTCGCCGATGAAACGCGCCCGCGCAATCAGGGCGCCTCGCTTACCGTCTGGGAGCTCGGACAACACGGCGTGCAGCATACGTTGATTGCCGACAATACCGGCGGCCATCTGATGCAGCACGGCCTCGTCGATCTGGTCATCGTCGGTACCGACCGCGTCACTGCTAACGGCGACGTGTGCAACAAAATCGGAACTTATTTGAAGGCGCTCGCCGCGCGCGACAACAACGTGCCGTTCTATGTGGCGCTGCCGTCGCCGACCATCGACTTCACCGTCGCCGACGGTGTCGCCGAAATCCCGATCGAGGAGCGCAGCCCCGATGAACTCGCGACAATGACCGGTCGCGCAGCCGATGGGCGGATCGAGACCGTGCATATCGCGCCGCCCGGCACGCCGGTCGCCAATTACGCTTTCGACGTGACGCCGGCGCGTCTGGTGACCGGTCTTATTACCGAGCGCGGCGTCATTGCGGCGTCCCGCGCGGCGCTGGCAGGGGCTTTTCCGGAGCGCGCCGGCGCGGCACAATGACCGGTCTTGCCGAGACGATTGCGCAGTCGGAGCGTGTGGTGTGCGTAAACTCCAGCCGCGGCCTTCGCCGAAACCGCTTCCTGGAATCCTGACGATGAGCGTCAACCTGCTGCCGGCGGCTCTGCTGGTCGATAGACGACAGTCGCCGACGGCACTGGCGATTGCGCGCGGCACGGCGCGGTTTCTTCACGCGCTGGGTTATTGCGTCGTGAACGAACTGCCGCTGCCTTCGGGCCGCCGCGCCGATCTTGTCGCCCTCGGGGACGACGGCGAAATTTTGATCGTGGAGATCAAGTCATCGGTCGCCGATTTCCGCGCCGACCAGAAATGGATGGATTATCGCCTGCACTGCGACCGGTTGTTTTTCGCCACCATCGTCGATGTCCCCTGCGAGATTTTTCCGGCGGACGTGGGGTTGATCGTCGCGGACGCCTTCGGTGCTTCGATCGTGGCCGAAGCGCCGGAGCATCGATTGACGGCGGCGCGGCGCAAAACCGTCATGCTGCGTTTTGCCCATGCGGCGGCACTGCGCCTGCAATCACTGGCCGATCCGCAGGGGCCCTATAGCGGGGAAATCTAGAGCCCGAGTGCGGACGGTGCGGCCGCGGCACCGTCGACCGGCGCCTGCGTGCGTCGCGCTACCGCGGTCGGCGGCGTGAATCGCTTGACCCCGCCGCGATCGAAGACGAAGAGCGGCCGCACGCGCGGCATGTCGGTGTCCACGACCAGCGTCAGGCGACGATTGTCGAGCACGATCCACCTTTCGTCGAGGCGCGCGGTGACGATGGCGTGATCCTCGCCGTTGGCAAGATCGCGAACGATGACGAGCCGCACATTGTCTTCGGCAACGCCCGCTTCCCGCGTCGTTGCCGAAATCGGCGTGAGCATCCTTGAACGCTGCTCGCGAATGTCGCCGCGCCCGGCTGCCCGTTTTAACGCGGCGGCAGTAGCGGCCGAGTCGCCCGTGAAGCGAAAGAACCGGGCGAGCGCTCCCTGAACGCAAAGCCCGCACCATCGGGGACGTCGGCATGCTCAATAGAATTGCGGCGCGCAGCTTTGCAATATTGATGGTCTTGTCCCCGTTCATCTTTGGTAGTCCTGTGACCGCGCTTGCGCAATATCAAGTGCAATACGAGGTGACTGTCGCCCCACTGGCGCCGATGAGACCGTTGAGCCAGGCGTCGGTCGCGACCGAGCCGTTCGGACTTCCCGTCGAGCCAGTAATGTACGGCGACATGCTGAGCAAGTGAATGGCGGTTCTGACAGACAATTTTAATGAACGTGCGGCGGAACGACCGCCGCTGTACAGGCTGCTGCTTTTACGATTAGATGAAACGGATCAAATTGTAATCAATCAATCAATTGGGAGGACACCATGCGCCCGGTGCGGCCACTGAAGCTGTGCGCAGCTGCGTTTCTCGGCTTGGCGTTTGGGATCGGCGCGGCGTCGGCGCAAGAAGCGACCAAGGACAAGACCATCGAGTTGAAGCTCTCGCACTGGGTGCCGCCGACGCATCCCTTGCAGAGGGCAATCGAGGAATGGGGCGCCGACGTCGAGAAGGCCTCGGGCGGCACGATCACCTATAAGGTCTTCCCATCGCAGCAGCTCGGCAAGGCGTTCGATCATTACGATATGGCGCGCGACGGCATCGCCGATTTCACCTACGTCAATCCGGGCTATCAGCCCGGCCGCTTCCCGATCATTGCGGCCGCGGAGCTGCCGTTTCTGATCGGCGACGCCCACGGCGGCATCCGCGCGATCGACAACTGGTATCGCAAATACGCCGCGAGCGAGATGAAGGATGTTAAGTACTGCTTCTCGTTCATCCTCGACCCGCTGACGTGGCATTCCAAAACCAAGAAGATCGTGGTGCCGGGAGACATCAAGGGCATGAAGATCAGGCCGTCGCAGGCCACCGTCGCCGCCTGGGTGACGCTGCTCGGCGGCACCAACGTGCAGGCCAGCGCCACCGAAGTCCGCGATGTGATCGAAAAAGGTGTGGCCGAGGCGGTGAACTTCCCGTGGGGATCGCTGCCGTTGCTCGGTGTGGACAAGGTTACGAAGTATCACATGGACGCGCCGCTCAACACGGTGACGTTCCAGTGGCTGATGAATCCCAAGGTCTACGCCGCTATGTCGGCGTCGCAGAAGAAAGTGATCGACGACCATTGCACGACCGATTGGGCCGGCAAGTTTGCCGATCCGTGGGCGGATTTCGAACACGCCGGACTGGAAAAGGTCCGGGCGGAGCCTGGCCACGAAGTCTACACGATCGCGGACGAGCAGCTTACCGAGTGGAAGAAGTCGGCCGAGCCGCTGCACAAGAAGTGGGTCGATAACGTGCGCGCGGCGGGCGGCGATCCCGATACGATCATGAACGAATTGAAGGCGTCGCTGGCCCAGTACAAAGCGGCTTATTGATGCAATCGGCTACCCACTCGGCCGAACCGTCGGCCCGCGGGCCAGCGGTCTCGCGCGATCCGTCGCGCGGGAGCCCGCGGGGTCCGATGAATTGGCTCATCGATTTCATCGAGCTCGTCGCAGCGACCTTCATCGGCATCGTTGCCGCCGACATCTTTATTTCGGTCATGCTGCGATATTTTTTCAGCGTGCAGATTCCGGATGCCTACGATTTCGGGCGGCTGTTGCTCGGCATCTTGATTTTTTGGGGCATAGCAGCGACCAGCTACCGCGGCACTCATATCACCGTGGACCTTCTCTACGCCAACGTTGGACGGAGATTCCAGCGGTTCATCGACATCTTTGCCACGCTCGTCCTGCTGTTCGTCGTCACCGTGCAGACCTACACGCTCTACGACAAGGTCTGGACCACGCGTGCCGATCACGTGCTGACTTTTGATCTGCGCCTGCCGGTGTGGCCGTTTTTCCTTGTAGCCTGGCTCGGCGACGTGTCGGCTGTGCTGCTGATCGCCATCCGCACCTACCGGCTGATCTTCCAGCCCGGCGAGTTCGGCACGCAATACCAGATCAAGCCGGTTGAGTGATTGCCGTGGGGGGTGATGTGGTGGCGGTCATCGGATTTGTCGCGCTGTTCGCGCTGATGCTGCTGCGCGTGCCGGTCGGCATGGCGATGGGCCTCGTCGGGGTTAGCGGCTTTGCCTATCTGGTCAACGGCGACGCCGCGCTGAAGATCATCGGCCACACGTCGATGCGCACCGTGACCGACTATACCTTCGGCGTCATTCCGATGTTCCTGCTGATGGGCGCCTTCGTGTCTAACTCCGGCATGAGCCGCGAGCTGTTCCGCGCCGCTAACGCCTTCGTCGGACATTTCAAAGGCGGTCTCGGCATCGCCACCATCGCCGCATGCGCCGGCTTCGCCGCCATCTCCGGCTCCTCCGTCGCCACCGCAGCCACTTTCGCGACCGTCGCCTATCCGGAAATGCGGCGTTACAACTATCCGCAATCGTTCGCGACCGGCGTGATCGCCGCCGGCGGCACGCTCGGCGCCATGTTGCCGCCTTCGACCGTGCTTGCAGTCTACGGCATCATCACCGAGCAGGACATCGGCAAGCTGTTCATTGCGGGAATTATTCCGGGGCTGTTGGCGGCTTCGATGGACATGCTGACCGTCGTCGTTATCGGCCGCCTGCGACCGGATTTTCTTCCCGCCGCGCCGCGCCATTCCTGGAGGGAGCGCCTGATCGGTCTACGCGACATCTGGGCGATGTTGCTCCTGTTCGTCTTCGTCATCGGCGGACTTTATGGCGGTTTGTTCACCCCGACGGAGGCCGGCGGAGTGGGCGCCATCGGCGCGCTTTTGATCGGCGTCGCGCGCGGCAGGCTGACCCGGCTGGAAATCCGCCGCTCGCTGTTGCAGGCGGTGCGCACGGCCGCAGCGGTACTCACCGTGCTGATTGGAGCCCTCCTGTTCGGCTATTTCCTCACCGTGACGCAGACGCCGCAGAAAGTGACCGCCTTCCTCACGGCGCTCGGTCTCGGCCGCTACGGCGTGCTCGCGCTGATCATGTTGATGTACCTCGTGCTCGGCTGTTTGATGGACTCGCTGGCGATGATCATCCTGACCATCCCCATTATTTTTCCGGTGATCCTGCAACTCGGCTTCGATCCGATCTGGTTCGGCGTGATCATTGTCATGACGGTCGAATTGGGACTCATTCATCCACCGGTCGGCATGAACGTGTTCGTGATTAAAAGCGTGGTGCAAGAGGTGACTTTTTCGACGATTTTCCGCGGCGTGCTGCCGTTTATTGTCACCGATCTCATCCGCTTGGTGATCCTGATCGCTTTTCCGATTCTGGCGCTCTGGCTGCCATCGCGTATGTGATAGGGGATCTGAAATGGATTTGAAGCTTTCCGGCCGCACCGCGCTCGTCACCGGCAGTTCGAAGGGAATCGGCCTGTCAGTGGCGCAGTGGTTGTCGCACGAGGGTGTAAACCTTTTTCTGGTGGCTCGCTCCGGCGATCGGATCGAGAAGGAAGCCGCCGCCATCCGCAAAGAGACGGGCGTGAGCGTCGGCACGCTGGCGGCGGATTTATCCGATGGCACCGCGCGCGAGCGCGTTGCCCGGTCTTTTCCCGATATCGACATCCTCGTGAACAATGCCGGGGCCATTCCCGGCGGGTCCATCGACCAGGTCGACGAACCGGCCTGGCGTGCCGGCTGGGACCTCAAAGTCTATGGCTATATCGGGCTGACGCGGCTCTATCTGCAAAAAATGAAAGAGCGGCGCCGCGGCGTCATCATCAACATTATCGGCGCCGGCGGGGAAAAACTCGACTTTGGCTACATCGCCGGCGCCGCGGGCAATGCGGGTCTCATGGCGTTCACGCGCGCCATCGGCGGCACGAGTCCCGAGTTCGGCGTGCGTGTCGTCGGCGTCAATCCGGGCCCGGTGATGACCGACCGCGTCGAGGTGCTGGGCCGAAGACGAGCGGCCACGCTCTACGGCGACGAGAAACGGTGGCGGGAAACATTCGCGCAAATGCCCTTCGGTCGCCCGGCGACATGCGACGAGATCTCGGCCAGCGTCGTGTTTCTCGCATCCGATCTCTGCTCGTATACCAGCGGCACGATCGTCACTATCGACGGCGGCCTAACCTATCGCGGCCAACTACCGTGAGTGGATGGCTTTGCGTTGAGCTTAATTCCGGCTGCCGCCGGCAAGCACGGCGCGGGTGGCGCGGTCCGGGCCGAAATCGTCGACACCGTCGATTGCAAGCAGATCGGCGAGCCGCGTCCGCGCGCGGTTGACGCGGCTCTTGATGGTGCCCACGGCGCAACCGCAAATGGTCGCAGTATCTTCGTATGAAAAACCCGATGCGCCGACGAGAATGAGCGCCTCGCGCTGGTCCGGCGGCAGCTTGGCAAGCGCCGCACGAAATTCGCCGAACTCGACTCGGCCGGGCTGCTCGGGGTGAGATTTGAGCATATCAGCGTAGCGGCCGTCGGCGTCCTCTACCTCGCGTCGGCGCTTGCGATACTCGGATCGGAACAGATTGCGCAGAATAGTGAAAAGCCACGCTGGCATGTTGGTGCCGGGCTGGAAGGAATCGATATGGGCAAGCGCGCGCAGCAAGGTTTCCTGCACCAGATCGTCGGCGCGGTCGACGTTGCCGCACAACGATATGGCGAAGGCGCGCAAGCTTGGCACCGTCGAGAGAACCTGATCGCGTATGGCGGGATCGAGCGTCATGCAACCCCATCGTCTTGATCGGTCAGTCGGCGAACAAGGTCGGCAATGTGCTGCGGCACCCCTTGGCTGACGACGTCGTCGTACATCGCCCGCAATTGCTGCCCGATGCGCGCTTGCACTTCGCGTCCGAGGCGTACCTCGCTCTTACGATGTGTCGCCGGGCGGCTCATATTGTCGTTGTCGCGGGCTTCCGCCTTGTCCTCGTCCGGAGCGGGCGGCTGAAGGTTAACTGTCTTACTGGTCGTCATTTTTCGTCACGCCCCCGATCGCCGCAGCTGTCCCGCCCGGCGCATGGTATGGCCCCGATCTGCGGGGAACGCGCGGCAATGGCGTTGGTTCCGGCCTCTGGCTCGATTTTTTTGGAACCATGTTTGCGTGTTAACGTTTCAACCAATAGCCTTGGGAATCTAGAAGGGGAGGGTGCCCTTTTGTCGACCTCACAAGCCGTCGTGCAGTATTTGCCGTTCTTGCGTCGGTATGCCCGTGCGCTGACCGGTAACCAGGGGTCCGGCGATGCCTATGTGGCAGCCACCTTGGAATCGTTGATCTCCAGCCCCAAAATCCTCGAATCCCGCCCGAATCCGCGGGTTGCGCTCTACCGGCTGTTCACCAAGATTTGGAACTCCGTCGCGCTGAATGGCAAGACTGATCCCGACGAGCCAAACTTGGCGCCCGAGCAGCATCTGACACAGATCACCCCGCGGCCTCGCCAGGCATTCCTGTTGGTGGCGCTGGAAGGCTTTTCCGAAGAGGACGCGGCACAGATTCTTGATTGCGACCTGCCGACGTTGCGGGGTCTGGTCGAGGAATCTGGTCGCGAGCTCGCAGCCGAGATCGCAACTGACGTCCTCATTATCGAGGACGAAACCTTCATCGCTATGGATATCGAGGCGCTTGTGGAAAGTCTCGGCCACAGGGTCATTGGCGTCGCGCGCACGCATAGTGAGGCCGTCGCACTCGCCCGCCGCAAGCGGCCTGGGCTTATCTTGGCGGACATTCAGCTTGCCGACGGCAGTTCGGGCCTCGATGCCGTGAACGAGCTTCTCGGCTCATTCGAAGTGCCGGTGATTTTCATTACCGCCTATCCCGAACGCTTCCTGACCGGGCAAAGGCCGGAGCCGGCGTTCCTCATCGCCAAGCCCTTCCAGCTCGCGGTGGTCTCGGCCGTCGCAAGCCAGGCACTCTTCTTTGGGCGCAAGGCCCGTCCGCGGGAGAGGCGGGTAACGGCGTAATCCCCTTCATGTGATTGTCATTCCGAGGCCCGAGCTTTTGGCCGGGATAATCGCGTGCGTGCAGCTTCGGGAATGACGTGCACCAACCGCCACCCCACCGTCGCCTTTCGCGGCCGGCGATGAAAACGAAGGTGCCGGTTACCCGGTTCTCTCTCCCGATAGGCCGATGATGCGGTCTTGATCCCTATCGGGAGGAGGCCGAACTGTAAGAGCATGGACAGGCCCGGGGTCAAAAACACCACAGCAGCCGAGCTGCCTCGGGCGGACGAGACCGCGGCGGCATTCTTCCCTGATTTTGCGACCGTCAGCGCAGCGCTCGAGGCCGGACAGATCGGCGTCTGGTCCTGGGACATCGCAACCAACATGGTGACTTGGTCGAGCAACGTCGAAACGATCCACGGCCTCACTTCCGGGACTTTCGACAACACGTATGCATTCTTCGAACGCGACATTCACAAGGACGATCGAGAAAGGGTCGTCGAAGCGCTTAACGAAGCGCTGCGCACCGGACGCCCCTATTGGGTGCGTTACCGCGCGGCGCCGCGCGAGAATCGCGAGGAGTGCTGGATCGAAGCTTCGGGCGCGGTAATCTTCGAGGACGGAGCGGCCGTTCGCATGGTCGGCATCTGCCATGACGTCACCGAACGGATCAAGATTCAGGAGGAGCTGCGCAGCCGCGCCAAGCAACAGGAAGCGCTGGCGCAACTCGGCGAGCGCGCGTTGGCGGAAACTGACATCGAAAGGCTGCTCAATGATGTAGTGAGCACTGTGGCGCTCACGTTGCCGGTCGACTTCGTCAAGGTCCTGGAGCTTATGCCCGGCGACAACGATCTGCTCTTGCGGGCCGGTTTCGGATGGAAGGCAGACTACGTCGGTTCGATCGTGATGTCGAAGGAACGCGACGATTACGCACGGCTTATTTTGGACGCCGCAGTTCCGGTTATCACCGCGGACTTCGCGTCCGAGGCGCGGTTTGCAGCCCCCCAATACCTTCACAGTCACGGCTGTGTCAGCGGCATGAGCACGATCATCACCGGCCAGGACGGCCGCGCTTACGGCGTTCTCGGCGTCTGCACCGTCAAACGGAGGGAGTTCAGCGAACGGGACTCTTCGTTCGTTGTTGCCGTCGCCAATCTCGTTGCCGGCGCCATTCAACGCCGGCAATTGGAACAGCGCCATGAATTGATGATCCGCGAGCTCCGGCATCGCTCCGGCAACCTATTTTCCCAGCTCCTCGCGTTGTTCTCGCAAACCGCCCGAAACTCGCGGAACATGGCCGAACTCATGAGTAACTACCAAGCGCGCGTCATGGCTTTGGCGAACGCGCATCGATTGATCACCGAGGCTGGTTGGAAATCGACGTCGCTCAAAGAGCTTTTGCGCGTGGTGCTGGGGCCGTTTCTCGACCGGACCACGTTCAGCGGTCCGCATGTCGACCTCGAGGCCGACCCGATGTTCAGCCTCAGTGCCGCGTTGCACGAACTCGCCTCCAACGCCGTCAAGCATGGAAGTCTGTCGCGACCGAAGGGCCGGCTGGAGCTGAGCTGGACCACCGCGCCAACATCGGGCGGAATGATGCTTACTTTCGATTGGATCGAGCGGAACGGTCCGCCGGCACGGCGGCCGCGGCGCACCGGCTTCGGCTCGCGGCTGATTAATCTCGTCATCGAGCGGCAGATGAGCGGCGAAGTGCACACGACATATGCCCGTGAAGGTTTTTCCATGCGCATGATTGTCCCGCTGACCCACGCACGCTGGCCGAATCGAGCGGTGGACGCCGCGACCCAGTCGGAAAACGCATAGCGGCGCTGACTAGAACGCAGGAATACTTTGAAGCGTCGCTTGGCGCGCGCGGAATGATGGCCGGGCATGGTCTCTTCTGAAAATCGGTCTCAACTTTTTCCGGGGGCGTGCTTGAATTGCCGAACAACCGAGCAGCGCGGGAGTGAAACGCTGCATCCTCCTCGTAACCGCAAGCTGGTCGGATGGGCGGCCGCGCCCGCGGTTGCTGCGCGGCGCGGCTTCATTGCTTTCGCCGTTTTGGTCGGCGCGGTCTCGGCTGCACTTGCCGCGGCACGCAATGCATCCGGCAATTCGGAGGCGGTCTTTCTCGCCGAGCTGGGCATCCTGCTGCTTGTAGGCCGTGGTCTCGGCGAGCTCATGCAGAAGTTCGGCCAGCCGGCGGTCATGGGTCAGCTCCTTGGCGGCCTGTTGCTCGGGCCTTCGGTGCTGGGTCTGATCTGGCCCGACTTTCAGCACGCGCTGTTTCCGCATACGGCCGAACAGCAAAGCATGATCAACGGCGTCTCGCGGCTTGGCATTCTCATGCTGCTGCTCTTGACCGGGATGGAAACCGATCGGCGGCTGGTCCGCCGGGTAGGCAAAGCAGCGATCACGGTTGCCGCCGCCGGCGTGGCCTTTCCTTTCATCTGCGGCTTCGTGCTCGGCGAAATGCTGCCGGACTCGATCCTTCCCAGTCCGCAGGCGCGCCTGGTTACCGCGCTGTTTCTTGCCGCCGCGCTCTCGATCTCCTCGATCAAAATCGTCGCCATGGTGGTGCGCGAGATGAACTTCATGCGCCGCGACATCGGCCAGATAATTGTCGCCTCCGCCATCCTGGAGGATTCGGGCGGATGGATCATTATCGCCGTCTGCTTCGGCTTGGCGTCATCCGGCACTGTCGATCTGCGGTCGGTGAGCTTTGCCATCCTCGGCACGCTGCTGTTCTTGGGCGTGAGCTTCACGATCGGCCGGCGCATCGTGTTTCGGCTGATACGATGGACCAACGATCATTTTGACAGCGAATTCGCGGTTATCACCGTGATCCTTTTGATCATGATCGCGATGGCGTTGACGACGTATGCGATCGGCGCGCAGACGGTGCTCGGCGCCTTCGTCGCCGGCGTGCTGGTCGGCGAGTCGCCAATCCTCACCCGTCACATCGACGAGCAGCTTCGCGGCCTGATCGCCGCGCTGTTCATGCCGGTGTTCTTCGGCCTGTCGGGGCTGGGCGCCGACCTGACCATCCTGAAGGATCCCGGCCTGCTGTGGCTCGCCGGCGGCCTCATCGTCATCGCCAGCGTCGGCAAATTTTCCGGCGCGTTTGTCGGCGGCAAGCTCGGCGGGCTCAGCCACCCGGAATCACTGGCGCTCGCCTGCGCCATGAACGCGCGCGGTTCGACCGAGGTGATCGTCGCCTCGATCGGCCTTTCAGCCGGCGTGTTCAGCCGCGACCTCTTCACGCTCATTCTGACGATGGCGGTCGTAACCACCATGGCGATGCCGCCGATGCTGCGCTGGGCGTTGCGCCGGCTGCCGCTGCGCGAGGCGGAAAGGCAGCGCCTCGAGCGCGAAGAGCTCGATGCCCGCGGTTTCGTGCCTAATCTGGAGCGCCTGCTGCTGGCCGTTGACGGCGGCGCCAACGGCACATTCGCCTCGCGGCTCGCAGGTGCCATCGCCGGTTCCGGCGACAAGCCGACGACGGTTATCGCACTGGGGCCGGACAAATGGCGGCGCCGGGCGGCTGGCCGCGGCGAAGAGCAAGCGGAAGACAAAGTGCACACCGTGGCCGCGCATACCGCTGCGCTGGCCGCGCAGCCGCAGGAGGAAGCGCGCGGCAAGGTCGAGGTGCTCGCGCGCGCGATGCAGGCGGCGAGCGCCGCGGCGATCGCCGACGAGGCGCAGAAAGGCTACGATCTTCTAATCGTCGGCATGGAAAAAACACGGGGCCCGCAGGGCGGCTTTAGCCGGGAAATCACGCGCATCGCGGGCGAATTCGAAGGGCCGCTCGCCGTCGCCATCACCAGGGGCAAGCTTGCGAGCGGCAACGAGCCGATCCGCAGAATCCTCATTCCGGTCAATGGAACGGATGTCTCGCGCCGCGCCGCCGAGACCGGTTTTACCCTGGCGCGCGCCGCCGGGTCGCGCGTGAGCGCGCTCTACGTGGCGAGCGGCCGTTCCGATGGAGAACGGCGCGGGCGCATTCGGCGCGGGGCCGCCATGCGGCGCAACGAGGAAGCGGTGCTCAAAGACATCGCCGACCTCGCCGACCGCTACGACGCGCGCTTGCGGACCGCATTGCGCGTCGATGTCGCCGCCGAGGACGCTATCCTCAAGGAAGCAGAGCGCGGCGGCTATGACCTCGTTGTGCTCGGCGTCACCCGGCGGCCGGGCGACACGTTATTCCTCGGCAACATGGCCGCGGCGGTACTTGAGCACTGCAATACCGCGATCCTTTTCGTCGCGAGCTGAGTTGCGTTCAGCCGGATTTCGCCGCCGCTCAATCCGGGTTACGCTCGCTGCCATGCAAGAAGTCGTCAGCGTTCCGTCGACAGGATTGCGGCTGTATGGCGTGGTCAGCACGCCGGCGGCGCTAAAACCGGGGGAACGCCGTGCGGCTTTCATCGTGCTCCATGGCTTTGGCGGCAACAGTGACTCGGCGGGCGTGCTGCAGCCGACGCGAGTGCTGAACGAATTCGGCTACGTCACGCTGCGCTTCGACATGCGCGGCTGCGGCAAAAGCGAGGGCGAGTTTGGCCGCGTTATCTGCCTCGATCAAGTCGAGGACCTCGGCAACGCACTCCTCTTCCTTGCGCGGCATCCGGCCGTCGATCCTGACCGTATCGGCGTCATTGGCTCGAGCTTCGGCGGCGCCGTTGCCGTCTATGCCGGCGGCACCAATCCGCGCATCGCTGCGGTCATCTGCAATGGCGGTTGGGGGCACGGCGAACGAAAGTTTCGCGGACAACACCCGACGCCGGAAGCGTGGGCGAAATTCACCGGTATGCTCGAAGAGGGGCGCGCCCATCGCGCCGCCACGGGCAAGTCGCTCATGGTGCCGCGCGACGCCATCGTTCCGATCCCGGGACGCGTGCGCGAGCGTCTCGACAAGCAAAACGTGGAGATGTTGGCGAGCAATTCGGTCGAGATGTTCCCGGCCGAGACGGCACAGAGCATGTTCGATTTCCGCGCCGAGGAGGTGGTTGGCAAGATCGCTCCGCGTCCGCTTCTTCTCATCCATGCCGCCAGCGATTCGGTGACGCCGACCGAACAGTCCATCGAGATGTTCAAGCACGCGGGTCAACCAGCGGAGCTGCATCTGTTCAGCGGTCTCGACCACTTCCTTTTCAACGAAAATTCGTCGCGGGTCTGGAACGTGCTGCGCAACTGGCTCGACGCCTACTTTCCGGCCGGCGCATGAGCAGCGTTACGATCGGGCACGATGAGCTTGGGCGCTTCATCCGCGATGCGCTCATGGCCAAAGGCGCGCGTGCCGAGGACGCGGTCGTCGTCGCCGAGGGATTGGTCTGGGCCAATTTGCGCGGCATCGACGGACATGGGGTCTCCCGCCTGCCGTCCTACCTCAAGATGATCGAGCGCGGCGAAATCGACGCTCAAAGCTCAGCCGCGGCTTTTGCATGACCGCGCCGCGACCTTCGTTCTCGATGGCGGCCGCGGCTTCGGTCCCGTGGCGATGATGCAGGCAATCGCCATCGCGGCCGAGCGCGCGCAATCGGCGGGCGTTTGTTTCGGCCTGGTGCGCGAGACTACGCATACCGGCGCAATCGGCCGCTATGCGCAATGGATCGCGCAGCGCGGTTGCGCGGCCCTGATCATGGGCGCCGGTCCGGCGTTCGTGGCCTATCACGGCGCGCGGGTCGCCAGCCTGGGAACCAGCCCGATCGCAATCGCCGTGCCCAACGGTGGCACCTCGATCGTACTCGACATGGCGACAAGCACGATCTCAAACGGCACGATCATGCAGGCGCGCGCCGCGGGCAAGGAACTGCCGCCGAACGCCGCGCTGACCGCGCATGGCGAGCCCACGACCGACCCGAGCAAGGCGGAAATCCTCTTGCCGCTTGGCGGTCCCAAGGGCTCGGGGCTCGGCCTGATGTTCGAGATGCTGGCAAGCGTGCTCGCGGCGGCTCCGATCCAGGCCCGCGCGCTCGGTCCCGAGAGGCGCCGAACGCTTGACCAGAACAGCGCGATCCTCGCGATCGACGTCGACACGTTCCGCCCCCTCGCGGATTTCGCGCACGACGCCGATGCGCTCGCGGCGCTCCTCAAGGCGCTGCCACGTCAAAATGGCGTCGAGGAAATACTCCTGCCCGGCGAGCGCGCTCAGCGCACCGAGGCCGCGCGGCGCAAATCGGGCATCCCAATCCCGGCGAAGCTATGGGAGGAGCTTGAAACGATCGGAAGCGCCGATGCGATCGCTCCACCGGCGCCCTTGTAGAAGGCGTCCACTAAACTTCCGCGAGACGCAATCCGATGAGCCGATCGAGCGCGGCGTGGTCGGCGAGCAATTCCGCGGACCCGCCGCTATAGGCGACGCGGCCGCGCTCGATAACGATGGCCTTCTGCATCAGCGACAGCGCGATATCGGCGTGTTGCTCGACCAGGATAAAGGCACTGGCGCCTTCGCCGGTCATGCGCCGAATAGCGGTGGCGAGTTCCTCGACGACGACGGGCGCCAAGCCCTCGAGCGGCTCGTCGAGCAGCAGCAGTGCCGGATTGGTCATGAGCGCCCGTGCGATCGCCAGCATCTGTTGCTCGCCGCCGGAAAGCTGATTGCCGAGGTTGTGCCGCCGTTCGGCGAGACGGGGAAAGAGATCGTAGACGGCAGGGAGGTTCCAGCGTCCGGCGCGGGCCGCAACGGTGAGATTCTCTTCGACGGTCAGGGAGACGAATATCTCGCGTTCCTGCGCGACCCAGCCGATGCCGCCGAGCGCACGACGGTGCGGCGGCAGCCGCGTGATGTCCTCCCCGCGCCAAAGAACGCGGCCGCGGCCGATCCGCGTATTGCCCATGATGGTGAGAATGAGCGTCGATTTTCCGACGCCGTTTCTTCCAAGCACGGCGAGGCCGCCGCGCTCCGGCAATGAAAACGACACGCCGTCGAGCACGACGGCCGAGCCGTAGCCCGCCCGCACATTGTCAAGCGCTAGGAGCGGCGTGGCGTGGTCAGTTTCAGACATGGCGGGACTTGACTTGGGTGTTGATTTGGGCGTTGGCGGTCGCCTTGCCGAGATAAACCGCCCGAACCCGAGGGTCGGAGGCAATCTCGTGCGGCGTGCCCTCCATCAACACGCGGCCCCCGACCATCACGATCACGCGCGTGGCGAAGCGAAAAACGAGCTCCATGTCGTGCTCGATGAACAGCACCGTAATCTCGCGGGAGAGGCCGGCGATAGCGGCGAATAATTCCGCGCTCTCCTCACGCGGCACGCCTGCCGCCGGCTCGTCGAGCAACAAAACTTTCGGTCGGGTCGCCAGCGCCAGCGCGATCTCGAGCAGGCGTTGCTGCCCGTAGGCAAGCTCGCGCGTCAGCCGTTCGCAAACCGCATCAAGCTTCAGCGCGGAAAGAATGTCGTAGGCCTCGTCGATTTCGTGGCTGTAGGCGTCGAGCTGCCGCCACCATATGCGCGCGGCGCGGCTTCGCTCGCATACCGCCAGCGTCACCGATTCGAGCGCGGTGAGATGCGGAAACAACGAATTGATCTGATAGGTGCGAACGAGGCCGTGCCGTACCCGCTGCTCCGGGGGCAAGGCCGTGATGTCGGTATCGTCAAGCAGGATGCTTCCGCCGTCCGGCTGCAGCATTCCGGTCATGAGATTGATCAGCGTCGTCTTGCCGGCGCCGTTGGGTCCGATCAGCGCATAGCGCACCCCTTTCGGCAACGTGATCTCGATGTCGCTCGCGACGACGAGCGAGCCGAAGCTCTTGGCGAGGCCGCGGGTGGCGAGCGCCGGCGCATTCACGATCGGCTCCAGCGCGACGCGAGCTTGGCTAGCCCCCCGAGAATGCCGTTAGGCAGAAAGATCACGACTGCCACCAGCAGAATGCCGATCCAGAAATACCAATATTGCGGTTCGATCCCGGAGAACTGGTCTCGCGCCACCATGAAGACGACCGCGCCGACCAGCCCGCCATAGAGCCTGCCGGCACCGCCCAATACTAGAATGACCACAATTTCAGCGGAGCGTTCGAAACCGAGTGAATCGAGCGATACCGTTTCCGTCGTTTGCGCGAGAACGGCGCCGGCAATCCCGGCGACGGCCGCGGCGATCGTGTAGATCGTGCGGATATGCTTGCGGCTCGGTGCGCCGATGGCGGGCATGCGGACGAGGTTTTCGCGGATGCCGCGCAACGACAGCCCGAACGGCGAGTGAATGAGCCGGCGCGCGAACAAGAACAGCACGAATAAAACGGCGAGCGCATAGCTATAGGCGACATAGCCATAGAGATCGAAGGCGAAATGACCGAGCAGTTTCCAGGTATGGATGCCCTGCAGACCGTCCATGCCGCCGGTCAGCCAGCCGGCGCTATTGGCCAGCTCCGCCAGCAACAGCCCGAAGCCAAGCGTGAGCATGATCAAAGCCAGATGCCGGAACCGGCAGATGACGAAACTCGTGGCATACCCGACGATGCCGGCCGCCACCGCCGCGGCGACAAGGCCGCTCAACGGCTCGCCCCAGCCATGTTTTGAGAGCAAGCCGGCGGTGTAGGCGCCGACGCCGAAAAAGGCGGCGTGCCCGAGGGAGACGATGCCGGCGTAGCCGAGAATCAGATCGAGCGATATCGCGAACAGGCCGGCAACGGCGATCTGACTGGCGAGCGCGAGATAATTGGGAAACAGAACGTAAGGCAGAAGCGTCGCCAGCCAGAACACGATTTCGGCCGACCGCCATCGGGTTTGTGCCCGAAGATAAAGCCGCGGACTGATCGCCCCCTCGGTCGTCGCCATGGCTCAGCGTTTCCCGAGCAGGCCGAGCGGGCGCCACATCAACAGGCTGATCATGACGAGGTAGAGGAGAAATGCCCCCAGTTGCGGAATGTAATATTTGCCGGCAACGTCGCTGATGCCCAATACGATGGCGGCGGCAAAGGAGCCGGAAATCGAGCCCAGCCCGCCAACGGACACAACGATCAGCACGTAGATCAGGTAGGTGAACGCAAACGACGGATCGAGCCCGACGATCTCGATCGCCAGCGCGCCGCCGAGTCCGGCCAGTCCGCTTCCAAGCGCGAAGGTGATCGCGAAAATGCGGCCGACGTCGATGCCGAGACCGCGAGCCATGCGTTCGTTGTCGACGGCCGCGCGCACCTTGGCGCCGAATCTGGTGTATTCGATCCCCAGCACCAGGGCGAGCGTGATCGCCATCGCCAGCCCGATCAGGATCAAGCGGTAGACCGCGAAACGAATGCCCATGAAGGTGAGCGAGGAGCGTAAATAGGACGGCAGCTGCAGCGGCTGCTGGTCGGTGCTGAAGATGTAGGCCGCCACCGCGACCGAGATGAAGACGATACCGATGGTCAGCAGCACCTGATCGAGCTCGCCCGCCCGATAGAGGCGGCGAAAAAGCGTTCGCTCGAACACAACGCTGACCAGCGCAGCGGCGATAAAAGCGCAAGGCAGCGTGGCAAAAAACGGCCAGCCATAGCGGTTCATCAACGTTGCGGTGATGTAGCCGCCGAGCATCGCGAAGCTGCAGTGCGCCAGGTTTATGAAATTCATCATGCCGAGCGTCACCGATTGTCCGACCGACAGCAGGAACAACAGCATGCCGTAGGCAAGGCCGTCGAACACGACGCCAAAAGCGGGAGGAAGCATGAACAAAGGGCCCCGGTGGATCGACGGACAGTCTGACCAACCAACAACCTAACGGACCAAGCCGCGCTCGGCCAAGCTCATTTCCGTCCGACTGCGTCCGTTCCGGTTGTGGAAAGGATCGGGGGGCACAGATCCGTCGCGCGGTTGCACATATTCATTTGCCCATCGCTGCCTTGAAGGGATCCTTGACGTCGGGAATAGCGACGATTTCGGTGTTGACCAACTGACCGGCGATCTTCTCCACTCGACGGATGTAGACGGTCTGGACGATGTCGCGCGTCTGCGGGTCGATGCTGATCGGCCCGCGCGGACTCTCCCAGCTGGCGCCCCTGGCGGCTTCGACGAGAGCATCCGCGTCGGTTTTGCCGCCGGACTTCTGCAACGCCACGTCGATCAAGTGCATGCCATCATAACCGCCGACCGAGAAGAAATCGGGGTTGCGGCCGAATTCCGCCCTGAAGGCTGCGACGAATTCTTCGTTCAGCTTCGAGTGGTGATTGTAGTCGTAGTGGCCCGCCGTGATGATGCCGACCGCGAGGTCGCCGATGCTGGCGAGCGCATGCTCGTCGGTAATCTCCAATTGTCCCAAGACCTCAGTCTTGGTTGGATCGATGGCGCGTTCGGCTAGCGCCTTGCCGAAGGCGCCCGGCTGCGCGCCGCCCGGGATCATGATGAAGATGCCTTGCGGATTGAGATCCTTGGCGCGCTGCACGTACGCGGAAAAGTCCGGGTTCTGCACCGCCATGCGGACCGATCCGACGATGTTACCGCCCGCGTCCATGAAGCCTTTCTGGAACGCGGCTTCGGCATCGATGCCCGGGCCGTAGTCGGTCACCATGACGTAGGCGCTTTTGAGCCCGTGTTGCGCCGCCCAGGTACCGAGGGTTTGGTTGAGCTGCGGGATGGTGAAGGAGACACGCACCATGTAGGGCGACTTGGTGGTGACGATCGCCGTGGCGGCGTTCATGACCACCATGAATTTCCTGGCCTCGAGCGAAACATCGGCGGCGGCAAGCGCGTTCGGAGTCAGGGAAAAGCCAGCCAGGATTTCGACACCGTCGCGTGTCACCAATTCTTGCGCCAAACGTTTGGCGACCGGCGGATTGATGCCGCCGACATCTTTGCGGATGAGCTCGACATTCCTGCCGGCGAGTTTGTCGGCGTGCTGCTTGAGATAGAGCTTGATGCCATTATCCACTTGCGTGGTGGGGTCGGCGAATTGGCCGGAATAGGGCATGATAAGGCCGATCTTGACCGTGTCTTGCGCATGGGCGGTCGCCGACAGGGCCATGGCAACAACGCCAGCGTACAAAAGACGCCTCATTTTATTCCTCCCTTCTACTCAGTCTGCTCCCGCCCGCCCGTAAACAAAAGCGCCGCGAATCGGATGTTCGCGTCGCTTTTCACCCAACCTGCTTGATTTTTTTGTTTGAACCGCCGGAATTGCGGCGTTGGTGCACCCTATCGCATCACTTCTTCATGCGCTCCTTTACCGGATCTTTGACGTTTTCGACTTTATCGAACTCGACATTGACGAGCGCATCGCCAACTTTTTCGACGCGGCGGATATAAACGGTCTGGATGATGTCACGCGTTTCCGGATCGATGCGGATCGGGCCGCGGGGGCTTTCCCAGCTCATGCCTTTGGCCGCCTCGATCAGCGAATCGCCGTCGGCCTTGCCTCCGGTCTTTTTCAACGCCTGGTAGATCAAGTGCATGCCGTCATAGCCGCCGATCGAATAGATGTCGGGGTTGCGGTGAAACTCATCATTGTAGGCCTTGACGAACTCATGATTGAGCGGCGAGTTGTGATTGAAGTCGTAGTCCGACACCGTGATGATGCCGAGCCCCACTTCACCCATGCTCTTGAGCGCGCTCTCGAACGTGAGCGCATCCTGGCCCAGCACTTTGACTTTCGTCGGGTCGACGCCACGCTCGGCCAACGCCTTGCCGACGGCGGCCGGCTGGGCGCCGCCTGGAATCCAGATATAGATCGCGTCCGGGTTTGAATCCTTCGCCCGCTGCACGAAGGCGGAGAAGTCCGGATTGGCGAGCGGGAAACGAACCGAGCCGATAATCTCGCCGCCCGCTTCCTTGAAGCCGGTATGGAAAGCCGTTTCGGCATCGATGCCGGGACCGTAATCTGACACCATGGTGTAGACGGTCTTAACTCCCTGCTTTGCCGCCCAGGTGCCGAGCGTTTGATTGAGTTGCGGCGTGGTGGTCGACGTGCGGGCAATGTACGGAGATTTGACGGTGATGATCGACGTAGCCGCATTCATAACTACCATGAATTTCTTTGCTTCGGCGGACACGTCGGCCGCCGCAAGCGCGTTGGGAGTGAGCGCAAAGCCGGCGATGATGTCGGCGTGGTCGCGCACGATCAATTCCTGCGCGAGCCGCTTGGCGACGTCGGGCGCAACACCGCCGGTGTCTTTGCGGATGAATTCGATTTTCTTGCCGGCTACCGTATCGCCATGCTGCTTGACGTACAGCTTGATGGCGTTGTCCATCTGCGCGCCGGTGTCGGCGAATTGGCCGGAATAGGAGATGATAAGCCCGATCTTCACCGTGTCCTGAGCACCGGCCGGGCCGGTGCCGATAAGCGCCAGAGTCAACGCGGCAAGGCCGTAACACAATTTTCGCATCGCTTCCTCCAAGGTTCTCGTTCTTGCAGTGCTGGTCGTGTCGCCAAGCATATCCTCCTTCAGGTCGGCTACGAGCGCAACGCGCCATTGCGCCGCCGGGGCAGAGGGGTGGGCCGGGACCCTTTCCGGCGCCGTTAAAATCGGTCACAAGGGACCTGAAAAGGTATGTGCATGAACCGACAGCCAACGGACGCCGGCACCGTCGATCAGGACGAGATCGCACGCTTCTCGCGCCTCGGCGAACAATGGTGGGACCCGCGCGGGCCTATGGCCGCACTGCACAAGTTCAATCCAGTGCGCCTCGCTTATATCCGCGATCGTGCCGCCGCACATTTCGGCCGCGATCCGACGCGGCTCGACAGCCTTGCCGGCTTGCGCATTCTCGACATCGGATGTGGCGGCGGCATTCTCTGCGAGCCCCTGGCGCGGCTCGGCGCTGCGGTCGTCGGCGCCGACCCCTCGGCCAGCAACATTGCGGTCGCGCGTCGCCATGCGGTGCGGTCGGGCCTTGCCATCGATTATCGAGACACCGCCGCCGAAGCTTTAGCGCAAGCAGGCGACGTCTTCGACGTCGTTCTCGCTATGGAAGTGATCGAGCATGTCGCCGACGTCGGACTGTTTGCCGGGCTTGCCGCGGCGATGGTGAAGCCGGGCGGGCTTCTGTTCGTCGCCACGATCAATCGCACGGCGAAAAGCTTTGCACTGGCGATCGTAGGCGCGGAGTACATCTTGCGCTGGCTGCCGCGCGGCACCCATCAATGGGACAAGTTTGTCACGCCCGAAGAGCTCGAGCCGGCGATCGAGCGGAGTGGATTACAAGTCAGCGGAAAGACTGGCGTCGTCTACAACCTGTTCGCCGATCGCTGGCAGCTCGCAGCGGACATCGACGTCAATTACATCATGGTGGCGGAGAAAGCGGCGTAATGTTCACGCCGTGGCTCTGGGCTGTCTTTACCGTTATCGCTGCCTTCGCGCAGACGCTGCGCAACGCAATGCAGCGCGAATTGACCGCGAGCCTCGGCACGGTGGGTGCGACCCACGTGCGCTTTCTGTTCGGCTTTCCCTTTGTGCTTGTCTTCCTGGCCGCAGTGGTGCTCGCGTCGGGCGCGCCGTTGCCGCGCCCGGAGTTGAATTTCTGGCCGTGGACGATCCTCGGCGCTGGCGCGCAGGTCGCCGCCACCGCGTTGATGCTCGCCGCCATGGGCGAGCGTTCGTTCGTCGTTACCATCGCCTATATTAAGACCGAGCCGATCCAGGTCGCGGTCTTCGGCCTCGTCTTTCTCGGCGATCTCCTGACCTGGCCGATGATGATCGCGATCGTCGTCGCCACCGCCGGCGTGGTCGTGATGTCGACCAAGCCCGGCGGGATGCTCGGCGGCATCAAGCCAACACTCGTCGGGCTTGCTTCCGGCGGTATGTTCGCGCTCTCGGCGATCGGCTTTCGCGGCGCCATTCTCAATCTCGCTTTGCCCAATTTCGTGATGGCCGCGACGTTCGCGCTCGCGGTCGGCATCGTCATGCAGGCGGTGCTGCTGTCGCTCTATCTTTGGCTGCGAAATCGCGCGGTATTGTTGGCCATTGTCCGCGCCTGGAGACCCTCGTTGTCAGCGGGCCTTGCCGGGGCAGTCGCTTCGCAATTCTGGTTCCTGGCCTTTGCGCTCGCCACCGCCGCGAGCGTGCGCACGCTCGCCTTGATCGAGGTCCTGTTCGCGCAGCTGATCGCGCGCTTCGCGTTCGGCCAGCGCACCGGCGCGCGCGAAGCGCTGGGCATGGCGCTCGTTGTTGCCGGGGTGGCGCTGCTGCTCTGGGCGTATTGAAATTTTACCTGCGCCGGCGAGATATGGACAAGGAGTTCAGTTGAACTCGTCGGGCAGGATCGGCAGCGGGTGGAACGCGATGCCTTCTTCGTGCAATTCCTTGGCCTCATCAGGTGAGGCTTCGCCGTAGATCGAGCGGTGCTCGATCTCGCCGTAATGGATTTTACGCGCCTGCTCGGGAAAACGCGGACCCACATAGTCCGCGTTCTTGGTGATGTGCTCGCGCAGCTCTTTCAACTTTTTGCGCAACTCGCGTTCCGGCGGCGACATGACGGCGACCGGCGCAGCGGCGGGGACCGGCGGAGGTGCCGGCACCGGCGGTGGCGTCCTTGATGTCTCGGAAATTTCCGGGCGCCCTTCGGCACGCCCAAGCCGCGGCGCCATGATTGCCTTTTCGACCTTGACGGAGCCGCAGATCGGGCAGGTAACAAGCGCGCGCTTGACCTGTTTGTCGTAAGCTGCGGAGTTCTGGAACCAGCTCTCGAAGGCGTGGCCTTGCTCGCAATTGAGCGCGTAGCGGATCATAGCGGTCTCCGCACGGCGCGCAGGTGGGTCGGTTCGGCTATCGGTTCGATGACCTCGAAGCGTCGCCCGTGGAGCAGCGAGGGTATTCGCGACCGCGCGGCGGCGACCTGCGCGAGATCGACGTCGGCGAGGATGAGGCCCGGCTCCGTACCGCCTTCGGCGAGAATCTCGCCCCAGGGGCCGACCACGAGCGAATGGCCAAAAGTCTCACGCCCGTTTTCGTGCTTGCCGCCCTGTGCGGAGGCGAACACGAATGAGCCGTTTTCAATGGCACGCGCCCGCATCAATACGTGCCAATGCGCCTCGCCAGTCTGCCTAGTGAAAGCGGCGGGAATGGAAAAGAACGAAGCGCCGGCCTCGGCCAGCGCGCGATAAAGCGCGGGAAAACGCAGGTCGTAGCAGATGGTCACGCCGAGCCGGCCCCACGGCAAATCGGTGACGACGGCGAGCTCTCCCGCGCGGTAGTTGCGCGATTCGCGGTAGCTTTCGCCGTCTGCCAGATCGACATCGAACATGTGGATCTTGTCGTAACGCGCGACCACCTCGCCGCGGCGGTCGATCACGAACGACCGGTTCGCGGCCTTGTCGGGCGAAACTTTCACCGCGAGCGAACCGATATGGATGTAGATCGAATGCCGGCGCGCGGCTTCGCGCACGGCCGCCAGCGTCGGGTCCACTTCTTCATCCACGATCGCCGCAAACAGGCGCTCGCGTCCGGCTTCCATGATGTTGGTCATTTCCGGCGTGAGCACGTAAGCAGCGCCGGCGCGCGCCGCTTCCTCGATGATCGCGAGCACTGTTGCGCGATTGGCGTGCGGATTGACGCCCGAACACATTTGGACGAGGCCGACTTTAAAGGCCGAATTCGGGGCGTTGCTCATCCCGACGGATCCTCGTCCGGCTTCAGCAACAGATCGAGCTTGCCCTCATCCTCGAGCGCGTAGAGTTCATCGCAGCCGCCGACATAGATCGAACCGATGAAAATCTGCGGCAGCGTGATGTTTCCGTGAGCGCGCTCGGTCATCTCTTGGCGAATCTGCTGGTTCCCGGTGACGTCGATCTCACGGAATTTGATGCCCTTGCGCGAAAGCAATTCCTTCGCGAAATGGCAATAGGAGCAGTATTGCCTCGTGTAGATTTCGACAAAAGTCATAATGAGACGTTAATTCCACAAGATCGCTATTTATATCAAACCTTTATATGGATGTCCGCACGCGATCGGCAACCCTGGCGAAGACCAGCACGTCGACATTGGCTGCCCCGGCACGAAGAAGTGCCCGCGCGCAGCCGTCGATGGTAGCGCCCGATGCCAGCACGTCGTCGACCAGGACGAGCCCGCGGCCGGCGACGGCCGCCTCGCCCTCTGGCGATACGGAGAATGCTCCTTGTACGTTCGTCGCGCGCTCCGACCGCGAAAGCCCGACTTGTTGAGCGGTCGCCTTCACGCGCTTGAGCGCTCCGGAGGCGATCGGCACACCGCTCGCTGCCGAGACCGCGGCGAGCATGGCCAATTGGTTGAAGCGTCGCGCCCACCGTCTGCAACGAGGGCGTCGGCCCCGGCCAAAATTTCGCGGCCGGCATGGCTAGCCACCGCCCCATCATCGGCACAAGATCGAGCCGGTCGCTATATTTCAGTCTATGCACCAGCGCGCGGGAAATGTCGTCGGAACGAACCGCGGCGCGAGCACGGTGAATAGGCGGGCCGGTCGGGATCGCTTCCATGGACAGGCGCCGAATCGTAGACGGATGCCGAGGCGTTCGCAAAAGGCCGTGTGATAAAGGAAAGCTTGGACCAACAGGCCGGACAAGGCCCGTGCCCTTCGACCCGGCTCGCGGTAGGCGGCGCACAGGCGTGGCAAGGCGAGATCGAGGGCCGCGCTAAACACGGCGCGCGCCGCGTCGGCGGCGCGCTTGAGGCGAGGAACGGCAACGGTGCCCGCGAGTTCATCCATCCGGTCGCCCTCGTTGCTACGCTACCGCGCCACGGAGAGGTTGTCATCGCCGGGGACACGCGGCTTGCGCCGTGAGACAATGCAACATGGCTGACCGCCCGCCATCGCAGAGCCCGCTGATCTTCGACCGGAAGCTGATCCGCGCCCGTCGCCGGCGAGCGGCGTCGATGGGAGAGGCGACGTTTTTGCTCGATCGGGTCGCCGACGATCTCGCCGACCGTCTCGCCACCGTGCTGCGGCGCTTCGAGCTTGCGCTCGATCTCGGCACGCCGGGCGAAGCGGTTGGCGCCGCGTTGGTGCGCGCCGGCTCGGTCGGAACCGTTGTGCGCGCGGCGCCGGTGCCGGGTGCGCGATCGCCGCCATTTGTCATCGCCGATGAAGAAGCGCTGCCGTTTCGCGAAGCCGCGTTCGATCTCGCGGTCTCGGCGCTTGCCCTGCAATTCGTCAACGATCTGCCTGGCGCGCTTGTGCAAATTCGCCGCGCGTTGAAGCCCGACGGGTTGTTTCTTGCAGCTTTGCTCGGCGGCGAGACGTTGACCGAGCTGCGACAATCCTTTGCCGCCGCCGAAAGCGATGTCGAGGGCGGAGTTTCGCCACGCGTGGCGCCGTTCGCCGATCTGCGCGACGTCGGCGCACTGTTGCAGCGCGCCGGCTTCGCGCTTCCGGTGACCGATGCCGACCGGGTCACAGTGCGCTACGACTCTGCTTTCGCGTTAATGGACGATCTGCGGCGCATGGGCGCGACCAGCGCGCTCGCCAATCGCCGCCGCTCGCCGCTGCGGCGCGCGACGCTGATGCGCATGGTGGAGATTTATGCCGAGCGCTTTTCCGATGACGATGGTCGCATACGCGCGACCTTCGAGGTGTTGTGGCTCTCGGGCTGGGTGCCGCATCCGAGTCAGCAGCAGCCGCTTAAGCCCGGTGCGGCGAATGCGCGGCTTGCGGATGCGCTCGGCGCGCGCGAAATCTCGACGGGTGAGAAGGCCGGCGGTTAGGGCCATAATCCGGAAAAAGCCTGGCTCGGACTTGATCCGGCGTCGATACCGGTCTTTTCGAAAAGGTTTTGCGCAAACGCGCGGCATTACTTCAGCGCCGTGGCGACGCTGGTGTAGAAGCCTTGACGGTGGCACCGAGTATCACAGCCGTTGCAAGGACTATGATGGAGAGACCGGAAGCGATCATCGCATATTCAATCGAGGTGGCGCCGCGCTCGTCGCGCAGGAAACGGCCAAGTACTGCGAAGGCCGCGCGTGTCGAAGACTTGAATATGGCGTCCTTGCCTCTTGTCGGTATCTTGGCATCACAGCAGCATCACGAGGTGCGGGATCAGCGGCTCGTCGGCGGGAGGCATGGGGTAGTTGCGCAGGTCGTGCGGTCGCACCCATTTGAGCCTCTGCCCCTCCCGCGCTTCGGCTAGTCCCTCCCAACGCCGGCAGACGTAAAGCGGCATGAGCAGGTGGAAGTCGGGATAAAGGTGACTCGCAAAGGTCAGCGGCGCGAGGCACTCCTCCTTGACGACAATTCCCAGCTCCTCCTTCAACTCGCGGATCAAACTTGACTCCGGCCGCTCGCCCGGCTCGACCTTGCCGCCGGGAAACTCCCAAAGTCCTGCCATCGATTTCCCGTCGGGGCGCTGCGCCAGCAGCACGCGTCCATCGGGATCGACGAGGGCGCAGGCGGCAACAAGAACAAGTTTGACGCTCACGGCCGGCTTCACTCTAGGAAGGGCCTGGTAGAGGGATGTTTCATGCCGTTTCGCAGACTTGGGCTTTCGCCTCTGCGGCTTTAGTCTTTCGCGGCGATGGTTAAGAATATGTCAAGAACGGTAGTCGCCGTTGATCGCGACGTACTCCTTGGTGAGGTCGCAGGTGAGCACCCGATCGCGGCCATTGCCTAACCCGAGCGCGACTTTCAGCGTGATTTCCGGTTTCTTCATCGCTGCCGAGACCGCGGCCTCGTCATAGGCCGGATCGCGTGCGCCTTTGTGCGCGACGCGGATGCCGCCGAACCAGATCGCCAGTCGATCGCGATCGGCCGGTTCACCCGCCTTGCCGACCGCCATGACCACGCGCCCCCAATTGGCGTCTTCGCCGGCGATTGCCGTCTTGACCAGCGGCGAATTGGCAATCGACAAAGCGATGCGTCGTGCGGATTTTTTCGACACGGCGCCCTCAACCACGATTTCGACCAGCTTGCGCGCGCCTTCGCCGTCGCGCGCCACCTGTTCGGCGAGATCGGCGAGCACGGCGTTGAGCCCCTTGCGGAACGAAGCGAGCCTTGGATCGGAAAGGCGGGCGATCTTCTCCATGCCGCGCGCAGCGGCGGCGCCGGTGGCGAAAGCGAGCAGCGTGTCGGATGTTGAGGTATCGCCGTCGATGGTCACGGCGTTGAAGGTGTCTTCGACGCCGTCTTGCAGCAGGCGCTTTAGAACAGCGGGCGCAATCGGCGCGTCTGTAAAGACGAAAGAAAGCATTGTCGCCATGTCGGGCGCGATCATGCCGGCGCCCTTGGCGATGCCGCAGATTGTCACCACGCTTGCGCCCATCCGCACCACAGCGGCCGCGCCCTTGGGAAAGGTGTCGGTGGTCATGATCGCCTTGGCCGCCGCATGCCAGCCGCCGGTCTTGGCATCATCGGCGAGGCCATCCATGACACCGGTGAATTTTGTTGCATCGAGCGGCTCGCCGATCACGCCGGTGGAAGCGAGAAGGACATCGCCCGGTTTGCAATGTGCGGCGCCGGCCGCGATCTCGGCCGTCAGCTTAGTTGCGGCGCGGCCGGATTTGCCGGTGAATGCGTTGGCGTTACCCGAGTTGACTACGAGCGCACGGGCGCTGGCGCGGCCGCCTTTGATCCGCTCGCGGCACCAATCGACCGCCGCCGACGGGCATTTCGAACGGGTGAAGACGCCTGACACCGCAGTGCCTTCGTCGAACAACGCGAGCAGGACGTCGGTGCGCCCGGGATAACGGATTCCGGCGGCAGCTGTCGCCAGACGTACGCCGGCGACCGGCGGCATTTGGGGAAAGGATGCGGGGGCGAGGGGAGAGATGGAGGCGGCGGGCACGGCGAAACTCATCAATTCGTCATGGCCGGGCTCGTCCCGACCATCCACGTCTTACGTCGTAACGTTTTAAAGACGCGGATGCCCGGCACAAGGTCGGGCATGACGAATCAAAAGATTCGTCACTTCTTCGCCGGCGCTGCGGGATTGAGCGAGGGGTCGGGCGCCGCCGGCTTGTCGAGGCGCTCAACGGTCGCAGATTTGCGCAGGTTTTCGACGAGTTCCGCCTGCGCGCGATGCGCCACGTAATTCTCGATTTGCGGCTTGACCTGCTCGAATGTCGGCGTCGGCTTGATGCGTTTGTCCTCGACCTTGATGATGTGCCATCCGAACTGCGTCTTCACCGGGTCGGACAACTGTCCCTTGTCGAGCCTGAAGGCCACCTCGGCGAATTCGGGCACCATCTGGTCTTTGGTGAAATAGCCGAGATCGCCGCCTTCGGCCGCGCCCGGATCTTTGGATTTTTCCTTCGCGAGTACGGCGAAGTCGGCACCGCCTTTGAGTTGGGCGAGGATCGCCTTGGCTTCGTCCTCAGTCGGCACCAGGATGTGGCGCGCGTGGACTTCTTGCTCGCTCTTCACCTGCTTGACTGCATCGTCGTAGACTTGGTGCTCGGCGGCATCCGACAGGGCGGACTTGCCGGCATCTTGCAACAGCATTTCCATCAACAGTCTGTTGCGGTCGAAGACGAGTCGATGTTTGACGTTGGGCCGATCGTCGAGCTTCTGCTTCTCGGCGGCCTGCGACAACACGACCACGTCGACGAGATAGTTGATGAGGTAATCGCGCTTCTGCTCGGGGGGGATGCTCGGCATGTTGCCGCCGATCTCTTCCTCGGCAAAGCCAATGTCGCTCTCGTGGATATCGACGCCGTTGACGCGGGCCACCACCGGATCGCTGTCCTGCGCCCGGGAAGCGCCGATCGGTGCGGACAGGAATATGACACAGGCGAGAACGGCAAGCGCTCGGGACTGAGGCAGGCGGGTAAAATCCATGGAGCGCGATCCTTCGGGTAGGGACACTGGGCGCCTTGCGAGGGCGCGGTTTTCTCGGCGCGGACACTTGCCGAATCATACCCACTTGGCAATGGCAGAATTGAGCCGCCGCCTAACGAGCACGTGAAGCGCCTGCTCACATTGACAATAAAACCACCCCCTCTTATGTCTCGACTGGAAGCCCAAGCGCCCCATATCGCCTTGCAAAAGCCGCTTTGCAGAAGCCCGAATAGCCCTGCATTTTCCGCCGGTTGGACGCGCGCTGATCGCGAGGAACTTAAGCGTGTGGCGTACTCCCGGTTTGGAAGGATGAAGATGCGATGATTGGCGCTGTCGCCCGCAAGCTGTTCGGTTCGTCCAACGAGCGGCGCATCCGCACATATCGGCCGCGCGTCGATGCCATCAATGCGCTGGAAAAGGATCTGGAACGGCTTTCCGACGATGCCCTGCGCGCGCGGACGGACGAATTCAAGAAGCAGCTGGCCGAAGGAGCGACGCTCGACGATATTCTGGTGCCGGCTTTCGCCACGGTTCGCGAGGCGGCCAAGCGCACGTTGGGCCAGCGCCATTTCGACGTCCAGCTCGTCGGCGGTATGGTGCTGCACGAAGGCCGGATTTCCGAGATGAAGACCGGCGAAGGCAAGACTCTGGTCGCCACGCTCCCCGTCTATCTCAACGCGCTCTCCGGCCGCGGCGTTCACGTCGTTACCGTCAACGACTATCTCGCCAAGCGCGACGCCGAATGGATGGGACAGATCTACAAATTCCTCGGGCTCACGGTCGGTGTCATCGTGCACGGCCTCGACGATCCGGAGCGCAAGAAGCAATACGATTGCGACGTGACCTACGGTACCAACAACGAGCTCGGCTTCGACTATCTGCGCGACAACATGAAGTACCGGCTCGAGGATATGGTGCAGCGCGGGCACGCCTACGCGATCGTCGACGAGGTCGATTCGATCCTGATCGACGAGGCGCGCACGCCGCTCATTATTTCCGGCCCACTCGACGACCGCTCGGACTTCTACAACACCATCGATACCTTCATACCCAGCCTGGACAAGGCCGATTACGAGGTCGACGAGAAGCAGCGCACGGTTACGCTAACCGAACTCGGCATGGAGCGGCTGGAACAAGTACTGCGCGATGCCGATCTGCTCAAATCCGATTCACTCTACGACGTCGAGAACGTGTCCGTCGTACATCACGTGAATCAGGCGTTGCGGGCGCACAAGCTGTTCCAGCGCGACAAGGATTATATCGTGCGCAACGGCGAAGTCGTCATCATCGACGAGTTCACCGGCCGCATGATGCCGGGTCGGCGCTATTCGGAAGGGCTGCATCAGGCGCTCGAGGCCAAGGAGCGGCAGCCGATCCAGCCGGAGAACCAGACGCTCGCCTCGATCACGTTTCAAAACTATTTCCGCATGTACGAAAAACTCGCCGGCATGACCGGCACGGCCGCGACCGAAGCGGACGAGTTCATGGACATTTATAATCTCGAAGTCCTGGAAATCCCGACCAACATGCCGATGGTCCGTCTCGACGACGACGACGAGGTCTATCGCACGGCGGCCGAGAAGTTCCGCGCCATTCTCACTTTGATCGAAGACTGCAAGGCGCGCGGGCAGCCGGTCTTGGTCGGCACCACCTCGATCGAGAAATCCGAGCAGCTCGCCGAGATGCTGCGCCAGAAGGGCTGGGAGCAGCATGACTTCTCCGATCCGAACGCCTTCGCCGCGCTTTATTCCGGCGACGAGGGTGCCTCCAAGGCCAAGGTCTTCGCCATCCTCAACGCCCGCTATCACGAGCAGGAGGCCTATATCGTCTCCCAGGCCGGCGTCCCCGGCGCCATCACCATCGCCACCAACATGGCCGGTCGCGGCACCGACATCCAGCTTGGCGGCAACGCCGACATGCGCATTCGCCAGGAATTGGCCGCCATCGAGGATCCGCGCGAGCGCGAGAAAAGTGCGGGCGCCGTTGAAATTCGCTCGCAAGTCGCGCGATTGAAGGAAAGAGCGCTGGCGGCCGGCGGGCTTTGCGTCCTCGGCACCGAGCGGCACGAGAGCCGCCGCATCGACAACCAATTGCGCGGCCGTTCCGGACGCCAGGGCGACCCCGGCCACTCGAAATTCTATCTCTCGCTCGAAGACGACCTGATGCGCATTTTCGGCACCGACAAGCTCGACGGCATGCTGACCAAGCTCGGGCTGAAGGAGAACGAGGCGATCATTCATCCTTGGATCAACAAGGCGTTAGAGAAGGCGCAACAAAAGGTCGAGGCGCGCAACTTCGACATCCGCAAGAACATCCTCAAGTTCGACAACGTGATGAACGATCAGCGCAAGGTCATCTTCGACCAGCGCATCGAATGGATGGACGATGCGTCGGCCGCCGAAGTGGTGGCCGACATGCGCCACAACGCCATCGACGATCTCGTCGCCAAGCACGTGCCTGAGAACGCCTATCCGGAGCAGTGGGATACAGCCGGCCTTAAGCAAGAGGTCAAGCGCGTGCTCGGGCTCGATCTACCAGTCGACGAATGGGCGAAGGAAGAAGGCATCGGCGACGAGGAGATTTTTGCCCGCGTCGAGCGCCGCGCCGACGAGCATATGGCGGCCAAGGTCGCGCAATGGGGTTCCGACGTCATCCGCTACGTTGAGAAATCCATCCTCCTGCAGACGCTCGACCATCTATGGCGCGAGCATCTGGTCATGCTCGACCATTTGCGGCAGGTGATCGGACTGCGCGGCTACGGTCAGCGCGATCCGCTCAACGAGTACAAGGCCGAAGCTTTCAGCTTGTTCGAAGCCATGAGCCAGAATCTGCGCGAGGCGGTAACGGCGCAGCTCATGCGCGTCGAGATCATGCCGCAGCCGACGGAGCAGCAGATGATGCCGCTGCCGCCGATGGAGGCGCACAAGATCGATCCGACGACCGGTGAGGATGAAATGGCGCTGGCGCTAGCTGGCGCCGAAACGCTGGCTCGCCATGGTATCGGCGGAGCCGGCGTCGGGGGTGCGGGCGGCGCGGCGGCGGTCGCGGCGCGCAATCTGCCTGTGGCGGCGGCACAGCGCAATCCGCAGGACCCCACGAGCTGGGGCAAGGTTGGACGCAACGAGCCATGCCCCTGCGGATCAGGCAAGAAATTCAAGCATTGCCACGGCCGCTACGCCTAGCGCCGTCCACGGCATGCTTCGGCGACCAGGCGTGAGCAAATCTGATACCAGCGTTCTGAAAGCCTTGTCGGTTGTTACTGCAACCCGCCCCAGCGGCTATCGAAAGAGCCGGCCGGCACCGTCGGTTGCGCGCCGCCGATCGTGCCGCCGCTTGCTGGCATCGGCTCTGCATTGGCTTCTTGCTGGGCGGGAGCAGATTTTGGCTTCGCTGTCGCGGTTTGTTGCGGCGCGCTCTTGGGTGCATCGGTCTTGGCTACAACGCTCTTGCTGGGCCTTAGCTTCAGCGTAGCGACGGCTTCAGTGTCGTTACGCGGGGCAGTCTGCACCTTCGGCGTCGTTCCGGTGGTTGGCGCTTCCGCTCCTCGTTCCTGGGTGGCCGCGTCGGTTGCCGCAACCTGCGTTGACCTCGAGCCGAAAACGCCGCCGAACAATTTGCTCGCCAGCGATCCGTCGCCGTTATCGGCCGTAGTTACCGGTGGTGGTTGCGACGGCAGCGGCGCTGGAACCCTCGCCGGGGGCAAGCTGCCGCCGACCTGCGCCAGGAAAACGCGGTTCATGCCACCGTCGATGCCGCTCCTGACCGGCGCCACCGGAAAATTCTGTTTGACGAACTGCGCGTACTGGATTTCGTCCGCGTGCTCTTTCTCCAGCGCCGGTCCGGCGATTTCCGGGTTTACGACAAAGGCCGGGCAACGGCCGGTCGGATTGAACACGATGGACTTCGACGAGTTCTGCGGCTGCGCCGCATCGAACACGTAGCGCCGGTCACATACGTCGACTTTGGGTTCGAGATGCGTCGCCTCGAAGTGATCGTTGCCTATTTTGATCATCTTCCAGAACGCCATGTTCGGGTTGGTGCGATGGCGGGCCATATTCACCGGCGTCAAGCGGAAGGGATAGGCCTGGATCTGGAACGACTGCTGGCCGCCAAGGAACGACTCCCGCGCCAGCGAATAGATCTCGCCGATCTGCTCGTCGGTCATCGCGTAACAGCCGCGCGACGAGCAGTCGCCATGGATCATGAGAAAGGCGCCGTGGCGATCGTTGGCTTTGTCGAAAGCGTTGGGGAAGCCGGTGTTGATCGCGAGGTAGTAGTTGGAGTTCGGATTCATCAGCGCGGGCGTGATCGTGTAGAAGCCTTCGGGAGCCTGGCGATCGCCTTCGTACACCTTCGGTCCGAGATCGCCCGACCAGCGGCAGATCGGATAGACCTTGAGAATCTGGAAGTGGCCGGTGGCGTCCTGCTTCCAGACTTCGAGCTCAGATTCTTCCTTGAAGATGCGCACAAGGATCGGCGAATCCTTTGGCATCTTTTTCTGTTCGAGCAGCGACAGCATCTGGGGCGACAGCTCTTTCATCGCCTTGGTCGGCAACTGATAGCCGTCTTCGCCGTAGCATCCGGGCAGCGCAAAAGAAGCGGCGAGGGCCGCCGAAAGCATTAGCGCGCGAACCAGATTGGCGCGATTCAATGCAGAACTCCCCGACCGATCGTATGGTCCCCAAACTATCGTTATCCCTACGAGGAGGCTTGCGCAAGCCAGCCGCGGCACCGACAGGCAGATGAACATTGCCGAAGCTAAAGGAATCGTAAACATTGCCCAAAATTTGACTCGTAAAACCAATATCTTACGCCAGAACCGTCGTCGCGGCCGATGGAGGATGGGTTTTAGCAAAATTTACCCCGGCTGCGGGACGAAACCCGGCACGAATGTGGCGGTCGAACCGAGTCGCCGCCAGTTAGAGTGACCGCCCGATCGCCATGAACTTCTCCCGCCGCAGGCGAACGATGGTTGCGGGATCGAGTCCCTGCAGCTCGCCCAAGGCGATACTGATCGCTTCACCGGTTGCCGCAATGGCGGCTGCGGGATCGCGATGGGCGCCGCCCGTCGGTTCGGGCACGACGGTGTCGACGACGCCGAAGCGCACGAGATCATAGGCGGTAATCTTCATGCTGGATGCGGCCTCTTGCGCTTTGGCTGTGTCTCGCCAGAGGATCGACGCCGCTCCTTCGGGCGAAATCACGCTATACACCGAGTGCTCCAGCATGATCACGCGGTTGGCGGTCGCAACGGCGATGGCGCCGCCAGAGCCGCCTTCGCCGATGATGGTGGCGACATTGGGAACGCCGATGCGCAGGCAGGCTTCCGTCGAGCGCGCTATGGCCTCCGCTTGGCCGCGCTCCTCCGCGCCGATGCCTGGATAGGCCCCCGCGGTATCGATCAGCGCAACGACGGGAATCTTAAAATGATCTGCCATGTCCATGAGCCGCACCGCCTTGCGGTAACCCTCGGGCCGCGCCATGCCGAAATTGTGCTTGAGACGGCTGTCGGTGTCGGAACCTTTTTCCTGGCCGATGATGCATACGCTCTCGCCGCGGAAGCGTCCGAAACCGCCGACGATCGCCTCGTCCTCGCCATAGCTCCGATCGCCGGCGAGCGGAACAAAATCGGTAATCAGCTGGCCGACATAATCGAGGCAGTGCGGCCGTTGCGGATGCCGCGCCACCTGCGTCTTCTGCCAGGGCGTCAAAGTTGAATAGAGTTCCTTCAGCGCCTGGTCGGCTTTGATCTCGATGCGGCTGATTTCTTCGCCGATGGCAATCGCGTCGCCGGCCGCCTGCAGCGCACGCATCTCTTCGACTTTGGCCTCGAGCTCGGCCACCGGCTTTTCGAAATCGAGATAAGAGCGCATCACGCGATAAATCCAACTTTACCCACGATCCTTACGGCCATAGTTCATCAGTTATTGATGTCCGCTAACGGATGCAAATCGCGGACGAGGCTTTTTAGACGCTCTTCCAGCACGTGGGTGTAGATCTGCGTCGTCGAAATATCGGCGTGGCCAAGCAGCGTCTGTACCACGCGCAGATCCGCGCCGTTGTGCAGGAGGTGGCTGGCAAAGGCGTGGCGCAGCACATGCGGGCTTAGCTGCCTTGCGCGCAAACCCGCCGCCGCCGCGAGGCCTTTAAGCTCGCGCCCGAAATGCTGGCGCGTGAGATGGCCGCTGTCGCCGAAGGACGGGAACAGCCATTTCGATCCGGCCACCCTGCCGTCGTCGGACTGGGAAAGCAGATCCAGGTATTCCGCCATCGCACGCTTGGCCGCGTCGTTGAGCGGCACCAGCCGCTCCTTGTTGCCCTTGCCGCGCACCACGATGACCCTGGCGTCACGGTGGGCCGCGGATCCGGGCAGCGCCACGAGTTCCGATACGCGCAGACCGGTGGCGTAGAGGAGTTCGACGAGACAGGAAAGCCGCGCTGCGCGCAGTTGCACGGACGGCGGCGCTTTCGGATCGGATTGTCCCGCAACACGCAACAGGCGGTCGACTTCCGCAAGCGAAAGCGTTTTTGGCAACGCGCGGGCGCGTTTCGGACCTTCAAGCACTGCGGCTGGATCGTTCTTGCGCTGGCCTTCCGCATAGAGAAAGCGGTAAAGCTGTCGGATCGCCGAGAGGCGGCGGGCCACCGTCGTCGGCAGCATCCCGCGTTTCGCCAGCACGCCGAGATAGTCGCGCACGTCGTCGGTCGTCGCCGTGACGACGGCGCTCCCGCGGTCTGCCAGGTAAGCGCTGAAATCGGCAAGGTCGCGGCCATAGGCGGCGAGGGTGTTTGTGCCCGCTCCGCGCTCGGCCGCGAGCATGTCGAGAAAAAGCGCCGCGAGGCGCTCGTCGGAATGTCTGGCGGTGCGTGCATTTCCCGGGACATTTCTCAGCGCCGCTTTGCGACCCATGTGGCGAGCGCCTTCAGCGGTTCTTGAAGAATTTATCCGGCGGGATCGCGACAGTGATCTCGCGCGGCTTCGGTTGTACGAAATGCGCGAGCGAATATAGACCGCCATAGATCGCCGCACACAAAATGGCGACGACGGTAAGGAAGCGAAACAAACTCGGCATCGACTAGTGTCCCGATTCCGAAATACGCTGGTATTCGCGGCACACTCTCATAATGCGGTTTTGGAATTTGAAGTTCGCAAGTGAGGTGCCGTTGAATTGTGAGAGTTTCAATTCCACCGCACCAATGTTTGCACTGATCCCATTGGTGCCGGTGGACGAGACCGAGTACGATCATGTTCGGCTTGGCCTTGCAAGCCGTCCGGCCGGTTGCCCCGCAGGCTTACGCCGGGGGTAGAAAGACGCCGTGCATAGCCGCGGACACGTTATAAATGACTGATTTAACAGATCAAAATGAGGCTGGCGCGGTGATTTCGGCACTCGCAATTATGCCCCGGCTGGGTGACCGCTCGATCGTGCTGGTTGGCATGATGGGGGTGGGCAAGTCATCGGTCGGCCGCCGCCTCGCCACGCGACTCGCCATTCCCTTCGTCGACGCCGACGCCGAGATTGAAAAAGCCGCCGGCATGAGCATCGCAGACATTTTCGCCCGTCACGGCGAAGCGTATTTTCGCAGCGGCGAGGCGCGGGTCATAGCGCGCCTGCTAGAAAGTGGTCCCCAAGTACTCGCGACCGGTGGTGGTGCGTTCATAAATGCGGATACGCGCGCTCTTATGAAGCTCAAAGGCGTTTCGATCTGGCTCCGCGCCGAAGTCGACGTGTTGTTGCGTCGGACCGGAAAACGCAGAAACGACCGCCCGCTGCTGCAAACTGCCGATCCGGCGGAAACGTTGCGGGAGTTGCTGGCCGAGCGCGAGCCTACTTATGCGCTAGCCGATCTCACCGTGCAGTCGCGGGAGGTGGCGCATGACGCCATTGTCTCCGACATCCTGACGGCGCTCGATGCATTCCTGAAGGACGCCGCGTTACCACAAGCAAAGGCCGGCACATGACCGCGCCTCTTCGCTCCGATCCAACGACCGTCAGGGTCGCACTCGGCGCGCGCAGCTACGACATCGTCATCGGACGCGGCCTGCTCGTTTCGCTCGGCGCGCGCATCGCTAGGCTGCGCCCGGGCGCAAAGGTCGCGATCGTTACCGACGAAAACGTCGCGCGTTGTCACCTGGCCGCAGCCGAAGCCTCGCTCGCCGACGCCGGCGTGGCGGCGAGCCGCATCATCGTTCCGGTCGGCGAGGGCTCGAAAAGCTTTCACATCTTCGAGCGCGTTTGCGAAGCGATCATTGCCGAACGCATCGAGCGCGGCGATCTCGTTGTCGCGCTCGGCGGCGGCGTCATCGGCGATCTCGCGGGATTTACCGCGTCCGCCGTGCGCCGCGGCCTCGATTACGTGCAGGTACCGACGACTTTGCTGGCGCAAGTCGATTCCTCGGTCGGGGGCAAGACTGCCATCAATTCCGCCCACGGCAAGAATCTGGTCGGCGCGTTCCATCAACCGATCTTGGTCGTTGCCGACACCGCGGTGCTCGACACTTTGCCGCCGCGCCAATTCCGCGCCGGATACGCGGAGGTCGCCAAGTACGGCCTGCTCGGCGATGCGGCATTCTTCTCGTGGCTCGAGGCGAATTGGCGCGACGTGTTTGCTGGCGGCTCTTCTTCAGGCAGCTTTGCGCGTGACCACGCGATTGCCGTGAGTTGTCGCGCCAAGGCCGCCATCGTGGCGCGCGACGAACGCGAGACCGGCGAGCGCGCGCTGCTCAATCTCGGTCACACGTTCGGCCACGCGCTGGAAGCCGCTTGCGGTTTCTCCGATCGGCTCTTGCACGGCGAATCGGTCGCCGCCGGCATGGCGTTCGCGTTCGGCTTTTCGGCGCGGCAAGGGCTCATTTCCGCTGCCGAGGCCGACCGCGCGATCCGGCATCTGGCGGCGGTCGGCTTGCCGACCAAAGCAAAAGACATTCGCGGCAGTTTACCATCCGTGGATCGGTTGATGGATTTGATCGCGCAAGACAAGAAAGTGAGACGTGGAACGCTTACATTTATTCTTGTGCGCGGGATCGGCGCCGCCTTCATCGAAAACGGCGTCGATCAGGAGCAGGTGCGCGCTTTTCTCAACGAGAAGCTTGCCAAGCGATGAGCATTTACGATTGGTTGACCGTCGCGGCCGTCGTCTTCTGTCTGCTGATATCGGCGTTTTATTCCGGTAGCGAGACGGCGCTCACGGCGTCGTCACGCGCCGCGATGATGCGGCTCGAAAAGCACGGCAATATTGACGCTACCATTGTCAGCCGGCTGCTGGCGACACGCGAACGTTTTCTCGGCGCGGTCTTGCTTGCCAACAATGCGACCAATATCGCCGCATCGACGCTGGCGACCGGATTGCTGCTTACGCTTTTCGGTCAAGCTGGCGTCATCTACGCCACGATCGTGATGACGCTGCTGATCTTCGTCCTCTGCGAGGTGCTGCCGAAGACGGTGGCATTCAACGCGCCGGATCGCGTGGCTCTCGTCGTTGCGCAGCCGATTGCACGGACGGTCGCCCTGTTATTGCCGATCCTCAAAGCCGTCGAATGGCTGGTGCGTCTGATGCTGCGCGGCTTCGGCACGCCGGTCGGTAAAATGCAATCGATCCTGACGCCGCGCGAGGAACTGCGCGGCGCGGTCGATCTTCTGCATCACGCCGGCGTGGTGGAAAAGCTCGACCGCGACATGATGGGCGGCGTGCTTGACCTGCGCGAACTCACGGTCTCGGACGTGATGATCCATCGCACCAAGATGATTATGCTCGATGCCGACCAGCCGCTGCGCGAGCTGGTCGGCGCCGTTCTCGCCGCGTCGGTAACGCGGTTGCCGCTGTGGCGGGACTCACCTGACAACATCGTCGGCGTGCTGCATGCAAAAGAGGTGCTGCGGGCCTTGCACGCGACCGGCGGCGATCCCGACAAGCTCGATATCCCGTCGCTGATCAGGCCGGCATGGTTCGTGCCCGATACCACGCCGCTTTACGAACAGCTGAAGGTTTTTCGCCATCGCAAAGCACCGTTCGCGTTGGTTGTCGACGAATACGGCGAGCTCGAGGGCCTGGTAACGCTGCAGGATATTGTCGAGGAAATCGTCGGCGACATCAGCGATGAGCACGACATCGCCGTCCCCGGCGTGCGCATGCTGCCGGACGGCTCGGTCAATGTCGACGGTGCAGTGCCCGTACGCGACCTCAACCGGGCGATGGATTGGAGTATTCCCGACGACGAGGCGACGACGATCGCCGGGGTGGTGATCCACGAGTCGCGCTCAATCCCGGAGCCGGGACAGAGCTTTACCTTCCACGGATACCGGTTTCAGGTCCTGCGCAAGACGCGCAACCGCATCACGGCGCTGCGCGTCACCCCGCTGGTCCGCAAAGTGACGGCGAAGGCGAGCTGACGCCTTTTGGCGCCCCAGCGGATGGCGGAAGCTTTCGGTACCGCAACAGCGGTGCGCGGAAGCAGGGTGCGGACCCGCGTCATAGGTGAATAGCTAGGCCCCCTCTCCCGGCGCCGCCGCGTGAATCGCCAGTGCGTGGACGCCGCCGGCAAGCTCATCCGCGAGTGCGGTGTTGATCATGCGGTGACGCTCCAGCCGGCTCTTTCCGCGAAACGCTTGCGACACGATATAGAGTTGAAAATGGGTCTCCCCGCCGGGACGGTGTCCCGCGTGGCCTTCGTGGCGATGCAACTCGTCTTCCACGCGGAGACTCTCTGGCGTGAAAGCCTTGCGCAACTTTTCCGTGATGAGATCGCGTGTCGCCATAGTTTCGTTAACCCGGGCATGGTGCAGAAAGCGGAAGCTGGTTTCCCGAAAAGATCATGCTCCTGCTGAAAACGAACGGTCAATGTTGGGAACGCGCGCTTTTGCTATCTGTCAAGTCTTGAAGCTGCCATCGACGCGCACGCATACTGACAACAATGAGTAACAATTCACCACTCTTCGATAGAATTCGGGTCAAGCCGGACCACGACCGTCGGCTGCGCGCCGAACTTCCCGCCTGCCAGTGGCCGCGCTGTGACGCGCCCGCAACCCACCGCGCGCCCAAGGGGCGGTTGCGCGCCAGCGAATATTGGCAGTTCTGCCTCGAGCACGTCCGCGAATACAATAATTCCTACAATTTCTTCGCGGGAATGAGCGACGACGCGATCGCGAAATATCAGAAGGAGGACATCACCGGCCACCGCCCGACGTGGAAAATGGGCTCGATCGGCGGCCGCCGTCGGGATGCGCGAGCCAGGGCGGGTGACGCCTCGGCCTGGGCGTCCGAGGACCCCTTCGTTCTGTTCGGCGGGCCAGGTTCCGGCCAGGTCGGTCGCAAGCGGCCGGCCGCCGAGGGGCGAAAAATTCTCAACGCCCAGCGGCGGGCGCTTGACGTGCTTGGGCTTGAAGCCGATGCCAAACGCACCGATATCAAGGCTAAGTTCAAGGTACTGGTGAAGCGCCATCATCCCGACGCCAACGGCGGCGATCGTACGTCCGAGGACCGGCTGCGGGAGATCATTCAGGCCTATAATTACCTCAAGTCGGCGGGATTCTGCTAAGCGTTTGAGTGGCTTTCGCCGCCGTATCCGCTTCTGCTAAATTTGCCGCGACATCCGACTACCGCGAGGGCCGATTGGCGCCCCCGCGGAGGTCACGGAGGTGCAATTGACTCTCGCAACTGAAGCGGCGTCCGGCTTGCCGGATATGAAGGTCTCGATCCGGCAACTGTTCGGCATCGACAGTGACCTGGAAGTTCCGGCTTATTCCGAGCCGGACGAGCACGTTCCCGACGTCGATCCCGACTACCGGTTCGACAAGCCGACCACGCTCGCCATTCTCGCCGGATTTGCCAAGAACCGCCGGGTTATCGTTACAGGCTATCACGGCACTGGCAAGTCGACGCATATCGAGCAGGTGGCGGCCAGGCTCAACTGGCCGTGCGTGCGCGTCAATCTCGACAGTCACATCAGCCGCGTCGATCTGATCGGCAAGGATGCGATCGTCATTCGTGAAGGCATGCAGGTGACCGAGTTTCGCGACGGCATCCTGCCGTGGGCGCTCCAGCACAACGTGGCGATCTGTTTCGACGAGTACGACGCCGGCCGCCCCGACGTGATGTTCGTCATTCAGCGCGTCCTGGAATCCTCGGGGCGCCTGACGCTGCTCGATCAGAACAAGGTGATCAAGCCGCATCCGTCGTTCCGGCTGTTCGCCACTGCCAACACTGTCGGTCTTGGCGATACGTCCGGGCTTTATCACGGCACGCAGCAGATCAACCAGGGCCAGATGGACCGCTGGTCGATCGTCACCACACTTAACTATTTGCCGCATGACAACGAGGTTGATATTGTGCTCGCGAAGGCGAAGCATTATCGCACGGCCGAGGGCCGCGACATCGTCGGCAAGATGGTGCGCGTGGCGGATCTCACCCGCAACGCATTCATGAACGGCGATATCTCTACCGTCATGAGTCCGCGCACCGTGATCACGTGGGCGGAAAATGCGGATATATTCAACGATATCGGCTTCGCCTTCCGACTGACATTCGTGAACAAATGCGACGAACTGGAGCGTCCGCTCGTCGCCGAATTCTATCAGCGCTGCTTCGGCCAGGAGTTGCCCGAATCGGCCGTCAACGTCGCGCTGAGCTGAAATTCATCCCTTTCCCGCAAACGCAGAGGGAAGGATGCGCGAGCGGTTTTGACACTATGAGCTCCAACATTAAGCCTAAGAATCCGGCCAAGGAAGCGCCGACCGAGCCGTTCAAGCGCGCGGTCGGCGCTTGCCTGCGCGCGATTGCCGGTAAGGGCGACATTGAGGTCGCATTCGCCGCGGAGCGACCGGGTTTAGCCGCCAACAAAGTGCGACTGCCGGAGCCGGCGCGCCGGCTCAGCGATCGGGAGGCCGCCATCGTACGCGGTCACGCCGATTCGATCGCGCTTCGGCTCGCTTGTCATGATCCGGCGGTGCATAGAAAGCTCGTGCCCGGCGGCCAGCAGGCGCGGGCGGTGTTCGAGGCCGTCGAGCAGGCCCGGGTCGAAGCCATCGGATCGCGCCGCATGGGCGGTGTAAAGAATCTCGCCGTCATGCTCGATGACCGTTTCCATCGCGGCAAGTACGACGAGATTTCCGACCGCGCCGACGCGCCAATCGAGGACGCCGTCGCCATGATCGTGCGCGAAAGGCTCACCGGCGAGACGCCGCCGGCGACCGCGCGCAAGCTCGTCGAACTCTGGCGTCCGCTCATCGAAGAGCGCGCCGGCCGCAATCTCGACCGCCTCGAACGCGTGCTTACCGACCAGCGCCGTTTCGGCGACGTGGTGCACGACCTGCTCGATAGCCTGGACATGGGCGAGGATCGCAACAGCGACGCCGACGAGGAGGAGGGCGAAGACGGTGAGGAGCAAAATCGCAGCGACGAGTCCGGCGGCGACGGCGATGCCGCCGAATCCGCAGACAGCGAGCGAATGAGGCTTGAAGAGGCGGAGACGTCGACCGATGATGTGCCGGAAGGCGCCGCCGAAGCGATGGATGCTCCGTCCGCCGACATGGCCGACGACGCGGAGATGGGTGATTCCGATACCGCCGCCGAACCATGGCGGCCCCGCCACAACCGCAACGAGCCGCGCGGTCCGGATTATCGGCCTTTCACCGCCAAGTTCGACGAGATCGTCGGCGCGGAGCACCTGTGCGATGCGGAAGAACTTGACCGGCTGCGCGGCTACCTCGACAAACAGCTGTCCCATCTTCAGGGCGTAGTGGCGCGGCTTGCCAATCGCCTGCAGCGGCTTCTGCTCGCGCAGCAGAACCGGGCCTGGGAATTCGATCTCGAGGAAGGCTTGCTCGATCCGGCGCGGCTGCCGCGCGTCATCGTCGATCCGCTGCATCCGCTCTCATTCAAGCGGGAGAAAGACACCGACTTCCGCGACACCGTGGTGACGCTGCTGCTCGACAATTCCGGCTCGATGCGCGGACGGCCGATCACGGTGGCGGCGACATGCGCCGACGTACTGGCGCGGACGCTCGAACGTTGCGGCGTCAAGGTCGAGATTTTGGGTTTCACCACGCGCGCCTGGAAAGGCGGGCAATCGCGCGAAACCTGGCTCGCGCAGGGAAAACCGGCCAATCCGGGGCGCCTCAACGACCTGCGGCACATCATCTACAAATCCGCCGATGCACCGTGGCGGCGCGCGCGGAAAAATCTTGGCCTGATGATGCGCGAGGGATTGCTCAAGGAGAACATCGACGGCGAAGCGCTTGACTGGGCGCATAAACGACTGCTCGGACGGCCGGAGAGTCGCAAAATCCTGATGATGATCTCCGACGGCGCGCCGGTCGACGATTCGACCCTGTCGGTCAATCCCGGCAACTACCTCGAGCGCCACCTGCGCTGGGTGATCGAGGACATCGAAACCCGCTCCCCGGTCGAACTGATTGCCATCGGCATCGGCCACGACGTGACGCGCTACTACCGCCGTGCGGTTACCATCGTCGACGCTGAGGAGCTTGGCGGCGTCATGATCGAGAAACTTGCCGAGCTGTTTGCGGAGAGTGCGAGCGAGGAGCGCGTGACGTATCCGGTTCGGCCGCGCCGACTGCATTCTTAGACGCGGATCACGGTCTCGTGCCGCGGCCTTTGGCCGGTATTTGTCATCCAGGGACGCTTCGATGGGAGCGAAGACGAGCGTCGGATTTTCCCCAAGGTCTCCTGCGGCTGTTCGACCGCTACGTGCATGGTGATATCAGCCGCCGCGAATTCCTCGATGGAGCACAGAACTTTGCTGTTGGCGGCGTGACCGCCGCGGCGCTCTTCGAGATGCTCAGGCCGAACTACACCTGGGCGATACAGGTGCAGAAGAACGACAGCCGCATCAAGGCGGAGACGGTCACGGTGCCGTCGCCGCAGGGCTACGGAAGCATCAAAGGTTACTTGGTGCGTCCGGCGAATGTGACCGGAAAACTTCCAGGCGTGCTCGTCGTGCACGAGAACCGCGGGCTCAATCTTTATATCGAGGACGTCGCCCGGCGGTTGGCGATTGCCGACTTCGTGGCGTTCGCGCCTGATGGCCTCACGTCGGTCGGCGGCTATCCCGGCGACGTCGAAAAAGGCCTGCAGCTTTTCGCCCAGCTCGATCGGGCCAAGATGACGGAGGATTTCTTCGCTGCGATTACACGGTTGAAGTCCCCACCGGACTGTACCGGCAGGGTCGCCGCCATCGGCTTCTGTTTCGGTGCCGCGGTCACTAATCAGCAATCAGCTCGCGGTGCGGATGGGGGCTGATCTGGCAGCCGCCGTACCGTTTTACGGCAGCCAGCGAAGCGCCGCCGATACGAAAAAGATCAAAGCCCGCTGCTCGCGCATTACGGCGAAAAATCGTTTCGCGCGCGGCCCGACCTAAGCCGCAACCGCGCGCTTCTTGGCGACCCGGTGCTTGAGGTCGAGTGCGCGCGGCGACAGCTCGCTGTCCCTAGCCATCATCAGGAAGGCGTCGAGGCCGCCGCGATGATCGATAGTCTTCAGCGCATTGGCGGAAATCCGCAGACGCACCGAGCGGCCGAGCGAGTCGGACATCAAAGTAACGTTGAGCAGATTGGGCATGAACCGTCGTTTGGTCTTGCGGTTCGAATGGCTCACCCGGTGCCCGATTTGGCGAGTCTTGCCGGTCAGCTCGCAACGCCAAGACATGGCTGGAATTCCTCTTACGAGCTCCCGCACAACCGCGCCAAGCGGCGGACGAGGCGAGAAGGTTGCGGGACCTATAATGAGCGCGCCGGAAAGCGTCAAGCGCGCCCGGACACGGCGTCAAATCACAGAAACGACGCATTCTCCGACAAAACAATGGAAAAGAAGGAACCTTCGCCCCCCGTGTTTAGTTTGCCTAGAGACCCCGTTCCAATTGCGCGAGCCGTCACGTTTGCTGCGGCAGTTTTCGTCATGGGCGCGGCCGCACTGGCTGACGCTGCCCATCTGGTTGCGGCGCAGGGTCGGCTCGAAGCCGAATATACTGCCAGCCTCGCCGGAATTCCAATCGGACGCGGTAATTGGATCATCGAGATTTCCGAGGATCAGTTTACCGCGACGGCGACCGGCCGCACTTTGGGCATTCTGCGGATCTTCAACACCGGGCATGGCACCAGCTCCTCGCAGGGCACCTTGAGCGCCGGGCAGGCGTTGCCGACCACCTACGCGTCCACCATCACCAATGACAAGCGCATCGACGACGTGCACATGGCGTTCGTCGGCGGCAACGTCAAAGACTTCACTGTGGATCCGCCCGCCGGTCCGCATCCGGATCGAATTCCGGTGAGCGAGGCCGACCGCCGCAACGTGCTCGATCCGATGACGGCAACCCTCGACATTATCGGCGGCAACGGCGATCCGCTGTCGCCGCAAGCGTGCGGCCACAAGGTGTCCGTATTCGATGGCCGCATGCGCTTCGATCTGCGCAGCGAGTTCAAGCGCATGGAAGTCGTCAAGGCCGAGAAGGGCTACTCCGGGCCGGTCGTCGTTTGCGCGATCTATTTTGTGCCGATTTCCGGCTACATCCCCGACCGTTACGCGATCAAGTATCTCGCCGCCTTGCACGATGCCGAAGTGTGGTTGGCGCCGATCTCCGGCACACGCGTGCTGGTGCCTTATCGTTTCTCGCTGCCAACGCCGGTCGGCACCGGTGTGCTGCAAGCGACCCAATTCATTACTGTCGCAAAGCCGCCGCGCGCCGCGGCTAATGTGAAAACGCAATAACTGCGAAGGTTCAGGTTGCCGCGCAGGCGTCAGCGTCCCCGTTATCCACAGGAGCGTCTGTCTTGACTCGCCGGGAAAAGCCCTTCTGCAAATGCATTAACTTTCTTGCAGCCGAAATGTCGGCAAAGCGCCGCTGCGAACACCCGATCTGGTGTTGCGCAATACCGGTGGCCCCATATGTCGCAGTGAACGAACTCGAACTCGCGATGAGTCGCCGATTCGGGCGCGATTCGTTCCAGACTCGTTCCACACCTTAAGCACAGGGCTTTCCCGCGTTTTGTTGTGATACAGATGCAGCCGCCGACGCCTCCGGCAGCCCGGGCCTTCGATGCCAATTTCCTTTTCGCCAACCACTAATCGCGATCTGCGCGCGCGCGGCGCCGGCGTCACCGCCGTACTCGGGCCGACCAATACCGGCAAGACGCATCTCGCCATCGAGCGGATGCTGGCGCACTCGTCCGGGCTGATCGGTTTGCCGCTGCGGCTCTTGGCGCGTGAAGTCTACAATCGCGCGGTCGAGCGCGTGGGCGCGGATGCTGTGGGGCTTGTCACCGGCGAAGAAAAGATCAAGCCCCCAAGTCCGCGCTTTTGGGTCGCCACCGTCGAAGCGATGCCCCGCGACCTCGATGTTGCGTTCCTTGCCGTCGACGAGATCCAGCTTGCCGCGGATTTTGAACGCGGCCACGTTTTTACTGATCGCATGCTCCACCGACGTGGCCGCGAGGAGACGCTGGTGCTTGGCGCGGCGACGATGCGGCCGATCGTGGAACGGCTTCTACCCGGCGTCAGCATCGTGAGCCGGCCGCGGCTTTCGCAGCTCCGTTTTTCCGGCGAGAAGAAACTTACGCGGCTGCCGCGCCGTTCGGCCATCGTCGCCTTCTCGGCCGATGAGGTTTATGCGGTCGCCGAACTTATCCGCCGCCAGCGCGGCGGTGCGGCCGTCGTACTCGGCGCACTGTCGCCGCGCACCCGCAACGCTCAGGTCGCGCTCTATCAGGCTGGCGAGGTCGACTACCTGGTGGCGACGGACGCTATCGGCATGGGTCTCAATCTCGACGTCGATCACATCGCCTTCGCGTCCGATCGCAAATTCGACGGATATCAGTTCCGCAAGCTCAGCGCCGCCGAACTCGCCCAGATAGCCGGCCGCGCCGGGCGCGCCACGCGCGACGGCACTTTCGGCACGACCGGTCGCTGTCCGCCGTTTGAGACCGAGCTGGCGCAGGCGCTTGAATCGCACACCTTCGAGCCGGTGAAAATCGTGCAATGGCGAAACACGGATCTGGATTTCTCGTCGATCGGCGCTTTGCAGGCGACGCTGGCGGCCGCACCGACTGAGCCGACGATGACGCGGGCGCCGGTCGCCGAGGACATTCTCGTGCTCGATCACGCCTCGCGCGACGACGACGTGCGCGCTATGACCAGAACCGGCGCCGACGTCGAGCGGCTTTGGGAGGTCTGCCAGGTTCCGGACTATCGCAAGATCGCACCGGCGACCCATGCTGAGCTCGTGGTGACACTCTATGGCCATCTCATCCGCGAGAGCACGATTCCGGTCGACTGGTTCGCCAAGCAGATAGCGCTGGCGGACCGAACCGACGGCGATATTGATACGCTCTCGAACCGCATCGCTCATATCCGGACATGGACTTTTGTGGCCAACCGCCCGGATTGGCTTACCGATCCGGGGCACTGGCAAGGCGTCACGCGCGCGGTCGAGGACAAGTTGTCCGACGCCTTGCACGAGCGGCTGACCGACCGCTTCATTGATCGCCGCACCAGCGTCCTGATGCGACGGTTACGTGAGAATGCACGGCTTGAGCCGGAAATGAGCAAAACCGGCGAGGTCGTGGTCGAAGGCCACGCTATTGGCCGCCTCGACGGGTTTGTCTTCGTAGCCGACGCGTCGTCGGGCGGTTCGGAAGCCAAGGCGTTGCAGAACGCAGCACAGAAGGCGCTGGCCGTCGAGATCGCGAGCCGCGCCACGCGGCTTGCGGGAGCGCCCGACGAGCAATTCGTGCTCGCCGCCGATGGTACGGTCCGCTGGACCGGCGCCGCCGTCGGCAAGCTCATTGCCGGCGAGGAAGCTTTGCGGCCGCGCGTGCGCGGCATCGCCGATGAGCATCTTTCCGGCGCGCTGCGCGAGGCCGTGGAAGCGCGGCTCGACGTCTGGGTCAAATCCCACATCGAAAAACTGCTTGGCCCATTGTTCGAACTTTCGGCGGCAGCCGACATCACCGGCATCGCACGCGGTGTCGCGTTCCAATTGGTCGAATCGCTTGGCGTGCTCGATCGTCAGCGCGTCGCGGACGAAGTAAAGGGCTTGGAACAACCGGCGCGGGCGAGCTTACGCAAATATGGCGTACGGTTCGGCGCCTACCACATCTACCTCCCGCTTCTGCTCAAGCCGGCGCCGCGGGCACTTGCCGCGCAACTCTGGGTGTTGGCGCATGACGGCCCGCAGAGCAGGGAGCTCGACGATTTGCTGCATCTAGCCGGCGGTGGCCGCACATCGATCCCGGTCAATCGGGAAGTCGAGACGAGCCTCTATCGCGCTGCGGGGTATCGGGTGTGCGGCGAGCGCGCGGTGCGTGTCGACATTCTCGAACGCCTGGCGGATCTGATCCGGCCGGCGCTCGCTTGGCGCGAGGGCGCCTCGGGGCATAAACCGCCAGGCGCCATAGCCGGCGGCGGATTTACGGTGGTCAACACCATGACCTCGCTTACCGGCGCCTCGGGCGAGGATTTCTCTTCGATCCTGCGGTCGCTCGGCTATCGCCTGGAGCGGCGGCCGAAACCACCGGAGGAGGTCGAGCCACCAGCTGGCATCGCAGCGGAGACTTCAGCTGTACCGGGAAATGACGGAGTGCCTGCATACGATCCCGGCCCGTCGGCTCTGCCGCCGCCCGAAGCCGGATCGCCGCCTACTGAGATGGCAGCCGAGGATGCCGAGGTCGCCCCGCTCGAGGCGCCGGTGGCCGCGATTGCCGTCGTTGAACCTCACGAAGCGGAGGGCGTGGCGCTGGCACCGACAGTCGTTGCGCTTGATGCTGTCGAGCGAACGGCCGAGCGTGCTGTCATGGCCGAACCCGAGATGATCGAGGTATGGCGGCCCGGCCGCTCGGAAGGACGCCGCCGCCCGCAAGACGAGCATCGACATACCGGCAGGCAGTTCGCAAAACCCAAGGATGGGACGCACCATGACGCCGCCGCTGCCGGGGCGTCGAAAGCGGCTGCGTCCGCGCCGGCAGACTTGTCTGCAGTGCCGGCCGAGCAGACCACGGCCGCCAAGCAGATCGCGTCCGAGCTCCGCGAGCCGGAACAGCATTCGCGCCATCGGCGCCGGCATGGGGCGGATCAGCGGTTTGACCGTCCTCGTCGTGAACGAGAGCGGCCGCCCCTCAACGCGACGCGGCACGAAAGACACGAGCGACACGAACGCGGCGAGAAGGCGCCTGACCCGAACTCGCCATTTGCCAAGCTTGCGGCGCTGAAAGCTCAGCTCGAGGCGGAAGCGAAGGAGCGCCGCTAGCGCATGACCGGGAAAAGTGGAGGCCAGTTTTCCCAAAAGACATTGCTCCACGAACATGATCGGGTGCCGGTCGATGCAATCCGCGATGATGATGATGTTCCGCACGTGGGGCGGGAGCGCCAGCGCATCGACCGGTGGCTGTGGCACGCCCGCCTGGTGCGTACGCGTTCGGCTGCGGCAGCGCTCGCGAGCTCTGGCCATGTGCGCGTAAATGGCGCACGCATCCGCGCGCCCGGCCGTATGGTACGCAACGGCGATGTGATTACGGTTGCGCTTAAATGTGGAGTGCGGGTGCTCAAGGTGACGGAGTTCAGCGAATGTCGGGGTCCCGCCAAAGCCGACCGAGCCTTATATAAAGAAATGGGTTGAGATGCCGGTGCGGCGACTGTGCAGGGCGGCTAAATCGCGCAAAACTTGCACCCGAACTTGCACCCCTTGGGGCCATGCGGTAGGAGCAAACCCCGCGAAAGCGTTAGGTTCAGAGCCAACAGATGACCTACATCGTCAACGATAATTGCATCAAATGTAAATACATGGACTGCGTCGAAGTCTGCCCCGTGGATTGCTTCTACGAGGGCGAGAACATGCTGGTCATCCATCCCGATGAGTGCATCGATTGCGGCGTTTGCGAACCGGAATGCCCGGTCGACGCGATCAAGCCGGACACCGAGCCGGGAGTGGAGAAATGGCTGACCGTCAACGCTGAATTCGCAAAACAATGGCCGAACATTACGGCCAAGAAGGAACCGCCGGCCGATGCTAAGGATTTCGAGGGCGTTTCCGGCAAGTTCGACCACTATTTCTCGCCTAATCCGGGCACTGGCGACTAAAACAACCTCTAGCTAAAGCCTTAACCTTTTCTCATCGTGCGGCCCTTTTGCAGGGCCATAAGGCTTTGATTTTGGCTGAAAATGTGTTATAGAGTTGCTTCATAGTGAAGAACACCCCCCGATATGCCGCTCCCTCAGTCGGGGAGCTTATTTTTCCGGGGGTCTTCGAGGAATCGTCAAAAGAGGCGTGAGACCCACGCGAGAGCTGTGGCAGAGAAAACTCGTCGTCATCGTTCGAAAAAGAGCGCAGCCGGCATGAGCCGGAAGGCAAGAAAACCCACCTCCGGCGCGAGCCGAAGGCCATCACAGTCCACGCGGCGAACGACCCGGGGAAGGGTCAGCGTGGCGAAGCCCGTCCAGCGGCGCAAGCCGGAGGCGGAAGGAGCAAGTTTGGGAATGAATGCGAAGAAGACTACGCAGCGACAAGGCTTCAAGACCAGCGAGTTCATCGTTTATCCGGCCCATGGCGTTGGCCAGATCGTTGCGATTGAGGAACAGGAGGTCGCCGGCGCGCGGCTGGAACTGTTCGTCATCAACTTCGTCAAGGATAAGATGACGTTGCGGGTACCGACTTCGAAGATCGCGTCGGTCGGCATGCGCAAACTCGCCGAAACGCCGATGGTCAAGCGGGCGCTCGAGACGCTTAAGGGTCGCGCGCGCGTCAAGCGCACCATGTGGTCGCGCCGGGCGCAGGAATACGAAGCAAAGATCAATTCCGGCGACATCGTGGCCATCGCCGAGGTCGTTCGCGACCTCTTTCGGTCGGAGTCGCAGCCGGAGCAGTCGTATTCCGAGCGGCAACTCTATGAAGCCGCTCTGGACCGGCTTTCACGTGAGGTCGCGGCAGTGCAGCGGCTCACCGAGAGCGAGGCGATCAAGGAGATCGAAGCCGCGCTCGCCAAAGGACCGCATCGCGGTCCCAAGCCCGAGGCGACGGACGAAGACGCCGTCGTCGAGGAAGAGGCGGCCTAGGGCGTAACCTGGAATCGTGGACGCCGGTTTTCCAGGACCGATGTTGCTTCACTAAAATTCGAAGGCTTTCAGGAAGTTGTACGAGGCCCGGCAGCGATGCCGGGCCTTTTTCGGTTTTGACCCCCGTCTTGAGGCGGTCGATCTGCCGGCAAAAATCCTCGCGTTAGCCATAAATTAAGCTTCATTTGAAAGGAATTAAGCGAGCGGTGGATGGGGGACGGGGGGCCTTGCGTATGCGGCGTGGTCAAGCGTTGAATCGCGGCCGATGGCTTTCGCTTCTGGTGGCAGGGTTCATCGGCTATCTCCTCGGTGATTGGCATGCGGTGGTATTGCGCTCCGCCGAGCTTTCAGCCGCGCAGAATATCGCGCTGCGTTTTCCCGAAGTTAAGGCGGACGGCACCGCTGCCGTAGCCGATGCGACAGGCGGTACCGGCACGGTGGTGCTCGGCGCGACGCAGATTACTCTCTTAAGCCCAAATCCGATGGTTCCACTGCGGCAAGCATCGCAGGCCCCTGTGCAGGTAGCTTCGGCGGAAGCAGGCATGCCATTACCTACAGCCGAAACTGCGCCTGCGCGTCCCGTCATAACGGCGCGGCCGAAGGCCGAGGCAAAGCCCGTTGCCACGCAACCCAAGGCCGAGCCGAAATCGGCGGCGGATATCCGCCACGCCAACCGCGCAGGCTTCGTGCTCAATGACGCGCAGATTGCCAGCATCAAGGGTCGCCTGCATCTGTCGCCCGATCAAGAACAGATGTGGCCTGCGGTCGAAGCGGCGCTGCGCAACATCGCCTATGCGAAAACGCGGGATGTGCGCCGGCGCGGTGGGGCTGCGGCCACCGACGTAGCCTCGCTCGATCCAGATAGCGCGGAGGTGCAGGGGCTAAAGTCCGCCGCCTTCCCGCTGCTTATGAGCTTCTCCGACGAGCAGCGGAGCGAAGTGCGAAGTCTCGCCCACGTGATGGGTTTGGACAAGCTCGCATCCGAACTGTGATTCGAGACGGATCGGCTCCGTCTAGGCCGACGCAGGCGCCTGCCGCGCTTGCGCGGCCAAGACCCCTGTGGCAAGGATCACGGCGATTTTACTGCACCATCCGGGCGCGGCCTGGTCCCAAACATGGCTGCCGACATGGCCATCAGCTTGGCCACTCACTTGGACGCTGCCGTAGCTCAGTGGTAGAGCACTCCCTTGGTAAGATACTGATCGACCATGTAAATCTCTTGATCCACTTGCGATTTTTGTTTTGATCCGTTAAATTCGTTATTCACAAATCCTGCACAACTTTTTGGCGTGCAGATTATGACGGCAGGCACGACCTTCGAGCTCGATCAGCGCACGTTTCGTGACGGGCACGTCGTCTTATACAAGCGCCCCCATCTCAAAAATCCGAAATGGCAATGCCGAATTTCGGTGCCGCATGCGACAGGCTATGTTCGTCGAACAACGGGATTTTCCGACGAATTTGAAGCTCGTCGATTTGCCGAAGAGCTTTATGAAGACCTTCGCGCGCAAAAGCACGATGGCAGCGCGTTGCAAAAGCCAAAATTCGAAAAGGTCTTCCTCCAATTCAAGGACCGTTATCAGAAGGAAGCTGTTTCGGTACGTCGATATAACGAGATCGTTGATACTATACAGCGTTACGGGCTGCCATTTTTCAAGAACAAGGCAATCGACTCAGTCAACAACGCCATGATGCAAGAGTTCATGGCTTGGCGACGGAACAACAGCAAACGAGCGGGTGGATCACCCGCAACGATCAATAAGGATTTGGGATCGCTGAAGACGTTCTTTAAATGGACATTCCGAAATGGCTATGTTGACCGACCTATTGAATTTGACAAACCGAAAATCAAGCAGAACCGCCGCACGCACTTCGATGCACACGATTGGGCGAAGCTCACACGATTTTTGCGGGAATGGGTGAAACAAAGTAGAACAGGCAGAGGCGGTGGCAAAGAACGTGAACGAATTTTACTGACGAACTATATCCTGATCCTTGCTAACACAGGCGTTCGTGTGGGCGAGGCACGCATGTTGCGGTGGCGAGATGTTCAGAGCGATAAAGACCGAAGTGGATCACCGATTGTGGTGTTATCGGTCAAAGGAAAGACGGGTGAGCGGGAAGTCGTAGCTCGCAATTTCGCTGTGAGAGACTATTTCGAACGTATTCGCGCAATGCGCGAGGCGGAAGTCGGTCGGAAAGTGAAGACCGAAGAATTTGTGTTCTGTAGTCGTGAAGGCGAAGCGATTGGCTCTTTCAAGAAGGGCTTTCAAAACCTGATCAAAAAGGCAGGTGTCGAATTAGATTCTCACGGTCAGCGTCGGACCATTTACAGCCTTCGTCACACCTATGCGACCTTCCGACTGCGCGAAGGCACCCATCACTTCCATCTCGCGCAGAACATGGGCACGAGCGTGAAAATGCTTGAGGAATACTATGGGCACGTGCGCAGTCGAGACGTCGCAGAAGAATTGACAAAAACGAGCAGTCAGCGCAAATATACGCCGTCAAAATCCTGATCCATTTGGCGCCTTTGCTGCCGTAGCTCAGTGGTAGAGCACACCCTTGGTAAGGGTGAGGTCCTCAGTTCAATCCTGAGCGGCAGCACCATTTTTTTCGTGACGATTGTCGCGGTGATGAGTGTTCAGTCAAGGTCGTGCTATGCACGAATGGGACCGATCTCCTTGCTTACGCGGCAAATGGGAACGTCAATCGTGATGATTGAGCATCATTACAGTCGTCTAATCCCAAGACTGCGAGCTGACAAGCTTGCGGGACGAGTCAAAATATAGCAACGCCCTATGAGCACGTGGACATTTTTCGGGCGAATACTCCCCCAACGTGTTCCGCTTACGGTGCAAAAAACTCTGCAAGGCACGGCGATCAGTTCCGTATTTGGTGAATATACCTTTCGAGTACTCCTGCACGCGAGCCAAGCAATTGTCGAGATGACGCTTAAACGCGAAGATATTGATTTGCCAACGCTGAGAAATGCCGCCGCAGACCACATCAGAACAATCACAGATTTGCTTGGCTACGCACACGGTTACTGTTTTGATGTCGAGATACTTTCCGCCGTATGCAAAGAGACGAATGATGTGCAAGTATTTGGAATCGAAATCCCTGTGTTGGCGGAACAGCGGAAAGATCAGGCATTGAACGAAGTGAGGACGTCGCTGATATCTGCGGTTGGCAGAAGCCCCTCCGCGCAGATGGTACTTGCCGATTTTCGAGAAGCAATGCGAATTCCAATCTACACGGGCTTTTATTGCTACCATGCAATCGAAGCTATGATGCAATCTATGAAAGGCGCCCCCGAAGATCCCGATGCGTCGGCTTGGCATATGCTACGAGATAGACTTCGCATCGAGCGCGCGGCAATTGATGAGGTAAAACGGCATGCCAATTTGCCTCGTCATGGCAAGCTTTCGAATATCTCTGACGCAGAACGCGCGAAAGTGTTCAGGATTACGGATGAAATAATCAGGCGATATTTGGAGTATCTTGAACGTAGTTGTGTGCCGTTGGCGGAACAAGAATTTCCCTTATTCAGCTTGTAGTTGTAAAATTGGGGATATCAGGCGTCGCACTTCAACGGAGGGACGTGCAAGTGAAAGATATCACAGCCGAGCAGGACGTTGTGTTGCAGGCATTGGGTTTTCAGTTCGCGTTTGTGCAGGCGTGAACTGTCACGGCGCGCCAAAGAATATGGAGCATTGAGAAGACGTCGCGCCATCAAATCCGTGACAACTTAGCGCCCGTTGGTTTGACGGCTCCGCGCGACCCGAATATCAATCAACGTGGAAGAACGAGCGTGTGCAGCGCTAAAAGCGTCTAAACGGCGCTGTCTGCGAATGCTCGGGCGTGGTACAGGGCGTTCGACGCTGATTGCCGACCGACTTTATTAGGGGCATGATTGCCGCATGGGACCCGACCCCGCCGAGCGAACGACACCTGACCTATTCTCAACCGATGCGGACCAAGATGCTTCAGCGCCGCCAACTAAATTGCCTGCCACAGAGGCGAAGACCGAAAATGCAACGAAGCGATATATCTTGCCGAAGGACTTGCCTAGCGCCGTCAAACATTTGAGTGACCGCGAGTTGGACTTGATGCATTGGCAATACTCGACGAGGTGAAGCGCCGAGGCAGAATGCCGCGGGGCGTTGAAACAGACTTACAGACTTTACGCAATCGGTTCGACGTCCACCCTAACTTGATGAAGTCAAAGTCGCCCCCATCCGAAAGGCGACGAACCTTCGACATCGCGGAAGTCTCATTGACCCGTGGTCAGATGAATGCGGTTCGCGCAGCATTCAAAGCGGGTATCACGCCGTCACGGATTGCGCGGCAGTTCGGGATCTCTCAAGCAAATGTGCGAAAGGCGTTGGCGTCGGATGAAAAGCAGGGGTGAACGACATGACAATAAAGTCTCAATCTTGCGGAACATTAGCGGCGACATGCGGCTATCGACGATAAGTTAGCCGAGGCATTGGCGCACAGCGATCTGAAGAGCGCCGTGTTGAAGCGCCGAAAGTCGATTCTAACGGATGAGATTGAGCGAGTGCGGCGATCTGCTCCGATACCCATAAGTTAAAGTTATGACCGTAGCTTCTGGGAGATGGCGTTTCCCGCATCGAACAAAACTGATCGTCTACGCTGACGACATGTAGTAACCTACAGTTCGACCATAGACGCGACGCCGTTAATTACAGTCAGCGAATGCATACCCAAGTTGTTCGTGGACTGATCATTGCGATGTTCACGCTCGTCGTGAGCCATGCTGTCGCTTTTGCGGATCCTCGCGAGGACGCGAACACAGCTTATGACCGAGGCGACTACGCCACTTTGCTGAAGTTGCTCAAACCGCTTGCCGCACTAGGAGATCCCTACGCGCAGTCGTTTCTCGGCGTGATGTATGAAAACGGCAGAGGCGTCCCGCAGGACTATGACGAAGCAGTCAAATGGTATCGGCTGGCGGCTGCACAAGGAGACGCCCACGCACAATACAATCTCGGCGTGATGTACGAAAACGGCAAAGGCGCCCCCAAGGATTATGACCAAGCAATAGAGTGGTATCGGCTCGCGGCTGCACAAGGAAGCGCTGACGCACAGTACAATCTCGGAGCGATGTATGCCAACGGACAGGGTGTTCCGACGGATGGCAAAGAGGCGTTCAAGTGGTTTCGGCTCGCCGCTGAACAAGGAAACGTCAGCGCGCATCAACGCGGATTGGGTGTGCCGAAGGACAGTGCCGAAGCGATTAAAATGTATCGGCTCGCGGCTGAACAAGGAAGCGCCGACGCACAGTACAACATCGGATGGATGTACGAGCACGGTCAGGGTGTTCCAAAGGATGACAAAGAGGCATTCAAGTGGTTTCTGCTCGCAGCTAAACAAGGAAACGTCACTGCGCAGTACAATGTCGGAGTGATGTACGCGATCGGCAGAGGCGTCCCGAATGACAATGTTCTCTCGTACATGTGGCTTAGTGTTGCAAAAATAAATCTTGCGGATGTCCCCTCTAAAATGACTGCCGCGGAGGTTACGCAAGCGCAGAAAATGGCGAAACGCTGCGAAGAGTCAAACTATAAGCAGTGCGGTGAACCATAAGTGGCTCTGTTTGGTGTTTTGTCAGTATCAGTCCCGACGCAGTTAGAGGGTGGCATATACGTTGTTCCTGTCCTCATAAACAACGCCATTACTTCGGATATCATTGATAGCGGGGCATCCGATGTTAGCATTTCCGCTGATGTTGTTATGACGTTAATGCGGAGGTAGTCTGAAGGAATCCGACTAAATGAGCTTGCAGCCCCAAGTGGCACTGCATCGAGTGGGTGCCGTCAGGCTCTGTGAACAAAGCGGCGGGTCCTGAAAAACCGCAGAACTTGGCGCTGATGCATTTTAACGAGAGGGGGTACCCGAACATCAATCAACGTGGAAGAACGAGCGTGTGCAGCGCTAAAAGCGTCCAAACGGCGTTGTCTGCGAATGCTCGGGCGTGGTACAGGGCGCTCCATGCTGATTGCCGTCTGACGTTGTTAGGGGCATGATTACCCCATGGGACGCGACTCGGCTAAGCAACCAACGCCTGACCTATTTCCGACTGCAGCGGTCCATGATGCTTCAGCGCCGCCAACTAAATTGCCTGCCGCAGTGGCGACGATCGAAGCCTCACCGCAACGGCATGTCCTGCCGAAGGACCTGCCCAACGCCGTCAGACATTTGAGTGATGTCGAGTTGGACTTGATGCATGCGGCGATACTCGAGGAGATAAAGCGGCGAGGCAGAATGCCGCGTGGCGTCGAAACAGACTTACAGACTTTACGCAATCGGTTCGATGTGCATCCCAACTTGATGAAAATAAAGTCGCCCCCAACCAAAAAGAGACGAACCGTCAATAATGCTGAAACCCCGCCGTTGACGCAAGCTAAGTTGAATGCAGTTCGCGCCGCTTTTAAAGCAGGTGTCACGCCTTTACGCATTGCTCGGCAGTTCGGAATATCCCAATCGGATGTGAGAAAGGCGTTGGCGTCGGATGAACGGAAGCGGTGAAATCATATGATCATCAAAGTACGCCTCGCAGAAGTTGAGCGGCAACATAAAGAACTTGAACATCAGATTGCCGAGGCATCGGCGCACAGTTCGACCGACGATTTGAAGATCACGGAGTTAAAACGTCGAAAGTTGATACTAAAGGATGAGATAGAGCGTATGCGGCACGATCGTGCATTATGAGAACACGGGCAGCAAGGACGGTCTATATACGGGTACTATCGAGCATTGGGTTACATGATGCGGGGCAATAGTTGGTTCAAATCGACGGCATTCTTGATCTTAGGTAGTATTGTGGCATTATGCTCGGGTGCTGCAAGCATTCGCGCGCAGCAACCGATCGCACCGAATCTCGATTCGACATATGCCGTCGCTAACGCACGGGAATATTGCTTAATGCTATGGTCTGACCACGCGTTTGATCCACTTCGTGACAAAGTTTCGTTAGGTGAAGAAAAACCCACTTCCCCAATGCTTACAAATACGGAGCGCCTGCGCCCAGAAGACAAGCCTCTCGCAGATTTAGCCATAAAGACCCTCGAACGGTGCAGGGCGGCACATGCGGCAATTCTGCCACGACAGGTAAATACCCTAATCCTCGGTTTTCAGCGGCGGCAGGATGCGCTGATTGCCGAGCTTTACGTCGGGAAAATTACGTTTGGTGAGTATAACGTCAATATGAACCGAATTAATGGCGAAGTCGCGGCGCAGTGGCTTTTTGAAGCCACTCATCTGAATAAGCGTGCGATCGAACTCGACAACACTGGACGACATTCTGAGGCGGAGCCGCTCTACCAGGAGTCGCTAGCGATGCGCGAGGAAGTGCTGGGTCCCGATCATCCCGATGTGGCAGTTTCGCTGAACAATCTCGCTTTTCTATACGGAGAGCAGGGGCGCTATTCCGAAGCCGAACCGCTCTGCAAGCGATCATTGGCGATATGGGAAAAAGCATTCGGTCCCGACCATCTGAACGTTGCGACAGCGCTGATCAATCTGGCTACACTGTATCAACACCAAGGTCGCTATGTCGATGCGGAGCCGTTGTTCAAGCGGTCATTAGCAATAAACGAGACGGTACTCGGTCCTGATCATCCTACTGTCGCTTTGTCTTCGAACAATCTGGCATTGCTTTACCAAGACCAAGGTCGCTTTGCGGATGCGGAGCCGCTGTACAAGCGCGCGCTAGCAATAAGCGAGAAGGCACTCGATCCCACCCATCCTAACGTTGCGAAAGCGCTGAATAGGCTGGCTGGGCTGTATGGAAGCCAAGGTCGTTATACCGATGCTGAGCCGCTCTATAAGCGGTCATTGGCGATAGGGGAAAAGACATTTGGTCCCGATCATCCGAGTGTTGCGAAAACGCTGAACAATCTCGCTTTGCTCTACTTTTACCAAGGTCGTTATGCCGATGCCGAGCCGTTGTACAAGCGATCATTGGCGATATGGGAAAAAGCTCTCGGTCCTGATCATCCTGATATCGCACTTTCCTTGAACAATCTTTCGAATTTATATCAAACCCAAGGTCGTTATGCCGATGCCGAGCCGTTGTACAAACGCGCACTAGCAATAAACGAAAAGGCACTCGGACCCGATCATCCTGCGGTCGCTTCGTCTTTGAAGAATCTGGCTTCGCTCTACCAGGACCAAGGTCGCTACGCTGATGCCGAGCCGTTGTACAAGCGCGCCCTGACGATCCGCGAAAAAGCGCTCGGACCCATCCATCCTGATGTTGCGGAATCGCTGAGCTATCTCGCTGGGTTCTACGAAACCCAAGGTCGCTATGCGGATGCGGAGCGGTTGTACAAACGCGCACTAGAAATATATGAAACCGCACTCGGTCCAGATCATCGCAATGTTGCGATAGTGCTGAACAATCTTGCGATTCTTTACCACCACCTAGGACGCTACGCGGATGCAGAGCCGTTGTACAAGCGATCATTGGCGATCAAAGAGAAGTCGCTCGGTCCCGATCATCCCGATGTTGCAACTTCGCTGAACGCCCTTGCGTTCCTTTACAACGACCAAGGTCGCTACAGTGAAGCGGAGCCGCTATACAAGCGATCATTGGCGATATGGGAAAAAGCATTCAGTCCCGACCATCCGAGTGTTGCGACAGCGCTGAACAATCTTGCAATTCTCTACTACCACCTAGGACGCTACGCGGATGCTGAGCTGCAGTACAAAGGCGCACTGGCAATAGCCGAGAAGGCACTTGGTCCTGATCACCCCAATGTTGCGTCGACGCTAAACAACCTCGCTTGGCTCTACCAAGCCCAAGGTCGCTATGCTGATGCCTTACCCTTCGTGAAAAGGACAATCTCGCAAAACAACGCCAATAAATCTATTGCTTTCGCCGTTCTGTATGGCGCGGAGAACCAGAAACTTATTGCTCCAGCGGAAGCACTGAACGCGAGCTACACTGTCCTTCAGCGCTCGGTATCATCGGCAGCTGGCGAAGCCATATCGAAACTCGAGGCGCGTTTCGCGGCTGGCACTGATGAACTCGCAAAGCTCGTGCGTAAAGATCAGGATTTGACCGCCGAAGCGGATCGCCTGGATAAAAGCATCATCGCTGCTGTGTCAAAGCCACCCGCCGAACGCAATCAGGCGATGGAAGAGCAGATACGAAAACGCATCGACGAAATAAAATCAGAGCGCGGCAAGTTGCAGGATGTCTTCAATCGGCGATTTTCCGACTATGTCGCGTTATCGAAGCCACAACCCCTTATAATCGATGAGACACAGCCGTTGCTTGCCGATGATGAAGCTCTGGTCGTCTTCAACTTTGACGTCAAAAGCTACGCTTGGATCGTCACTCGCACCGATGCTGGCTGGATCGAGCTGAAGGTTACTGCCAAGGACCTTGATACCCATGTCAAGAGACTGCGTCAATCACTGACGTCTGACAATGGCAAGCCGTTCGATGCGATGCTTTCCTACAAAATCTACCACTCGACCTTTGGCGCCATCGCGGACAAAATCGAATCAAAAAAGCGTCTATCGTTCATCACTAATGGTGCGTTGACGAGTTTGCCGCTGCAGCTACTCATTACAAAAGACCCGACAGGCAAGAAGCTCAGAGACGTAGATTGGCTAGTCCGCTCGTATGCGACCACCGTTCTGCCGTCTGTTGCCAGTCTCAAGGTGCTTCGTACTCGAGCCGCGGTAGCTCCTGCCGCGAAACCCATGATCGCTTTCGCCGACCCCGTATTCTCTAAGACAGCCAGGATGGAAGCGCGGCAGCGAATTACAATGCGGGGAATGACGAGCTTCGTATCGGGAACGCAGCTGGATATCGGCACGCTGGCGGAGGACCTACCGCAGCTACCGTCGACGAGAGATGAGGTTCAGACGATCGCGAAGACGCTGCAGGTCGATCCGAGTGATATCAAGCTCGGGCTTGACGCGACCGTGACCGCGGTCAAAGAAGCTAAACTTCACCAGTATCGGGTTGTATATTTTGCAACACATGGTCTCGTCGCGGGCGATCTCCAGAAGTTCTCGAAGGGCAAAGTTGAGCCTGCATTGGCGCTTACAATTCCAGATAAGCCTACAGAATTTGATAACGGGCTTTTCCATCTTCGAGTGGACCTGCAAAAACGATACCACCGCTCACTGCGAGCGTGAGCATCGCAATCATCAGCCCTTGAAAAAGAAGAACCTTTTGGTGCATTCGTTAGTTTATTTATTTTAGAAGCTGCGTTTGATTGTAATCCGAAAAAAGGGACGGCGCCATGCTAACCACGGGCGTTATCGAACATTAGATACTCATTGAACTGCTCAACCTACGCCCTTACTTGTCCCCCAAGTTTGTCCGCGCGCGAATCGTGGCGAGATGGCAACTCGCCACTCGTAGCCGCGCAGCGAAACAGTCGGGCGTTCACGAACGTCACGCTCTCCATGCTGTTCAAGCAAATCTACGAGACTGCAGGCATTCGAACGTCATCTCATTCGGGTAGAAGGACTTTTGCCACCCGCTTGAACGAGAAAGGCGTGGGAATGAGGACAATTCAGAAGTTGATGGGGCATCGTCATATTGGAACGACCGCGCTATATTGCGAGGTATCCGACGCGACAATGAGAAACGCCGTCGAGTTGGTCTGAAGTCTTGCGACTTGGAACCTGATTGATGTTAGTTTCCTTCATTATCTTCGCACACTCGGTCGCAACGTATTTTTGCGTAGACCTGCCTTGGTACTACTGTGTTCCGATTGCCGTCGGTGTGTTTGTCGGTCTCTCCTTTACACGGGCTCTATTGTGGTCTTCTCCCGCAATATAAAAGCGATAGAAATACCAAAATAAGGTCGCGCGAAAGTTAGGAGAGCCAGGGGCGCGCAGAACACCGTCTGATTCGATGGAGTAAACATGTGCCGTTTCCTCTTGTTCACAGCAGCGGCGTTGTCTTTCAGTGTGCTCGCTGCAACTGCCGCAGATCGTTATGGCGATTGGCTGCTCGAACAACCGCGAAGCACTGTGCTCACCCTGTCATTTAAACAATCGGCATCACTCGACAATAAAATCGTAACATCAGAGCTTGGGTTCATCTGTGATCAAAAGGACAAATCAATTGGTGTGATACTTATACCTTTTGATGGGACGTTTGAAAATCGGCAAAATGTGATTCCTGTTTTGATTCAGAAAAGCAAGGACCGAAGTTACCCCTCTGATCTCTTGCAACAATGGAAAAACAGAACCGACTATATCTTTTTGGATCCGAAAGCTGACGTCGATGAGCTTGCTTCGTACCTAAAGGCAAATGAAGCCGATAACGTGAAGTCTGTACACTTCTTTTTTCCGAACGACGTTGACGCGGCTCCTCAAATATCAACCCATATCGTTGTCAATATTTCGGGGTTCTCCGACGGCTTCCGCGCTCTCCAAATGGGATGCGCTCAGTCTCAATAGGTTTTACGGCATGCATGCTTGGGTGCGTCGCGTCGCGAATTGGAATGACTTAAATCGGCATTTGCGATACGGTACCCGTCACGTCAGGTTGGAGCATTAACACCATGGCAAAAGACCAAAAACCTGCTGATCAAATGGAAGCGTTTGGCAAAGATGCTGTGGCGCAAGCTCATCAGGCTATCGACACATATTTCGATTTTCTCAAGAAGTCCCTTTCCTCGTTTCCTACGGGCGGGACTGAGCTTGGCGAAAGGCTTAAGGATCAGAGTGTTCAAAACATCGCTGCTGTGCGCGAGCTCGTAAAGAGGTCGAGTCAGGCGAAGGATTTCGAAGAAGCACTTCGAATTCAGACCGAGTTCATGCAGTCCCAATTTCATGCGTTTGGGGAGCAAATGAAAGGTCTTGGCGAGACGTATGCCAAAGAAGCGGCAAGTGGGGTCAAGCCACCGTTCAAGAGTTCGCTTGATTAGTGCGTCGTTTGCGAGGTTGCTTCATGTCACGCTTTTACGAACCCGACCTTGGCGCCGAACCCGACAGCCCTTTCGCACGGGGCGCCTCGCATAAGCTTGTTCGTCGGAGCTATTGGTTGGACATGAATGATCGCAGTCTCGTCATGGTGATGACAAATGGAATTGGCGCGCATCTGACTAACGACGAAAAGAGGGCGCATTTGACCGATTTGAAGCGTGATCACCTTATCGAACAAGTATGCGTTCAGGAGATTTTGCCGCCTGAGAAAAAGTAAGCAATGCTGTCATAACCGCGGCATTTCTGCAACAAACCTCAAATTTCACATGATTGCGGGAAATTAAACGAATTTAGGACGTAAATCAGCGTAAACTCTACGACGTCGGGAACGCTGCCGCGCATTCGGTCTTCGTTCAAGATTGCGGTGGCGATTGATGGGGTAACTCATGAAAAACGTCATCGCGGGTCATAGCCTGCCTGATGAGCACTACGTCATCCGAATTGATGGACGAGTAAGATCTCACCATCGACGTTTTGTGGATGCGTTAAGGGAAGGCTTGCAACTCAAAGATCAGTTTCGGCATCACGACGTCAAAGTCCGAGTGACTCAAGCGGGCGGCGAGCAAAGAGCTGCTTTGCACTGACTCGGTTTAGGTCGCGCTGTAGGTTGAATTCGCGCGCTTCGCAAGTCTAAGCAGCGCTCGATGGCTGATCGTTTTGATTGATGTCCGCCTCGAAGTAAAAGTGGCGGTGGTTTCAACTTCAAATCCGCAAACGTCGCAGGACCGAAAGGTGCGGACGCATCGCTCGCTCACGTACTGCAACGACGTGGCGGCTATCATCGCGTCATAGCAATTGGCACAGAGACGAAGTGGTCTACCACTCGTGCGATTCACTCCCAACTTTTGAAATTTTTCCATTTGTGGATGGCTCCAACGCGCGCACACACAACAAATAAACTTAACACATCCTCAACTATTTGTGGAAAACTTCTCCGTTCCCCAAGAAATACAATGACTTAACGTCGACAAGCAGCCTTTCGTCGGCGGTAGGCGGGGCATCGCCGCGTTAGCACAAAGTTAATCTCAATGTTTAAACAATGGCGACGAAAGCCGAACAGATTGTTTTAATAGCTCGGCTGTCGGGGCGAACGAAGGCGGGTTCTGATGAAGCACCAACTCGGGGACTTGTCTCACGAACGTTACGTCGTAGAAATCGACGGAATGGCGAATTCGGAATATCGAGTGTTTGTAAAAGCACTCACGGCAGGCTTACAGCTCAAGCAAGAGTTTCCGAACAGCAACGTCAAATTGCGCGACGCATACGACGAAGCGGCATCGCCCCCGACGTTCAATCATTAGCAGAGTTTAGTCAGAAATCTCCTTTGAAGTGATTTGGCTCACCCCCAAGCTTTAATCGCTCGGCTTTTGGCTCGAACCGCGACCGAAAAATCGCTGCGTTATCGCTCGCTCACGTATTTTGATGATTTAGCGGCTATCATCACATCACCGCAATTTGTACGGCGACGAAGCGGTTTGCCAACTATGCGGTTCACTTCCACCTTTTGAAATTCTTCCATTTTCGACGTCCCCCACTCGCGCCTCAGTAACATTGGTGTGTGTGGGCGGTGGATAACTTCCACGTTTGCTTGGAAATACAGTTACTTAGCTTCCGTTTGTTGCATTGGTTCTATCTCGATCCCGCGTGTGGGATTTCGAGTCGGTTTTGAGCTTGTTTTCCTATTCGGCAATTGCGTGATAGCTCCGCATTAGCGACGAGTGATGCACAAGGGGAACACGATGCAGTGGGAGACGATACCTGATCAATGGATTTGGATCTGTGCGGCAGTTATTTTTGTGATCTTTGTTGGAGTCTTCGCGGGCTACAGGTTTTATAAACGGAAGCCTAACGAAAGAACGAAGTCTAACGCTGCAACTCGGGACGGTTGGACGGCAACGGGGCGGATTGATTTCGTAGACCCTCTAAAAAATGGCGACTACATTCTGCACGTGGAGGAAACTCGGATTGTGAACAGCATGGGTGGCGTGGAACATCGCGAAATCCGTTGGCGAAGAGGCACGCTCGATGAGGCAAAAACAGTCGTGGTGTCATATCATGCACAACGTAATCTCGCCGTGGCGGCGAATTACGTCGTTTCGTCCTCGAGTATGATGAAACGAACTGCGGACCCGCGACATGAGGATCAGAAAAGCCAACTCGAGAAGAGCGCGCCTGCTGACGCAACGTCCAATGGCGATGCGAAAGTAGCGGCGACTATCACCGACCTCACCACCGATGGCACGCGCTGACTCACTATCGGAGTGCTACGGATCACCCCGCAAGCTTTAATCGCTCGGCTTTTGGCTCGAACCGTGATCGAAAGATCGCAGCGTCGAGTGGGTCTTCAAAGCAATAACGAACGAACATCGCAAAGTCGTCTTCAACGTACATGTCGAACTTACCGACATACGACATGAGGAAGTTCATGATCTCGCCGTCATCGGAAAGCTGCCGACGCGGCAGTACAACTTGATACGGGCATTCCTCGTCGAGCTTGCGCAGAAATGCGCTTCGTTTGTCTGCGTCCATAATCCTTCCCCTTGACTCAGACGGCAGAATGTTCCTAATTTGTTCTCGAAAGTCAAGGCGCTCGTCCAATCGAATTGTCTACGCAAAACATTCACAAAAAGTTTTCGTCTCTAAAATATTCGTGATTTCAATGCGTTAATTATGACCAATTATTTGGTAAGGGAGAGGTCCACAGTTCAATCCTGTGCGGCAGCACCATTCATATCAAGATCTTAGCTTGATGGGCTCTCGGTCTCGCCCATGAAATGCCCATGAAACGCGATTTTAAGCGAGACGCTTCGCATCTCCGAAGCATCGTTCGCTCCTGATTGGGCGACATTCGGCTACGACGCCCATGGGGTTGAAAGCGGCAAGGCCCGTGGGGTCGATCTAAATAGAGATGTCGAGTTCGACTAGGCTGACTGATGCCGTTGGATCCAGTCAGCCTAGCAGCTCCAACGTGCGGCGGTCTGGTTGGCCGCCGTAAAACTGATCCAAGGCTTCAGTGAATAATAATCGGTCAGAATTGTTGGAGGCTGCTTCACGAAACAGTGTCAGACAAGAGCGAAATTTTAAATCATCGGGCGAACCGAGGATTTCCAAAGCCGACTTAGCCTTATACTCCATGATCATTCTTACGGTCTGGCGCAAGCGAGCTCCAAGAATCGGATCAGCCAGATATCGTCTAGCCTGATCCAAATCACGTATAGCGTAACGCTGCGCCATGGCGCTGTGTCCGAGGCCCGTAAGCTGCGGAAAAATGAACCACATCCAATGAGTCTGCTTACATCCATTCGCCAACTCCTCAATGACCTGCGTATAGATTGCGTTCTGCGCGTTCACGAAGCGAATAAGATCAGCGTCCGTCATTGGTCGGCATTCCAATCAGTATGGCTTATCGATTCCTCAACTGCTATTTCAGCGGTTAGACTTTTGATCGACCTTAGGTTACGCTTAGGTCCCACACTGTCATCGGTCAAGGTTGCGACTTGGGCCGCTGCGGCCCTGCATATTGCGCGCTTTTCGTTGCAAGATCTTTCAGCTACAAACATTCGTTCTTTTAGGCTTGGGAGGTTATTTGATGGCCAAGAACTCGAAGCGACGTGCGTGGACGCCAGCGCAAGTTCGTACCTTAAAGACTCTCGCAAAAAAGAAAACACATGCGGCGAGCATCGCCAAAACTCTTAAGCGAACCGTAGGTGCGACGCGGCAAAAAGCGTTCAGCATGGGATTGTCACTCGACTCGCGTGCCTGAATTTCGCGACAGCAAGCCCTACGGCGATATTTTGTACTCAAACCCCGCCATTCCCGTGCGCGGGGCTTTTCTCTTTCAATTCTTATTTGTTACGCGTGAATCGTTTGGAGTTCCATGTTGATCCTGCGGGGCATCATGTGGGTCGCGCGATGTTTGTGGTGGTGCGGGCGAAGTCGAACCTCGAAATTCCCAACGGGAACCAAGGCCCCTAGTGGCAGACGAAGTCAGCAACTGGCAAAGCTGACCGCCATCAATGGAGCAATGAGATGGAAATACTGCTCAGTATCTGCGTCCTGCTTGCGATTTCGGCGGCCGTGGTCTTGGGTCTTGGGTGCCAGCTACTTCAACAAAAACGTAAAATGAGTCGCCCGAAAAGCGAAGGACGTCATTCCTCGACGGACCGCGGCGGCGGCAAGCGGCGTGCAAAGGAGATGTGGCCGCAAGGCGCACCAGCGACGCAGCTTGGGGTGCGCGGAACACTCTAGGGGGCTATCGTTCTTGCGGCGCAGCAAATAATCCCGGCGGCTTGGCGCATCTTAGGAAATCGGCAGTGACGCAGCATATTCGCGTTGATCTGTATCAAGGAAGGCGTACAGGATGGGGAGATAAGAAATGAATTGTTCCCCGAGGTTGTGTGATGTTTGCCAGAATGCTCTCCACAGACACGATCCGCGCGCGGCGGATGTCATACTGATAACAGGCACCACACTTCTGAACGATACGCTTGACGATATCCTCGCTGCGGCAAAGCCAGGGTCTGGGAAAAGATTCGTCAAGCGCCTATCGTTCGCGTCGCGAACACAGGTGCCTGCCGTCGCCGCTTAGCAGGGGGTCAGCGGTCAACTTGCTTACACGCGCCGAAGTCCGCATGGAGGCGAATCCGATCCAGGACCTCCACCGCGATTCATCGAAAAGCTCGAATGACAACCAGCACACATAGCAATCGCGGGTATAAACTCGTGCTTCACCGCGAGAGCAACGACCATTATCAGGTCACGATTTTCGATCCCAACGGTAAGCGAGTTGCTTCGACCGGCACCCACTTGGAGCAGCAGGTGCTCTTACTGAGGCGTCTCGATACGTCAAACACCTTCTCGCGCAACGCCGCGCCACCCGAAGTGTGCGACATACAAGGAGACCCCGCGAACGAGGCTCGTTGGCTGACCGATGGAATTTCGGTGATAGTGGGGTTCGTTTCTAAAGCCAGAAGGCGAGCATCCTTTAGTAGGGAAGATGCAATCCACCGGGCACGGCAAAGCAGCCCGCGAGCAATTGCGAGATCGCTAAAAGAGCCGCAATCGCCAAGACGAAGCCAATCCAAGATTTTCGTTCCATGTGGTTTTTGCCTCATAGGGTGCCGCGAACCGGCGGGCCGCTTACCGAAACTCTAACAATTACCGAGAGCGGTCACCGGCTTCGCCGACGCAAGGCATAGCACAGACCTGACGAGGTGCGGGGGCTGGCAGCGAACTTCGCCAAGCTGCCGGACTGCTTAGCCGAAGACCGAGTCACCAATCACAGAGGGGCAGGCGATGGCTGAGGAAAGCAAGGAATCAACACTTACAATAAGGGTGACGCTGTCAGTCAAGGCAAAGGCAATGCGTCGGGCTTTGCAGGAGGGCATGAGCCTAGCGAACTATATCGCTTGGTCGACCGGTTGAGACCACCGCCATAAACGGACATGTTTCAAAGTTCCAGATTGATCTAACGCAATCGTAAGGCCGCGTTGGCATGCCAGACTTCCGCTACAGATCAGGGAGAGGGAACACAAATGATACGAAAAGCCCTGCGACTTGTGCTTCTGACATGCAGTCTCGCAGGCCTGAGCACACTGGCACACGGCCAAGCTACCAAGCCCAACATAGTGATCATCCTGGCCGATGATCTCGGTAACGCCGACGTCGGTTATCTAAGTAGCCGCGTTCAACTCAGCCTTGCCCGGAGAGGATCATGGCAAAATACCGGAAACCGACGCAAGATTTGAGCGCAACCGCGAAGCGCACTCTAGAGCAGACTGGCGAAGAGAATTTCGAACAGACTGTCGAGCAGGCTGTCGAGGAGACTATCGAGCAGACTATCGAACAGACTATCGAGCAGCCTATCGACCAGATCGAACGGACTGTGGAGCAAATGCTAGGGGCGGTGGATAATTATTTCAATTTTCTTCAGAAGACAATCTCATCCTATCCATCGGGTGGGACGGATTTAGGCGAAAAACTGAAGAGTTACGCTCAGCAGAACATCGCCGCGACGCACGAATTCGTACGTAAACTGAGCCGATCTGGGGATTTTTACGATATCGCTCGTATCCAGACCAAGTTCATGCAGGCGCAAATGAGTGCGTTTGGTGAGCAGGCAAAGAATCTTGGCGAAGTGTCCAGTAAGGCAGTAACAGATGCGATGAAGACGAGGACGCCCTTCAATCCGTCATCGTGATTGGGCGCTGTTGCCTTTTTGTGATCAGCCTTTCTAAACCAGCCAGCGACGTTGCAGGAGACAGCCATGGAAGACGATCAAAAACCTGCGGAAGAGTTGAACGTAATAATGAAGCAGGCTCATGGGGCAATGGAGAACTATTTCAGGTTGCTTCAAAAGAGCATGTCAGGCTTTCCTTGGGGTGACAATTTGGACAGAACGTATCTAACTAACGAGATAATGAGTTTTGCGGAGCGAAACATCGCCGCTGCATTTGAATTTGCGCAGAAACTCAGCCAAGCCAACAACTCCGAGGAGCTTGTTCGGATTCAAACTGAGTTCGTGCGGGCACAATTAAAGTTCCTCGGCGACGAGGTAAGGGACCTCAGCGAGGCATCGAGCAAAACGACAGCAGGTGCGGGCAAGACACCGTTTTTCAAAACAGCTCTTGATTAGCGCGGGGGTCGCCGGATCGCGATTGCCCGACGCTGCCCGGATTGACGATTAGCTTACGTCCGATCCGTCGAATAAACGGCACATGGCTATGTCCCACTAGTAGAACGTCCGCGTCGATCCTCTCCAGCTCCGCTACCCATTCATCTGAATCTGTCGCAATGCGTCCGTAGTGAGGATCAGAAGGCGTCGCATGCGTCAGATAAAAGCGGACCGCTTTACGCTCAACCTGCGCGTTGACTGGCAAGCTTCGCAGCCATGCCTTTTGCGGGCCGCTCAATTGACTGGAGGTAAAGCGGCGTGTTGCCTCGGCGACCTCACGGAAACGCGCGCTCCACCGTGAATCATCACAGTGCCCAACGGCGCAATCATGGTTACCTTGCACGACCACTGACGCCGCGGCCTTCACAGTCTCCAATGTTTCTTTCGGCTGCGGTCCAAGGTTCACGATGTCGCCGAGAACCCACAACTTATCGTATGGTTCGCAGATCGCGTCGAGCGCGTCCAGATTGCTGTAAATATCCGAAAGGATAAGGAGTTTCACAGTGCGGCAGCTTTATACACTTCGGACATCCTACGTTTCCGGTCGGACAACCAGCAATAGTTTATCTGGTTCCGCACGAGCTCGATCAGCGCGATTTCTGATCCGCCGTCAGGTTTATTCGGTGTGGGCTCAGACTTGGACATTTGATGACGTCGGTCCGGGCATTGATAGGTATTTTATGAGCACCGCCCGAGTGCATCAGCCGTCTTGCGATTGCCGCAGCGCCTACAGCGAGGATGAGGAACTTGAACACTAAGGCAAGCCGACGATCTGGTTCGAACTTGTTGACAGTCACATACAATATGGAAGCGACGCACCAGATCGTGAACACGTAAAAGAGAGCCAGCATAACGCAGTTGCGGGGGCCTCTAGTAGATGCGCCAGCTACTTACTGTCCAGCCCTTGCCACTCATTTTTCGAAATGTGACTTCCAAGTTGTTGCCTCCCACCGTTGTAAGGCCATTTCTTGCAAGGCCAGGGGTCGTGGAAGGTGCGTGCCGCACGTTGATACTGCCGTGTTTACAGGCTCCCCCAAAATCGCAACAACTTCCGCTTCGGTCATGCGAACGTTTAGCTGTTGGCTTTGTGCCCGACGGTCCGAGTATGACTGAGCAGCGGTTGGCGGGGCTGGAAGGGAACTAGTGCAGCCTGCCAACAGCAAGGCTAAAATCAAGATCACATCACAGGGGGGGGGGAGGAAACTTCCCTGATCTTCTTGTAGTTGCGGGCATCGGCCGATCAGCGCTGACAGCAGCTCTCTCGATACTCATCGATGGTCCACGGCGGGGGAAGCGGCGTGCAAAGGAGATGTAGCCGCAAGGCGCACCAGTGACGCAGCTTGAGGTGCGCCTATCGTTCTTGCGGCGCAGCAAACCCCGGCAGCTTGGCGCATCTTAGGAAATCCGCAATGACGCAGCATATTCGCGTTGATTTGTATCAAGGAAGGCGTACAGGATGGGGATGATAAGAAATGAATTTTTCCCGGAGGTTGTGTGATGTTTTCCAGAATGCTCTCCACAGACACGATCCGCGCGCACGCCAAACCTCTCGCCGCGTTCGCCGTCTTAGTTGTCTTCGCCGTCGCAACGCTGCCAGCGCTTGCCCAGCAGCAGCCGTCGAACGTCCCCGTTACGCCTTACGGTTATGGCGGGCCATGGGGCTGGCACCTCCCCTTCCTGATAATCAGCCTGATGTGCGTTCTGCTCGCCCTTGTTGGCCTAGCGGCCATCTTCGTATGGCTGGTGCGCTGGGCGACTCAGGGCTATCCGTTTTATGGCCAAGGCTTCCATCATTTGCATGGCGGTGGCGGCCATGGCCACGCCGCACTCGACATTCTTAATGAGCGGTTTGCTAGGGGCGAGTTTGACAAGGCCGAGTTCGAAGAGAAGCGCAAGCTACTCGGCCGGTAAGGCCGGAGGATGCCGCGTGGGCAAGGGACGATTCCGCTACTACCTCGTCTTCTTAAACGTCAGCCCATGATGCACTGAAATCAGCTCCCAGCCGATCATCTTCAGTTTCGTTAGGTCGGCAAATGAACCGCTACGCTAGGCAACTTGCACAGACGCGGCTTCAGATTCGGAATATTCGGAATCGCAGACCCATGCGTCTTTTGCGAACCACTCATGCATCGCGTGGCAGAGCGGAGAGTAGTTTCGGCTGAAGAATACAGGGGTTGAGCGGAAAGTCGCAGAGTCAACGTATCTGCCGGTAAAGATTGCCTGCCCCGTCTTGGGGCAACGGATCACGGGGCTTACGTAGCGTTCCCTGGCGAAAAAATGATGAAAGGCAAGTGACAATCCCGGCTTTCGCCGGACATTGGGGGCGGCCCAACAACTCCCGCAGCGTGGCGAAATTGACCGCCATCCGCCCGCGCTTCGTCCGTCCTCGCAGTTTTGGCGACACAGACTTAACTGCCGCTAGCCTCGTCGCTACGGCATAGCGTCGTCCGACCGTCATCTCGGCATGCGAAACTGGGTTTGGCGAGTGAGCTATTTTGCTCAGGTCTGAGTTATCGACCGGGATAATCTTGTTAATCCAAGCACCAAACGGAGGAAATAACATGTCAAAGAAAGCCGCAGAGCATCACAAGAAAGCATCGGAACACATGACGCATGCTGCTCGCCACCATGGAGAAGCGGCTAAGCATCACGAGGGCGGAAGTCACGAGAAGGCTGCACACCATGCTCACGTAGCTAGGGGCCACGTAATTCACGCAAGAGGACACGCTGAAGAAGCGGTTAAGGCCCATCTCGAAGAGCACGGCAAAAAGTAAGTCCAGCAGAAAAATTGCTTTACCCGCTCATTCCGTCGATCCGATGACGGCGCGGTTGGCGCGACCGGGGCGCCTATCCAGCGTTCAGTCGTTCCGCCGCATCAGGTCGGGCAGTTTCGCGAAGTTGCTCGCCATCCGACGGGCCTCATCTGTAAACCGAGCGCCGGGCCGCCGAAGCTGCTTCGCTGTCGCTTCAATGCAAAAGCGTTAAGCCCAGAGCGATGAGGGCGACGATCACGGCAGCGACAGCGGCGACGAAGGTCCAACGGATATGGTGAGTTGCTTTCTCCTCCCGCAGACGCTGCGCCTGAGCTTCGTCACCAACCCAACGAAACGCGGCCTGCCTCTTCGGTTCATCGGCCATCTCAAGCCCTCCACAGCGGTGGATTAGAGGAGTCTAAACGCGTCTTTAAGACCTTGGGGCTACTTTGAACCCAGCAGTTTCAAAAGCCAACCGCGTACCGTGTGGAGTGCTGATGATGACGACGTTGGGTTCGGAAGAGAAAAAGTTTCTGGGGGTGGCTGTTGCCGCGATTCCCAGAGTAACCGAAATAATCGCTGCGTATCCCGCTGAATATCGCTCGGGCGCATTGGAGACGGCGGAACGGTGCTACATGGAAGCTGCGCGCGAATTCGGCTGTACCGAAGTCACTGCCCTGACTCGGGTCTCCGAAGTCATGGGCAACTTGCGGACACAGGTGGCTGCCGTCGCCACTTGGCAGGCAGCCAGCGGCCAACTTGCTTAGACGCGCCGAAGTCCGCATTGAGGGCGTGCGACAGAAAACACAAGTTGTTTTTTCCAGTCATCTGCGGGCCATTGAGGACCTTTCTGCAGGTGACCATGGTGTCGTCTGTGGCATCGGCGCGATCCGTTGTTGAGAACTTGGCGCGCTGATCGCAATCGGCGCGCGTAGGTTATCCATCAAAACGGCGAGACACCGCCCCGGCGACATCGGGCCGTGTTGCCCCGCGATACCCAAGTCAAGATGTCGTCAGGAAGGATTGCGGCCAATCCACCGCGTTCTCGAAGCGAATAGCTGTACCGCTCCAGCTTCGGTTGCTGTCAGTTCCGCATAGAGCTTTTTTAAAGTTTCGTTCTCTGCTTTGTCAGCTACCCGACGCCGAAGACGCCGCATAAACGAGTCAGTAAAGGTGCGGCTTTCCACATCGGAAAGCCCCAATTGCCGCATCGTTTGAAAGTAACTACTTTCTGCAGCCTCAAACGCGGGTGCCTGAAAATCAGCGGGCACTGCCGACACTACATTTGCAAGGTGCGGGATACCCGCAGCGACAATCTCGAGAAGTTTTGTTTGTTCAGGACCCAACGGCACTGTTTTATCCACCTAAATCACAACGACGACTTGAGGGGAGATGTGAAGAGCGCCGCTTTCATCCGGGACTATCCTGCAATTTTGCCCGCAGGCTTACCATGACTACGGATGCCCATCCACGAGCCTGACCTTCGCTGAAATCCAATTCCAGTGCAGTTCTGCGGTAGCTGTATTCGACCGCGTCCAGCGCCTTACGTTTTTCGTCAGGTGGCGTTCCAACGATTATCCGAGCAATCCGCGGAATACCGCCAATTGCTTTCTCCAGAACATCGCCGTCTTTGAGCTTTGACTTCATTTGAAATGAGCCCGTACCCACGACTCTCGGCTTGAGAGCAAGATCGGGTGTCCGCTTATCAAGATGAGGTTAGCATTGCCCAACAAGCGTCACTGCTGTTTGGCGGCAACACCCGCCAATAAAATGACACTTTTCCACCAAACCGGTTCCGCTCGATGGGGCCCCTTCACGCGCTGATGACGCCGTAACAGGTGCCACGTCCGCGGCGTGGCGTCGTGGCGGTTGCTCTCGTCTTGAGCGCACCAACGGGCCGCCTCCCGCTAGAAGCGCCGGAGAGAGAGCCTCGGCCAACTGTCGAGGCTCTTTATCTCTCCAGGCCACTGGATCAAGTGCGTTCCCCCGCACCAGTAAACCAGCCGAGCGTGGACGCGCCATTTCCGTCCCCTCTCAACGGCGCCGCGGCTTGTAGGGACCCCGACTGGCCCAGGTTTCGCCGCGGGTGCTTCTCCGCAGGTGGGTGGCAGCGGAGTGGCTCACAGCGACGAATGGAGCCCAGTAGAACTGGCCAGCCATGGTCGCTATCACCAAGGACGAGGCGCGCCGATAGCGGCAACTCAGCCCCTCGTTGCCTTTCTTCTCTTATTTTGATGCGGTTCCCCAGGGCAAAGGCAATTAGCAACAGCCTCGAAGTTCACCCAGACTGTGCCTTTCGCATGGTGGTTGCTAGCTGGTAGCTAGGCCATATTCCCTATCTGCTGCGTAAGCCTGCGCGAACTTTGGCGTCTGTGGGCAGGCTCAATCGGTTATCGGAACCGAATCAGGTATGCTTGCAAAATTAAGAGTTTGCTTCGTCGTGGATCGATACGTTGCCGGTCTATGGCCACCGCGCCAAGGCATTAGAGGATTACCAGGCCAAGGATTTTCCCAACTATGGCAGACCGCAACGAGCAAATGGCGCATCAAGGCTGGGCGAAGGGTTACGCCGATGGTTATATCGCTGGCCTGGAAGAAGCGTGGGCGCGTGTAAACGCCCGAATTGAACGCGGACCGCTGCCGCGCGATCAAGATGAGCGCCGTAACGGGCTGGTCCTCGCCCGCAATACCATCGCCTGTCCCGGCGCGTGAGATCATCTGCAGGGCGAAATTGATCATGCGGCGGTCTTGACTCCTTTTTGACCTGTATCAACGTCAAGCAATGTGGCTGGGCTAACCTGCCATTTCAATCGCGTTGGAGGATGTGTCATGGCTGAAAACACCAGCAAAGTGCTAGTGAAATCCGAAACATCGCGAGGCTCGGTTCCGGAGATATGGCGGCCGTTTGAGAGCCTTCGCCGAGAAGTAGATCGACTATTTGAAGATTTTGGCGGAGGCTTTTGGCCATCGCCATTCCGCGGCTCTTTCGGCCTCGCGCCGTTCCGGCGTAGCGAAGTAGGTTTCGCCGCGATGCCGCCAGCGGACGTCTCGGAGACCGATAACGCCTACGAGATCACGGCTGAATTGCCTGGGATGGACGAGAAAAATGTCGAGGTGAAGGTGACCAATGGTGTACCGACCATCAGGGGAGAGAAGCAGGACGAGAAAGAGGAGAAGAAGAAGGGCTACCACATGCGCGAGCGCAGCTACGGCTCGTTCGAGCGCAGCTTCCAGGTCCCGGACGGCGTGGATGCCGATAAGATTGAGGCCAACTTCAAAAAGGGCGTGCTCACGGTAATCCTGCCCAAGAGCGCAGAAGCGCAAAAGGCTGAAAAGAAGATCACTGTTAAGTCTGCCTAACCGCCGCACTGCACGGTCCCGAATAGCCACCGCATTTGGGACCGTGATCCGGTTGCGGTTAATTGTTGCATCGCGGCGAGCGCAGCATCTTCGGCGAGATGGCGCTAATCGATCACGGCCCCCGGAGCGCAACTGCGGTAGCCTTGACAGATGCGACACTCATTCCACTCGGCGACAAGGGGTTCAGTCTCTTGGTAGCTTACGCCCCGAACTTCGCGCTGAGTGTGCTGCGCGTTTTGGCGAAGCACCTGCGAGCGGTTGACGCAAAAACATCCACTAGGGTGCGGCAGAGTTTCACTTAGATTTACTTATTTGCGGTTTCGCGCGGTATTTGGCTCGGCGTTGCTCTCTAAGTCTTTGCTCGTGGCCCTCAAGGACCTCAAGCGAGCATGAGCCGGTGCAGGCGCGATATTTCAGGCCAACTCGGCTACCGCGCGCGGCTCGTGGACGACGAAGCCAAGCCTCGAAGCACACCGCATAGAAGAAGCCCTAGTTGTATTCGACAGGGGCTTCTCAGCCTGAGCGGCCGAGACCTCAATCCCTTCTCAATAGGATCTCCATGAGACCTTTACATCGGCGAACCGGCTATCTCGTCGCCGCGAATTGCTCGACCACATCCGGGGCAACCTTGCGTAAGGCCTCCAAGTCAACCCGCGGGCCCATGATGAGGTTTGTTATTTTGGCAGCCTTGGCGTTCGGCACCGTGACTGTGTCCGCAGTCGTGATCCCGTATCAAGCCACCGTAGCATGCTCGCGGGCCTGCATGAATTGCTGCACACCGTGATTCCCATCCACCGCATCACCAATGCCTCCCGTCAAGCGTTGTGAGCCGCGTCGTCCCACTTGAACGAAGCTTAACCTCTCCTAATGGATCGTCGTTAAAGGCCAGTCTTTGGTCAGTCTGGGAGGGAACAATGGAACGGCAATCGAACGAGCAAATCAGTCTCTTTGTTCGCGATAAGCAGACAGGTCGCTTCGTATTCAACGCAAAGGCGTTGCAGGCTTTAGGAATCAGCCCTTTGGAAGCTCAGCAAAGTGGATACCAAATGAAGCAGCAATCTGCTTTGGCCGACGCAACCGCACTGACACAACCATCTTCATGACGCCAACTCATCCAGCAGCGCCTTCGCTTCCTTCAGATCGAGCGTGTCGAAACCTTCGGTGAACCAGCCGTACACCGGAGCGAGAAGTTCGCGTGCTTCATCAGGCTTCCCCTGGTCGCGCCGGAGCCGCGCCATGCTCATCGCCGCGCCAGACGCACGTCGTCGATGTTGTCGGCTGCGTATTGCGGCATAGCAACCGATCATAAGGCGGCGGCTCAAATGAAAAGAGCCCCGACAGGATGCGATCCGCCGAGGCTCAAGGGTGGACTTGCTGGCGGCAAAAGGTGGCGCTCTGGGGCTCCGGAGAAATGGGTCCGCCAATCTCCGAAGGATCAGTAGACGAATTTCTCGCGCACAACTTTTCCGTTCGACCATTCCTGAATGGCAACCTCGCTCATTTTAAGGGTGCCCCAGTCGGCATGATCGGCATCGATCCGGTAAACAATGAACGCCTTGTTGCCGGAGATGACGTAGCCGTCGCAAACGTTGGTCCGCACCGCCTTGATCTTAGAAAGAAAGTCCTCCTCGAAAGCGCGACAAGCTGCTTTACCAACTCGGGGCGGTTGCTCATTTTCCTGCATGGCCACGTCATCGGCGTAGTAGCGGTCGAAAGCTTCCAGCGCTTTTCCACCGACAACCTTAGCAATCAAGTCCTCAACGGCCGCCTTGGGGGCCTCTGTACTCATCCGAACCTCCTGTGGTGATCGGCTACCTACTATCAATGGGCATGTTTATCCCGAGGGACAAGTAAGGCACCTTTTTGTGCCTACCTATCAGAGCGTGAAGGCTAAGCACGGCATAGACATCCGCCAGGTTGACGAACTTATTGCCATAACTGACGGTCGTCCGCCGCCGCCAAGCCAAGGTAGCCATCGGAGCACCTAGTATGTATGCGGACCTGAGTGGGATCGGCTCTATGTGACGACTAGCTTCCTAACCTTCGGAAGGCGTATCCTTTGCCATCGCCAAAGGACATCTCGCACGGAGTATTACAAAAAAGTCACCGCCCCATAAGGCAGCAAGAATAAAGCAAAGATTGTGCATCCCGGCATGATGGGCGATGGTACCGAAGACCAGAGTCTTGGTGAACGAGGCGATCCGGCGGCGCGCATAAAGAAGAAGGAAGTGGTCGCCGCCTTTGGCAAAAGAACTCGACAAAAACCAAACGCTCATGACGCCAGCTCATCGAGCAGAGCCTTAGCCTCTCTGAGATCGAGCGTGTTGAAGCCTTCGATGAACCAGCCGTAGACCGGCGCGAGCAGTTCGCGAGCTTGCCGCGCCTTCTCCTGATCGCGCCAAAGGGGCGCCATGCTCGTCGCGACACGGAGTTCCCAAGGACGCTTCCTCTGTGCGTCTCCTCCACAGGCATTAGGGACGACGATAGCCGCGCCAATCGAATGGAAATTTCACTATCCGCCATATGGCTTGCAGCGGACGCATATAAGTCGAGCTTTTAGTCGGCCCATCCCGCCTAGCATCGCCCTCTGATGAATTAGATCCTTGCGAAATGGGCGTCGTCCTCAGTGCTGCTTTAAGCTCTTTGTCAGAGATTGCGCCGTCAACATGAAGCAGCTTTGCGAGTTTGTTCAAAGGGGCATCGAAGTCATTTTCTGAGCTACGCCCCTGTTCCGAGGCCGCCTGGTGACCGAAACTATCCTGCGGCGTAGCGCGCACGTAGGTTTTTTCAACAAGCTTGGACATCTCTGATTCGACACTTAATGGGTCCCTCGCGTCCATTCCAGTGCCGTTGGCACTTTCCGCTTGGTCGCCCTTGGTCTCGTGACCTGCGGAATTCTCGGTGGTGTGAAGCTTCGGCACCGAACCAACACCTTCCACTTCCACCTGCAATCGAAGCATGACAACGGAGACCCATCTCCTGGCTGCCGCCTCCCCGTAACCTAAAGCCAGCGCCGTTTGTAGATAACTCCGTTCCGCCGCCAGCAACGCTTGCTTCCGGTGTTCAGTGGGAATAGCGGCAATTGCAAGAGCGACTCGCGCAATTCCGCTGACGGCTCCTTCTAGAATTTCTTCAGTTTCCGAACTGGACACCATCAGTGCCTCCGCACGAAGGGCCTCGGCACTAATACTACGGTATTTTACCCCCTTAATCACACGGCCTTTGGGCTGTTCTCATTGCAGCATCCGAAGGTCCTAGTGGTGCGGCGCATTCAGAGGATTCCCGAATGACATCGTGCCGCCGCCCTAGCACCACTTTGCCGACTTCGCCCCAGCCGCTGAGCAAGCCGCGTCGCGTATTTGTTGATCCCGCCCTTGCGCTTGATAAAATCACGCAACGGCTCAGCCAGATCCTTGAATTCCGCCGCAAACCGCAGCACCCGGGACCATTTGCTCCGCGTCCGCTTTTTGGCAGCTCAATGTGATCTTCCGCGATGCCTTTGAATTCGTTCGGCGTCCAACTAGTGGTCTGATTCATTTGGACGATTCCCAAATCGACCGAAGCAGTTCACGCTCTCATTGATGAGAGCAGGAATCGTCGTTGACGTCACGCGCGCGGATCGCCGCCGTCTTGAGGCGATCATTGCGGATCGCAGCGCACCACAGAAGCATGTGTGGCGCGCCAACATCGCGAGCCAGACGGCGGTTCGCCCCGTCGGCAACGTCTCGGTCGGAGTGCGCGCCGCCCATGTCGGTCCACACTCAGCCCGGGCACGCCGCATTAACGGCGACCGCGCCGCGCAGTTCAGCCGGGAGAATTGCGATGACGGCGTTGAGCGCCGTTTTTGAGATGCGGTAGGCCGTGTAACCGCCGTCATTGTCCGCCAGCTCGCCCATGCCGCTCGACATTTTGACCATGCGCGGGGAGGTCCCGCGCCTGAGCAACGGCATGAGCCTTTGCGCCAGGCGCAACGGTCCCAGCGCGTTCGTCTCTAGCGTGGCGCAGATCGTCGGCAAGCCGACTTTCAGCGCGCGCGCTTTGCCTTTGGCAATAATGCCGGCATTGTCGGTCAGCACGTCGAGGCGGTCGAAAGCGTTCCGCAAAAAATCGCGCAATGCGGCGATGCTGTCGCGCCGCAAGCTTCTTTACGGCCGCCGCGCCGGCTGCCGGCTTGCGCGCCGTCAGGACGACGTAGGCGCCGCGAGCGGCGAGCTGGCAGCAAATTTCCAATCCGATGCGACGACTGCCACCGGTGCCGACGACAATCGGGTCAGCGCCGCCTCGTCGCAAGTTCCTTCGCGCCAAATACGCTCACTCCTTGTGCAGCAGCTTGAACGCGTGTGTCCACTCGTTGCGGATAAAACCCGGAATGCACCAGAGCATGCACAGCGGTTCGATCGCGCGGGCAGCTTCGGCTTTGCCCATGTCGGCGGTCTCCCAGCCGAATTGGTCGTTGACGCCGCGCACGACCGCCTTCGCCTTGTCGTCGTTGCCGCAAATGAACATCGTCGGTTTGCCGCCCTTGAATTGCGGATTGACCATCATGGCGTTGCCGACGGAGTTGAATGCCTTGACGAAGTGCGCGTCGGGAAAGGCGCCTTGCACGCTCTCCATCAACGACTGATCGAGACTGGTGAAAAACTTCAGCACGCCGTTGGCGGGAGGCGCCTCGGCGATCGGATTGGTCGCGTCGATCACCGGCTTGCCCGACAGATTGGCCGCGCCCGCGGCCTTCAGCGCCTCCAGCGCCACGGTGCCCTTGACCGCCAGCACGAGGAGTTCGCCGTACTTCGCCGCGTCGGCGAAGCTGCCGGCCTGTGCGCCCTTATTCTTTGCCACAAAGTCTGCAAGCTTGCCGGCGTCGCGCGTGCCAAGCATGACTTGGTGTCCATGCTTGACGAACCCGCGCGTTAGCGCTTTGGCGACGTCGCCCGATCCCAGGACTCCGACTTTCATGCTTGTCTCCCCGCTTTGTGCGCCGGCGCCATGGCGCCGACCGCAAACTGTCGTCCTTGCCTAGGCTTTGTATATTTGGCTGCCGCTCTCCCAGCGGAAGGGGAGCTGTTTCGGCTGACGAGTGTTCCATGGGCCGCTCGCGACTTGCTCAGGAGGACGCCTTTTGCAGGCGAGACAAAGCGGGAAACCAGCTTTTGCGATAAGGAAGCGCCGGCAACGCGTTGACAGAAATCGGGATATCGGCGTGGAGCCAGCCGCTGAGTAACCAGCTGAGGTAATAGAAGCGGGGGATCGCCGCGTAGAAGTGCGCGACGGCGTGTTGAGCAAGCGCGGCCACACCAATCAGGCGCAGCCAAGGATCGAACTCGCGGCCAAGGACGGCGACATAAGCCAGAATGACGACGCCTGCCGCATTCAACGGCACGGTCGCTTAGGAACCGGCAGGCCGCTCAACCAACTTGGAACCTGCATCAGCGCGCGCGCCAGGTATCCGCCATGAAAATCCAATGTGATCAGTTCGGGCAGCGCCGTCGCGTAAGCCGACGGGGCATCACCAGCAGTTCAGGGAGCGTGGCATTGAGGCTGAAACGGCACAAAGACGTGTCCGTACACCCAATTGTGCAAGGCCATGAGCAGCACAGGCGTGAAGCCGATGCACAAGCCGGCCACGCGAGCAAATTGCTTGTGCGAAATAGCGGCAAGCGCGCTGCCGGCGAGCAATACGACCGCGGCCGGTGCCACGATCGGCTTCACCAGAAGTGCGAACGCCAACAAAAGAGCTGCCAAAAAAGCCAGCGCAAATCCGCGGCTTGGCCACCTTCCGGTTCCGACAAGCACCAGCAAGCCGAACGACGTGTTCGAGGGCGCGGACATAGCGTTAGGCCGGGGCCGCCGTAATAGAAGATCTTTTCGCTGCCTTCGAGCGCACCGTAGAAGTCATCAGCCTGAAACTTCCCGACGATGATGCGGCTCAGGCCGTCATAGTGGATCCCATCATCGCCGCCGTCGAACGGCCGCTGGCCGCCAAGGAAACTCGCGTCGTCCGCGGCAATAACCAGCATGCCAAACCGATAACGATGAACGGCAAAACCATGCGCCGCGCCTCAAGGCATACCAGCGCGATCAGCAGCCCGCGGACGCCTACCAGCACGATGGCCGCCGACGCCAATTGCGAAAGCCGAACCCGCCACGACGGCTTCAGCTGCATCGCCAGCGAGCCCGGCCTGAAGGCAATACCAACCACGCGCCGGCCGGCATCGTCGGATACGTGGTACGGCATTGATCTCCGCGCAGGGTGTCGAAGTGCTGGGATGCCGCGCGCGCCGCCGCGCCCGGATCATTTCGAACCACGGCATGGTGAGACGCCGGCGGAACGGTCCCATCCAAAAGCGGCCATCACGGTAAGCGCGATGAACGTCGGGCGCGGACGTATACCACGCGTATCGGAGCTCATTAGTCGTAGCGAAATCGGGTCCGAAAAATCGACGGTTGTCGCCTCGCGCGACAGATCTCACGGATACAAAATGCTGTCGGCGGAAAATGCGAAAGTGCGATCGGGGTGGTGATTTTGCCGGCAGCCCATCTGGCTGGGTCGACAGCGCACCGTTGGCGGATATCGGACGTCGAATTCATCTTTCAGGTGCCTATACACGTCCGCCGCCAGGCCGCGCTCAAGAGCGCCACCGGGCGGCCCGGGCAGAAAGACGTTGTGCCCTTCTGCGATGCGCGGCGGTGAGACCAGCCATTGCCCGGCGACGGAAGCGAGAACAATCGCCCCGGCCGCAAACCAGGCTTTCGTGCGAAAACCTACTTCGCCGGTGAAAATCATCACCGTCGCGATCACCAGCAGCAGATAAGCGCCGATGTGGCTGATCGGCAAACCAACCGCGATGACGGCTAAAGCTAGCGCCGCCACCTTTCGCCATCCGGCGCTGGCGGAAGGTGTAGCGTTACTGCGGACGCTCGCCCCAGATCGTCCTTGCGTAGCACGCCGATTTGGCTCAAATCCATCCCGCGCGCTGTAAATCCGTCATTTTGTGGGCCTTTGCACCGTGATCCGTCTCGGCATCGTCGGCTGTAACTATGGACGCATTGTGCAGCTGCCGGCGTTCCGGACCGACCCTCGCTGCGAGGTGATCGCGCTTGCAGGCACCGATGCCGGGCGCACCGCCGAACTCGCGCGTTTCGTCGGCGTGCCGAAGGCATACGGCGATTGGCGCGCTTTGGTCGAGGATGCCGCCGTGGATACTCTCGCCATCGCCACCGTGCCGGCATTACAGGCGCAAATTGCGCTGAGTGCGCTCGAACTCGGTAAGCCGGTCTTTGCTGAAAAACCGATGGCGAGCACGCTCGACGACGCTTACACGATGCTGATCCAGGCACAGCGCCGCGGCCTGCCCGCCGTGATCGATTTCAATTTCCATCAGATCCTGAGCTGGCAGCGTGCCAAGGCCATGCTCGACGCGGGCGCGATCGGTGCGTTACGTCATCTTGCGGTGCATTGGCACGTGGAAAACCGCTCCATCCAAGCGCGCATGCGCAACTGGAAAACTTTGAGCGATGATGGCGGCGGCGTGCTCGGCAATTTCATCAGCCATTGTTTCCATTATCTCGAATGGTTCTGCGGTCCGATCGTAAGTCTGAACGCCCGGCTCTCCGGGCTGCCGAATGACCACGATTTGCAAACCACGGTCGCGATGGCGATCGAATTTGGCACCGGCTCGCTGGGCAGCATTTCCATGAGCTGCGCCTCGTATCTTGGCGGCGGTCACCGCCTCGAATTTTATGGAGAGCAGGGCACGCTGGTGCTGGTCAACCCGGGGCCGGATTATATGCGTGGCTTCGAATTGCTTCTTGCTAAACGCCCGGCAGCGGCGCTCGAGCGCATACCGGCCGACGACCCGGCGGACGCGCAATATCCGGACGGACGCATCGCGCCGGTCTCGCGTCTTGCCAAGCGCTTCCTCGACGCGATCGAGACCGGCGTTCCAGCACGGCCCGACTTCGCTGAAGGCTATCGCGTGCAACAGTTAATCGATGCCGCACAGCGCTCGCACCGGTACGGCAAGAGCATCGATGTTGCACGTGTGTCGGCCGGCGCGGAGGTGCGCGCGTGAGCGGCGGTCGGATCCTGGTCACCGGTGGGAGCGGCTTTATCGGGTCCGGCCTGGTGAAGGCGCTCCTTCGCGCAGGAAACAAAGTAAGGGTGATCGACGATAATTCGCGCGGCAGTCTGCGGCGGCTCAAGGAAGTCACCAAAGACATCGAATTTGTCGACGCCGACATCCGTGACGCCGATGCGTTGATGCGCGCCGGGAAGGATGTCGACGAAGTTCACCATCTCGCCTTCGTCAACGGCACCGAGTTTTTCTACAAGGCGCCCGACCTCGTGCTCGATGTCGGCGTGCGGGGCATGATCAACGTCATCGACGCCTGCCGCAAACAGGGCATCGGCAAGCTCGTGCTGGCGTCGAGCTCGGAGGTCTATCAGACACCGCCCAAAATTCCGACCGATGAGAGCGTTCCGTTGACCGTGCCCGATCCGCTAAACCCGCGCTATTCCTATGGCGCCGGCAAGCTCATCAGCGAGATCCTGGCAATCAATTTCGGCCGCAAGGTCTTCGAGCGGGTGCTGATCTTCCGTCCGCACAATGTCTATGGTCCCGATATGGGTTGCGAGCACGTCATTCCCCAATTCGCGCTGCGTCTGCACGCGCTGGCGAAAGCTCAAGCCTCCGGCCGGCTTCGCTTCGAGATACAGGGTACTGGCGAGGAGACTCGCAGCTTTTGTTTCATTGACGATCTCATCGCCGGCGTTATGGTGATGCGCGATAGGGGCGAGCATCTCGGCATCTATAACGTCGGTACCACGGAAGAAGTGACGATCGCCGACTTGGCATCTCGTGTGGCGCGGGCGGCCGGGCGTGAAATCGAGATGATCGCCGGTCCGCCGGCGGCGGGCGGCGTGGCCAGACGGTGCCCCGATATTTCGAAGCTAGCCCGGTTGGGCTACAACCCGCGCGTGTCGCTCGACGGCGGCTTAAAGCCTACCCTGGAGTGGTATTGGCGCAACGCCGATCTGGCGCCGAAGAACTGACTCGTTCGCTTCCCATGGAGACCGAGCCATTGCGTCCTCTTGTCGTCGCACGCGCCGCAGGCACTGGCGCCAGCATTCCGGTGGAATGCTGCCAAATCTGCGGCCACGCGCCGCTCGACGAAGCGCTATCGCTTGGCTATATGCCGCCGGTCAATCAAATGGTGCCGATCGGCGAGATGCCGCGCCAACAGGTGTGGTTTCCGACAAACCTCCTGCATTGCCGCAATTGCGATCTGGTGCAGCTTGGGCTGGTGGTCGATCCCGCCATCATCTTCCCGCCGGACTATCCCTACACCAGCGGCACCACCAAATTGCTGCGCGATAACTTCGCCGATCTGCATCGGGAATCTGCTGCTCTGTTGGGGCTGGGTAAAGACGATCTCGTTGTCGATATCGGCTCCAACGACGGCACGCTCTTGTCGAACTTTCAGAACGGCGGCCATCGCGTGCTGGGCATCGAGCCGACCGACGTCGGCGACGTCGCCAGCAAGCGCGGCATCGCGACCGTCAAGCGTTATTTCAGCCCCGCCGTCGCACGCGAGGTCAGGCGCGAGCACGGGCCTGCCAGTGTCGTCACTGCCGCGAACTGCTTTGCCCACATCGAGGACGTGCACGCGATCGTCGACGGCATTGTCGATATGCTGGCGCCCGGCGGTGCGTTCATTTCCGAATCGCACTACCTCGTCGGCCTTCTCGACACCCTTCAGTACGATACCGTCTATCATGAGCATTTGCGCTATTACACGCTGGCGAGCGTCAAGCATCTGCTCGAGATGCACGATCTCGAAGTGTTCCATGCGCGCGCGATTCCGAGTCATGGCGGCTCGTTCCGTGTTTATGCGACGCGGCGCGGCGTGCATGAGGTGCGAGACAGCGTCGCGCGGATGCTGGACGGTGAGCCGCGCGGCAACGCCATGGTCCAGCGGCTAATAACGTTTCGGCACGATGTCTTGTTTTCGAAATTGCGTCTTCTCGCCATGATGCGCGATCTTAAGGAAAATGGCGCGAGGATCGCCGGCGTCAGCGCGCCATCAAGAGCAAGCACGCTGGTCAACTATGTCGGACTCGATGAGGGCATTATCGATTATGTCTGCGAGGTTCCCGGTTCTTTGAAGATTGGAAAATATCTGCCGGGTACCCGCATTCCCATCGTCGACGAGGCGCGGCTTTTTGCCGACCAGCCCGACTGCGCGGTGATTTTCTCCTGGCATATCGCCGACGAATTGGCGCCGAAACTCAAGGCCAAGGGCTTTCGCGGGCAGCTGATCACGCCCTTGCCGATGGCGCGGTCGCTTTAGGTTTTCGATGGGCTCCGCCGGTCCCCAGGACAAGGGAAAGGAGATCGCCTTTTTCGACGCCCATGCGGCGAGCGACGAATATGACGTGTTCACCCCGGAGGCAAATGCCCGGCTCATCGAGGCTTTCGTGCGGTGGAGCGGATTGCCGCAAGCGGCGCGCGTGGCCGACCTCGGTTGCGGATCCGGCGTATTCACCGAGTTGCTGCGACGCCGGGGCTATATGAGCGTCGGTGTCGATATCAGCCCCAAATTGGTGGCGCTTGGCCGCAGCAAGTATCCCGGCCTCGAATTGATCGAGGGCGACGCGGAAAGTCTGCCTTTTGAGAACGAGAGCCTGGACGGCGCGCTGCTGAGCGGGCTGGTGCATCATTTTCCCGACCCAAGGCGGCTCGCGGCCGAGGTTGGCCGAGTGCTCAAGCCGGGCGGGCGCTTCGTCGCCTTCGACCCCAACCGGATGAATCCGTTCATGTGGCTCTATCGCGACCGCTCCTCGCCATTTTATAGTTCGGTCGGTGTCACCGAGAACGAGCGGCCCGTCTTGGCGTGGCAGGTCGCCGAGATTTTTCGCAACGAGGGTTTTCGCGTGCAGACTGACTATCTCGCCGGGCTCGCCTATCGCTACGTTGCTTCGCAAAAGGCGCGGATGCTGTTGCCTATCTACAACTTCATCGACAACGCGGCGTTCAATGCGGCGATCATGAAATCGTTCCGTCCTTTTGTACTGACCGCCGGCGAGAAAGCGCGATGACGGTACAGCCGAACATCGCCGTCCTGGGCGCTCCCACCACCGTCGACAATGCGGACATAACGGTTGTCGGCGGCGCCGGCCATGTAGGCGTTCCACTTGTGTTGGCGCTGGCGGAGGTGGGCCTACGTGTCAATGTCAACGATCTCAACAAGGATGGGCTCGAGATGCTCGCGGCGGGCCGTCTGCCGTTCATCGAGCACGGCGCGGACAGTGTCTTGAGCCGGGCGCTGATCAACAAGCGCCTCGTTTTCACCCATTCGCCCGACCGCATCTCGACCGGCGGACCGGTCATCATCACCATCGGCACGCCGGTCGATGAGTTCCTCAATCCGGTCCGCAAAGTCGTGCAAGCTTGCGTCGACGCGCTGCTCCCGTCGCTTGCCGACGGCCAACTGATCGTTCTGCGCTCGACGGTTTTCCCCGGCACCACCGATTGGCTAGCATCGTATCTGCAAGCGAATGGTCGCAAATTAAAGATGGCGTTTTGCCCGGAACGTGTGGTCCAGGGCTACGGGCTAAAAGAGCTCCGCGAGATGCCGCAGGTCGTCAGCGGCACGACGCCGGAGGCTGAACGCGAAGCGGCGGATCTGTTCGAGCGGATCGCTCCGGAAGTGGTCGTGCTGTCGCCGATCGAGGCCGAGTTTGGCAAACTTTTCGCCAATGCTTATCGCTACATCGAATTCGCGGTCACGAACGAGTTCTATCTGATCGCCAAGTCGGCGGGCGTCGACTATCAGCGCGTCCTAGGGGCGATGAAGCACGAGTACCCGCGTCTCAAAGCCATGCCTCGCCCGGGCTTTGCCGCCGGCCCATGCCTGGTCAAGGACACAATGCAACTCAGCGCCTTCGCTCGCAACCAGTTCAGCCTCGGTCATGCCGCTTTGCTGATTAACGAGGGGCTGGTTTTGCACGTCGTCGACGACATCAAGCGCCAGTATGACCTCGCCAAATTGACGGTCGGTTTGCTCGGAATGGCATTCAAGGCGGAAAGCGACGATATCCGCGCTTCGCTCAGCTATAAGTTCAAGAAAGTCTTGAGCGGGCAGGCGCGTGCGGTTTTGACCACCGATCCGTTCGTGACGACGGACCCGGAGCTTCGACCGCTCGACGAAGTGATTTCCAGGAGCGACCTTCTGATCCTTTGCGCTCCCCATGCCGTCTATCGGCAAACCGACGTCAAAGGCAAACCCGTGTTCGATGTTTGGGGTCATCTCGACGGCGCCAGCGTCATCCGATGAATTCGGCCGAACCATCACAACTCGACATCATCATTCCAGTGTACAACGAGCGCGGCAACATCGTGCGGACGCTGCAATCCATCGCCCGCTCCGTTAAGACGCCGTCGCGCCTTTTGATCTGCTACGACCGCGAGGACGACGATACGCTGGCGGCCATCCGCGGCAACCGTGACGCGTTCGGCGGGCTCACAATCGATTTCGTGCGCAATCGCGGACGCGGTGCTCATGGCGCCGTGCTGACGGGATTTGCCGCGAGCGAAGCGCCTTTCGCTGTGATGTTTCCGGCAGACGACGACTACAATGCCGGTATACTCGACGCCATGGTTAGAGAAGCCGAGACTGGCTGCGATATCGTCTGCGCCAGCCGCTTTATGCCGAGTGGCGGCATGGTCGGTTGCCCTTGGCTGAAGGCGGTGCTGGTGCGTGCGGGCAACTTCACGCTCTATCGTCTCGCCAAGCTGCCGACGCGGGATTCCAGCAATGGCTTCCGGATGTTCTCGCGGCGGGTAATGGATGAGATCGTCGTCGAGTCGGATCGGGGCTTTTGCTACAGCATCGAGCTTTTGGTGAAATGCCACCGCCTCGGTTGGCGCATCGGAGAAATTCCGGCGCAGTGGTTCGAGCGCGCTCACGGCTCCAGCCGCTTCCGGGTGATAAAATGGCTACCAGCCTATTTGCGATGGTATTTTTATGCGTTCGCGACGACCTATCTCAAGCGCTCGGCGCGTAGCGTGCCCGTTAGGGCGTCATCAGTAGGGCGTGACATCCGACGATGACGGACGATTGGCCAAAGATCAAATCCCGACGCACCACCCGCGTCTCGCCGTGGATGTCGATCGTTGAGCGTGCGGTCGAGTTTACCCCGGGCGCGGAACTTCAAGTCTATCACGCGGTGGACCAGCAAGATTATGTCGCCATCGTCGCAACGTTGCCGGATGGCCGCATTCCTATCGTCCGCCAATACCGCCCGGCGCTGGAGACTTTCACGTGGGAATTGCCCGCCGGGCTCGTCGATCCGGGCGAAGATGCAGCCGCGTGCTGCCGGCGGGAATTCGTGGAAGAAACGGGCCTTGGCGTCCGCGCTGTGCACGCGCTCGGCACCTATACGCCGTGCACGGCGCGGCTGGCGAACCGGTTACATACTTTCTTCGTGGAAACCGACCCACTTGCCGAGGGACAGCGCACCGAGCCGGGAATTGAGCTGAAGCTGGTCCGCCCAGCGCAATTAGCGCAGATGATCCTCGCCGGCGAATTCGTTCTTCAACTCCATATCGGCGCGCTACTCCTCGCCGGTTTGCACGGCTTTATCGACTTGGACGCGTTCCGCAACGCCCGCCCTAACCTATGAGCCTGGTCGAAGATTGCGCTCAATAATGCACACCTCGCCGCTCCGCTTGATTTAGCGCAATGCGACGCGACGATTTTACGCCGAAAAGCGCCTCGACAATTTGGCTGGAACCACTCTAAAAAGGGCGTATGGCTGAGTTCTTCGGCGGCGCTGTGGCGGGAACTTCATGAATTACAATGCTTATTTTACCGACGCCCTTGCCCGGCTGCGGAGCGAGCGACGCTACCGGGTCTTTGCCGACCTCGAGCGGATCGCCGGCCGCTTTCCGCATGCGGTCTGGCATTCGCCGAACGGGGCGAAGAATGTCGTGATCTGGTGCTCTAACGACTATCTCGGCATGGGCCAGCATCCCAAAGTGATCGGCGCTATGGTGGAGACCGCGACCCGCATGGGGACTGGCGCCGGCGGCACCCGCAATATCGCCGGCAACAATCACCCTCTGGTCGAGCTCGAACGCGAACTTGCCGATCTGCACCGCAAGGAAGCGGCACTCGTTTTCACCTCCGGCTATGTCTCGAACGAGACCGGCATTTCCACGCTCGCAAAGCTGATGCCGAACTGCCTGATCCTCTCGGATGCCTTGAACCACAATTCCATGATCGAGGGCGTGCGTCAGGCGCATTGCGAGAAGCAGATTTTCCGCCACAACGACATGGCGCATCTCGAATCGCTCCTCGGTGCAGCCGCTCCGGATCGGCCGAAGCTGATCGTGTTCGAGAGCCTCTATTCCATGGACGGCGACGTCGCGCCGGTGAACAGCATCTGCGATCTCGCCGAGCGTTACGGCGCCATGACCTATGTCGACGAGGTGCACGCCGTCGGCATGTATGGGCCGCGCGGCGGCGGCATCAGCGAACGCGACGGAGCGGTGGACCGCATCGACGTGATTGAGGGCACGCTCGCAAAAGCGTTCGGCTGCCTCGGCGGCTACATCGCCGGATCGAGCGCGCTGATCGATACCGTGCGCTCCTATGCACCCGGCTTCATCTTCACCACGGCGCTACCGCCCTCGGTCAGCGCCGCGGCAACCGCAGCGATCCGGCATCTGAAGACCTCACAATGGGAGCGCGACCGTCATCAGGATCGTGCGGCTCGCACCAAGGCCGTGCTGGCGGCGGCGGCGCTTCCGGTCATGACGAGCCCAACGCATATCGTTCCGGTTTTCGTCGGCGATCCCGAGCGGTGCAAGGAGGCGAGTGATCTGCTTCTTTCCGATCACGGCATCTACATTCAGCCGATCAATTATCCGACGGTACCCAAAGGCGCGGAACGGCTGCGCATCACGCCGAGCCCATATCACGACGACCTGCTCATCGACGCCCTGGCCGAGGCGCTCGTCGACGTTTGGCAAAAGCTCGGGCTGCCGTTCAAGGAACGCGCCCTCGCGGCAGAATAGAGCTATTCACGCGGGTTAACTTTCGCGAGCCGCCGGGCGACGATGGCGACCGAGAATGCTGTCACGATAAAGCGTGCGACGTGATGGGCTCCGACGTAGATGGGGTCAAGGTGCAGCGCCAGTGACAGCACCATCATCGTGTCCAGGGCGCCCGGCGAAAACGCCACCATGACGTTGGCGATCGGGAACGAAAAGCAGTAGGCGACGATCACGGCAAACAAAGCGGCGATCGAAAGCGATACGGCGAACGAGCCGAACGCGGCGCCGAGATAGCCGGTTATCAGGCGGAATGTCGTATTGGCGAAGCGCGAGCCGACCAGCGCGCCCAGCACCAGGATCGCGGCGCTTCCGATCCACCACGGCAGCACTTCGCGGACGAGGCCCGTGCCGTGGAGCAGTCCGGATCCTGCCATCGCCCCGAACAGCAGCCCGGCCGGAAAGCGCAGCCGCCACAAGGCGAAAGCGGCAACGCCCGACACGGCAACCACGGTCGCGATTTCCGCCACCGAAGACCTGCCTGTCGCGCCGCGTATAAGAGGCATTGCTGGGGCCACCAGCCCGAACAGGGCCAATCCGCCCGGGATCCCGGTGGTGAGAAGGAGGATGCGCAGCGTCTGTACGATGGCAATTGCGGGCAGATTGGCGTGGAGTTCCGTCGAAAGCGCGATCACCTGCGTCATCGACCCCGGGCTGGCCCCGAGCAACGCCGACAGCCGATCCCAACGGTGAACCAGATGCAGATAGCTTGCGGTTACCAGCATCATGGCGAGAGAGGCCACCATCACCAGGACTATACTCACCGGCCAGGCCGCGAAACTCTTGACCGTCTCCGGCGTGATCACCACGCCGAGCTGGATGCCGATCACTGCAAAGCAAACGCGACCGAGCGACGCCGGTACTTTGACTGGCCGCCGCAGCAACGCCGCGACGGCAACGGCAAGGACCGACCCGCAAATCAATCCGGCGGGAAATCCGATCAGTGTGAACGCTGCCCCGCCGGCAAGCGCGATGATGAGCGTCTCGGCGGTTTCGGTTAGTGTGCGCAGAGCTGGAGCGGCAGTCGACATCGAACTGCCACATGCCTCCTGCCGGCTGCGCCGTCAAACGAGGTTGGAGGCGACCCGGGCGACGAGAGAATGATTTTCCAAACCGAGGGGATTTGGGTAAATTTAGCGACTCCGCGCCACGAAGAGCGTCGGAGCCGAGGCAGGGAGCGCCATGCTGCAAGGCTGGGTCGTCGTTGTCATCGCGCTCGCCTATATCGGCTTTTTGTTTCTGGTCGCCAGCTATGGCGACCGCAGGCACGAACTCGTACGCAGCAGCCGCGCCAGGCTTCTGATCTATCCCCTGTCGCTGGCCATCTATTGCACCTCCTGGACGTTCTTCGGTTCGGTCGGGGTGGCCGCGCGCACCGGCTTCGATTTCCTCACGATCTACATCGGGCCGGTCTTGATGGTGGGCCTCGCCTATCCGCTCATGATCCGCATCGTGCGACTTGCCAAGGGACAGAACATCACCTCGATCGCGGACTTTATCGCCGCGCGCTACGGCAAGAGCCAAGCAGTAGCGGCGACCGTGGCCCTGATCGCGATTGTCGGCATGATCCCCTACATCGCCCTCCAGCTCAAAGCGGTATCGTCGTCGGTCGGCACCATTCTCGCCGACATTTCGGCTGGCAGCGTCGCGGCGCAACCGCTCGTCGGAGACATTGCGCTGTTCGTCGCGATGTTGATGGCCGCGTTTGCGGTTCTGTTCGGCACCCGGCACATCGATGCCACCGAGCATCAGGACGGATTGATGCTGGCGATCGCGACCGAGTTGATCATCAAACTCGTTGCATTTCTTGCCGTGGGCATTTTTGTGACCTTCGTTATGTTCCACGGGCCGGTGGTGCTGTTCTTGGGCGCACTAGCGCATCCGCAGACGGCAGCGGTGCTAATGCAGGTGCCGCCGTTGACCGCATTTTTCGCCACCACGGTGTTGTCGCTGTTCGCCATTGTGCTGCTGCCACGACAGTTTCACGTTGGCGTCGTCGAGAATCGCACCGAGGCCGAAATTCGCCGTGCCGCCTGGCTATTCCCGGCCTATCTCGTGCTCATCAATTTGTTCGTGATGCCGATTGCCATGGCCGGGCTGTTGACCTTTCCGGCCGGCGGTACCGACGGCGACATGTTTGTGCTGGCGCTGCCGCTACGAGCGCACTCTGAATTGTTCACGCTCGTCGCCTTTGTCGGCGGGCTCTCGGCGGCGACCGCGATGGTGATCGTCGAGTCGGTAGCGCTAGCGATCATGGTATCGAACGACATCGTCATGCCGTTCATTCTAAAGCGCCCCGCCGCATTTGCCGGCGAACCGAGCGACGTCGGCGCCCAGCTATTGACGGTGCGCCGTATAGCGATCTTCTCTATTCTACTCCTCGCCTACATCTATTATCGCTCGGCCGGCCCGGCGCAGCTTGCCGCGATCGGGCTTTTGTCGTTTGCCGCCATCGCGCAGCTGACGCCCGCCTTTTTCGGTGGGCTCATTTGGCGGCGCGGCACCGCCTCCGGCGCCATCGCCGGCATGACCGGCGGCATCCTGGTTTGGGCGTATACGCTCCTTTTGCCGAGCATCTTCGACGCGGGCATCATGGGCGTGCACATCCTGAGCGATGGGCTGTTCGGGGTCGCCTGGCTGCGCCCGCAAGCCCTGTTCGGTGTCGATCTGCCGCCGCTGGTGCACGGCGTCGCTCTCAGTCTGGTTGCCAATATCGCTCTCTATATTGGCTTTTCCTTCGGCCGGCGCCCGAGCGCGATCGAACGCATGCAGGCGGACCTGTTCGTACCGACGTCGCTCGCCCCGATCGCGCCGAGCTTCCGGTTGCGGCGTGCTTCAGTCACGATCGAGGAACTGACGGCGACGATCGCCCGTTATCTCGGCCGGGAGCGCACCCGCGAATCCTTCGCAAGCTTCGCCGCCTCGCGCCGCCTCAGCCTGGAACCGCTGGCCGAGGCCGACTTTCAACTTCTGCAATACGGCGAATATCTTCTGGCTTCGGCCATCGGCGCTGCGTCCTCGCGGCTCGTGCTCTCGCTGCTTCTACGCAAGCGCACGGTTTCGACCAAAGCCGCGCTCAAGCTCCTCGACGATGCCAACGCCGCTATCCATTACAACCGCGAGATTTTGCAAACGGCGCTCGATCATGTGCGGCAGGGTATTGCGGTCTTCGACAAGGAGCTTGCGCTCGTCTGTTGGAACCGGCAGTTCGGCGAAATCTTCGATCTGCCGCATGGGCTTACGCGCGTAGGCATCGCACTCGACGAAATCCTTCGTCATATCGCCGAACAAGACGCGCGCGATGCCAAGGATCTCGACGAGCGGGTAGCGGAGCGCATCGCCAGGTATACCTCGGAGGCCGAGCCGTTCCTCGAGCGCGTCGCCGGACGCGGGCTGGTCATCGAAGTGCGTGCCGACCGCATGCCCGATGGCGGCCTGGTCACGACCTTCACCGATATAACCCCCAGCGTGAAGGCGGGCGAAGCGCTTGAGCGCGCCAACGCCACACTGGAGCGGCGCGTCCGTGAGCGCACCAGGGAGCTGACGCGGCTCAATGCCGAGTTGGAGCGCGCCAAGGCGGAAGCCGACGACGCCAACGTCTCCAAAACGCGCTTCATTGCCGCGGCGAGCCACGACATTTTGCAGCCGCTCAACGCCGCGCGGCTCTACGTGACCAGCTTGATCGAGCGCCAGCGCGCCGGCGGGGATGCTGGTCTCGTCCGGAACATCGACGCTTCACTGGAAGCAGTCGAAGAGATATTCGCGGCTTTGTTGGACATTTCGCGTCTTGATACCGGCGCGATGCAGCCGGAAATGAGCGATTTCCGCATCGACGAATTGTTGGCGCGGCTGGAGGTGGAGTTTGCGCCACTGGCGCGCGAAAAGAGCCTCGACCTCGTATTCATGCCCTGCTCGCTGGCGGTGCGATCGGACCGGCGCTTGCTGCGCCGCCTTTTGCAGAATCTGGTCTCGAACGCGATTAAATACACGCCAAAGGGCAGCGTGTTGGTCGGCTGCCGCCGGCGCGGGTCGCGGTTGCGCGTCGATGTGTACGACACGGGGATTGGCATCCCACATGCCAAGCGTCGCGCGGTCTTCAAGGAGTTCCACCGCCTTGATCAGGGCGCGCGGGTGGCGCGCGGCGTTGGCTTAGGTCTCTCGATCGTCGAGCGCATCGCCCGCGTGCTCGACTGCGAGGTGGCGTTGAAATCGACATTCGGCAGCGGCTCGCGTTTCTCCGTCGAGGTGCCGCGTGCCGCCGCGGCGGCCGCGCCGGAATTGGCTGCCGTCCCCAAAGGGACCGCGGGGCAGCTGGCCGGAACGGTCGTGCTTTGCATCGACAACGAACGCGCCATTCTCGATGGCATGCACACGTTGCTCGGCGGCTGGGGCTGCCGCGTGCTCAAGGCGGCGGATCTTGCCGAGGCGCTCGCGGCAATCGAAGGAAGCGGTACTGAGCCGGACGGGCTTCTCGTCGACTATCACCTCGACGGCGGCAACGGCATCGGCGCGATCGCCGAGCTCCGCCGCCGCTATGGGCGCGATCTTGCCGCGATTCTGGTCACTGCCGATCGTTCGCTGCACGTGCGCGAGGAAGCGCGTGCCGTCGGCGTGCATGTGCTCAACAAGCCGGTCAAACCGGCCTCGCTCCGTGCGGCCATCACCCAGTGGCGGATGCAGCGTGCAGCGGCGGAGTAGGGATCAATCCTCCCGCGCCGGCAGTTGCGGCCAGTGCCCGGCTTCGATCTTTCCCGCGGCGATGACGGCCTGTGTGCGGCTTTCGACGCCGAGCTTCTGCAAGATGGCCGAGACATGCGCCTTGACGGTCGCCTCCGACACCCCGAGCTCGTAGGCGATCTGCTTGTTCAGCAGTCCGCCCGACAGCATCATTAGCACGCGGACCTGCTGCGGCGTCAGCGTCGCCAGCCGCGCGATCGTCGCCGCGGTCTCGCCGTCGGACTGGCGTGTAAGATCGACATCGGGCGGCGTCCAGATTTCACCCCCCAGCACGCGGGCGACCGCCGCCCGTAACGCCTCGACGCTGAGCGTCTTGGGGATGAAACCGGACGCGCCGAATTCCATGCAGCGGCGGATCACCGTGGGATCGTCGTTGGCCGATACCACCACGATCGGCAGGCTCGGGTATTGCGCACGCAGATACATGAGACCCGAAAAGCCGCGCACGCCGGGCATGCTCAGATCCAGCAGGATCAAATCAATCTCGGCGGCGCCGCGTTCAAGGCATTCGCTGACCTCCTCGAAGGTGCCGGCTTCGGCGACGTTCGCTCGGCCGAACACGCCGTTGACTGCCTCACGCAGCGCTCCGCGGAATAACGGATGATCGTCCGCGATCAACAGATGATGGGACTGAGCATCGCTCAACGGGAAAACCCCGATCGCGCAAGGCAAACTACGCGTGCCAAAGCAAAGCCTCTCGGTGGAATGTTAGCGCCGATCGTGTGGCGCGGTCCACTGCCGGCCGGCGTTCAAACCTCTTCGCGGCTGCCGAGACACTGCAAAACCAGCTCGCGGCGGTTCGGGCGCTCGCGATGCTCGGCAACATAGATGCCCTGGCAGGTGCCGAGCGTCATTTGCCCATCGCTGACCGGGACGCAGCGAGACGCCGTTGAGCATGGATTTGACATGGGCCGGCATGTCGTCCGGCCCCTCGATGTCGTGTATCCAGCCGGCATCCGCCGGTGCGATCCAGGAAAGCGCAGTGACGAGGTCAGTACGCACGTCGGCGTTCTCCTAGATGACAAGAGATGCCGAGGTGTGCCGGACAGAAAGCAAGAGCGCTCCGCCACGCGCCTTGCTCTTGTCGAGGAAGCGTGCAGCCCGGCGGGTGATCTCAAAGAAGCCCGTGCCTGAAGTCTCGACCGCAAGCGTTGCGGTAGTGATCGGATTCGACGCGCCAACGCTGGATGGCGGTCGAATAAAGACCCACGTCATCGGCATCCACCCTAGTCGCTCAGCTCTTGTTCAGCATTTGCTTTTGCGCACGCGCAATCGCCTCGACGAACCGATGCCACATCCGGCCGACGAAGGCCATCGCATGATCGACGTCGGCGTTGTCGGGCAATCGCAATGTCAGGCTGCCGTCGCCGGCGCCCGCGGTCTCCGGCATCGCTCCGGCCGGCAGGGCCAGGCCGTGCGCGAGGATTTCCTTTTTAAGTGTGACGTTTTCGGAGCGCAGCCGCGCGATCTCGTTCTCAAGGACGGCACGATCCTCCGGAACGGCTTGGCACGCCCAGCCGACGGCGTGCTGGCTGCAAACGGAAACCGCACCCGTCTGCGCATCGAGTTGCAGAAACCCCTCGTCAATTTTGCTGAACGTGTAACGGCCGTGATCGTTGTCCGGCGCCGCGTCGTCGGCGAAAGCCGGCACGATCAAACCGAGTAAGGCGATGACAATGGCATGGGTCCTGGGGATCATGGTCATTTCCTTGCTGCCAGAGGAAATGGGGGCGGCTGCGGCGAATTTTTACCGGATGCAACGCCCCGATCGCGGCAGCATTGTAACGTTAATGGCTTCGCAGTGCACAATCGGCCGTCGATCGCGTGTGGAACCGGCCAATATCTCTCGTTCTTTCAAAGGATTAAGTTCGATGGCGGTTTCTTGACTTGGCGGAATCCAATCAGTATGGTCCGCGCGGCTTCTGGGGGCGGGCCCGTCTCGATTGCCGTTAAGCCGCGAGTGTCGAAGAGATGAGCGACGGCACGCGCGAGAACGGCGACCGCGACAAGGCGCACACCGATGAAGCCGCCCTCTCCGCGAGACTTCAGCGTCTCGGCGAAGGTCTGGGCCAGGTACGCGGGCGTGCTGGTCCTCCTTCTGAAGACCCTGGTGGAGATCGGACGACGACTGCATCGGGCTACGCCAAGGGCTTTCGGCTCTCGAGCGAACTCGTTGGAGGCGTGCTGGTTGGCGCCGGTCTCGGCTGGCTTGTCGACCGGCTGCTCGGTATCTCGCCGTGGGGGTTTATCGTGTTTCTTCTGCTCGGCTTCGTCGCGGGCGTACTCAATGTGATGCGCTCTGCGGGGGTCGTCCCCGGCCCAAAGTCGGATGACGGCACAATGTGAAGCCGGAAATAGTGACGGTGCGCAATTTGCGCCCGATGGCGATGGAACTATGACGGTCGATCCGATCCACCAATTCCGCATCCAGAACCTGGTGCCGATCGTCACCATTCATGGTCACGAGATCGCATTCACCAACTCCGCACTGTTCATGCTGATCATCGTCGTATTGGTGTCGGCGTTGTTGATCGGCGCGACGATCCCGCGTGCAATCGTACCCGGCCGGCTGCAATCGGTCGCGGAAATGTCCTACGAATTCGTCGCCAATACCGTGCGTAGTTCGGCTGGCACCGAGGGGATGAAGTTCTTTCCTTTCGTGTTCACGCTATTCATGTTCGTGCTCTTTGCCAACATGATCGGGCTGATCCCGTATTCCTTTACAGTGACAAGCCAACTGATCGTCACGGCGACGTTGGCGTTGCTGGTGTTTTTCATCGTCGTCATCTACGGCTTTTGGCGGAACGGATTGGGCTTTCTCAAGCTCTTTGTCCCCAAGGGCGTGCCGATCTACATCCTGCCGGCGATCGTGGTCATCGAGGTGTTGTCCTTCATCTCGCGTCCCATCTCCCACAGCGTGCGGTTGTTCGCCAATATGCTGGCCGGTCACATCACGCTGCAGGTCTTCGCCGGTTTCATCATCATGCTGGCGGGCTTCGGCGTGGCGGGATGGTTTGGAGCTGCCCTGCCGCTGATTCTCGTGATCATGCTCACGGCGCTCGAATTCCTGGTGGCCTTCCTGCAGGCCTACGTCTTCGCCATTCTCACCTGCATCTATCTCAACGATGCGATCCACCCAGGCCACTGACAGCACGAACGTTACAACCTCGAAAAGGAGTTTTCTCATGGATCCGACCGCCGCAAAGTACATTGGAGCCGGCATTGCCTGCATCGGCATGGGCGGCGCCGGCGTCGGCGTGGGCATCATCTTCGGCAATTATCTCGCCGCAGCCCTGCGTAACCCTTCGGCCGCACAAGGCCAGTTCGGCAACCTGATCTTCGGGTTCGCCATCACCGAAGCGCTCGGCATCTTCTCGCTGCTGATCGCGCTTCTGCTCCTGTTCGGACTCTGACGTTTCACCGCATTGGCAACACTATGGCTGAGCCGAACGTCCATACCGAGACGTCCGCGGAAGAGCACGCGTTTCCTCCGTTTCAGGCGCAGCATTTTCCGTCGCAGCTCATCTGGCTGACGCTAACTTTCCTTCTACTCTACGCGCTGATGTCGAAAGTGGCGCTACCGCGCATCGCTGCGATCTTTGCCGAGCGTAGCAAGCGTATCAGCGACGATCTTGCGGCAGCACAGCGATTCAAGGAGCAGTCGGAAGCCGCCAATACTGCCTATCAAAAATCTCTCGCCGACGCACGCTCCCGCGCGCAGATGATCGCTAATGAGACTCGCGAGCAACAGGCGTTCGCGGCCGACGCGACGAACAAGCGGCTTGAGGCGCAGCTGCACGAGAAACTCGCCGCGGCCGAACAATCGATTGCCGCGACCCGCGCAGCAGCCATGGGAAATGTCGGCAGCATCGCAGCCGAAACTGCATCGGCCATCGTCGAGCGGCTGATCGGAACCACTCCGGCGGCACGCGACGTCGCCACCGCGCTTGCCGAAGTATCGAAGGGCTAGAGGTTCGCCATGATTGAAGCCGAAGCTTGGGTCGCGATCGCCTTCGTCCTCTTCCTCGGCTTGCTGGTTTATCTCGGCGCGCATCGCCGCATCATCGGCGGCATTGATCAGCGCCAGGCGCGCATCAAGGCCGAACTCGACGAAGCGATGCGACTCCGAGAAGAAGCGCAGGCGGTGCTGGCCGAGTTTGAGCGGAAAGGGCGCGAAGCCGAAAGCGAGGCAGCGGCCATCATCGCGAGCGCGAAGGCTGAAGCCGAGCGCCTGGCGACGGAGGCGAAGACGCGAATGGAAGACTTCGTCGTGCGCCGGACCAAAGTGGCGGAAGCCAAGATTGCCCAGGCCGAGGCACAGGCGCTTGCGGACGTGCGTTCCGCCGCCGCCGAGACGGCCGTCGCCGCCGCCGAGAAAATTCTCACAGCTGCCGCCAAAGGCAAGATCGCGGAGGATCTTCTCGCCAAGGGCATCGAAGATATCAGGAAAAAATTCAACTAAAGCGCAATCGCGGGCGGTAAACGCCGCGCGCGAACCGCTGGTCAATTCGCACTGGCGGCCGGTTTTTGCTTCGATTTTGGTCTGGTCTTCGATGGAAGTTTGGCCTGAGCTTCGGCCGTGACCGGATCGAAACCAACATAGACCAGGTAATCGTCAAGCTGCGACGTCGGCGCCGGCACCGGAAAAGTCATCGCGTCTTCGACATGGGTGAATGTCACGTTGCCGACATTGGCGCCGATCGCGACCGGAACGATGACGAACTTTGTCCCGATCGGCCGCATGCCCCCTGAGGGCGTTTCCATGACGATGGCGAATCGCAACGGCACATCGACCTGACCGGGCCCACCAGCAGGTCCGACAATGACGCGCCCCTCGACGCCGACCTTCATCACCAAGTTGCCGTCAGCCACGCTGCACTCGCGGGCCGCGCGCACAAAAGTGCCCTGGTATTTCAGCGTCATTGCCGACTTGTCGCCGTTCGGTCCGATGGTCAGCGTCGAGGCGCCTCGACGGATTTCGACGGGCGGGCAATTGATGTCGGGCTGCGCTCCGGTGGCTGTCTGCGGCGCCTTCGCCGACGAGGAACTGGCGAAGTAATCGCTCAAAGTGCCAGAGCCCGAATAGCCCTGCTGGGTTTCCGGTGCGGCAGCCGGCGTGCCAGCGCCGCCGCCGGCTGCACACCCGCCGATGAGAAACGCGATCAGGAGCGAGGGCGCGATAAGAGCGCCGCCGCACAACCTCATCCGTTGACTGGTCCCCGGCATTCCCCGCGGCTCTTTCGAGAGTTTCCCCGATTGCCTTGTTATATCAAGCGAAGCGTGGCCATCCCAAGGCGGCATTTCGGAAGACAGGCTTTGACTTTCCGGTTTTGGCTTGCCGGATCATCCGCCGGCCTTCGGGTCTTTCAACCGGCCGTATAGCAGGTGGTCCTGCCACATGCCGTTGATACAAAGATAATCGCGGGCGTACCCCTCACGCGCAAAGCCGGTGTTTTCCAGGAGACGAATCGAAGCGGCGTTGGTGGGAATGCAAGCCGCTTCCAGGCGATGCAACCGCAGAGTTGCGAAGGCGAAGGGAATGACGGCCCGCACTGCCGCCGTCATGTGGCCTTGGCGTATGTAAGGAAGGCCCATCCAATAACCGAGACTGCCGGCCTGCGCGACCCCGCGACGGATATTGGCGAGCGTCAGTCCGCCGACCAGCGTGTTGTCCGAACTGCGGATGATCAGGAAGGCGTAGCTCTGGTCGGTCCGCAGATCCTCGGCATAGCGCCTCAGCCGGCGGCGGAAGGCACTGCGGCTGAGATCATCCGCCGGCCAAGTCGGCTCCCAGGGCGTGAGAAAGTCGCGGCTCTGCTCGCGCAGCGCCACCCATTCACCGTAGTCGGTAGCCTGCGGCATACGCAACATGACGCCGTTGCCTACGACCGATGGCAGCGGATCGGAAAAATTAATGGTGCGGAAGAACGCCATCGGCGGCTGTCATCACGCGGCCCGGCGCGCGAGAGTTCTCGGCGATGACCGCCGCGCTTTCAAGCCCGGACCCGAGCCCAATCACGGCAATCGCCGGTTTGCCGCAGTGGATGAGCGCCCGGCCGGCGGTGCGAGTGCTTTCTACCGTCACGGCCTCGACCTTACCGACCAATTCGTCGAGCGGAATGGGACGGCCCCAGCCGATCATCTGGCGCGCAAGTTGTCCGATGCGCTCGCCGGAGCTCTCAAGCGCCATGAGCAGGCCGGCCTTCATTTGCGCTTTGGCGCGGGCGATCTCCGCCTCGGAAATGGTCTCCGTGGCGCTGGCGATTTCGTCAACAATCAGCCGCATTAGCTCCGAGGTGTCGGCGGCATCGGTGCCGGCGTAGAGGCCGAACATGCCGACGTCGGAATAGGCCGCGTGAAACGAATAGATCGAATAGCACAGCCCGCGTTTTTCGCGGGCCTCCTGGAACAGTCGTGACGACATGCCGCCGCCGAGAACACTGTTGAACATCTGCAAGCTGAAGAGCGAGGGATCATTCTGGGCCACGCCGGGAAGCGCCAGTGCGATATGGACCTGTTCTAGCTCGCGCTTTTCCACGTGCGCTCCGCCGCCAAAGCGTGCGGGCTCCGGCGCCGAACTGGCATGACCGTTGAAGCCGCCGAAGCGCTTTTCCACCTCGGCGGCGACGGCGGCGTGGTCGACGGCGCCGGCCGCCGCGACCACGATGTCCGGAGCGCGGTAATGCCGGGCCAGGTAGTCGCGCAGCTTCGCCTGGTCGAACGAGCGTACGGTCTTGGCGGTGCCGAGGATGGAGCGGCCGAGCGGCTGATCCGGAAAGGCGATGAGCTGAAGGTGCTCGAAAATAAGGTCGTCAGGCGTGTCGGCGACGGCGCCAATCTCCTGGATGATGACGTTCTGCTCGCGCAGAATCTCCTCGCTGGCGAAGGCGGGTTCGGAGAGAATGTCGGCAAGCACGTCGAGCGCCAGCGGCACGTCGACCTTGAGCACGCGCGCATAATAGGCGGTGCTTTCGACGCTGGTCGCGGCATTGAGATCGCCGCCCACGGCCTCGATCTCCTCGGCGATCTGGCGGGCGGTGCGTCGCCGCGTGCCCTTGAATGCCATGTGTTCGAGGAAATGCGAGATGCCGTGCTCGTCGCGCCGTTCGCCGCGGCTGCCGGAATTGACCCAAACGCCCAGCGAGGCCGTCTCGAGATGCGGCATCGTGTCGGTCACAACGTTGATGCCGGATTTCAAGGTGGTCACCGCTACCGTCATGCCGCCGCTCCTTCGTGCGCGGCGCGGCTCGTCGACAGGACGAAACGCTCGACCGCTGTTTGATCGGCCGGGAGCGCGTGGACACGCTCCGGCCGTTGATTGAGAGCGGAAAGCCAATCCGGCAATTGCGGCCTCACGCCGCAGGCAGCCTCGACTGCCTCGGGGAATTTCGCCGGATGCGCGGTCGAAAGCACGACCATTGGCACCGCCGGATCGCGCGGCTCCTTCTCGGCTACCGCAATGCCGACGGCGGTGTGCGGATCGATGAAATTGCCGGTCTCGCGCCTGACCGTGCGCATCGTTGCCGCGACTTCCTCCTCATCGGCGCGGTCGGCCGTGAACAGCGCGCGGATCTGGGACAGCGCCCCTGCCGACAGCGTGAATCGCCGCGATTGGGCAAGCGAGCCCATCAACGAGCGAACCGCGCCGGCGTCGCGTTCATAGGCATCGAACAGCAGGCGCTCGAAATTCGACGACACCTGAATGTCCATCGACGGCGAGGTTGTCGGCACAACATCGCGCAGCTCGTAGGTTCCGGTCGCGAGCGTCCGGGTCAGGATATCGTTGACGTTGGTGGCGATGACCAGCCGATCAACCGGGAGCCCCAAAAGCTGCGCCACATAGCCGGCATAGACGTCGCCGAAATTGCCGGTCGGAACGGTGAACGCTACTTTGCGATAAGGCGCACCGAGCGACACCGCAGCGGTGAAGTAGTAAACTATTTGCGCTACGATCCGCGCCCAATTGATCGAATTGACTCCGGAGAGACGTACCCGATCGCGAAAGGCCGAATGGTTGAACATGCCCTTCACGATCGCCTGACACGCGTCGAACGTGCCGTCGATGGCGACCGCGTGGATGTTGGCGGCCTGCGCCGTCGTCATCATGCGCCGCTGCACATCGGAGATGCGGCCTTGCGGGAACAGCACGATGACATCAACCCGGTTTCGGTCGCGAAAAGCTTCCACGGCAGCGCCGCCGGTATCGCCCGAGGTTGCGACCACGATGGTCCGGCGTTCGCCGCGCATCGCCAGCGCCTGATCCATCAACCGCGCCAGCAACTGCATCGCCAGGTCTTTGAACGCGAGCGTCGGGCCGTGAAACAACTCGAGCGCGAAGGTATTCGCGCTGAGCTGAACAAGCGGCGCGACCGCTGGATGACGGAAGGTCCCGTAGGCCTCGCGTGCCATCCGGGCGAGGTCGGCATCGCCGATGGAATCGCCGGTAAAGAGCCGGATCACCTCCACGGCGACTTCGGCATAGGGCCGGCCGGCAAAGCCCAAGATCGTCTGCGGCTCCAGCCGGGGCCAAGCGTCGGGCACATAGAGGCCGCCGTCGCGGGCCAAGCCCGCGAGCATTGCTTCGACGAAACCGATTGCCGGGGCTTCGCCCCTGGTGGAAACGTGACGCAAACCAACGATTTCCTCGGCCGGCGCGAACCCGCGGGCTGCATAAATTATTGATTTTCCAGGATGTTCGCTGCGAGAGGCCGACCCGCCTCCCGTCCCGGACCAGGCCACATTAATAGAAAAGCCGGCCCATTCACAAGGAATGCGAAGTCCGCTCCGAAGGTTGCCTCGCGTCCCCGCGACCGGCCTGGCGGCCGGATTTATAGGCCCAAGCTGCGAGCGAAACGGCGAGGACCAGAGCGAGGCCATACCAGGTCAAGGCGTATTGCAGGTGCTCGTTGCGCAGCCGCACCACGAGCTTGCCGGGCTGCGGCAGACCGCCCGGCGGTACCGGGGCTTCTTGCTCGACGTAGAACGGCGCGGCCGGGCCAATGCCCTTGGCATCGGCGATCGCCAACGGATCGCGGGCGAACCAAAGGTTATGCGCAGGATCGTCGGTCGGAGAGAACCAGCGGCGCGCGTCCGGCCAGCGCAGCGTCCCGACGATTTCGAGCGGGCCGGCGATCTGGCCATCCGCCCGCGAAGCTATAGCCCTGCGCGCCTCCGGTACGAAGCCGCGATTGACGACGACGTAGGCGCCGCCGGCAACACGTGCCGGCGTGAAGACCCAGTAGCCGTGATCCGACACATCGGGCCGGAAGGCTGAAGCCGCCGCGTAGACCAGGGCTTCCTTGCTGTGGTCAAAAGTGGTCGTGAATGAGACACGGCGGTATTCGTCGCTCGCTGGATTGAGAGTCCGCCATGCGCTCGGCGTCGGCAAAGCCGAAGGCGGGGCCGCCAGCCGTTCGGTTAGCGTGGCAATCAAGCCTTCCTTCCAGGCCTTGCGTTCCATCTGCCAGATGCCAAGCCCGACAAGAACGGCGAATGCCAATACCGCAGGTGCCAGCAGACCAAGCCACGACCGCCGTTTTTTTTTCTCTGCGGGTGCGCTCAAGGCTCGCGCCCGCCGAAACGCCCTTCGGCCGCCTTGTGGTGAAATTGCAGCGCGATCATCAGCCCCTTCATCGGTCGCAACGGGCCGAGAGTGACGAGCAGGATCAGTGGCAGCCACAAGACCGCGTGCACCCAAAGCGGCGGCTGATACAGCACTTCAGTGATCAGTGCGGCGCCGACCACGACGAAGCCGGCGAAGAACATGATAAAGACGGCGGGACCGTCACCGGCATCGGCGAAGCCATAGTCCAGCCCGCACACGTCGCAGCGCGGTCGAAGCGTTATAAATCCCTGGAACAGTTTGCCCTTGCCGCAACGTGGGCAGGCGCAGGACAGTCCGGCGTGGATTGCGCCGGAAAGCGTATCGATTGGCTTGTCCATCACAACGACATCGTGACCCGCTCGTCCCCACGTAAGCGGGGGCGCTTTTTTCGCGTCGCGGGCTGGATTCCCGCTCGCCGCGAACGAGCGGAGAACCGCTGCGTGCCGCATTATTCCGGCGTGGGAACGCCCGAGCCCCACACATAGATGCAGGCGAACAGGAACAGCCACACCACGTCGACGAAATGCCAGTACCACGCAGCGAACTCGAAGCCGAGATGCTGCGTCGGCTTGAATTGCCCGGCCATCGCGCGCAACAGGCAGACGAACAGGAAGATTGTGCCGATGATGACGTGCGCCCCGTGGAATCCGGTCGCCATGAAGAACGTGGCGCCGTAGATGTTGCCGGAATAATGGAACGCCGCGTGGGCGTATTCGTAGGCCTGCACGCAGGTAAAGGTGAGCCCCAGCACGATGGTGCAGACGAGCCCCCAGATCAGGCCTTTGCGGTCGTTTTCCAGAAGCGAATGATGCGCCCAGGTCACCGTGGTGCCGGAGGTGAGCAGGATCAACGTGTTCAGCAGCGGCAGGTGCCAGGGGTCGAACGTGTGGATGTCTTTCGGCGGCCACACGCCGCCGAGAAACGCAGTCCGCGCCACATCCTTCAACTCGGCAGGAAACAGGGCAGTATTGAAGTAGGCCCAGAACCAGGCGACGAAGAACATCACCTCCGAAGCGATGAACAGGATCATTCCGTAGCGATGCGATATCTGCACGACGCGGGTGTGGTCGTGCTCGACTTCGGCTTCGTAGATGACGTCGCGCCACCAACCGATCATGGTGTAGGCGATGCCTATGCTGCCGACGCCGAGAATGATCGGCGCGTAGGCGACGATATGATGCATCCATAGAATCAAGCCGACGGCAGTAATGAACGCCGAAGTAGCGCCGATCGCCGGCCACGGGCTGGGATTGACTAGGTGGTACTCGTGGTGCGGTTTGGCGTGGGCCGCGTCAGCCATTGTTGTCATCTCCACCTTGGCGCGACCTGATTGCCGGGGGGTCGCTTTCATTGCCTCTAGCTTTACGTCATCGATTCGGGATCGAGCTCTCTATATCCGTCCGGACTTCGCCGGCGCCGCACCTTCCGCCGCCGCCTGATCCGGTACGCGCACCGGATAGAACGTATAGGAGAGGGTAATTAGATTGACCTTGTTCTGCTCGGCGTCCTCAGCAAGCTTGGGATCGACGTAGAACACGACCGCCATGCCGCGTTTCTCGCCCGGCTTCATGGTCTGCTCGGTGAAGCAGAAGCAGTTGATTTTCGTGAAGTAGATGCCGGCCGTCGGCGGACTGACATTATAGCCGGCCTGGCCGGCGGTCACACGGGCGGCTTCGTTGGTGACCCCGTAGTAGACGGTCACCACCTCGCCAAGCTTGACGTCGATGGTGCGGCGCTCGGGCTCGAACCGCCACGGCAGTCCGCCGGCGACATTGGAATCGAAGCGCACGGTGATGGTCCGATCGGAGACGTGCTCGGGGCGCGCCTTGCCGAACTGCGTCGTCCCGCCATACCCGGTGGTGCGGCAAAACCACGAGTAGAACGGAACCGCCGCGAACGATAGCCCGACCATCGCCGCAACGAGGCCGCCGCAGAAAAATGCGACGAGAAGATCGCGGCGGGGAGTAGTATCCGGCTTGTGCATGCTCATCGTTGGTTCACAATTCAGCGTTCATAGCGGGCGATTGAGTACGCCTGGACCCTTCACCAAGGTTACGATGTAGAAGAGGATAACCAGCACGCCAAGAGACACCGCGATTGCGATCGAGCGGGCGCGGCGGGCGCGGCGTTGCTGTTCCGTCAGCCTGATGCCGGTTTCCGGCTTATTTTCGTTCATGACTGCACTCGTCGTCATGCAGCGAAATGGTCGATCAGCGCCGCTGACACCCGATCGGCCAGCAGCATGGCGAACAACAGGAACAGATAGAGGATCGAAAAGGCGAACATCCGCTTGCTGGCGGTATGGCCGTCGAGTTCTCTGCGCAGCCGCAGCGCCAGTGCGACCATGACCGCGCCCGCGGCGAGCGCGGCCGCGCCATAAAGCGGTCCGGTAAAGCCTAAGAGCCACGGCGCCGTGCCAAGCGGGGCAAGAAGCAGCGAGTGGAGCAGGATTTGGCGGCGCGTTTCCGTTTCGCCGGCGACAACCGGCAGCATCGGGACGCCCGCGCGCGCGTAATCCTCGGTGCGATAGAGCGACAGCGCCCAGAAATGCGGTGGTGTCCAGAAGAAGATGATGAGGAACAGCAGGATCGGCTCTAGGGCCACGCTCCCGGTTACCGCCGCCCAGCCGATGACCGGCGGCAGCGCGCCCGCCGCACCGCCGATGACGATGTTCTGCGGTGTCCGGCGTTTGAGCCACATCGTGTAGACGAGCACGTAGAAGCCGATCGTGGCGGCGAGCAGCGCGCCGGCGACGACATTGACCAGGAGGCCGAGCACGACGACGGAGAACGTCGCGAGCGTCAGGCCGAAAGCAAGCGCCTCGCCCGGCGCCACGCGTCCCACGGGGATCGGCCGTTTCGCCGTGCGCTCCATGCGCGCGTCGATGTCGGCGTCGTACCACATGTTGAGCGCACCCGCGGCACCGGCGCCCACCGCTATGCACAATATTGCGGTGATGGCGATTACCGGGTGCAGATGGCCAGGGGCGATCATAAGACCGACGAACGCCGTGAACACCACGAGCGACATCACCCGCGGCTTCATTAGTTCAATGTAGTCGCCGACACCCGCGATGCTGGGTTGCGCCGGCGCGAAGGTGACGCTCATCGGATTAGCGGCAGGGTGTCAAACTGGTGGAAAGGCGGTGGCGACGGCAAGGTCCACTCGAGCGTTGTAGCGCCGGCGCCCCAGGGATTGTTGCCCGCAGGCACTTTGCGGGCAAAGGCCTGGGCGACGCCGAACAGGAACACGAGCGCGCCGACGCCCGAAAGGTACGAGCCGATCGAGGAAACGAAGTTCCAACCGGAGAACGCATCGGGATAGTCGGCAATGCGGCGCGGCATGCCGGCCAGCCCAAGAAAGTGCTGCGGGAAGAACACCAGGTTCACGCCGATGAACGTCAGCCAGAAGTGCAGCTTGCCGACAAACTCGCTATACATATAGCCGGTCATCTTCGGGAACCAATAATACCAGCCGGCGAAGATGGCAAAGATCGCCCCCAGTGAAAGCACGTAGTGGAAGTGGGCGACCACGTAGTAGGTGTCCTGCAATACGCGATCGACGCCGGCATTAGCCAAGACCACGCCGGTGACGCCGCCGATCGTGAACAGTAAGATGAAGCCGATCGCCCACAGCATCGGCGTCTTGAACTCGATCGAGCCGCCCCACATCGTCGCGACCCAGGAGAAGATTTTCACCCCGGTCGGTACCGCGATCACCATCGTTGCGGCGATGAAGTAGGCCTGCACGCTCGCCGACATGCCAACGGTGTACATATGGTGCGCCCAGACGACGAAACCGATGCCGCCGATCGCCACCATGGCGTAAGCCATTCCCAGATAGCCGAAGATGGGCTTGCGCGAGAACGTCGCCACGACCTGGCTGACCATGCCGAAGCCGGGCAGGATGAGGATGTAGACCTCCGGATGGCCGAAGAACCAGAACAGGTGCTGGAACAACAGCGGGTCGCCGCCGCCGTGCGGATCGAAGAAGGTGGTGCCGAAATTGCGGTCGGTGAGCAGCATGGTGATGGCGCCGGCCAGCACCGGCAAGGCCAGCAGCAGCAGAAACACCGTCACCAGCTCCGACCACACGAACAGCGGCATCTTGTGCATGGTCATGCCGGGCGCGCGCATGTTGAAGATCGTGGTGATGAAGTTGATGGCGCCGAGGATCGACGAGGCGCCGGCGAGATGGATCGACAGGATGACGAAGTCCATCGCCGGGCCGGGATGGCCATAGGTCGACAGCGGGGCATAGATCGTCCAGCCTGTTCCGGCGCCGTTGGCGCCCGGCTCGCCCTCGAAAAACATTGAGGCCACAAACAGCGCGAAGGAAGCCGGCAGCAGCCAGAACGAGATGTTGTTCATGCGCGGGAACGCCATGTCCGGCGCGCCGATCATCAGCGGAATCATCCAGTTGCCGAAGCCGCCGATCATCGCCGGCATAATCACGAAAAAGATCATGATCAATCCGTGCGCGGTGACGATGACATCGTAATAATGGGTCTCGTGGAAAATCTGCAGCCCTGGATACATCAATTCGGCGCGGATCAGGATCGACATGACGCCGCCGATCACGCCGGCAATCAAAGCGAACACCAGGTACATCGTGCCGATGTCCTTGTGGTTGGTCGAATAGACATAGCGGCGCCAGCTGTGCGGGATGGCATGCCCGTTGTCGTCGCCGTGTGCCGCGTGTGCCATCGTATCCATTTTCGGTCCCTGCGTTAGCGAGTGGTCTTGTCGGCGTTATGTCGTCAACGCGCCGCGCCGGCCGCTGCGACTGCGATCGGCGCCGCGCTGTTGAGGCCGGCATTCTTCTTCTCGGTAGCGATCCATGCGGCGAACTCGGCATCGTTCACCACCCGCACGGTGATCGGCATGAATGCGTGGTCCTTGCCGCACAGTTCGGAGCATTGACCGTGGAACAGCCCCTCGCTGGTCGCCTTGAACCAGGTGTCGTTGAGCCGGCCCGGAACGGCGTCGATCTTGATGCCGAACGACGGCACGGCGAACGAGTGGATCACGTCGGCGCCGGTTACCAGCACGTGCACGACCTTGTTCACCGGCACGACCATTTCACTGTCGACGGTAAGAAGGCGCGGTTGGCCGGGCTTTAAATCTTTATCTTCGACGATCAGCGAGTTGAACTCGAAATTGCCGTTGTCCGGGTAGTTGTAGCTCCAGTACCACTGCTTTCCCGTCGCCTTTATGGTGAGGTCCGGCGTCGGGTTGTCGAGCTGGACGAATAGCAACCGGAACGAGGGGATCGCAATCGCCACCAGGATGATGACCGGGACGATCGTCCAGATGATCTCGACGACTGCGTTATGCGTGGTGCGCGACGGCGTCGGATTGGCGCGCGCATTGTAGCGGATCATGACGATGAGCAGCAGGACGAGAACGAAGGCGGTGATCGCGGTGATGATCCAGAGCAAAAAGTTATGAAACGAAATGATGTCCGCCATGACCGGGGACCCCGCCTCTTGCAGGCCGAGTTCCCAAGGCGACGGCTGCCCGATGCCGGCCAGGGCGGCGCCCGTACCGGCAACCAACGCCCCAACTGCCGCCGCATATGCGCTCAAGCGCGAGAACACCGGCATCTGCATCACTGCTCCTGTTCCCTGAGTCTGGTCATCGTTATGACTGCCATTGCCGGGCGCCAAACCTATAGCGCGACCGCGACAGCTTGACGCCACCTGCTGCCATGAGGTTTGCGCCATGGATCTGGCTCCTTGGCGGCATTGGCGGGATGGGGGAATCCCAGCCCCTCAAACCACAAATCGCGCTCTACCGCAATGCACTCGTCAGCGCGCTCGCGCGCCTTCGGCTTGGTGCTCGGGGCCCATTCGGAGGAGTAAGGCGATGTCTCTCACGGGACTACGTTGGCCTGGCTTTCATCCGATCTTGACATGGTGGGCTCACCATGTAGGCAGGCTTGCTCTGCAAGCGGCCTGCGCAAAGCCGATTCGCGCCGTAAACAACGCCGGCGTCAGCCGGCCCTGGGAGTGGTTGGCCAGAGGAAATATCATGGCGATTTTCGATGTCGGGCGGTTGCTGCGGCCAATGGCTCCGGCGCTCGGCGCCGCCGCCATCGCCCTTGCGGCCGTCTCCGCGTTCGGCGGGCAAGTTGCCGCCCAAGGCGCGGTGCGCTCGGTCCACGGCGATTGGCAAATACGCTGCGACACGCCGCCGGGCGCGCAAAATGAGCAATGCGCGCTGATGCAGAGCGTCACGGCGGAGGACCGGCCCAATGTCGGACTGACGGTGATCGTCCTGAAAACAAGTGACCAGAAGAGCCGCCTGATGCGTGTGGTCGCTCCACTCGGTGTGCTGCTGCCCTCGGGGCTTGGCCTGAAGATCGACAACAACGATGTCGGCCGCGCCGGTTTCGTGCGTTGCCTGCCCAACGGCTGCGTCGCCGAGGTCGTCATGGATGACAAGCTGATCGAGCAGATGCGCAGCGGTCAGACCTCGACCTTCATCATCTTTCAAACGCCCGAGGAAGGCATCGGCTTCCCCATGAGCCTGAAGGGCTTTGGCGAGGGTTTCGACAAACTGCCGTAATGGGTCTTGCCGGCAGAGCTGCGTTCGGTGGTCACCGGCATCACACGATTGCGCATTGCCTTTTATCAGCGGCGTTGGTCACTATCTTATCGTCATCCCATCGTTGTCATCCTCCGACGGACGAAACGGCCATGGACACTAAGCAGTATCCCGTGACTCACACCGACGCCGAGTGGCACAAGCTGCTCACCCCGGAACAGTTCCGCGTCATGCGCGGCCGGGGGACCGAACCGCCGGGAAGCTGCGCGCTCAACTACGAAAAGCGCGCCGGTACGTTTTACTGCGCCGGCTGCGACCAGCCGTTGTTTGTCTCGAAGAAGAAATTCGACAGCGGCACCGGGTGGCCGAGCTTCAACGACCCGGAGCCGGGCGCGGTCGAAACCTCGACCGATCGCGGATACGGGATGGTGCGCACCGAAGTGCATTGCAGCCGCTGCGGCAGTCACCTCGGCCACGTCTTCGACGACGGGCCGCCGCCGACGCATCTGCGCTATTGCATCAACGGCGTGGCAATGAATTTCAAGCCCGAATAATTCGGCCTTCCGTCGTCGCAAGGAGCCAACGGGTCCGGCCCGAAGTGTCCAAACCGATGACGTCCCGCGACGAAGCCATCCGGTATGCCGCAAGCTTTCAGTTCGCCATCAGCTCGCGCCCGCGAGTTTCGGGCAAGGCAAACGCCGCGAGGATGACATTGGCGCAGGAAATTGCGGCAAAGATGCCGATCGCGGTGCCGAGCGCGACCGAAGCCGACAAAACGCCGACAAGCGTGGGAAAGAACGCTCCGATGCCACGGCCGAAATTGTAGCAAAAACCCTGGCCGGTGCCGCGCACGCTGGTCGGAAATAGTTCGGCGAGCACCGGTCCCATGCCGCTGAAAATGCCGGAGGTGAAGAATCCGAGAGGAAATCCCATCACAAGCATCAGGCGGTCTGAAATCTCGGTCTGCGTGTAAGCGACCGCGATCAACAGCGAGCCGATGGCGAAGATGAAGAAATTTTTCCGCCGGCCGATGGCGTCGCTCAGATAGGCGCTGACGACATAGCCGAACCACGAGCCGACAATGATCACGGCGAGATAGCCGCTGGTCCCCATCACGGTAAGATGGCGCTGCGTCCGCAGAAAAGTGGGCAGAAAGGTGGAAATCGCGTAATAGCCGCCCTGCGCGCCGGTTGCCAGCGCGGCGCCGAGGATTGGCGCCGGCAGGAGTTCGCGGCTGAAGATTTCGAACGTACCGCGCCGAGACGCCGATTGCGTTGCCGCTTCGGAAACCGCAGGCTCCGGCACCTTCGTGCGGATGTAGAAGACCAGCAGCGCCGGAAGAATGCCGACGAAGAACAGCGCCCGCCAAGCAATCTCTTGCGGGAACCTGGAAGACAATCGTGGCGAGAATGGCCGCCGCTCCCCAGGCGCTCTGGACCGTGCCGACCGCCTTGCCGCGATCGGCGCCGCGAATGACCTCGCCCATCAGCACCCCGCGGCCCATTCGCCACCGAAGCCAAAACCCTGGAAGCCGCGCACGACGAGCAGTTGCTCGAAATTGTTGGTGAAGGCGGAGAGAAAGGTAAAGAACGCGAACCAGCGATCATGACGATCAAAAGCCGGGCGCGGCCGACGCTGTCGGCGAGCATGCCGGCAGTCCAACCACCGAAAGCGGAAATCACCAATGCGCTCGTCGCCAATAATCCGGCCTGGGCATTGGTGATGTGCCACACCGCGATCAATGCCGGTATGGCGAAGGTGTAGATTTGCACGTCGAGCGCATCGAGCGCCAGCCGCCGAAGCAGGCCCAGAAAGTGCAACGCTCGGCCGCGCCAAGTTTGCGATACCAGTCGAGCATAGGCGAGCCTACCCCAGATCGGGGGCGGGCGAAATCGGTATCGCTCGTTCATTGCCGGTCGGGCCGGCCATCCGAGTGGGGTAAGCGCTGCGCCGCCTAGCTAGTGTGGTGGATTTGAAGTTCCCTACGATCCAACGGCAAACTCGCAAGGGAACTTCAAATCCAAAACGACTCTAGAATGGTAAAGATTGCTAGTGTCCTTTAGATTCTGAAGTTCACACCAGAAGGTGCCGCAGGTGCTTGCGAACTTCAGAATAAGGACACTAGCCCTCGCCGATCTCGCGCAGGATTTCGGCGGTGTGCTCGCCAAGCCGCGGTGAGGAGCGCTCGGCCGCCATCGGCGCGCCGTCGAGCATGATCGGCGTGCGCACGCCGGGAATTGTTCCGCCCTCGGCCGCAGCGCTGGGCAGATCGATGCGCATGCCGCGATGAATCACCTGCGGATCGGCGAACACCTGCGCCAGATCATTGATCGGTCCGGCCGGCACGCCGGCGGCTTCGAGCTTCTGCAGAAGCTCGAAGCCGGGAAACTTTGCCGTGAGCGCGCACACACGCCCCACCAGTGCGGCGCGGTGCGCCAGTCTCGCTGCGTTGTCGATATAGTCGGAATTCTTGGCGAGCGCGGGGTCGCCGAGGACGCCGCATAGCTTGACGAACTGACCGTCGTTGCCGCTGGCGATGATGATGTGGCCGTCGGCAACCGGAAACACCTGATAAGGCGTGATGTTTGGATGTGCGTTGCCCATGCGGTGCGGCACTTTGCCCGAGACAAGAAAATTAAGGGCCTGATTGGCGAGGACTCCGACCGTAGTATCGATCAGTGCGGTATCGACGTAGCCGCCGCGGCCGGTCTTCTCCCGCCGCGCCAGCGCCGCAAGGATTCCGACAACCGAATACACGCCGGTGAAAAGATCGGACACCGGCGTGCCCGCCCGCATCGGTTCGCCGTCCGGGTTGCCGGTCAAATCCATCATGCCGCCCATGCCCTGGGCCATGAGGTCGTAGCCGGGGCGCTGCGCGTTGGGGCCGGTCTGGCCAAAGCCCGTGACCGAACAATAAATAAGCCGTCGATTGTCCGGTGCGAGGCTTGCGTAATCGAGGCCGAATTTCGCGAGCCCGCCGACCTTGAAATTCTCGATCAGCACGTCCGAGCGAGCCGCGAGCTTGCGCACAGTGCGCCGTCCCTCTTCGCTCTCGAAGTCGAGTTCGATCGAGCGCTTGCCGCGATTGGTGCCGTGAAAATAGGCGGCGCCGAGATGGCCGCCGTCGGTGGCCGGCACGAAAGGAGGGCCCCAACCGCGGGTGTCGTCGCCGGCGCCCGTGCGCTCGACCTTGATCACGTCGGCGCCAAGGTCGGCCAGAATTTGCCCGGCCCAGGGTCCGGCCAAAATGCGGGCAAGCTCGAGAACGCGCAGACCGGCCAGGGGCCCCGGCATTGACGGCTCCTTAACGCTGAAGGCGGCTTGATCGTGCCGCTGCCGTTCACTGACAAAGGGGCACGGATTTGTCTACTGGCTAGGCATTTCTCCAGCTTGTCATCGCGGCCGGCGATCATTAGGTGATTGGAGCCGGCGCGGGTGGAATTCGATGGTTGCGGTGAACACACTGTTCTTCAGCGACATGCTCCAGAGCATCGCCGACCGCAGCCGCGCGCTGATCTCGCGCCGCGAGCCGGCGCGAGAACGCTCGGACAGTATCGTGGAACTATGCGAGGCGCTATTATCGGGCCGCGGCGAAGCCTCGGGCGTCGCTCTCGCCAACGAAATTCTCGCCGACTATGCGGAGCTGACGATCGGGCCGCGGATTGCATTTTTCGAAACCCTGGCGCGGACGTTCGGTTACGAACCGGCACGAATCGACGCTGCGGTCGCGGCGTGGCAGCAGTCACCGTCGGCCACCGCCGCGGCCGAGCTTCATCATGTCAGCGAGCCGCGCCGGCTCGAGCTTTTTCGCCGGCTCAATCTTGCTCCGGGCGGCACCGCCGCGCTCGTTCGCATGCGCGCGCAACTGCTCGACGCCATGGATCATCGCGACGACCTTGCCGTGGTCGACAACGATTTTACTCATCTGTTCTCGTCCTGGTTCAATCGGGGTTTTCTGGTGCTGCGCCGCATCGACTGGTCGACGCCTGCCTCTATTCTGGAAAAGATCATCCGCTACGAGGCTGTGCACGAGATTCGCGGCTGGGACGATTTGCGCCGGCGCATCGATCTCCCCGACCGCCGCTGCTACGCCTTCTTCCACCCGGCGCTGGTCGACGAACCGCTGATCTTCGTCGAAGTGGCGTTGACGCGAGAGATACCAGGTGCAATCGCTCCGATTCTTTCCGACCGGCGCGAGGTCGTCGAACCGGGGCGGGCGACGACGGCGGCGTTCTACTCGATCACCAACTGCCAGCGCGGGCTCGCTGGCGTGACCTTCGGCCATTTCCTCATCAAGCAGGTCGTGGAGGAGGTCCGCCGCGAGTTGTCGCGCATCTCGACGTTCGTGACGCTGTCGCCGGCGCCGAATTTCGCCGCATGGCTCAAGCGTGAGCGTGCCAACGAGGCGTCGCTTGCGCTCGACGCGGACGATCGTGAAGCGCTCGTCGCACTCGACCGGCCTGATTGGTGGCGTGATCCGGTCTTGAGCGCGACAGTCCGCGAGCCGCTGTTGCAGGCCGCCGCTTGGTATTATTTGCGCGCCCGCAACGCCCGCGGCCAACCCGCTGATGCGGTCGCCCGCTTCCACCTCGGCAACGGCGCCCGGCTCGAGCGGCTCGATTGGCTTGGCGACACGTGCGACCGCGCGTTGCAGCAGTCGTACGGCCTGATGGTGAACTACCTGTACGATCTCGATTACATCGAGCAGAACCATGAAGCCTACGCGCAACACCAGGCGGTGGTTGCCGCGGGCGCGGTGAGCCGGCTGGTGCGTTCGCCCGCGCGCGAGGTTATGCCAATCTCGGGGTGAAGCCGGCCGAGAGAGCCCATGCCCAATTTGCTCGGCGTTCTGGAAACTGCGCTTTACGTCGATGAGTTCGAACGGTCCTGTCCGTTCTACGAGCAGTTACTCAGCCTCAACAGCATCTACCGCGATCAGCGGCTCTGCGCCTACGACGTCGGTGGACGCGGCGTGCTGCTCCTATTTTTGCGCGGCCGTTCTCTGGAGACCATGCATCTGAACGGCGGCACGATCCCGCCGCATGACGGTCATGGGCCGGTGCATATGGCATTCTCCATCGCCGCGAACGATCTTGCCGATTGGGAGGCGCGCCTTACGTACGCCGGCGTCGCCATCGAAGGCCGCACCAGATGGCCACGCGGCGGCGAGAGCATTTATTTCCGCGATCCCGACGGGCATCTCCTCGAACTGGCGACGCCGGGATTGTGGCCGGGGTATTGAGAAGGTCCGTACGCCGTCGCTGCGAGGCGCCAAGGGGTCCGACCCGAAGTAGCCTGCCCGGATGGCAGGCTCCGCGATGAGGCAAATCAGGGACCTGCACATAAATCCGGATTGCGTCGCCTCGCTCGCCATGGCGCCGCTCTATGACTGTCCATATACCGGCACGACTGCACCGCGGGTGACGTGGTTCTCCGGTGAGGCGAGAAACAGGATTGTCGCTGCCACTTCTTCGACCTTCGGCCAAAGATTGTAATTCGCTCTCGGCATCGCCTTGCGATTGGCGGGCGTGTCCATGATCGAGGGCGCGACCGCATTGACCAGGATGCCGTCCTTGGCGACCTCTTCCGCCAAGGCCGCGGACAGCGCGGCGACCGCGGCCTTCGTTGCGGTGTACGCGGCCATGCCCGCGCCGGTCCGCCATTCGAGGGCCGCGCGGGCGGCGACGTTGACGATGCGGCCGCCGTTGCTGGTCATCGCGTTCACGGCGGTGCGGCAGCACAGAAGGCAGCTAACCAGGTTCATGTCAATCTGCTGGCGGAACGTTGACAAGCTCGTTTCGCCGAGCGGTCCGGCCGCAAATCCACCGGCAAGGTGGATCGAAGCCCAGAGCCTGGCAATCCCGCCGTACAGTCCGGCGACATTTTTCTCGTCCGCGAGATTTCCGGTGATCATGAGCTTCACCTGAGGGTGGTCGCGCAGCCGAAAGCGCTGTGCCTCGGCTTCATCGAAGCACGGCACGTGGCAGACAGCGCCGGCTTCGATCAGGGCTTCGACCAAGGCGGCGCCAAGCGCGCCGGCGCCGCCGGTGACTACGACGTAACGATCACGAAAGTTCATGGCGCGGTTTCCTGTTGCCCAGCGTTGAATTGTGGTCCCTCGCTACGGAGGCAGGCTTTCTAGCGTAGCGAGGAAGGCAGGCGAGGGAGAGGCAGATTCATCATATGCTCCATCCAGCGGTTCGCCGATAAAAACTGCGTTCCGACGTTTTTTCGCATGGGACGAGAAAGACAAAGGCGACCCGGGTCTCGACGAATGGCCGACTTCGTCTCGCTATCATAGGTGGCGGCATTAACGGCGCCGGCATCGCCGCGATGCCGCGGGGCGCGGGCTCAAGGTCGTGCTCATCGAGCAAAACGACCTTGCCTCCGGCACGTCGTCGGGATCCTCGAAGCTCATCCATGGTGGGCTTCGCTATCTGTAGCATGGAGCGCTCCGCTTCGTGCGCGCTGCGAGCGTGAGGTGTTGCTGCGGATGGCGCCGCGCCTCATCCGGCCGCTCCGTTTTGTGCTGCCACTGGATACCGTGGGCCGCTCGCCGCTGGTGCTCCGGCTCCGGCTCGGTCTTCTGGTCTACGACTTGCTCGGCCGGCGCGAGATCCTGCCCGGCACGCGTACGCTAGATCTCGTCACCGACGCCGCCGGGCAGCCGCTCAATATGAATATTCGGACTGCTTCGCCGACGATGCACGCCTCGTCGTGCTTAATGCGGTCGACGCCGCCGAACGAGGAGCGACAATCCGCACCCGTACGCGCTGCGTCCGCGCCGAGCGTGCCGACGTCTGGCGCCTGATCCTCGACGCGCACGGCGAGCGCGATGTGGTGACGGAACGTCTTCGGCTAAACGGCGGAAGGTCGTGAGCTTGCCGCCATAGACCACTCGCCGAGGATCATGCGCGGCGCCTCGTCGCTGCTTATGGCACGCGCGTGGACAGCATAATACCCAGCGACGCTACCCGATTTGACGATCTAGGGGCGCGTTTCGGGGCCGACCTGACCGCCCCGGAGGTGCGCCATTTGATGCAGAAACAGTGGGCGCAAACCGCAGACGACGTGCTCTGGCGCCGCTCCAAGCTCGGCCTGCGCCTTTCGGCGGCTGAACGCGCGGCGCTCGAAGGCTTTATGACGCAGGAGGGTGCCGGAGGTTGACCGGGTGCCGTAAAGCACTTTGAATTTTATCAATCAATTTCACTCGGATTTTAAGAGCTTGTAATGAGATCGCGCGGCCGAGACCACGAGGGCGTCATGGCAGGGGCGGCAAGCATCGCGCAGCGGCTCGTGCGCTAAAGGTGCTGATCGTCGACGACGAGCACACCATGCGCAAAGTCACGCGCTCGCTGCTCCTGGCGATACCTGCTCACGATCAAAATGCAGCCGCGGCTAACCGTGCAATTGGGCGACTATTACGGTCCGGAGCCGCGCAAGCTTGCAAGCGACGCCGTTGAGGACGTCAACCCTGCCTGGTCGCTTGCTGAAACCGGCACGGTCTGACGCCGGCCCGTCTCTTCATTTCTCTCTCCCGGAACTGGAAGAAAATAATTCCCGCCGCATTTGTCGGTGAACGTGATTTGCGTTAGAAGAGCCGGTGAGATTTCCGAACTAGTATCGGAGTGAACGCGATCGCCGGCTCGAAAAGAGATTTTGCGCCGTGGGCTGATCCGAATTTGCGTCCGCTGTTGCGCATCGAGGCCCTTACCAAGCGCTTCGGGCGCGCCGCTGTCGTCGATCATCTGTCGGTCGATATTTACGAGGGCGAATTCTTCGCGCTGCTCGGTCCATCCGGGTGCGGCAAGACGACGTTATTGCGGCTGATCTCGGGGTTCGAGCAACCGAGCACCGGCCGAATGCTGCTGGACGGAATAGACCTTGCTCCGGTGCCGCCGTATCGGCGACCCGTCAACATGATGTTCCAGAGCTACGCGCTGTTTCCGCATCTCAACGTTGAGGCCAACGTCGCCTTTGGCCTCAAGCAAGAGGGCCTGCCCCGCCGCGAGATTGCCCGGCGCGCCGCCGACATGCTTGCGCGGGTGAAACTCGAAGGTCTCGGCGGCCGCAAACCGCACGAACTTTCCGGCGGGCAGCGCCAGCGCGTGGCGCTGGCGCGGTCCTTGGTCAAGCGGCCGCGGGTCTTGCTGCTCGACGAGCCTATGGCCGCGCTCGATAAGAAGCTGCGCAGTGAAACCCAGTTCGAGTTGATGGAGCTGCAACGAAGCCTCGGGTTGACCTTCATCATCGTCACCCACGACCAAAGCGAAGCGATGATGGTCGCCGATCGGATCGCGGTCATGGACGGCGGCCGGTTCATTCAAGTGGCACCTCCGGCCGAGATCTATGAGCGGCCAAGCTCACGCTGGGTCGCGGACTTTGTCGGTGACATTAATCTGTTTCAGGGCCGGATTGGCGACGACGGTCTGACTATCGAGGGCACTGCGGCCGGGCGTCTGCGGGTGGCGGCGAAGCCCGATGCCAAGCCCGGCACGATGATCTGGGCGGCGGTCCGCCCGGAGAAGGTGCGCATCACCCGCGAACGGCCCTCACCGGACCAGGACAATTACGTCGTTGGTACGGTGGTCGATCTCGGCTATCTCGGCAGTGTTTCGATCTACAAGGTGCGCATCCGCGACGATTTGCTGGTGCGGGCAACGGTCGCCAATGTCGCCGGCCACGCACCGCCGATCGGCCTCGAGGAGCAGGTGTGGCTAAGCTGGCCGGCCGACGCCGCGATCGTGCTGACGCGCTAAGGACGCTGTTGGAGACATCATGAAGCAACAGCAGGGAGGTGCCTTTTGGCGACAGCTCGTCGTCCGAGTCCCGTATGCATGGCTGTTTGCGTTCTTCCTCGTGCCATTCCTGATCGTGCTTAAGATCAGCCTGTCGCAGACCGCGATCGCCCAGCCGCCTTATACGCCGGTGCTCGATCTCGCCGGCGGCTGGCAGGGGCTTAAAGCCTTTATCGCCGCGCTCTCTTTGGAGAATTACGAGCTTCTGGGCTCCGATCCGCTATACCTCCTGTCTTACGTGAGGAGCGTGCAAATCGCCGCGTTCTCCACACTCATGCTGCTCGGCATCGGTTGTCCGATTGCCTACGCGATCGCCCGCATGCCGCGGCGCTGGCAGGCGGTGCTCGTCGTCCTGACGGTGCTGCCGTTCTGGACGTCGCTACTCATCCGCATCTATTCCTGGATGAATATTTTGCAGCGCGACGGACCGCTCAACGAACTGCTCATGGCGTTTTCCATCGTGAAAGAGCCGCCCGCCTGGCTCGCGACCGACACCGCGATCTATATCGGCATCGTCTATTCCTATCTGCCATTTATGGTATTGCCGCTCTACGCCACGCTCGAGAAGCTCGACGTCTCACTCCTCGAAGCGGCCGCCGATCTCGGCTGCCCGCGCTGGAAGGTTTTTTGGCTGGTGACGCTGCCGCTGTCGTCGTCGGGCGTGCTTGCCGGCGTGCTCCTGTGCTTCATTCCAATCGTCGGCGAGTTCGTCATCCCCGATCTGCTCGGCGGCTCGCAATCGCCGATGATCGGGCAGACCATCTGGACGGAATTCTTCGGCAACAAGGATTGGCCGGCCGCCTCCGCGGTCGCGGTCGTGCTGGTCTGTCTCCTGGTTACGCCGATCGTCGTCTACCAGCACCAGGCCATGCGGGTTGCGGAGCGGGACTGACGATGCGCAGCGTTTCCGCATTTAACCTCGTCGCCATCGTCCTTGGCATGGCGTTTCTTTATCTTCCGATCGCGGTCCTAGTGATCTACTCCTTCAACGCGTCGCGGCTCGTGGCGGTCTGGGGTGGCTGGTCGACGCAGTGGTACACCGAGCTCTTCAACGACGCCCCGCTCGTGGAATCGGCTTTGATCAGCCTCCGCCTCGCGCTCGTTTCTGCCAGTATGGCGACAATATTAGGGACGCTGGCGGCGCTGACGCTGGCGCGCTTCGGCCGCTTTCGCGGCCGGCTTCTGTTCGCCGCGATGATCTACGCGCCGCTGGTCATGCCGGAAGTCATCACCGGCTTGTCGCTTCTGCTTCTCTTCGTGGCCGTTGCTGTGGAGCGCGGCTTTTGGACCGTCGCTATCGCCCACACCACCACGGCGATGTGCTTCGTCACCATAATCGTGCAGTCACGGCTCACCAATTTCGACATGGGTCTCGAGGAAGCGGCGACGGATCTTGGCGCGCCCCCGTTGCGGACATTCTTGTCGGTGACCCTGCCGCTGATCCTGCCGGCCATCGTCGCTGCGTGGATACTCGCGTTCGCGCTCTCACTCGACGATCTTGTCATCGCCAGTTTTACTACCGGGCCGGGGACGACCACTTTGCCAATCCGCATCTATTCCGAGGTTCGTCTCGGGGTGAAACCGGAGATGAATGCAATTTGCAGCATCATGGTTGGTGTTGTCGGAATCGCGGTGATTGCCGCTTCGCTGCTCGCCAAGCTCGCGGGTTCACGCGGCACGTCGGCGCGGATGTGACGGCTACTCGGGCTGCTTTGCCGGAGCCGCCGCAGGCGCGGAGGATCCTGCCGGATTCGCGAGGAGCTTGTCGATGACGGAACGTACCGCGGAGCCCGCGCCGCGGGCTTTGATTGCATCGAGCAGCGGTGCCGCGGCACCCGAACGGCGGATCAGGCTTTGCGCGTCCGGCAGCATAATCGGATCATCCCATTGACCCTGGACGACGAACGGCAGGTCGAACTCGTTCGCGGTCTCGCCGGACATCAAGGTCGCCACGCCCTTGAGGTCGAGGTCGCGCGTCGGGACCGATATCTGGCCACCGATGGCGAGGCGAACGGCTGGCCCATCGAGATGCATGTCGTCGATGGACACCTGGCCCTTGTCAATCTTGAGACCGAGGGTGAACTGGTCGAACGGTGTGCGCCCGGTGCGGAAGTCGCCGTTGCCCGACAACGGCCGGCGCTCAAGACGGCGCAGCAACTGCTCGATATTGATACCGGCGAGCGCGCCGTTATGGGCATTGAGGCTTGCCGTGCCGCTGAGCGTGTTAGTCACCGCCAATACGGAAGAGCCCGATCCTTCGATATTGAGCGCCATATTGCCTCGGCCCTCGAGCCGGCGAATACCGAACACCTGGGCGAGGCAGCTCTCAAGATCGACATCGACGAACTGCATATGGGAAGTCACGGCGACGCCGCCATTGGCATTGGCGAGCCCGAGCGAGCCTTTGGCTATGCCGTTGAACGCCTGCGCCTCCCCGATGGTCACGTCGAGCTTGCCGTTTCGCATGTTGGCGGCAACCGCCGTACGACCCAATTGCGCAGACCCGATCTTTACGCTGGCAGCCGATATGCGCAGATCGAGATCGAAATCGGCCAGGCCGTCGAGCGTAATCGGGAGCTGATCCCAGTTGCGTTCGTTGGCGGCGAGCAGATGAATCCCGGAGACATACGGAGTGAAGTCGAGCGCGTCCGCGGCGAGCGTGCCTTGGACCGTGCGGTGGTCGGTCGAGAGGGTAATCACACCCTCCGCCGTATTGCCGTCGAGCTCGACGTTGACGTTGGACAGCGAGATCGCGCCGCCGCCGATGCTGCTTTGCGCCCGCAGCGCGAAACGGCCGAAACCCCCGAATGGCAACTGGCTCGCGTCGGTCCAATGCATCGCGTCGCGCAGCGAGGGAGATTCCATGCTCAGCGTGCCGTCGATCTTGAACGTCGGCCGCGCACTCAGTGCACCATCGAAGGCTGCTTTTACCGGCGCGCCGGCGAGCCGGACCTTGACGCCCGAGTGCTCTCCAGTGAGCGCCGCGAGAAAATCGCCGAGTGAAAGGCTCGCCTCGATGGGTTCGCCGTGCCACACGAACCGGCCGTTGGCGCCGAAACTCCGCGATATCGACGGCCAAGCGAGCTGGAATTCAACGTCGTCGAGCCTGTCGACGACATCCGTTCCCGCATACGGTTTGTGAACGACCACGGTGCCGTCCTGGATGCCGATTTCCGAGAACGACGCCCTTCGGTCGGGATCGGGCTGCAGCGCCCGGGCGAGCGATTGGATCAGTCCCGACCAGTTCGATTGGCCGCCGGGCAGGAAGGTGACGGTGATCGTGGGCCGCACCAGCGTGACGTCGGCGATTTCGATGCGTCCGGCCAGAAGCGGAAAATAGCGCAAGTGCGCGGTCAATTCGTCAGCGATCACGCCGGGCGCGCCGTTAGGGTCGTCGCCGAGGACGACTTTGCGGAAGGTCACCGTGCCCGAAGGGAACAGCGAGACCGACATGTCGCCGCGCATCATCGGAACGAGTCCGGTGACGGCGTGGATTTCCTCGGCGACCGCATCCCGCACAGACGCGGCTGGAATGAGAAACGACAGCGCAACCAGCGTGACGACGGCGCCCGCGACCACGGCGGCAATGGTAATCGCGAGGCGTTTCAAACCGGTAGCCGCAGTCACAGGATGCGTTCCGAGGTTCGCCTAAGCCGATCGGATAATGATCGGATAATACGTATTGGCAGATGAGCTGCAAACATGCGCGGCGTCTGTGTCCCTTTCGTGGCTATTGCGGCCGCGCGTCCGCCCAAAGGGTTGCCGCGTACAAGCAAATTTCCAATGGCTCCAAAGCCTGATCATAGGCCCGGCGAGGGCCCCGGAAGCCGTCTCGTGGCGGTAGCCGGTGCTCAACGGGCCGAGATGTTCCGGGGTAATTCTGCTTGGGCAACTTCGGCGATCATCTTTTTGACGATGGCTTGGCCGAACGAGCTGAAGTCTTTCGCCGCGAGCACGAAAGCGCCCGGCCCCCCGATGACATTGTTGCGGTAATAGCTCTCAAGCCCGCCGGGCGGATTGGTATGGTCGGGATTCCATGCCAGCGGTGTTTCACTCAGAATGACGAGACCGTTGATGGTCACGCCCTGGGCAACGGCTTCATCGCGCATGAGCGCCACATCGCGGCCTGCGTTGTTGGTGCCGTCACCGGAAACATCAATGGTACGGCGGGCGGCTTCATAGGGTGCGCGGCCCAGCTGGCCCAAGGCGAACTCGATCGCGCCACTGATCGACGTGCGGTCCGCAAACGATCGCGGCGCCTCGAGCAGGCGATCGCCAAAGCCTTTGGCCAACTCGGCATCGCCGACCGTCGTCCAGTCGATCACGACCCGCTGTGAGCCGATGCCAGACCATTCAACGAACGTCAGCCCGATACGGCCTGCCCGGCCTGATCTGATGGCGTCCAGCACCTGCGGATCAGTCACGGCGGCCGCATATCCTTCGCGTTGAAGCTGGAATTTGTCGTTGTCGACACTGCGCGATACATCGGCAGCCAGAACCAGGAGGAGATCGACCCGCTCGGTGGCAGTCGTGGCTTCCGGCAACGCCGCGGCCGCGGCGAAGATCAAAAACAAAAGGGCTCCGACAGCGCGCATCATGTTGTCAGGCGTCTGCCACGGCATGGATCGCGGCGCGGATGCGCTGATAGGTCCCGCAGCGGCAGATGTTGGTTATTGCCGCGTCGATGTCGGCATCCGTCGGCTTCGGCTTCTCTCTTAGAAGCGCGACGACCGCCATCATCATTCCGCTTTGACAATAGCCACATTGTGGCACATCGAACTCGACCCAGGCTTTCTGCACCGCGTGCAACTTGCCGTTCTGCGCGAGTGCCTCGATCGTCGTCACATCGCGGCCGCCCAGGCCACCGATCGGCATCTGGCAGGAACGCGCGGCGACGCCGTCGATATGCACCGTGCAGGCGCCGCACTGGGCTATGCCGCAGCCGTATTTGGTGCCAGTGAGCCCGATCGTGTCGCGCAGCACCCACAGCAAAGGTGTGTCGGGTTCAACGTCAACGTCATAGGACTTCCCATTGATGGAAAGTACCACCTGCTTGCCTTTTGTTAGCGCGTTTTCCGGGGGCGCGCCATCCCTCTAGCGAGCTTAGCTTGTTGCGGTGCGAAGCGAAATCGCAAATCCGTGAGCAGACCACGGTGAGACTGCTACATCTGCCGATAGGCGTACGGCCCATCATGCCCCTGAGCCGCAATTGCCGCGACCTCATCGTGACTGGGCGCGAGATGACACACCGGGTCAGTCGCGCGCGCGTCGCCCGTCAGTGCGAAGGCTTGACAGCGGCAGCCGCCGAAATCAATCTCGCGCCGGGCGCAGCTCGCGCATGGCTCACGCATCCAGGCGGTGCCGCGAAAGGCGTTGAAAGCCGGCGAATTCGCCCAGATCTCGGCCAGTGACTGCTCGCGCACCGACCAGAATTCGAGTCCGGGGATGGATTCGGCGGCGTGACATGGCAATACCTTCCCCGCCGGCGTGACGTTGAGCGAGCGGCGGCCCCAGCCGCCGACGCACGGCTTTGGCAGCCGGGCGTAATAGTCGGGCACGACGGCGTCGATGACGATTTCGCCATGATACCGCCGACGTAGTTCCTCGACGGCGACCGCCGCGCGTCGGATCTGCTCGGCGCTCGGCATCAAAGTGGCGCGGTTCTTCAGCGCCCAGCCATAGTATTGCGCGTGCGCGACCTCGACCCTGCTGGCACCCAGCGAAAGCGCGAGCGCCACCATCTCTTCGAGGCGATCGATGTTGGCGCGGTGCATCACGGCGTTGACCGTGAGCGGTAGCTTCAGGCGCACGACCTCGGCGGCAAGCGCGCGCTTGCGCGCGAACGCACCCTCGTAGCCGGCGATGCGGTCGGCGCTCGCGGGGTCGCTGTCCTGGATCGAGATCTGCACGTGATCGAGGCCGGTTGAGACGAGCTTGCGCAAGGTGGCCGCCGTGATGCCGATCGCCGACGTGATGAGATTGGTGTAAAGACCTGAAGCATGTGCCGCGGCGGTGATATCGACCAGGTCGCGCCGCGCGCCCGGCTCGCCGCCGGAGAGGTGCACCTGGAGGACGCCGAGCCCGGCGGCTTCCTTGAACACTCGCGCCCATGTTTGGGTGTCGAGTTCGTCGTTTCGCGGGTCAAGCGTGAGCGGATTGGAGCAATATGGGCAGCCTAGCGGGCAACGGTGCGTCAGCTCGGCCAGGAGACCGAGAGGACTATGAAGGGTCGCGCCGTCTTCCGCCATTTATTTGGCACTCTCTTGCGTCGCCGCCTGGTATAGGCCGGGTACGGCGGATTGGTGGTCACAATTCCAGGAGCCGCTTGTCGGCAAGCCCCCGCAGCAGCGCTGTCACGTCGGCGAGAATGCGCTCGCGCGATGCCGAGTAAGTTGTCGCCAGATCGTCGACGATGGCGGCAAACGTCGCTTCGCCGGTGCAGCGCTTGACGATCTCCACGGCAATCGGGTCGGCCTTGAACACGCGCTCGGGCGCAAGGAGCACCCAGCCGCCCTGGGCCTCGTTGTGCACGAGGCGTACCCCGCGAGGCAGGCGGGGCCGCGCTTCCGGTGCGATAGGCTTAGGCGACGGCGTGTCGTTCACGGCCGCGCCCTAGTTCGCAGGCACGAACGCGCCGGGCGGAACCAGTTTTGGCACGACATACGCATGATACAAGGCGTCCAGCATCGCCCACAGTACATCGCATTTGAACTCCAGCGCGCCGAGTACGCTGCGCTGCGCTTCCGGCGTGCGCGCGTGTCGCTTGACGTAGTCGAGAGCAAAACGCGAATCGCGCTCGGCCTGGGGCGGACGCTTCGAAAAATACGCCAGTGTCTCCGCTGTGACAAAATCGTAGCTCTTCAACATGCCTTCCATGCGCTCGCCGATGATCACTGGCGAGAATAGTTCTGTCAGCGACGACGCTACGGCTTCGAGCAAGGTCTTTTCGCGCACGAATTGCACATAAGCATCGACGGCAAAGCGTGTCGCCGGCAACAGGCCTTGCAGCGATACGACGTAGTCGCGGTCGAGACCGAGCCCATCGGCCAGCTTGAGCCAGCGCGCGATGCCGCCGTCTCCTTCGCTGGCGCCGTCGTGATCGACGAGGCGGCTGCGCCACTCGCGGCGTGTTGCCGAATCTTCGCAGCGCGCAATCAGGCTCGCATCCTTTATCGGGATCATCGCCTGATAATAGTAGCGATTGAGTGCCCACGCCTGCACCTGGCCCTTGCTGCAGGCGCCGCCGTGCAGGAGCTTGTGAAATGGGTGCAGCCGATGATAGCGCCGCGCGCCAATGTCGCGCAGGCGGGCTTCCAGTTCGTTAGCGCTCAGAGTATTCAAAGCACGATCTCCATCCCGTCTTCCGCGACCTCGAACCCCGCTGCCTCGACCTTCCGGCGTTCAGGCGAACCTTCGATCAGGATCGGATTGGTATTGTTGATGTGAATCAAGATGCGGCGGCCGGGAAGGCCGCCAAGCGCCGCCAGGGTCCCGTCGTCGCCGTCGAGCGGCATGTGACCCATGCGGCGGCCGGTCTTGTCCCCGGTGCCGGTCGCAATCATCTCATCATCAGCGAAGAGCGTCGCATCGAAAAGCACAACGTCGACGCGGGCAAGGCGCTCACGCAGTGCGGCAGTCATGGCCGCCGCCCCCGGCACATAGGCGAGCCGCCGCGAGCCGCAGACGATCTCTACCCCGACATTGGCACCGGTTTCGGCTGCAAGCGCGGGGTCTTGGCCTTCGAGATAGAGGGCGACTTTGCCGGGCACGGCGAACAGCGCGGCGCTGAGGCCGCCCGGCAGCGAAAAAGGTTCGTCGCAGGCTATCACCCTGCGTGTGACCATGCCGGTCGCAAGCACGCCGAAAATCGGACTGGCGTCGAGCGCCGCAACCGTGTCGGCGGTCGCGAACACGGTAAAGCCTTGACGTTCGCGCAACACCAGCAATCCGGCGATCTGATCGACCTCGGCGCCAGTCAGGACGACGGCCGCGATCGGGCTGCTGCGCAGGCCGGCGTGCGGTTGCAATACCGGCGTTGCCAGGAGCTGCGCGCGGAGGTCAGGTGTCGCGTTGATGAGAATCCAACTCTCGCCGTCAGCCGAGACGGCAATACTCGCTTGAGTGCGCGGCTTCGCCCGCGGGTCGCCCGCCCAGGCGAGCTGACAAACCGGACATCGGCAATTCCATTGCGGATAGCCGCCACCGCCCGCTGCACCGAGCACGATAGCGGTCAAGCGCCCCATTCACGGGGGGATCGCGGGTAGCCAAAGTGCAGGATTAGAACTCGGCCGGAAGGTAGCCGTTGATCTCGAGGCCGATACAGATTTCGACGAGCGTAGGAGTTGTCCAGGCCATTGTCACTTCCTCCGTCTAATACCGGGGCGCGTTCCCGGGCCGAGCTTGCGCGCCCTCGATTGACGGTAGGATAAATTGAAACCGACGCCTCGACAAGGGGCATAGCATTATCGTTTCCCTACGGCGGGCCAAGGCCCGGGGCAGATCGTCACGCTCCCTTTTCACAATGATCGAAGCCGGGCAATGTGCGTCACGTCAGGCCCTGAACCGGCCGGACTATGGGGCGAGGAAGCGACATAAAGGGCCATTAAAGGCCCGTCGAGGAGGAAAGCGATGATTGTTCACGCGACGCGACGCGGCATTTGTGTAAGTCTCGGGGCGGCGTTTATTGCCGCCGGCTTGGCCGTGGTTCCCGCTTTGGCGCAGAGCGGGGATCCGATCAAGATTGGCTTCTCCATGGCGCTCACAGGTCCGCTGGCTCCCAACGGCAAGCAGGCGCTACTCGGCGCCAAGATCTGGGAAGAGGAAATCAACGCCAAGGGCGGACTGCTCGGCCGCAAAGTCGAATTGGTGAATTACGACGACCAGTCCAATCCGGCGAATGTGCCCGGCATCTATACGAAGCTCCTTGAGGTCGATAAAGTCGACGTGGTGATGGGCCCCTATGGGACCAATTTGAACGCACCGGCTCTCCCGGTCGTGATGCAAAAGGGTAAGACATTCATCGGCTTTTTCGCGCTCGATATAAACTCCGAATTCCGCTACCCGAAATACTTCTCCATGCTGCCGACGGGTCCGAAGCCGCGGGAGGCGTTCACCGAGGGATTCTTCCAGACGGCGGCGGCACAAAACCCCAAACCGCAAACCGTTGCGTTGACGTCCGAGGATGCTGAATTCGCGCGCAACGCCTGCGAAGGCGCTCGCGAGAACGCCAAGACTTTTGGCTTCAAGATTATCTACGACAAGACTTTCCCGCCGGGTACGACCGACTTCTCCCCGGTGATCCGCGCTTTGCAAGCCGCCGATGCCGATCTCGTGGTCGTGTGTTCGTATCCGCTAAGCTCGGTGGGCATCGTGCAGTCTGCCAATGAACTCGGCCTTAAGCCGAAAATGCTCGGCGGCGCCATGGTCGGATTACAGGCGACCGTGTTCAAGGATCGGCTCAAGTCCAAGCTCGACGGGATTGTAAATTACGAGACTTGGGTGCCGTCGCCGAAATTGATGGCGCCGGCGGAACAGTTCTTCAAAGTCTACCAGGAGCGCGCCAAGGCCGCAGGCGTCGATCCGCTCGGCTATTATCTCGGTGGTTGGGGCTATGCCGACTTCCAGTTGCTCGGCGAAGCGATCGAAGGCGCAAAAAGCGTCAACGACGACAAGCTTGCCGAATACCTGCGCAGCCATGAGTTCAAGACCATCATGGGCGATATCAAGTTCGGCGCGAACGGGGAATGGACGAAGTCCGGCATGTTGCAGGTGCAGTATCACGGCATCACCGATGCCGCGAACCTCGAGACCTGGCGCGGCATGAGCTACCAGACCGTGCTCACGCCTCAAGACCAGAAAACCGGCAACGTTATATATCCCTACGAGAACGCGAAGTAGAATATCATCGGCGAGTCTCGGACCGGAAATACGGCGAGTGTCCGCGCTCTTTCCATAGTCGTTGGAGCGGTCCTTTGTTCGAGCACGCGTGAAATCGTGACAGCCCGTTGCTGAAAACAGTCCTAAAACAAACTCTTTGGAGGAAGTTCATGACTCGACGCGTAACATCGTGCGGTATTGCCTGCGGGCTCGGCACCGCGGTTCTTGTCGCGACGCTCGCCGCCGCGCCCGCTCGAGCGCAGAGCGGTGATCCGATCAAGATCGGGTTTTCCTTGGCGCTCACCGGCCCACTTGCGCCGAATGGCAAACAGGCGCTACTTGGCGCCAAGATCTGGGAAGAGGAAATTAACGCCAAGGGCGGGTTGCTCGGCCGCAAAGTCGAACTGGTGAATTACGACGACCAGTCCAATCCCGCGAATATACCGGGCATCTATACCAAGCTGCTCGACGTCGACAAAGTCGATCTGGTCAATGGGCCCTACGGCACCAACCTCATTGCGCCGGCCCTTCCGGTCGTCATGCAAAAGGGCAAAATTCTCGTCGGCTTGTTTGGGCTCGATGCAAATAAGGAGTTTCACTACAACAAGTATTTCTCGATGATATCAGCCGGTCCGAAACCGAGCCAGGCGTTCACCGACGGTTACTTCCAGGTCGCGGCGCAACAGAAGCCAAAACCGGAGACCGTCGCGCTCGCCGCCGAGGATGCCGAGTTTTCGCGCAATGCTTGCGAAGGCGCGCGTGAGAACGCCAAGACTTACGGTTTCAACATCGCCTACGACAAGACCTTCCCCCCGGGTACGACCGATTTCTCGCCGATCATTCGTGCGCTCCAGGCCGCCAATGCCGATCTCGTGGTCATCTGTTCGTATCCGCTGAGTTCGGTCGGCATTCTGCTGGCGGCAAATGAACTGAACTTCACGCCGAAGATGCTGGGCGGTGCGATGGTCGGGCTGCAATCGACCGTGTTCAAGGATAAACTGAAATCGAAGCTCAACGGCGTCGTTAATTACGAAACGTGGGTGCCGTCACCGAAGTTGTTGGCGCGGGCTGCTGACTTCTTCAAGATCTATCAGGAACGCGCCAAGGTGGCAGGCATCGATCCGCTCGGCTATTACCTCGGCGGCTGGGGCTACGCCTATTTTCAGATCCTCGGGCAGGCCATCGAGGGCACCAAAAGCATAAACGACGACAAGCTCGCCGAATACATGCACAGCCACGAGTTCAACACCATTATGGGCGACGTCAAATTCGGCCCGCTCGGCGAGTGGACGAAGCAGGCATCGTTGCAGGTGCAATATCACGGCATCACCGATGCCGCGAACCTCGAGACCTGGCGCGGCATGAGCTATCAGATCGTGCTCACCCCGGACGATCAGAAGACCGGCACCCTGATTTATCCGTACGCGCAGGCGAAATAGTGTCTCTTGGTGATCAGGCAGGGGGCACGTTTTCGAACGCGAGCCCGGCTAGGCCGCGCGGCGACGGTCTCCGCTATGCGATTCGTTCGAGCGCCTTGCGATCCCATTTCGCCAAGTCGGCTGCGGCCTCGTACGTTTCCTGCAGAAAGCCGAGCAGAAGCGTGTCGGGGTCAGGGGCCTGACGAACCGCCTCGTACGGTAGGATGAACTGCCCGAGGTTTTTATTGTAGAAGGCGTCGGCGGTGCGCAGAGGCGTGTCGCCATAACTGCCCGGCTCCGGATAGGCGTAGACATAGAATGCCGCGCGGCCAAAGCCGCCATTGCCCGGCCAAAAGCCGCAGCTTGAAACCTCGTGCGAATAGGCTTCCGCCATCACCCAACTTGCGACGTTGGGCGTTCTGCTTGTGGGCGGTGGTGCGGTGCGGCCGGAGAAGCGCGTAACCGCGAGGTCGAAGCTGCCCCAGAAGAAATGTACCGGGCTTGCTTTGCCGATAAAGCGGGCGCGAAACGCGGTCATGACGCGAGCGGCTTGAACGAGTGCCTGGTGAAAGCGCGACGCGTATTCGCGGTCATATTGCGCGTGTGTGCTATCTCGGTCGAACGGTACGGCGTGCTCGATTTCGCTCGGCATCGTCCAAATGTGAATGTCCATATCGAGGCGCCGAAGCCGCCGCATGAATTCGGCATAAAAGTCGGCGACCGACATCGGAGTGAGAGCGAAGCTTTCAGTACGTCCGTCGCTTGCTGCAATATGCAGTTGATGGCCGGTCAAGTCGAAAATGATATCGAAGGTACCCCCGGCATAGGGGTTGGCCGGCGCGACGAGACCGCGTGAACTCACGCGCAAGGTCGCATTCCACCAGTGATTGACGAGCGGCGTCTGCTTAAGGCGCATTTTGCCGGCGATCTGCGTCCAGCGGTGCAGCGTTTCGCATGTGTCGGTCCAGGCCGTGAGCGGCAGGTCGGGCCAAGGCGCACGTCGGTTCATCGCTCATCCTCTGTGGCGTGGTATCTCGCTTCTGAGAGATCGTAGCGCGATCAGGCGCGGCTGAAAATCCTTGGAAGCGGACGTCTGCCGGTTCGTCGGGAAGTGCCGGGACGAGATTGGCGTGAGCTTCGAGAAGCTGCGCGGGCTTCACGGGGCTGCCCGGTTGCGCGCGCGCCAAGCTCTAATTTCCAATTGCCCAAAGCACCTGCCCACGAGCTTATGGAAGCTCAAGCGCAGGAGCGGCAACGGGTCATCCCACGACAATGACGATTGCGCTTCGCAGCCGAGGATCCAAGGCGTCCATGTCGTCAACGGCGTGCCGCCGGCCCGGGCGGCGGGGAGATCCTTCCAAACGCGACATCAGCGGATGCCTGCCTTCACGCGAATTGGCGGCGGTCGCAGCAATCCCGTCAGATCTGCGTAGACGAGCGCCGGAATGTTGACACCGACAATTGCGCCGCGATGGTGCCAGAGATTGAAGCGAGGATTGATTTCCAGGAGCCGGAGATTGCCCTGGAGGTCGCGCTTGAAGTCGAGCTTGGCGACGCCGGTCAACGCCAGCCGCTCAACGACCTCGCGGCCCGTGCGGCGGACATCGCCTGCGTCGGTTATCGCCAGCGCAGTGGTATGTAGGCCAATGGATAAGTGCGGATCTTGGGGCCGGTGAACTCGCCGGCAACGCGGCCTTGGGCATCTGTGTAGCAATAGTAGCTTTCGATCCTGGGTTCGGTGCCGGGAATTAGCTGCTGCGCCAAAAACTCAAGGCCGATATCGCGCAATTGCGGCCACATTGCCCGCAAAACCTCAATGTTTTCGGCACAAAGCGCCTTGCGGAGTCCGAAGCGGTCGTTCCAGCGATCGAGCCGGGTCAGCGGTTTGACGATCAGCGGAAAGCGCAGACCAAGTTCTGCGGGTTCGAAAACCGCGGGAAAGCGCCGAGCCGCCGGCACCGGCAGACCGTGGCGCTCGACCAGGGCCTGGAAGCGCGCCTTGTCGACAAGGTCCTCGACCAGAATCGGATCGGCAACGACAAAGCGAAACGCCTGCATGAGGCGTTCGCGGAACCGCTGCGTCTTGCCGAAATCGACCAGCGTTTCGACTAGACCTTCGATGTCGCTCGTATCGTCATCCCAGACAAGGGTGGATTGCGCGTAGCGCGAATAGAGCGAGCGAACCCCCCGCCGGCCGACGACCGCGCACGGAATGCCGGCGAGCGCCAACGGCCGCAACAGATCCATATCGCCCATGACGCGGGCGCGAGCCGCGGGCGCGGGAGGTTTCGGGTAGACCAGCGGCTCGCGCTTGTCCTATCGAGATGGATGCCGGTTCGAGAGGGAGCCGATCGCGGATCGAGCTTGCGAGGTCAGACTCCACAACAACGGCGTCTGTTTGATGACACGCTTGATTCGGCGCCGAACTGTCGAAGACCATCGCGCCGGCAAACCGCGCCAGGTGACAGTTGCCACGTAATCGTAGAGCTTCAGGTCGGTGTCGGACCATTCCAGTTTGTACGGTTCGTCGCCAATCGTGAAATCGAAACGCTTCAACCCGATCTTGATCGCATGAGCCAGGAGCTCCCGCAGGTGAAACGCGCCCGGCCCGTAGCGCGCCACTTCGGCGTCTACGAAGCTGGCGAGCACGTGGTAATAACAATCGCCGAAAACGATACCGAGATTGGCCGCCGCGCAAACCGTCCCGATGTCTACGCGGCTGACGTGCACCAAATGCCGCGTTTTCGGATTTGAAACGAGATCGATGTAGAATTCCTGGTGACCCGCTGGGGCAAAGATGTCGGCAATTCCTTTTCGAGCCAAGGACCTGCTTTTTTGATCCATCAGCGTTTCGAGCGTTTGCCGGGCATCCTCGGCATCCGTCGCGGTGGCAAAACGGATATCGCCGAATTGGGACATATGTCTGCGCTTGGCGCGATCGCGGCGGCGTGTCGCCGAAGAGCGCTTGGCGTTGTAGAATTTTTCCCAATGGTCGCCCAACTGGGTCAGATGCGCATTGCTGGGGTTAGGCGTGACGCCGAGATAGGTGAGAGGATTGGTTTGGCCGCCGATATTCTGCGGCATTTTCTCAAACCCGATCCAGTCGTGACGCAGCAACGGTTCGCACTGCATCTGTGCTTGCAGCTCGTTCCAGGCTGTGAGGAAGCGTTCAGGCGTTACGCGCCGGGAAAAGTCGCGGGCGAGGAGTGGCGCGTTATAGTCGCAGAGTTCCTGGCCGAGCCAGCAGAGCCGTCTCGCCAATCGTCCCGGCGTGACGCAAAGCGGCAGCAGCAAAGCGATTTCGCTGTCGCCGAATTGGCCGATGGCAATGACCGGGCGGACTTGCTCCCGCTCACCGACATGCCGTTGCCATGTCGCGAGCCAATCGAAGGTCTGGAACACGGTGCAGTCGGCGACGCGTTCGAAGCCGCGCCATTCGGCTTCAACAGAGGTGAGATCCCTGTAGATGCGAAAGCTCAGGTCCGGCGGCGCCTCGCGCTGCCGCTCGCCGTGCCGTGCGACGCGCGCGCCGCGGACATCGACCGGCAATGCTTCGACCGGTCGCGCTTCGTTCCCGAACGCCGTCAACGCGGTGGCGCGTGTCACTACACTCACTGAAACGGATGGAACCGCAGTTTGGCTTTGCGCGATAGTCGAGAATAGCTAAGGCCGCCTCACTATGTCCTTGTTCTGTGGCGTTAAGGTAAAGCTGGCGTGAATCAGCCGAGCTGCGGCCGTCGCGCCGTCAACGGCGCGTTCCGGGACGAGTCGTCTGTCTTCGGCTTTTAATCTGGTACAGCTGGGTGGACTCGAACCACCGACCTCCTGATCCACAGTCAGGCGCTCTAACCAACTGAGCTACAGCTGCACGGGCCCGCGGTCGGCAAGCGCGCGAATGCCCTGCCTTGGCAAGGTCGGGCGGCGCTATCGACTAGACGACAAGCAAAAGCCCGGGTCAAGGACCCGGGCTTGCCGATCAGGCGATGAAGTCAAACGCGATGCAAGGAGCGATCAGCTGACCTTGGTGAAGGCCTTGTTCATGCCGCTCTTGATCGGCTCCGCCGCCTCGGTTGCGACCTTCTGCGCAAGTGCGCTCAGTTCCTTACCCTGTTCCGACAGCGTCTCGAATTGCTTACGCGCATGCGCGCTCGCCAGTTCGACGACTTCCGACAGCGTCTTCGCCGCCATGACCTCGCCGGCAAAGTCGAATGCCGCGTTGGTATTCGCGCGTGCAACTTCGATCACTTTGAGACCGTAATCGGAGGCGCCTTTAGTGGCGGTCGAATAGGTGGTCTCAAGCACGTCGGTCGCTTCTTCGGCTGCGGCCTTCATCTTCTCGTAGGTGTCCTTGGCCTGGGCGACCCCGCGCTCAGCGAATTCGCGGAAAGCGGCGGGCATCTCAACCTTTGGCATATCGAATTTGGGCATATCAAATTTGGGCATCTCGAACGCGCCAGTCACGGGCTTGCTCGTCTTCACTTTCGGGGCAGCAATGGTGGCTTCCGCCATGACACTCGTCCTTGTTCTCTGTTGCTCGTGGGCTGTTTCACCTTCGATATTTCCAGTTGCCCCACCGCCCGTCGCGCGAGGCATCACATTTCATTGACCCCGTAGCCGAACGCAAAACACTCGCAGCTCGGGCCTTCCGTTAACTTACATAGCACAGCTTTTGGTGCGTCGCAATAGATTTTATTGCATCGCACAAAAATATCTTAATTAATTGATTTATTTAAATTTTTGACGCCGCCCCCTGATACTCGGACGGATCAAGTCTTCGGCTTGGCAGAATCCATGACTATTTTGGCGGCACTTTGCCCAAGCTCTTGTGCCTGCGTTGAGAGCGTCTTCATTTGCAGGGCGAGATACTCCGACTGCAGTCGCATCACCTCGGTTGGATCCTTGGCGTGCATGAGCTTCTGCGCGAAGTCGAAGGTCGCGGCCATGTTCTGCTCGACATACGCCATCGATTTATGCGCGATTTCGCTAGCGCCGGCCCGTGCGGCCTTTGCCTGGCCATGCCACTGCGAAACCGCCTGATTGGCTGCATTGGCAATGCCGTCGAAAGCCGTTCTCGCCTGGGCTACGCTTTGCTCAACGAAAGCGCGGACCTCGTTGGGCATTGCAAATTGTTCGAAGGGCTCCTTGGCCATCGTCAACTCCTCGTGCCCCTGACGATCATCGCTGCATCCTAGGCGATATCGGCGCAGCCGTGCACCCCGATTGTCGCGCCCGGTCAAGGCCATGGCGCGATTAAGGTTATCCGCCCAAGCTTTGCCGGAGTTGAGGGCCCAGCATGGACGGCACCGGCCGCCCGCACTATTAAGGATTTCTTAGGCAAAGAGTTTCCTCGCATGCCCTTCGTGGAGTCAGAGTTCGCCGCTTCGCAGCGCGATCCGCGACTGATGGCCGAGCTGACCGACCACGCGACCGGCGTCGCGCCCGTCTGGCTGTGGAGCGCCGATGGGTCGCGCATAATGTGGGCTAACGCGGTTGGCGCCTTGATATTTGGTGCCGCGAATGTCGACGAGTGCGCTGCGCGCCGTTTCGATTTGCATCATCCGGCCGTCGCGGAAATCGTCCGGCTCACCGCAACGTTGCCGCCTTCAGGTCAGGTGCGGTTGGAGCGCCTGCGCGGTTTCGGCGCGAGTTTCGGACGTGCGCTGACCTGCGCCTGCTCGCGCGTTCTTTTGGGGGACGGTGCTGCGGTGCTCGTTGTCGCAACCGAACCGGCCGGACCGCAATTATCGCTTAGCGAGCGGATCGGACGCATGGTTGCCGGGCGGCGCGTGCGCACACTCGCGGCCTTCACCGCCGACGGCACGCTCCTCTACGCGACCGACGCGGCGCGGTCGCGTCTTGCCGGCGCTTTGACGCTAGCCGAACTCGGCATCGCCGGGATAGCGGCTCAGGCCTTGGCGGCCGGCAGTGCGAGCGGAACGACGAGCTTCGGCCCCGTCACCGTCGATCGTCTAGACCGCGATGCATCGGCCGTTCTCGTGGCTGAATTCGCCGCGCAGCCGAATGATGTTCGCAGTGCCGAAACCGCTGCGGCAGAGACCGAGCCCGTCGCCTCACGGCCCGTTGAGCCGGCTGCGACCGCGGTGCCGCCGGCGGCGCCGCGGGCTATGCCCGGTCATGGGCACAGCGAACCCGCTACGGAGCGGCGCCACCCTTTGCGCTTTGTCTGGCAAATGAATGCGGACGGGCGCTTTGTCGTCGGCTCGGACGAGTTCGTCGAGCTCATGGGCCCGCGCACCACGGCGGCATTCGGCCGGCTGTGGAGCGAGATCGCCGCCGAGCTGAAACTCGATCCAGAAAATCAGATCGCGCGGGCGGTCGCCACCCGCGAAACTTGGAGCGGTGTTGTCGTTTCCTGGCCGGTAGACGATGCTAGCGAGCGCCTGCCGATGGAGTTGTCGGGGCTGCCGGTGTTCGATCGCGATCGGGGCTTTCGCGGATATCGCGGATTTGGCGTCTGTCGCGATCTCGACCGTATCAACCGCTTGCAGCGCGCGCGCCGCGAGCGCCCGATCGGGTTCATGGCGCGACGAGTGGCGTCACTGGAGAGCGATGCCTCACCACCCACTCCGCCGCCGGCGGATATAGCGCCGGCTGAAAGCGGCGCCCCCATCGCGTCCGCCACTGCCGAAACTGCAGCTCCCGCTGAGCGGCCGATACTGAATGTCGTGCCCGTCGCCGCCAATGTCGTGCCGTTTCGCTCGGGAATGCCGTCCGAGCAGAAGGCGCCGACGCTTAGTCCAGTGGAGCGCAAGGCATTCCGGGAGCTGGCGCAGGAACTGACGGCGCGCTTGCGCGGAGTTCACGGGGATTCGATCGACGAGAGCGGCTTGACCGCGTTGCAGGCCGAAGATGATACCGGCGCGGCTGAACTGGCGGATGCGCCGCTCATTGCGCAGAGCGCCGAACTTGTCTCTCCCGCTGCCGGCGAGGACATCGGCCCGCAACGCGAGCGGATCGACGCTGGACAGCCGCTGGCGATGCCGGCGTTCGAACCGGCGCTTCTCGACCGTATTCCGATCGGCGTGCTGATCTACCGGCACGACGGCCCCCGTGACGCGCTCCTTCACAGCAACCGATATTTCCTGGAGTTGAGCGGTTATGAGAGTCTCGGCGCGCTCGCGGCGACCGGCCTGGAGAAACTCTTCGCCGAGCCGAGCGCGGACGCTCTCGCCCAGGCGCAAGGTGCGCAATCGTTGTCGATTTTAACTCGCGATGGTGCCCGCCTTTCGGTCGAGGGACGTCTATTCACGGTCCCTTGGGGCGGAGCTTCCGCGCTGGCGCTGGTCCTGACGAATGGCGAAGCCGAGGAGCGCCGGCGCTCCAACACGCTCTTGCTGGCAGCTGCGCAAAATGAAATTCGCGAGCTCAAAACGCACGTCGAATCCTTCAGGAAGACCGACGCGGAACTGCAAGCCGCTACGCGTGAAGCGCAAAGGGCGGCCGCCGCAAAAGCGGAGTTCGTCGAAAAGATCAGCCACGAGATACGCACGCCGCTCAACGCCATCACCGGTTTCGCCGAGGTCATGTTGGCGGAGCGCTTCGGTCCGATCGGCAACGAGCGTTACGCCGAGTATTTGAAGGATATCCACGGCGCCGGACTACACCTCGTTTCGCTGTTGAACGACCTGCTCGATCTTTCCAAGATCGAGACCAACCAGCTTGATCTTTCCTTTGCCAATGTGAGCCTCAACGACCTCACGCAGCAGTGCGTCGGCATCATGCAGCCGCAGGCGAGCCGCGCGCGTATCATCATACGCACGTCACTGACGCCCGGATTGCCTCAGGTCGTCGCCGACGAGCGCTCGCTCCGCCAGATCGTTCTCAATCTTCTGTCGAACTCGATCAAGTTCACGGGCTCGGGCGGCCAAGTGATCGTATCGACGGCGGTCGCCGACAGCGGCGAAGCGGTGCTGCGCGTACGCGACACCGGCGTCGGCATGAGCGGGAAGGATGTAGAGGCGGCGCTCGAGCCGTTCCGTCAGACGGCGACGTCCGGGAGCTGGGGCTCAGGAGGGGCCGGGCTCGGCCTGCCGCTCACCAAGGCGCTTGCAGAAGCCAATCGTGCACATTTCAGCATCAAAAGCGCGCCAAACGCCGGCACCTTGATCGAGGTCGCATTCCCGCCGACGCGCGTTGTCGCGCGATAGCGCATTCGCCCGCCGACCGAGAAGAAGTCTTCGTTACGCCACACGGATGACGATTTTGCCGAAATGGGCGCCGGCGGCCATGTGTTCGTAGGCCGCTTTCGTGTCGTTGAAACCAAAGACGCGATCGACAACCGGCTCGATCTTATTCGCCGCAATCGCGGCGTTCATCGTTTCGAAAGTCTGCATCGAGCCGACGGAAATGCCTTGTACATTGGCGCGCTTGGAAAAAATCAGTCCCGGATGAAGCTCACGGGCGCCACCGCTCAGTCCGCCGATGATGCTGACCTTGCCGCCGACCCGTATGGCGTTAAACGAGAGCGTAAGGGTGTTGGCGCCGCCGACTTCGAGCACATGATCGACGCCGCGACCGCCGTTAAACGCGATCGCCGCCTTGTCCCATTCAGGAGTGGTCTTGTAGTTGATGCCGAAGGCCGCCCCGAGCGTTTTGGCGCGCTCGAGCTTCTGGTCGCTTGACGAGGTGATGATGGCGCTGATGCCCATCGCGCGGGCAAATTGCAGCGCGAATATTGAAACGCCACCCGTGCCCTGAAGCAGCACCGTTTGCCCGGCGATCAGCTTGGCGTGGTTCACCATGGAGTCCCACGCGGTCACGGCGGCGCACGGCAGCGTTGCACCTTGCTCGATCGACAAGTGTCCCGGAATTTTGACGACGCCTTCCTCCTCCAGCACCACAAATTCGGCGAGCATTCCGTTGATGCTGCCGCCGAGCGCCGAGGCAGGAGCGTGCGGTCCCGGCTCGCCTCCTGGCCAGCGTTGGAAGAAGCAGCCGGCTACTTTGTCGCCGGTCTTGACGCGCGTGACGCCCGGGCCGACCTCGACCACTTCGCCGGCGCCGTCCGAAAGCGGGATGAGATTTTCCCGTACCGGCGCGCGATAGGTGCCCCGCACAATGCCGAGATCGCGGAAATTCAGCGAACAGGCGATGACTTTGACCAATACCTGGCGATGGAGTGGTTTCGGCAACGGCCGATCGACTTTCACCAGCGCGTCGATGCCGGCGCCAGCCTTCGGCAATTCGTATGCCCGCATGTTTGCTCCGGATCTGAAAACTCACTCGACAGTAGTCACGCTGACGGCGACATCGATCCGCTGGCCGCCGGAGCCGACAATCACACCGTCCATCGGCGCAACGTCGGTATAGTCGCGCCCAAGCGCCAGCATGACATGTTCGTCGGAGGCAAGGATAGCATTGGTCGGATCGAGCCCGATCCATCCGATTTGCGTCCCGCACCACACCAGCACCCACGCGTGCATCGCGTCGGCGCCCTGCAATCGCATCGCGTCCGTGCGCGGCGCCGTGCGCAGATACCCACTGACATAACCGGCCGCCAATCCAATGCCGCGCAGCCCGGAAATCATGATATGCGCAAAATCCTGGCATACGCCCCGGCGCAGCGCAAACGACATCGGCGGCGTGGTCGTCACCGTCGTCGCGCCGATTTCATAGACGATGTCAGACTTGAGGCGGTTCATCAGTTCGATGGCGGCGTCGAGCACCGGCCGGTTTGGAGAGAAACTCTCGCGAGTGTAGTCGCAGATCTCCGGATCGAGCGAAACAATGCGGCTCGGAAACAGGAAGTGTGCGGGAGACAGCGGGCCGATGTCGCTCGTCGTAAATGCCGCCTCGCGAACTGTCACCCAGGCAGGCGTGGTGAGGGGCGGAGGCCCGAGCAGCGCATCGACGGTCACGCGCGCGGTCAATTTGACCGTGAGCGTCTTGTGCGGCTCGTCGATATCGATCCAGGTCAAGCGATTACCGAAGAAATCCTGTCCTTCGCGCCGATGCGCCGGCTCAGGTCCGATCTGCAACGCGGCAACCTGAACGCACTGGCCAGGACGATTGATCGGCATCAAGCGCAGCACGTGACGCGCATGCGCCACAGGCGACGCATAGACGCAGGTCGTGGTTTGGCGCACGTCGTAGATCACGCCAGCGCCTCCCACGCGGGTTCGGAGCGCTCGTTGTTGGTGAGATAGGCTGCGGTGATCGCGTCGGAAAGCATCATCAGCGACTGCTCGGTATCGATGATGAGCGCCTCGTCGATCGCCGCCGCTTCGACGGTGCGTAGCCGCGTTGCGAGAGCGGTGGCGACCTGCTGCACCGGCGACAGGCGGCCGGCGGCGTGGCGCCCCGGCAATGCGGACAGATGCGTCTCGATCCGGTCGAGCTGAAATGCTACCGAGCGCGGGTTATTCGGATCGAGCATGGCGAGGTCAATGACCAGCGCGCGCGCCGCGACCATGACGTAGCGCTGCCGATAGGTGATCTGACTGTCGACAAGCTCAAGCAGCACTTCGAGACCGCCGTCGGGCGCGCCGGCGAGCGCGAAGCAGCGCACCAGCCGGCTGGTGATGATCGCTCGCTCGATGCGGCGGCCGAGTTCGAGGAAGCGCCACCCCGCGAGCTGCGTCATATTTTCCTGCGCCAGCCCCGAGAGCGACGCGATGATCCGCAACGACGCTTCGACGCGTTCGTTGATGGCGCTCTCCGCGGGGCCGATCGAAAGCGGCATGGCGTTGATCGTAAAGAGGTCGTTGATCGCCCGCCATGCATCCGGCGAGAAGCGATCGCGGATGACCGAAGCCGCCATACGCGCGGCGCCGGCGAGATCGGGGAGCGATCCGGCCAAGTCGGCGCGGGTGAGGACGGCGCGCGCGGTAGAAACGGCCGGTGCGCCGCCGATTAGACCGGGCACCGCATTCCATGCCTCGAGCAACGAAGCGATGCCTGCAATGACCGGCGCCGCGGTCTCGTCGGCTTCAGCGGCGCGGTTGATCATCGCGCGAACGAGCCGCAGCGTCGCCTCGGCGCGCTCCGCGTAGCGACCGACCCAGAAGAGATTGTCGGCAGCTCGGCTCGGCAACAGACCGGTGGCGCGCTGCACCAGGATGCGCTCAGCCGTCGGCAGCAGTGTCGTCTCGGCGACCGGGCCATGCGTGAGCACCCATGCATCGGCCGTCGCCGCACCGCGCTGCAAGCTCACCGCGCGGGCATCGCCGCTATCTGCAATACGCACGAAACCGCCGGGCATCATTCGCCATCGATCGCCGACCTTCGCGAGGAACAGCCGCAAGGTGAAAGGTCGCGGCTGCAGGCAACCGTCGCGCCATACCGGCATGCTCGACAACGTCACTGCCTCCTGCGCTACATAATCGACGCCACGATCGCGGATCGATGCAATGAGCGCCTGGCGCGCGACGTCATCAAGCTTCGCGCCCAAAACTTCGCTGGAGCTGTGTCCGTCGACCGGTGACTCGAACGCGGACGCGACGACCATGCCGTCGAGCTTTTCAATCATCTCTTCGCGCATGTCTGCCCGACCGAGCCACCATGTAGCAACGTTCGGTATCGCCAGATCGGCGCCGAGGACGACCGGTGCCAATGCGGGAAGAAACGCCAGCATGGCGCGCGCTTCGACCAGGCCGGCGCCGAGCGCATTGATGATGACGATCTTGGCGTCGCGCACGGCTTGCAGAAGTCCCGGTGCGCCAAGTCGCGAGGCGGCATTTAGCTCGAGCGGGTCGGCGAAGTCGGCATCGATGCGGCGGAGCAGAACTTCGGTACGCTGCAAACCGGAGACGGTGCGGACGAAGACGCCGTCGTCGCGCACGCTCAAGTCTTCGCCTTCGACCAGCAGCAGCCCGAGATAGCGCGCGAGATAAGAGTGCTCGAAATAGGTCTCGCTCAGCGGCCCCGGTGTGAGCAGGCAAAGGTGGGCGTCGTCCTGACGGCTCAGTGCTGCGAGCTCGGCCTGGAAAGCCTGGAAGAAAGGGGCGACGCGCTCGACGCGCGTGGTGCGATAGATGTCTGGGATGGCGCGTGACAGCGCGAGCCGGTTCTCGATCGCGTAGCCGGCGCCCGAGGGCGCCTGTGCGCGGTCGCCGAGTACCCACCAGCGCCCATCGGCGCCACGTCCGACGTCGACGGCGTAAAAACGCAAATGGGCGCCGCCCGGCGGTTTGACTCCGACGAGAGGACGCAGAAACTCCGGATTGCCCGCGATCAACGCGGCCGGGAGACGGCCGTCCCGGCTCAACAGCGACGGCCCGTAGGCGTCGGCCAGAACCGCTTCGAGCAGCCCGGCGCGCTCGATCAGGCCAGCCTCCAATCGCCGCCATTCGCCGGGCTCGATTATCAACGGCACGTGGCTGAGCGGCCAGGGTCGCTCGATGCCGGCCGCATCCTCGTAGACGCGATAGAAGACGCCGGAGCCGCGCAAATAGCGGTCGGCGGCGGCGAAGCGACGATTAATCTCCTCGGTGCCCAGCGACGCCAGCGTGCCGAGAAACGGCCGCCAATGCGCGCGCAGGCGTCTGTCGGCGTCCATCATCTCGTCGAAAATATCGGGCAGCGGCCGGTAACTCGTAACAAACTGTTCGAGACCGGCGCTCTCGCGTTCGACAATCGTGTCGAGGTTGGCTGCCATGTGGAATGTTTTTAGATCGCGCGCCGCAGATCGAGCGTGGTCGGATATTCAAGGGTAATGTCAAGCGGCGGCACGTCGATTGGCCCGGCGGTATGGCCGTGATCCTGAAAGCGCGCACGGCGACGCGCCTCCGCTTCGTAGGAATTGACGGGAAAGGTCTCGTAGTTGCGCCCGCCCGGATGCGCGACGTGATAGACGCAGCCGCCCAGCGAGCGCCGATTCCAGGTGTCGACGATGTCGAACGTGAGCGGAGCGTGCACGCCGACGGTCGGATGCAGCCCAGACGCCAGGCTCCAGGCCTTGAAGCGCACGCCGGCGACGAACTCGCCGGACCGGCCGGCAGATGTCAGCGGCACGCGCGCGCCGTTGCAGGTCACTGCGTGACGTCCTTCGGTCAAGCCATCGACCTTGACCTGGAGTCGTTCGACGGACGAATCGACAAGCCGTGCGGTTTGGCCTGCCACCCCCTCTTCCCCGAGCACGTACCACGGCTCGATCGCCTGCCGCAGTTCGAGCCGCACTCCCCCATGCTCGACCACTCCGCAGACCGGAAAGCGGAATTGGCGCTGTGCCTCGAACCAAGCCTGATCGAAGTTGTAACCGGCGTCTTCAAGATCGTCCAAGACTTCAAGGAAGTCGTTCCAGACGAAGTGCTCGAGCATATAGCGGTCGTGCAGGGCTGTTCCCCACCGCGCCGGTTTGCCGTCGAGCGGCGTGCGCCAGAGGGCGGCGACGAGCGCACGCAGCAGCAGCTGTTGGGCGAGACTCATGCGCGCATCCGGCGGCATTTCGAACGAGCGGAATTCGACGAGGCCAAGCCGGCCCGTCGGGCCGTCGGGAGAAAACAGCTTGTCGATGCAGATTTCGGTGCGGTGAGTATTGCCGGTTACGTCGACGAGGATGTTGCGGAACAGCCGATCGACGAGCCACGGCGGCGTTGCGGCTGCCGAGCCGCCCGGCGCCGGCACTTTGCGGAGCGCAGTTTCAAGCTCATAGAGCATGTCTTGCCGTGCTTCATCGATGCGCGGCGCCTGACTGGTCGGTCCGATAAATAATCCGGAAAAGAAGTAGGAAAGGGACGGCCGCCGCTGCCAATAGAGCACGAGGCTTTTCAGCAGATCGGGCCGGCGAAGGAACGGACTGTCGGCGGCATTGCGGCCGCCGAGCACGACGTGGTTGCCGCCACCCGTTCCGCTATGCCGTCCGTCGATCATGAATTTGTCGGTGCCGAGGCGCGTAAGATGCGCCTCCTCGTAAAGGCCGCGCGTGATGGCGACGGCCTCCTGCCACGAGGCGGCCGGATGGATATTGACCTCGATGACGCCGGGGTCGGGCGTCACCTTGATCACGCCGAGCCGCGGATCGGGCGGCGGCTCATACCCTTCGACATGCACGGGGAGGCTGAGCTCTGCCGCCGTCGTTTCAACCACGGCAAGGAGTTCGAGATAGTCCGCAAGGGTCTCGGCCGGCGGCATGAACACACATAGGCGCCCATCCCGCACTTCAACCGTCAGCGCGGTGCGCACCGGTGTATCGGAGCCGGCGACGGGCGTCGACGCGCCGGATGCGCGTTGCATCACCAGTGTCCCGGGCGTGAGCGGCGGAGATGCGTCGTCGCCGCTCGAAGTGCGGAGGGCGTGAGGCCGGATCGGATGGGTGATGCGTGGATCGGGCAGCGGCGTCTGAACGGCGAACGGGTCGGCCGGAACAAGATGCGGATAATCAACGGGAGCCAAAGCCGGCAACGATTGTAGCGGCAGGCGGAAGCCGAGCGGCGAATCGCCCGGCACCAGGAAAAGCCGGCCGCGGCGCGTTTGCCACAGCTCGCTTAGCCATCCCGGCTTCGCTTGTGCGGTCCAGCGTTGCACCGGCAGCACGTAGCCTGCCGGCTTACCGAGATTGCTATCGAACACTGCGAGGATGCGCGCACGTTCACGGGAATCGCCGATCTTCGGATCGCTTGGATCGACATTCTCCGGGATCAATCCTTGCTTGAGCATCCGGTCGGTCAGGTCCTCGTAAGCGGGTTGCACGTAGTCCGCCATGATTCCAATGCGCGCGGCAATCCCTTCCGCGAGGCGCTGTGAATCGCCGGTTGTCGGATTGTGATCCGCGGCTTCGCGCGCGATCAGGCTTTCGTCGCGCCAGATGGGCACGCCGTCGCGACGCCAGTACAGCGAAAATGCCCAGCGCGGCAACGGCTCTCCCGGATACCACTTGCCCTGGCCGTAATGCAGCAGGCCGCCCGGCGCAAAGCGATTGCGCAAGCGCCGTATCAGATCGTCGGCGCGTACGCGCTTCATCGGACCGACGGCTGCGGTATTCCACTCTGCCGATTGATAATCGTCTATCGAGACAAAAGTCGGTTCGCCGCCCATGGTCAGGCGAACGTCCTGTGCGACAAGATCGGCTTCGACCTTCTCGCCGAGTGCGTTAAGCGCGTTCCACGCCTCTTCGGAAAACGGCATGGTGACGCGCGGATTTTCGGCGAAGCGCTTCACGCTCATGTCGAACGAGAAGCTGACTTCGCTCGGTTCGACGAGCCCGCTGATCGGCGCGGCCGAGCGGAAATGCGGCGTCGCAGCGACTGGCAAGTGACCTTCACCGCACAATAGCCCCGACGTCGGGTCGAGGCCGATCCAACCCGCGCCTGGCAGATAGACTTCCGTCCAGGCGTGCAAGTCGGTGAAGTCGCGCTCGGCGCCGGCCGCGCCTTCGAGCGGTTTGATGTCCGGCCGCAACTGGATGAGATAGCCGGAGACAAAGCGGGCAGGCAGGCCGATATGACGCAGAAGTTGCACCATGAGCCATGCGCTGTCGCGGCAGGAGCCCGCGCCCGAGCTCAGCGTTTCTTCCGGCGTCTGTACGCCCGGCTCCATGCGGATCAGATAACGGACCATGCGCTGGACGCGCTGGTTGAACTCAACCAGGAAATCGACGGTATTGCGTGATTCGCGCGGGATCGATCGGATCAAGTCCGTCAATCGCGGGCCGGCGGGCTCCGGTTCGACAAAGGAGGCCAGATCCTCACGCAATTCGGGCGGAAACGGGAACGGCCACTTCTCGGCATAGGGCTCGATGAAGAAATCGAACGGATTGATGACTTCCATGTCGGCGATCAAATCGACCGTCACGGAAAATTCTGTCGTCTTTTCCGGGAATACAAAACGCGCGAGCCAATTGCCGTGCGGATCCTGCTGCCAGTTCACGAAGTGCTGGGCAGGCTCCACCGTGAGCGAATAGCTGGGAATGCGGGTGCGGCAATGCGCCCCCGGCCTTAGCCGAACGATTTGCGGACCGAGACCGATCGGGTGATCGTAAGTATAGCGTGTGGCGTGATGAAGTCCGACAAGAATGGACATGCTGATACGCGATATCGACCGATTTTGCCCCAAAGAATTAAGCGATTCCCATGCAATTTCCGGGCCGCCGTCAATCCTTCGATTGCGCAACGATTTGCATGGCACGCCTTGCAAACGCTCATGAAAAAAGCGGCGCGGTTACCCCCGTATCCGCGCCGCCACCCGCAGCACACGCGGCTTGCCGAGCTTTGCTACGGAATTAAATCATTCCACGCCTCGCGAGAAAATCGCCTTGATCTCGATCAACTCGCCGCGTCGAGGTTTATCCGTCAGCCGCGCCGGCGAGCTGTTCCTGACGCTCGTCGTCGACCCGCAGGAGTGGGACGAGCACAAACGCGAAGGCTGTGAATGCTGCCGAGACAAGAACGAGCGGTGCTAGTTTCTCGTGTAATAGGTGGCCAAACGGGATCGATCCAACGATATCGCCAGATGTGGTCCCGAGATTGATGAGCGACATCCTCACGGCGAAGCTGAAGCCTTCCGACCACGGCGGGCAAATAATCGAGGGGAAGCCTGCGGCAACGAGACTTGCGGGCGTTCCGCGCAGCTCACGTCGATACGCACTATTGCTGCGGAATCAGAAACAGAGTGCCGACCAACCATGGTAGCTGTCGCAATTATTGAGGCTGCGGCGTGGAGCGCGGGTATCTCGTTTGGGGTCATGAGCGCACCCGGCATGCCATTGCAGGCCGAATGTTTTTCGGTCAAGATTTCTTTCATGCAGCCGGTAATTGCGGGAGAGCAAAATGATCGCGTCTGCCCTTCGTTCGACTGAACTCAATCCAGCCAAGCTTGCGTTCCTGTTCAAGAAGCAATTTGAGCTGTGCAAGGTGAAGCCGGACGAGACCGTGGCCTGCGTAAGCGATTTGGCGACGCGCCGCGAGTATATCGAGGCCGCCTTCGCCGCCGCCGAGTCGCTTGGCGGCGATGTCTACGAAATGTGTGTGAATTCTGTTCCGTCGTGGACCAAGGTCGGAGTGCCGACGATCGGCAAGTGCAAGGGTACACTGGAAGCGATGAAGGCCGCCGACATCGTTGTCATCTTTCATGTGCCCCTGTTCACCAAGTGGCTCAAAGAAGTGATGGACACGGGGACTCGTGTGCTGATGATCATAGATGCGCCGGATGATCTCGAACAGCTCATGGCTCCGCCGGGCTTAAAAGAGGCGCTGAAATACGCCGAAGAGCGCTATGGCAAGACGCGTGAAGTCCGCGTCATTTCCGACGCCGGTACCGACTTCACCTATAGCTGCGGCGACTATCCGGTGATGGTGCAGTGGGGTTATGCCGATGAACCCGGCCATTTCGACCATTGGGGCGCCGGTCACATCCACACCTTCCCGAATGAAGGGTCCGCCAAAGGCGTCGTCGTCATTCAGCCGGGAGACATCATCATATTGCCCTATTGCCGCTACGTGCAGGATCAGATCCGGCTCGAGATCGAGGACGGCTTCATCACCAAGCTCGAAGGAGGGCTCGACGCGAAGCTGATGCGCGACTGGCTCGACGACGGCAAGGCCAATGCCGACGATCGCGATCCATACGCGATTTCGCATCTCGGCTGGGGATTGAATCCGCAGGCCCGCTGGTACGGGCTCGCGATGAACGGCGACGCACCCGAGCGGCACCGCGCTTCGGCGCGGGTATTTGCGGGCAATTTCCTGTTCTCGACCGGACCGAACTCACAAGGCGGCGGCAAGCGAACCACGCGTGGCCATTACGACGTGCCGATGCGCGACTGCACGGTGATGCTCGATAACGAAGTCATCATCGATAAGGGAAAAATCAGAGACCCGAGGATGCGCGTCGCGCGCCTCGCAATTGCCTGAAGGCACGCAAGGAATTTCGCGCGTCTAATCCTCGGCCCTTAACGAAAGCCAGGTGTCGGCCCGGTCGAGCAGCTTGTCGATCGGCAGCTGCACCGACGGCCGCTCAAGCGCGTCGATGCGCGCCAAGGATCGATTGCCCAGCGATACGGCGGTCGCCGCAACCGCGAGCGAGACCGTGAGCGAAAAGGTCGCGATCAACTCGATCGCAGCGGCGCGCCGTTTCGATAGGGTCTTCTCGGTCCGCCGCGGCGCGAAACCGAGACTACCGGTCAGCTCTGCCATGATCGTCATCCTTCGCGAATCAGTTTTCCGTCGTCACAATTTCGCTGGCGATGCCGGCACCGGTTCGGCGGGATTTAGGCAATGCCATTGAAGAAGAAAGGCGATTTGGAGGGTTTTGGTTAATATTTAGTTAATGTCGAAGGCGACAGTGACGATTAACGGTCGTGTGACTTCGTCGCCGCTTAACGTACGATCAGGAAAGCGCGAATGCTGAACGACCGACGGAGTTATTTGGAGAGCTGCTTATTTCGCAGCGACGGCGGCAGCCGGATTAAAATCCATTGGCACGTGGCTAGGCTCGGCGGCGACGCGCTCGAGCCAGGCGCGTATGGCCGGAAACGGTTCGAGGTCGTAATCGCAGAGATGCGCTACGTGAGTGTAGGCATACAATGCGATATCGGCGATGGTGTAACGGTCGGCGGCAAAGAAGTCGTGCAGCGCGATATGCTTTTCCATCACACCGAGCGCGCGATGGCCTTCCTCCATCCAGTCCTCGAAGGCGTGGCGCTGCAAGTCGCGTCCGCCCTTGACCAGCGTGAGCCAAAAATAAGCAGCGCCAAGATTTGGCTCCAGGCTGTGCTGCTCGAAGAACATCCATTGCAACGCTTCCGCGCGCTCGATGCGATCCTCGGGCGCGAGCGGTGTACCGCCGGCGAGGTACCAGAGAATCGCATTGGATTCGGCGAGAAAGCGGCCGGGTGCGACTTCGAGAAGCGGCACTTGGCCGCTCGGATTCTTCGTCAGGAATTCGGGGGTGTGGCTTTCGCCCTTGATGATATCGATCTCGATCAGCCGATACGGCACGCCGAGCTGCGCCAAGGCGAGTCGCGCCTTGTAGCTGTTGCCCGAGCGTTGCATCGAATAGAGCGTAAACATAACCGCTCCTGATCCCGTGCGGCAAAATCTCCCTGCGATATGTAGGTCGCGAACGCGGCGATGTCGTGACCGCACAAGGCGTCCACCGACGCCAAGCTATTTTAGAAGAAACTTTCCGAAAAAAGCCAGCGGCACGGTTAAATGAAATGTGCTGCGCCGCAACAACAGAATGAACAGCGCGAATATCGCCGGCACGCCGATGGGGACCAGTGTCATTTGTGCGAAAGTGCGAGCGATAAGCGGCGTAAGCCAGAGCACGGCGAGCGCGGTTTTCTCCCAAGGATCGAAACCGCGCGTGAGACCGTCCGGGGCAAAAAGGCGATGGCAGGCGCCAACAGCATCATGTCGTAGTCGAACGTGAAAGGCGTGGCTTGGATCGTGGCGAGACAGAGTGCCGCGGCCTTAAGCGAATAAGACGTTGGGCTTCGCCACAGCCCGATCAATGCAGCGACAAGGCAGGCCACCACCACGCCCTGCAGGGCGTAAGCAAGCGGTATCGGTGCACCCCACATGCGCGCCCAGGCGAACACGCTCTGCATTTTGTACCAACCGGGATCGCCCTGTTCGAGCACGACAAGGCGAGTGAAGCGGGTCGATTCCAGGAATGCCTGCCACACGTCCCAACCGAAAACGAGAGTGGCCGCCGCCACGAGGAACGCGACCGTTGCGACGGCCGCAGAAAACGCGCGCCAGTGCCCGCTCGCCGCCAACACAACGGGGATCATGAGTCCGAACTGCGGCTTATAGGCCAAGAGGCCGAACAGGACGCCGGCGACGATCGGCCTGCGGTCGAGAACGGCCAGCGCGCCGCCGATAAGCGCCGCTGTGAGGAAACCGTTCTGGCCATGGCCGATAATGGCCAGCACCGCCGGGAAGGCGAGCGCGAGCAAGAACCAGAGTGGATCGGGGAGCCCCCGTTCTCTCGCTAAAACGGGGAGATCGGCCGCTGGAGGTGGCCGCGTGGATGTTGCAAGGATTGCGCGGATCGCCAGTAGATAGAAGCCGAGTGTCACGGCCTGCCACGCAGCGAGTGCGGCGCCGTAGGGCATCAGGGCCAGCGCGGCGGCGATGAACAGAAAAAATGGCGGATAAAGCCAGCCATAGAACGGGGTCGACACGCCGAAGATCGCCTGCTCGCGCGCATATTGTCGGGCGAGGTCGTACGGTGCCGCGGGGTTGCCGTCGAGAACATGCGTTCCGGCGGCGTAGAAGCTTGAGAAGTCCGTTCCCAGCGGCCGTCCTTGAGTATCGACGAGGCCGTTGGCGGTGACGAGCAAGTAGATCAAGCCAACGCCGGACGTACTCAGGACCGCGATCGTCAGCAGCCGGATGCGCTCGCGCGTGAGCCCAGCCCCGCTCTACCGTATGTCGCCCGCCTGGTTCATCGGCGTTCCCGCTCGACCAGTCATGTCGTGCATTAGGCCAGCGGAGGCTTAACGGAGAATTGAGCCCCATTCCGGCGCTTTTGCTTGCCTGTGCGCAATCGGCGCTTTAGGAAGCACGCGCCGCTGGCGCTCCGATTCCGGACGCTTTGGAGACTTATAAATGGCCTTTCTCGCGGACAGGATTTTGCGGATCAAGCCGTCGGCCACCATTGCGGTGACCGATAAGGCGCGCGCGCTTAAAGCCGCAGGCCGTGACGTCATCGGGCTTGGCGCAGGCGAGCCTGATTTCGATACGCCGGACAACATCAAGGAAGCCGCAATCAAGGCAATCCGCGATGGCAAGGCGTCAAAATACACCGCCGTCGACGGCATTCCGGAACTCAAGGCGGCGATCGCGCGTAAGTTCAAGCGCGAGAACGAACTTACCTACAAGCCTTCGCAGATCATTGTCGGCACCGGCGGCAAGCAGGTTCTATTCAATGCGCTGGTGGCGACCATCAATCCGGGTGACGAGGTGATCATCTCCGCGCCTTATTGGGTGAGCTATCCCGACATGGTGCTGCTGGCGGGCGGCGACCCGGTTCCGGTCGCGACCACGATGGAATCCGGCTTCAAGTTGAAACCCGAGGCGCTCGAACGGGCGATTACGCCGAAGACCAAGTGGATCATCTTCAACTCGCCGTCGAACCCGACCGGCGCCGCTTATACACGTGCCGAACTCAAAGTGATAACCGACGTGCTCGTTCGTCATCCCCAGGTCCACATCATGTCCGACGACATGTACGAGCATCTGGTCTACGACGACTTCGAGTTCTTCTCGCCGGCACAACTCGAGCCGCAACTCTATGAGCGGACGCTGACGGTGAACGGCGTATCCAAAGCCTATTGCATGACCGGCTGGCGCATCGGCTACGCCGGAGGACCGGAGCCGCTCATTAAGGCGATGGCGATGATCCAATCGCAGTCGACATCGAATCCAACGGCGGTCGCGCAATGGGCCGCTGTGGAAGCGCTCGACGGCCCGCAGGACTTCATCCCCAAGCACAACAAGATTTTCAAGGAGCGGCGCGACCTCTGCGTTTCCATGCTCAACCAGGCGAACGGAATCCGCTGTCCGAAGCCGAAAGGCGCCTTTTACGTTTATCCTTCGTGCGGCGGCACGATCGGCAAGGTTGCGCCGACCGGCAAGAAGCTCGCGACCGACGAGGATTTCGTCACCGAACTCCTCGAAGCGGAGGGTGTTGCCGTGGTGCAGGGTACGCCATTCGGGCTTGGACCGGCATTCCGGATTTCCTACGCGACGGCGACCACGGCGCTCGAGGAAGCCTGCACTCGTATTCAGCGCTTTTGCGGCAGCTTGAAATAATATCGGTGTTTTTCGGCCGCGGCGGCGCGGTGCAAAACGGCGGGAGACGCCGCTCGCGATCTCGCGTACAATTTAACGCGCGCCCACGGGCTGGGCTGGAGGAGTATTTTATATGTCTCGTACTGCTGTCGCCATAGCGGCGATGCTCGCGATGGTCATGGGGTCCGCGATGGCGCAGCCGAACCAAATTCAGGTGGGCACGCTGACCTGCTCGATGTCGTCCAGCATTGGCCTCGTCCTCGGTTCGCAAAAGAACGTCAATTGCACTTTCAAGGGGCAGCCTGGCGAGCCGGAAGAAGCCTATACCGGCACGATGACCACGATTGGCCTCGATATCGGCGTGACCACTGGCGGTGTCGTCGTCTGGGCGGTGTTCGCGGGCAGCAACCGCCAGACCGGAATGCTCGCCGGCACCTATGCTGGGGCGACGGCGGAAGTGTCTATCGCCGCGGGCCTCGGCGCAAACGTGCTGGTCGGCGGGTCGAACCACACAGTAGCGCTGCAGCCGTTGTCGGTTCAGGGACAAAAGGGCCTTGATATCGCCGGTGGAATAGGGGCGCTGGAGTTGCATCCGGCGCGATAAGTTCTGCCTGGCACAGTAAGTCGGCCGTCCACGAAGACGCGCGCGAAACGTCGCGCCTCTTGACCACCCCGGCCGCCGCCTGAAACGATGGCGTCATAGGCGACCCGCGCCCCAACGACGGGTCAGCGCCGGGAGGCAGTTATGGCAGCCAACGCGAACAATGCCACGCGCGCGACCGGTCCTCGCTGCGTCGCCCTGGTCGGTTCGTTCCAGAGTGGCAAGACCACGTTGCTCGAAGCGATTCTCGCCCGTACCGGCATCATCCAGCGCCAGGGTAATGTCGAGGCCGGCAATACAGTGGGCGACAGCAGCAAGGAAGCGCGCCATCACCGCATGAGTACCGAGCTCACGGTCGCCACAGCCGATTTCATGGGCGAAGCCTACACTTTCCTCGATTGCCCCGGCTCGGTCGAATTCGTTCACGACATGCGGGCGGTGCTGCCGGCAATCGACGCGGCCGTGGTTGTGTGCGAAATGGACGAGAAGAAACTTCCGCAATTGCAGCTCATATTGCGCGAACTGGAAGACCGGAAAATCCCCCGCGTCCTTTTTCTCAACAAGATCGACAAGGCCGATGCCGGCGTGCACGACGTGCTCGATCTGCTGCAGGACGTTTCACGCACCAAGCTCATTCTGCGTCAGATTCCGACGTTCTCCGGCGACATCATCACCGGGTTCGTCGATCTCGCGCTAGAGCGCGCCTTTGTCTACAAAGAGCATGCTCCCTCCGAAGTCGTTGCGCTCGATGGCGACGTGGCAGATCGCGAAAAGACGGCACGCTTCTCCATGCTGGAGACGCTCGCCGATCACGACGATGAGCTGATGGAGCAGCTGCTGGAAGACATACAGCCACCCCGCGACAAGGTTTTCGACGATCTCACGCGTGAATTGCGCGAGGGGCTGGTGTGCCCGGTGTTGATGGGTACCGCGACGCGCGCCAACGGGGTTTTACGGCTGCTGAAAGCGCTGCGCCACGAATCGCCGGGTATTGCCGAGACTGCCAGACGCCTTGACGTGAAGGCGACCGGCAGCGACGCGGTCGCCTACGTGCTCAAGACGCAGAACACGACGCACGGCGGCAAGATGTCCATCGTCCGCATGCTCGCGGGTCAGGCTGGAGATGGGACGACTTTCGCGTCGGGCGACGACGAGGCCGGCCGCGTTGCGGGTGTCTTCAAACTCGTCGGACAGAGCAGCGACAAGCGCGGGCCGGCCAATGTCGGCGAGACGGTCGCCTTCGCCAAGCTCGACAAGGCGAAAACCGGAGACACGCTCACGGCCGGTAAGCAGGCTCATCCTGCCGTGGCCGAGATAGTGCCCTATCCGCCGGTGCTAGCAATTGCGATCTCGGCGAAGGAGCGCAAGGACGACGTGAAACTCGGCCAGGCGCTGCATAAGCTCGCCGAAGAGGATCCCTCGATCACCGTCGTGCACAATCCCGAGACGCACGAAGTGGTGCTGTGGGGGCAGGGCGAGATGCATCTGCGCGTCACCACCGAGCGCCTCGGTGACCGCTACGGCGTCGCAATCGAGCGCCGCGCGCCCAGCGTCGGTTACCGCGAGACCATCCGCAAGGGCGTCGTGCAACGCGGCCGTCACAAGAAGCAATCCGGCGGCCACGGCCAGTACGGAGATGTCGTGCTCGACATCAAGCCGCTCCCCCGGGGCGCCGGATTCTCGTTCGAAGAAAAAATCACCGGCGGCGTGGTGCCGCGCAACTATATCCCTTCCGTCGAGGAAGGAGTCATCGACGGACTTAAGCACGGCCCGCTCGGCTTCCCCGTGGTCGATCTCGCGGTGGCGCTGATCGACGGCTCCTATCACACGGTCAATTCGTCCGACATGGCGTTCCGCATTGCCGGTCGCATCGGCATTGCCGAAGGCTTGCCGCAATGCCAGCCGGTGCTGCTCGAGCCGATCCATCTGGTCGAGATCGTCTGCCCCAGCGAGGCGACGGCGAAGATCAACGCGCTGATGTCCGGTCGGCGCGGCCAGATTCTCGGTTTCGATACCCGCGACGGCTGGGAGGGCTGGGACGTGGTGCGTGCCAAGATGCCGGCGGCCGAGATCGGCGACCTCATCGTCGAGGTCCGCTCCGCGACTGCCGGGGCCGGCACCTTCACCTTTAAATTCGACCATATGGCGGAACTCACCGGACGAACCGCCGACCAGATCGTCGCCGCGCGCCGCGCAGCGGAGTGATAAGGTCGGTGGCCTTTACGAACTCTCGTCATTCCCGCGCATAGCAGTGCGAACGACGGCTCCGCTTCGCTCGTGTGCGTGTCGTGGGGCATGCGCGCTTTGCAAAGTGGAGGACTGATAATGCCTGCCTATTGGGTCGCGCGCTCGAAGGTCAACGATCCGCTCGCATATAAGAAATATGCAGATCAGGTGCCGCCGATTCTCGCCAAATACGGCGGCAGGCCTTTGGCGCGCGGCGGGCGTTTCCAGATCATGGAAGGTCCCGAAAAGTTCCAGCGCTTTGTGGTGATCGAATTTCCGACCTTCGAGCAGGGCGTCGCCTGCTTCTCCTCCGACGAATATCAGAAGGCCGCCGTATTCCGCCGTGCAGGCGCCGGCGAAGTCGAGATCGTCATGCTCGAGGGGCTGCAGCCGGCGAGGTAGCCCAATCTCGCGCTAGGCCGCCGCGCGCGGCTCGCCGCTGCCGGGCGGTGTCACCGGCACGCCGTCGGCGGCGTATTCGTTGAGCTTGTTGCGCAGCGTGCGGATGGAAATGCCGAGCACGTTGGCCGCGCGGGTGCGGTTGCCCAGACAGTGCTTGAGCGTCTCCAGGATGAGGTCGCGTTCGACCTCGGCGACAGTGCGGCCGACGAGTGCCCGCGATGCTTGTTCGGCGACGAGCGCGCCGTGGGCCGCGGAAGGCGTGTGGCGCTGCTGTTCGAGCCGGGCCCCGTCAGGGGCGAGGATGGCTTCAGGGCCGATTTCGGCGCCGACGGCCAACAGCACGGCGCGATGCATGGTGTTCTCCAGCTCGCGCACGTTGCCGCGCCATTGATTGACGGTCAGCGTATGCCGCGCTTCCTGCGACAGGGGCCGCGCCGCAACGCCGTTTGCCGCTGCGTATTTGCCAATGAAATATTGCGCAAGCTCGATCACGTCGGCCGGGCGTTGGCGCAGCGGCGGGATCTTCAGGTTCACGACGTTGAGGCGAAACAACAGATCCTCGCGGAAAGAATTTTCCCGCACCGCTTCGGCCAGATTGCGATTCGATGTCGCGATAATCCGGATGTCGATTGGCACCGGGCGGGTGCCGCCCGCACGGTCGATCACGCGCTCCTGGATCGCGCGCAGCAACTTGGACTGCAGCGGCACGTCCATCTCGGAAATTTCGTCGAGCAACAGGGTGCCGCCGTTGGCTTCCTCGAATTTTCCGATGCGGCGCGCGACCGCGCCGGGGAAGGCGCCCTTTTCGTGGCCGAACAACTCGGACTCCAGCGAGGATTTGGGGATCGCAGCGCAATTGACACAGCTGAACGGCGCTTTGGCGCGGCTCGACCGGCTGTGTACGTAACGCGCCAGCACCTCCTTGCCGGTCCCCAATTCGCCGGTGATCAGGATCGAGGCGTCGCTCGGCGCGACCTGCAACGCCAGTTTCACGACGCGCGCCATGGCGTCGTCGCGGTAGATCAACTCCCGCGTATCGTCGGCGACGGCGGCAAGGGCGGCGGCGATCAATTGCGCGTCGGGCGGCAGCGGGATGTATTCCTTGGCGCCGGAATGGATCGCGGCGACCGCCGCGCGGGCGTCGGTGGCCGTGCCGCAGGCGACGATCGGGGCGTGGATGTGCTCGGCTTCGAGTGCAGTCACCAATTCCCTGATGGCGACGGCGACGTCGACCATAAGCAGGTCCGCGCCGCGCCCGGAGCGCAGGGCGGCAAGCGCCTGGGCGATATCCGCCGCGTGCGTGACCGTCGCGCCCTTGTCCATCGCCAGCTTGGTCGCGATGGTGAGTTGGCCGCTGAGCGTACCAACGATCAGGAGCCGCATGTTCTTATTCCTTCTTCGCGGGATTTGCCCAGTTTATAGTTAGCGCCGGGTTAATGAGGAGGATCGACCGCGCACAAAATCACTGCGCATGCACATGGTTGGCATTCGTACACAAAATGACGAAGGCATCCCAACATTCGCGTGCCGCAAACGAGAACGCCGGCCTTCGGCCGGCGTTCAACGGATTGGTAAAGCGGATTAAGAGCGCGTTACTGGCGGTATTGCTGAATACGCGTCGTGCGCAGGCCGGCAAGGCCGTGCTGATCGATCGAGTATTGCCAGGAGAGGAATTCCTCGACCGTCAGCGTGTAACGGCTGCACGCCTCTTCGAGCGAAAGCAGTCCGCCGCGAACCGCAGCGACAACTTCGGCCTTGCGGCGAATCACCCAACGCTTCGTGCCTGGCGCCGGCAAATCGGCGATTGTCAGGGGCGAACCGTCCGGCCCGATGACATATTTGACCCTCGGGCGATAGGGTTCAGTCATAGCGAGGACTCTCACAAACTCAACACAACAGGGTTGGACCTTACGCATGGCGGCTTAAAATTTGCCTAAGCGCAAAGATCGATTGGTGCCTTTTGCCGGGGCAAGCCCCGTTTGGGCCTCCCGTCGGGAATCCGTGTGTGAGATGCGCGGTGGCGTATCGATGAACTGATTGGTATCGAGCGGGTCGAGCGGATCCTGATTCTGCAACAGGGTGGTCAGCAATTGAAGGAGGGTGTCGAAATTGCCGGTGGGAGCGCCCGAAGAACTCGACCCGGTAGAGCCAGTCGACAATGTGCCGTCGAGCGTTGAAGCCGCTGCATTGGCCTGGGAGAGTGCGGTTGTGAGACTGCTCATGATCGATTTAATCCTTCGTATTGCCGCTTAGACGCGGATATCGACGCCGCCGCCGAGTTCCCGGACGCGTGTAAATCTTCGTGGTTGTGACGGGCGCAAAATCCGCGTCGGGAATGACAAGCTGCACCGTGCCATTTGTCAGCCAGCCGGAACCGTTGTTCTGGCCGGTAAACGATTGGTCGCGCAGCGAGAACTGCAGGCCGTCGTCGGCGGTTCTCAAGCCGGCTTGCTCGAGCGCCTGTTGGAGTTGCGGCTGTTGACTTTGCAGCAGTTCGAGCGTGTCGGCGCGGTCGGGGGTCATATGCGTCGTCACCTGGCCGTCCCGGTCGACGTCAAGGCGTGCGTCGATGCGACCGAGTTCGGGCGGATCGAGCCGGATATCGAATTGGTTGGAATCGTTTTGCGCGCGGGCCGCAAATGCCACCGCGAGGCCGGCGATGGGCACGGCACTTGCGGGAGAGGCCGTGTCAGACAATTTCGAATCAGCGCAGTTGAAGGCCGCCGACGCGTTTACAAAGCCGTAATTAGGCAGATTAGCGCCGTCGTCTCTCCCTCGTGGATGCCGCCCGACGCGTTCGATGACCCGGCGGCAATTCCAGTCGAGGCAACAGTGGAAGCGTTTGCCGACCGTGCGTCTGGGTGATCGGTATTTGTTGAGGCGAGCGCTTCTGCTTGTGTGGGTGCGGTTGCGTAGGTTTGGGTTTGCTGTGCGGAACTTTCGCTACTCGCGGTTTTCGTTTTGGCGGTGCTGTCTGCAAGACTACGCGCGCTCGTGTCGGCGCTTTCAGCCTGCGCGTCGGCCTTGTCGGTCGCCGTTACGTCCAGTCTTGGATGTTGCGCTTGCGGTGACTGCGTCGGACGGTGTCGATGTAATATCCGGCATGTTGAGGACGAGCGGTGCCCCGACCGGTTGCACTGGATTGACTGCGGCGCCTGCGCCGGCGCTTGCTGCCGCGGCGCCGTCATCGTCGCTATTATCCTTGCCGGCGCGGGACGCGCCTTTCACCGGCGCGGCAGGTGCCGGAATTAGCATTTTGCAGGGTCGGGATGACTCGCGGCCACAACGAAAGCGTCGCTTGTCGCTATCTGGTCATTCGGCGTGCGTGCGGGCGCGCTGCTCGTCGTCTCGCCACTCGATGTGCTCGCTGTCTTGCTACCCGCCACAGCCGTGGCGCCGCGGGTCGACCAATTCATAGGCAAATTGCTTCAGGCTCTTATTCCCGCCACAAGGCATCTTGGTAGAACGCACTGATCGCGCGGCGTATTCGCACTCCCGCTCGCGGTCTTCGCGCCCGCGGCTTCGGATGGGGTCGCGGCCGGGGTGGCATTGCTTCTGTTTGCCGTAGTCGCGTCACTATTATTGCTGCCGGAACCATTACTACTGCGGGCGTCGATTACGGCATCGTTGCCGTCGCTCGCGGCTTGAGGCGTGGCTGTGCCTCCGTCTGTTGCCGTCGAGTTCGCGTTGGTGGAACGGCAGTTCCGATCGGCATTGGCCACCGATTGGGAGGAAGTGGAAGGCGCGCTTGACCATAGGCCGGCAGGGCCTTGCGGTAGCAGCGCTGGTTGAGCTGCCGGTCCGGCGCGGCGGTATTGGCATCAAGCAAGGCCGCGAACGACTGCGTACCGGTTTCTTGCGCCAATGCCGACGGTTGCGGCCATTGGCAAGACTGGGGGGCCGGAGTGCACCGATTTCTGACGCTATACTCGACACTGCAGGGTCCTTGAAAAACGAGAGATGCACATCTGGCTTGCAACCGACGGACCAGCGCGGAGCGATAAAAATCGCTGTATTTTCAACAGATTACGTAATCGATCCCGTGGCAGGGCGCGGCAGTCTCTGCGCCTGTCCGGCAACTTTTGCCGCCTAGCGGGAGTGGACGAGCCTCTTCAGCAAGCCGCGAACGTGGCGGAGCAGGCGGTCCACGCTTATAGTAAGGCCATGTTGAATGGTTTCGATATCGAGGGAAAGCCGTCCGATACGCGCGTCGTCGTTGCCATGTCAGGCGGCGTCGATTCGTCGGTCACGGCGGCGCTGTTGGCGGAAGCCGGCTACGATGTGGTCGGCATCACGCTCCAGCTCTACGACCATGGCGCGGCAACTCACCGTAAGGGCGCGTGCTGCGCCGGTCGCGATATTCATGATGCCCGTATGGTCGCCGAACGCATCGGCATTCCGCACTATGTGCTCGACTATGAGAGCCGCTTCAAGGAGGCGGTGATCGACCGCTTCGCCGAAAGCTACGTTGCCGGCGAGACCCCGGTGCCGTGCCTCGAATGCAACCAGTCGATCAAGTTCCGCGACCTTCTGAAGACGGCCCGTGAGCTCGGTGCGAAGGTCTTGGCTACGGGCCATTATGTCGCCTCGCGGGCCTTGCCGGGTGCCGGCCGCGCGCTTTATCGCGCGCGCGAAGCCGAACGCGACCAGAGCTATTTCCTGTCTGCGACAACACCGGCGCAGCTGGACCTGCTGCGTTTCCCGCTCGGTGATCAGACCAAGGCGGAAACGCGTGAGCTTGCGCGGCGTTTCGGCCTGACCGTTGCCGACAAGCAGGACAGCCAGGACATCTGCTTCGTGCCGAGCGGACACTATGCCGATGTGATCGAGCGCCTGCGGCCCGGAGCTGCCGCCCCGGGCGAAATCGTCGACCTCGACGGGCATGTGCTCGGCGGCCACGACGGCATCATCCATTTCACCATCGGCCAGCGGCGCGGGCTCGGCATTGCCACCGGCGCGCCGCTTTACGTCGTTCGTCTCGACGCTCATTCACGGCGTGTGGTCGTCGGCCCGCGCGAGGCGTTGCGCACCAGCCGCATTCGTTTGCGCGAGGTGAATTGGCTCGGTGCCGGTACGGTCGGAGAAGCGCTGGAGAACAACCCCGAGATTTACGTGAAGGTCCGTTCGACACGGCCGCCGCAGGCTGCCTGGCTGCGGTGCGGTGTCGGCGGCCTTGACGTCGAGTTGATTGGCGGCGAGGACGGCGTGTCGCCCGGGCAGGCCTGCGCTTTCTACGACGCGGCCGAGGGACAGGCGCGCGTACTCGGGGGCGGCATCATCACCAGCACGATGCCGACGGCAAAGCGTGCGCTTCCCGCCAATCTGACCGCGGCGCATTAAAAAGCGCGGTGCGCAGCCGCGACGGCAGGGCGCGATGGCGAGGGAACTCGACAAGGACGCGGTCACCAGGGCCTATGCCCGTTGGGCACCGATCTACGATCTGGTGTTTGGCGCGGTGTTCGAGCGTGGCCGCAAGGCCTCGATCGCCGCAGCGGAGCGCATCGGCGGCCGCATCCTCGAAGTCGGAGTCGGCACCGGCCTCTCGCTTCCCGATTATTCGTGGACCAACCGCCTCACCGGCATTGACCTTTCTGCGCCGATGCTGCGCAAGGCGAAGGCGCGCGCGGCGGAGCATCGCTTGACCAATGTCGACGGCCTGGCGGTAATGGATGCGCAGAATCTTGGTTTCCAGGATGGCGTCTTCGATGTCGTCGTCGCGCAATACGTCATCACTGCCGTGCCGGACCCCGAGGCGACGCTCGACGAATTCGTGCGCGTGCTCAAACCGGGCGGAGAAATCATTTTGGTGAACCATCTCGGCGCCGAAGCGGGCTTGCGCGAGACCCTTGAGCAATGGTTCGCGCCGATAGCGCGCCGGCTTGGCTGGCGGCCCGAATTCCGCTGGGAGCGGCTGGCGCAATGGGCCGCACGGCATGGCGGCGTGCGTGTCATCGAGCGCCGCGCCATGCCGCCGCTCGGGCATTTCTCGCTGATCCGCTTTGCGCGGCTGAGACGATTGCCGAACGAGCGCTTTGTCGCGGCAAGGGATTCTGTGCGGTAGTTTCACGCGCAGGAGCTTAAAACCAAGCCTGCAATGCGGGGGGTCTTTGGGGGTGCGAGCACTGCGGATTTGCCTCTTGGAAATACACGTGAACTACCCTAAATCTCGCCCCAATCGCTTCAGATCCAATAGCGATGGCGGAGTAGCTCAGCTGGTTAGAGCAACGAAATCATAATCCGTGTGTCGGGGGTTCGAGTCCCTCCTCCGCTACCAATTTCGTCAATGAAATAAATAACTTATACAAGTACCCTCCCGCGGCGTGTCGTCGCAAAACGCGTTAACGCAACCTTTGTTTGTATCGTCGCGCGACACCCGTTCGTTGGTAAAAAGCACGGATGCCGAAACTATCGCCACGCTCCGTTACATTACTCGACGGCGCAATCGTGTTGTCGCGTCGCGACGGAAGCGCGAAATGGCAGGCGCGTTTCAAGAATGGCAGTCGATGGATTCGCGTCACCACGAAAGAAAAGAATCTCAAATACGCGAAGGAAGTCGCACGCGAAAGTTTATACGGATGCTCGCTATCGCGCGTAGTCGCGATAGACGCGCCGCCCCTCGGCTGCCGCCATCGCCTTTTCCATGCGATCAACGGCGAGTTTTGCGACATCCTTGAATCTTTTGGACTGTGCGTTGCCTGATGGTACGGTGACGGAGAACCTCAATCAGACATTTCGGGCATTCATGCGTGATAGCGGATTGCTCAAAGACCCCCGCACCGAGCAGAACCGCACCTTGTATGGTTTGCGGCACATGTATGCGACGTTTCAAATCGTTTATGGCGGCACCGATCTCCATCTGCTCGCACGGCAAATGGGCACCTCAATCGCAATGATCGAGCACCATTACAGTCATCTGATTCCGAGACTGCGTGCTGACAAACTCGCAGGGCGCGTGAGGGCATAAACCGGAGCGCGGGTGAGAAACTTAAAGCTGCTCCTAAAGGATGTGATCGAGCGGCGGCGGCAACCTGCTCCGATACCCCAATTGTTAAAGTTGTGACCGTGGCTTTTGGGAGATAGCGTTTCCCGCACCGAACAAAACTGATCGTCTACGCTGACGATATGTAGTAACCTACAATTCGATCATAAACGCGGCGCTGTTAATTACAGTCAGCGAATGCATACCCAATTTGTTCGTGGACTGATCATTGCGATGCTCACGCTCGTCGTGAGCCATGCTGTTGCTTTTGCGGATCCTCGCGAGGACGCGAACACAGCTTATGACCGAGGCGACTACGCCACTTCGCTGAAGTTGCTCAAGCCGCTTGCTGCACAAGGAGACCCCTACGCGCAGTCGTTTCTCGGCGTGATGTACGAAAACGGCAGAGGCGTCCCGCGGGACTATGACGAAGCAGTCAAATGGTATCGGCTCGCGGCTGCACAAGGAGACGCCCACGCGCAATACAATCTCGGCGTGATGTACGAAAACGGCAAAGGCGTCCCGAAGGATTATGACGAAGCAATAAAGTGGTATCGGCTCGCGGTTGCACAAGGAGACGCCGACGCGCAGTACAATCTCGGAGCGATGTATGCCAACGGACAGGGTGTTCCGACGGATGGTAAAGAGGCGTTTAAGTGGTTTCGGCTCGCAGCTGAACAAGGAAACGCCAACGCGCAGTACAGTCTAGGTGTGATGTATCAACGCGGATGGGGTGCGCCGAAGGACTATGCCGACGCGATTAAAATGTATCGGCTCGCGGCTGAACAAGGAAACGCCGACGCACAATACAACATCGGATGGATGTACGAGCACGGTCAGGGTGTTCCAAAGGATGACAATGAGGCGTTCAAGTGGTTTCGGCTCGCAGCTGAACAAGGAAACGTCACTGCGCAGTACAATGTCGGAGTGATGTACGCGATCGGCAGAGGCGTCCCGAATGACAATGTTCTCTCGTACATGTGGCTTAGTGTTGCAAAAATAAATCTTGCGGATGTTCCCTCTAAAATGACTGCAGCGGAGGTTACGCAAGCGCAGAAAATGGCGAAACGCTGCGAAGAGTCAAACTATAAGCAGTGCGGTGAACCATAAGTGGCTCTGTTTGGTGTTTTGTCAGTATCAGTCCGATGCAGTTAGAGGGTGGCATATACGTTGTTCCCGTCCTCATAAACAACGCCATTACTTCGGATTTTATCATTGATAGCGGGGCATCCGATGTTAGCATTTCCGCTGACGTTGTTATGCCGTTAATGCGGAGGTACTCTGGAAGAATCCGCGTAAAATGAGCTTGCAGCCCCAAGTGGCACTGCATCGAGTGGGTGCCGTCAGGCTCTGTGAACAAAGCGGCGGGTCCTAAAAAACCGCAGAACTTGGCGCTGATGCATTTTAACGAGAGGGGGGGACCCGAACATCAATCAACGTGGAAGAATGAGCGTGTGCGGCGCTAAAAGCGTTGCCAACGCAGGGCGCAAACCCGATCCTTGATCGACGCGCCAAGGTTATTGCTCGTCTCGAGGAGCAAAAGTCGAATTTGAAAGACCCAAACTATACCCGAACAAAGGGTCATGGTGGAACAGCAGCAACGCGTGCCGTTGTGGTGGCGACAGCATCCGAACGGCAGCTACGCGCTGTTCGTTCGGAGCGGGTTGAAGGCAATTGAATTCGAGAAAGGCAAGCCCGCGATTGCGGTGTCATCGCTCGACAAACTGCCATCGGTGATTGACACCTTGATCACCGCGGTCCGCAATGGCGAACTCGATCAGCAATTCGCGGAGGCAAGCGCGCAGACGAAGTCATCGAAGTCAAAAGGGAAACGAGCGGCGTGACATGATAGGGGGGGTGGTGCGGTGCTGCTCCCCCCGAACTGCTTTCGCGACAAGCAGCGGCGGCACGGTGTCGCTCCGCCACCACAGCCTCTATCCTTGTCATAATATCTTTTATCGACTTGGTGTCCGCGGGCGAAATGACCACGAAATAGCAGTCGCATTTAGAACAGTGCCAAAGATGACGTATTTGCCCCTCATCCCGATACTCGGACCTTTCGGGGGCAATCAGCTCATTGTCGCATTGAAAACAGTTTGTGCCGAAGCCTGAACGACGTTTAGATGCTAGTGTCTGCATGGCGACTCCCTTGCTATCGCCTCGACATAGCGCGATGAGGTAACAGAACTATGGCACTGAGATCCGCGGCGACTCACTTAAATGTGACTCGAGAAAGCGGAACCTTTCTCCGTCGATTCGCGAGCCGCATAAAGAATCTCTACCATGCTGCAATACGCGCGAAGCGGATGACATGCCCGACGTTCTCGTATGGGATATCGAAATGGTGCCTGATCCACGTGGGTTTGCTGCGGCAAATGGTCTTGGCGGCAACGATGCTATACTCAGACCCAAATGCAGTGCGTCGCGGGTCCCTCAAGCCCGCCCCACCGCTTCCATTCTGAAACGGAGTTCACGATGAACACGTACGTCGCCATTATTGGTGGGAAAGCAGTATTGACATTTCGTGCCGTGGACGACGATCAGGCGCACGCGATGATCGACGGCAGCATGCGATCTGATCTGAAGGTGCTCGTTGGTACGGACGGAAAACCGTTATGGGACGGGAAGTCCGCCATTCAGGTGCGAGAGGCGACCGCAGCACAACACGCCGAGTGGAAACAGTCCCGCGACCAAGCAATTAGAGACGGGGAAATTGATCTGGATGCTGGCAACAATCCAGATGATTGGAGTCTCTCAATAGGCGATTCTCGAACGAACAAAGTTCGGGGCAAAAACTAGCATTCGACTGGATAAAGGTCGCGGCAACCATTTCAATGCCTTAACTGTGACAGGGGAGTGGCTTTGCCTGCTTCCCTTCGACTGCCCTATGCGACCAACAGCGGCGGGAACAGCGACGGGAAGATAACTTTTCCTGTCTTGATATCTCTCATTGACTTGGTTTCGGCAGGAAACACCACCAGAGACCCGAAACATGCGCTGCATTTCGTGCAGTGCCAAACGTGATGGACTTGCCGCTCATTCCGATACTCGGACCATTCGGGGGCAATCAGCTCGTTACTGCATTGGACGCACGTCATCCCAAATTTGGAACGACGATTCGACAGTATCGTCGTCATGGAAATCCCCCTCTTTCCCCTTCGCTGTGATGCGAAGTGGTAACGGACTTATGGCGTTTGGAATATGGAAGGACTCGCTTTGGTCTTGATCAAGAGCGAATCACTTCCTAGTTCCCTTTAACACTCTCGCTGATTATAAAGAAGCCTTATTTTGCTCTCGATACCGAAGCACATGACACGCTACACGTCCTCATATGGGACATTGAAACGGTGCCCGATCTTCGCGGATTTGCTGCCGCGAATAATCTCGACGGCAAGAGCGATGACGAAATTCGCGACTTCTGCCACCGTCTTCATCGCGAACCGTCCTTCGGCGGCAACGGCGGCAGCCGCAGCTGTTTTTTTGAACCCGTGGCGTGCTCGAGCGCCTCCTTGAGTATCTCGGCTTCCAGTGTCTTCTTGCCGAGCAGCCGATGCAGCTCGCGAATCTGGTTCTGCAAGGCCCGGTAATCCGACGCCGGCACAACCTCTTCGCCACTGCCCGCCGCGGTCAGGCTGCCTTGCGCCACCAAGCGACGCCCGGTGAAGAGCTGGTTTGCGGCGACACCATGCCGGCGAGCTACTAGGCTCACCGTCATCCCTGGCTCGAAGGTCTCTCCGCGACCATTCGAACCTTCTCGGATGCGCTCCAACGCCGGCGCCGCTGAACCGATGTAACGATCTCAATGGGATTCGTGGTGTTGGTCATGGACACGGTTGTATGCCTCACACTTGCTAAGTGGGAGACCGTGTCCGGTCAGTTCGGAGGCTATCTCGCGATGGGTATTCGATCATCGCCCTAGCAGTGGCGTTGGAGTAAGTGCGGCGGCGACAAAGGAACGTGGTATGACAGAAACATTGGATAGGTCGAACAGGTGGAAACAAAGCGCTGTTCGTTTTTTTCCAGTCAGCGAGCATCTAGAAGAGATGATCCGACAAGAGTGTAAACGGCGTAAAACGGATTTCAGTTCCTTCTTGAGAGCCGCTGTGTTGGGGGCAATGCGCAATCGCACATACCATCGGTGATAGGGTAGCTTCGTAATACGAGTTATCAGCGGTTTTCAAAGCGCGAAACGGGTAGTATTGCATCGTAATCGGCGCGGGCAGCGGCGAGTGAGTTTTCGCCGTGGAGTTTGCTTGCTCCAACTTATGGTGGTTGTAGCGCGGCACACGATGGTTAGAATACAATCTCTTCAGGGCAAATCGAGACAGTCATGCGAATAAGGCTCAACGCTTGGCAGCGGATCGGCATCGTTTTGTCGGTGCTCGTTTTCGTTGGTCTTGGGGTATATGCGTGGGTCTTTGAGGCGCAGCACCGCGAGCAGTTTTATCGTTGGCGGTTGAGTATGTGCAATGCGACTTTGCAAATCGAGAATGAGTCATTGCAGCATATTGGAAAGAAAGAGGATAGAGACCAAAGGGAAGCTGCAATTCAGGCAGACCATGAGAGATGCAAAGGTCAGGCGGGTGCAGACTTACACGATTCGTACGATGCGAGCGTCAGACGTTTGCCCATATTCCTTGCTAAAGTGTTCGGCTTAATCATCTTGGCTTGGTTGATCGAATGGTTCGTAATCGAAATCGCAAGATGGATTAAACGGAGATCGCGTAGTTCGCGGCGCGATCGAGTGGGTTGACGAATTTCAAACGCATCGGCGCCAAGCTTGGACGATCTCTGTTCGGCTGAGAGTTCAGCCTCGCGTTCAAAGTTCATTTTTTGAACAAATACACAATTCTTCATGTAAACACTGTAACCCTTTGATCTGACTCCAAATCATTTTCAATCCGTTTTGCCTTGTTCCTTCAAGTGCTGAATATATGTGACGATTGCGATCATTTATTCAGCAAATGGAGGCTCCCATGGCACAAGCGAGCGTGCTGACCGATGTCGAAATTCGACGTGTGTTTCGGATCATTGAAACCACTCGGCACGTCGAGCGCAACCGACTTTGCTTTATACTCTCGCGGATTCAAGTAGCCAGCGCATAATTGAGTAAGGCGACGAAGGGGTAACCTCTTGAGATTGCGAGAGGTTGCCGATGAGCAAGTACCGGCGAATAAGGTATGAGGATCGCTGCCAGATTTATGCGCTGAGCAAGCGCGGGGCCAGCCAGGAAAGCATCGCGAGCATTTTGGGTGTCAGTCAAAGCGCGGTGAGCCGGGAGATGCGCCGCAATCGAGGTCAGCGCGGCTATCGGTTCAAACAAGCGGAAGCGACGGCTCATGCACGACAGGCGATACGAAGTAAGCCCCGCAAGCTCACGGCGCCGATCCGGCGTGAGATCGAGGCGAAGTTGCGCCAGATGCGCTGGTCGCCGGAGCAGATCAGCGGCTGGCTAAGCGAACAGGGCATCGCGCATCAGGACATCGCCCATGCCCTGAAAGCCAAAATCTTCTTCGCCACGCCGTATCACACCAACGGCCTCATCCGCGACTTCTTCCCAAAGGGAACAGACTTTTCTACTATCTCAAGCGCCGAGGTCGCCAAGGTCGAACGTTTGCTCAACGCCAGGCCTAGAAAATCCCTCGGCTTCCGTTCACCCCAAGAGGTTTTCCACTCCCTCGCTTACTCCTAAATTTCTATGCGCTGGGAAGTTGAATCCGCGCCTCGATTTATGCAGGATTGAGGGTCCGAGAAATCGCCACCCTGACTGTTGCGGACGTTTGGACACAGAGTGGCGATATTCGGCGCGAAATCAAACTTGATGCCCATCAGACTAAGGGGTCGAAAGGACGAACCGTCATCTTGTCGGAGCGGGTTCGCAAGGAGATCGGTTCATTCCTCAAAACTCAGCCCAAGCGCGATCATGCCGCGCCGCTGATCGCATCGCAGCGCGATGGTCGCCGTTTTAGCAACGCCACACTCTCAATGTTGTTCAAAGAAATCTACGAGACCGCGGGCATTCGAACATCTTCACATTCGGGAAGACGGATTTTCGCGATACGCCTCAATGAAAAGGGGGTAGGCATGAGGACAATTCAGAAGTTAATGGGGCATCGAAATATCGGCACAACGGCGCTATATTGTGAGGTATCCGATACGACGATGCGAAACGCCGTTGAGTTGGTTTGAGGTTGCTTGAGGTCGCAGTAGTTCGACGCAGTCGGACGTTTATTGGAGATTTGGGCTTTTTGCGCTTAAAGGACTCAGCAATAAACATGTGCCGTTTCCTTCTGTGCACAGCAGCGGCTTTGTATTTCAGTGTGCTCGCTGCGACAGCAGCAGATCGTTATGGCGATTGGCTGCTCGAGGAACCGCGAAGCTCTGTGCTGACCCTGTCATTTAAACAATCGGTGCCACTCGGCAAGAAGATCGTAACATCGGAACTCGGGTTCATTTGTGATCAAAAGGATAAGTCAATTGGGGTGATACTTATACCTTTTGATGGGGCGTTTGAAAATCGGCAAAATGTGATACCTGTTTTGATTCAGAAAAACAATGACCAATATGACCCCTCTGATCTTTTGCAACATTGGAAAAACCGAACCGACTATATCTTTTTGGATGCGAAGGATGATGTCGATGAGCTTGCTTCGTACCTAAAGGCAAAGGAAGCCGACAGCGTGAAGTCTGTACACTTCTTTTTTCCGAACGACGTTGACGCGGCTCCTCAAATATCAACCCATGTCGTTGTCAATATCTCGGGGTTTTCCGACGGCTTCCGTGTATTCGAAACGGGGTGCGCTCAGTCTCAATAGGTTTTACGGCGTGCATGCTTGGGTGCGTCGCTTCGCGAATTGGAATGACTTAGATCGGCATTTGCGATACGGTGCCCGTCACGTCAGGTTGGAGCGTAACACCATGGCAAAAGACCGAAAACCTGCTGATCAAATGGAAGCGTTTGGCAAAGATGCTGTGGCGCAAGCTCATCAGGCTATCGACACATATTTCGATTTTCTCGAGAAGTCCGTCGCGTCCTTTCCCTCGGGCGTGACGGATTTTGGTGAAAAGTTAAAAGTTCAGAGTGTTCAAAACATCGCTGCTGTGCACGAGCTTGTCAAAAGGTTAAGTCAGGCAAAGAATTTTGAAGAAGCGTTTCGAATTCAGACAGCATTTATGCATTCGCAGCTGAATGCACTTGGGAAGCAAGCAGCAAGTTTCGGCGAGACGTATGCCAAAGAAGCGGCAGGTGGGGTCAAGCTACCGTTCAAGAGTTCGCCTGATTAGTGCGTTGTTTGTGTGGTTGCCTCATGTCCCGCTTTTACGAACCCGACCTTGGCGCCGAACCCGACAGCCCTTTCGCACGGGACGCCTCGAACAAGCTCGTTCGTCGGAGCTATTGGTTGGACATGAATGATCGCAGTCTCGTTATGGTGATGACGAATGGAATCGGCGCGCATCTGACTAACGACGAAAAGAGGGCGCATCTGATTGATTTGAAACGCGATCACCTTATCGAAAAAGTATGCGTTCAGGAGATTTTGCCGCCCGAGAAAAAGTAAGCAGTGCTGTCATAACCGCGGCATTTCTGCAACAGGACCTCAAATTTCATATGATTGCAGGGAATTAAACGAATTTTGGACGCAAATCAGCATAGACTTTACGACGTCGGGAACGCTGCCGCGCATTCGGTCGTCGTTCAAGGTTGCGGTGGCGATTGATGGGGTAACTCATGAAAAACGTCATCGCGGGTCATAGCCTGCCTGATGAGCACTATGTCATCCGAATTGATGGACGAGTAAGATCTCACCATCGACGTTTTGTGGATGCGTTAAGAGAGGGCTTGCAACTCAAAGATCAGTTTCCGCACCACGACGTCAAAGTCCGAGCGACTCAAGCGGGCGGCGAGCTAAGAGTTGCTTTGCACTGACGCGGTTTAGGTTGCGCTGTAGTTTGAGTTCGCGCGCTTCGCCAATCTAAGCAGCGCTCGATGGCTGATCGTTTTAATTGATGTCCGCTTCGAAGTAAAAGTGGCGGTGGTTTCAACTTCAAATCCGCAAACGTCGCAGGACCAAGAATTGCGAACGCATCGCTCGCTCACGTATTTCGATGATTTGGCGGCTATCATCACATCACCGCAATTCGTACAGGGACGAAGCGGTTTGCCAACTACGCGGTCCACTTTGACCTTTTGAAGTTCTTCCATTTTCGACGTCCTCCACTCTGCGCCCTCCCCTAGAGGCTAAGGATAAAGCGCATGTGAAAGAGGTCAGTAACCTTGTATAGGCGGTGGATAACTTTCGCTTTTGCTCGAAAATATAGTCACTTAGCTTGCCGCATTGGTTCTAATCTCGGCCCCCCTATGGGCTTTCGAGTCGGTTTTAAGACTTGTTTTCCTATGCGGCAATTGCGTAATAGTTCCGCATTAGCGACGACTGACGCACAGGGGAATACGATGCAGTGGGAGACGGTTCCTGATCAATGGATTTGGATCTGTGCGGCAGTTATTTTTGTGATCTTTGTTGGAGTCTTCGCGGGCTACAGCTTTTATAAACGGAAGCCTAACGAAAGAACGAAGTCTAACGCTGCAACTCGGGACGGTTGGACGGCAACGGGGCGAATTGATTTCGTAGACCCTCTAGCAAAGGGCGACTACATTCTGCACGTGGAGGAAACTCGGATTGTGAACAGCATGGGTGGGGTGGAACATCGCGAAATCCGTTGGCGCAGAGCCACGCTCGATGAGGCAAAGACAGTCGTGGTGTCGTATCATGCGCAGCGCAATCTCGCCATGACGGCGAGTTTTATCGTTTCGTCCTCGAGTATGATGAAACGAACTGCGGACCCGCGAGATGAGGATCAGAAAAACCAACTCGAGAAGAGCGGGGCTGCCGACGCAACGTCCAACGGCGGTGCGAAAATAGCAGCGACTACGACAGAACTCATCACCGATGGGACCAACTCAAAGTCGTTACACAGTTTGTAACACGATCCAAAACGTCATATATAAAACATTGATATATATATACTATATCTTTAAATCGATCCAACCATAATCCGTGTGTCGGGGGTTCGAGTCCCTCCTCCGCTACCACCTTCCTCATACTAGTGCGAAGTTCATCCTTACCAAGCAGTGCGGCAAGTTGGCCCACGAGTTCAATATCGCGGCCATGCAAATCGTTGTTCTGATAGATCACGATCTTCTCGACCAAACTGCGTACTGACGCGACGACTTCGCGCTTTTGCTCGGGGGACCTCTCGGCGAGCGCGGCGCGTGGATCCCGTACGATCGTCCGATAGTGGTCGGCGATCGCGGGGTGAATCTCGACTACGTCGCTATCCGCGCCTTTTCCTTCGTTTTGCAGGCGCGCACGCTCGGTCTCAAGCTCTTTGAGCCGCAGCAATACGCTTTGCGGGTCAGCGCCGCCTTCCACCAGCGTGATGAGGTTCTTTACCGCGCGCTCGACTTCGCCAAGGTGCCGCGACCGCCGGCGATCGGCTTGAACGCGCGAGGCTTTCAATCGCCTCCGCTCGGCCGCATATTCGCGCACGACTTCGGCGATAACGCGGTCGTCAAGCAAATCGCGCTCAATTGCGCCGAGCGTGCATTGCTCAACGATGCGGGCGGAGATCGTCGGGTGATTATCGCAAATGCCGGCGTCGCGCCAGCCAGCGCAGAGGAAGCGTGGCCACTTGCTGCCGCCTGCGGAGACATAGGAGCGCCCGCAGCGTCCGTACTTCATCAGACCGGTGAAAAGGTGCGGCGACTTGCGTTTTGCCGGCGCGGCATAGCCACTGGCTCTTGCCTGCCATAATTTCCTGTACGCGCCGCCAATAATCCGCAGCTGCGGCACATTGGCGAAGTGCAGTTCATTGTTGGCGTTGAGCCGTGTAATGCGCTTGACGGTATCGGGATTCTTGACGAAATGTTGTCGGTTCCAAACCAGCCGGCCAGCATACAGGTGCTGGCGCAGGATGCCGTTGCGGCGCGTTCGTTGGCTGCCCTGTATTTACGAAATTCGGTCCACTACGAATCAATCGTTGATGTGAGACGTTCGCCGAGTTTTCAGACGAATTGGCAACCCCATGGTTCTCAGAACCCGATTGGGATCAATCGCCGGATGATTTGCTCAACGTCAGGAGGACCGCGCCGGCGGACATCTGTGGGAGCGACCTCTAGCGCCTCCGCTTGGCTCGTCCGCAGCGGACCGATCGCCTCGAACTTCGCCTTCTGCTCGTCGGTCAGCATTCCGTAGAAGTCGTTGAGCGCCGAGCGCACTGTTTTGACCGCTTGCAGTATAGCGTCGAGCCGTTGGCCGATCGCAGCGAGTCGCGCCGGCGGCGTGAGCGGATTGTCGGTCGGGCAAGAGGCCTTAAGCATGTCCGCGGCCTTGGTGCTGGCAGCCTCAAGCGCGACGAGACTTGCGCGTTGCGCCTCGGTCGGTTGCACTGTCCGGTCGATGTCGGCCGTCGGCCATTCCATCACGCCGGGTTGCGCAGCACCGCAACTCTGGGCGAGTGAACCGGCGGGCTTCGCCGCGGTCTTGTTCTGACGCTGATCGTTGGCAAGTGCGGTCAGACGTGCCTTCTGCTCGTCGCTGAGAAGATCGTAGAATTTCTCCAGCGGAGACTGCATGACCGCTACGGCGGCAATCATCGCCTCGATACGCTGTTGCATGGCAGCGAGGCGGCTCGGGGCGGTCAGCGCGATGTCGGTCGGACAGGCGGCCTTGATGCCCTGCGCTGCCTTAATCGAGGCGTTGGCGAGATCGTCGAGCGCGGCACGCTGTGCATCGGTCGGCTGGATCGTCTTCTGGAATTGATCGATCGGCAGGCCGGCGATGTCATGGCTATCCTGGCCGCACATTTGCGCGAGCTGGTCGGTTGCGGCACTTGGCGTTTCCGACGCGGGCGACGCCGGCGCGGGACTGCCCGGGTTCGTACTGGCATATTGCGGCAGATAGCCGGTGAGTTCGTCGTAATCGTAAGGCGCGAACAGGCCGGCATAGATGTCGCCGTAGCCGTAGCCCCAGAACGAATCGTCGTAGCCGCCGCCCCACATAGCGTAGTCGTACATATCGTAGTAGGCGAATGGCCAATACAGCGGGCCAACCCATCCGTATCCGCCGTTACCGTGTCGCCACCAGCCGTGTTCGCCGTCGCGTCCGTTATGCCAAGCCGCCGTCGCCGCGGTCGCCGTGATGTTGGCGCGGGTGCGCGAGTTACGTAATGCGCTCGAATTGCGCAGTGTCGCCGCGACCGATCGGGAGTTCAACGTGTTGCGAACAGCGGTAGTTTTGACGGCCCTCAGGGACGTGCTGCCGGGTGTCGAGCGCACGGCATTGCCGCGGGAAGTCGGCCCTGCAGCCGAACGGGATATCGCCGGTCTAGCGCCCACGTGAGCGCCGCCCCCGCCACGGTACCCACCACCTCCGCCTCCGTGGCCACCACCTCCGCCACGGTACCCAACGCCTCCGCCGACGCGAGCGCCGCCCCCTCCGCCGCCGTGTCCACCGCCACCGCCTCCGCCGCTATGTCCACCGCCACCGCCTCCACCGCTGTGACCACCACCTCCACCGCCACCTTTAGCGGCGAAGCCGCTTACCGGCATCAACAGCATAGCGGCAGTTGCAACTGCAGTAACTAGAGTAAAGTTCCGCTGCATGGCCTTCATCGCAGTCACCCTTCACAGGCTCCCACTCCGCAGGTGCGCATACGCACTTGCCGAGGACATTGACGCAAATCAAATCACTGTCCGGTGCCTGACATTGCATGCGGCGGCTTTTTCAACGTGTGACATAACGCGTGGCCGCGAGGCTCATCGATGGACCAGTACCGGAATTTTGGAATGGGTGAGTACCTTGACCGTCTCGCTGCCAAGGATGATGGCGGAAATGCCGTGGCGGCCGTGCGACGCCATGACGATAAGGTCGCAGCCTTTTGACCCCGCGGTATCGATTATCGCCCGATAGGGATGCTCATGCTCGACATGGACCGTTTCGCATGCGACGCCTGCCGCATGCGCCGCGCGGGCTGCGGCGGCAAGAATTATCTCGGTATGCTTCTGCATGCGCACTTTATACTGAGCTGGCGTGTCCTCGATCATCTGCGTGTCCGTCGTAAAAATATGAAAAGGCGGCGAGACTGTAAGCACGGTGGCCTTGGCGCCAATCCGCTTCGCCAAGGCGATGCCGTCCTGGACAGCCTTTCCGGCAAGTTCCGACCCGTCCGTTGCTATCAGGATGTTGGCATACATCGCCTCCTCCTTGGCACTGAGTTTTTGGTGAGTGGGTCCGCTTGCAGATCGACTGCAATTCCCGGCGGTGCTTCACACAACCAGCGTAAATCGAGTCAGATCAAATCCGACCCAGGACCACCAGTACGAGGAGGATGATCAGGACGATACCAATAACGCCGATGCCGCCATGACCATAGCCGTAGCCGTAGCCGCCGAACCGGCCGCTGAAGCCGCCAAGCAAGAAAATGATGAGGATGATGATCAGTATGAGTCCGATCGACATGAACTTATCTCCTGTTGGCGGGACCGAATTGAACGTTGGGACACTTTGTCAATGCGGCGGGCATGGGTGTTGCGAGCATCAGGAAAACAGCATCGTAAATCGCGCGCCTTAGTTCTGGTCGTCTCTACCAATCCCTAATTCACCGCCGATCCCATCGAGGGCGACGGATGCTTGGGATAGATCGGATATTAAGCTTTGACTTGCTTCGTTTCTTCTTCGGTCAACAGTTTCAAGAGCACGTCGCGCTTAACGGGATCGGTTTCGGTCTTGGGTTGGTCGTTGTAACGCACGACGTTTTGGCGCTTGACGAATGCTTTCACGGATTCATCCATGAGTCGTCCTCCTGCCCAGGAAAAGAAATGGCCGGATCGCGCGGCCGTCGGAAAAAAACTATGCGCCAGAGAGCCGCCCGCTTCGGGGCTTGAGGGGAAAAGGGCGAGCTCAAGCGCATCAGGATCCTTGGCATTGCGATCGGACCACCAAAGGTTTGCGCCTTTCTGCGGAAGGAGTCGAGCGATATGTCTGATTTCAGACACACAGATGGAACAACAGCCCTGTCATTTCACAACCGCAGAAAACCGAAACCCTTACCGAAATGTCCGGAATAAGACATTGGCCTTGCGTTGATCGCCAAGAAGGCGCACCCTAATTCTTGAGCGTTGCCAATGTGGCTAAGCTACAACGAATGCTTGCTGCAGATGATAGCAACCCGTTACAGCATAACCCAGAGGAGCAGCGAGTGGTGACTAGCCGCAAGGCTGCGAACCCGCGTGTCAACCGATTGCTTGGTTTGCTGTCGCCGAGGGACTACAAGCGGCTGCACCCGCATCTTCACCGTATGCCGCTGGAATACCGGCAGTCGCTCTACCGTGCTCACAAGGCCATTGGATTTGTCTATTTCATCGAGACCGGCGTCGGCTCCTTGGTGAACACCATGGCGAACGGCCAGGCCGCCGAGGTCGGAACGATCGGCAACGAGGGCGTGGTGGGTCTACCACTCGTGTTCGGGGACGACAGGGCGCCAACGAGCGTGTACGTCCAGGTTCCCGGCGTCGGCCTGAGAATGAAGGCCACGCTGTTCGAAAAGGAGCTGGCGCGAAGCGCCTCGATGCGAACCGTGATGCTTCACTACGCTCACGCCTTCTTCAATCAGGTCGCCCAGTCCGCGGCGTGCAATCGCTTTCACTCCCTGGAGCAGCGATGTTGCCGCTGGCTGCTGATGACGCACGATCGCATGCCATCGGATGAGTTCCTGCTCACGCAGGAGTTCCTGGCCATGATGCTGGGCGTGCGGCGGACCGGCGTTACGGCGGCCGCGGGTGCCCTGCAACGCGCCGGCCTCATCCGCTACAAACGCGGCAACGTCACGATCATCAACCGCCGCGGGCTGATCCGCCGCTCGTGCGAATGCTACGGCGTTTCCAAGAAGGAGTTCGATCGACTGCTCGGTGGTCGAGCGATACGCTAGGTCCGCCGGCAAGGCACATCGGGAGCAACAGGCATCCTGGCCGACGGCTCGGAAAATCAGGACACGCCCAGCGGCGTTTCGCCGGCCGGCAGTGAGACGTGCATCTGAAGGCGTGGGACGGGATGCAAGATGTGCCTAAATGAGGGGAGACTTGGAATTTGGAATAATGACAACCCCTCCGTCTGTCGAAAATATGTCACCTTCGAAGTCGGCCAGCGCCGCCGACGTCACCTCGCCAAGCGGCCTGACAAGCGAGGAAGCTCGCCGTCGGTGGGAAAAATTCGGGCCGAACACGATGCCCGATACGGCGCTCCACCCGTTGCGAATGGCAATCGAAAAATTCTGGGCGCCGGTTCCGTGGATGCTCGAGGCTGCGATCGTGCTCGAGGTCGCGCTCGGCAAGTATGTCGAGGCCGCGATTATCGCCGCTCTCTTGGTCTTCAATGCCGCCCTCGGACTGTTCCAGGAGAGCCGCGCCCAAGCGACCCTTGCCGCGCTGAGGTCGCGGCTTGCGCTGAATGCCTCCGTCCGGCGCGATGGCGCGTGGAAGACCATCCAAGCGGCCGGACTGGTCCCAGGCGACATAGTGAAGCTTTCCGATGGTGCCGTGGTCGCCGCGGATGTGCGCCTCACCGGGGGCGAAGTTTTGCTCGACCAATCCATGCTCACCGGCGAATCCGTACCCATCGAGGCCGGCGCCGGCGTGCGAGACCTATGCAGGGGCGTTGGTCAGGCGCGGTGAGGCGGTGGCGGAGGTCACGGCGACTGGAGCACGCACCAAGTTCGGCCGTACCGCCGAGCTCGTCCGCACTGCGCGCGTTGTGAGCTCCCAGCAGAAAGCGGTGCTGCGCGTGGTGCGCAATCTCGCTGGATTCAATGGCGTCGTCATCCTGCTGCTGGTCGCCTATGCGTGGTTTCTCAAGATGCCGCTCGACGAGATCATCCCCCTCGTCTTGACGGCGGTGCTCGCATCGATACCGGTCGCGCTGCCTGCCACTTTCACCCTTGCGGCGGCGCTTGGCGCGCGCGCTCTCGCAAAGCTGGGGGTTCTCCCGACGCGCCTCACGGCGGTGGACGAAGCGGCGTCGATGAATGTCTTGTGCGCCGATAAAACCGGCACGTTGACCGAAAACGCGCTGACGGTGACGGTCGTTCGTCCCATGCCCGGCTTCGACGAAGCGCATGTTTTGGGACTAGCCGCGCTGGCGAGCTCCGATGGCGGACAGGACCCGGTCGACGGAGCCATTCGGTCTGCTGCCTCGGGCAAGCCCGTCTCCGACGCGCCGAAGATGATCAAGTTCGTGCCGTTCGATCCGGCAACGAAGATGTCCGAGGCGACCGCAACAGATTCGACGGGAAGCCCGCAACGTATCGTCAAGGGCGCCTCTGCCATGGTCATCGGCCTTGCGCAGCCGTCGCCGACTGCGACGGCCGCGGCAAACGAACTCGAAGCAAAGGGTTTCAGAGTGCTGGCGGTCGCGGTCGGAAGCGCGACGGCGATGAAGCTCGCGGGACTCATAGCGCTCAGCGACCCGCCTCGCCCAGACTCGGCGGCGCTTATCACCGAGTTGCACAAATTGGGCGTGCGCACCGTGATGGTGACGGGCGACGCGCCGGCGACCGCGGGCATCGTGGCGAAGGCGGTGGGGCTCGATGGCGCTATCTGTCCGCCCGGGCCGATCCCTGACGCCGTCCATCCTGAGCAATTCGCGGTTTTCGCCGGCGTCCTGCCCGAGGATAAGTACAAGCTCGTCAAGGCGTTTCAGAAGGGTGGTCATACCATCGGCATGTGCGGCGACGGCACCAACGACGCCCCGGCGCTGCGCCAGGCGCAGATCGGACTAGCTGTGTCGACAGCAACCGACGTCGCCAAATCGGCGGCCGGCATGGTGCTGACCGAGCCTGGCCTCGCCGGCATCGTCGCCGCCGTCAAGGAAGGTCGAATAACGTTCCAGCGCATCCTGAGTTACACGCTGAACTCGATTACCAAGAAGACAGTACAGGTGCTGTTCCTGGCGATCGGCCTGATCATGACCGGGCAAGCGATCCTAACGCCCTTGCTGATGGTCCTCATCATGATCACGGGCGACTTCCTTGGCATGTCGTTGACGACCGATAATGTCCGGCCGTCGCCCATGCCGAATGCGTGGCGGATCGGCAATCTGACAGTCGCCGGCGTCATCATGGGTTTAGGCGAATTGGTCTTTTGCACGTCCGTCCTGGCTTTCGGCGCCTATCGGCTGGGGTTCGACATTAGCGCACTGCGGACGCTGGCCTTTGTCGTCATTGTGTTCGGCAACCAAGCGACGATGTACACCAATCGTGAGCGTCGGCATCTGTGGTCGTCTCGCCCCAGCTTCTGGGTCGTATTTTCATCCATCGCCGATCTCCTGATCGCGTCGACGTTAGCCATCGGTGGAATTGCAATGACGCCTTTGCCGGCCTCGCTCGTGGCCGGCACGCTCGCGGCGGCGGCTGTTTTCGCCGTTATCTTGGATTTGGTGAAGGTTCCGGTTTTTCGTCGTCTTGGAATCACCTAGAACGCGGCTCGTTGCCGAAAGGATGAAGATGAAAATCAGTTCAAAGGATTTTCGCGTGCCGGAAGGCGAGGGGGTCAATCTCAAAAAGTGGCCGACGAAGGTCGATCCGGTCTACAAGTCGAAAGAGCAATACCAAGAACTTCTGCGAGAACACGTTGTGCAACTGAGCTTGCAACAGGAGCTTCTCTACGCATCCAATCGCTACGCAGTCCTGCTGATCTTTCAGGCGATGGATGCGGCGGGGAAGGACGGCGCCATCAAGCACGTCATGTCCGGGATCAACCCCCAGGGCTGCCAAGTATTTAGCTTCAAACACCCCAGCCCGGCCGAATTGCAACACGATTTTCTTTGGCGCACGACCCGCGAATTACCGGAACGCGGGCGGATCGGCATTTTCAACCGATCCTACTACGAGGAGGTGCTGATCGTCCGTGTGCACCGCGAGATTCTTCGCAGCGAGGGGATTCCTGGCGCGGCCCACGACGACAAGACGGTCTGGCACGACCGGTATCGCTCAATTACGAATTTGGAGAGACACCTTCACGGCAACGGAACCCGTATCATCAAGTTCTTCCTTCACCTCTCCAAGGAAGAACAGCGAAAGCGTTTTTTGGCACGCATCGACGAACCCGGAAAGAATTGGAAATTCAGCCTTGCAGACGTCGCGGAGAGGAAATTCTGGAAGCAGTACATGAGGGCCTATGAGGAATGCCTTACTGCGACAAGCACCCGACATTCGCCTTGGTATGTCGTTCCCGCCGACGACAAAGAAAACGCCCGGCTTATCGTATCCAGAATTATCCTCGATGCGGCCGAAGAGCTCAAAATGACGTTTCCGAAAACGAGCGCAAAACGCCGCCGCGAATTGCTGTCGATCCGCAAGCAGCCTCACGAAGTGAGATGATAGGGCGCTGGCGTTGAAAGCACCGTGGCCAAGGGGAAGGCGAAAGCTTGTGTCGGTTTCACGTGAGGTCGAGTTAAAAAATGCCAATCGCCGAGGTCACGGGGAGGCGAAGCTTACGGCGCGGGCTCGGCAGGGCATCAAGCAGCATCTCGTTTCCGTGTATTTCGATACGGCTAAGCATGCGCTGCGCGAACGGGGACTTACCTTACGGATACGGTCGGAAGGCAAGCGCCGAGTCCAGACTATCAAGGCAGCCGACACGACATCGGCCTATATATTCGATCGTCTCGAATGGGAGACTAAAATCGAGGGCGACAAGCTCGATCTGAAAGCCGCTGGCCGGACCCCAGTCGGAGACGTCCTGCACGGAAGCCGCGTTCCTTAGATAAAAGGTCGTGACATGCGGCCACGCTCCACTGGGCGCGGACAGAGGCGTCCACGAACAAACGGCGTTTGGTCATCATGCGGCCGCAACGGAGTCGCCGTTCGACTTTGGCGGCAAGTCCGCCCTTTCGGCGTCGGTGAGCAGAAGCCAGGCGCAATCTGACGTTCCGTGAGTGATCGACACCGTCGTGCCGCGTCGGCTTCTCGTAACGCCCACACGAGCGTCAAGCTGCTTGGCGAGGGCCTCGATGATGATCGTGCCTAGTCCTGGACGTGGTTTGTTCGGATACAATTGGCCCTCCGGGATTCCAATCCCATTGTCGGAAACCGTAAGTCGCCAGCTCGTTTCAGCCGCCTCATAGGCAACGACAAGCGCGCCAGCGGCTTGGTTGCCGACGAACGCGTGCTTGAACGCATTGATCATGAGCTCAGTGACTATGAGACCGATGCTGACCGCCTCGGCGGATGAGGCCGTCCCGCCGCCTTCTGTCTGGACCTCCAATGAGATCGGAAGACTGTCGTCCGTCATCGAGGCAGCCAGGGCCTGGGACAATCGAGAGAGATAAGGGCCGACGTAGATCGGGTCGCCATGGCTTGAGGTGAGCAGCTGTTGCTGGACTGTTGCCATTGACATGATTCGCTGATGTGCATCTCTAAGGTGCATCCGCGTCTCCTCCGACTGCACCGTTCGGGCCTTGAGGAGAAGAATGCTTGCGATTATCTGAAGGCTGTTTGCGATGCGATGCTGCATCTCGTGCAACAGCATTTCCTTCTGTCGTAGAAGCTCCGTCGTCGCCCGTTCGGCGGCGCGCCGCTCAGTTACATCTTCGATCGTCAGGAGAATGAGCTTGCGAGCATTCCGCTGCTTGACAACCTCCCGTGCATTCAGGAGCAGCGAGCGTCGCCCGATTCCGGGAAAATCCCGTTCGACCTCGTAAGCCTCCATCACGGTGTGGTATGGCGCGATATTCTCCAGCAGGAACCGAAGCGCGGGGATATTCCACTGCCCGTCGCCCAACGCGTAAACCGGACGATCCTCAATGTTTTGCCGAGTCATTCCGAACATCTGATAAAAAGCGCGATTTGCAGCGACGACGCGCAAATCCTCGTCGAGGACCAGAAGCGGATCGCGGATCGTATCCACAATCCCCTGAGCGAGCGTGTGCACATCATCGATGTCGATGAGCAATTGCCTGTTGGCCGAGGCCAAGGAGCCCGCGGGAGGCCGGCGCTCTCGATAGTTCAACGTTTTCATGTTTAACCTCACCAAAAGCAACCAACTCGTTCCCCGCGGCGAGCGGTCGGCTACGAATTCTCACTTTCCCCGTAACCTCCCCGAAGTAATGAACGCGACTACCTGCAATCGCAAACTGCAGCGAACAGGGTCTTCTGGTGATAAAAGCCTCTTGCTAGAGCGAAGGCTGTACAAGATTGCTCATATCCGGCGGGCGCTCCAAAAAGCCAAGGACCCCTGCAAGGCGGGGGTCCTTGCTCACAAGCTAGCTCGGAACGCCCGTCGGGGAGGCTGGGAGGCGCCCGGCACTTGTGACCTTTGAGCCGCGCACTTTTCTATATCTATATCAAACAGCTCACTCTGAACGCGGCGGTGGACAAGTGGCTCGCTTGGGGCATCGGGACACCCCCGAAGAGTTTGCCAGAGCCATTCTCATCATTTTCAAAGCCATGAGCTTCGGGTTTGGCGCGGCGATTTCCTTCGAGCAAAGATGCGCCGGAAAAAGCAGTGCCGCAGAGGAATTTGATGCCAAGAGCAGGTTATGCTGGACGACGGCGCCTGGTGGAAGGTCGTGTCTTCTTTTGTCCTTGTGGCGTCGCCACAAGGCTGAAGATGACTATCCCTGATTTGCTACGGCGGCCGTCCTTCGGTCCATCGCCGACCCGAGAATATGCATCTCGCTAAATGAAATGAGCAGCTGCCTCCTTTCGTCCCAAAGAACCATGCGCACGCACTGGAGGCTCTGGAACAGCGTGAGCCGGCCGACGGCGGCAAGCTCTGGATGATCCCGTAATACTCGTGGCAATCGGTAATACGGGATACGGCTGCAGAGATGGTGGACATGGTGCACCCCGATATTGGCGGTGAACCAGCGCAAGACGTTCGGCAAGTCATAATGGGAGCTGCCGTGCAGCGCCGCCTCGTGAAAATTCCAGCCCTCGTCATGGGCCCAGAAGGTGTCCTCGAATTGGTGCTGGACGTAGAATAGCCAGACGCCAATCGAACCTGCGAGAAACGTTATTGGCAATTGCACAAGCAAGAATGGACCTAGGCCGACCAACCAGATCATCGTCGCGGCGAGAACCGCGATTGCGAGGTTCGTTGCCATCGTGCTCAGCCAGAAGTGCCAACTACTGCGCATCAGTCCCACCGGCAGTCGATGCTGCAAGACGAACAGATACATCGGACCAACGCCAAACATCACGATCGGATTCCTGTACAGCCGATACAGGAGCTTATGCCATCGGGATAACGCTAGAAACTCGCGCACGGTCAGCGTGTCTATATCGCCGATGCCGCGGTGATCAAGATTGCCCGAGTTCGCATGATGCAGGGCGTGGCTGTGTCGCCAGAAATCGTAGGGCGTCAGTGTCAACACGCCAATGACACGTCCGACCCAGTCATTTGCGCGACGTCGGCGGAAGAATGAGCCGTGGCCGCAGTCGTGTTGGATCATGAAGAGGCGCACGAGGAAGCCGGCAGCCGGCACGGCGAGCAACAAGCCAACCCAGTAACCGGTGCCGAGAGCGGCCCACATCAGGATCCATAAGATCACGAGCGGCACGGCCGTGATCATGAGTTCAACTGTGCTGCGCGCGCAGCTCGGCTCTCGGTAGCGGGCGAGCATTGGCGCCCACGCACGCCGATCCCGTGTAGCATGAATAGCCGAATTTCGTTCATGCATTCAGAATTGGCCCACTATTCGGTCGGGGCGCTCTTCAGACATTCATTTTTGATCCTCGGCTCAACGCCTTTCTGAGCAATATTGCTCACAAGGATGCACCTTTATTGTGCTTAACGTTTCCACCTCCCGGGCGGGCCTCGCCAGCGTGGACGACGTGGACGAGCAGCTTGCCGGTGGTCGCGTACAAGAAATCGTAGTTCCGCCAAGTGTTCTATGAACAGTAGTCAAGGTTCGCCGAGGAGCCGCCGCCTATGCCGGGCCGGCAACTTTGTGTTGCTGGTCCAGTACAGCGCGCGGCGGCCGCGTGAGCGCGCATGGGCGATGCCCCCGCATTGACTCGACACCACCGCTCTACGGATTATCTTGCGAACCGGTTTGGCCGCCTTCAGCTTGATCCGCATTTATCGCAACGGGCCGCGCGCGACGCTCTGTGCGTTCGACCTCGTCGAGATTGATGGGCAAGACCTGCGCTGGCGACCGTTCGAGGACCGCAAGGCTGCCCTCAAGAAGCTAATCAGCAACCATCATCCAGGCATCGCCTTCAACAAGCACTTCGACGTCGAAGGCCCGGTCGTATTCCATCATGCCTGCAAGCTCGGATGCGAGGGCATCGTGTCGAAGCGCCTCGGCTCGCCCTATCGGTTCGGCCGATCGAACGATTGGATCAAGATCAAGAACCCGGCATCGCCGGCGGCAAAGCGGGAGCCTGAGGAGGAGTGGCGGGGTTCAAAGGCGCTGGCGCGCCATCCGCATCAGTGAATTTAAAACCTCGCGATGGGTCTTTGCAGCGGCTGCGTCCGCAACGGGGGGATAAACCCGATGCAATTCGGCTGCATCGATTCGCCATTGCCCGAGCGGGTTCCGAGTGCCGCTGATCTTGCCGGCCTTGATGGAACGCAGCGCCGTCTGTCGCGACGGATGCCGATAAAGTGATGGCAGCGAGACCCGCGGTCTCGAAGTCCGATACCCACATAATGACCATCACCGGCAGCGATCTCTTAAGCTCAGGCGTTGGGGGCTGAGAATTCGGTAGCGCTCGCGCCTGTGAAAGGAGCGCAACATGCCCGCATATTGCATCAAAACCAGTGGTCCCGGTACCCAAGCCGCCAACAACGCGGAAAGACGCCGGCGCGACGCTCCCTTAACTTTATCTAGGCGAAGAACCGACGGCCCAATCAACGAACTAGAGCGCGAGGTTGTCGCTAATTCCGTTCGCACCTATAGGTTCCCGCGCTTCATGGCTCCACGATCGCGAACCTGATAACACGGACCGCTTCATCGCATAGGAGCTCTTTCGTTATCCGCCGCCCGGCTAAGTGAGCTGTTTGATACAGATATCAAAAAGTTCTCAGTCGGATACGCCGGCGAGTCCTGCGATTACGGCAGCCCCTATTACGGCACCCCCTATTGCACGTCCTATAACGGTTGGTTACCAACGTTGCGAGTGTCCAACTCGTTTCGTATCTGAAACTCATTAGGCCAGGACACAGGCGGCACCCCGTCCCCCCCGACACTGCCGCCCGGTCTTCAGAAGCCTAAAGTTGAGGCAAACAACTTAGACCCCCAAATGTTAATCAAATTTGGGGGTTCTTTTTTGTGGCCCGAAAAGTATTTTCTTTCCGTCGCACCAAGATTGTTGCGGCGTGTTGTGCATCGCCGCCTAAATCGTGGGCGGACGAGGTGCGGTGGCGGCGTCGTGATCAAGAACAGGATGCCGGCTCAAGTAAGAGCGTAATGCCCGGACGGCGGCCGATACCGCAATCAAGGCGATGATTAGGAGGACAGCAAGCCGCCCTGGGCTGAGGCCAGCGAGGTTAAGCGCCATACCAAGTAACACGCCAGGAAAAACATGGGCGGGCGCCCAGGTCAGGGCCGAGAGAATATTGGCGGCATAGAATCGGCGCGACGACATTCCTAAGATCCCTGCAACTAACGGCACAAATGCGCGCACCACCGCTATGAAACGAGCCAGAAAGACGCTCGCGGCACCATATGTTTTTATAAATGCTTCGCTGCGGGCGATAAACTGCGGATACCTATTGAGCGGCCAGCGCAGGAGAAGCTCCCGATGATAGCGGTGTCCTAACCAGAAGGACAAACCATCGCCAAAAATGGCTCCCACGATAGCAGCACCAAGCAGGGGCCATGGGTTCACATGAGCGCCTGTCGCGAGGGCACAAATCCCAATAATAAGCGTCGAGCCGGGAACGACCGTGCCTATCACAGGGACTGCTTCCGACAACGCCAGCAGGAAGATTGCTGTGAGAGCGTAGTGCGGATGCCTCCCGACAAAGTCGACGATCCAGGAAAAATACGACGTCATCGTTTGTCTTTATGGGAACAATATGAGCTCGCCCACCGGTCGCGTGGATCTGGTCCAGATGACCAACGCGGAGGGGCGTGCATAGTTGCGTCGCACGGTGATCCCACGTCTTTCGGCAAACGGGACCTCCCGCTGCATAAGATCGGGATAAGCTGTGATCAGGAGAACCGGGATGTCGCGGTCACGGTTGCAGACATGCACCCAAGCGCCAGCCCGTGCGGTTCGCCCAGGTCAACGCCCGGTCGGATTTACATCAGCAACAGTCTTAGGCCGCGTCAGTTGGCGGACTCGGCGTCGACGCGACCGGTTCACAACGCAGCTGAGGCGGCTGCTTCGGCGATATGAAGAACGGTCACTGCTGAACAAACTAACCTTGGCAGAGCACGGCAGTAGGGCACTAGCAGAAGCTGTGGCGATGCCCGACAAACATGACAACACAAAGATTGCGTACGTTACACCGAGCATTGCTTAACAACGGCAGTAACGGCGGATGAATCACGACTCGCGCGCCATTCAACGCGAAGTGACGGCCGAGTGGCTAAAACTAGCAGATGCTGTCCTGCATCCGCTTAAGCAGATGACATGATTCAAGGTTATTGGACCCACCCTGCATAGGGCGCCAGGCCAGCAGCGCAGCGGGTCCCGAAACGTCCCGCCAACGATAATCAGGATCAATTCCATGAAACTTCTCCGTGGACGAAGCTGGCTTTAGTTGCCACGCGGCGCATCCTTTAGTTTCATCATGCACCTCTTGGAGATTGCTCACTTGGACAAAAAGATTGGGCGCCAAGTGTGTAAGAATAAGTGAGCGGCACAATTTAAGAATTTAAAACTTTCGAATGAGCAGTCTTGATCAGTATTCGCCTTAAGATCGGTATTTATGTCGTATTACATTCATTGGAGACTATGTGATGAAGAATACTACAAGAAACACTTTGCTGGTTACCGCTGCCACAGCTGCGCTCCTGTTGGGAGCGGGATTGGCGTTTGGGCAGGATACGAAGGAAGACCGCGCAGAGCTAGGCGCAACTACACATGACCAGAAAGCTCCGAGCGGTAAGATGGACCAGCACCCGGACAGTGTGCGGCAGAAGTCGCCGGCGCCAACCGCGCAGGCACCAATGAAGGAGGAAAAGCCGGCTGTGAACGCCAAGGCGCCCACCGTTTCGAAGCCTGAGACCAAGGGACCGGGAAGCAACGGGCAAACTTCGGAGTCGCCGAACCCTCAGGGGTCTCCGACCGCCGCTAGAGACGAAACGAAGTCCCGGACGCCAACTACGCTGTCAGCCGAGCAGCATGCGAAAATTCGAGACACGTTACGGGGAGAAAACGCCGAGCACCTCACCAACGTGCCGTTTTCAACGATGGTTGGCGGGACCATTCCAGGAACGGTTCATCTTTACGTTTTGCCTGTTTCGATCACGGAATATGCCCCGCAATATCGCGACTATGAATACATCCTGGTCGGCGATGAAATTCTCATCATCGATCCCCGGACGCTAAGCATCGTAGCGGTGATCGCTGCCTAGGCGAAAGCTGAAATCATCTTTGGCTGGACAATGAGGGCGGCTCGCTCCGTCCTCATTGTACTTTAACCACAGGCACGACCGCCATCTTCGCAGTCTCCGCGCGCCATGGGTCACGTGTGGGCGGCGCCCTGGCAAGCAACCCGAGTGAGTCATTTTCATGAAGAAAACCTTGCTAATCTTGATTTTCGTCGCTGTCGGTTTCCCTGCAATGGCAAAACTCCATCACGGTACTCTCGAACGACATTCAAACGTCAACTGCGAGATGGTTCGAGCGTATGTTGCGCAAAACGGTTTGGTACAAGCTAGGGCGATGGCTCAAGCCGCGGGAATGACGGCATCCGAAGAGCGGAAAGCAAGGGGCTGCCTCGCGAAGAAAATCTGACAAACATACGTTAAGGTGGCGTGTCGGGAATGAAACTGCCGCTGAAGGCCCTGTAAAATATGAAAGGCCGCGCTGTTTGCGTGAGCAATTTTGCTCAGACGCTAACCCTCCCTTCGTCTACCGTTCTTATGGAGAAACAACTCGGTAAACAGCGAGGAGATGACCGTGGATAAAGATCGAATCAAAGGGTCTGCAGAGCAGGCTAAAGGAGCCGTGAAAGAAGCTGCCGGGAAGGTCCTCGGCGACAAGAAGTTAGAAACCGAAGGCAAGACCGACAAGGCCGCCGGTAAGATACAAAACGCAGTGGGTGGATTGAAGGATGCGATGCGCGGCAAATAGAGCCATCGCCATCAATGGAGGGTTCCAATGGAATTGATCCTGATTATCGTTGTCTTACTGCTGCTGTTTGGCGGCGGCGGCGGATACTTTGGTCGTAGACGGGGTTACTGGTAAATGCGACGATCGGCGCTATCCGATGGTCTGGGTCTGCGAGTGGGCGTGTTTGACAGGAGTGATCCTCCGGGCCCTACTTACTATCAGTTACTAGCAGCGCTGCCCCTGCCTAGGACTCGACCACAGGGAGGTTTGGAACCCACGGCGGCGGGGAAATCCACTATGGTGTCGTAATCTATAATTGGCATAGCGTGAAAACACATTTGCTCGATGCTGGCATAGAGGTTGGAAGCGCATCACCGGCTGATGGTAGAATCTGATGCCGTCCTAATTCCGATCCGATTGTCCCAATTTCAAGTTGGGGCTGTTACCCGCCGGATTTAAGTGGGCCCGCGGTCAGGCTGCAGAACCGCGACCTGTAGACTGCTCAACTCTGAGATCAACTCTTCGCATTTTGTTCGCGTGCTGCCAGCACAGCAGGGAAGTGCAGCAGGAAACGCTAAGTCCTGAGCGCGATAAAATTGATACTTATTGAGCGCGATTTCGGTTGGACGCTCTCTTCGCCGCAAGGGCTGTCGGGAGGCGGGATCACCGGAGCCTGCCCAGCATGCGAGGTCGGAGCTTCCATGCCCGGATCGATTTCCGGCGGGCAAATAACTCCATTCGTTTGATCCAGCTTTTCACTCAAGGTCTGGTTGGCGCGCTCTTGTTCCGAACATATCTTCGGATCGCGGGTCCCGGTGTTCGGATCATGTGTCTGTGCGAGGGCAGGCATAATTGCCACGAGCACGACAGATAGCGCTGCTGGTGAACACGTATAAGTTCTATCCATGCTGGATAATCATCCCCGAAAGATGCAGTGTTCCCTTTTTTCCCAGCGCCGGCATACGCGGGCTCGAAATTAAGTCGTATTTGCCGCCGCTCAACGCGAAGAATGAGGATGAAAGTCCACTTCTCAGATGAGAAAAGGGGAACCTTGTTAGCGTTCTCGGCCTTTTACGGGCATGTTCGGCTCCTCGATACGGCACAGTCTAACGCGCTTAGGGGAACTTACTGCCCATCCGGCAGCCTTCGGCATAGTCGTGGTTTACGGGGTGGGTTGGCTAATTTCTTCCCCGGAAACCTTCGGTTGGGGCGCAATCGCAACACTAGCCACGTGGATGATGACATTGTTTATCAGCCGAACCGAACATCGCGATACCCAGGCCATTCACGCAAAGATCGACGAATTATTGCGCGCCCACAGCAACGCTCGGACTGACCTTGCCCGTCTGGCTGAACAAGACGTTGAGGAGATCGCAGCACATCGTTTGAGGGCGCGCCCCAAAGACAATCGTGTTCGGTAGGAAGTCGCTGATCGCCCCCAGAATGGGAATTGTTGTGGGAGTTCGTGGAGGTCGAGAGCGCGGGAAGCTTGCCGACCGACCTGAGCTGGCGCAAAGAACTGTAGTCATTCGCTAGAGCGCGTGTTTCTTTTTGGTGGCAACCATGGCAACGATAATGCCGACGGCGGCCCAGACGGGCCCCTCAATGACGACGTCAAAAAGTTTAAAGTGAAATCCCGACCAGGCTAAGAGCGCAATACCAGCGGCACTGACTACAGCAGCGATTGCGCCAATTTTCGCTAAGTCTCTCGGACTATAATTTTTCTCACGTCTAGCGAGCCAAGAACCAACGAAGCTCGCGGTGCCTAAGCAGCACAAAGCGGACCCCAGCAGCCCCGCGCCGCTCGCGCCAAAGGAGCCACTGAAAAAAATCTCGCCGCAGGTAATTAGCGTAACGAAAATGTAGGTAACGAACAAAAATCGGCGACCAAAAATCGCGCCTATCGACGTGGCTGAGGGGTGCGGCCGCGGATGGCGTAACCCGGCCCGGTGAAACCCATTTCTCAATAATGCGGCAAATGCCGATAACCGAGCTCGAATGATCGACCGCCTTTACCATCGCCTGACCGTTAGCCGGCGATGCCGAAGCGCCCAGTCCCGACAAAGCAAGTCCCGGCTGCTACGACGATTGCAAGAACTAGATGACGCATATTGATTTTCTCCTTGTCTCAAGACGAACGCTAACTTGGACTTAATTCGCCAATTTATCGTAAAGCTGGTCGGGTAAGCGCGCCTGCTGCTTGTCCGGCTCATTTATAATCGGACGTGAGAATTTGCCTGCTGGCCTTTTTCTCTTCTGATCGTGGGGTGTTTCGACACAAAAGGTAGAGCCCGCCGATGATGGCGCAGGCAGTCACAACGTTGGCAACCTCCAATGCCGCAAATTCGGAAAACATGAGCGTGGCTCCTTTTGCCCTCTTACCGTATCCTGACAATTCGCGGCGGCAACAAAGGTTTCCCCCGCGGTTGCGCCGCCCGTAAAAATTGCCTGCGCCCCAAAAAAACAAAGCCCCGGTGTGACCGTATCGGACCTGCCGGGGCCCGCGGGATGTTGGCGCGCTGCGGCTGCGCATGATCGCGACACGCGGCCGCTACGAGGATTTTCCCTTCAAGTCCAGCGAGGATTACGACCCCTCCGTCGTGCTCCTGATGCCGCGGTGATCTGAATTTTCGGAGTAGTGCGCATAGCACACGCCGAGTCATGCTTGCTGCGAACTGAGCAAATCCGGAGGCCAATTCTTTTGACGACCCCCGAACAGGTTCCGGAGATAACGCCGCCAGGCAACTTCGACGCCGGAATAGGTCGCCGTTGCCGCGAGAAAGCACACAGCTACCATCAGCAGCATTAACGCCAGCGAACCGCCGCCCGAAAGAGCGGCACTATGCTGGATTCCGAACCCGCCCAGGATCTTTTTGGCGACGAACTGAACAAAGCCGTGAATAAGGTAGAGCGAATAGGAGATTTCGCCTAGCCAGATCAAAGGCGCGGCGTTGGTGACTTTGGCGAAACGCCCGGCGTTGACGACCGCGACTGGAATGAGCGCTGCAAAAAGTGCGACAATCAGCAGATCGGGCGCGCCGAAATGCAAACACAGAATCGTGGCCACGGCGATGCAGATGGCTACGGCGTCTCCGTTGAGCCAGCAGAAACTCCGGGAGGCAACGCAGCAGAGCGATGGGTCCGTCCCATTGGTCGAAGTCGCCCTTTTTGAGGAAAGCGAGCCAACCCAGCGCGCAGAAAAGAAGCAGCCCGAGAACGAATTTCACAGGATGCGGCGCCCGCCATACGAGCGGCAGCGCAAGCGGAAACGCCAGGTAGGCCATGAATTCCACGCTGATCGACCAGGATGGATAGTTCCAGCTGAGTTTTCCGGCCTCAAGACCTTGCAGCATAAAAATGTTTGCAAGGAACGCCGTAACCAACTCTGGTCCCTTCAGCGGGATGCTCTGCAGCGGGCTGGTCACCGACCCGGCCATCAGTTGTGATGTCACCGCCGTCGCCACGAACAAAAGAAGCATGAAAATGTGCAACGGATAGAGGCGCGCGATGCGCGCAACCAGGAAGCCTCGATAGTGCAGCATGATCCCGTTGGAATCGGAAAAAGCACGATAGTAGACGTGCGTCATCACGAAGCCGCTGAGCATGAAAAACATGTCAACCGCGAGGTAGCCCTTACCGATCAGCTGGGTGTAGTGCGCAACGTCCAGATTCGGAAAACATTGCACGCAATAATGATAAAGTACGACCCAAAGCGCCGCGAGCCCACGAAGCGACGTCAAGGACGGCAGCTGACCAGTAGAGGCGCTCGGCTTTGTCTTCGAATTCGGACATTCGTAGTGATCAATAACCATTGCGGCGATCGGGCATTAGCCATGCAAAAAATGCACCCACCAAGGCCTAACGATCCGATCGCGCATAGGTTCCGCTCGCGCGGCGCATCGAGCGGAATCGAAGAACGACGGGTTGTTAATCGCCTGCCAAAGCTTCGGCCCTGCCGGCAACGACCTGAACGATGCTGTAGCCGTGAGACTTGAGCTCGCTGAGCAGCTTCGGAATCGCAACCGCGGTGTTGCGGCTGCACATCGTGCATCAACACGATGCCGGAATGTTTTTTCTCAAGTTGCGCAAGAATACGTTGGACGACTTCGTCCGGCGAAAGAGGCCGCCAGTCCCCGGGGTCGACGTCGATGCTCCACAGCATCACACCGTGTTCCGAAAGATAACTGCTCCGCGCCCGGGGTTGTCGCCAAACAAAGAGCTGCCAAGGCGGAGGTACCCGTGCAGTAGCGCGGCGTGGATGTTCATGCAGGGCATAACGTAATCGACGCACGGACGGGAACCACGCAGAATTTTCAGCGTTCACCTCACACGATCTGCAAAGGAGGAAACGAATGGCTACGACCATAGATTCACGGCGCGAGACTGTTTCGCTTATTGGAAGCGACAAAGTCGAAGGAACGGCAGTGTATGGCGCAGATGATCAAAAGATCGGCACCGTGCAACGTGTGATGCTGGACAAGGTCAGTGGAAAGGTGGCTTACGCGGTTGTTTCTTTTGGCGGCTTTCTTGGGATGGGCGAGGACTATTATCCAATGCCTTGGCCGAACCTCAAATACGATACCAACCTCGGCGGTTATCGCGTTGGCATAACGGAAAGCGAGCTCAAGGGCGCCCCCAAGTACAATCGCAACACTGATTGGGATTGGTCCAACCGCGCTAGAGATCGAGAAGTGTACGACTATTATCGCACGCCGTTGTGGTACTAGCGTCGCTTGGGCGCGGCCTCATGGAGGTTGGGCTCGGTATTCCCTTTTGAGAGTACCGGGCCCGTTTTTTGAGCCACAAAAGACCTAACAAACCATTGATGCAGGGAGTGGCCGTCATTACCCGATTTTCGACTGCAGCTGTGACCATCGATTATAGGTACTCGCGCCAAAGTAAATGCTGATATCTCGACTTGGAAAGTGGGTGCTTTGCATTCGCGTCGTCGAGCTCTATTTGCTTTGTTGGAGCTCAACTTGTTTTGTTGGGAACCTTTTTGCCCTTCTTTCGCGCCTTGGACAGACCGATCGCGATCGCCTGCTTGCGGCTCTTCACTTTGCCACTCTTGCCGCCCCTTCCGCTCTTTGCCGTGCCGCGATTGTAGCGCCGCATTTCGCTTTCGACCGCCTTGGCGGCACTTGGTGAATATTTCCTCTTCCTTTTTGCCATCATTTGTCTCTCAGACGTATATCAAATAGACGATGAGAAATGCAACGATGACAGCCGCAAGGCCAAATCCAAGCACATAGCGGACGTTATGTCCGGTTACGCCCTGCCGCGCACGCACAGCTGGAACAACCGGCTGTTGCGCAGTCTGCCGATCGGCATTCTTGTACTCCGGGGCTCGCGTATTGCTGTTCATTAGATTCCTACTGCCTGATCAACAAACTTCCCAGCGTAGGGTTCCCACATCCTTGGGCCTCAAGCCGAGACCCGTTTAGGTAGTTGGGCCAGCGACGCAACCAGTCTTGGGCGATCGCCTGTTTAGTCACGAGACTTCTCGTCGGTGGACAGTTTCCAGTTTAGGTCCTCAGGGGCAAAATCCAATCACTTGCCATCCAGTATTTCCGAAACCATGGGGCCGAGCGCGATGTGGCCAAGTGAAGGAGGTCCACCAGCCGCCAACGGCATTTAACGGCGGTGAGCCCGCTTCATGCGTGAGCCTCGTTAATTATGGTTGCCGCTACCTTTGCGGATCCGGGGACACGCGAACCGTTGGAACCGCTTATCCACGAAAGTGTTTTTGTAGGAGTCGAAGCCTGGAAACAATATAAGGGGTTCGGCGCACACTATGAAGCTCATTAGCCGGCCTATGTTAGAGGATCCAGACTCGTCTCAGATCTCACTGCGCACTCGTGGCCGGGCATGCTGTAGCAAGGGTGACAAATAGCGACCGGAAACAAATAGATATGTGAAGACCGCTTCCGCCGCCGTGCGCGGAGGCGGAAGCAGGAGATTTTGTTTACGAGCCTGTGATTTACGATTTGTCAGAGACCCACGTCGTGCTGGTTTTGTCGTATTTATATCCGGGCGCGCTTTTTAAGGCGTCCTTGGTCGTGTTCATTGTCAACCACCACTTGTTGTCCTTCATCGTGACGTGAATGGCCGTAAATGGTGCGGCTACATCCTTCGTGTCCATTCCCAAGAAGCCGCCCACGGAGATGATAATGGCCGACACTTGGCCATTCTTGTTCACTAGAATGTCGACAATCTCACCGATCTTGTTTTCGGACGGGTCGTAAACGTTCTGCTTGTACCAGTCGGTGACGGTAACGGCATCCCCCGGCATAGTCGTCATAAGAGCCTCGTCCGACATTGCCGAGGTCATAGCGGCGGGTTCTGCTGCAAAGGTTGTAGTGCTCGCGAGCAATGTAAGCGCCGTCGCTAAAAGTACACGTCTCATTTTCTTGGCCTTTCATGGTTTGGGACACAGCTCCTCCGATGCCCGCTACATCTGAAAGCCTGCGGGGCGGAGAAACCTCTCAGGCCTAAATTCGCGTGCGCCAAATCCGTTCCGCTGCCGCGAAGAGAAATCGCTACAGTCGCCTGGCTGGCGGATTGCAGTCTGATTCGCTAAATAATTAAACGGCTGGAGTCTGCCGCGTTGCAGCAAATATTTCCTATTTTTTTGAAGTATCAACGTACCCAATGATTCAACTACGCCAGCATTCTGACCTGAGGTTTACGGCCCCAAAACCGCGACGAGCGTCGCGGGCGTGCGGCATCTGAACGACAAAAAGAAACCGGACCACTGGCGGGCGGCGTGAGCGTCACCTTCTCTGTGGAACCGGGTTCTAAGAGGTTCGTTTAAGATGGCAGATGGAGGGCTTCTGTTTTGTTACTCGATTCGGCGGTTCGCGCGCGGGCAATTGTCGATCCCAAGGACGCCGCCGAGTCTGCGGGCCTGAGATATGTTTCCGATGCCCGTCCGGGCATACGGCGCAAGAAGGCAGGAAAAGGATTCACGTACACCCGGGCCGACGGGTCGAAGCTCTCCGAGTCTGAGGTGCTGAAAAGGATCCAAGCCTTGGCGATCCCTCCGGCCTGGACAGACGTTTGGATTTGCCCTTTTGCCGACGGCCACATCACGGCCACGGGCCGGGACGCGAAGGGCCGCAAGCAATACCGCTATCACGCACGCTTCCGCGAGGTGCGGGAAAGCACTAAGTACGAGCATGTTGTTGCCTTCGCGGACGCGCTTCCCTCCATCCGCGAGAAAGTGCGCGAGCACATGGCTCTGCGCGGGCTGCCGCGGGAGAAAGTGCTGGCCACGGTGGTGCATCTCCTCGAATCCACCTTGATCCGCGTGGGGAATGACGATTACGCGAAGCAGAACAACAGCTATGGCCTGACTACCCTCAAGAGCCGGCATGTCGCCGTCGACGGAAACGAGGTTCGCTTCCGTTTCACCGGCAAGAGCGGGAAGCCATGGTCGCTGCGGGTGCGCGACAGACGCATCGCAAAGATCATCATGGCCTGCCAGGAGCTCCCGGGCCAGGAACTTATCCAGTATGTCGACGAGGAAGGAAATTGCCGGGACGTCACATCGACCGACGTGAACGACTATCTGAGGGAAATCACCGGCAAGGATATCACCGCGAAAGATTTCCGCACCTGGGCGGGGACGGTTCTCGCGGCAATGGCTCTCAAAGAACTTGAGAGCTTCGACAGCGCCGCTCAGGCCAAGCGCAATCTTCGTGCCGCCATCGAAAAGGTCTCCGCCCGGCTCGGTAACACGCCGACCATCTGCCGCAAATGCTACGTCCATCCCGAAGTGCTGAACTCCTACATCGACGGCAATCTGGTCCTTGAGCTCAAGTCGAAAGCCGAGAGCGAGCTTCGGAGCGGCATGGAATGTCTCAAGCCCGAAGAGGCCGCGGTGCTCGCGTTGCTGCGTAGCCGTCTCGCGAAAGAGGCGGAGGGTTCGCGAAGGCAGCGGGCACGCGCAGCCTGATTATTCCGGCGCTGATATTGAGCAGAGTTACTCGCCGTCCTTCGAAAAATTCTTGGCGCTATCCTTGATTGCCTTCATCGCGATCTTGGGGCCCTTCCACCCGATGATCTCCAATTTTTTGTCTTCAAGCTCGTCGGTTGCGATGAAGAACTTCTCAAGCTCTTGCTGAATCGGCTTTGAGAGGTCCCGGACATCGCGCAGGCCCTGCTCCGCGTGCGAGCGTCGGGGTACTGCGAACAGGCGGTCGTTCCGCTCAGCCTTCCCTTTGCTCTTCTGCTCGATCTGAAGAATGCCGATGAGGCGGCAGGTCAGCACGATGCCCGGGAAAGTCGCCGCATCGTGGATCACCATGATGTCGAGCGGATCACCGTCATCGGCTTTGGTCGATGGCACGAAGCCCCAGTCATGGGGATAGGTTAGTCCGGTGAGGAGCGATTTCGAGAGGATGAATGTTTCCAGTTTTTGGGTCGTACGCAAATTTGGCTCTACTCCCGCGCGGCGTTTCCACGACGACATGCACGTCGCCATCTCCTGTAAAGGGCGGCAGGTTGATGAAGTTCGGCATAGCGACGGTCCCAGGGAGGTGGGTGTGCGGCGCAGCGCAAAAGCGCCGAACCGACGCCAAAGGATAACCGTTAGCAGTCAGATGGTTCCACAGGGGGCAACGTAGCTTGAATATGGCTTACGGTTCCTTGCGGGCGGGATCGCGGTGTCCGCGTTCGCGGCGCTTGGCGACGCCTTGCGCCCGAAAAGCTTCGCGGGTCTGTTCGGCGCTGCTCCGTCGATTGCTCTCGCGACGCTTCTTATCACCTTGTCGCGTAAGGGCGCTCCATTCGCGGCCACGGAAGGCCGCTCGATGATCGTGGGGGCCTTCGCGCTTGCCGCCTACAGCTGGGTAGTGTGCGTGTTGCTCAAAAAACTCCTGCTGTCCTCACGGACCGCGACGATGGCAGCTCTGGTTGTCTGGTTCGTATTTGCACTTGGTGTATCCGCGGCCCTGTTTCAACTCTCATGATCGTTCAGTTCAAGCCTTCCGCCCTTCGTCAGACGCGCTGGTACGAGTATCTCCTCAGATTCGTGCTCGGCGGGGCGATGACCGTAGTCGCAGGCCTCATCGCGGCCCGCTTCGGACCCGTCGTTGGCGGCCTGTTTCTCGCCTTTCCCGCGATCTTTCCCGCAAGCGCGACATTGATCGAAAAGCATGTCCGGGAACGCAAGGAGAAAGCGGGTCTGCCGGGAGCGCGGCGCGGCAAGGAAGCCGCGGCGCTTGATGCCGCCGGAGCGGCACTCGGAAGTTTCGGGCTGGCGGCTTTCGGCCTCGTGATCTGGTTGATGATCGTGCAGTCTCCCGCCTGGGCCCTCGTCCTCGCTGCGGCTTCGTGGCTCGCCGTCGCGGTGCTCGCATGGCAGGTGCGGCGATGGCTGTAGAAGGCTGAGCGTGGCATAGGCGATCAGCTATTGCCTCTTACCCTGACCGAGCGCAGCGTCCACCTGTGCGTGGACATGCAGCGGATTTTTTCGGCCGAAGGTCCTTGGCCGACGCCATCGATGGACAGGGTATTGCCGGTCGCGGCGGCGCTCGCGAACCGTCATCCCGAACGAACCGTCTTTGCCCGCGCTGATCGTCTCGGGATCTGAGACCGATGTTTGTGTGCCGGCAACGGTACTGGACGCAACTATATCGGCGACCGCGTCATCGTCGTGCGCGACGCGGTATGCAGCTCGTCTGACGAGGTCACGACATGCTGATGCGGCTCTATCACGCCCGGTATATGGAACAGATAGAGACCGCCGATGCCGCGAAAATCCTCACGCGGTGGGAATGGGCTTCGATCTTTCCTCCGGTGTTGGCGTCAAGCCGCCTGCGCGTGCTGGTTGACCTCGCTCTGCGCAAGCTTGGTGAGCGTTTCGTCGGTCTTCTTTTCCTCGCCGAGCGTCGTCTCCAGAAGCTTCACCGCCTGATTCAAGCCGAGCTCTGCGGCCCACGTTTTGAGTGTCCCGTAGCGGGCGATCTCGTAATGCTCGACCGCCTGCGCCGCCGCGAGGAGACCTGCGTCCAAGGCGGGCGCGCCCTTGAACTCCTTCATCACTTCCTGGCCTTCCTCGACGATGCCCATGATGGCGTCGCAGGTCTTCCCGCGCGGCGTCTCGTCGATTTCTTCGAACACCTTCTCAAGCCGCGCGACGTGCTCCTCGGTCTCGGTCTCATGTTTTTCGAAGGCGGCTTTCAACTCTTGGGACTGTGCAGCCTTCGCCATCTTGGGAAGGGCGCTCAGGATTTTCTTCTCGGCGAAGTAGATGTCCTTGAGCGTTTCGTGGAACAGTTCCTGAAGGTTCTTTTCGCTGGCCATGGCCGGTTGCTCCTTGATGCTGCGTGGAGAAACGAGTCAGGTAATATTTAGTTCCGGGGGCTACAGGCGGCAGCGCCCGAAACAATTAGTGGAGGGCCGCTTTTCTGGTACCTGGAGAAGAGACGCGCCCGGCGGCAGGTCAAACCCGTTCCGCTGCACCGCAGCAGCCTTCGTCCGCGGACTTCCGCCGCCGGCGCTGAGAAGCGGGCCGCTCCGGGCGAGAACATCTCAAGCATGCCCGCCGGGATTTCCTAGCGCATCTTTTCAAGCGCGGGATGGGTTCCTGTCGCGTGGAGCTTCTTGATGTGTCTGCAGTGGCATCGCTGACGCCGGGGATTTCCGTTGGAAACGGTCTAGGCAAATGCTTGTCCGCTTTGTTTTCAGGAGTGCCCACGATTTGGTTTGCGCCAGATGCGCATCAGGGGACCATCCTTGCCGTAAACAGGGTCCTTGCGCGGACGTGCAACTCTTGGAATTGTGGCCAGCGCCTTCTTGCGGCGTTCCTGCGAGGTGCATTCAGCGTAGGTGCCGGATAGGCTCCGACGACCAGGAAGTCTTTTGCTGGCATTCAGGCATTGATGGCCCGTACCGCCGGGAGGATTGCAACATCCCCTGCCTTGAGGGTGAAAGTGCGTCCTTTAGTTCCTTCGAATTTCACCTTGCCGCTGCCCCACGCGATGCCGAGGACCTCGTGGATGCGCGAATGATAATGGACATAGTCGTAGATGCCGTCGCGTCCGGATGATTGGGAAGAGGCCGTCATCCTTGAACCGAATGGCCGCTTATCATCTACAAAAGCGCGGTGCGGCTGCCGCAGTCTCTCGACCCCGATGCGTTCGCGCAGCAAGGCTTGAGGATTGTCCGGCCGTTTCCAGCCCGTGGCTTTCTCGGCGATGCGTTTGACATCTTCCAGGAGGATCATCGGCGCTTGCCCTCGGGAATTCGATTTTGGCCTTTATGGCCTGACTTCAAACGCTTGCCCGCACAAAGGGTTCCGCAGCACCTGAGTGCCGCGGAAAACCAGCCGCACTCTTGGGCAGCGCGGCCCCGCGCCTGTTGACCCTCCACTCAGAAGAGTTCCACCGACCGCAGCCACTCGAGAGTCCACCGACCGCAGCCACTCGCACGACCGGCCGCGGCCAGACATGACCCGTGTTGCCGGTACTGTCTCACGGTTTTAGTCGAGTGGCCGCACCAGCACTCATGGCGCACTGTGGGATGGCCGAAGAACTGGTCGGCAGCAGGCCTAATCAGCCGACCTTCGAGGCTCGCGGCGGCGTATAACCAAGTGCGGGCCATGCGCAAAAAAAGCATCCCGCTCCTGGTCACTGCAAGCAGCTTTCGCCCAGGCCAAACATTCCGCACCTAGCTCCCCGACATTGCTTTGCCGAAGTCACGATGCCTCCCCGTTGCGTCTCCATTTAATGCGGAGTCCCTGGGCTTGGTTCCACGCCAGACGGAGCACTACTCTCAGTCACCGACGTGTCGAGCGTTGGACTGGGCGATGGAGCTTCTTTTGCAAGAACGTTTTGCCGAAGGTCCGTCAGGTTGCCGACAGAGTGTGATCTGCACAACTTGCACACGACACCGATCCAAAGGCGAAAGCCCCGCGGTACACTACTTGCGGGGCTTAGACGTTGACCAAGGGCTGGGGGCGGGGATTGGTCGCGTCTGATCAACCAACACGCAGAGGGTGCAGAAGTTTCCTATACGATGGTATCGCTGAACTTAGTAAGTGGTCGTGGAAGCGTTGTCGCGCGCCCACACGCTGAGATTTTTCCCCGCTCGCCGTGAAAAAGCGTCGCAAAAAAAGCGAGACCGACACCCACCCGCGCGGCGCGTGTTCGGCTCCTAACGCATTTTGGTACAAAAAAGCCGGGAGAGGTGGCCAGATTGGTCGCCGCTACATTCGTAAAGCCATGTTGCCCACGAATATCGTTCGGTACGAAGTACACAATATTCGCTATAACCCATTGCCTCATAATCGTAATTTTTAATTTGACCACAAATGAGTAAGTCGACGGTTGTTTCCCGCCTCGCTGAGCGGCGTGCGCTTACGCCGCGAGACGCTTTATCTTCGCCTTAGTCACTTCTTCAAGGCGACGCTGATAAGCATCCAGACACTTCGCTGAACAGAAGCGCATTCGCCAATAACGATGGATGATAAGGCCGAGCGTTTTGCGGCAATGGTCGCACCGTATCGTCGGCTGAGATTCGGCGTTAGCCACGGTAAGCCTCCAAACAATCTCTGCCCCTGCAGAGAAGAACGCGAAGCCCTGCCCCGAGTTCCCTCAGCCAATCGTGGTCAACCAAATAGATTAAGCAGCGATAGCAACCACAGCCTTCCGCTCCTGCGGCAGCCGAGAAGACGCATTGCGTGGCCAAACATCCCGTAAGCGTCGTCAGGGCAAGTGACCAAATAAAAAACTGGGTCTTGCTTATTGCGGGTGTTGTTGCTCTCTCGCGTTTTTTGCCGCCTCATGATGACCGGCGCCTAGCAAACTATGGTGACCGGCAAAATGGCCTGTGACGCCGCCGGCCACAGCGCCCATGCGGGCAGTGTGCGCCGTCTGCTTCCGTGAAAGGCGCGCAATGTCCGCTTGCCTTCATCGCTTCGCTTAATTGATCGGCTACGCTCGGCGACCCGGATGGTGGCGGACCATCCCCTTCGGACTCATTCGCCTGGTTTGGGGCCGATCACTGCAACGACACGCATTTTGGTCGGGTCCACCAAAACCACCTGATTTTCCTCTATTGTAAATTGATAAAGCTTAGTCACCGGATCGTTGTCCAGAATGGCGTCTGGCAGCGGGTAAAGTGCAATCATTGGCGGCACTTCTGCCCCGGGATGCGCATCAAATCGGATTGGTGCTACCTTGCTCCTGTTCTTACGGACTTCCTCGTAGATAGCGCTTTTTTGCGCAGCTGATAGATCGAGCGTTTGGACGTCGCCGTTCGGACTCATGCTTTCTTCGATTTGCTTCGTCTGAGCGAGGGCGACCTCGACGCCCGCGTGCAATGCTCCACAAGCGAGCGCTAATACCATTACGGGATAACTGAATTTGCGCTTGATGTCATTTTTCCTGCAAAGCGTCGCCGCCTCAGCGTGTGTAGCCTTGACGATCTGTGGCGCTCCCGACATCGCGGGATCGCCTGTACGGCAATATCGGCGCAGTTGACCGCCAGGACGTGGTCGGGTTTCTCGGGGCATCGTCGCAAAGGTCGGCGCCAGTTCCATTTCGACGGTCTGCGCATGCGCTAACGATGCCCCAGCTCTAAGCGCCACGCCGAGAACGTTACCGTTTCTCATTGAAACCTCCATAAATTTTTTGCGCTTCGCACGGTCATAGGTGCCAACGCGCGGTTCGAACTGGCGTTCCTGCGGGCGATGATTGCAGATTTAGCCTCCAGGCAGACGACACCAAAAAAAGAGCGCAGCCGACTGGTCCATCAGCTGCGCTCAGAGGCCGGCCAAGCGCGGGGGGAGGGGCAACGATGGCCGGTCAGCAGGATAAGCGGTGCGCCCGGAGTTTGTTCCCGTGATTGTTTGTTCCGATCAGCTCGCCCAGACTGCGAGCGTTATCATCACAAACCGGTGAGTCCGCGCGGCATCCGGAACCACCTTTGTCCGAAAAACGTTGCAGGTTGCCGATAGCGACAGCGGTTTCGAGCGGATTTTTGGGGAGGAAGAGATGCGAGGAATCCAATTTGTTCGGATCGCTTGCTCGTCACTCGCCATTCCAGTCGCAAGTCTTATTTCCTTCCCGACACTTCCGAGCGCCATCAAAGGCGATAAGCCTCCAGTTGTCGCGAGTGAAAAGCAGCAGCGTCCGCAGTTGCAAACATACGAAAAAATTCCGTTCGGATGCGACAGTGCCTTCAGCCCGATTGCTTCGGCGGGGCGGGTAAATGTTTTACGGCGCTGTATTGTCTAAAGGAATTGAGCGAACGAATCTTCGCGAAGAGTAAGGTGACAGACGAAAAGCCCGCGGTCCGGGCATCAGACCGCCGACCCCGCAAAAGACCCCAGTGTACTTCTTTGGCTTTTGAAACCGCATCCTGATCTTAGTCTGACGCCTACCGCCCGCCGCTTTCCGCCGTCTTGGACGAATTGTGAGTCCGAAAGAGCTGGAGCTGATTAGCGGTCGCGGGACGGCAGGGTCGCACCGTAGCTGCAGCTAATCGCTCTGGACTGGCCCGCATGATCGAAAAACGCTACGTCAAAAGATACCTAGTTGGCGTCCATGGGGTTCGATACGTGATCACCCATCGCGGGCGACAAGTGCTTGCCGAACAGATGAAAACAGTCGCCATACTTGAACGCCGGGCCGGCCTTCCGTCGCGAAGCGCCTGAAGGACGAGGCGCGGAAGATGGCGGTAAACTTTGCCAAGCTGCGGAGCTGGTGCGGACACAGTAGCGCTGCGGGGCATCGTTACTTGTACTTGACGACGAAGCTTTCGACGTTCTCGGACTTGGGGCACTCGAACGTCCGTTTGTTGTGATCCGGTTTGTCGGGCTCGATCCGCGCCGGGAGCATTGCGTACCGCATTTGGGCGCCACAACCCGGTATGACAAAGCATCCCTGAGCCCGTTTGGATCTCAAAAATTTGCCTACCACCCGAGGAACGCCACGGGCTGCTCGACTAGACGGTGGCGCGCTCCGTCAGTGCACGTCGCAGGACGCGTGAAAGATCTTCGACGGAATACGGCTTTTGGAGCAGTTCGAAGCCATGGTGCCCGCCAGCATTCAGGACGCTGCTGTAGCCACTAGTGAGGACGAATGGCATTTGTGGCACTCGCTGTCTAATTTTCTGGCCGAGCGACACGCCGTCAAGTCCGGGCATCAGCACGTCACTGAACACGATGTCGAAAGGTTCCTTCTCAATCAGTTTCAACGCCTCCTCTCCGTTGACAGCAAGCACGGTCTGATAACCGAGATCACGCAGTAGTTGTGTGGAGAACTCGCCAATGTGCGTGTTATCCTCAACCACCAGAACGCGGCCGCGCACTTCTGCGCCGTCCGATTTGGGCGAAGGATCTTTGGCAGGTTGAATGGGCTTTGGGCTGAGCGGCAGATGAAGCTTGATCGTTGTGCCAACCCCGACCGTGCTATCAACCGACACCCTGCCGCCTGACTGCTGTACGAAGCCGTAAACCTGGGACAGGCCGAGTCCAGTGCCCCGGCCAATCTCCTTGGTCGTAAAGAAAGGCTCGAATATCCTGTCAATCTGATCAGTCGGAATGCCACCGCCCGTGTCCCCGACTTCTACAGCAACGAAGTCTCCAGTCTTCGGTCCATCCGCATCCGAAATTGTGCCTTGCGATCGTGTGAGTTTGATGGTCAGTGATCCTTGGCCATCCATAGCATCACGTGCATTAGCGGCGAGATTTACCATAGCGGTTTCGAACTGATTGGCGTCGGCCTCAACAGCAAATGGACGATCGGCAATATCAAGTTCGAAAGCGATGCGCGATCCGAGAACGGTTCGAAGCATTTCGCTTATCCGCTCCAGCCGATCAGCGACGTCGAAGACGGAGCGGCTCAGCGGGTATCGACGCGAAAACACAAGCAATTGGCTGGTGAGTTTGGCCGCACGGTCGGCTGTATCGGATATGGCATCCACATATCTCCGCCGACGGTCTGCAGGAAGGTCGGGTCGCCGGAGAAGATCGGCAGATGATCGTATGACCGTAAGCAGATTGTTAAAGTCGTGGGCCACCCCGCCGGTAAGCTGGCCGATCGCTTCCATCTTTTGGGCGTGTCGCATAGCGTCCTCGGCGGCCCGTCGCTCGGTAACTTCGACCGCCTCAGGCATGATCGCGACGACGGAGCCATGATCATTGCGCACCGGGCGCATTTGGAAATCAAACCAGCGCCAGCCCCCAACCGGCAGGTTCAGATGAATTTCCCGGCGCACGACTGCTCCGCCAGCGACGGCAGTAATTGCAGCGCGAACAATCCCAGGCATTCCTGGCGTGCCGCTAAACCAAGGCGTTTCCCAGAACGGCAGACCGGCTACGTCCTCGAGCGTCGCGCCAATGCCGGAGAGCGAAGTAGCGTTTGCATCGAGCAATGTGCCGTCGAGTGCCACTAGACCCTGATATGCGTAGCTCGTCGCAAAAATGG
>CAWKBE010000008.1:0-232843 GCA_963847785.1 uncultured Alphaproteobacteria bacterium
GCACCACCCGTGTCGATCCTGAACTAGCTGGTAAGCTAAGTGCGCACGGCGTTAAGGTCACGGGCGCCACATCAAACAACCTTTTCTCGACGATACTGTCTTGGGTGGTTCCGATCTTTCTCTTTTACCTGATCTGGACATACGGCTTCCGCCGCATGGCTGAGCGTCAGGGCTTCGGCGGGCTGATGGCGATCGGTAAATCGCGTGCCAAGGTCTATGTTGAAACCGATACGAAGGTGACGTTCCGCGATGTAGCCGGCGTTGACGAGGCGAAATACGAGCTTCAGGAAGTTGTGGCGTTCCTACGCGACCCGAAATCATTTGGCCGCCTGGGAGCGCGCATTCCTAAGGGTGTCCTGCTGATCGGACCGCCGGGCACTGGAAAGACGCTGCTCGCGCGCGCGGTCGCTGGCGAGGCCGACGTTCCTTTCTTTTCTATATCGGGCTCGGAATTCGTCGAGATGTTCGTTGGGGTGGGCGCTGCGCGATCCGAGATCTGTTCGAGCAGGCGCGCCGAGCGGCGCCGTGCATTATCTTCATCGACGAGCTCGATGCTTTGGGGCGCAGCCGCATGCCCGGAGCCTTCGGCGGCTATGACGAAAAGGACGAGACTCTCAATCAGCTGCTCGCCGAGCTCGACGGTTTCGATCCGACCACCGGCGTGATCCTGCTCGCGGCGACCAATCGCCCGGAGGTGCTCGATCTCGCTTTGCTGAGGCCCGGTCGGTTCGATCGCCAAGTGCTGGTTGACCGGCCCGACCGTGCCGGGCGCCGCGAAATTCTAAAAGTGCACGTTGCCAAGGTCGAACTTGCGACCGACGTCGATCTCGACCAGATCGCCGGGCTGACACCTGGTTTCACTGGCGCCGATTTGGCAAACCTAGTTAACGAGGCGGCTATCGTAGCCACTCGGCGCAAAGGGGACGCAGTGACGCTTGACGACTTCACCGCGGCGATCGAACGTGTTATTGCCGGCCTTGAGAAGAAGAGCCGCGTGCTAAGCCCAGAAGAACGACGGCGCGTCGCCTATCATGAGATGGGCCATGCACTGGTGGCCGCGACTTTACCGGGCGTCGATCCTGTCCATAAAGTATCAATCATTCCGCGCGGTGTTGGGGCGTTAGGCTACACCCTACAACGACCCACAGAGGATCGCTTCCTACTGGCGCGCGGCGACCTCGATAACCGTATCGCCGTGCTCATGGGCGGACGTGCCGCGGAGGCGCTGATCTTCGACGGCGAGGTCTCGACTGGCGCGTCCGACGACCTCCAACGGGCAACCGAGATCGCCACCGAAATGGTCACACGCTATGGCATGGCCGAGACGATTGGTGCCCGTACCTATGCACCACCGCCGCAGCCGTTTCTTGCCGGGACCACGGCCAGCCGCGCTGAGGCATCAGAAGCGACCGCGCGCGAGATCGACATTGCGGTGCGTGACATCGTGGCGAAAGCCTTCGACCGGGCATCCGACGTCCTGCGGGCGCGCCGAGCCGATCTTGACGAGGGCGCCCGCTTATTGCTCGCGCAGGAAACAGTTACGGCGGATCAATTCCCTGCGTTACGCTCAGACGGTACGGAGATTAAGTCGGCCGCGTGAAAGGCCGACGGCAAATCTTATCTGGACTCGCCGTGTAACTGATTACGTGGTTCGCCCGCAATCTGGATGGGGCCTGAGCGGATTTCAATTGTTGCTCTCGCGATTAGGCGCCCTTTCTTGCGAGATCGAGCAGCGCATGGGCAATTTTTCTGATTTCTTCAGCGCTCGCGCTCTCCTTGCAAGAGTGTGAAAGTCGAAGGAGACGCGTGCGTGGCCTTCAAGGCTGTCGCTCCAGGGCCTGGGTCGAGACGCGGGCGGTTACCTCAATGTGCTCGCCTCTCATGGATGTGCCTTCTTGTGGATCTTCCCGGGTTGGTTACATCTTGTGTGTTAGTGAACGTTTGAAACCAGAAACTTCAGGAGCAAGTTTCCGTGTCGATGAGTTCGGTCACCGCAAGCTCGCGCTACAGGACAATCGGATGGTGGGCGCTCAAAATCGTCCTTGCCGCGCTGTTCGTCGCGGCCGCCGGAGCCAAGCTCGCCGGCGTGCAACAGATGGTCGACGAATTCAATCAGATCGGGCTGGGACAATGGTTCCGTTATTTCACGGGCCTGACCGAAATCATCGCCGGGGTTCTCCTCCTGGTTCCGGCGACCACTGCTTATGCAGCCGCTTACCTGACGCTCGTCTGCGTCGGCGCTTTGATCGCGCAAGCATTTGTCCTGCACGGCGATGTCATTCACGCGATCGTCTTGGCGGTAATTCTCGGGCTCATCGCTTGGAAAGGCCTTGACGAGACGCGTCGTCCTTTTATGGCACGCGAGCACTCTAGCCGTTTAGAGTGAGGCGGCTAACGATTAACCTACGCATAGTCGTACTCATCAACGGTGGAGGCATATTGATCATTGATTTCGCTCAATGCCCCGGGGTCAACAGAGCTCGCCCTGGCCGCCCTTTCCTGACGTGATCGAATGCCTCGTCCGCCTCCTGCAAGCGGTTTGCGCAGATGCCGATCGGAAGGCTGAGACGCTGCTGCTCGACCAATTGGCTAGTCGGATAGCGCCGCCGCTCCGGCCGGAACAGCGTCCATGCGTAATTCCGTGGTGCCCTTTGGCAATGCAGCGCGATGAGCTTTCTTTTCCGAGAAAGACTTCAACGCACCGCGCACCCAGCCATACCTGTCGAAATTGCCCAACAGTGGATGCACGGTCGTGGCATGGCCGAGCGCACCGTCCCGCAAGCAGCGGACGAGCGCAAGGTCGTCGTCCCAGGTGGCGAAATTGAGCGTCGCATCGAACACGCGACCGAGGGAGGCTGAATGGCTGCTTTGCTGCCATCGACAACTTCGGCGGCGCCCGCTTGCAAACATCCGGCGAGCGTTGGCGGCCGGGCGATCGCGGTGATTTTGGCGCCCCACGCGGACAGCATCTGCAGCGCCAGCGTGCCGAGTCCACCGGCGGCTCCGTGCACGAGCACTTTCTTTCCCGCGGCGTTCTCACGCGTAAGCCCGGCGCCGCGGACCGCAAGCCACATCGTTACGAAGCTGTAGGGAAGCGCCGCCAGCGCCTGAAGATCTCCGCCGGCAGGGGCGCGCAGTACATAAGCTGCCTTGACCAGAACGTGACTGGCGTGCGTGCCGTCGGCCGATGTCGGTTTCAATCCGTAAACGCGTTCACCTCGCTTAAGCACGGAGACCTTCGCGCCCGTGGTCGCGACGGTGCCCGCAAAATCGTTGCCGAGCACCATCGGAAACTTGCCCGCGCCGAGCAGCGACAACAGCCGCGCGCCGTAGCCTTCGGCACGGCGCACGTCGATTGGATTGACCGATGCGCCCTGCACATCGCAATCTCGACTTCGTCGGCGTGCCGGTTTTCGTCGCGGAACTTGCCGGACCTCGAGCGCGCCCTTGGCGGCCGGCCCGAGGCAAAATAATGCGGTTTTTGTCTCCATGACGTGCCTCAGTTCGTTCTGCGTTAACGCCAGCTCCGGGCGCGGCGTCATGCAACGGTTATTCTCTGCTCGCCCAGGTCGAGCCGTCCGTCGGCGCTGCGGATCGTTGCCGTCATTGCATCGCCGGGCTTGAGATATTCCGGCCGCCGGCTCTGCGCGGCCACAAACAACCGCCAGAATTTGCGCTCCGGCAGGAGCTGCAGCAGCTTGCGCACCATCGGCGGTGGTACCCGCAACGCGCAGCCGCTTGGCGTTCCGGTCAACAGCACGTCGCCGGGAGCAATGTTGGCGAAGGTCGACAATTCCGAAATCGTCTCGGGCGGTTTGAAGACGAGATTGGCCGTGGTGTCGCTCTGCCGCAGGGCGCCATTGACCGAAAGATGCAGATCCAGATTGTCGAGCAGCGTGAACTCCTGCGGCTCAAGAACCGTGAGCCACGGTCCGATCGGACAAAAGCCGCGATAGCTCTTGCCCTTGAAGAACTGCATCTGTGGAATTTGCACGTCGCGGGCGCTGATGTCGTTGGCGATCGTGGCGGCAAAGACGAAAGTCCTTCAATGTCTCCCGTGTGACGGTGACCGGTGATTGGATCGACCGGCGGAATACGAGCGCCAGTTCGATCTCATAGTCGAGCAGCAAAACATGCGGCGGGCCGCCGCACAGTGCCGACTGCAGGCGCGATCGAGGCGTCGGATTTGGTGAAAAACATGTTGAACGTCTTGGCGTCCGGATCGAGGCCGGATTCGATCATGTGCTGGCGATAATTGGCGCCCTGGCAAAAGATCCGGCACGGCGTGGTGACGGGCGAGAGAAATTCGAGCGTGTCGAGCGCAATTGGCGCCGCCTGTGCGTTGCGCCAGTCGCTTTCGCCGTATTCGATCAGCGCCGCCGTGGTCGGGTAATCGCCGGCGAGCGGCACGACGCCCGTGCCACGCACGACGCCCCAGCGCGGACCGGCCGGGGACGCAAAACGCACCAGATTGGCCGCCATTGGCTTCACTCCCTTCTCGATCCGGGTTTTGGTCGTGCGGCGCTAGCTTTGCTCGATCCTAACCGCACGCTGCGCCACCGCCGCGGCCTTCTCCGGCGCAACCCCGATCGCACGGAGAATGCCGGCAACGACGGCGGACGCTTGCTGGGGCGAGCGCCGTTTCTGCGGCGCCGACAACATCGTGTGCAGCATGATGCCGTTAGCAAAGTTGAAGGCGAGCTCCGGCGTCACGCCGCCGAGATGTCCGCCGCGCGCGGCGCGGTCGATGTCCTCTTTGAGCCGCTTGCGCGCGACGCTGGCGACGCTGGGCATAGCGGCGGCGCTGTGTGCGACCAGCGCGCCCCAGGCCGGATTGCGCAGCGTTTGCGCGATGAAGGCGCCGCATCCGGCGGCGATGCGCTCGACCGGATCGTCCAGCGCCAGGCGGCGAGGTTGCAGGAGTTCGTCGAATTCGCGCGCCAGTTCATCGGCGACGATGCTTTGCAGCTCGGCGAGGCTGTCGAAGTGCACATAGAAAGTGCCCTTCGCGACGCCGGCGGCGCCGACCAAGTCATCCACCGTCACCTGATCGAAGGGGCGCGCCGCATAAAGCCCGCGCGCCGCCGCAAGCAACTCAGCGCAGGTGCGCGCACTGCGGTCGCGGCCGATCTGCGCGCGCCGGGCAAGGTCAATTCTGGCCATTCGCCTCTCCCGATCAATTTTTCATATTGACTATATAGTCATAATGACTATAGAGTGCAAGTGGAAATGCAGATCAAGGTCTGTGCACGGGGAGAGGCTGGCCAATGAGTGCGGGAAGCAGCACCAACTCCGAGCTGCCGTCACAGTGTGATGTGGCAATCATTGGCGCCGGTCCGATTGGATTGATGCTCGCCAACTTACTTGCTGCTGCCGGCGTCGATGCCGCGGTCATCGAACGCAACGATGGCCTGGTCGGATTGCCGCGCGCCATTGCCTACGACGCCGAGACTCTGCGCCTGTTCGCCCAGGTCGGCTTGTTTGAAGCGATCTCGCCCGGACTCATTCAAGACCCGCAGGTCGTCTATCTGAACGCCCGCGGCGTCAAGCTGATGGAAATAATTCCGCCGAAGAGCCCGTTCGGCCAATCGCCGCTCGGGACCTTCTACCAACCGCACTTCGAGCAGACGTTGCTCGCGGGCTTGGCACGATTTCGATCTGCGCGTGCGTTTTTCGCGCACAACGTAACGTCGCTTTCGCAGGACCGGGACGGCGTCGACATTCAAATCACGACCCCGCGCGGGCAGCGGACCTTGCGCGCCCAATTCGTGGTTGGCTGCGACGGCGGCGCCAGCATGACGCGCGACGCGATCGGCGCGCGCCTTGTCGGTTCGACTTACGCCGAACGCTGGCTGGTCATCGACGCGCTTATCGATAATCACGACTTTGACACCATCACCTTCTTTTGCGACCCGCGCCGACCGACCGTGCGGCTGCCGGCAGTCGGATCACGCGTGCGCTTTGAGTTCATGCAGCTACCCGGCGAAAGCCCCGACGATCTCGCCAGCGACGATTCGATTAAGCGGCTGTTGGCGCCGTTCGCGGATCTCGCTGACGTCGAAATCGAACGTCGCGTCGTTTACACCTTTCACGCGCGCGTCGCCGACGCTTGGCGCAAGGGCCGCGTGCTCCTTGCCGGCGACGCCGCGCATTTGATGCCGCCGTTTGCCGGGCAGGGGATGAACGGCGGCATGAAGGATGCCGCCAATCTCGCCTGGAAGCTCGCCACCGTGATCGCGGGAAACGCCGACGCCGGCATCCTCAATTCTTACGAAATCGAGCGCGCGCAAAGTGTGCGCAGCATGGTGAACGTGTCGCGCCGGCTCGGCGCCGTCATCATGCCCACTAACCGGGTGATTGCCGGCCTGCGCGATACGGTGTTTGCGCTGCTTAATCTGTCGAGCAGCTTCCGTGCATTTGTCCGGCGCGGTGGCGTGCTGCCGCCGCCAGGTATTTCGCGCAGCGCGTTAACTGGAGTGGGACGCGACACGCTGATCGGCCAGATGCTGCCGCAGCCCGACGTTTCGTCCGGCGGCGATGTCCGGCCGCTCGACAGCTGTCTCGGCTGCCATCAGTGGCTTGTGCTCGGCGTCGGTTCCGATCCGGCCGCCGCACTGTCAAACCGCGACCGCGCCATCCTAAGCGGGCTTGGCGCACGCTTGGTCGCCATCAATGCCGCCGACGCCGATCGCTCGACGCTGCCGCTGCAATGCCGCGACCAAACTTTCCTCGATTGGGCCGAGAGCCACCGGCTCGGCGGCATACTTGTTCGCCCGGACCGCTTCATCGCTGAAAGACTTGCGCCGCGCGCCGAGCTGCGAAGCCTTGATGCTTTTGCCAACGCGGCGCGCGCGTCGGCCATCGAGACAACAATCTCCGCAACGGCGGCATAGCCAGGGAGGTACTGCCATGAACGTCCAAGTGGAAAAGCCGCACATCGCCGCAGCCAAGCTGCAGCACCACGTCATTTACGTCAGCGATCTTAAACGATCGAAAGACTTCTATATGAAGCTCTTCGACTTGCAGTTCTCCGCGCTCAATCATCCGGATTCGAGCGCGGCGATGCGCCTGTCCAATCAGCAAATGCATTTCTTTAGCTTCGGCTTCTACCACCACGACCTTTGTCTGGTGAAGCATCACAAGCTGAAGATGGACAACAATTCGATGCTGCACTTCTCGCTGGTGGCGCGCGACAAGGCCGCATTCGATGGGATACGCGCCCGCGCGACGGCGATGGGCATTCCGGTCCGCGACGGTCGCCTCATCGCCTCGGTGAAAACCTCACCCGGCCAGCGTGCCTTTTGCCTGCAGGACCCCGACCGCCATTGGATCGAGATCATCGAGGAGCAACGCCAATGACCGCCGCCGTTTATGTGCCGCCCAATGTGCTGCCGCCGCTGTTGCAGAAATTCGCGCCGCTCTTGAAGCGCAAATGGTTCCGCCAATTTGTGCTGATGCCGCCGACGCTGTCCCGCCGCCGCTTCTCCAACAAGACCGAGGATTACGGCGTGTTCAAACCGTCGCAGATCGCGCACATCGGGCAGGTGTCGATCTATGTGCAGGACATCGAACGCTCGCGCCGCTGGTACGAGCAACTCGGCGGCCTGCACCACAGCCGCACCTGCGAACAAGAACCGCATCCCTTCAAACCCGGATGGACCATCCGCTGCTGCTATATGAGCGCGGCCGAGCATGAGGAGTGTCTCGTGCTGGTCGAAGAGCGCGATCCCGACGGCAAGATCACGGTGCCCTCCGGCATGAGCTTCTTCCACACCGCCTTTGAGCTTGAGGGCAACCGCCTCGAGGACGTGCTGGCTTTCGCCGATCAGGCTAAGGGTGCGGGCTTTTCGCGCAATTACGGACCGGTGCGCCACAACGGCGAACCGCCGCTCGGCGACGGCGAAACCGGCGGCAATGTCGCCTGCTACTTCTACGATCCCGATTACCACAATGTCGAATTCTGCGGCGCGATGGACACGATCGAAAACTATCGCCTGCGTTACGGCGACACCAAGGGCTCGGCGCGGACATGACGCAGCTGAATCAACAGCAGAAGTCGGTTACGCGTTTGAGATCGATCGTGGCAACTCTTGACAGGAGGTTTTAGATGTCGCGTGGGGGGTTCATTGCGCTAACACCTCTTGTCGAGATTTATGACTGTGGCGGCAGGCTCTGCGGCACAAAAGAGCGGAAATTGTTTGGAGCAGCAGCATCATGTCGGCACAGGCGTCGTTTGACCGCGATCACTGGGCGTCGAGCAGGGCGCGATCGTCCGGTGGGAGAACACGATATGCCGCCGAAGGTTGGTTTGATCGGCTTGCGCCGGCGATGTTCGGTTTGTTCATGGCGAGCCTCATCGCTTTGCTCGTCCTGGCTTATGCCGGCGTTCCGCTCGTTTGAATGGATCGATTTAGGAAAGCGCAGCCGTTTGTCGCGCGTTGCGGTAGGCGTCACGAAGGAAATCCACCAGTGCCTTAAGCGGCATCCGCATCTGTCGGCGGCTGGGGTAATAGATATAAAAGGCGTCAAGCGGCGTGCGGGCGTAATCGGCAAGCACGCAACGAGTTTGCCGGAGTAAGTGCTGACGCCAGATAAGCGAGTGGCAACTGAACCAGACCTGCACCATCGATAGCAGCGGCGACAGCGATGCCGGGTTCATTGGCGGTCAAAGGCCCATCCACCTCGACTTCAAACATTCGTCGCTTCGTGCGTATCCTGGAAGAGCGCGTCGGCGTGCGTCTCATCGAGCGCACAACGTTCGGTTGCCGCTACCCCGGCAGGGGGAACGTCTTCTGGAGCGTCTGCGGCCCCTGCTTGGGCCGGATTTGCGGTCAATCGGCCTGGCCTAGACCGGTCGAGGTGCGCGGAGTCCACACCAGAGAAATGGCGCTCACTGGCGGGCTGCAAAGCCCTCGCGGACGCGCTTTAGCAGAGCCGTCAAATGCGTCAGATCGGCCGGTGATAGAGACGCGAACAGCGTACGAAATCGGGCCAAGTTGACCTCAAAGGCCTTCTTGATCACCGCCTCGCCTTTCGCGGTCAATCGCGCGACTTGCTTCCGGCGATCGACCTGATCGACGGTGGATTTTACGAAGCCCTCGCGTTCGAGGGCCGCCATCAGACCCGACACAGTAGCACGCGTTACGCCCATCGCTTCCACGATATCCTTATGCGGAATGCCATCGCCCTTTGTTGCCCACAAAGCCATCAGGATTTGGTAGCGCGCGACCGACCCAACGGTTCCCGCCATCCATTCGCTAACGGCGTTGTCGGCCTGTTGGGCCGTCGCGCGCAGCGCAAAAAGCGCCTCCATTCCTTGCATCTCTCCCGGGGAGAGGTGCTTGCGAATCTCCTCCAGGACCGCGCGTGGGGGGCCTGAACCGCGTTTGCGGGATGGCCGACTGTCCATTGCTATCTCCTGCAAATCAGTTTGGTGCCTAACTATTTGATTGTCAAAGCGTCCGTCTCTATCCCGATCACATTTACGAAAAAATTGTTGCTTTTGTTAGCCACCTAACATATTTGTACGGCGCCTAACCGAATTGAAAGGTCCGTAGGAGATTAAAATGAATACCGAAATCATCGTCCATCCAAAGCTGCAGCACTATGGCCTGACGACCGCCAACTTGGACGCCATGATCGACTGGTATCGGAAGGTCCTGGGTATGACGGTCAACCACCGCGCATCTTTGCCGCCCATGGCTCAAGGCCGGGCGCCATTTTCCTCGTTTGCCTTCGTCGGCAACGACGAGGTCCATCATCGTATTGTATTTTTCGAAACACCTGGTGTGATGGTCGATCCCGATAAACTCCGCCACGTTCGCGTGCAACACGTCGCCTTCGAATACCAGACCCTCGATGATTTGCTTGGCACCTACGGGCGTCTCAAAGGCTTGGGCATTCTGCCGGTGATGGCGGTCGATGAGGGCCTCCAGACGGCCATTTATTACACCGATCCCGAGCAGAACAGCGTTGAACTCAATGTCAATAACTACGGCAACGGGGTCCATCCTTATCGATGGAAACGATCCAACAAAAAACCCGCACGCGGTGCGCCGGGCGAGCGGCGTTGTGTTTCAGGACCCGTCACTCGACGAAGATCTTACCGCGTGGGAAAATATGGAGTTGCATGGCGTTCTGTACGGCATCCCCCGCAGCACGCGCCGTGCGCGCATTAGCGAGCTTCTCAAATTCGTCGAGCTCGACGACCGTCGTGACAGTTATGTGCGGGAATTTTCCGGCGGCATGAAGCGGCGTCTAGAGATCGCGCGCGGTCTTCTACACCTTCCGAAGATCATCTTTCTCGACGAACCGACGCTTGGCCTCGATCCGCAGACTAGAAACCATATGTGGGAATACCTCGGCAGGTTGATTGAGCAGGAGGGGATCACGGTTTTTTTCACAACTCATTATATGGACGAAGCCGATCGCCACGCGGACACAATTGCCATCATCGACCATGGTTCCATTATCGCTTGCGGCGCGGGCGATGAATTGAAGCGACAAATGCGCAAAGACTCGCTCGAGGAGGCGTTCCTTGAGCTGACGGGACGAAATATCCGCGAAGAGAACGCCTCCGAGCTTGAGCAGCTCCGCATGATGCGCCGCGTGCGTGGAAGATAACCTAATGCTGCGGACCATCTACATCATGTGGATTCGCGAGGTCAAAAAATTCGTGCGATCCCGCTCGCGCATCGTCGGTGCGCTTGGGCAACCCATCCTGTTCCTGCTCGCCCTTGGCTACGGGCTCGGCAGCGTGTTCCAGGCCGCCGGGCAGGGCAGCTATATCAAGTTCCTCGTTCCCGGCATCATCGGCATGGCGATTATCTTTACGTCGATCTTCAATGGCATGCAGATAATCTGGGACCGCCAGTTCGGGTTCTTGAAGGAGACGCTGATAGCGCCGGTTTCGCGTGTCGCTATCATGCTGGGCCGTACGTTCGGCGGGGCGACCGTAGCAACCGTGCAGGGCTGCATCGTCTTCGTGTTGACGCTGCTTTTCGGGTTGCGAATTCGATCAGCACGTTGTCGCTCCCTGTCCAATTGGACCCCGACGGCATAAAGGCGGAATATCGCGACGGCATTCTCGCACTGTTCCTGCCTCGGTCCGAGCGCGACAAACCGCGGACAATCAAAATCAGCTGAATGCCATCTCAAGCACCATGTCGTACAGATGAGGAGCACGCTCATGGACACGAAACAAGAACTGCAGGTACAGCAAAAGCGCGAGCTGGACAAAAAGGAAGAGAGCACGATTCCAGTGCGCGTCTTTGTGCCAACGGCCGACATTTACGAGACTCAGGACGCCCTGAAAGTCATCCTTGAGATGCCGGGTGTCGAGAAAGGCAATGTCAACGTGCATGTCGAAGACGACGTCTTGAATGTTGAAGGCCGGCTCGATTTGACCAAGTACCAAGGCCTTCAGGCGCTCTACACGGAATACAATATCGGTCACTATGCGCGAAGCTTTCGACTTTCCAACAAGATCGATCAAGAAAAGATCGGCGCCGAACTCAAAGAGGGCGTCCTTTCATTGACGTTGCCCAAAGTTGAGGAAGCCAAACCGCGAACCATTCAGGTGAATTGATCCACCCAAAACGCAACATCTGTCGCAGGAGAAAGGACATGTACGACAGAACACGCGATGACTTTGATTTCGACGACTTACTGCACCCTGCACAAGCCTTCGGACATCCGTCCGAAGTGCTCAATGATCCAGACCTGAGCCTGAATGAAAAGCGAGCCATTCTGGCGTCGTGGGCGTCTGACGCTTGCGCCATCGAAGCAGCTCCCGAGCTTCGCTCGAATCCGCGGGGCACGCTGGGTGCGTTTTGACGAAATCATGGAAGCGCTACGGACGCTCGATCGCCAAGTGAATGATCACCGCTACCGAAGAGTGTTGCATCAGCGTGATCGATTCCGACACCAGCGCGCCGACGGTCAGAGCAATAGTGCAACACCGAGCCAGTCCGGGCGACGATGATCACGCCAAGTCGAGCGTCGTCTCTGGAGGTCGGCCTATGGTTCGTAGAAATAGTCCTTATGTGATCCGCCGCGAGAACAACGTACTGGAGGTGGATTTCCCGTGAGCCTGATCCGCCTGCGCCGAGATTTCCCGGCGCTAGCGGGTTACGGGGGCTGAATGAGGAGGGCAGCGAACCAGGATGGTCGTTCGGTGATAAAGATTTTAGCTGGGCTCAGGCTGGCAGAAAATCACCGCCGATCTAGTTGCCCGGCCCCGGTGGGAAGCACACTGCCACCGAGAGTTCAACAACTTTCATGTTGCTTAAGGAGGACTACCATGAAGTTTCGTCCACTTCACGATCGTGTCGTCGTCAAGCGCATCGATGCCGAGGAGAGATCTGCCGGGCGCGACCGTTGCGGACCAAAATCGGACTCAGGCAGTGCAGCAATTAGCGATGAAGTCCATAAGAAACGCGCCTAAAACCCCGCCACCGCCTCCAGCGTCTTCCCCGCCTCCACCTGCGAACGCCGCGTGGCTTCGAGCCGCGTCACCGCTTCCGGCGGTATTGCGATCTCTTTGGCAAACTCAGGCCTGGCGCGAAGCTCTTCCATCCACATGGCGACGCGCGGGGCCAGCCGCGCGAACGGGTAGCCGCCCAGCGACAGCCGGTGGGCGTAGATCAACCAGGCGATGTCGAGCACGCTCAAACTGTCGCCCATCAGGTAGGGATGCTGTGCCAACCGCTGCTCAAGTGCGTCGAAGGCGACGCGGAACTTGTGTGCCGAGACGCGTGCCCGCGCGTCGGTGAAGCCTTCCTTTGCAGCGCGCTGCCAGAACTCGATCTGTATCTCCTTGTCGCGATCCTTGACGCCGCGCACGGTGCCGGTGCCATTCGCGGCGTAACTTTCGAGCATGGCCGCAGGCTTGGGAGGCCCGGGTGGGTTGAATACGAATCGGAAGCTCAGCGTGCGAAGATCGAGATGCAGGTCGTCCTCGTGCTTGAGCAGGGCCGCGATCTCGTTCTCGTGGCCGGCCGGAATGAGCTTTGGGGTCGGGAATTTCTGTTCGAGATACTGGATTATATCGTTACTCTCGATGTGCACGGCACCGTCGTGCACCAACACCGGCACCAGCCCGCGCGGGTTGATGCCGAGGAACCACTGCTGGAAGTTCTCGTTGGCAAACAGGTCAACGAGGTGGGATTCCCACTTGATGCCCTTGAGGTTGAGGAAGATTCGAAGCTTCTGCGAGCACGATGAGCCCATGAAGTGCAGGACGTGCACGCCCTTCCAATCGAGCACCTCGCGAGTCTTGATGTCGCCGTCGACGAGTTGAACCACGTGTTTCCTCCCTCGAAATCAGAACGCAGGTTGTTGGCAGCGTGTGATTGCTTTGAATGACCGTCGATTAGTCGGATTGCCGGCCGAAGCGCCTGGGAACATCCAGCCCGACGCGCGGCGTATTCTACGCTCGCGCTTGATGCGACGACACGAGCGTAACAGAAGCGCCCAGCGTGGCTGCTGCCGCACCGCTGAGCAGCGTGTTGAACTCCCGCCGCTTCATAGTTGCCCCCCAAGGCTCAGGACGCAGCATCGTAACGGCGTAAGGAGGGCGTTGGTAGGGGACTGAAAACCGGCTTCGCTAATGCGCATGAGAATGCGGGTTTGCAGGTCTCGGATCCCAATCACGACGTGACTTGCGCGGGTTACCGTAACGCGCGGTTTGTAGACCATTTCTGGTAATTTCATACGATCACGTCGTATCCGCGCCGCTTAGTCAGCCTCGCCGAGATACAACTGCCGCAGACGTTGGTCAGACCTGATCTCGATCGCAGAACCCGACAAAGCCAGTCGACCGCGCTCTATGACACAAGCGCGATCGACGAGATCCAGCGCGCGCTCAATATCCTGCTCTATGATCAACATGGTGAGGCCATTCTGGCGGAGCAGCCGAAGTGCCTCGTAAAGTCTGTCAATTACGACCGGCGCCAAGCCAAGGCTAATTTCGTCGAAAATGACGAGCTTTGGTCGCGACATCAGCGCACGGCTGATTGCCAGCATTTGTTGTTCGCCACCCGAGAGCGACGTTCCCGCATTGCCGCGGCGCTCGTGGAGCGTCGGGAAAAGCGCGTAGATCTCGTCGAGACGAGCCTTCCGATCGGCCTTCGTAATCTGGCGCGCGGCGATCAACAGATTTTCCTCGACCGAAAGCGCGGAGAATATGCGCCGACCTTCCATACAGTGAGCAATTCCGACGCGCAGCCGGGAATGACTGGGCAGCCGCGTTACGTCCACAAGATCGAACATGATCTGGCCTGTGGTGGCCGCCACCGCACCGGCAATTACATTCGCAAGCGTTGTCTTGCCCGCCCCGTTGGTCCCCAGGATGGCGACCGACTCACCGGGCCGAATATCAAGATTGATGTCGCTCAGCACTCGCGCCTGCCCGTAGGCGGCAGCAACATTGATGATCTGAAGCAGCGGCTCGTGCCTGGTTTGCCTGACTGCCGCGTCAGGCGTCGCGTGCGTGCCTGGCGTCGAACGGACGCGACTATGCGCCATTCCGAGGTAGATCGTCGCCACCTCTTTGTCGGCTAAGACCTCCGCGGTCGGCCCCTCGGCAAATTTGGCACCGATGTGCAGAACAGCTAATTGGCGACAGCATTCGCGCACTATCCTGATCACGTGCTCGACAATTACGATCGAGGTCTTGCCATCCGCGATACTGCGGATCAGTTCAATTAATTCGGTAACTTCAGAGTCGATCAAACCGGCTCCGACTTCATCAAGTAGCAACAGCTTTGGCTTTAGCATCAATGCCCGCGCGACTTCGAGACGCTTTCGGCGAAGCAGCGGGAGATTACGCGCGGCAGTACCGGTCGCGTCGGCAAGAGCCGTTCTCGCGAGGATCACATCAACCTCGTCGCGCGCTTGGCTCGCCGAAACGAAAGCGTCGGCCGAAAATAGTGGGACTTGGAGATTTTCTGCGACCGTCATATCGAGAAACGGGCGTGGAATCTGATATGTCCGGCCAATCCCGCGTCGGGCGCGTTCCGCCGCCGGCAGCGCTGTGATGTCCTCGCCGTCGTAGATAATTCTGCCGGAGGAAGCTTTAATGGCGCCGCCAAGCAAGCCTACCAGCGTGGATTTGCCGGCGCCGTTCGGCCCGATGATGCCGTAAATCTCGCCGCGCGGTATGCGCAGGTCCACACGATCGGTCGCCAGTACACCGCCGTAGCGCTTCGTGAGCGCGCAAGTTTCAATGATAAAATCATTGCAAGGTAGAGCGCCACTCGCCGCTTGGCGGTCAGACACCACAACTCCGGTCATGCCGGCTGCCCTTCCGCGCCGCGCTGCTCAAATATTCGGACAAGCTTCGAGGCCAGTCCGGCAAGGCCTTTTGGTGCGAAACGAATAACGACTATCAGAATGAGTCCTGTTATCGCTACGTGAAGTTCCGGGTAGTCGGCCAAGAGCTCAGCGAGCACCACAACAAACACTGCTCCGATGATCGGGCCGCAGCGCAAACCTATACCGCCGATGATCACCATGGCGAGCACGTCAATTGACCATTGCAAGCCAAACATGCCATAGGGCTCGATTGCCCCAAGCTTATAGGCCTGCAGGGCACCCCCTGCGCTCATCAGAACGCTGCCAAGCATGAATACGCCTAGTTTAACGCGGAAGGTCCGGACGCCGACCTGCGCTGCTGCGTCTTCGTCATCGCGCACTGCGCGCATCAAAATCGAGAGTCGCGACTGCGTAGCAAGTGAGAGCACGCACTCCGTAACCGCCAGCAATCCGAGCATTAGCAAATATAGCTGTTGCGATGACGGAAAGTCGACTCGCAGAAAGAGACCAGTTGCGCCGCCGAACCACGGCACATTAATCATCAGGAGGCGCAACGCCTCGCTCAGCGCGAGCGTCCCGACGGTAAAATACAATCCACGCAGTCGGAAGACCGCCGGAGAAATGGCTGCGGCTAAAAGGCACCCGGCGAGACCGGCGGCGATCCACGCGAGGGAGAGTGACGCGCCAAAACCATTGATCACTCCGAAAAAGACGTAAGCTCCGAGGCCGACAAAAGAAGCGCTGCCGAGCGACACCAAGCCGCAATAGCCCGCCAGCAGATTCCACGACTCGGCCAGCACGATGTAAAGCATCAGCCGGAACCCGATTTGCTGAGCATAGTCACTGAGCAGGTTGGGCACGACTGCTCCGCCGGCAAACACCACAACGATCAGCACCCCGACCCATGACTGCGCGCCGAAGCCGCTGATAAGTGCGGCAGAGGTTAGTTTGGCGCTCACGCCGCTTTCCCCCCAAACAAACCCTGTGGCCGTACCGCCAGAACAGCGAGAAACAGCACCAGTCCAACCACGTCTCGATAGCCGTCGCCCAGCGTCACGCCGGCCAAGCTTTGCAACACGCCCAATAAAATTCCACCGATGAGCGTGCCTAAAATGTTGCCCATCCCGCCAAGCACGACAATCGCGAAATCCGTCAGAAGGTAATTGGCTCCACTCGCAGGCGTGAATGAAAAAATGATCCCGATCAACGTTCCGCCCATCGCGGCACAGGCGGCGCCGAGCGCGAATGTTAGCGAATGGACGCGACGAACATCCACGCCCACCGCAGCCGCAGCCACCGGATCGGCGGCACTCGCCCTCAGATCGCGGCCGAAGCTGGTGCGTGAAACCAGGTAGTGCACGACCAGAACGGCCGCAACGGAAATGATGAAACCGATCACATAAACAAGGGGTACTGACACCGGGCCAATTTTTAGCGGAATAGTAGCGTAGTCGCGCTCTATTGAGCGCGTATCGGCGCTGAAATACATGACAAACAAATTTTCAACGACAATGGCCAGACCGAATGTGGTCATCATCGGTGCTTCCAGGCCGTATCTGGAAAGCGGCTCGAGCATAAAGCGCTGGATGGGCATCGCCAGAACGCCAATCATCAAGCCGATAGGTAACAATGCCACAATCGGATCGACACCAGTCGCACGCAGGAGGAAGAAGCCCGCATAGGCACCCGCGATCAAAAAAACGCCATGCGCCAGGTTCACTAGGCGCATGACGCCGAGTACGATCGAGAGGCCGAGCGCCGTCAGCGCGAGGATTCCTCCAAGTAGGAAACCTGACGTCATACTATTGGCGATGGCCTCAATCCCAATCACCCGCGCTTGATCCTTTCAATCAAGGAGCGGGAAACATGAAATGACCGGTAGCCTGTGCCTTTGGCCAAACAATAAACTGTTTGTTGTTGTTCTGCCACTGCATCTCGACCATCGGAAGCTTGGCAGTGTGGTTTTCGTCGAACTTCACCGGCCCGACGACGTAGGTCTTGTCGGTTTTAGCGATTGCCGCATTGATTTTCTCGGCGTTAGTCGAACCAGCCGCCGCGATAGCGTCAAGCAGGATTTGGGCTGCCGCATACGTGTCGGCGATATGCTGACTCGAAGTCTGCTTGGTCTCGCTCTCGAAGGCTTTCGCCAGATCCGCTGCGCCGGGGAAGGGGAAGCTTGGATCCCAATAGCCGCCGACCATTACGCCCTCGGAGAGCTTGCCCAGCGCTTCGGCGAACTGAACAGGTTCAGCGCCTTTTTCGATCACCAGAATCTTCGGCGAATACCCGGCCGACGCCATTTGCTTGCGGATCGCCACTGCCTGCGGCGTGATCGCCATTATCAAAACGATCTCGGCATCCTTGCTTTTGGCTTCAGCGATCGTGGAGTTGAACTGCGTGTTGTCGAGCGGGAAGGACGCGTTCTCCACAACTTCGTAGCCGTTTTCCTTGGCGAGGCCCGGCCAAACCTGACCCCCCACGACTTGGCCATCCGGCCCGTTCTCATGAAGAATAGCTATCTTCTTATTGGTCTCGGCACCGAGATCCTTCATCAGCTTGAATGGCGCCGAAGCGAGATCTGGCTCATGGAAGAACAGGTCCCAGGCGTAGACCCATTTGTGGGCCGCCTTGAACGACTCCAGCGGCGCGCAGGCCGTGACGATCGGAATCTTGCGTCGCTCGGCGACCAGCGCTCCAGCATTGACCAGAGGCGGCGTGCACGAGCCGAGCATGGCGATTGCACCGTCGCGACCAATCAGCGTCTCGGTGTTTGACGCCGTGACATTGGGATCGGTCTTGTCGTCGCGGATAATGAGTTTGATCATTTTTTTCTTGCCGTCGACGGTGATGCCGCCGGCACGATTGACTTCATCGACTGCGCGCTTGTAGCCCCATTGTTCATAAGATCCGAACCCGGCCAGCGGGCCGCTCAGCGGCACGGAAGCGCCGATCACAATTTCGTCGGCAGCGCGCGCGTGGCCGGCGGCCAGACCGAAAGCCAGCAGCCCAGCAGCGACCGAGAGCGTCACTCCTTTGCCGAACTCACGATACCTGCGACTGGTTTTTGGCGTCGTTTTGGTCATTGTATTCCTCCTTTGCCATTGTGCTCGTGTTAAACCGATCGCCGCATTGTTCAGGCGTGCGACGGCGGATCTTTGATCAATCCAGCACCGCTCCAATCATCTGAGCAAACTCGTCCTTCGTCGGAGCATACGGACTGGTCAAATTGAAATGACTCTCCGCGGCTTTGCCCGCAAGCGCGGCGACATCCCCGGTGCTGTAGCCAATGCCGGAAAGGCTGGTCGACAGACCCACGCGAGCCATAAGAGCCTTGACACCGTCGGCTGTACTCTGCCCCACCTCGAGACCCATCGCGTCGGCAACGGGGCGCACCCTGTCTCGTATCTGCCGCTCCAGAAGCGGCAAGCTGGCCAAAACGCCAATGGCGCTGAGCATGCCGTGATGAAGTCCTTGGTCGCCGCAGGAGATTGCAATTGCGTGGGCAGGACCGAGGCCCTTGCTGATGGCAACTCCACCCTCAAAGGCGGCGATCATCATCTGCATGCGCGCCTCGAGATTGCTGCCCTCATCGGTCGCTGGAGGCAAATAGCGAAATACGCGCCGAATACCGTCCAACGCCATGGCATCAACGGGCGGGCAAAAGGATTTGGACAAAAAGCCCTCGATGCAGTGCGACAAGGCATCGAGGCCGGTTGCAGCGGTCAGGCGCCGAGGCAGCGACACCGTGGTATCCGGGTCGCAGATCGCGACCTTTGGGATGATGTGGCGACTGGTAATGCCAGACGAGATAGTGTGAGCATCTGGATGGAGGCCGGCATCCGGCGACGCTTCGCTTCCAGTACCCGCAGTGGTCGGTATGACGATCAACGGTGCCGTTGCGGCCGTCACGCGATCGCTCTGGCCGACATAGTCCGAAGCCTGCCCAGGATGCCCAGCCAAGACTGCGGTCAACTTTGCGGTGTCGATCACCGAACCGCCGCCAATGGCGACCACTCCGTCACATTGCTCCGCACGATAGACCGCGGTCGCTCGATCCACCGCTTCATAGGTCGGATTTTCGGGCACTGCGTCGAAAACGGTATAGCTGACCGCGTCCGCGAGTGCCGCGGTGACCATGCCAAACACACCGCACTTCACCAGACCGCTATCGGTCACCAAAAGCGGTCGTAAGAGACCGAGTGCCGTCAACTCGCTCGGCAATTCTCGGAGGGCTCCCCTGGCGAAATAAGCGCGCGGTATTTGAAGGGTCGGCGTCATGTTTCGCACTACCCGCCGGATCGCCTGAACAGCATCGTGATGAGCGTGAAAACGAGTCGCGGTGTTAGAAATTTGAAGCCCTGACGCAATTGCTCCGGCTTGAGCACCACTTTCATGGGCATCGCGCCCATGATCTTGCCCTGGATCAGGACGCCGTCGCGCTCAGGCGTAACCGTCATGATTTCAATGAGTTCGCCGCCTTCGGGCGTGAAGAACCTCACGGATCACCTCGTCAACCGATCGAAATCGATCCGAAGGTCCTCGCAGATCTTAATCGCAGTGGCGCGGCCCGCGCCGCTGACGCTCGACACGTTGATTGCGGTTCCGGTGAGGTAAAGCCGCTCGACACCGGGCACTTTCAGTTTGGCAAGCTCCGGTGTAGGCCGGTGCCCCCCGATCTGATGCAGGTACTCGCCGATACCACTGACATCGCCGCGCTGAAACATTGGCGAATGCCTGGAAATTTCGAGCGGCGTATCGAACCGCCGGCCGATAATGTTATTGTCGGAAATATTCGATGCGTAATGCCGATAACGCTCCAGCAGCCAGTCTGCTACCTCCTGCTGTCGCTCGTCCCAGCGCGCCGAACCGCCGTTCCGCAGTTCGAATGGGCCGAAGCCGTAGACCGTTATCGCCGCTCTACCTTCTGGGACTTGGCTAGCGTCGAACTGGCATTGCATGTGCGAGGCCATGATCGCATCGGTCGAACCTGGCGCCCACATGTCTCCGTATTTAAAATTATCGAATACGCGCAGGAATCGCTCGAGTGTCGAAGGCGTGTAATTGGTCAAAATCACGCGTCCCGCGGCGTCGCCGGCGCGATATTTCGGCGGCTCCTTGAGCGCAAGATGAAGCGGCATGATGGCGAAAGCGCCGGTCTCAACTCGCCTTGCGCGAGCGGCGACATCGGGATCGAGGCCGTCCACCATCGCACCTAACAACCACGGATGGATCTGGCCGATAACACCGTTCCGGGCGCGGATCGTCTGCCCGCTCACGAGCTCGACTCCGACCGCGCGGCCGCTTTCTACCACAACCTTCGCTACCTCAGTCTTATCGCGCAGCTCGCCGCCATACGATTTCAGGCAACGGATCAAAGCATCCGCAAGCGCTCCGCTGCCGCCGACCGGAATTCCAATCGGATACGTGTGAACCATGCCCGGCATCGTATAGAGAATGAAGCCAGTGCCCTTGTCCTCCGGGGCCGTCAGCGTCTCGCTGGCGAACTTCAGCAAATGTATGATTAGTTTGTCGCTCTCGAACCACTCGCGGCAGATGTCGAGCTTGCTTTGTTGGAGAGCACGAAATATCTCCTGACCCTCGGCGCTCTGATCGAGCAGTGCAAAGAACTGGCCCTGAGGCGGCGCAGGAACGAACAGACTCTGCGTCACCAACGGCACGATTTTCTTGCTCATCTCGGCGAAGCGTCGATATGCGTCTGCGTCGCGTTGCGAGATCTTGGCGATCAACTCACAGGTTCGATCGATATCCTTGTAGGTGATGATGCTGGTCTGATCGTCGAAGATCGTCGAATACACTGCGTCAGGATACAGGTATTTCAGTCCGTACTTGGCAAGAAGCTGGAGTTCGTCCCTGAGGATCAGCGGATTGGCTTGAATATTGACGTGTAACGACGAGTGCAGATCGAATTTGAACCCTGGTGCGAGTATTTCTTTCGTAACCACTCCCCCGCCGAACCAGTCATTGCGCTCAAGCACCAGTATCTTTTGTCCGGCCTTTGCGAGGTAAGCCGCAGTCGTGAGTCCGTTGTGGCCTGATCCGATGACCACAAAATCGTACGAGTCGGACATCGCGCGAACCTCCCCGCTTGACACCGCTCTCAAAACCCGTGGCGGCGTTCAAATTGCCCAATGCCCACCTACTATAACAGCCATCATTTGCAAAATTGACATCGTTGTCAATATTGACGATGATATCAAAAAAGTGGAAATTATGAAGTTGCCGATTTTGTTGAAATTGCAGTAGCTTAAATAGTCGTCGCGGGCTGACTTGGCGTCAACATTGGTTTTGCCTGTCGCGATTCGATAAGAGAGATCCGATCAACAAGTCGATGGCAGGCCCTCGTGCGAACCAGTCGTTTTCGAAGTGAAGTTATCAATCTCGGCAAGCGGTCGCGCACCCGAGGATTGCTTATGGATGCTGCCGTGACGGTTTTTGCCAATCGCGGTATTGAAGCGGCATCTATCAGTGAGATAACGGCGACAGCAGGAGTATCCCACGGAATTTTTTATTATCACTTCAGGAGCAAAACGGAATTGCTAGACGCGGTCGGGCATGCCGTCGCGGCCGCTCTTGTAAACGAAATCGATGATGCGATTAGTGATGTTCATAACGGCGTCGAGCGAGTAGCACTCGCGACTCAGGAGTTCATCAGTCGGGCCGCCGCTGAACCGGAGTGGGGCTGGCTAATCGTCGAAGCGCTCGGCGATCTCGGTACGTTTCACGATCAGATATCCCGGGGAATTCGCAAGGACGTCGCAATCGGCATCACCCAAGGTGGATTTGCCGTCGAGCCTAGCGACCTTTTGTTTGCGAGCCTGCTTTCCGTAGTAAGCGTCGCGCTCCGTGAGCGGTTGCAGCGTCCCAAAGCGCCCGAGGTCGAGGGTCATGCTGCGCAATTTGTTCTTCGCATGCTGGGCGTTCCGGCAGCGGAGGCCCTTAGGTTGACGAAGCTTGTGAGGGAACGCCGCGGGCGACAGCAGGTGCCTTTGAAACAGCCCAATTTGCGGAGTCGGTATAGAATTCAAACGCCGAACCTCCGAAGCAAACGACTAGCACGTCGGCCGTAGGTTCCCCGTGCGCCGATTGGAATGCTGTGTAAATGTTGCGCCGGCTATCGGCGCAAAGAAATTGAACTGGTGCGCCGGCCGCTCAGTCGAGCGCGCAGGCTCGAAGGGTAATGACCGTACCGGGCATCGGCCCGATCATCTCGAGTGCGATGGTTGCAGCGATCGGCAGTGGCGCGGCATAAGGTCCCCGGTCAACATCTGCTTAGGAACGTCGCAAGCATGATACCGACCTGGTGACTAGCCGAATGATCGGATGTTTTCGCGACGAGGCAGTCACGCGACAGGAATTTCTCGCGCTAGTGGGCTGAAAGATCGATGTGGCAGACGATCATCTACTACACCGTTTTGATATTCGAAGCGATCATAGGCGCGTTCGGTATACGTCTTTACGAGGAGTCCTCCTACGAGCTGCTGGCCCGCGTCGCTGGACGGATCGAAATTCGTCGTTATGCGCCCCGCGTGGCAGTCGAAGTCACATTGCCATTCGCAGGCGAGGCCAGCCAAAATGAAGCGTTTCAGCTTCTGTTTGCCTACATTGCCGGCGCCAACAGTTCTGCCATATCGCGCAACGGCAGATTGGGAATGACCGTCCCAGTCGAAGTGCAGGGTAACAAACGCATTGCAATGACCATTCCAGTTCAGAGTTCCGAAGCCGAAAGGCACGTCCGAATGCAATTTTTCCTGCCGACAAACTATACCATCGACACCGCGCCCAAGCCTCGCGATGCGAGGGTTAGGCTCGTCCCGCGCGAAACTGAAACGGTTGCAAGCTTGCGCTTCTCCGGCTCTGGGCGCGATTTCGCGGCACGCGAGGCCGAACTGATCAAGGGTCTAAAGGGATCAGCATGGCAAGCTGTTGGGGCGCCCTATGCTCTCTTCTATGACGCTCCGTTTACACTGCCATTTCTTCGGCGGAATGAAGCGGCAGTTGCAGTTGTCTAGGCACGATAGATGTCGCGGCTAACCACCGATCGCGATTACAACGCGCAAATGAAGGGCGATGCTTCCTGGCGGGCGCTTCAGGGCCTTTGGACACATCAACGATGGATTCGTAGTGGACCGAATTTCGGAAATACGGGGCAGCTGACGAACGCGCCAAAAAAATGTTGCAGCTCAGACACTTGAGCTAGGCTTGTATCTGCCAGCGATTTGTGAAATACTTCCAAAATGCAGGATGGACGTACTGCATCCGCCCGTGGGCTCCAAGCCCGCGGGCTTTTGCGTTGAGCGAGGTGCTGGTCACTCCGCTCTCGAGCCGGTGGCGCGCCTTTGCGCCGGCCCATTTCCAAATCGCCTAAAGACCACCAGCGATCAATTCGCCGCCCGGGCAGCCGCCTTTGGCGGCCTTTTTTGTTATCCTAACGATCCAGCCCTTTCAGCCAAAACATTCAAAATCAGCCGGCCTCCCCGGCGGGCTTTGCTGTTTCTAGGCCATGGAGCAACCCCAGATGGGCAAAATTTGCAAGTCGTCTGGCCGAGGGATCCGAAGATAGGACGGCGAGTTCGCTGAACTCGTCCGGTCCCTACGATGAAAGAGTAGTGCGAGCCCATCATCGCGCACAGCGGCATCGTCACCGTCGCAATCGGCAAGACCGCAAAGTGAGAGACTAAGATGCCACGCCGCCCCGCCCAGATAACCCAAGCCGATATAGCTCGCGTCATCCGCGCAGCTAAGCAGGCGGGCGCGATCGAGGTCGTGGTCAATATCGTTGATCAATCGGTTACCGTTCGGCTTACGCCATCCACAAGTGTTGAAGTTCCCCTTGCGCCGGCTGAGGAGATCGTCTTGTGATCGACACCGTGCCTCGTCCGCGACCGCCCTATCTCGTCAGGCAGGTGACACGCCACGGCGCAGTGGTGTGGTATGTGCGCGTCGGCAAAGGGCAACGTATTCGCCTTCGCAAAGACTACGGCACGCCGGAGTTTGAAGCCGAATACCAAGCGGCAATCTCCGGCACCGCGCAACCAGCGCGCACGAGCAGCGTGAGAGCCGGGTCGCTGTCCTGGCTGGTGGAACGCTATCGCGAAAGCACGTCGTGGACCAAGTACTCGTTGGCGACCCGCCGGCAACGCGAGAACATCTTCAAGCAGGTGATTGCAACAGCGGGTGACAAGCCTGTCACGGGGATCACGCGCGCCGCCATTGTCGCCGGTCGTGACCGCCGTGCCAAGACGCCATTCCAAGGGAGGCATTTTCTCGACGCGATGCACGGCCTGTTCGGTTGGGCGCTAGATGCTCAGCACGTCAAGAGCGATCCAACTCACGGTGTCGCATACCCTGCTCGAAAAGCGCCGGTTACAAGGTCTGGACCGAGGCCGAAGTGCAACAATACGAACGGCGCTGGCCCATCGGCACCAGACAGCGGGTGTGGCTCGACGTGTTGCTCTATTCGGGTTTGCGCCGTGGCGATGCCGTGCGCTATGGACGGCAGCACATTCGCGACAATGTCGGTACTATCCAAGTACAAAAGAGCGGCGGCACGGTCACCGTAACGCTTCCTATTTTGCCCGTACTCGCGGCGACTCTGAAAGCCGGACCGTGCGGCGATCTGACATTCATCGTTGGCGCTCGCGGTCGTCCTCTGACCAAAGAATCCTTTGGCAACGAATTCCGCGAGGCTTGTCGCGAGGCTGGCGTGCCCGGTTCGGCGCACGGCTTACGCAAGCTCGGTGCAACGCGCGCCGCTGATAATGGCGCGACGGAATCCGAATTGGAAGCGATCTTCGGTTGGACCGGCGGCCACATGGCGTCGCTCTATACGCGATCAGCAAATCGCAGGCGTCTTTCGTTGGCCGCCATGCACAAGCTAGACGGTACCGCGGAACGATGAGCGAACATTCTATTCCCTCACCTTGTCAAAAGGTGAGGGCCGTGGCGCCGAAAGACCAACGATAACAAGAGATTATTTTTTTGGTGGTGGGCGCACAAGGACTCGAACCTTGGACCCGCTGATTAAGAGTCAGCTGCTCTACCAACTGAGCTATGCGCCCTAACCGGGGAAGAACGAGGTTAGGCACTTCCACCAATTCGGCGCAATAGTCCGGGTCGTAGGCGTCCGGACCGTTGCGCGGGCCACATTTAGGGCATTGCTTCCGGGATTCCAAGCGAGGAAAATCGCCTGTCAACTCGGCAGGTCAGTCAGGAACCCCACTGATGCGCATGCCATCCATCGCCGTTCACGCGCTTGCGATCGTCCTGGCGGCAGCGGGAAGCCGCGCCACGGCACAGACCCCAACTGTCCCGGCGGACAACCCGACCGTAACGGGCGTCATCATCACCAATGCCGGAACCTATACCGGGCAGTCGACCAGCACTCCGGCCAGCGCCGGCCAGCTCTCGCCGACCGGCACCGTCGGCAGGGCCGCCGACTGGCATTTTGTGTCGGATGCGCCGGATGTGGCCGCCACGGTCGGAACGCAATTCGGCATCGAGTTCCGAATCGACGGCACGCCGCTCGGCGACGGCATCACGCTGCGTCTCGTGCTCGCATTCCCGCCCCAGGGCATTCGCAATCCGAATACCGGCGACATGATGCACGCAGCCAACATCGCCGCTCCGAACATGAAAATCGGCGCGCTGTGCATTCTCGGCTACGGCTTCGACAATGCGTGGGAAATCGTCCCCGGCGTCTGGAAGGCGCAGATCTGGTACCAGAACCGCATGCTGGCCGAGCGCACTTTCACGGTGAGCAAGGCGGAATAGACGGAGCTCAAAGAACCATCGTCGAATGCCAGCGCGCGTTTTGTGGCGTGTTTGTCAGGGCTGTTCGCCTTTGCAGCCGCGCTCGTGACCGTTTCCAGCGCAAGCTACCAGATCTCCGACGACGTCGTTAGAATCTGGATTCTCAATGACCAATCCGGCCTCTACGCGGACCTCGGCGGCCCAGGCTCGGTTATCGCCGCACCCATGGCGATCGAGGATGCCGGCGGCGCAGTGCTCGGCAAGCCGATTGAGGTTGTGGCCGCCAACCACCAGAACAAGGCCGACATCGGCGCCGCTGTCGCCCGCCGGTGGTTCGATGTCGAAAAAGTGGATATGGCGATCGGCTTTGACAATTCGTCCGCCGCGCTCGCGGTCGAACAACTGGCGGCCGAGCACAATCGGATCGCCATTGCGGGCGCGGTCGGCAGCACCGCCTTCGCCGGTAAGGCGTGTACGCCGACCGAGGCGTCATGGATTTATGACAGCTACGCGCTGACGACGGGCCTCGCCCGGTCGGTTGTAGCTGAGGGCCGCGATACCTTGTTCTTCCTCACCGTTGACTACGCTTTCGGCCATCGCTCGAAGCCGATGCGACGAGCGCGGTGCTCGCAACCGGCGGCAAGGTGCTTGGCCCGCTCAACACGGGATTTCAATTCCTACCTGCTTTAGGCGCAAGCGTCCGGCGCGAAGGTCGTCGCGCTCGCCAATGGCGGCGGCGACATGATCAACGCCATCAAACAAGCGAATGAGTTCGGACTAACGCGCGGCGGCCAGACGGTCTGTCGCTGCCGGTGTTCATTTCCGACGTGCACAGCATCGGGCTGCGCAGTGACTGAAATTCGCAACCGCCTTTTACTGGGATCGCGACGAGGGAAGCCGCTCCTGGTAGGAACGATTTTTTGCGCGCCACGGCGCGATGCCGACACAGGCGCAGGCCGGCGTCTATTCCGCCATCCGTCATAAAGCCATCGCCGCGGCGGGCACGGACGAAGCCAAGGCAGTCATGGCCAAGATGCGCGATATACCGGTCGATGATTTTTACGCAAGGAATGGCCGCCTTCGCGAAGACGGGCGCTTGGTCCACGACATGTATTTCGCCGAGGTCAAGAAACCCGCGGAATCGCGCGGGGCCTGGGACGATTACGACATTCTCGGCGTGATTCCGGCGCGAGCGCATTCAGGTCTTTGCAAGAGAGCGGCTGCCCGCTGGTCAAACGTTGATCGTCATCGCCGGGGCAAAAGGCGGGTGCCTGCCGTCTTTAGGTCCAAGACCCGGCAATCCAACTTTCACTCTGCACGAAAGACGGATCACCGGGTCGGGGCTGCGCCGGCCCGGTGAATGGCGCAAAAGATCACCCCACATCCGTGGAATGCAGGCGGCGCTCGCCGACGACGATCACCTCCGCCTGGCCGCGCTGGCGGCGGACCACGAGTTTGTTGAGCGCAGCGAGATAGGCTTTAGCCGAGGCGACCAGCGTATCGGGATCGGCGCCCTTGGCGGTCACCGTGCGGCCTTTCTCCGACAGGCGTACCGAGACTTCGGCTTGCGCGTCGGTGCCTTCGGTCACCGCATGCACTTGGTAGAGTTCCAGCACCGCCTCATGCGGCACCATCGCCTTGACGCAGTTGAACACCGCGTCGACCGGGCCGTTGCCGTCGCGCTCCTCCATCAGCGTCTTGCCGTCGATGTCGAGCTTCATGGTGGCGCGCTGCGGGCCGCGCGTCCCGGCGATCACCGAGAGCGAAACGAGCTTGATGTGATCCTGCGCGGTGGCGATTTCCTCGTCGACCAGGGCTTCGATGTCTTCATCGTAGACGTGCTTCTTGCGGTCGGCAAGCGCCTTGAAGCGCACGAATGCGTCTTCGACCTGATTGCCGGCGAGGTGGTAGCCCAGCTCCTCGAGCTTGTGGACAAACGCATGACGCCCGGAATGCTTGCCCATGACCAGAGACGTCTGTTTTACACCGACATCTTCGGGCACCATGATCTCGTAGGTCTGCGTGTGCTTGAGCATGCCGTCCTGGTGGATGCCGCTCTCGTGCGCAAATGCATTCCGCCCGACGATCGCCTTGTTGTACTGCACCGGAAACGAGGTGACGGCAGAGACGAGCTTCGACGCCCGCGTCAGCATCTTGGCGTTGACGCCGGTCCAAAACGGCATCACGTCGTTGCGCACCCGCATCGCCATGACGACTTCTTCGAGCGAGGCGTTGCCGGCGCGCTCGCCGATGCCGTTGATGGTGCACTCGATCTGCCGTGCGCCGGCGCGTATGCCGGCGAGCGAGTTCGCCACCGCCATGCCGAGATCGTCATGGCAGTGCACGGAGAAGCGCGCCTGGTCGGAATTGGGCACGCGCTCGCGCACCATCTTGATCAGCGCGAAATACTCCTCCGGCACCGAATAGCCGACGGTGTCGGGAATGTTGATCGTGGCGGCGCCGGCCTTGATCGCCGCCTCAACGCAGCGGCAGAGGAAATCGTGCTCGGTGCGCGTGCCGTCTTCGCTCGACCATTCGACGTCGTCGGTATGGCCGCGGGCGCGCGTTACCTGCGCGATCACCATTTCGTAGACTTCGTGCGGTTCTTTCTGCAGCTTGTATTTCATATGCACCGGCGACGTGGAGAGGAAGGTGTGGATGCGCCGCCGCTCGGCCGGCCGGATCGCTTCGGCGCAACGATCGATGTCCTTGAACGCGGCGCGCGCGAGCCCGCAGACCACGGCGTTCTTGGTGCTCTTGGCGATCTCGTGGACGGCCGCGAAATCGCCGTCGGAGGCGATGGGAAAGCCGGCTTCTATGACGTCGACGCCGATCTGGTCGAGCAAGTCGGCGACTTCGAGCTTCTCCTCGTGAGTCATGGTGGCGCCGGGGCATTGCTCGCCGTCGCGCAAGGTGGTGTCGAAAATAACGACGCGGTCCTTTTCGGACTGGGCTAGAGCGTTCATGATTTTCAGGTCCTTCTCGTCTGCGCCGCCGCTTATCGGGGTTCGGGCGCTCTTTAGGTTCCGGTGGCTCGGTCAACCCCTGAGTGCCCAGGCACAAACGCCCAGCCGGCCCTCAGGGGGCAATAAGCAGCAGGAGCCCGCCGAGAATGAGAGCGGCGCCGGGACGAGCGCTGTCCGCCCCCCGTTCGATCGCGTTGAAATCGTCGCGAATCGACATGCGCATCCTCGTTGGTCCAAGGTCGCGGAGAAGGGTAAAAAACCACCAAACCCTCGAACCGCGATCTTTCTAACGGATGTGCCGTCCGCAGCGCAAGGCTTTTGCGGTGCACGCTGGGCCGGTGCGCTACCATAGACGGGATCGGGCCGAAACGACAGGGAGGCTGACCCATGATCGTCGAATACGTCCAATTCAACTATCCGCCGGGCCACAGCCGCGAGCAAATTCTCGAGGATGCTCGCACAACCATTCCGCGTTGGCGGGCGAACAAAGAACTCATCCGCAAGCATTATATCGCGGGCGAAGACGGCTCCGGCGGCGCGTTCTATATCTGGCCTTCGAAGGAAGCCGCGCAACGCGGCCACGACGCCGAATGGTTTGCGAACATCGAGGCGCGAACCGGCTCAACGCCGACGATCCGCTACTTCGACCTGTTGATGATCGTCGACAATGAAGCAGGCGCCGTGACGGAATTCCCGCCGAGCGCGGCCGCCGAAGCGGCGGAGTAGAGCGCCGCTCGACGTTTCTATCCTCTGATCTGCTCAGTCCCATTTCTTCGCCTTCAGTGCACGCTCGATGCTCTTGAGCTCGGCGAGCGCCCTGCCCTGGGCCTTAGGGAAATCGAGTTTGAGACCTTCGAGCGCCTCGACGACCGCGCCGGCGACGAGCAGCCATTCAACGCGCTTGTGGTCGGCGGGAACGACATAGCAAGGTGCATAGTCCGTCGAGGTGGCGCGAATCATGTCCTCGTAGGCGGCCATGTAGTCGTTCCATCGTCTGCGTTCTGCCACATCGCTCCTGGAGAATTTCCAGCGTTTGGCCGGCTCGTCAATCCGCCCGAGAAAACGTTTGCGCTGCTCTTCCTTGGAAATGCGCAGATGGAATTTCAGCACCAGCATGCCGTTGCGCGAGATGTGGCGCTCGAACGCGCATATCTCGTTGAAACGACGCTTCCAGATGTTCTTGCCGGTGGCACTGGGCGGCAGCTTCTGCCGCTTCAGCAACTCCGGGTGCACCCGCACCACGAGCACTTCCTCGTAATGGGAACGGTTGAAGATGCCAATACGCCCGCGCTCCGGAAGGCGCTTGGCGGCCCGCCACAGGAAGTCGTGCTCGAGCTCCTCGGCGCTGGGCCCTTTTAAAGCGTGCTCCTCGCAGCCTCCTTGCCTGCCGCATCCATGCCCTGGAACACCATAAGCACGCCCCACTGGCCATGGGCGTAGAGACGCTGCTGCAACTCGCCAAGCCGGGAAACACCCTCGGCCAGAATTGGCTTTACGTCCTCAATGTTGGTCGAGAGACCGAAGGTCTCGGAGGCGTCATGATCGGCCAACCGGCAACGGCCCGGTTTGTCGATCCGGCAAGCTCTGAGAATTTTAGGGAGCTTCATCGTTGCCTCGCACCGCAAGTGGCGCAAGTTCACTATCGCCAGACCCGTTCAAGATACGCAACGAGAAACGGCGGCATGGCGGGATCGAGATCGTCGCGACCGCGCACGATATGGATATCGGAAAACTCCGGCCGCGGCTCGTCGGCAAGATGGCGCAGGATGCGGGCGCGAAGTCGTTCGGCGCTCTCGCTTGCGGCGAGGCGCTTCATCAAGGCGAGAAAGCCGCGGTCACGCACCAGCGTCCAGCCCGGCTCCGCTTCAAGCTCTCCGAAATCAACGCCGGTCTCCTCCAAGAGCTCGCGGGCAACGCTGCCGCCTAGATCGAGTGCATCATTCGCCGTGACGTCTTCGCGATCGGGCGTGCCGCAGGGAAAATAGACCTGTCCCGGGCTTGCCGTGGTCGACGCCATCACGCCGACCAGATAGGCCCCATCCGCCGAGCGCAGCGCCGCGGCGGCGAAAATGTTGAATACGCCGGTGTCGGGAAAATCCCAATCTCGCCATGCCAGGAAACTGGCGTAGTCCGTCTCGAAGCTCGAACCTTGCAACATGCCGTCACGGATGGCGTAGCGGTTCAGCATCAACAAGCGACCGTTCCACAATTCGGGCTGGGTGAGCCGGCGGCGAGCAAAGTGCCGCTCGATCTCGGCGCGACGCTGATGCGCGAATTCCCATCGCCACGACTCGACCGCAATATCCGCGCGATCGAGCGCCAGGACTTCAATGACTTCAGACGAGTCGGATTGCGCCATGCTGACTGGCTGTTTTGCGGCTTCCGGGGCCGTTGCAGACAGGCCCTCTTTAACGCCCCGCGCCGGTAGATCAAAGACGTTTGCTGCGGTCTAAAGATTCTTGATCAGGCCGGCGTCGATGAGCATACGATTGAAATGGCGCGCCTCCGCACCGCCGGCGCAGCCATAGAACAAGCCCCGGCAGCGCATGAGGATTTTCTTCTGCTCGACGAAGGACGAATCGAGCGGCAACCCTGCGGCCTCCTGCACGACCAGCGGCAGGTAAGGGCCCTCAAGCACGTCGAGCGCCGAGGTGACGTCGGCTGGCGTAAAATTGATGGCGTCGATGGCGTAGTACGTCGTGAAATAACGCGGATCGTAAGCTATCAACCGCCGCGCAACAGCGTTCTCGCTCACATCGGGTTCGATCAGCGCTGACGCGAAGTCCGGCTGGTGATCGCCGAACCGCACCAGCAAAAACGATTCCTCGGGGAATCGCCGCTTCAGCCGCGCCAGGAAGTCCGCATAGTCCTGCGCGCTCATGGCCTGACGCCGCAGATATTCGTCGACCAGAGGGCCATTACCGGGATCCCGCCACTGCGGCATCAGGTCGGCCCGATAGCGAAAGTCCCACGGAAAATGATTGGCCGCGAGGTAGACGAAAATGAACATCGCACTGCGTGCGCGTTCATGCTCGATCATGCGCGTTGCGGCGTCATAGAAGAAACTGTCGGGCTCGATCCGGCGCGTGCCGAGATCGTGCTGATCGAAGAAATGCTGCACGCCGGTCGTGGCCTGGAAGCTGCGGGCGCTCATGAACGCGCCCAGCGCCGGGTAAAGCGAGAATGTGCGATAGCCGCAGCGGCGCAACGCATTAGGCAGGCCGCGTTTGACGCGACCGGCGGCGATCCGGGTCACGAAATAGGCGAAGCGGCCGAATGAGCGGGCGGAGAGACCGGCGAGCACATTGTATTCGGTGTACCAACTCGGCCCGCCGGCGCTTTCGACCAGGAAGCGCCGTTGCTTGCCGTCGAACGAAACAAAGTGCGCGCCATAACCCGTCGGCAACTTGATTCCCGGCGCCATGCGGACGTCGAAGCTCAACTCGTCGTGTACCAGGATGATGTGTGGAGGCTTGGCCGCCGGCCGGCAGCCGGACCCCGCGACCGACTTCAGGGGATCGGCCGCCTCGGGATCCGACTCCATGAAGCCGTGCGTCATCAGGTCGGATACGGCGTCGACGCCCGAACGCGCAAAGGCGGAAACGTGATTGCCGCCGTAATAGGCCTCGAACGGCTCCATGTGGAAGCGGATTTCCAGGATGGTGAGCCAGCCGAGGCACGCGAGCGCCAGCGAAAATGCAGTCAGGCGGCGCACGCGGAACGGATCGCTGCGCCAGGCGAGAATGACGACCGGAATCAGCGCGACGGCGCACAGCGCGACGATGACGCGCAGCGCCGGGAAAATCGTGAACAGGAAAGTGATGGTGTCGGTATCGACGACCATCAGATCGACGAAATTCGCCGTCATCATCAGCACCTGATATTTGAGCTGCGAGAGCAGCACCAGCAAGCCGATCACGACCAGCGACAGCGTCCCGGCGACGGCCGGACGCCTTATCATCGCGAGCCAAAGAAAATTGAGAAAACCCCAGGCAAGCGAAAATGCCGCCATCACCGTGAGCGTGGTCTCGGTCGAAACCATGACGGCAAGAGCGGCGGCGTGCGGAATGAACACGAGCGAGGGTCGCCAAACGTGTCGCCAATACCGCGCGCGGCATCGAGGCGTTCACGAATAAACAGAAGAACACGCATGGCGGGCGCGCGTGCCCGGCCCTGATTCAGCCTCGCTAAGCTCCAGCGCACGGCGCATTGTCATAAAACTGAATTGGCAAGCGCCGCGGCGGCAAGAAGCCGGAGCAAGTGATAGCAAGGATAAAGAGCGGCACCCGAGGGTGCCGCTCCATTTTCGCAAAGACGATCAATGGCACTCGTCAAACCGAAAATGCCGCCGGATCAGTTCCGGCTGCGGTCCACCAGCGCCCGCTGCTTGATCCACGGCATCATCGTCCGCAGCTTCGCCCCGACCTGTTCGATCGAATGCTCGGCAAGCTTGGCGCGGGTCGCCTTGAACGATGTCTGGTTGACCTTGTTCTCCAGCATCCAGTCCCGGGTGAAGCGGCCGGACTGGATATCGGCGAGCACGCGCTTCATCTCCGCCTTGGTTTCGGCGGTGATGATGCGCGGCCCGGAAACGTACTCGCCGTATTCGGCCGTGTTGGAGATCGAATAATTCATGTTGGCGATGCCGCCCTCATACATCAGATCGACGATCAGCTTCACCTCGTGCAAGCATTCGAAATATGCCATTTCCGGCGCGTAGCCGGCTTCGCACAGGGTCTCATAACCGGCCTTGATCAGCTCCACGAGGCCGCCGCATAAAACGGTCTGCTCGCCGAACAGGTCGGTCTCGCACTCCTCCTTGAACGTTGTCTCGATGATGCCGGCGCGGCCGCCGCCGATCGCCGAGCCGTAGGACAGGCCGAGATCGTGGGCGTTGCCGGAGGCGTCCTTGTGGATTGCAAGCAGGCAGGGAACGCCGGCGCCGCGTTGATATTCCGAGCGCACGGTATGACCGGGCCCCTTGGGCGCGATCATCAGCACGTCGAGATCGGCGCGCGGCTCGATCAGGTTGAAATGCACGTTGAGGCCGTGCGCGAACATCAGCGCCGCGCCATTCTTCATGTTGGCGTGAAGGTGATTATTATAGATGTCGCCCTGCAACTCGTCGGGCGTGAGCATCATCATCACGTCGGCCCATTTGGCGGCTTCGGCCACCTCCATGACCTTGAATTTCTCGCCCTCGGCTTTCTTGACGCCCTGCGAATTCTTGCGCAGCGCCACCGCAACATCCTTGACGCCGGAATCGCGCAGATTGAGCGCGTGGGCATGGCCCTGGCTGCCATAGCCGACGACGGCGACCTTCTTGCCTTTGATCAAATTGAGGTCGGCGTCGCGGTCGTAGTAAACACGCATGATTCTCACCCTCAGGCAGGCCGTTTGGCCGTTTGTTGCTTGCTGCTTCTAGAGCATGATCCGGAAAAGTGGAAGCGTGCTTTAGATTCTTCGCGCGGCTTGGGCGGGCCCGCTCCGCGCCCGGCCGCCATTGAGCGGCGGCTTGCCGCTCGCCTGGCAAACTTCGTCGAATTGCTCGCGGGCGCGCGCGATCTTCGGCTGGTTGCGGATCGCCCAGGCCCCGAGCGCCGAGACCGGATTCAAGAGATCGCGGCCGAGCGCGGTCAGCGCGTAATCGACGCGCGGCGGAATGGTCGGGAACGCCGTGCGTGTGATCAGGCCGTCGCGCTCGAGGCCGCGCAGCGTCAGCGTCAGCATGCGCTGCGAAATGCCGCCGATCGAGCGGCGCAATTCATTGAAGCGCAGCGGCCCGTCCCCGAGCCGGCTGACCACCAGCACCGACCATTTGTCGCCGATGCGGGAGAGCACGTCGCTGATCACGCGGCAATCCGCGGGAAGACGGACGGGACTTGCTTTCATGACTGGATCTTTCGCATATGCCCTTCTTCATACGTTGCTAGTCATCTATTTAGAGCCGGTTATCGATTTTAACCAGAGGCACAGGCGCCCGTTACATCCCCTCCGGGCCGCGGCCGATAGCGACGACGCCCGTGCGCGAAACCTCGACCAAGCCGAGCGGCAGCATCAGGCTGATGAAGCTCTCGATCTTGTCCGACGCGCCGGTGATCTCGAACACGAAGCTCTCGTTGGTGGCGTCGATGACGCGGGCACGGAAGGCGTCGGCAAGGCGAAGCATCTCCATGCGCTGCTCGCCCTTGCCGCGCACTTTGACCATGGCGAGCTCGCGCGACAGCGCGGGACCGCCGGTCGTGAGATCGACGACGCGATGCACCGGCACCAGGCGTTCGAGCTGATTCTTGATCTGCTCGATCACCATCGGCGTGCCGCGGGTGACGACGGTGATGCGCGAGAGGTGCTTCTCGTGCTCGGTTTCTGAAACCGTGAGCGAGTCGATGTTGTAGCCGCGGCCGGAGAACAGGCCGATGACGCGAGCCAGCACGCCGGGCTCGTTGTCGACGAGCACACACAGGGTGCGGCTCTCGACGCCCTGGCTGACCGGAGCGGCGGGGTAGTGGGAGGTTGCGGTATTGGCGTTCACGTCGGTCGCTCCTCAAAAATCCTCTGCTCTTGGGGGAGGGTGGTCCGAGCAGCGCGCAATGCGATGCGAGGACCGGTGAGGGTAGCGCCCGCGAACTCAAGCCGCCTCACCCGGCTTGCTTCGCTCGCCACCCTATCGCGCAAGGGGAGGGGAAATTCACACCATCACCTTGCCCTCTTCGGTGATGGCGTCCTCGACACGGATGGCGGCATCGCCGAGCAACATTTCATTGTGGGCGCGGCCTGATGGAATCATCGGGAAGCAGTTCTCCGTCGGATCGACCACGCAGTCGAACAACACGGGCTTCCTGACGTCGATCATCTCGCGGATTTTCTCGTCGAGTTCGCCGGGATGCGTGCAGCGGATGCCGTGCGCGTGATACGCCTCGGCCAGCTTGACGAAATCCGGCAGCGCCTCGGTGTAGGAATGCGCGTAGCGCCCGCCGTGCAGCAATTCCTGCCACTGGCGCACCATCCCCATATACTGGTTGTTGAGGATGAAGATCTTGACCGGCAGGTCGTACTGCACCGCCGTCGAGATTTCCTGCATGGTCATGAGCACCGAGGCCTCGCCGGCGATATCGACGACGAGCGAGTTCGGATGCGCAAGCTGTACGCCGACCGAAGCCGGCAGTCCGTAGCCCATGGTGCCGAGGCCGCCGGACGTCATCCAGCGGTTCGGCTCCTGGAAATGATAGAACTGCGCCGCCCACATCTGGTGCTGGCCGACTTCGGTGGTGATGTAGGTATCGCGGTCCTTGGTGTGCTGGTACAAACGCTGGATCGCGTACTGCGGCTTGATGATTTCGTTCGAGTTGCGGAAGGCGAGCGAATTCTTCGCCCGCCACGCGCCGATCTGATCCCACCAGGCTCGCAGCGCCTTCTTGTCGGGAACGATGCCGCTTGCACGCCACAAACGCACCATATCCTCGAGCACGTGCGCGCAGTCGCCGACGATGGCGACATCGGCCTTGACGTTCTTGTTGATCGAGGACGGATCGATGTCGATGTGGATTTTCTTCGAGTTGGGCGAAAAAGCGTCGAGCCGGCCGGTGATGCGATCGTCGAAGCGCGCGCCGACGGCGATCATCAGATCGCAGTCATGCATCGACCAGTTGGCCTCCCAGGTGCCGTGCATCCCGAGCATGCCCAGCCATTGCCGGTCGGCGGCGGGAAAGGCGCCAAGCCCCATCAGCGTCGAGGTGATGGGAAAGCCTGTGAGCTTGACCAATTCGCGCAAGAGATCGCACGCGGCGCGGCCGGAATTGACCACGCCGCCGCCGGTATAGAACAGCGGGCGCTTGGCGACCGCCATCAGGTCGACGGCCTCTTTGATCTTGTCGAGGTCGCCCTTCACCTTTGGGCGATAGCCGCGGTGCTGGAATTCCTTGGGCTTGAAGTATGCGCCCTTGGCGAACTGGACGTCCTTCGGGATATCGACCACGACCGGGCCCGGCCGCCCGCTGGCGGCGATGTGGAAGGCTTCGTGCAACGTGCGCGGCAGGTCGGCGACGTTCTTCACCAGGTAGTTGTATTTGGTGCAGGGCCGCGTGATGCCGACCGTATCGCATTCCTGAAAGGCGTCGTTGCCGATGAGGTGCGTCGGCACTTGCCCGGTAATGACGACAAGCGGAATCGAGTCGCACAAAGCGTCGGTCAGACCGGTGACGGCATTGGTGGCGCCGGGCCCGGAAGTGACCAGCACGGTGCCGACCCTGCCGGTCGAGCGCGCATAGCCCTCGGCGGCGTGCACGGCGCCCTGCTCGTGCCGCACCAGGATGTGGCTGACTTTGTCCTGTTGAAACAAGGCGTCGTAGATCGGCAGCACGGCACCGCCGGGATAGCCGAACAGGTGCTCGACGCCCTGATCCGCAAGCGCCGCGATCACCATTTCCGCGCCGGTCATTTCCATCATGACTTGCTCCGCTTTCTCACATCTCTTCGCATACGGTCGTTCGCATGGGGTGCTTGGGAAATAAAAAAGGGGCTCAAGAGCCCCTGTTTTTCGCGCACCGCCACGTCTCGCGGGTGGATTTATCCACCCCCGGCGGTGCGCCTTCCTACGAGAACCAGCGACGAAACCACGAAATGCCGCACGCGATGTGCCCTTCCTTCACAGCTTTCTATAAACATTGTGGCAAGACCGGTCAAGCCAAATGCGGCCGGAATCCGGCGCGTCGGCTTCGGGCACACTTCAAACACGCGTTTGAAATCGGCTCGGCGCGTAAAATGCTGCCGTTAACTTCTTTTCCAACGCCACAGCGTGGCCCCAATTCCGCGCCGGAGCGGCCAGCAATCCGCCTCGGCGCTTTGCTCTATATGAACGGCCAGGGGGGTCGCGTGGTATTTGCCGGCACCCCGACTGCTCCGCTGGAGGGGATCATGGCCGCCGCCGAGTCGATTGCAGCTAACCTGTTTGTCCGCGCCAAAGGATTTTGGCAGGCCGCCGGTCTTCTTATTATCCTTGCACTTGCCGCCGTCTTCGCCGCGCCGGCGGCCGCGGAGCCGCAGCCGCCGAATGCGGCGCTCAATTCGACTGACGCGATGCTGCGGTGGATCAACGCCTATCGCGGGAAGCCCGAGCCGGATACCCTCCCCGTCCTGGTGCACGGGCTCAGCGATTTGCAGGCATTCAAGGACGCCGAAACTTGCGGCGCCTATGTCGGCTTCATCGCCGGCGTGCTCGGCGCCAATCCGGATCGCGCCGAGGCGCTGATCACCAAGATGCTGACGATCACGCCGGCCGATCATTGGGTGCTGGTGCGCGCCATCGCATATTCCGGTCTGCCGAACTGGAAGGTTTTGCTGGCGAAATTCGTGGATCGCATGCGGACGCGTCGCGTCATGATCGAAAAATATTTCGACGGACGACTGCCGACGCTCGATCAGATTTCCTATCAGAACGCCAAGCCTGGCATGATCGACAAAATCAAGGACACGCTCAAGGTCGGCGGCGATCGTCAGAAGGCGGTTGCGCTCGATCCAAGTCCGGAATTGATCGACGTGCTCTGGGGCTATTATCTTGCGACCGGCGCGTATCAGCCGATCGGCCGCATGATCAAGCTGTTGCCGCTCGCCAACGACAAGGACAATCTTGACAATCTCACGACTGGCAGCGCCGCCAAGTTCACCCTCGCTAGCAACGCCGTGCGCGATCTGCATTTGCTCGCCATGCTCAAGCGCGCGGTCAAAGGTCAGCCCGAGGATGTCGCCAAAGTACTCAATGACGTAATCGACACGGCGGAGAACGTCGACACCGTGCGCATGCGCAAGGAGTCGCTGGCCGCCATCGAAGATCTCAAACAGAAGGGCCCGAACGCAAAGCGCGAACTCGCGGGCTGGGGCCAAGTCGGTCAGGGCGCGTTGTCGATGGGCTGCGTCGTGGCCGCGGCGACCGGGCAGATCGAGCTTGGCATTCCTTGCGTGATCGGCGGCGCCGCGTACTTCGCCGGGCTTCAGTATTCAGTATATGTCGCACTAGACTAGGGTGACGAAGCGGCCACAACGCAACCATAGAACTCCCACCCGTGGGAACGGTTCTGCCAGTTGAAGAAGTTGTAGGCGGACACCCACCGGGGCCACGTGGCCCACACAAATGCACAGCGGCTGCGTATCCAGGCGGCGGATTCAGGGATCGCCGCCGGGATATCGACCAGCGCAAGGAACCTTTGGCCTCGGGAATGTTTGGCCACCAACTCTGCCACTGAGGGGTTGGATGTCCATCGCAAATTTTTGGGCTCGAGAAACGCCATGCGAAGGCCCACATACTCGTACGGAATGTTGCCCGGAGCGTGAATGACGACGATCTCGACCGGACGATCCGCGGCGAAGCTTTCGTCCTCGATCAGCTTATAGAGAGGGAAATTCGCCCCCTGCGGCAATAAAATCATGCCCAGAAGGCCGCAGACATTCAACAAATATCCCAGCTTCAGACGATAACCGCTCCCGAGCCAGCGAAGAAACGAAGCGGCTCGTCCGCCAATAAGCGGTTTCGAAGCAAGCGCGAAGACGACGAAGAATGGCAGAAAGGCAGCCAGCGGAAACAAGAACCGCACTTCCTTATGGCCCGCAACGCATAGCAAAGCGACGTAGGGTGCGGTCGCCCAAGTCAGAACGCTGCGTGCGCGCGCCACCCAAGCTATCACTGTCGCCAACATAAGAGCAAAGACAACGGGAGCCATGGCTCCCGATGCCTCGAGCGGCAGGTAGAGGTAGGCGAAGAACGGAGCGGTGCCAAACTCCTTGGCCGATCGGCCCAAAACGAAATTTTGATAAACATACGAAAAGAAGGGAAACGTCGGGCGGCCGTAGCCCCACCAATCCGCGATTCCGCCGAGACCCAGCGCCAACAAAGCTCCGAGCACAAGCCCCGCAAAAAGCCAAAGCCGCTCTTTCGCCGGGCGCAGATACCAAAGACCGGCGCCCGCGGCCATGACGCCGCTCGCGTAGCGAAAGTCGAAACAGAGCCCGAACGCTATGCCGGCGAGCACGGCGAAGCCAAATCCGGCTCTGCAGTTTTGTAGGTCCGTGCGCCATTCCAGCAGCCCAATGCCGAAGCATAGCGCCGAGGTGGCAAGCGTTTCACCGGAGGTGCGCACGCCGAGGAATGGCAAGAGCCAAAGCAGAGCTGCGATCGAATACAAATGACGGCGTTCAATTGCGCCATCGATCCAGCGGCGGCCCGCGGCGACCAACGTCCATAACGACGACCAAGCGATGAGCGCCGTTGCAAGCCGAAACAAAAACAGCAACGTCAGCGGATGTTGGATGCCGAAATACCCGGCCGCCTGTGCCACTCCCACATAGATGGCCGGCTGCAGCCACGGCCGCATCTGTTCCCGGTACTCCCATGCAAGCTCGGCCGTGTTGGTGATGGAAAGCTTCGTCGCCGCGAACTCGATGATCTGGAAATATTCGTCGGGATCGTGAGGTCCCGCGGAGAAGATGGAGCAGACAAGAAAGAGCGCCGCCGAGGCGGCAAGACAATACTGGAAGTGCCGACGCTCCGGCCAAGTCCAGCGCGAACGATCAAGCGCCATTGATTGCCCCGGAGCGGAAAACGCCGCCGGCAATGTTCGCCACATCATACCCGCGCAAGATCCGGAGATTTGAAGTGTCGCCTCGCATTTCGTCACATCACTCCGATAGCTTTCGCAACCGCGCTTCGATCGCAGCGATCGCGCCTTGCGGCTCGACCCAGGCGAAATCGGGCAGCCGATTGCGAAACCATGTGGCCTGGCGCTTGGTGTATTGGCGGGTATCGCGCTTGGCGCCTTCGACCGCGTCGTCCAGGCCCGTTTCGCCGCGAAGGTGGCGAACGAGCCAGGGCACCCCGTGCGCTTTCATAGCCGGCAGTTCCGGGTCGAGGTTGCGTGCGGCGAGCGCGCGAACTTCCTCCAGCGCGCCTTCGGCCATCATCGCATCGAAGCGCGCATCAATCCGGCGCAATAGCTCGTCACGGTCGGGCGTCAAGAAAATTTTGGCCGCGCGCGCGGTATCGAAGCTCGCGCCGTTGCCTTCCTGGTGCCAGTCGAGGATCGAGCGGCCGGTCGCCAGGACGACTTCGAGCGCGCGCGAGATGCGGGCGCGATCGCCGGGCATCAGCCGCGTCGCCGCAAGCGGATCGCGTTCCTTGAGTTCGGCATGCAGCGCCGTGACACCATCGGTCGCGAGCCGCGCGCGCACATCCTCGCGGATCTCGGGCGGGATCGCCGGCACGGCGGCAAGGCCGCGCGTGAGCGCATTGAAGTAGAGGCCTGTGCCGCCGACGACGATGACCGTGCGCCCGTAGCGCTTGGTCGCCTCGAGCGTCGCCAGCGCGTCCGTGCGCCAGCGACCGACGGAATAATTCTCCGCCGCATCGACGCGGCCATAAAGCCGGTGCGGCACGCGCTGTTCCTCCTTAGCCGTCGGCCGCGCGGTGATGATGCGCAGGTCACGATAAACCTGCATGGAATTGGCGTTGACGACGACGCCGCGGAGCTTTTCGGCAAGCTCCAGCGCAACCGCCGACTTGCCGCTCGCGGTCGGGCCGGCAATGAGGATGATCTCGGGTTCGCTCACAGGCTTGACGTAATGCGGATTTGCGCGAATGAAAATCCTGAAAACGAGACTGGCGTGCCGTCATCGCCGATGACGGTGAACAAGCGAGTGTCACCTTGTCCCTGATAAAACCCTTTCGCGCGTTACGTCCGGCGCCTGGGCGCGCGGCCGAAGTTCTCGCACCGCCCTACGACGTTCTCTCCAGCGCGGAAGCGCGCGAGCGCGCCAAGGGCAAGCCGTGGAGCTTTCTGCACGTTTCCAAGGCAGAGATCGATCTTCCTCCGGCAATCGACCCCTACGATCGCGTGGTCTACGCCAAGGCCGCCGAGAATTTGCGGCAGATGATCGCAGCCGGCGTGCTGCTCCGTGACGACAAGCCCGGTTACTATGTCTACCGCCTGACTTGGCACGGCCACGTCGAGACGGGTTTCGCGGCGATTGCGTCGGTCGCCGCCTATGCCGCAAACCGCATCCGCAAGCATGAACTGACGACGCTCGCCAAGGAGGACGATCGCGTCCGCCAAATCGAAGCGGTAAACGCGCAGACCGGCCCCGTCATGCTGGCCTATCCGCATGCCCCCGAGATCGACGCCATATTAGCGCTAGCCGCCGCGGGAAAACCCGCGGTCGATGTCACCGCCGACGACGGCGTGCGCCACGAGCTTTGGGTGATCGACGATGGAGCGACGACCGCAGCGCTCACGCGCACCATCGACTCCCTGCCCGCGCTCTATATCGCCGACGGTCATCATCGCTCGGCCGCGGCAGAGCGTGTGGCGAAAGCGCGCAGCGGCGAAGGCGCGCACAGTTATTTCCTCGCGGTGCTGCTGCCGCAGGCGCAGATGACCATCCTCGATTACAACCGCGTGCTGCGCGATTTTAACGGACGCAGCCCGGAAAGGCTGCTGGCTGAAATCGGCGAGCGCTTCACCATCGAGGCGACCGACGGGCCCGTGCGTCCGGCGAGCGCCGGCGAAATCGGTATGGTGCTTGGCGACCGCTGGTACCGGCTGACGCTACGCCCCGAGATCGCCGCAAAAAGCGCGCCCGATGACCCGATCGCGCGACTGCCGGTGACGCTGCTTGCCCGCAACATCATCGAGCCGATTTTCGGTGTCACCGATCCGCGCGGCGATAAGCGCATCGACTTCGTCGGCGGCGGCCGCGGCCTGGAAGAACTGCACTGCCTCGTCGCTTCCGGCCAAATGGCGGTGGCGTTCGCGCTCTATCCGACGCAGATGCACGACCTCATCGCGGTCGCCGACGCCGGCGCGATCATGCCGCCGAAGTCCACTTGGTTCGAGCCGAAGCTCGCCGACGGCATGGTCAGCCACATACTGGATTTAAGTGCTGGATCAAGCAGCGCTTCGCAGAGACGTGCAGGTGCGTAATCGACCGCTTGCCGTCGCAGAGCTCGCCCAAATCAATCCGTGTCGCCCGGCGTTGCCAGCACGCTGTCCGCATCCGTTGGGCGCCGTTGCCCAAGCTCTTTCTGCAGTCCCACCGCTTCCTCTTCCAACCCCATCCAGCGCAATTTGCGAATACGTCTGATAAGCTCGTTCGACGCCCGGTCCGCCGTTAAAGTTTCAGGAGGCTTTTCTTGTTTGACCGGCATATCCATGGAGGTTCTCCCGCTGTTTGTTCTTGGCTCGCTCTGGGCCTCACCAAAGCAGCACTGCTGCCGATTCACCGGCTTAGGCAGAGTCTCTACCCCCTGAGGTTTGTTAGCAAGCCACCAACAGTGCGTCGCAACAACGCTTGCGTTAGCGTCGCGCAAAAGCGCTGAACAAGGAACAATCAACAGAGTGCGGTGCAACACTCATCGTCCTGGATAGACCTGGGGCCTGGCGCCATGAAACTCCTTTCCGGCGGACAATCCGGTGTCGATCGCGCGGCGCTCGATGCGGCGATCGAGCACGGCATCGACTATGGCGGCTGGTGTCCGAAGGGCGGCTGGGGCGAGGACTTTCCGAAAGCGCCGGGACTGCTGGCGAAATATCCGAAGCTGAGAGAGACGCCACTGGCCGATCCGGCGCAGCGCACGGAATGGAACGTGCGCGACGCGCATGCGTGCCTGATCCTCGTCGATGTCGGCGGACTGGGTGCTTCGCCGGGAACCGCGCTGGCGCAAGACCTCGCGCACAATTATCGCAAGCCGCTCTTCGTCGCCGATCTCGCAAATCCCGATATCGTCAGGCACGCAGGCCTCTGGCTACGCGTCCAGCAGGCCAAACGTGGCGCCGGGCTCAAGCTCGCCGTCGGCGGCCCACGCGAGAGCGAAGCGCCGGGAATTTACGCGCGCGCGCTGATATTTATCGGAGCGCTGATCGAATGAGCCGTTTATTCCGGATTGCCGCACGGCGGCGGGAGTCCACGTCGTGGCACCCCGGAATGACAATATTCAAACGCTCTAAGCCGAGCGCATGCGGCCGGTGAAGGCGCTGGCGTCACGAGTCAGGCCGCCGCCTGGCGGCTTAATTCGGCGGCCGCGGCGAGTACCTGATCCGCGCCGCGCCCGGAGTTGTGCACGAGTTCGGTCACGCCGGCGATGCTGTTGTCGAAAATGCGCCGGACGTCGCCTTCCACGCCGGATAGTAGGTCAGCACATTATTCAATGCGCGCTTCGCGGCGGCGTAGTATCCTTCTATCTCCTCGGCATTTTGTTGGCCTGGTCGGGGTCCGAGGCCGAACGGCTCTTATGGGTCGCGACGCCGAACTCGATCGCCGCCCTGGCTTCGAAAGCACCAGCCGCGCCGGCGCTAAATGCCGCGTCACCACGGCGTTGAGCTTGTCGAGTGCATCGAGTTGTTCGAGGCAGGAGACGTTGGCGGCAACCGACAACAGCCCCAGCGCCACGATCAATAACACGGCCTTCATCGCGATCGGCAGATGGAGCGATTTCAAGGTGAGCATTGGCGGGCGGAATGAATGCTTGGAGCAGTATTTTTCTAGCTAATTTTCTACTTAATAAGTGTTCCCATCTGCTTAACGGGACGGGTACGCTGCTGTAAGCTCACTGTCATAAATCTCCATGGTATGAGTTGACCCGAAAAAGTTCAAAAAGCCGATGCGCCAATATCTCGACTTGATGGATCGCGTGCTCGCCGAAGGCGTGGAGAAACGCGACCGCACCGGCGTCGGCACTCGCTCAATATTTGGGCATCAACTGCGCTTCGACCTGACGAACGGTTTTCCGCTCGTCACCACAAAGAAGTTGCACGTCAAATCCATCGTCTACGAATTGCTGTGGTTTTTGCGCGGCGACACCAACGTCAAATATCTCGACGAGCACGGCGTTACCATCTGGGACGAATGGGCCGACGACAACGGCGATCTCGGCCCGGTCTACGGGCGGCAGTGGCGCTCGTGGCCCACGCCGGACGGCGGCCCGATCGATCAAATGACTGACGTGGTCGCCGAAATCCGCCGCAATCCCAATTCGCGCCGATTGATCGTCACAGCCTGGAATCCGGCGGAGAACGATCTGATGGCGCTGTCGCCATGTCATTGCCTGTTTCAGTTCTATGTGGCCGACGGCGCGCTCTCGTGTCAGCTTTATCAGCGTTCCGCGGACGTGTTTCTTGGCGTGCCGTTCAACATCGCTTCCTACGCGCTGCTGACGCTCATGGTGGCGCAAGTGACCGGACTAAGGCCCGGCACTTTCGTCCACTCGTTTGGCGACGCGCATCTTTACCTCAACCACCTTGAGCAGGCGCGCCTGCAGCTTTCCCGCAACCCGCGGCCGTTGCCGACATTGCGGATCAATCCCGCGGTGAGGGATCTTTTCGCCTTCCGCTACGAGGACTTCTCGCTCGAAGGTTACGAGCCGCATCCCCACATCAAGGCCGCCGTGGCGGTGTAGTCCGTCATGGCGCTGGCTTGGCCGGGCTTGACCCGGCCAAGCACGTCTTTGACTTTTCGCGCTAATGCAGTGGTGGGAGCCCGCAATGCGTGTGGGCATGACCCGTGAAAGGCAGCGGTCGTTTCATGCCTGACATCATCCTCCTCGCCGCCATATCCGAGAACGGCGTGATCGGGCGCGGCAACGCGCTGCCGTGGCGGCTTAAATCGGACATGCAGCATTTCCGCGCCCTCACCATGGGCAAGCCGGTGATCATGGGGCGCAAGACCTTTCTCTCGATCGGCAAGCCGCTTGCAGGACGCACCAACATCGTGGTGAGCCGCGACCCCGCTTTCGCTGCGCCCGGTATCCTCGTGGCGCCGAGCCTCCACGCCGCACTTGCCGCCGCGCGCGGCGACGCGCTGCGCCGCCAGGCGGGGGAGATCATTGTCGCCGGCGGCGCCGATATCTACACCCAGGCCATGCCACTGGCCGCGCGCATCGTCGTCACCTATATGCACCGCGCGGTCGAAGGGGACGCATATTTCCCGGCGATCGATGGGAGGATTTGGCACGAAATCGCCCGCGACGAGCGGAAGGCGGCGGCCGGTGACGATGCGGCTTTCGCGTACGTTACATACAAACGCGCGTTCATAACCGCGCGTTGTAAGGGGCGGAACGCTCCCCTATAACCCCCGAAACCAAGCCGGCCTTGCGTCGGCTTCGAGGAGAAATGGATGCCGTGGAATAACCAGTCCGGCGGCGGCGGGCCTTGGGGCTCCGGATCGCGAGGCCCGTGGGGCCCGGGATCGCAACAACCTGGCGGCGGATCGCGGCCGCCCGACCTTGAGGAATTTCTGCGCCGGAGCCAGGACAAGCTGCGCGGCATGCTTCCGGGCAATCTCGGCGGCCGCGGCGTCGCGCTGATCGCGCTGGCGGCGATCGTGCTGTGGGGCTTTTCCGGCTTTTTCCGCGTCGAGCCCGATGAGCTCGGTGTGGTGCTGCGGTTCGGCAAGTTCGTCCGCGAGGTGCAGCCCGGACTGAACTATCACCTGCCCTATCCGATCGAGACCGCGCTAACGCCGCCGGCGCTGCGCGTCAACAAGACCGATGTCGGCATCCGCGCGGTCGAGGATGTGCGCCGCGGCACGTCGGTGCGCGAATTGCCTGAGGAAAGCCTGATGCTCACCGGCGACGAGAACATCGTCGACGTCGATTTCTCGGTGCTGTGGCGCGTGCGACCCAGCAGCGTCGGCGACTACCTCTTTAACATCCAGAATCCCGAAGGCACCGTGAAGGCAGTGGCGGAAAGCGCCATGCGCGAGGTGATCGGCCGCTCGAACATCCAGCCGATCCTGAGCGGCGCGCGGCAGACCGTCGAGACGGCGGTCCAGGACCTGATGCAAAAAACGCTCGACGCGTACGGCGCCGGCATTCTGGTGCAGCAGGTGCAGCTGCAGAAGGTCGATCCGCCGACCCAGGTCATCGATTCCTTCCGCGACGTGCAGGCGGCGCGCTCCGATCTCGAGCGCGCGCAGAACGAGGCGCAGACTTATGCCAATCGCGTCGTCCCGGAGGCGCGCGGCCGCGCCGCCAAGATCATCCAGGACGCCGAAGCCTATCGCGAACAGACGGTCGCCGAAGCCAAGGGCGAGACCTCGCGCTTCTTGCAAATCTACGAGCAATACAAGAAAGCGCCCGACGTGACCCGCAAGCGCATGTATCTGGAGACCATGGAGCGCATCCTCGGCGAGAACAACAAGACGATCATCGATACCGGCGCGCAACCGGGACCGGGCGTGGTGCCGTATCTGCCGCTCACCGACTTGCCCCAGGCGCGCCCGCAGCCGCGCAACCCGGCCACCCCGTCATCGGGAGGCAACCAATGAGGTTAGGCCTTACCGGCGGCGCCATCGCCGTCATCCTCCTGATCGCCATCGTCGTCGGCTACAGCACCTTGTTCACCGTGAGGCAGACCCAGCAGGCGCTGGTGGTGCGGCTCGGCAAGCCTGTTCGCGTCATCACCGAGCCGGGTCTCAACGTGAAAGTGCCGTTCATCGATGCCGTGATCTATATCGACAAGCGCATCCTGAGCGTCGAATCGCCGGCGCAGGAAGTGATCGCCTCAAGCCAGGACAACAAGAATACGGGCACCGACCAGGCCGGCGAGCGGCTCGTGGTCGATGCCTTCGCGCGCTACCGCATCACCGATCCGCTCAAGTTCTATCAGACCGTCGGCCCCGCCGGCGCCGACACGCAACTTGCCATTCTGCTCAACTCGGCGCTGCGTCGCGTGCTCGGCGCGGCCACTCTGAGCGATGTTGTGCGCGACAAGCGCGACGAGCTGATGAAAAAAATGCGCGATCAGCTCGACCGTGACGCCAAGCCGTTCGGCATCGCGATCATCGACGTGCGCATCCGCCGCGCCGATCTGCCGGAACAGAACAGCCAGGCCGTGTATCAGCGTATGCAGACCGAGCGTCAGCGCGAGGCGGCCGAGTTCCGTGCCCAGGGCAGCCAGAAGAGCCAGGAGATCCGCGCCAGAGCCGATCGCGACGTGACCGTGTTGTTGGCGGACGCCACCTCCCACGCTGAGCAGGTCCGCGGCCAGGGCGACAGCGAACGCAACCGCATCTTTGCCGATGCCTATGGCCCCGATCCGGATTTCTTCGCCTTTTATCGCTCGATGCAAGCCTACGAAAAGAGCATGCAGCGCGGCGACACGCGCCTCGTGCTCAAGCCGGATTCGGATTTCTTCCGCTATTTCATGGATCCGTCAGGTAAGTCGCCGCCCGGAACAGCGCCCAATCCGCAAGCATCGACGTCGCCCGCGCCGCCCGCCGCTAAATAGTTCCGAGCCGCAGTCGCCAAATTTAGGGCGTGCATGTCCGACTTTGTTGTTGCGATCGGCCTGTTCTTCGCAATCGAGGGCATCCTGTTCGCCGCCTTTCCGCTCAGCGCAAAGCGCGCCATCGCGGCGGCGCTCGAAATGCCGGACGGCAGGTTGCGCATCGCCGGCCTGGTCGCGGCGCTGGTCGGCATTGTCATCGTCTGGCTGGTACGGCACTGAAAGATCAGCAGCATCGAAACCGTTACTGATTCAGTGTCGCTTTTCCGCCCCAATCCGGCTCCTAATTGCGAGCGCGCCTCGTTATAGCCTTGCGTCCGGCGTAGGACCTAGGCACCCTTTCAACGACTTGATCCTTCAGGAGCACGGCCTTCCATGTCTCGTTGGTCCACGTCTGGTCTGTCCACACCTTGCTCTTTCATGTCTCGGCTGGTGCGGCATGGCTCCGTAGCCGCCGCGCTGACGGCAGCGATCGTCGTCCTGCCGGCCTGGACCGCCGCGGCGCGGGGACCCGAGAACATCGCGGACGTCGCCGAACAAGTGATCGATGCCGTGGTCAACATCTCGACGTCGCAAAAGGTCGATGCGCGTATGGGCAACATGCCCGATCTGCCGCCGGGCTCGCCGATGGAGGAGTTTTTCGACGAATTCTTCAAAAACCGACGCGGCCAGGGCGGACCGGGCGATCAGGACCGCACCCCACGTCGCGTCAACTCGCTCGGCTCCGGGTTCATCATCGATCCGTCCGGCCTCGTCGTTACCAACAATCACGTCATCGCCGACGCCGATGAGATCAACGTGATCCTCAACGACGGCACCAAGCTTCCGGCCCAGCTGATCGGCAAGGACTCAAAGAGCGATCTTGCGCTGCTGCGGGTGCATACCGACAAGCCGCTCAAGGCGGTGAAGTTCGGCAACTCCGACAAGCTGCGGCTCGGCGAATGGGTCGTCGCCATCGGCAACCCGTTCAGCCTCGGCGGCACGGTGACTGCCGGTATCGTCTCGGCGCGCAACCGCGACATCAATTCCGGTCCCTACGACAATTACATCCAGACCGACGCTGCCATCAATCGCGGCAATTCCGGCGGCCCGCTCTTCAACCTCAATGGCGAAGTCATCGGCGTCAACACCGCGATCATTTCGCCGTCCGGCGGCTCGATCGGTATAGGTTTCGCGGTGCCGTCGTCGAGCGCCGTGGCCATCATCGACCAACTCCGCCAGTTCGGCGAGACGAGACGCGGATGGCTCGGCGTGCGCATCCAGCAGGTCACGGACGATATCGCCGAAAGCCTGAGTATCAAGCCGGCGCATGGCGCGCTCGTCGCCGGCGTCGACGACAAGGGTCCGGCGAAACCCGGCGGCATCGAACCGGGTGACGTGGTCGTCAGGTTCGACGGTCACGACGTCAAGGAGATGCACGATCTGCCGCGCATCGTTGCCGATACGCCGGTCGGCAAGGAAGTCGAGGTCGTCGTCATCCGCAAGGGCAAAGAAGAGACGCACAAGGTCAAGATCGGCCGCCTTGAGGATGGAGAGAAAATGGCGGCGGCGGATGCCGGCAAGGACAATACGCCGGCGCCAAAATCCGCCGTGCAGAAGACGCTGGGCCTGGAGCTTTCCGGCCTTACCGACGATCTGCGCAAAAAGTTCAAGGTGCGCGAAAACGTCAAGGGCGTCCTCGTCACCGCGGTCGATCCAAACGTGGCATCGTCCGCTCCCGACAAACGGCTTTCGCCCGGCGACGTCATCGTCGAGGTGCAATACCAGGGCGTCGGCAATCCGTCAGATCTGCAGAGCCGGATCGACCAGCTCAAGAGCCAGGGCAAGAAAGTGGCGGTTCTGCTCGTCTCCAATCCCGATGGCGAGACCCGTTTCGTGGCGTTGAGCTTGCAGTAGAAAGGCGAATAGCGAACGGGGGCCTTGCCCCGCCTCCTATTCGCTCGCGCCCTCTTTTTCCGTCAACTTTTTGCGCTTATATTCTTTGGTGCTGGCGTAAGCCGGCTATGGCGATAAATGGCTGTCGTAATAAACCTTTCGGACCCGGGGGCAGTACCCGGCGACTCCACCAACGGGGTCGAAATAGGATCGACGAGGGCGTAAAGGGCGTGCTTTTGCTCGGCATGGTTCCGCCGTTATCGGGCCAAATTCATAGTTGCCAACGACAACTATGCTCCGGTTGCTCTGGCCGCGTAAGCGGCTCGAAAGACCGAACTAAAGCCCTGGCGGGTTAAGCTCCGTCAGGCGGGGTTCGGAGGCACCTGGCAACAGAAGCCTCCACTTTCCAGAGGACTGCGACAGCGCGGCGGAGGACAGTAGCAATCTGGACCTCTATGATTTGCGACCTATCTATCTTCTGTCCTTAGCGATCTGTTTTTTGCCATGGCCACTGATCGTATCCGCTACGACGTGCTCGCGCAGGCAGCGCTGCGTGGAGTCGTGCGTACCGTGCTCGCGGACGCGGCGAAAAAAGGCCTGCCGGGCGAGCACCATTTCAAGATCACGTTCAACACCACGGCGCCGGGCGTGCGGCTCTCCGACCGCATGCGCGCGCGCTATCCGCAGGACATGACCATCGTCCTGCAGCATCAATTCTGGGACCTGATCGTGACCGAGCAAGCTTTCGAAGTCGGCCTGTCGTTCGGCGGGATTCCGGAGCGGGTCATGGTGCCATTTGACACCGTGACCGCCTTCTACGATCCGGCCGTGGAATTCGGGTTTCAATTCGAGACCATCGAGGGAGCCGCGGCGGCCGACGTCAATACCGGCCCGCAGGCGGCGGAAAAACCGGCCGCGACCGCAGCCCGTCCAAGCGCTGAGGAGAGCAAGCCGGAGACCCCGCCGTCGCCTCCCGACAACGGAACCGGCGGTGAGGTCGTGCGGCTTGACCGTTTCAGGAAGAAGTAAGACGGACGGCGCCGTCGCCCGCGTCGCGGCGACGACCGGAACGTGAAGCGAAGCCTTGAATGAAAACCCGCACGGAAACCGACACGTTCGGTCCCATCGAAGTGGCGTCCGAGCGCTACTGGGGCGCGCAGACCGAGCGATCGCGCCATAATTTCCGCATCGGGGAAGAGCTTATGCCGTTCCCGCTGATTCGGGCGCTGGCGCTAGTCAAGCGCGCGGCGGCGGAAACCAATCGTGAGCTCGGATCGCTCGATGCGCGGCGCGCCAAGGCCATCGTCGCCGCCGCCGACGAGATCATCGACGGCAAGCTCGACGATCAGTTTCCGCTTGTTGTCTGGCAGACCGGCTCCGGCACCCAGACCAACATGAACGTCAACGAAGTCATCGCCAATCGCGCCAACGAGCGGCTCGGCCGCGCGCGCGGCTCGAAATCGCCGATCCATCCGAACGATCACGTCAATATGAGCCAGTCGTCGAACGACAGCTTTCCGACCGCCATGCACATCGCGGCGGCACGGGAGATCGCGGAACGGCTCACCCCGGCGCTGACGCATTTGCACGACGCCCTCGAAGCGAAGACCAAAGCCTTCGCAGCCATCGTCAAGATCGGCCGGACGCATACTCAGGACGCAACGCCGCTCACGCTCGGTCAGGAATTTTCTGGCTATGCGGCGCAGGTGAAATCCGGGATCGCATGGGTCCGTACGGGATTAAAGGAGCTTTACCCGTTGGCCCAGGGCGGCACTGCGGTCGGTACCGGGCTCAATGCCAGGCGCCCATTCGCCAGGCTGTTCGCAAGGAAGGTTGCCGCGATCACGGGCCTGCCGTTCGTCAGCGCGCCGAATAAGTTCGAGGCGCTCGCCTCGCACGGCGCACTCCTCTTCGCGCACGGCGCGCTTAACGCATTGGCGGCGGATCTGTTCAAGATCGCCAACGATATTCGGCTGCTCGGCTCCGGGCCGCGCTCGGGCTTCGGCGAGTTGATCCTGCCGGAGAACGAGCCGGGCTCGTCGATCATGCCGGGAAAGGTCAACCCGACCCAATGCGAGGCGTTGACCATGGTCTGCTGCCGGGTTTTCGGCAACGAGACCACGATGTCCGTTGCGGCAAGCCAGGGCCATTTCGAACTCAACGTCTACAAGCCGGTCATTGCCGACGCGATGCTGCAGTCGATCCGGCTCCTGGCCGACGCGGCCGTCTCCTTCACCGACCATTGTGTTGTCGGTATCCGCGCCAACGAACCGCGCATCCGCGAACTGATGGAACGCTCGCTGATGCTTGTTACCGCGCTTACGCCCCGGATCGGCTACGACAAGGCGGCGAAAATCGCCAAGGCGGCGCTTGCCAATGACACGACTTTGCGCGAGGAGGCCATCAAGCTCGGATTCATATCTGGCAAGGAATTCGATCGGCTGGTACAGCCCCGTCGCATGACCCGGCCGGATGCGTGAAATCGCGGCTGTCCGGCGTCACCATATCGGCGCAATTCTCCCGACTAAACGGGCAGAGCCGACGTGGATTTAGGTATCGCGGACTTTGCATGGGCGACGTCGTCAATCTTCGTACCGCGCGCAAGCAGGCCAAACGGCGTCAAGCCGACAAGGAGGCCACGTCCAACAGGCTCGCGCATGGCCGTTCGAAAGCCGAACGCACCCTCGATCAGTCCCGGAGCGACAAGGCTCGCCAAGGACTCGACCAGCACCGGATCGAAACGGGAGACGGCCAATGAAATCACCGGTCGTTAAACGCTCCATCGTCATTGCCGGCCACAAGACGAGCGTCAGTCTTGAGGACGCATTTTGGAGGGGCCTTAAGGAGATTGCCGCGAGCCGGCACGTGACATTGGCCGATCTTGTCGGCGCAATCGACACTGGGCGCCAGCACGGTAATCTGTCGTCGGCGATACGGCTATTCGTGCTTGAATTTTACCAGGCAAGGACAAGTCGGGATGACGAGACAAAACGGCAGGGCGAATTGGTGATTGTTCCGCGCGCGGTCGCGTCAGTTCTGCGAGCGGAATAGCGAATTTAACAAAGAGCGCAGGCCTGACTGTGGGGGCGATTGCGGCGTCGATGGGGACGCCGGCTGAGGAGCTCCCACGGCCGCGGTCGTCTTGTCGACAGCGGGCGAGGTATTCGGAGCCGCCGGTTTCGTCGCGGCTGACGAAGGCGGCGCCGCCACCGCAGCGGCGGGGTTTTCCGGCCGCAAACGGTCCAACGCATTGGTGCCGAGCGCCGACGCGGCGCCTGCGCTCGCATGGTTGTTTATCTCCAGCACCGTACCTTGCGGGACGATCCGCACGAACGGCGGCGGCGGATGGATGGCTTCGCCGAGGACGTCCGGACGCCGATTGGCCTCGAGCAATTCGAGACGCCGTGTCTGCTGCTCGGTGGCGCGCAGCGTCAGCCACCCGATCAAAGACGAAGCGTCGAGTTTTCTTTCCGGCGCCGCCATCGGACCCTTTACAGTGACGGCGAGTTCCGGCCGCGCCGGAATCAAGGCATTCCCGGCCGGCTGACCCGAGAGCGTCAATCGCGCGTCGACTGCTTGGCTATTGAGGTCGAGAACGCCGTCGAGCAAAAGTTCGGCACCGCTCTGCCCCTGCAATTTTGCATTGCTCAAGTGAATTTGCCCGGCGGCGACGGTCAATTCCGCTTCGCCCTTCGGCACCGCGAGCCTGCCGCTGTCCATGGCCGCGCTCACGGCGGCCTGGATTTTCGCTGCGTCGATCGTGCCGCTCCGATCGGCCAGGCGGATCGCGGTATCGAACGCCGCCGGATTGATCCGGGCAAACTGCGAACGACTGAGCATAATCGTCCCGCCGCCATGAAAGGCGCCGACGATGGCGTCGGGGCTTTGGCCCTGGCTCTCGCCCTGAAGCTTTGCGGTCAGGACGCCGTCAACGGCATTGTTGTTCGGCACAACGAACGCGGCCGCGTTCGCGCCCGAAAGCTCGACATAGCCGTGCGCGGCGAATGCCTGCGGGTCGCGACGGAACGTGAGCTCGCCGATGAGACGTCCGCCGGCGACCTTTCCGTCGAGTTCGCGCAACGCGATTTCCGCAGGCTGGAACTGCGCAATGCCCTTGAAGTCGCGCGCGACGAGAAACGGCGTCAGCGCGGCGCGATCGAACTTGAAGGTCACTGCGCCACTCACCGCGCCAAAGGCGCCGGCGCCGACTGGCGCGGGTGACCAGGGTTTGGTGGCGTTTGCCGCTGCGCTCGGCAGACCGAGCAGCATCGCCGCGACCGCAGGGGCGTCAACATCGTCGGCGGCAACGTCGCCGCCAACCGCGAGCGGGTTCGACAATTTGAGATCGAGCCGCCCGCGCAGCGCCGATTTGCCAACGGTCACGACCAGATCCGTCAACGTCAGATCGGCGCCGGCAATGCCGATGATCGCGCTCGCCGAGGTGGCAATCGCCGCACCGGGCTGTCCGGTCAGTGTGCGGCGGAGCGGCCGCAGGTCTGAGGCGGAAGCTCTTGCCTGCAGGCTGCCCGTCGGTGCCGAATCCCCGCCGAGGCGGAGACCCCCCTCCGCCCCGGCGGAAAAACCGCCGGCGCTAACAACACCGCTGACGCGAACATCGCCGTCGAGCGGCCCGCTGACCGCGATGGTCATCTGGCCGGGCAATTGATCGACCGCGAGCACACGATCGAGATCGAGCAGCCGCACGAGCGCGCCGCCATCGTCGGCGTCAAGCCGACCGTGGATGCGCACCACCGCCGCGGCGGTTTGCGCCAGCGTGCCGCTCGCTTCACCGTTAAGCGCGAGACGCAACGCCCCTAAATTGCCGCCGAGGTCGAGCTTGGCGACGGTGCCGACGACGGCCGCCCGATCGACGGTCAGGACGCCGTGCATTTTCGTCGGCGCCAGACGGCCGATGAAAGGCCGGAAAGAGTTCGCGATACGCGGCGCAAACTGAGCGGCGATATTAGTCAGACCAGCGAGCGTCGTTGCATTGACGTCGAGTGTCAGCTGCCCGCGCGGCCGCGACGAAAGTTCGTCGATGCGTCCGTTGACGTCGAGGCCGGCTCCACCGAGATCGCCAATTGAGAACTGCTCGATATGCAATATACCCGCGTCGAACTTCACCCGGGTATTGAGCGCGCGCGCTTCCACCCCGGCGAACGTCGCCCTGCCGATATCCAGGACGAGCGCGACGTCGTGCGGAATTTCAAAGGCGCCGTCCGCGGCGGCCGCCTTGGCGAAGGCCGACAGTGCATCGACGTTGAGCCGCGCCGCGCGTAGTTCGCCGTCGAGCGCGGCCGGACGCTTGCCCGCCGCCCAGACATAGGTGACCCGCCCTTCGAAATGCTCCTGATCGAGCGAGGCCGAGAAACCATCGAGAACAAAGCGATCGTTTGCGACCGTGACTTGACCGCGCGCGTTGAGGCTTTCGGGTGAAGCCGACGGTTGATCGCCGCGGCCTTCGAACCACGCCAGTAACACTTTCAGATCGGCCGATTCGACGCTGGCAGGCCCAGCAAAGGTGAGGCCCTGCGGGCCGGCGCCGAACCGGCCGCTGAGGCCGACTTCGGTCAGTCCCGGCGCACGGAAGGCGAAATCGTCCAGACCCCATCCTTTGTCGTCGGAGCGGATGTGGCCGCGCAAGGATTGGATCGCGGTGCCGCCGACCGTCACCGCGTCGATTGCGACGCTCGCCGCAATCGGTATCGGCGGGTTCACAGCCGCGATGAAGGCCTCGACGAAGCCTTTGAGCAGGACCAGCGGCGGCCGATGCGTTACGTCCGGATCGGCGAGCATGCGATCGACGTCGATCTGGCGGGCAGCGATTTCGCCGTCGAGATGCGGGTGTGCGCCGAATTTCAGCTCCGCCTTGCCGCTGAAATTCACCGCGCGTTCTTCCGGCCCATATTGGAACGCCAGCTCGCTCAACGAAGCGGAAGCCGGCGTTGCGCGAAACTTGCCGCCAAGCTGCCAGGGATTGTTCATCACCCGCTCACCGCCCGCGAGCGTCACCCCGACCGGACGCGCCAGCGCAAACGTGCCTTCGAATTGCGGAACGCCGCGATCGAACGCGAGCATGCCGTCGATCCCGGTCGTCAGCGGATGATTGGACGGATCGACCCGGAGCCTGATCTTGAGACCGCCGTCGTCGTCGACGTGATTGCCCGAGATCCGGTAGCTGTAAGACCCGTCGCCGACGACAAAGCTGCCTTCGCCCTTGAATGGCCCGAGGAACGTGCGGATGTCACCGTTGAACGAAAGTTTTTGCAGCACGAGGTGCGCGCCGGACGCTGCATCTTCGAGAACGATGCGGCCGTCTTCGACGTCGAGGCGCGAAATGGTGAGCGCATCGGGGCTGAAAGCGGGCGACAGAACGGGCCAATCGACGGCGCCCGAGCCGTCGAGCCCAAGACTGATCCGCGGCGTCAGCAGACGAACTTCCGTGGCCTGCACTTCGCCGCGCACGAGCGGCCCAAGCCCGACTTCAAGCTCGATGGCGCCCGCGCGCATGCGCGGCGCACGGCCTTCCTCGCTGACCTCGACATCGCGCAGTTTGATCCGCGGGCTCGGCAGGATGCGCGCGTCGATCGTTCCGTTGACGTGGACGGAGAGGCCGGTCAGCCGGCTCGCTTGTTCCTCGAATGTCGAGCGGTAACGATTCCAATCGACCACAAACGGAGCGACCAGCGCGGACACGAGCGCCAGTATGAGTGCGATGGCCAATCCGAGCAGCGTCGTCTGCACGGCAAGCTTCCCTCGTGATCGCTAAAATGACCCCGCGCGCATGCCGGCCGAAGCCTAGGACATGGCGCTGCGGAATGCACCTCTTCGGCGTCGTAATTAGCGGTATTTGCAGGCGATTCTGTGTCAGTTTTTCGGGCCTGCGCGCTAGAAGCTGACGATCTTGCCCGGGTTCATGATGTTCAACGGGTCGAGGGCCCGCTTGATCGCGCGCATGGCGTCGAGCGCAGGCTCTCCATGCTCGGCGGGCAGGTATTTCATCTTGCCCTGGCCCACGCCGTGCTCGCCGGTACAGGTGCCATCCATCGTCAGCGCCCGCTGGGTCAGGCGTTCGAGGAAGGCATGGACGCGCTCGACCTCTGCTTCGTCGTCGATGTCGACCAGCAGTCCGACGTGGAAATTACCGTCGCCGACATGGCCGACGATCGGCGCCAAGAGCTTGCTGTCGGCAATGTCGCGTTGGGTCGCAGTCAGGCATTCGGCGAGCCGCGACAGCGGAACGCAGACATCGGTCGCCAGCGGTTGCGTCGAGGGGCGGAGCCCGCGTTGCGCCCAATAAGCGTCGTGACGCGCCTGCCACAGCCGCGTGCGATCCTCGCCCTTCGTCGCCCAATCGAACGGCCCACCGCCCAATTCCCGGGCGATGTCGCCGAAACGCTGCGACTGTTCGGCGACGCCCGCGTCGGTGCCGTGAAATTCGACGAACAGCATCGGCGTTTCCGGCAGGCCGAGCTTCGAATAGAGATTGCAGGCATGCACTTGCAACGCGTCGAGAAGCTCGATTCGCGCCACAGGAATGCCGGACTGGATGGTGAGGATGGTCGCGTTGCACGCCGCTTCGACGGACGGAAACGGACACACGCCGGCGGCGACCGCTTCGGGAATGCCGGCAAGGCGCAGCGTGAGTTCGGTGATGACGCCGAGCGTGCCTTCCGATCCGACGATCAAGCGGGTGAGATCGTAACCCGCGGATGTCTTCTTCGCCCGCCGCGCGGTCGTCATGACCTCGCCGTCGGCAAGCACGACTTTGAGCGACAGCACGTTGTCCTTCATGGTGCCGTAGCGCACCGCGTTGGTGCCGGAGGCGCGCGTCGCCGCCATGCCGCCGAGCGAAGCGTCGGCGCCGGGATCGATCGGGAAGAACACGCCCCGATCGCGCAAATGCTCGTTGAGCTGCTTGCGCGTGATGCCGGGCTGGATTACGCAATCGAGGTCCTCGGCATGCACGGCGAGTACGCTATTCATGTCGCGGAAATCGAGGCAGACGCCACCAAAGGGCGCATTGACCTGGCCTTCGAGCGAGGTGCCGGCGCCAAACGCAATCACCGGCACGCGCTCGGACGCGCACAGCCGCACGATTTGCTGCACTTCTTCGGTATTCTGCGGGAAGACCACCGCGTCCGGCGGCTGATTGCCGATCCAGGTGAGCGTGTTGCCGTGCTGCTCGCGGACCGCTTGCGATGTCACTAGCCGGTTGCCGACCATGGCGGCAAGCGCCGCGATCACGGCCTCGACCGCGTTGCGGTCGTGCTTGAGCCCCTCCCATGCTTCGGTCATGACCATCGCGGCTGCTCTTTATCTGTGCTGCAAGGTGGCCGCAGCGTTTCTGCCGGTCAAGTGCGCCGGCGGCGAGTTGGCACGCGTCGCTGCATTGGATCTCGCACCCAGCCCTGCATCCAGTCTTGCATCGCCCGCCGAATCCGCCACATTTGCGAGCCCGCGACCCCGCTCGAGAGAAACCACATGCTCGACCGCCTCGATACCGAACCTGCCTTCTTCGCGCCCTTCGTGTCCTCGGTGATGCAGGTCGAGCAGGGTTGGATCGATTACAACGGCCATCTCAACATGGCCTATTACAATGTGTTGTTCGACCGCGCGGTCGACGAGGCCTACGAATTGCTCGGCTGCGGCCTAGCTTATTTGGAAGAGACCCGGCATTCCACCTTCACTGGCGAGGTGCATGTGCGTTACCTGCGCGAGCTCAATGCCGGCGACCCGGTGCGCGTGACCTTCCAGCTGCTCGATTACGACGTAAAGCGCATGCACTATTTCGAGCAGCTGTTTCACGCCGAAGAAGGCTGGCTGTCGGCCACGTCCGAGAACATGGCGCTGCATGTCGACATGGCGGCGCGCAAGACTGCGCCGTTTCCAGATTTCATCGCCGCGCGGCTAGAGCGGATGAAGGCCGCGCACGTGAAACTTGCGGTGCCGGAGGGCGTTGGCCGGCGCATCGCCATGCCGAGCTCAAAGTAGGGTAACCTCAGAATGTCATTCCGGAGCGCCACAAAGTGGCTAGTCCGGAATTTATATCCTTTGACGGTGGCTATGGATTCCGGGCTCGCGGACGAGGGCCCACGCCCCGGAATGACGATCTCGGGGAGAAGCCTCGCAAAAGCCGCGTCCAGGTGCCATCTTCCAACGGTGAGAATCACGGACATTTTGCCCTTTGGCTGATCCGCTGAAACACGGCTTCGATCCGCACGACCCCACCCCTCCGGTGCCCGCGCCCGGCGGCATTACCGCGCGCGCCCGCGCGGCGGCGCCGGGCTCCGCGCCTTATCTCGCGGGGCTCAATGCCGAGCAGCGGCTCGCGGTCGAAACCCTTGACGGCCCGGTGCTGGTGCTCGCCGGCGCCGGCACCGGCAAAACCCGCGTGCTCACCGTGCGCATCGCCCACATCCTCGCGACCGGCCGCGCCCGGCCGGGCGATATTTTGGCCGTAACCTTCACCAACAAGGCGGCGCGCGAAATGAAAGGCCGCGTGGGCGAGATCGTCGGCGGCGTGGTCGAGGGCATGCCGTGGCTCGGCACGTTCCATTCGATCGGCGTGAAGATCCTGCGCCGGCACGCCGAGTTGGTGGGGCTGAAGCCCGATTTCACCATCCTCGATGTCGACGATCAGGTGCGGCTGATGAAGCAGCTTCTCGAAGCCGAGAATATCGACGAGAAGCGCTGGCCGGCGCGCGTGTTGGCGATACTGATTGACGGCTGGAAGAATCGCGGGCTGACGCCCGAGCAGGTTCCGGTCGGCGAAGCCGGCGTTTTCGCCAACGGCAAAGGCCTCAAGCTCTACAAGGCGTATCAGGAGCGGCTGAAAATTCTCAACGCCGCCGACTTCGGCGATCTGCTGCTAGAGAACATCCGGCTGTTCCGCGAGCAGTCCGAAGTGCTGCGCCAGTATCAGGCGCGCTTCAAATACATCCTGGTGGACGAGTATCAGGACACCAACGTCGCGCAATATCTCTGGCTGCGGCTCTTGGCGCAAAGAACTGGACCCAGCACGGCCGTCATTCCGGGGCGCCGCGAAGCGGTGAGCCCGGAATCCATAACCACTACCACCGGGAATATGGATTCCGGGCTCGCGCCTGGCGGCGCGCCCCGGAATGACGGTGTGGAAGTTCGACCCAAAAACATCTGCTGCGTCGGCGACGACGACCAGTCGATCTATGGTTGGCGCGGCGCCGAGGTCGACAACATCCTGCGCTTCGAGCACGACTTCCCCGGTGCCACCGTGATCCGGCTGGAGCGCAATTATCGCTCGACCGGGCACATTCTCGCCGCCGCCTCGCATCTCATCGCCCACAATGAGGGCCGGCTCGGCAAGACGCTGCGTACTGACGACGTGCCCGGCGAGAAGGTCTGCGTGACCGGCGCCTGGGATTCGGAGGAAGAGGCCCGCTCCATCGGCGAGGAGATCGAGCAATTGCAGCGCGAAGGCCACGCGCTCAACGAAATCGCCATCCTGGTGCGCGCCTCGTTTCAGATGCGCGAATTCGAGGATCGTTTCGTCACGTTGGGCCTGCCCTATCGCGTCATCGGCGGCCCGCGCTTCTACGAGCGCGCCGAAATACGCGACGCACTCGCCTATCTGCGCCTGATCAATTCGCCGACCGACGACCTCGCTTTCGAGCGCATCGTCAATGTGCCGAAGCGCGGGCTCGGCGATGCCACCGTGCAGCTCTTGCATGATCACGCCCGCAAACGCCGCGTGCCGATGACCGAAGCCGCGCGGGCCGTCATCGCCACCGACGAGCTGAAGCCAAAGCCGCGCGGCGCGCTGCGCGGCCTGCTTAAATCGCTCGACCGCTGGCGCAAGCAGCGCGACGCGCTGCCGCACACCCAGCTCGCCGAGATCGTGCTCGACGAATCCGGTTACACCGAGATGTGGCAGAAGGACCGCTCCGCCGACGCCGCCGGCCGGCTGGAGAACCTAAAAGAGCTCGTGCGCTCCATGGACGAGTTCGAGAACCTGCAGGGCTTTCTCGAGCATATTTCGCTGGTGATGGACAACGAGAAGGCCGCCGAGGCCGACGCGGTCAGCATTATGACTTTGCACGCGGCCAAGGGCCTTGAGTTCGACACCGTGTTTCTGCCCGGCTGGGAGGAAGGCGTGTTTCCGAACCAGCGCGCGCTCGACGACCAGGGCCGCGCCGGCCTCGAAGAGGAGCGCCGCCTCGGCCATGTCGGACTGACCCGCGCGCGCAAGCGGGCGAGAATCTATTTCGCCACCAACCGGCGCATGCACGGCCTGTGGCAGACCAACATTCCCTCGCGCTTTCTCGACGAGCTGCCGGAAGCCAATGTCGAGGTCACCGAGTCGCAGGGCGGCTTCGGCGGTTATGGCGGCTACGGCGCCTCGCGCTTCGACGCTACGACCTCGTTTGGCTCCAACTACGACACGCCCGGCTGGCAGCGCGCGCAGGCGAAAAAAGGCGAAGGTGGCTTTACCGAAGATGGCACGCGCTACGAGCCGGACGACGCGGGTTACGCGACGGAGGATTTATCTCACTTCTCCCCTGGTGGGAGAGGTCGGTCGAGCAAAGCTCGACCGGGTGAGGGGGCACTGCGCTCTGGTTCGGCTGCGGCCGACGACAACTCATCCCCTTCCCCCTGGCGGGCGCGCGAAGAACGCACGCCCGCGCGCCGCCTGCCGCTCACCATCGAGGGCGAGCTGGTGGCGAAATCGACCGGCACGGTGTCAGCCTTCACGCTCGGCGACCGCGTCTTTCACCTGAAATTCGGCAACGGCAACGTCACCGCCATCGACGGTAATAAGCTGACGATTCAGTTCGACAAGGCCGGCGAGAAGCGCGTGGTGGATAGTTTTGTGGAGCGGGTGTGAATTTTTCTCCTCCACCCGAACCCGCCACCATCTGGCCCTCGCGGCGGCATGGCCGGACTTGTTCCGGCCATTACGGGCTTTAGCGCCGCCGCCCGGTCTCGACGCCGAGCCCAACACAAGCGGCCGCCGCCAGCGCAGCGGTCTGACGGTATGCCTTCTGCAAGGCTCTGGATCTCGTGCTCCCAATCCTTGAGGAGATCGATCCATTGCCGGGTCGCGAACTCATAGGTAAATGCGTCGTTTGGAACCACATCCTCGATGCGGACCGGAACGACGGTGACGTGATTGCGCCCTGCCAGCACAAGGTCTTTCTTGATTTCATCGGAATTATTGGCGTTGCTCGTGAACACCAGCAGCATCATTTGCGCCGACCGCAGCGCTTTCACGATCTCTTCCCGGAAGTTCTCGCCGGGATGAACATCGCGGCAGGCGATACAGCAATCGTGCCCCCGCGCCTCCAATGCTTGACAAATCGTCTCCGCGATCTCTCGATCCAGGGACGAATAGCTGATGAAAATCGGTGCGCTCACGATCCAGGACCCTCACCCGACCGGTTGGACGGTGAACCCTCTCTTGAACACTTTTCAATTATATAAGGCACTGGCCATTCTTGCGGCATTTCATTTAATCTTGCGCCTGGGGCCTTCACGAAACGGCAACGCAATTGTGATAACGGTATCGGGCGCTAACCATTGACGCCGGATTTCATCCAAACTTCGCCCGCTCGGTTGACCATTTTGGCCGATCGACGCAACGACGCTCTTGATTTGAACCAAATATCGGCGCGAAAGTTCTTTTGTCGGTGCGATCGTCCCGACCCTTCCAGGGTGCGTCGTCATGCGTTCCGATTTTTTAGTTCGCGCCTCGCTCCTCGCCGCAGCGCTGGCGCTGCCATTCGCGTCGCCCGCCGGCGCCAACATCCTTGTTAACGTCGACAAAAGCACGCAACGGATGACTGTCTCGGTCGACGGCGGGACGCGCTATGTGTGGCCAGTTTCGACCGGGCGGGCGGGCTATGACACGCCGAGCGGCACCTACACGCCGTTCCGCATGGAGGCCGACCACTTCTCCCGGGAGTGGGACGACGCGCCGATGCCGCATTCGATCTTCTTTACCAAGATCGGCCACGCCATCCACGGCTCGCTGGATGCCAGGCACCTCGGCAGCGCGGCGTCGCACGGCTGCGTGCGGCTTTCGACCGCCAACGCGACGACGCTGTTCGAATTGGTGAAAACGGAAGGCATGAGGGCGACGACCGTCGTGATCTCCGGCCAGGCGCCGGTGGCGAGTCCGGAAATGGTGCAGCGCCGACAGCCGATGCAGATCGCGCCGGGATATGACGGCTACGCCAAGCAGCCACCGCCCCCGCCCGGTTACGGGCAGCCTGTCTACGGACAAGTCCAGCAGCCCTATTACGGCCAAGTGCAACAACCAGTGCAGCAGCCATATTATGCGCAGCAGCAGCGTTACTATTACGTGCAGCCGGGCTATCCGCCGCAGCCGCAGCCGGTCATGGTGTACCGGCCGTACAATCAGTTCTGAGGATCACGCAGCGGCAGATTAAGCCGCGACCCGGTGCATCGCAGCGCCGTCGCGGGCGCCGTGGATCGCCTTCACCGATTTCTCAATTGCCGCCCATAGCCGGCCGATCTCGGCCGCCGCGGCCGATTCGGCATCGTATTCCTTGGCGCCCTCGCCATCCACCAGCGCCAGCGTAAAGTTCGCCCGCTGCGTGATCTGGCCGCCCCACACCGGAATGTTCAGACCGAGCAGGGTTTCGCGGGCATGCGCGACCATCGGCAACTCGGTGTCCTGCCGCCGCGGCGGCGCGCCGTTGATGACGACCGCGTAAGGCTTGCGCATCTGCCGGGCGAAGCTGACGGTTTCCCTGACCGCCTCAAGATCGAACACCCCCGGCCGACAGGGTACGACGACAAGCGTCGCCGCGCGGATCGCCTCGGTGACGCTCGAAGACATGTTCGGCGCTGTGTCGATGAAGACCCATTCGACGCCGTCGCGCTTGGCCCCCCGCACGATGTCGCCGACGCCGCGCAAGGCGACTTTCAGCGGCAAGTCGTCCGGCTGCGGGTCCTTTGTCGGCAACTGCGCGTTGCGCAGCTTATGCCAGAGCGTGAGCGATCCTTGCGGATCGGTGTCGACGAGCAAACAGGCCCTCGACGGTTTGTGCACATGCGCGGCGAGATGCGCCGCCAGTGTGCTCTTACCCGAACCGCCCTTGCGGGAAGCGAAAACGATGACATTCATGCGAGTCTCCCAAGTTGGCCACCCGGCAATTCAATCGGTGCCCCCGATTCCGAAGGTTGCAGACACTCTCGCCGGCTACCCTCATGCCAACTTCAGAATCACATGGCAGTATAGCGGCATTCTGTATTCCCGTGCGGAATTTGGTTTTACGGCCGGCGCGGCCATGTCGCGCGGAACCGGCAGACCGTCTCGGCCAGCGTGTGCGCATGGCCGTGTGGATAAGCGTGGTATGACGCTGGGTATATCGGGTGACCTAATTGGGATTTTTCACAGGCTCGACCACAGATCGTCCACAGACTTGTCCCCGCACGTTCGCAGGGTCATCCGCGCTAGGCCGTGACACTCCACGCTTTTTGAGATCATGCCTAGGCGTCGTTCGCGCTGTCGTCCTTCCAGGGCAATTTATCGAAGGGTGGCAGGTAGCCGCGCTCTCGATAGCGATCCTCCGACACGTCGAGCTCCTGGTGCTCGTCATATTTGACGTGCGCGCTGTGCTGGTTGCCCCAGCCGTTGCGTTCCCGGTAGATGCCACGCGGTTCCATCGGCGCGATAATACAGATTGAGGATCGGGGCGCTACGTCTGGAGCACAGAAATTTCAAACAGCGCATTAATACCTCCCAGCCATCGGACCGTGCTGGCGGAGCTCGAAACGGACGAACAAGCCGCGCATCGCATCGCCGACGGCCTGTCGAAGCTGTTCGACGCACAAGCTTTCGCCGTGAGTTTGTTCGACGCCGGCCGCGGCCGCTGGAAGGTCGCCATCCATTTCCGCGGGCGGATCGACGAAGAAGCGGTGCGCGCCGCAGTCGGTGCGGCCGCCGGTACGAAGGCCGCCAGGGTGCTCGGCTTTGCACACGTGGAAGAGACCGACTGGGTGCGCAAAAGCCTGGCCCGACTGGGGCCGGTCGCCGCCGGCCGCTTCATCGTCCACGGCGCGCACGACCGCACCCGCGTTCCGGTCAACCGCATCGGCATCGAAATCGAAGCGGCGCTCGCCTTCGGCACCGGCCATCACGGCACCACGCGCGGCTGCCTGCTCGCGCTCAACTGCCTGTGCAAGGCGTTGAGCAAGCCGAGAGTTGCTCCCCTCCCCTGCATGGGGGAGGGTCGGGGTGAGGGTCACAACGCACATCGATACCAAGCGACCCCCGCCAGACTCGCTGTCGCTCGCGACCCTCACGCTTTCAGGGGGAGGCATCTCAAAAGCGGCGTGCGCATCCTCGACGTCGGCACCGGCAGCGGTGTGCTTGCCATCGCGGCCGCGCGCGCGCTGCGCCGGCGCGTGCTTGCAACCGATATCGACGCCGGTGCGGTTGCCGCCGCGCGCGCCAACATCCGGCTCAATCGCGCCGGCCCAATGGTCACGCTCGTCACAGCGGACGGCGTCGACGCGCCGCAAATCCGCGCCCGCGCGCCTTTCGATCTCATCTTTGCCAACATCCTACTCGCGCCACTGCAACGCATGGCCGCGCCGCTTCGCCGTTTGGCGGCGCCCAACGCCCGTGTCGTTCTCTCCGGCATATTGCCGGCGCAGGCCAACGCCGTGGTCGCCTCGTATCGTCCCTTTGCGGTCGCTCGCCAGATCGACATCGACGGCTGGAGCACTCTCGTGTTCGCGCGGCGGAAAGTTCCCCCTCCCCGCCGCTAGGCCTTTCGTCCGCGCATGATCCTTGCCGAAAACCGATATCCACTTTTCCCGATCATGCTTTAGATTGCCCCGGATGTTCGAGGCCCAATTCCAGTCGTTCGAGGATCGCGCCGATCGCGGCGCCAGTGCGCCGCGCGTCGCGGCGCTGCGCGCGGAACTCAAAAGTCGCGGGCTCGACGGCTTCATCGTGCCGCGCGCCGACCACTTCCAGAACGAATCGGTCCCCCCCCGCGACGAGCGGCTCGCCTGGCTCACCGGCTTTACCGGCTCCGCCGGCGCCGCGATCGTGCTTGCCGACAGCGCTGTGCTCTTCGTAGACGGCCGCTATCAGGTGCAAGTGCGTGAGGAAGTCGACGGGGCGGTGTTTTCGATCGAGCATCTTGTCGATCTGCCGCCGCATGCGTGGATCATCGCCAATTTGCCGGCCGGCACGAAGCTCGGCTACTCGCCGTGGTTGCACACGGTCGACGGCGCCGAGCGGCTCGCTAAGGCCTGCGACAAGGCCCACGGGAGCCTCGTCCCGGTCGGGGACAATCCCGTCGACGCCATCTGGACCGACCGGCCCGAGCCGCCGCTCGGCGCCGTCGCGCTGCACGAACTACGCTATGCCGGCGAGGACGCCGCGGCCAAGCTCGCTCGGGTGCAAGCCGAAATGCCGCACCATGGCGCGGATATGTTGATGGTCTCCGATCCGCACGCGGTGTCGTGGCTGTTCAACATCCGCGGCAGCGACCTCCCGCACACGCCGGTGGTGCTGGCCTTCGCCACGGTGCCGAGAGCGGGCCGGCCGACGCTGTTCGTCGATCTGCGCAAGCTCGGCAATGAAGTGCGCTCGCGCCTGGAAGAGATCGCCGATGTGCGCCCGAACGCGGCGTTCGAGCGCTACCTTGCCGCGCTCGGCGGCGAGCATCGTAGCCTGCGGCTCGATCCGGCGATCTGCCCGGAGGCGATCGCGCGCCTCGTCGTCGAAAACAACGGCACGGTCGTTCCCGGCGCAGATCCGATCGCATCGATGAAGGCGGTGAAGAACGCCGCGGAGATCGAGGGCGCACGCACGGCGCAGCAGCGCGACGGGGTGGCGGTGACGCGTTTCCTCGCCTGGTTCGACCGGCTGGCGCCGCGCGGCGAATTGACCGAAATCGACGCGGTGCAGGCGCTGGAGACCTTTCGCCGCGAGACCGGCGCGCTGAAGGACATTTCGTTCCCGACCATTTCCGGCGCGGGACCCGACGGCGCCATCGTGCACTACCGCGTGACCCGCCGAACCAACCGCCGCATCGTGCCGGGCGAGCTCTTTCTGATCGATTCCGGCGGCCAATACGAGGACGGCACGACCGACATCACGCGCACGATCGCGGTGGGACCGCCAACCGCCGACATGCGCCGCAAATTCACCCTCGTGCTCAAGGGCCATATCGCCATCGCCCGCGCGGTATTTCCGGACGGCACGACTGGCGCGCAGCTCGATTCGTTCGCGCGGCAATTTCTTTGGCACGACGGGCTCGATTTCGATCACGGCACCGGCCACGGCGTCGGCAGCTATCTGTCGGTGCACGAAGGGCCAGCGCGCATCTCCAAGCTCGGCAGCGCTCCGCTCAAGCGCGGCATGATCCTGTCGAACGAGCCCGGCTATTACCGCGCCGGCACCTACGGCATCCGCATCGAGAATCTGATCTTGGTGACCGAAGCCACGCCCGTTCCCGGCGCGGAGAAGCCGCTCAATGCGTTCGCGACGCTGACGCTCGTGCCGATCGACAGGCGCCTGGTCGAGCCCTCGATGCTGACCGCCGCCGAATGCGCATGGTTCGACGCCTATCATGCGCGCGTGCGCGAAACGATTGCGCCCTCGGTCGATACCGCGGCGCGTGCCTGGTTGCTGGCGGCGACAATTCCGCTGCCGCGCGAATAGAGCGCGATTTGGAAACCCGGACGACGTTTTCCGGAGGACCACGCATAGACGAAAGGCGGAAGCAATGATCTGTTCTACAAATGGAACTTTTGTCCTGCTCCGCCGTTCTTTTGTCGAGGGTTGGCAAGGAGCGAGGACGTAGCATGCTCGGGACCATACTCATTGTCATTCTGATTTTGTTGCTCATCGGAGCGCTGCCGACGTGGCCTTACTCAAGCGGCTGGGGCTATTATCCCGGCGGCGGACTCGGCCTCGTCCTGATTATCGTCCTTGTCCTTGTCTTGGCGGGACGGATATGACGCCAGGCTGCAGCACTTTCGTCCAACGACATCTAGCGTATCAGCTTCAACCACTCGTCCTCGGTAAGGACGGTGACGCCTAGCTTCCCGGCGTCGGCAAGCTTGCTTCCGGCGCCGGGGCCGGCCACGACATAGTCCGTCTTCTTGGAAACGGAGCCGGACACTTTCGCGCCCAGGCGCTCCGCGGAAGCTTTCGCCTCGTCGCGGGTCATCTTTTCGAGCGCGCCGGTGAATACCACGGTCTTGCCCGCGATCGCGGAGTCGGCGCGCGGCTTCTCGGCATCGAGGATGCGCACTTGCGCCGCGAGCCGCTCAACGCGGCGGCGGTTATGCGCCTCGCCGAAATAGTCGCTCAAGCTCTCGATCACGGTATCGCCGATCTGATCGAGCGTATCCATTTCCTCTTTCGTCTCCTCGTCACCCTTGGCGAGCTTGAGGCAGGCCTCGTGAAATGCGCCCCAGCTGCCATAGCCGCGCGCCAGCGCCACCGCCGTCGTCTCGCCGACGTGGCGGATGCCGAGCGCATAAATGAACCGCTCCAGCGGGATGTCTCGCCGCGCGGCGATGGCGCCGAACAGATTGCGCACCGAGGTTTCGCCGAACCCCTCGACCTCTTCCAGACGGATTTTCTTGTTGCGCTCTTCGAGCGTGAAGATATCGGCGGGCTCCCTCACCCACTTCTTCTCGTAAAACAGTTCGATCTGCTTTTCGCCCAAGCCGTCGATGTCGACGGCCCGGCGGGACACGAAATGCCGCAAATGCTCCATCTGCTGGGACGGACAGGCGAACTCGCCGGTGCAATAGGCGCGCGCGCCTTCCTCGCCCCCGGCGATCACCTCGCGTACCACGTCGGTCTTGAGCGGGCACGGGCATTTCCTGGGGAATTCATAGGGCTTGGCGCCGCGCTTTCGTTTTTCCAGCACCACGCTCAGAATCTGCGGAATGACGTCGCCGGCGCGCTGGATCGTCACCGTGTCGCCGATGCGTACATCGAGTCGCTTGATCTCCTCCTCGTTGTGCAGGGTGGCGTTCTGCACCACGACGCCGCCGACCGTCACCGGCTCCAATTTGGCGACCGGCGTGAGTGCGCCAGTGCGGCCGACCTGGGTTTCGATGTCTTTGACAATCGTCGTCGCCTTCTCGGCGGCGAATTTGTGCGCGATCGCCCAGCGCGGACTGCGCGACACGAAACCGAGCCGCTCCTGCCAGTCGAGCCGGTCGACTTTGTAGACCACGCCGTCGATATCGTAATCGAGCGTGGCGCGTTGCGCCTCGATCTCGCGATGGAATTTCAAGAGCTCAGCGACGGAGCAGCACATCTTGGTCAGCGGATTGGTCCTAAAACCACGCGACGAGAACCACTTGATCATGCCGGACTGGCTTTCCGCCGGCATGACGTTCATCTCACCCCAACCATAGGCGAAAAAGCCGAGCGGCCGCGACGCCGTAACTGACGCGTCGAGCTGACGCAGCGACCCCGCTGCAGTGTTGCGCGGATTGACATAGAGCTGCTTCCCCGCCTCGGCCTGTTTGCGGTTGAGTTCGAGGAAGGCCGCCTTGGTCATGTAGACTTCGCCGCGCACCTCGCAGACCGCCGGCACGTCCTTGCCTTTGAGCAGGTGCGGAATGTCTTTCAACGTTTTGACGTTGGCGGTGACGTCCTCGCCCTCGCTGCCGTCGCCGCGCGTCGCGCCGCTGACCAGCCTGCCGTCCTCGTAGCGCAGCGACATCGACAGGCCGTCGATCTTCGGCTCGGCGGAAAACACGATCTCCTGGTCGTCGCCGAGACGCAAAAATCGGCGGATGCGGCCGACAAAATCGACGACGTCGTTTTCGGCGAAGGCGTTGTCGAGCGACAGCATCGGCACCGCGTGCCGTATCTTCGCAAAGCGCGCCGATGGCGCCACGCCGACGCGTTGGGTCAGGCTGTCGAGCGTGCGCAGCTGCGGGAAGCGCGCCTCGATCGCTTCGTAACGCCGGCGCAGCGCGTCATACCCCGCATCCGAGATCGTCGGAGCGTCATCCTGGTAATAGCGCCGGTCGTGCTCGCCAATTTCGGCGGCGAGCCGCACATGCTCGGCCTCCGCCTGCTTTTCAGGCAAATCGCCGACGGGCGTTTCGCTTTTTTCGCGGCGTGCCATGACGGCACTTTACCCCGCGGCGCGGATCAGCCGCTCGGCGGCGGCGCGGGCCTCGGCGGTAATCTCCGCGCCGGCGAGCATGCGGGCGATCTCCTCGCGGCGGCGTTCGGCTGCAAGTTCGGTAATCCGCGTGGCGACCCGTTTACCCTTGGCCAGCGCATCCTTGGCGATGAGGTAGTGACGGTCGGCGCGGGCCGCCACCTGCGGCGCGTGCGTCACCGCGATCACCTGCACCTCGGAAGCGAGCCGCGCCAGCCGAACGCCGATCGCATCGGCGACAGCGCCGCCGGCGCCGGTATCGATTTCGTCGAAGATCAGCGTCGGCGCCGAGCCGCGATCGGCGAGCACCACCTTGAGCGCGAGCAGGAAGCGCGCGAGTTCGCCCCCGGAAGCGACTTTCATCAGCGGGCCCGGCCGCGTGCCGGGATTGGTGCGTACCCAGAATTCGATGCGATCAAGACCGTCGGGGGCCTCGCCGCCGGCCTCGATTTGCGTGGAGAATTGGGCGCGCTCGAGCTTCAGCGGCTTTAATTCCGCATTGACCGCCTTGTCCAGGCTCGCCGCGGCGCGTTTACGTTCGGCCGACAGCGACTTCGCCGCCTCGCGGTAGCGCTTCACGGATGCCTCCGCTTCCCTTTCCAACGCCGCCAGGCTTTCGGCGCCGGCGTCGATCAGCGCCAAGTCGCCTTCGTAGCAGTGCGCCAGCGCCTTAAGCCCATCGACCGGTGCGTTGTATTTGCGCCCGGCCGCGCGCAACGCGAACAGCCGCTCCTCGATGCGATCGAGCTCGCCGGGATCGTAGTCGGCCACGCGCAGCGCTTGCTCGAGATGGCTCCGCGCCTCGTCGAGCGCGGTGAGCGCTGCATCAATCGCTTTCACCACCGGCTCGATCAACGCGGGCGCCTGCGCGGCGCGCCGCTCCAGCCGCCGCACCGCGGTCGCGAGCGGCGGCACCGGCGATTGCGGACCGGCGACGGTTTCATGCGTCGCGCGCAAGTCCTCTGCGGCCTTTTCGGCCTGCATCATGACGGCCCGCCGCTCGGCGAGCGAAGTCTCCTCGCCGGTCTGCGGTGCCAGGCGGCCGAGTTCGTCGACCGCATGGCGAAGCCACTCGGCTTCGCGGCGGGCGCGCTCGATATCCGCCCGATGCGCCTCGACCGCCGCTTCGCGCTCGCGCCGTTCGTCCCAAAGGCGCCTGACTTTCGCGGCGGTGGCCTCGATCCCCCCGAAAGCGTCGAGCAAAGTGCGATGCGTCGCCGCCTCGACGAAGGCGCGATCGTCGTGCTGGCCGTGGATTTCCACCAATGCGGACCCGATCGCGCGGAGGACCTGCACGCTCACCGGCTGGTCGTTGATGAAGGCGCGGGTGCGGCCATCGGCGAATTGCACCCGGCGCACGATCAGTTCGTCACCCGCGCCGATATCTGCGCCGAGATCGTTGGCCGCAAGCACGCCACGTGCCGGATGGTCGATGGCGACGTCGAACGCCGCGGTCACTTGCCCCTGCTCAGCGCCCTCGCGCACCAGCGCCGCCTCGCCCCGCGCGCCAAGGGCCAGGGCAAACGCATCGAGCACGATCGATTTGCCGGCGCCGGTTTCACCGGTCAGCGCGGCAAGGCCGAAGCCGAAGTCGATATCCAGGCGATCGATCAGAACGATATCGCGGATGGAAAGGCGGACGAGCATAGCGGTGGATGACCGATGCGTTGCTCGTCATTCCGGATCGCCGCCAAGCGGCGAGTCCGGAATCTATAACCACAGTCGGAGCAGAACTTACGCCGATCGTAATTAGAGATTCCCAACTCCTCGCCTCGCTCGGACGCGGAATGACGAATCGATATTAGCGATTACCTGCCCGCGCGTCAGGCCTCTAACCGAGCCCCTTGAAGGCGCGGCTCATCCAAGAATCCTTGTTCTCGGTGGGCTGGCCGCCAGCGGACTTCACCAGTTTGTAGGCGTCCTGGTACCAAACGCTGTCCGGGAAATTGTGACCGAGGACGGCGGCCGCGGTCTGGGCCTCATCCAAGATGCCGAGCGCAACATAAGCTTCGGTCAGCCGCGCCAGAGCCTCCTCGACCTCGCGCGTCGTCTGATATTGCGTCACCACGACTTTGAACCGGTTGATCGCGCCCGTGAAGTCGCGCTTTTTCATGTAGAAGCGGCCGATCTCCATCTCTCTGCCCGCGAGCTGATCGCGCGCCATGTCGATTTTTTTCTTGGCGCTTCGGGCATATTCCGTTTCCGGATATTTGCGCACGACTTCTTCGAACGCATTGATGGCCTTGTCCGCCCGCGCCTGGTCGTGATTCACGTCCAGAATCTGGTCGTAATAGGAAGCGCCGATCAGGTATTGGGCATAGGCGGCGTCCGGGTTGCCAGGATGCAGCGTCACGTAACGCTTGGCGGAATTGATGCAGTCGTCGTATTTCTGCCCCTGGTAATACGAGTAGGCCGACATCAGCAGCGCCTTGCGCGCCCAATCGGAATACGGATTCTGCCGGTCCACCTCATCGAATTTCTTCGCCGCGCCGTCGTAATCCTGCTTGTTGTTCAGGAGGAAAAGGCCCTCGTTGTAAAGCTTGTCGGCGGGATCCTCGGGGACGTAATCCTCTTCCTTGTTGAAAATGCTGCAACCCATGATCGGCGCGGAAACGAATACGAGCACCAGCAGGCCGGCCAGCATGCGCAGCCTGCACCCGGATCGCCACGATCCCTGTAACCGCGACATCATGCGATCGTTGAAGAGTCCCGTCCCGCCACCGCTTCAGTTCGCCCCAATGCTACACTGTCTAAACGGCGCGGGCAGCATTCGGCAACCCGGCGTTAATTAGGCCGACAATCAGCCGGGATTAAGGCGAAAAAACCAAGGAAATCAAGAGACGTCGGGACCGTAAACCGGCGCTGGATGACTCGCCGCGAGGTCGGCATGGCCACGCGCGCGACGCACCTGGTCGTCGATCTCGCTGTAGGTCCAGGCGCTCGGATCGGCCATCAGCGCCGAAACCACGGCGTGATTGAGCTTATGGCCGCCGCGCACGGAGCGATAGGCGCCGAGCAGCGGCGCGCCCGCAAGCGCGAGGTCCCCGAGGGCGTCCACCGCCTTGTGACGAACGAACTCGTCGGGGAAACGCACGCCCTCGGCGTTGAGGATGCGGTCTTCGGCGATGACGACCGTATTCTCGAACGAGGCCCCAAGCGCGTAGCCCGCGCTCCACAATTTCGTTACGTCGCGCATGAAGCCGAAAGTTCGCGCCCGCGCAAGCTCGCTGCGGAATACGTTCGGCTCGATGTCGAGGGCGAGTTTCTGCCGCCCGATCAACGGATGATCGAATTCGATTTCGGTTTCCAGACGCAAGCCGCGCGCGTGCGGCCGCAATTCGCCGTAGCAGCCATCAGCATTGACGCGCACGGTCTTGAGCACCTTGATGTAGCGCCGCGGCGCCGACGTCGTAGCCAAGCCGGCGCGGTCGATTGCCTCGACAAACGGCGCGGCACTGCCGTCCATGATCGGAACTTCCGGACCGTCGACCTCGACGACAGCATTGTCGACGCCGCTCCCGGATAGCGCGGCAAGCACGTGTTCGGTGGTGGATACGGCCGGACCGGTTGCATCGCCAAGCACAGTGGCAAACTCAGTCGCGGTCACGAAACGGAAATTGGCAGGAAGCTCGCGATCGTTCCGGCCGTTCGCTCCGCATCGCAGGAACACGATGCCAGTATCCCGCTCAGCAGGATGAATGATGACGGTAACGGGCGAACCGGAATGAACGCCGATACCAGTAACGCTCACCGGCTCGCGCAGGGTCGTTTGCCTGCCGGCTTTCATGCCCCTCGTCATGCCCTACACCCTCACAGCCGGATCGCAGACGCAATCGAGCCTAACCCACCCAGAGGACCGCGAAGGTTCGTACAAACGGTATCTGACCGCCACCCCACCAGACCCGCTACAAACACCCCGACAGAAACATCCCCGATAAGTGATAACCATACCGGTGAGACGATTGCCGGCCAACTCACGGTTTCTTACCAAGTGTTACCTTGTTCTGGCCGCACTCGTGGCGGCAAGTGGGCGCGCATGGAACCTGTTCGAGCGGCCGCGAGCTTCCCTCGTCATAGCTGGGGCATCCAGAATAGCCGAGGCAGGTCAACTTCTCATTGAAAGAGGCAAGCTTGTTGCGGTCCGCAGGCTGGCGGAACTCGCGGCGCGTCATACCCATGTCGCGGGCGCAAAATAGGGCTCTAGTTCGCCTGCCGGCGGAGGAACGCCGGAATGTCGAGCTGGTCTTCCTCGCTCCGGTTATGCACAGGCGCTTGCCGCCCATGCTGGTCCAGCCCCTGCGGCGCCGGACGTTTGGCGTATTCGGATACGGGCTCTAGACGCGCCTCCTGCCGTGGCTCCGGTCGCGGCGCCGGACGTCCCGGCGGCCGCTCGACGGCAGGAAGAGGAGGCATGCCAGCCACCGGTCGCGGGCTCGGCATGGGCTCTTCCTCCTGCTCGCGTCGGCCCAGCCCTACTGCAGCCAGCCGCTGCAACAGCGACGTCCGCCGCTTCTCCGGGTGCTCCTCGACAAGCTCGCCGCGCCGGGCACGAATCTCGTTTTGCGCCGGGACCGGCAGCTCGTCGATTCGCGGCATGCGCGTTCCGCGCGCCGGCATTCGTTCCGGCTGCGGCGGTATGAACGACTCCGGCTCTTGCGGCTCCGGCCCGCTCGCTGGCGGATCGATGAACAAGGAAGGCTTCGGACCGAGCGGACGAATGGTCACCTCGGAGCCAGCGCTCTGCGGCAGAATGGCTGCCGCGACGGCCGCCTTGGCCGATTCGATCGAATCGTTGACGGAAGCGGGCCCCGCAACTGGCGCAGCAGCAACTGGCCGCGCCGGCTCGGCGCGTGCCGCTTGCCGTTCGTTGTCGGCGCGCAGCCGCTGCGCGACCTCGGCAATGCGCGCCTCCGCGGCAGCCGCCGGCGCGGCTGTCGGGGCCCGCTGGGCGAGCGCATGATCGATGCCCGTAGCGACGACCGAAACGCGGATGATGCCGTCGAGGCTTTCGTCGAAGGTCGCGCCGACGATGATGTTCGCATCCTGATCGACCTCTTCACGGATACGGGTGGCCGCCTCGTCGACCTCGTAGAGCGTGAGATCGCGGCCGCCGGTGATGGAGATGAGAAGCCCCCTCGCGCCTTTCATCGAGGCGTCGTCGATCAGCGGATTTGAGATCGCCGCTTCGGCGGCAGTCATCGCCCGTTTATCGCCTTCGGCCTCGCCCGTACCCATCATCGCCTTGCCCATTTCGCGCATGACGGCGCGCACGTCGGCAAAGTCGAGGTTGATCAGGCCTTCCTTGACCATCAGATCGGTGATGCAAGCGACGCCGGAATACAGCACTTGGTCCGCCATGGCGAACGCATCGGCAAACGTGGTCTTCTCGTTCGCCACCCGGAACAGATTTTGGTTGGGGATGATGAGCAGCGTGTCGACACACTTTTGCAGTTCCGTAATACCGCCTTCAGCGATGCGCATCCGGCGCTGGCCCTCGAAATGAAACGGCTTGGTCACGACGCCGACGGTGAGAATGCCGGCTTCCTGCGCCGCCTTGGCGATGACGGGCGCGGCTCCGGTGCCGGTGCCGCCGCCCATGCCGGCTGTGACGAACACCATGTGCGCACCGGAGAGGTGATCGCGAATCTCGTCGATCACCTCTTGTGCGGCGGCGCGCCCGACGTCGGGCTGCGAGCCGGCGCCGAGCCCCTCGGTGACCTGCACGCCCATTTGGATGATGCGCTCGGCCTTCGACGTGGTGAGCGCCTGGGCGTCGGTATTCGCTACGACGAAATCGACACCTTGAAGGCCGGCGCTGATCATATTGTTGACGGCATTGCCACCGGCGCCGCCGACTCCAAAAACGGTGATGCGCGGCTTCAGCTCACGGATGTCAGGAATTTTCAGATTGATGGTCATGGTTGCCTCTTCTTTGATGCGCAGGCGTCACCGATGCCCGCCACCGGCCGGTCCGCCGCCGGCCGGTGCGATGTCAGTCTCAACGTCATGGCTTCGTGTCTGCGGGCCATCAGAAACTCTCACGAAGCCACTGCCCGACGCGGGCGAAGTAACCTCCCGCGCCATTCATCTGGTAACGCCTACCGCGTGTTTCGAAGTATTCGAGATGCGCCGCCTGCGGATAGACGAGTAAGCCGGTCGTCGCCGCGAAGGCCGCGCCCTTTGCCGCGTCGGGCAGGCCTGAAATCCCCAGCGGCCGACCGATGCGCACCGGCCGGCCGATAATACGCGCGGCGAGTTCGGACAGTCCCGTCATCTGGCTGGCGCCGCCGGTAAGAATCACGCGCCCGCGCGCCTCCGCGGCAAACGGCGAAGCCGCGAGCCTATCGCGCACCATTTCCAGAATTTCCTCGACCCGCGGCTTGATGATGTGAACGAGCGCAGACCGCGGCACGAATTGCGCTTGCTCGCGCTCATCGCCGACCGGCGGCACCGTGATCATGTCGCGTTCGTCGGATCCACCCACGAGCACACTGCCATAAAACGTCTTGATTCGCTCGGCGTCGGCGACGCTCGCGTTTAATCCGCGCGCGATGTCAAGCGTGACGTTGTGTCCGCCCAAAGCAAAGCCTTCCGAGTGCATGAAGCGGCCGCCGAGAAATACCGCCGCGGTCGTGGTGCCGGCGCCCATGTCGACGACCGCTGCGCCGAGATCGGCCTCGTCGTCGGCCAGAACAGAGAGACCGGCGACATAAGGGCTCGCCACCATCGCCTCGACGGCGAGATGGCAGCGCTCGACGACGAGCATCAGATTTCGCGCCGCCGCGACGTCGGTCGTGGCGACATGCATGTCGACGCCGAACCGCGATCCGAGCATGCCGCGCGGATCGCGGATGCCGTTGCCGCCGTCAATCGAGTAGCCGATCGGCAGCGAATGTAGGACCGCGCGGCCCTCCCGCAGCGAATACCGATTGCCCGCGGACAACAGCCGGCCGATATCGCCCTCGGACACGGTTGAGCCGGCGATCCCGATTTCCGCCGCTAACAAATCGCTGGAGAGGCGCCCGGCCGATATCGAAAGCACCACCGACTCGATCTCGAACGATGCCATGCGCTCAGCGCCGTCGACGGCCTGGCGGATGGCCTCCTCGGCTTGGGCGAGATTCACCACGCCGCCTGCTTTGGTGCCGCGCGCGGCCGCATGCCCGTAGCCCACCACCTCGACGGCGTGGCTCCTGCGCGTGAGGACCTGCTGCGGCGAATGCGGCCGCAAGCGGGCAATCAAGCAAGCGACCTTGCTCGAGCCGACATCGAGCGCAGCAACAAGAGCGCTGCGCCGCAGCGAGATCGGCTTCATCTTCGGAGTAAGACCATGGAGGACGCTCACGCGTCGCCTCCCTTTTTCTTTTTCTTCTCCTTCAGCGCATCCTCGCGCGCCTGCGCCGCCGCCTCGGAGAGGCGCACGGTGACGCGGTCGGGCAATCGCAGATCGACAGCGACAATGTCGCGCGACAGGAGCTTTTTCTCGCGATCGAGCATAACCAGCCGGTCGAGCGCTTGCTCGACATCACTTTCCGGCAGCCGCACGTCGATGCCGTTCTTGAGCCGAAGATTCCAGCGACGTTCCGCCACCCGGACGGAGGCGCGTAGCTCCGATCGGATGTCGGGGTAGCGGTCGACGACGGCGAGGAAGTCTTTTGCTTGTCGCTCGGCCCCTTTTCCAACCACAAGCGGCAAGCCGCGATAGCGGTCCTCGACAAACGGTTCGAGCACCGTGCCGTCGGTGGCGATCACGCTGACGCGACCGTCTTGCTGCCAGAGCGCAAAGGCCTGGCGTTCGGTGATGGTGATCTGCAAACGGTCCGGGTAGAGCTTGAATACGGCCGCATCGGCAATCCAAGGGTTTGCCATGAGACGCAAGCGCGCCGCGTCGACGTCGAGGAAGAGCAGCGAGGCGTGACCGGTCACGCCGGCGGTCGTGAGAATTTCTTCGCGGCTGACTTCTTTCGGCCCCGCAAGCGAGATGGCGGCAATGCGAAAGCCTGCCGCATTGGCCGCCTGGTCGCGGGCATCCTTCAACCAATCAACGATATCGGTCACGTGGCCACCGGCAATGGCGCCGTAGCCGAGCGCCGCGGCGAGAAAAAAGATCGACCCGGCAACACCAAACCCGGGTGGCGGAGGCAGCCGCGAAAGCCTCGCGCCCAAGCGTCCGATCCAGCGGCAATAGGCCGCGAGCCAAGCGGCATAGTCCACACCACTGTGAAACAGATTATTTCGCGCGCGCACACGGCGCGGGTCGTCAGAGGTCGCGCCGACCTCTTCCGCCCCGCTTGGTCCCGGCCCTGGCCCCGACCGCATCAGCGGTTGGTCGAGGCGTCCTCCACCATCCATTGCACCAGCTCGTCGAAAGTGATGCCCGCGTACGCAGCAAGCTCGGGCACGAGCGAAGTCTCGGTCATGCCCGGCTGTGTATTGATCTCAAGACAGACCAGCTCTCCCATCCCCTGATCGTCGTAGCGAAAGTCAGCGCGGCTCACGCCGCGGCAGCCAAGCGCGCTATGGGCAGCCAGCGCGAGTCTGCGGACCTCCTGGTAAACATTTGGTAAAATTTGCGCCGGTAGAACGTGCTTGGAACCGCCGGCGGCATATTTCGCCTCGTAGTCGTAGAACCGAGTCGCCGGCACGATGTCGATCACGTCGAGAGCGCGATCGCCCAAAACGGCGCAGGTCAGCTCCTTGCCCGGGATGTAGCGCTCGATCAGGACTTGCTCGCCGAATGCCCAATCGTCGCGGTAAAGTTCCTGCGGCGGATGCGGATGCTCCTCGGTGATGATGAAAACCCCGACGCTGGAGCCTTCAGCCATCGGCTTGATGACGTAAGGCGGCGACATGAGGTGCCGTTGCGCGGCTTCGAGCCGCGACACGATCAAATCCTCGGCCACCGGGATACCGGCCGCACGGAAGATCGCCTTGGCGTAACCCTTGTGCATGGCGATTGCCGAAGCGAGCACGCCGGAATGGCTGTAGGGAATGCCGAGAATTTCCAGCACACCCTGCAGGGTGCCATCTTCGCCGGGGCGACCGTGCAATACATTGAGGGCGACGTCGGGCTTGATCGCCGTCAACGCCGCGGCGACATCGCGGCCGGCATCGATCGGGGTGACGCGGTAGCCAAGGCGCGAAAGTGCGGCGGCGCAGGCCTTACCCGAGCGCAGCGAGACTTCGCGCTCCGCCGACCAACCTCCCATCAAAACGGCGACGTGCTTGGTCATGCCCAGCCGGCTGCCTAAAGCTCGCTCTGTTGATTCGCTGGGTCACCAATAGAATCCACTATTGGCGAAAGGTCGAGAGTCTCCGAGACCCTTCGCGGCTAACGCGGCACGCCGATCCGTTTGATTTCCCACTCGAGATCAACGCCGCACCGCTCTTTGACCCGCCGGCGCACCGTTTCGCCGAGCGTCTCGATGTCACCGGCTGTCGCCTTGCCGAGATTGATCAGAAAATTTGTATGCATCTCCGACACCTGCGCGTCGCCGATCCGCAGACCGCGACAGCCGGCGGCGTCGATCAACTGCCAGGCTCTGTGGCCGGGCGAATTTTTGAAGGTGGAACCGCCGGTCCGGCTTTTGATTGGCTGCGTTGCCTCGCGCGACTCGGTGATCTTGTCCATCTCCGCCGCGATGGCCTCGGCATCGCCGGACCGGCCCTGGAACAGCGCTTCGGTGAAGATCACGTCGTCCGGCACGCTACTGTGACGATAACTGAAGCCCATGTCGGCGTTGCTGTAGACGTGGAGCGCGCCGGTGCGATCAATGCCGTGCGCCTCGACCAGAACATCCTTGGTCTCGCCGCCATAGGCGCCGCCGTTCATGCGCAAGGCGCCGCCGATCGCACCGGGAATGCCGCGCAGGTAAGACAGCCCGGCGATGCCGGCCTCCTGCGCCGCGCGCGCGACTTTCACATCGGGAACCGCCGCTCCGGCACGCACGCGCGTATCCTCAACGGTGACTTCAGTAAAGCCGCGGCCAAGCCGCACCACTACCCCCGGCACGCCGCCGTCACGCACGATGAGATTTGAGCCGAGGCCGATGGCGGTAACCGGAATAGCGAAAGGCAATCCGGCGAGCAGGTAAGCGAGGTCTTGCTCATCAGCCGGCATGAACAAGACTTGCGCCGGTCCGCCGACGCGAAACCATGTCAGTTCGGCCAACGACTGGTTCGCCAATAGCCGGCCACGCAAAGCCGGCAATTTCGCCCGCAAATCGGCGGCAATATCGGGAAAGCTCATGCGAGCGCCCCGACCGCTTTATCGAGCCACGCCGCAAGCACTTTTTGTCCAAGCGTGCGCGTGGCGGGCCCGAGTTCCTGCACCTGAATGCGAAGCTTGCGCGGGTCGATGCCGGCCTTGCCGAGTTCGACGGTGTGGCCGACCAGCCAGCTTTCAAAGCGCGCCGGCTCGGTCTCCAGATGAAATTGCAACGCGAGTTGTGAGGGCGTGCGCATGAAGGCCTGCACCGGACAATGCTGCGTCGATGCAAGCCGGGTGCAGCCCTTCGGCAGCTCGCAATTGTCGCCGTGCCAATGCAGAACCGGGGTGGCGCCGAGCGGACCGAGCGCCGATGCCCGGCCTTCCGCGGTCAGCGTCAGCGGCGCGCAGCCGATCTCCTTGACGGGCCCCGGGGCGACACCGGCACCGAGCGCCGCCGCCATCATCTGCGCGCCGAGGCAAATGCCGAGCATCGGCTTGTCCGCTTGCAGGCGCGCCGCGATCGCCGCGATCTCGTCGACGATGAACGGATAAGCGTCGCGCTCGTAGACACCGATCGGACCGCCGAGCACGATCAGGAGATCCGGCGCGAGCAGGGTTTCCGCGTCAATCGGCTCGACGCCCGCATCGTGGTAACGGACGCTATAGCCGCGCGCGGCAACGAGCGGCCCGAGCAAACCAAGATCTTCGAACGCCACGTGACGAACCGCCAGGCATTTTTTGATCATGATTGGTCATTCAATGGAGAATGATCTTTTTGAAAAACCGGCCACCACTTTCCCAGATCATGCTCTAATCGGCCGCCAATTCCGCCGGCAATGCGTAAGCCCATTGCGTGATCGAACCGGCGCCGAGGCACACAACGTAATCTCCCGCCTGCGCCATCTTGGCGACCAGCGAGGCAAGCCTTTCCGGGCCGTCGAGCGGAACGACATTGCGGTGACCGTGCGTGCGCAGCCCCTGCACCAGCGCATCGCGGTCGGCGCCTTCGATCGGCACCTCGCCGGCCGGATAGACGTGCGCGACGATGACCGCGTCGGCATCATTGAAGCAGGTACAGAATTGCTCGAACAAACCCGCAAGCCGGGTGTAACGGTGCGGCTGCACGACGGCGATCACCTGACCCTTAGTCGACTCGCGCGCCGCTCTCAGCACCGCGGCGATTTCGACCGGGTGATGCCCATAGTCGTCGATGATGGTGACCCCGTTCCACATGCCGGTGCGGGTGAACCGGCGCCGCACACCGCCGAAATTGGCCAGCGCTTCCTTAATGCGATTCTCGTCGACGCCGAGTTCGTGGGCCACGGCAATTGCCGCGGTGGCGTTGAGCGCATTATGACGCCCCGGCATCGGCAGCGCGACGTTCTTGACCTCGCGCACGAATTGGCGGGCGCGATCGCGCAGCGCGACGGTGAACAGCGATGTGCCGCCGGCATGAGACACATCGAGGAGCCGCACGTCGGCCTGCGGGTTTTCGCCGTAAGTAATGACGCGGCGATCCTCGATACGGGCGACAAGGCTCTGCACCACCGGATGGTCCGTACACATCACCGAGAAACCGTAGAATGGCACGTTTTCGACGAAAGCGCGGAACGCATCCTGCACCGCCTCGAAGTTCCTGAAGTGATCGAGGTGCTCGGGATCGATGTTGGTTACGATGGCGATGTCCGCCGGAAGCTTGAGAAACGTGCCGTCGGATTCGTCGGCCTCAACCACCATCCAATCGCCGGCGCCGAGCCGCGCGTTGGTGCCATAGGCGTTTATGATGCCACCATTAATCACGGTCGGGTCGAATCCGGCGGCATCGAGCAGCGCCGCTACCATCGACGTTGTCGTGGTCTTGCCGTGCGTACCGCCGATGGCGACACAGCTCTTGAGCCGCATCAGTTCCGCTAGCATTTCGGCGCGGCGGACGACCGGCAGCCGCCCGGCCCGTGCCGCGATCAGTTCCGGATTGTCATGCTTGATCGCCGAGGACACGACGACAACCGTGGCTTCGCCCAAATTGCCTGTCGCATGCCCGATGGCGATCTTGACGCCCTTCTCACGCAGCCGCTTGACATTGGCGCTCTCGGCTTGATCGGAGCCCTGCACGACATAGCCGAGATTCACCATGACCTCGGCGATGCCGCTCATGCCGATCCCGCCGATGCCGACGAAATGCACCGGACCGATGTCGCGCGGCAGCTTCATAGGGTCTCCCTCTTCTCACCTCTCCGCTGTCGGGTGGGGTTAGTGAGGTCTTGCTCGTGCATCAACGTCGATGAGCGATCTTGCGACCCCCCTTCCTTGCCCTTCCCCCACAAGCGGGGAGGGAACGCAGGTATCTACTGGTTTGCGGCGGCCGTCGCCACCTTCAGAACCAGCTCGGCCAGCCGGTCAGCGGCGTCGAGGTGGCCGAGCGACCGGGCCGCTGCCGCCATGGCCGCGAGCCGCGGCGGCGCGGATGCAAGTGCGGCAATCTCGGCGGCGAGCCGCCGAGGGATAAACTCGCCCTGGACCAGCCGAACGGCGCCTCCGGCACTTTGCAATACGCCGGCATTGGCGAACTGGTCCTGGTCGAGCGCATGTGGCAACGGCACCAGAATGGATGGCCGGCCGATCGCAGAAAGCTCGGCAACCGTCGATGCTCCCGAGCGTGCCACAATTAGGTGGCTTGCCGCCATGCGCGCCGGCAAATCGGAGAAAAAAGGTGCGATTTCAGCGGCAATTGCGAGGTTGCCATACGCGTCGCGCACTCGCGCCAAATCCTCGTCGCGTGCCTGCTGCACGATTGCCAGTCGCGAGCGCAGCGCCGGTTCGAGCAGCCCGATCGCGGCGGGTACGACATCGGCCAAGACGCGCGCGCCCTGGCTGCCGCCGAACACAAGAAGACGCAGCGGATCGTTCGCTGCCGGGTAGGGCATGGCCGCCGCCGCTACGACCGCAGGTCGCACCGGATTGCCGGTCAGTGTAGCCTTGGCGGCAAGTGACGGCTGGCCGTGAAAAACGTCGGGGAACGTCGTTGCGATGGCGCTGACACGCGGCGCCAGCAGCCGGTTGGCCCGACCGATCACCGCATTGGCATCGTGCACCAGGGTCGGAACGCCGCGCCAGACCGCCGCCAGGAGCGGCGGAACCGTCGGATAACCGCCGAAGCCCACGACCACCGCTGGTCTGAGCCGGCCGATCAGCGCCCAGGCCTGGGCAATACCGGCAGCCAGCGTCGTTGCCGTCCGTATGAGCGCGAACGGGTTGCGCGCATGCAGCGTCGCACTGGCGATGACGTGAACTGCCTCGTCGACGAACGCCTCGCCGTAACGCGCGGCCCGCCGATCCGTCGCAAGGTGAACGGCAATACCGCGCTGAACCAAGGCCGCCGCGAGAGCCTCGGCCGGGAACAAATGCCCGCCCGTTCCGCCGGCCGCGACAATGATCGGCGCCCGGCCCGGCGCCAGCATCACGCGCCGCTCGGTGCGAGCATGAGCCCGCCGGAAAGTTGCGCTTGCGGCCGCTCGCGGGTCAGCGCGATCAGCATGCCCATCCCGTAGGCGAGCGAGATGAGCGAGGAACCGCCGTAGGAAATGAACGGCAAGGTCATCCCCTTGGCCGGCATGAGGTGCAGGTTCACGGCCATGTTGATCGTCGATTGCAGGCCAAAAAGAATGGCCAGACCGGCGGCGGCAAAGCGGATGAACGCGTCGTCGTTGCGCATCGCCGTGACCAGCGCGCGGATAACAATGAAAGCGAACAAAGCCACGAGAATGAGGCAGAGCACGACGCCGAACTCCTCGCCGGCGACCGCGAAGACGAAATCGGTATGGCCTTCTGGAAGGATCCGCTTGATCGTGCCCTCCCCCGGACCGCGGCCGAACCAGCCGCCGCGGACGAACGACTCCGTCGCGATATCGATATTGAAGGTATCGCCGGACGCCGGATCGAGGAAGCGATTGATGCGCTGCGCCACGTGCGGGACCGTATAGAAAGCCGTCAGCAGACCGACGCTCGCCATCGCGCCGAGCCCAAGCACCCAGATGAAACGCATGCCGGCCATATAGAACAGCGCGCCCCAAACCAGCGTGATGAGCATGGTCTGGCCGAAATCAGGCTGGATCACGAGCAGGCTCACCACGATCACAAGCAATGCCAGCGCGACCGTGTTCGCCGGCATGTCGGGCCGCTTGTTGGACTCGCCGAACAGCCACGCGATCAGAATCACGAATGCGGGTTTTAAAAATTCCGACGGCTGGATATTGACGCCGAGGATCACCAGCCAGCGCCGCGCCCCCTTGATCTCGGCGCCGAAGTAAGGCGTGGCCGCAACGAGAATGAGGCTTATGACAAAAACGATCAGCGCAAGTTTGCGGATCTCGCGCGGCGACAGAAAGGACGTGGCGATCAGGACCGTGGCGGCGGGAATGAGAAAGAGCACCTGGCGGTTGACGAAATGGAACGGTTCGAGACCGATGCGCGCAGCGACCGGCGGGCTCGCGGCCAGGCAAAGGATGATGCCGCCGAGCATCAGCGCGCCCAGCGCCGCAATCGTGAGCCGGTCGACAGTCCACCACCATTCGCTCAAGGGCGTCGGCTGGGCCCGCGAGGTCATGATTTCCCCAAGAAAGACTTGCCCAAGAAAGAATCGCCAAAGAATGGCGTCCCCAATGAAGTCCCGGCCCAAGTGGTGACACCGCGATGGTTTCTACGGGATTAATAAGTGATGTCATGCCGGGACGGCGTGAAGCGCCGGGCCCGGAATGATGGTGGTTCATTTCTGAGCGGCCACCAACCCCGGCAGCGCGCGGACGAGGGCCCGGAAAGCATCACCGCGAACCTCGAAATTGCGGTACTGGTCGAACGACGCGCAGGCCGGAGAGAGCAGCACCACCGGCTCCCGCGCTGGCGAAGCCGCCGCGTCGCGCGCAGCGGCGGCGAGCGCTTTGTCGAGGGTCCCGGTGATTTCGTAAGCAGCAGCGCTTCCGAGAGTTGCCGCGAACTCGTCCGCTGCTTCGCCAATCAAATAGGCCTTGCGGATGCGGTGAAAAAATTTCCGCAGCGGCTCGATTCCGCCGGTCTTCGGCCTGCCGCCAGCGATCCAGAAAATGTCACTGAAGCAGACGAGCGCCTGCGCCGCCGAATCGACATTGGTGGCTTTGGAATCGTTGACGAAGAGAACGGCACCGCGACGGCCGACCTCCTCCATGCGATGCGCCAATCCAGGAAAGGATCCCAAGCCGGCCTGGATCGCCGCAGGTGCAATGCCGAGCGCCAGAGCCGCCGCGACGGCGCAGGCGGCGTTCTGCGCGTTGTGCAGCCCGCGCAACGAGCCGATGCCGCCGATCTCGGCGATCGGATCGGCATTGCCGCCTTGGGCGCGCATGATCCGCCGCCCTTCGACATAGATCCCGTCGGCGAGCGTGCCTTTGACGGAAATGCGCACGACACGCTTGCCGGAGCGCACGAGCCGCTCGGCAATGGCGTGGCACCAATCATCGTCGACGCCGACGATCGGGGTTCCGTCATTTGGCACACCGGCAACCAGCCGCTCCTTCACCGCGGCGTAATGCTCCATCGTGCCGTGGCGATCGAGATGATCCTCGCTGAGATTGATGAGAATGCCGACCGAAGGATCGAGCGACGGGGCGAGATCGATCTGATACGACGAGCATTCGACGACGTGGAGGCGCAGCGGCCGGGCACTCGCTGCACGCGGCGGCGCGAGCGATAGGATCGCGGTGCCGATATTGCCGCCAAGCTGCGCGTCCATGCCCGCGGACGCAGTGAGATGCGCGATCAGCGCCGTGGTCGTGGATTTGCCGTTGGTGCCGGTGATGGCGACAAAGGGCGCATCCGGCGCGATGTGGCGGCGCTCGCGGCAGAACAGTTCGATGTCGCCGATCACCGCAACGCCGGCTCGTTGCGCCAATCGGACGCTCCAGTGCGGTGCCGGGTGCGTTAGCGGAACCCCGGGAGCTAGCACAAGGGCCGCGAGGCGCGACCAATCAGCAGTGCGCAGATCGGCGGTGGGAATGCCGCCGGCGTTGGCTTTCGCCACGCTCTGCGCGTCGTCGTCGTAGGCAACGACATCGGCGCCGCCGGCAAGAAGGGCGCTCGCACTGACAAGCCCGGAGCCTCCCAATCCGAACACGGCGACCTTTTTGCCGGCGAAGGTCGTGACCGCAATCACGACAAAGCTACCGCAGCTTCAGGGTCGAAAGCCCCGCCAGCGCCAGCACGACAGAGACGATCCAGAAACGAATGACGATCTGCGGCTCGGTCCAACCGAGCTGCTCGAAATGGTGATGGATCGGCGCCATGCGGAAGACGCGCTTTCCCGTCAGCTTGAACGACACGACTTGGACGATGACCGAGACCGCCTCGAGCACGAACAGGCCCCCGATGACGGCGAGCACGATCTCGTGCTTGGTGGCAACAGCGATGGCGCCGATCATGCCGCCGAGCGCGAGCGAGCCGGTATCGCCCATGAAGATCGAGGCGGGCGGCGCGTTGAACCAAAGAAACCCAAGGCCAGCCCCGAGCACCGCGCCGCACAGCACCGCAAGCTCGCCGGTACCGGCGACATAATGGATTTGCAGATAATCGGCGAACACCGCGTTGCCGGAAAGGTACGCGATCATGCCGAAGCTAGCGCTGGCGATCATCACCGGGACGATGGCCAGGCCGTCGAGGCCGTCGGTCAAGTTCACCGCGTTTCCGGCGCCGATGACGATGAAGACGGCAAACAGCACGTAGAGCCAGCCGAAATTGATCACGAGCTCCTTGAAGAACGGAAACACCAGCGAAGTGGAGAACGGCACCCGCCCCAGCTGAACGAACGCGGTGCAGGCCACGGCGGCTATCAGCGCCTCGATGGCGACCCGCGCGAAGCCGGGAAATGCATTGTGCGTCTGCTTGGTGACTTTCAAATAGTCGTCATAAAAGCCGACGAGTCCGAAGCCGAGCGTGACCCACAGCACCACCCAGACGTAAGGGTTGGTCGGGTTGGCCCATAACAGTGTCGAGACCAGCATGCCGGAAAGGATCATCAACCCGCCCATCGTCGGCGTGCCGGCCTTGGCGATAATGTGCGATTGGGGGCCGTCGGCGCGGATCGGCTGACCTTTTCCCTGCAACAACCGCAGCCGATTGATAATGACCTGGCCGAACAGAAACACGAAAAGAAGCGCGGTGATGACCGCGCCGCCGGTGCGGAACGTGATGTAGCGGAACACGTTGAAGACGGTGATTTTGTCCGACAGATCGACCAGCCAATAAAGCATCGCCTCAACCTTGTGCCGACGCGGTTCTCAACGTGTCGGGTTCCGCATTGTCGCGGCGTGCGGACAGTCGTTGTAACGCCTTAACGATGGGTGCCATGCGCGAGCCGAGCGAGCCTTTGACCATGACGGCATCGCCGGCACGAATCGCGGACATCACCTGCGCCTCGAGCGCGGCGGAGTCCTCTCCATATCCGCCGCGGCGGCTGGCGGGAAGGGCCTGCCAAAGGGCCCGCATCAGCGGTCCGCAACAGAACACGAGGTCGACGGCGTTGGCGACCACCGGTTCGAGGAGACCGCGATGCAGTGCTCGCCCGCGCGGCCCGAGTTCGAGCATGTCGCCAAGCACGGCGATACGCCGTCCGCGCGGACCGATCGGCGTCTGACCAAGCAGCTCAAGCGATGCCGTCACCGAAGCCGGGTTGGCATTGTAGCTGTCGTCAATGACGCAGGCGCGGCCGCCCGGAAGATCCACCTCGATCAGCGCGCCGCGCCCGGAGGTGGGCTTGAATTCGGACAGCGCCAGCGCCGCCAAGGCGAGGTCGGCGCCGGCGAGCACGGCCGTCGCCAGCACCGCGAGCGAATTGTGCACGAGATGGCGGCCGGGCGTGCCGATCTTGTAGGTCAGTTCGGTGCCGAGGATGTCGGCGCGGACGGTCGAGCACTCGGCATGCAGCGCGTATTTGATCAGGCGCGCCTCGGCCTTCGCGTGCTCGCCGAACGACACGACGCGCGCGACGCCGGCTTCCTTCGCACGGCGCATCAGCCGGCCGAATTGCGCGTTGTCGCGATTAAGAACCGCGGCATCGTTTGCATCGAGCCCGAGAAAGATCTCGGCCTTGGCGTCGGCAATCTTGGCGAGCGTGCCGAAGAATTCCAGATGCACCGGGGCGATCGCGGTGATAACCGCGACATGCGGGCGCGCAAGCCGCGACAACGGCTCGATCTCGCCGGCATGATTCATGCCCATTTCCAGAACCGCATAATGCGCGCTCGCCGGACAACGTGCGAGCGACAGCGGCACGCCCCAATGATTGTTGTAGGAGGCGACCGATGCATGTGTCTCGCCGTCCTTGGCGAGTGCGAGCCGCAACGCTTCTTTGGTGCTGGTCTTGCCGACCGAGCCGGTCACGCCGATCACCTTGGCTTTTGTGCGCGCACGCGCCGCAGCGGCGAGAGCGCGCAAGGCGGCCAGCACATCGGGCACGACCAGAAGCGGCGCGTCCATCGGCATGGCGGCGCGGCGATCGGCGGCGACGACGGCGAACCCCGCTTTGGCCGCGAGCGCCGCGGCGACGAATTCATGCCCGTCGCGGCGATCGGTAATGGCGAAAAACGCCTCGCCGCGACCGATGGTGCGGCTGTCAATCGAGATTCCAGGCACGGATTGCGGCAGCGCGCCGTGGCGCTCGGCGCCCATCACCGCCGCCATATCCTCGACGGTCCACAGCGGGAGGGCGCTCATGCGGCAAGCTCCTTAAGCGCCGCGGCGACCGCTTCATGATCGCTGAACGGCACAATTCGGTCGCCGATGATTTGGCCGGTTTCATGGCCCTTGCCGGCGATCAACAGGACATCGTCGGGACGCAGCTCGACGATCGCCGTGCGGATCGCTTCGCTGCGGTCGCCGATCTCAACGGCGCCGCGGGCGGCGGCCATGATGGCGGCGCGAATGGCGGCGGGATCTTCGCTGCGCGGGTTATCGTCGGTGACGATCACGCGGTCGGCTTTTGCGGCGGCAACGGCGCCCATCAACGGTCGCTTGCCGCGGTCGCGGTCGCCGCCGGCGCCGAACACTACGACCAGCCTGCCGCTCACCGCGGGCCGCAACGCCTCGAGCGCCTTGGCAAGCGCATCGGGCTTGTGTGCGTAGTCGATAAAGATCGGAGCGCCGCGGCTTGAACCGACAAGCTCGAGCCGCCCCTTGGCGCCGGTCAAATGTTCCAGCGCCGGGAAAACCGCGGCCGGATCGCCGCCGGTCGCGATGACAAGCCCGGCTGCCACGAGCGCGTTTTCGACCTGAAACTCGCCGACCAGCGGCAATCGCACGCGAAAGCTTTTGCCGCCGTGTTCGATCCGCAGCATCTGCGCGAAGCCGTCGATGGCGGATTCGGCGAGGCGGATACCCGTTCCTCTGCGGCCGACACTGATGATGGAAAGACCGCGCGCCTTGGCGACGGCCATGACCGCGTCCGCACGCTCGTGGTCGACGTCAATGACCGCCGCGCCGCCCGGCTCAACCAGCGCCTCGAACAGCCGCAGTTTTGCGGCAAGGTACGCCCCGAGGTTCGGATGATAATCGAGATGATCGCGCGTGATGTTGGTAAACGCCGCCGCCGCAACGTGCAGCCCGTCCAGCCGGTATTGATCGAGCCCGTGCGAGGACGCTTCGATTGCAAGGTGCGTTACGCCCTCCGCCGCGAGCGAATCGAGCGAACGATGCAGCGCGACGGGATCGGGCGTGGTGAGCGACCCATAAGTCTCGCCGCGCGGCGAAACGATGCCGATCGTGCCGACGCTCGCTGCGCGATCTCCCAGCGCCGTCCAGATCTGACGCGTGAATGCCGCAACCGAGGTCTTGCCGCTGGTGCCGGTGACGGCTGTAATGGTCTGCGGCTGCCGCGGAAAGATTTTGGCGGCGATCAGCGCCAGTGCGCGGCGGGCGTTGCCGACCCGCACGAAAGCGACACCCTGGGGCATCGGCAGGTCTGGCCGCCGTTGCGCCAGGACCGCGACGGCGCCAGCGGCGATCGCGGGTCCGACAAAATCAAGGCCGTCGGTCTTGCCGCCCTCGATCGCCACGAAGACGTCGCCGCTTTTGATCGCCCGTGAATCGGCCGACACGCCACTGACGTCGAGATCGACTATTCGCGTCTCGATTTCGGCGTCGGCGGGCAGAATCTCGCGAAGCTTCATGGCGGTTCGCTTTGGAGCACGATCCGGAAAAAGCCCGCCCCCGGACTTGACCCGGGGTGGAAACCGGTTTTCCGAAAAGATATTGCCCCATCATAGTGTTAGAGCGACAACTAGCTTAGTCGGGGAAGTGGCGCTCTAACGCGGCCCCCGCCTTACCTGCTTTCCTTTACCGAGGCCAGTATCAGTTGATCGGCCGTTGGCAGGTTCATGCGCGGTTCGATGCCAAGGAGCGGCGCGATGCGGGCGACGACAGCCGCTCCGGTCGGGACCGCGTTCCAGCCTGAAGTCTTGAAGCCGTGCGTCTCTGGCGTTGCATGCGGCTCATCGAGCATGATCAGCAGTAGATAGCGCGGCTGATCCGCTGGCATCACCGCCATGAAATCAGTCAGCACCTTGGTCTTGGAATAGCGACCGAAGACCACTTTGTCCGCCGTTCCGGTTTTGCCGCCGATGTAATAACCTTTGACGTCGGCCTTCGACGCGGTGCCCTTCTCGACATTGAGCCGCATCAGATAGCGCATGATTTCGCTGGTTTCGGGCTTGATGACCCGCTTGCCGAGCGCCCGCGCCTCGGCTTCGCTTCGCTTGAGGAAGGTCGGCGGGATCAAGATGCCGCCATTCATCAACGCCGCGATGCCCATCACGGCCTGCAACGGCGCAACCGAGAGGCCATGCCCGAAGGCTATCGTGATGGTGTTGAGCTCGCCCCATCGCTTCGGCACGATCGGCTCGGCGCTCTCCGGCAATTCCGTGCGCAGCCGGTCGAGCTGACCCATTTTTTTCAGAAACGCCTTGTGCCCTTCGATGCCGACCGCCATCGCAATGCGCGCAGCGCCGATATTCGACGAGTAGGTGAAAATCTCCGGCACCGTCAGCGAGCGCTGCATCGGTTCGAAATCGTGAATGTCGAACTTGCCGTAATGCAACGGATTGTGCGCGTCGAACGACGATTTCAGCGTGGCCTTGCCGGAGTCGAGTGCCATAGCGACGGTGAATGCCTTGAAGGTCGACCCCATTTCGTAAACGCCGGTGGTGAGCCGGTTGATGCGCGTCGGATCGAGCGCCTCATGCGGATTGTTGGGGTCGTAATCCGGCTCCGAGACCATGGCGACGATTTCGCCGGTGCGCACGTCGAGCACGATGCCGGCTGCGGCGATGGTGCTGAATTTGGCGCGCGCCGCGATCAGTTCGTCGCGCAGCGCGTGCTGCACGCGCAGATCTACGGCGAGTTCCACCGGGTTTTGCAGGCGGTCGGTGGCCAGACCCGCCATGTGCAGCGCAGCGAGCCCATGCCCGTCGAGCCACTTTTCCATCCCGGCAATGCCCTGGTTGTCGATGTTGACGTGGCCGATCACATGCGAGACTTCGGGGCCGCCCGGATAGTCGCGCTTGTTTTCGTTCAGAAAGCCGATACCGGGCAGTCCTTGTTTGTAGATCGCGCGCTGCTGCTCCCCCGTGATATCGCGCTTAAGCCAAACGAAACCGCGCTTGGACGACAGCCGTTCGCGCAGTTCGGTGGCGTCGAGGTCGGGCAAATCGGCGGTCAAGAGTTCGACCGCTTCATCGACGTCGATCAGGCGGCGCGGCTCGCCGTAAAGCGAGGGCACGCGCACGTCGGTCGCCAGGACTTCGCCGTTGCGATCGAGGATGTCGGGACGCGCGGTCGCGATGGCATCGCCGCCACCGACGCGATGCACCGTTCGGCTGTCGGACACGATGCCGAACATGATCAAGCGCATCGCTATGATGAAATAGACCGCAGCAAAGGCGAAGATCGCCAGTCCGACCCGCGCCCGCGCCTTGGCGCGGCGGTCGACTTTATTGCCATAGAGAATGCTGCGCACGAACCGCCACCGCCAAGATTCGACGGGCCGCGCTAATGGTTGCTCGGCCGGTTGTAATGCGGCGGCTCCCGCGACTGCACTCATCGGTCGAGCCGCCCGGACTTGGCCGCGGATGCCTCGGTTTCGTTCGCATCGTCGCTGGCATCGTCGGACGGGGGCGCCGCCTCCGGCACCGAGACGCTTCCGGTTACCGCAACCGGCTCTTCGAGATTCTCGATGACGGCGCCGATTGGATCGGGACTGTCGGGCTTGATGAATTGCGGCGGACGATCTGGCAGCTGCTTGAGCTGATCGAACTGGGTCGGGGCGACGGGCTTGAGCGGCAGGAAGCGCTTGGCAAGCGCCTCGATGCGCGCCGGATTCTCGAGCTCGCCCCATTGCGCGTGCAGCGCCGCGATGGCGTCGCGCTCGTGCCGCACTTCGCTGCGAATCTTGGCGAGGCGCTCGGCCTGCACGGTCGAGTCGAATTTGATGCGGTAAACGTAAGCCGCGGCGAGAAAGAGCGCGCCGATCACGACGAGATTCAGAATGCGCAGGATCATGCCTTCCCCCGCATGACGTCATCGAGCGAAGGCAGCCGCGGCAACATCGCCTCGATCACGGCCTCGCGCGGTGCGGCACCGGTCCGCGCGGCCGCGCGCAGCTTGGCCGAGCGGGCGCGCGGATTGGCCGCGACCTCGGCATCGTCCGCCGTTTCGGGACGCCGCGTCAGCGCGCGGAAAGTCGGCGGGGGCGCCACTACCTCGGGCTGATGCCGCGAAGAGGCGGGAGCGCGGATGCGTTCGTTGAGAAAATTCTTGACGATTCGGTCCTCGAGCGAATGGAAGGCGACAACGACAAGACGGCCGGCGGGTTTGAGGATGCGTTCGGCGGCAACGAGGCCATGCGCCAATTCGGCAAGCTCCTCGTTGACGAAAATTCGCAACGCCTGGAAGGTCCGGGTCGCCGGGTGGATCGCGCTGTCGCGAGCGTGCACCACGCGAGCGACGATCTCTGCCAGCGCACGGGTCGTGTCGATGACCCGCTCGCCGCGCGCTCGTACGATCGCGCGCGCCACCGCGCGGGCGTGACGCTCCTCTCCGAGCGTGGCGATGATCGCGGCGAGAGCGCGCTCGCTTACGCGCGCCACGACGTCGGCCGCAGTCGGGCCCTCGCGCCCCATGCGCATGTCGAGCGGCCCTTCGCGCCGAAACGAGAAGCCCCGCGCGGCCTCGTCGAGCTGCATGGACGAAACGCCGAGGTCGAACAAAACGCCATCGACCACCGTCGCGCCGGCGATCAAGCCCAGATTGGAAAGCCGGTCTTCGACGAGATCGAGACGCCCGCGGGCTTCTGTTACGAGCCCGGCGCCTTGCGCGATCGCGCTTTGATCGCGGTCAACGCCGATGACCCGCGCGCCGGGCGTCTGCAGAATCGCGCGCGTGTAGCCGCCGCCGCCAAAGGTCGCGTCCACATAAACACCGCCGTCGTGCACCGCGAGCCACTCGACCGCGCGGCCGACAAGCACGGAAATATGCCGGGCCACGCCTTCATCGACAGCCCCGCCGTCGCCCATCATCATTACTCCCCGCCGCGCGGTCGGCCCGATGACCGTGTCCGGGAATCTGACCCCGCCGCCTCGGTAGCAAAGGGATGGGGGGTCTCTTACCCTCCGGCCCGGGCATTGCGACGGCTTTTAGGAGAAGTTGGGCTATCATGGACATATGGACATAAACGGACCGGCTCGGCCGCGGTGCCGCGTCGCTCGATTTCGATTAGTGCGGGGTAAGCTTAAGGAAAGGTTGAAGTCTTATCCTGCCATCATCAGGACGCCGGACGCGCTAAGCGGGGCGGGCCGGATGAACGGTCAAATACTGATGATAAGCGGATGCCCATCTTGCGGCGGCGGAGCCGGACCCTCGTTGCAAACCGGCAGCGACGTTGGCTTTTCCACAGGATCACTGGCGCAAACGAGTGAATCGCTTTGTCGGCGAAACCAGGCGACTTAATGTCATGGTTATGTGGCGTAGGGAATTTCCGGCAGAATCATGTGTTGTGGCCGAGGTCAGGCCGTCGCCCAATCACGGCGAGCGCAAGGGCAATCAGCGCCCGGACATGATCCTGCTCCACTACACTGGCATGCCAGACGCCCGCGGCGCGCTGGAGCGTTTGTGCTCGCCCGGCAGCGAGGTGTCGGCTCACTATCTCGTCCTTGAAGACGGCCGCGTGATCCAAATGGTGCAGGAGAGCCGCCGCGCGTGGCATGCCGGCCCGGCATTCTGGGCGGGCGAAACCGACATCAATTCCTGCTCAATCGGCATCGAGGTTGCCAATCCCGGCCACGACTACAGCTATCCCGATTTTCCCTCGCGCCAGATCGCTGCGGTGACCGCGCTCTGCCGCGGAATCCAAACGCGGAACACAATCGCGCCGGTACGGGTGCTGGCGCATTCCGACGTTGCGCCATCGCGCAAACAGGATCCGGGGGAAAAATTTCCCTGGCGCACGCTGTGGGATTCGGGCGTCGGCCATTGGGTAACGCCGGCCCCGATCACCGGAGAAGGCGCCGTTCTCTCGCTTGGCGACCGCGGCGACGCGGTGACGGAAATGCAGGACGCGCTCGCCAAATACGGCTACGGAATTGCCGTCAGTGGAACGTTCGATTCAGCGACCCACGACGTGGTGAAAGCATTCCAGCGCCATTTCCGTCCCGAACGGGTTGACGGTGTCAGCGATCATTCGACGCGCATCACGTTGCGCGACCTGATCGCACAGCGCGGCCAGGCGCGGACGATCGCTGCCCGCGCCCGCGACTTCGCGCGGCTCGCGTCCTAGACTTTGCGGTCTAAGACCCGTCCTCTTGACGGCGCGGCGCAACATCCCCATCCCTGTCCCTGTCAGTCGGTCGGACGGCCGCTCCGGCGAAACCGAAAGGTTGCCGGGGAGGAAAGTCCGGGCTCCATAGACAAGCGGTGCCGGATAACGTTCGGCGGGCGCGAGCCTAGGGAAAGTGCCACAGAGAACATACCGCCGCGGAGCGTAGCGTTCGCCGCGGTAAGGGTGAAAAGGTGCGGTAAGAGCGCACCGCGCCGACGGCAACGCCGGCGGCAGGGCAAACCCCACCGGGAGCAAGACCGAATAGGGACGGTACGAGGCTTTGCGCTCAGGCGCGAAGATCTCAGGTCGATGTCTAGAACCGCCGTCCGGGTAGGTTGCTGGAGGCGCCGGGTAACCGGCGTCCAAGAGGAATGGCCGTCACGCAGGCGAAGCGTTTTCGCATGCCATCCAGAACCCGGCTTATAGACTGACTGATACGTACCTTAGGGCGCTCGGCGGCATCCCGCCGGGCGCCCGCCAAATTTTCGGGACCCATCGCTCTGGCATGGCAATTGAATGGTTGCGGGCGAATGGACCATAGGTCCGAATTGCCCTTACGAGCGCCGGCGTGAACGAATTTCCCATGAAATGGGCGATATCCACGATGTCATTCCATAATTATCGACAATGCTTGCTGCCGCCAGGAGAAAATTCTACCTGCAGGGCGAGGACGACCGAATGAGCCGCGCGCCCATCGAATTTGGCAGAGCTCGCATGGCCCCGCTGTCGCGGCTGCCGGCATTTTTCGCACTCGACGGCACGCGCGCCGTCGTCGCTGGCGGCGGCCACGCCGCGGCGTGGAAGGCCGAGCTCCTCTCGGCCGCGGGCGCCAGGGTGGATGTGTTCGCGCCAGAACCCAGTGAAGACATGCGCGCACTGGAGGCGACGGCGCCGGCCGGCGCGGTCATCGTTCACGGGCGTGCGTGGGCACCGGCCGACTGCGCCGGAGCCGCGATCGCCGTCGCCGAGTGCGCCGACGACGCGGAAGCCGCGCGGTTCGCCGCCGCAGCGCGCCGCGCAGGCGTGCCGGTCAACGTCATCGACCGCCCGGCCTATTGCGATTTCTCCTTCGGCGCAATCGTCAACCGTTCGCCGCTCGTTATCGGCATTTCGACCGACGGCGCGGCACCGGTCTTCGGTCAGGCGGTCCGCGCCAAGATCGAGGCGCTGATCCCGAAAGGCTTCGCGCGCTGGGCCGAGGCCGCGCGCGCGTGGCGCCCGCGCGTCGCGGCGCTTGCGCTGTCCTTCCGCCGCCGCCGCAGCCTGTGGGAGAAATTTACCGACCGCGCCATCGCCGCGCACAACGCTTTGCCGACGGACGCTGACTTTACGGAATTGCTGACGCCTGACACGGCCGAAGCCGGCTCCGTCGTCCTTGTCGGCGCCGGTCCCGGCGATGCGGAATTGTTGACATTGCGCGCGGTGCGCGCGCTGCAATCGGCCGACGTGATCCTGTTCGACCACCTCGTGTCGGCGGAGGTACTCGATTTCGCCCGGCGCGAAGCGAGGAAAATGCTGGTCGGCAAGGCCGGCTACGCGCCGTCTTGCAAGCAGGACGATATCAATGCGTTGATGGTCTCTCTTGCCAGGGCCGGACGTCGCGTCGTGCGCCTCAAAGGCGGCGACCCGATGATTTTCGGCCGTGCGGACGAGGAAATCGCCGCCTGCCGCGCGGCCGGAATTGATGTCGAAGTCGTGCCGGGCGTGACGGCGGCACAAGCCGCCGCCAGCCGGCTTAAAGTGTCGCTGACGCGGCGCCTGGAAGCGCGGCGGGTGCAGTACATCACCGGCCACGGCCGCGACGGTAAACTGCCGGATAATATCGACTGGGCAAGTCTTGCCGATCCCGCGGTGACGACGATTGTCTACATGCCGGCCAAAACGCTGCCCGAGCTTGCCGCCAAAGCGCTCGCCGCTGGGCTTGATCCAGCCATGCCCGCCGTCGCGGTCGCCCGCGCCACGCGCGCCGACGAACGCACGATCGCTGGCAGCATCGGTAATCTTCCGGCCTTGCTCCCCCTACAGGCCATGCCGGAACCGATCGTCGTTCTGATCGGACGCGTGTTCGCGGATTACGCCGCAAAGGCGCTGCGCGGCGAGCAACCGACCGAAGGGCCGCGCCAAAAGAAATGCCAAGGGCAGCGTTAGGTCCCAGCAAATGTCAACCGTCGCGCCTGCGCGGTATTGCTTACCAAACCGCCCAGACATCGACGGTGTTGTCGTCGCTGCCCGCTGCCAGCCGCTTGCCATCCGGGGAAAAAGCCAGCGAGCGCACCGCGCCGGAATGCCCGTTGAGTGAGCGCAGCATCTGCCCACTGTCGGCGTCCATCAATTCGACGACCGCGTCGTTGCCGCCGATTGCAAGCCGTCTGCCGTCGGGAGAAAACGCTATCGAGTCAACCTCGCTCGATCCGGACGTGAGTGTCCGCAGCAGCGCTCCGCTCGTGGCATCCCAAACCATCACGGCATTGCCGCCGCCGCCGCCCGCCAGCCGCTTGCCGTCCGGCGAAATCGCCACCGACAGAATCCGGCCGCTATGACCGGTGAGCGTTCGCAGCGCCTTTCCGGCAAGCGTATCCCAGATGTGGATCATTCCTTCCTTGCTTCCGGCAACGACGGTTTTGCCGTCCGGCGCAAAGGCAACCGACTCGAAGTCCTCGTCATGACCGCGGAAGGTTCCCAACACTTCGCCGCTGCTGTCGTTCCAGATCGTCACCGTCGAGCCGGAGCCGCCGGATGCAACGCGCTTGCCGTCTGGAGAAACCGCGATCGAGTGCACGGAGGGGGAAGACTGCCACGAATAGTTGGCATTGGATCGCAAAGATCGAACCGGCTGGCCGGTTTCGGCGTTCCAGATGATGATCGCGCGTTGAGGCTTGCCGACACGATACGCCATCGGCAGAAACCAGAGTGCTGTCGTTCCAGATCGTCACCGTCGAGCCGGAGCCGCCGGATGCAACGCGCTTGCCGTCTGGAGAAACCGCGATCGAGTGCACGGAGGGGGAAGACTGCCACGAATAGTTGGCATTGGATCGCAAAGATCGAACCGGCTGGCCGGTTTCGGCGTTCCAGATGATGATCGCGCCGTTGAGGCTTGCCGACACGATTTCACGCCCATCCGGCAGAAACGCCACCGAAGACACAGCGCCGAAATCGCCCGGAAGCGTTCGCACCAGCCGTCCGTTTTCCGCGTCCCAAATCTTCAGCGACCGGTCCGAACTTCCTGACACGATCAATTGCGAATTGGGCGAATAGGCTACCGATGTAACCGCCGCGGTGTGTCCGGGCAGCGTGAGTAACGGTTTGCCGCGGTCGGCGCCGGTGCCTCCGTTGAGAACGACGACGGCGAGGAGGATTACGATAACGCCCGCGACGGCGGCCCTCACGATCCTCCCATTCCGGCTCGCCAGCCACAGCACGTTCGTCCAAGTCGCCGGCACGACCGACGACGACGACGACGACGGTTTGTCTTTCGCGCCACGGTCTAAATTCGGGGCACTGACCAGGGCGGCTGGAATTTTGTGTGACTTGCTCGACGGCGCAGGCGTTGCATAGGAATTTCCGGCAAGCGGCGGCGGCTTCACCGGCGGTGGCGTCGGGATTTTCGTCTCGCCACTCGGCGGCGATTTCTTCTCAAGGATGACATCCATCGCGCGGATCAGGCGATCCATGTGATAGTCGAAGTCCAGGCCGGTATCGACCTTCACGGCATTGCGGAAAGCAAAATCCTTCAAGCCGGGCGGCAGCTGTTCGGCAGTCGGCATTTTGGTGCTGCCGATCAGAATCGGAATGATAGGCACGCGCCGGCGCAAGGCTGTTTCCACCTCGACGCGGACGGGATCGGCCGACCGGACCGGCTGGGAGAGACATGGCGCCGAACCCGCGAAGTCTTCGACGTCGCGGGCTGGCAGGCCAGCCGCAGAACGTAATAAACAGTATATTGCGGAACCCTACCTGGGCCGCTTATTTATGACGCATGGACACGATGATCGCGCCAGCACCTGCGGGGGCTCAAGCATCCGAAACCACCCGTTCCGCAGCCTTGATCGAGGTGCGGCTGACCGAAATTGAGACCGTCGCCCGCGACACGAACGTTTACACCTTCCGCCGGCCCGATGGCGCCCGGCTGCCGCCGTACAAACCCGGCGCCCATATCGACATCCATTTGCCGAATGGCCTCATCCGTCAGTTTTCGCTGCTCAACCCCGAGGCCGATCCCGAGAGCTACGTCGTCGCCATCAAGCTCGACGCCGCGAGTCGCGGCGGCTCCCGTTACATCTTCGATGACCTGCGAGTCGGACACACGCTGAAGATCAGCGCGCCGCGCAACAATTTCCCGCTCGTCGAGAACGCCGAGCACGTGGTTCTTTTCGCCGGCGGCATTGGCATTACGCCGATCTGCTGCATGGCGCAGCAACTCGCCGCGCAGAGCCGCTCGTGGGAACTCTACTATTCGTGCCGTTCGCGCGCCGACATGGCCTTTCTCTCCACCGTGGAGAAGCTCGGTCCTGAGCGGGTGCATCTGCACTTCGACGATGAGGCGAACGGCACATTTCTTGATCTCGCGGGCGCTGTTGCCAAGGCGCCGCCGAACGCACATTTCTATTGCTGCGGTCCCAATCCGATGCTGGCGGCGTTCGAGGCAGCGGCCGCCGCACGGCCGCGCCCCAATGTGCATGTCGAATATTTCACGCCCAAGGCCGAAGCGGCGACGGCGGGCGGCTTCTGGGTCGAACTCGCGCGCTCCGGCGAGGAATATTACGTCCCGGAGGGCAAGAAGATCCTTGAAGTGCTCTACGAGGCCGGCGTCGACGTCGACTATTCGTGCGAGCTTGGCATCTGCGGCGAGTGCGTGACGCGCGTCATCTCCGGTATCCCCGAACACCGCGACTCGGTGCTCAGCGAGGAGGAGCAGGCGGCGAACGACAAGGTCATGATCTGCTGCTGCGGCTGCAAGAGCGAGCGCCTCGTCCTGGATATGTAGATTTGCCTTCCCATTGGGATGACGCGCGACATCGTGGTCATATCGACGCCGACTTCGACAAGCCCAGGCCACGGTGATCCACGACACGCGCGGGGCTGCGTATCAATGCGCGCTGTCAGGTGTTGGACATGAGCGGGGCGGTGATCCAAGGTCTTTATCGCGGCGGCGGGTCGGCCGGCGGCGCCATCCGTCAGGGCCTCATCGCGGGACGGAACGCCGCCGCAGAAAGCGATGACGCCTAATGGATTGGCAGGGCTACGCCGCCCACATACCGTTGCCCTGGGGACGCAATTACGATAAGTCCGCGATGGACACGGCAAGCTTAGAGGAATGCGATGGCCGACCACGGTGATCTTGAATACGCCAGTGCAACGGGCAACGATTATCCGTCGCATGAGCAAACGTACCACAACTTTCTGACCCTGGTAAAAGTTGTCCTCGGCGTTGTCGTGGTCATTCTGATCCTGCTGGCGTATTTCCTCGGTTAAAACACACGCGCGTCCGCGGGCCTTGGCTGCGGCCGATTTCTACGGCTCGCTGGCGGTTCATATCATTTCGAACCGACCGCGCATCTGGGCAGGTGTTGGAGGAATCATGAAAGTTGCGGTCGCTGCAGAGGTTGATGCGGGTGAGCCGCGGGTCGCCGCAACGCCGGAGACCGTCAAGAAAATCATCGGCCTCGGCGCCGAAGTGGCCGTTGAGCCGGGTGCCGGGACGAAATCCGGAATCCTCGATGCCGATTTTTCCGCGGCCGGAGCCGCGGTGACCGCCGACGCGGTGAATGGCGCCGACGTCGTGCTCAAGGTGCGGCGGCCGCTCGCCGCCGAGCTTTCGCGCCTCAAGCGCGGCGCCATCGTTATCGCCATCATGGACCCTTACGGCCATGAAGACGCACTGCGCACTTTGGCCGATGCCGGCCTAATCTGCTTTGCGATGGAACTTCTGCCGCGCATCACCCGCGCGCAGGTGATGGACGTGCTGTCGAGCCAGGCCAATCTCGCCGGCTACCGTGCCGTGATCGACGCTGCCGCCGAGTATGGCCGAGCGTTGCCGATGATGATGACCGCGGCCGGCACCGTGCCGGCCACCAAGGTCTTTGTCATGGGCGCGGGCGTCGCCGGCCTGCAGGCGATCGCGACCGCCCGCCGCCTTGGCGCCGTGGTTACCGCAACCGACGTGCGGCCGGCGGCCAAGGAGCAGGTCGAGAGCCTCGGCGCCAAGTTCATCGCGGTCGAGGACGAGGAATTCAAGGCGGCGGAAACCGCGGGCGGTTACGCCAAGGAAATGTCCAAGGACTACCAGGCGAAGCAGGCGGCGCTGGTCGCCGAGCACGTCAAGAAACAGGACATCGTCATTACCACCGCGCTCATTCCCGGCCGGCCGGCGCCGCGCTTGATCTCCAAGGACATGGTCGCGTCGATGCGACCCGGATCGGTGATTGTCGACCTCGCCGTCGAGCGCGGCGGCAACGTGGAAGGGGTCAAGACCGACACAGTGGCCGATGCCGGCGGTGTCAAGATTATCGGCTACAGCAACATGGCCGGCCGGCTCGCCGCCACGGCATCGAGCCTCTACGCCAAGAACCTCTACGCTTTCCTCGAACTTCTGATCGACAAGAAGACAAAGTCGCTCGCGATCAATTGGGACGACGACATCGTCAAGGCGACGGCGCTCACCCGCGACGGCGCAACCGTTCATCCGAGCTTCAAGCCGAAAAGCGCGGCGTAGAAAAAGGAAGCCGACATGGTGACTCTCTCGGTCCTCGCGCAACTCGACATTCTTTCCACCGCGAGCGGCGGCGCGATCCACGCGGTCAGCGACGCGGTCGATCCATTCGTGTTCCGCCTTTCCATCTTCGTACTTGCGGTCTTTGTCGGTTACTACGTCGTTTGGTCGGTGACGCCGGCTTTGCACACGCCGCTGATGTCGGTGACCAATGCGATCTCCTCGGTGATCGTGGTCGGCGCGTTGCTCGCGGTCGGCGTCGCCCTCGTTGCCGACGGCAAGGGCCCGATCTGGGCGCGCGCCTTCGGGTTCGTCGCGCTGGTTTTCGCCTCGGTCAATATTTTCGGCGGCTTTCTGGTGACGCAACGCATGCTCGCCATGTTCCAAAGAAAGCAGAAGTGACATGAGCGCCGATCTCGCCGCGCTGGCCTATCTGGTCGCCGGAGTCCTCTTCATCCTGGCGCTGCGCGGCCTCTCGCATCCGACCACCAGCCGGCGGGGTAATCTTTTCGGCATGATCGGCATGGCGATCGCAGTCGCCACCACACTCGCCGCGCATCCGCCCGCCGACCCGATGGCGTGGCTCTTGGTTGTCGTCGCTGTGGCCATTGGCGGCGGAATCGGCGCCGTAGTCGCGCGGCGCGTGCCGATGACCTCGATGCCGGAGCTCGTCGCCGCCTTCCACTCGCTGGTCGGCATGGCGGCGGTGCTGGTCGCCGCCGGTGCGCTCTACGCGCCCGCGGCCTTCGACATCGGTGCCGAAGGCGCGATCCACGGTCAGAGTTTGATCGAAATGTCGCTCGGCGTTGCCATCGGCGCCGTCACGTTCACCGGATCGGTGATCGCCTTCCTGAAACTCTCGGGGCGCTTGAGCGGCAAGCCGATCACGCTGCCGGGCCGGCACGTCATCAACATCGCGCTGGCGCTCGCCCTCGTCGCGCTCATCGTCTGGTTCTTCGAGGCGCAGCAGCACCTGACCTTCTGGCTGATTGCGGCCGTCTCATTTCTGCTCGGCATCCTCATCATCATCCCGATCGGCGGCGCCGACATGCCCGTCGTGATCTCGATGCTCAATTCCTATTCCGGCTGGGCGGCGGCGGGCATCGGCTTCACGCTCGGCAATTCGGCGCTCATCATTACCGGCGCGCTGGTCGGCTCCTCGGGCGCGATCCTGTCCTACATCATGTGCAAGGGCATGAACCGCTCGTTCATCTCCGTGATCCTCGGCGGTTTCGGCGGCGAAGTGGCGGGTCCGAGCGGCGCCACCGAAAGCCGGCCGGTCAAGATCGGTTCCGCCGAAGACGCCGCCTACCTCCTGAAGAATTCCTCGAAGGTCATCATCGTGCCGGGCTACGGCATGGCGGTGGCGCAAGCGCAGCATGCGTTGCGCGAGATGGCGGACAAGCTCAAGGCCGCCGGCGTTGAGGTCAAATACGCGATCCATCCGGTCGCCGGCCGCATGCCGGGGCATATGAACGTGCTGCTCGCGGAGGCCAACGTCCCCTACGACGAGGTGTTCGAGCTCGAAGACATCAATTCGGAATTTGCGCAGGCCGACGTCGCCTACGTGATCGGCGCCAACGACGTCACCAATCCGGCGGCCGAAGACGATCCGAAGTCGCCGATTTACGGCATGCCGGTGCTGCAAGTGTGGAAAGCGGGCACGGTGATGTTCAGCAAGCGATCGCTCGCGTCCGGCTATGCTGGCATCGACAATCCATTGTTCTATCGCGACAACACCATGATGCTGCTTGGCGATGCAAAGAAAATGACGGAAGCGATCGTCAAAGCCGAGTAGCGAGCGCCGCGGATGCCTTCGGAAAACACTTCGCCCAGACCGCCTGCTTCAAGACGTCCCCCGCGCTGGTCCGCGGCACCGTCGTCGCCTGCCGGTTCGAATCGCCTGGTGTTTCGGCTCATCGGCATTCCCGCGCTCGCTTTCGCCGGTGTGTTGATCTATCGCGGGGTGCAGGAGCGCTTCACGCTGCCGGAATGCGATTCGTCGCGCGCCAAACAGACGTTGTCCGACGTGCTCAACCAGCTTAAGGTCGAGCCGCTGCGCGACGAGCCCATCAAGACAGTTTCAAGCAGCAAGCAGCAAGTCGCCTGCAACGTGGTGCTGCCGCTATCGGATGGTGGCAGTCTGAACATCGACTACAATTTCTTTTGGCAGGGCAATACCGCCGACATGCGGTATTCGATTTCGCGGAAGCCAGCGCAAAGGTCGGGAACCGAGGCGCCGCAGGCACCGGTGCGAACCGATTAAGATCGGGGGCCGGGACTTGGCCAGAACTTAGCGACTAGGATTTGGCGGCTAGGATTACGCGGGCGCGCGGTAGGCCGCCAGGAAAGCCGCGATCGCAAATCGCACCACGCGCTCGATCTGCTGCTGGCTCGGTTCGCGGACGAAGTTGAACACCATCGATTTGAATATCATCGCCTGGCAGGATTCCATGAGCTGCGCGGCAGCGATTTCACTATCCTCGACGACGAGCACACCGGCATCGACCTGCGCTGCGATATAAGCCGCGAGGAGCGCGATCCCTCGCGCCGGCCCTCTCTCGTAGAACCTGCGGCCAAGTTCGGGCATCCGCTCGGCGATCGCGATCACCGTGCGGATTGCCGAAGCCTTTTCCGGCCTGCACAAAAAGCGGACGTAAGCCAAGCCGAGCCGCGTGAGCACCGCCTCGACATCATGGTCGTTCGGGTCAAGATCGAAGATTCCCTCGGCCTGGGCCTCGCATTCCTGCTCGACTATGGCCTCGAACAACTGCTCCTTGTGTTTGAAATACACATAGAGCGTGCCCTTGGAGACGCCGGCGGCACGGGCAATATCGTTCATGCTAGCCGCGTCGAAACCCTGAGCGAGGAACACGGCGCGGGCGCCTTCGATGATTTGGCGCCGCTTTACGCTTTCCTCATCCCCAGACGCCGGCGTTACTCGCTCCAGTATTCCCAACTCACTCATATCCAAGGCCTTTCGCGCCGCAGGCCGTCGGAAACGGTCCAATAGGGCGTAATCGTTTGTAAATCCGTGCCATTATAACCCTACAGGCCGTAATCGCCCGCAAATCCATCTGTCATATATTATGACCGAACGGTTCGGTCAATATTGACTTCCACGTTTTACCCGTCTATTGATGACCGAACCGTTCGGTCACTCCGCCGGGCTATGGGAGTACGGCTCATGTACCGCAACCAAGACAACAGCGCTCCCGTCGTCGTTTCGGCACCGGACCCCTCGACGCGCAGCCATACGCAGAGGCTCGACCAGCTCGCACTCGCGGTTGGTCGCGCGGCCAACGTTGCATCGGTCGGCGAAAACAAGCCGCAGCGTTTAGGCCGGCGCAAACTCGTTCTTGGCGCGGTCGTTGCGATCGGCGTCGGCGCCGCCGGCTGGTTCGGCTATGACTATCTGACGGTTGGTCGCTTCATGGTTTCGACCGACGATGCCTACGTGCAGGCATACAATACGACGCTCGCGGCCAAAGTCGCCGGCTACGTCGCCGGCGTTCCGGTTACCGACAACACCTACGTTCGTAACGGCGACGTCATCGCGACAATCGACGACGGCGACTACCGGCTCGCCGTCGACTCGGCGCGCGAGAAGGTCGCGACCCAGGGAGCGACCGTCGCGCGGATGGCTCATCAGATCGTCGCGCAGGAAGCTGCCGTCGAGCAGGCTAAAACGCAGCTCGTCTCCGCCCGCGCCGCGGCCAGACGCACCGAGCTCGAGCTTGATCGCCAGAACCTCTTGGTCGCGCGCGATGCCTCAAGCCGCCAATTGCAGGAACAGGCGCAGGCGAACCGCGACCAGGCGGTGGCCGGCGTCCAAGGCGCGCAGGCCGCGATCGACTCCGCGATCGCCAATGTCGACGTGCTCAAGGGCCAGCAGCAGGAGGCGATCTCCACGCTCAACGAACTCAAAACCGCGCTCGCCAAGGCGGAGCGCGATTTATCCTTCACCGTTATTCGCGCGCCGCTTGACGGCGTGATCGGCAATCGCGCCGTGCAGACCGGCGACTACGTGCAGACCGGTCAGCGGCTTGCGAGCCTCGTTCCGCTGGCTGACGTGTATGTCACGGCCAACTTCAAGGAGACCCAGGTCGCGCACCTCAATCCTGGACAGCCGGTCGCGATCTCGGTCGATGCCCTTCCCGAACACACCATCCAGGGTACGGTCGAAAGCTTCTCGCCCGCCTCGGGCGCCGTGTTCTCGTTGCTGCCGCCGGATAATGCCACCGGAAACTTCACCAAAATCGTGCAACGGCTCCCCGTGCGAATCCGCGTGCCGGAAGAAATCGCTCGCGAGGGATTGCTGCGTCCCGGCATGTCGGTGGTGGTGAGCGTGAATACCAGAGCGAGCGCGTTTGCCGGCAACGGCGGACCATTACCGGCGCAGAGCGCTTCGGCTCATTGATCCGGGGCAGCGGCAATGGCCACGGCGGCGATAATCGCATCCCCGGGGCAGGTGGCGTTCGCGCGGACCGACTCCGAACGCGTCGATCCGGTACGCGTCATCGCCTTTCTCGCGATGTGCTTTGGTATGTTCATGGCGTTCCTCGACATCCAGGTGGTGTCGGCGTCGCTGTCGGAGATTCAAGCCGGCCTCGCCGCATCGAGCGACGAGATTACCTGGGTGCAAACCTCGTACCTGATGGCCGAGGTGGTCGCTATTCCGCTCTCCGGCTTTCTCTCGCGCGCGCTCGGCACGCGCGCGATGTTCGCCACGGCCGCCGCGGGATTCACTTTCGCCAGCCTGATGTGCGGGCTCTCGTCGTCGATGGGCCAGATGATCGTCTGGCGCGCGCTTCAAGGCTTTATCGGCGGCGGCATGGTGCCGACGGTCTTTGCCTCGGCCTACTCGATTTTCCCGCGCCGGCTGCAGCCCGTCATCACGCCGATGATCGGGCTGGTGGCGACGCTCGCGCCGACCATCGGTCCGACGGTGGGCGGCTATCTGACCGACATGATGTCGTGGCATTGGCTGTTCTTTATCAACATCGTCCCTGGCATCGTGGTAACGACCGCCGCCATAACCCTCATCGACTTTGACAAGCCGGATTACTCGCTGTTCAAGCGGTTCGATTTGGTCGGTCTCATCTTCATGGCGTTGTTTTTGGGCGCTCTCGAATACGTGCTGGAGGACGGCCCGCGCTACGACTGGTTCGAGGATTCCACGATCTCATTCGCCGCAATTATCTCGGCGACCTCGGCGATGATCTTTTTCGCCCGCGTGCTCACGGCGCGGCAGCCGATCGTGGATCTGCGGGCCTTCGTCGATCGCAATTTTGCGCTCGGCAGCATGTTCTCGTTCGTGCTCGGCATCGGCCTTTACGGTCTGACTTATCTCTATCCGATCTATCTCGGCCAGATCCGCGGCTACAACGCCCTGATGATCGGCGAGACCCTGTTCGTCTCTGGAGCGACCATGTTCCTGGCCGCGCCGCTCGTTGGCCGCCTGATGTCGGTGGTCGACGCCCGCCTCATGCTCGGCTTCGGCTTCGCGGTCGTCGCCATCAGTAACTGGCAGATGACCTACCTCACTCGCGACTGGGACTTTTGGCAGTTGTTCGTCCCGCAAATCCTGCGCGGTTTCGGCATGATGTTCGCGATCGTGCCGATCACCAGCATTTCGCTTGGCACGCTGACGCCCGACCGATTGAAGAACGCATCGGGGCTGTTCAACCTGACGCGCAATCTCGGCGGCGCAGTCGGTCTCGCCGGCCTCAACACCGTGCTCAACAAGCGCGTCGATCTGCACCTGGCCCGCCTGCACGAGTTCGATCACCTGGGCGCGCCGTCCGGTTCTCGAAACGCTCAACGGCCTTGCCGCGCGCAGCCCGACATCGGATGCGCAGAATATGGCGCTCAAGCAGCTTTTCCTCTTCACGCGGCTGCAGGGTATCGTCATGGCCTTTGCCGACGTGTTCCTGCTGCTGGCGCTGATGTTCGCGGCCTTTGCCGCGCTGGTCTGGCTGCTGCGCCGCCCTCCCCCGGTCACCGCCGAACTCGCCGCACACTAGCCCGACCCCAGCCTCATCGGCGAGCAGAAATATCGGCATGGATGCGGCGCCACATAGGCGCTCACTTCTGCGTCATCACCCAGACGCCGTTCCAGTCGTCGGCCGGCGGGCATTCTATGAGATGCCGGCAACGATCGATATAAGTGATCGATAGCTTGTCCCTGGGATGGCAGGCGAGCGCCTTCTCGAATTGCGCGATGGCGCTTGAGAACTTGGCGGCGCGGTAGTTTCGCATGCCTTCGTTGAAGTAGCTCACCACATCCATCAGATTCGGAAAGGTCTCATCGGTGTGGTGATCGAGCACCTCATAGACGCCGACCGGCTCGGTCTTACCCTTGACAACCACCTGGTCGATGTTGCGGATGCGGTAGGTGCCGCGCAAGCGACGGAATGTATTCTCGCTGAGTAGGATCTGCGCCGAGTAGGCCTTACACGCGCTTTCGAGCCGCGAGGCGAGATTCACTCCATCGCCGATCACAGTGTAATCCATTCGCTTCGCCGAGCCGATATTGCCCGATACGACCATGTCGGTGTTGAGGCCGATGCCCATCTCCACCGGCTTCTGACCGCGCTGGATCCGATCATGGCTCCAGCGTCGGCATTCGCGGATCATGGCAATTGCTGCACGAACCGCGCGGTCCTCGTCGTCGTCATGCGCCACCGGGAGCCCGAACGCCGCCATGATGGCGTCGCCGATGAATTTGTCGAGCATGCCTTCCTCGCGGGCGATGCACTCGACCATCAGCGTGAAATACTCGTTGAGGAAGGCAACCGTGCCTTGAGCGCCTAATTCCTCGCTCAAAGTGGTGAAACCCCGGATATCCGAGAACAGAACGGTTGCCCGGGTGCTGGCGCCGCCGAGAAGCCCGGCATCGCCCTTATTGTCGAGCATGCGCGCGGCGATCGCCGGATCCATGTAGCGCGCCATCGTGGCCTTGACGCGCTTCTCGGTACTGATGTCCTCGACCATCAAGAGCGTGCCAAGCTGCTTGCCGTCACCGCTCGCCAAAGGTAGCACTGTAAGGTTGACGGAGGCGGGTTGCTCGCCGAACGCGATCTCGACATCCATCGCGACGCTGGCCACCTTTTCCGCTTGGACCTTCCTGATGCGCTCGATGATCCAGGCATTCTTGCCGGTGAAGAACTCCGCAGCGCCGCGCCCCAGGATGGCCGAAGGCGCCAGCTTAACGATGCGAGCACCCGCGCTGTTGCAGGTGACGATCGTGTCGCGCTCGTCCAGGGTGATGACCCCGTTCGACATGCTCTCGAGCATGTTTTCGTTGTAGTTCTTGATTTTCTGGACGTCGTCGAACAGCTTGGCGTTTTCGAGCGCGATAGCAACTTGCGCGGTGAAGGCCTTAAGGCGCGATTCATCCTCGACGGAAAAAGGACCACCGGTCTTGTTCAAAGCTTGGGTGACGCCGATGATCGAGCCATGCTTGTTGATGAGCGGCGTGCACAAGATAGAGCGCGTGAAGAATCCGGTCTGCTTGTCGAAGCTTGTATTGAAGCGCAAATCGGCATAGGCGTGGGGTATGTTGACCGTCTTGCCCGTCGTGAACACGGTGCCGGCGATGCCCGCATGGTCGGGAAAGCGGATCTCGTTGATCTCCGAACCCATCGCGACGCGCGAGAACAGCTCCCTGGTCTTTTCGTCATGGAGGAACAGCGTGGAACGCTCTGCCCCGAGCATCCTAGTAGCCTCTTTCATCACCCGCTGTAGCAGCTGATCGAGATCGAGTTGCGATGTGATGTCGGCGACGATGTCGAGGAAGGCAAACTCCTGGGCGCGCGCCTTTTGCATGCGCTCGATCGTCTGAGAAGTCTTTAGCGCTGGTATCGACTGAGTCGCGATGTCCTCGAGAAGCGCCCGGTCGTGCTCGGTGAAAGGGCCACCCACTTTGTTGAGCGCTTGCGCCACGCCGATGACTTCGCCCTTGGCGGTGCATAGCGGCACGCAGAGGACTGTCTTGGTGACGTAGCCGGTCTCGCGGTCAATGGCCGGGTTGAAGCGCGGATCGGCATAGGCATCGTCGATAATAATGCTTCGGCCCGTCTGGAAGGCGGCGCCGACGACGCCATCATTGTTGAGGAGCCGAATCTCGCGTCGGTGAACGCCCTGCGCCACGCGCGAGTAAAGTTCGCCGGTGCCGGGGTCGTTGAGGAAGAAGCTGCTGCGGTCGCACCTGATCGCCAGCGAGGTCATCTCGACCAGCGCTTCCAAAATCTCGTCGAGCGATTCTGTCCCCGATATCCGACGGGTAACATCGAGCAGAATGTTGACATCCTGGAGTCGCGCGCGCATGCCGCCTGGCCGCGGCCGGCCACGCCGCTTGGCCGCCGATCGTTGCCCAGCGCGACGCTTGGTGTCGCGATCGAGAGTGGAGGTGTCGTTATCCGCGGTCATTCCCCACCTCGGGCGCGATCAAGCTCATGCCGCAAGGCGTGGCATGTGGCTTTGAGTTCCTCGATCTCGCCGGCAGCAACGGCTAGCCCCTCTTGTCTCTGGGCCCGGGTGTGGAATGCCGCCTCCTCAAGCTGCTCCCGCAGGGTGCGGACCGCGGCGTGAAGTTGCACCGTTTCGGTCTGAGCGGCGGCGCTGACGCGTTGGATCTCTTGCCGGTGCTCATGGCGCATGTCTTCCATCGCGTCGCGCAGCACCTGAGCGGTCTGGCGTAGCTGGGCGATCTCGTCGGCCGAGCTTGCCACAGCGCGCTCGACCGCCGCCCGTCCCTCATGGCGCGAGTCCTCGAGCGCGGCGCGCAGCGCCACAATAGTAGCCTGAAGCTCGGCGAGCTGGCCCTCATACGCCGCGCGCACCCTCTGCTGCACGGCGTCGCGCTCCGCCTCGCCGTTCTCAAGCGTCAGACGCAATGCCGCAATCATCGACTTTAGATGGCGATTTTCCCCATGCCGATCCGGATCGCTGCGGGTTTCGCCATCGGCTCGGGCGTCAAATTCGGTCATGCAGGAGCGTTTCTTGGTTGGTCTGAGCCGATATCTACCCGGCCCTGCCGACAACTCACCAATCTCAATCTATAAGTATATAGTTTAGCATTATCGTTCATTTGCTGCGAGCCATCTCCGGCCTCCCATATCCGCCCGCCGTCGGCGTTTGGATGATGATCGCCTCGCCGGCGTTGAGCACAGTCGCATCGCAACCGGAAAGTTTTTCGAGGCTCCCATCCCTGCGCCGCACCCGGTTCTCGCCGACGTGACCGTCTTCGCCGCCGGCAAGCCCGAACGGCGGCACGCGGCGATGGCCGGACAGAATGGTGCATTCCATTTTTTCCAGAAAACGAATGGTGCGCTTAATGCCGTCGCCGGCGTTCCAGTGGCCGCGGCCGCCGGAATCCTTGCGGATGTGGAAATCCTCGAGCAGCACCGGATAACGGAATTCCAGAATCTCCGGATCGGTGAGCCGCGTGTTGGTCATGTGGGTATGCACGGCGTCCGTGCCGGGAAAGCCCGGGCCGGCCGGTGAGCCGGAGCAGATCGTCTCGTAATATTGGTAGCGCGCGTTGCCGAAATTGAGGTTGTTCATGGTGCCCTGCGCCGCGGCCATGGCGCCGAGCGCGCCAAACAGACAATTGGTTACTTCTTGCGAGGTTTCGACGTTGCCGGCAACCACGGCCGCGGGATATTCGGGCGACAGCAGCGACTTTTTTGGAATGACAATACGGATGGGCCGCAGGCAGCCGGCATTCATCGGGATGTCGTCGTCGACCATGACGCGGAACACGTACAGCACCGCGGCGCGGGTCACCGGTTCCGGCGCGTTGAAATTGTCCGGCTGCTCGGGGCTCGTACCGGTAAAGTCGACCGTCGCCTCACGCTTCTTGCGGTCGACCTTGATCCGCACCTTGATCACCGTGCCCTGATCCATCTCGACCGAGAAGCTCGAGTCGTGCAGCCGGTCGATCACGCGGCGTACGCTTTCCGCGGCGTTGTCCTGGACGTGCCGCATGTAAGCCCGCGCCACCGGCAGCGTGAAATGACGCACCATTTTGTGCAGCTCTTGCACGCCCTTCTCGTTGGCGGCGATCTGCGCTTTCAGGTCGTTGACGTTCTGCACCGGATTGCGCGCCGGATGGCTGCCGCCGGCCAAAAGCGTATCGATGTCCTTCTCGCGGAAACGGCCGCGGTCGACGAGCTTGAAATTGTCGATATAGACGCCTTCCTGCTCGATCGACGTCGCGTTCGGCGACATCGAGCCGGGCGAAATGCCGCCGACATCGGCATGGTGGCCCCGCGACGCGACCCAGAACAGAATCTCGGGCTGCGGCGCCTCCGCTCCCCCTGTGAAGCGCAGCGAAGTGGTGGAGAGGGGTGGGGGGTGGAGGGCGCTTTTTCTGATCGGCCCTGCACTCCGACGCGCTAACGCGCGTCGACCTTCCCCACCGCTTCGCCGACGGAGGGTAGAGAAAACCGGCGTACAGACGGTGATGTCGGGCAGGTGCGTGCCGCCGTTATAGGGCGCATTGATCGCGTACACGTCGCCCGGTCGGATTTTACCGTGGTTTTCGCGAATGATCGTTTCGACCGCACGATCCATCGAACCGAGATGCACCGGCATATGCGGCGCGTTGGCGATGAGCGAGCCTCCGCCATCGAACACGGCGCAGGAAAAATCAAGCCGCTCCTTAATGTTGACAGAATACGCCGTGTTTTGCAGGGCCACGCCCATCTGCTCGGCGATCGACATGAAGAGATTGTTGAACACCTCCAGCATAACCGGATCGGCGCGGGTCCCGACCGCACGCGGCCGTACGAGCTTCTTAATGCGGCACAGTACAAGGTGATTTTTTCCTGTCAGCTCGGCTCGCCAGCCATCCTCGACGACAACGGTCTGATGCGGTTCGACAACAATGGCGGGGCCTTTGAGCGTGTGGCCGGGAACAAGGGTCTCGCGCGTATACACCGCCGCGCGACGCCATTTGCCGCCGGAGTAAAAGCGTGTCCGCCGCGCCGGGGCGGGAGGTTTGCTTCGGCGTATTTTTTGCGACGGCTCCTTGAATGTTGCGCCGCCGCCGACGGCCTCGACCGACACGGCCTCAAGGACGAGTTTTTTACTGCGATCGACAAAGCCAAAGCGCGCCTTGTGCGTGCGTTCGAAGGCTGATTGCATCTTTTGTAGGCTCGCGAGCGGCGCTCGCCCTGTTTGTTTTCCTTTCGCTTGAGGGGAAGCAACCACGATCAGCGCCGCATCCGTCCCCGCGTAACGAATATGCGCGCGCACGTGCAGCGCGATCTTGTCCGCCGCGACGCCCTGCCCGGCAACTTCGTCGATCACGGAGCGCGCAAGCTTACGCGCCACGCGCGCAAGCGCCTGGCGCCCGGCGTCGCCGAACGGCTCCTCGATCGCCTGCTGACGGACGCTGCGGATATCGGCGAGCCCAATCCCATAGGCGGAAAGAAGCGAAGACAGGGGATGGACCAGCACGCTCGTCATGCCGAGCGCATCGGCGACCAGGCAGGCGTGCTGGCCGCCGGCGCCGCCGAAGCAATTTAGCGCGTAGCGCGTCACGTCGTAGCCGCGCTGCACCGAAATCTTCTTGATCGCATTCGCCATATTCTCAACCGCGATCTTGATGAAGCCGTCGGCGATCCATTCCGGCGAGCGCCGGTCGCCGATCGCTTTTGCCAGGGCGGCGAACGCTTGGCGCACGGCACCGGCGTCAAGCGGCTGGTTCTGTCCGAGACCAAAAATCCTGGGAAAGAAATCGGGAAGGAGCTTTCCGACCATGACGTTGGCGTCGGTGACGGCCAGCGGACCGCCGCGGCGATAGCATTTTGGCCCGGGATTGGCGCCGGCCGAGTCCGGGCCGACGCGAAACCGCGCGCCGTCGAAGCGCAGGATCGAGCCGCCGCCGGCGGCGACCGTGTGGATCAGCATCATCGGCGCCCGCACGCGGACGCCCGCGACTTCCGTCTCGAATGCGCGCTCGTATTCGCCGGCAAAATGCGACACGTCGGTCGAGGTACCGCCCATGTCGAAGCCGATGAGCCGCTGAAATCCGGCCTGCTGCCCGGTCTCGGCCATGCCAACGACGCCACCTGCGGGGCCGGACAAGATCGCATCCTTGCCGCGAAACAATTCCGCCGCCGTCAGGCCGCCCGACGACATCATGAACATGAGGCGGGCGGCCTGCCCACCTCCCCCCAGACTAGGGAGGTCGCCGCGCACCTGCGACACATAGCGGCGCAGGATCGGCGAGAGATGGCCGTCAACGACGGTGGTATCGCCGCGGCCCACGAGCTTGATCAGGGGCGAGACTTCGTGGCTGACCGAAACCTGTTCGAAGCCGGCTTCGCGAGCGAGCGCGGCGACCTGCCGTTCATGCTCGCTGTAGCGGTAGGCGTGCATGAACACGATGGCGACAGCGCGGATGCCGTCGCTCTTCGCTCGCATCAGTTCGATACGCACCGCATCGAGGTCCACCGCTTGCTCGACGATGCCGTCGGCGCGCACCCGCTCATCGACTTCGGCCACGCGTTCGTAGAGCATGTCCGGCTTGACGATGTGGCGGGCGAAGATCTTTGGCCGCGCCTGATAGCCGATGCGCAGCGCATCGCGGAAGCCTTTGGTGATAAGGAGCAGTGTGCGTTCGCCTTTGCGCTCGAGGAGCGCATTGGTCGCGACCGTGGTGCCCATCTTTACGGCGCCGATACTCGCACCGTGGATGGGTTCGCCGGGCGCCAGCCCAAGCAGGCGTCGGATCCCTTCGACCGCCGCGTCCGCATAGGCCTCGGGATTCTCCGACAATAACTTGCAGGTGACGAACTCGCCGCCCGGCCGCCGCCCGATCACGTCGGTGAAGGTACCGCCACGATCGATCCAGAACTCCCAGCTTCGTGTCGTTTCATGCATGGCTTGTGACCGGGGCCAAGGCGGAGGAAGATATTGCCAGGCGAGGGCGCAGCGAAGCCCATTCGGGCGGAAGGATTAGCCAAAAGATGCACAAGATCGTATTGTCCGAGACCGCCCTGGCCCGTGCCAGGAACCAATACGGCAAACTGCACCCGTTCGACACCATCGATCCTGCGCGTACCGCGCTGCTGGTGATCGATATGCAGAACTATTTCGTCAAGCCGGGCCATCAGGGCGAAGTCGCGCCGGCGCGCGAGATCGTGCACAACATCAACCGTCTCGCCGCCGAACTACGCCGCCACGGCAGCCACGTCGTTTTTATCCGCAACGGCACCAGCGACACCCGGGAGAGCTGGTCGAACTATCACGAATGGCTGACGACACCTGAGCGGATGCGGCGGCGCTACGAGGCGATGCAGGACGGCCACGACGGATTCGAGTTCTGGCACGCGCTCGATATTCGGCCGGAAGACGCGAAGCTAACCAAGAAGCGTTATAGCGCCTTCATCCAGGGTTCGTCCGACGCCGAGCGCCTTTTACGTGGACGCGATGTCGACACTCTCCTCATCACCGGCACGGCGACCAGCATATGTTGCGAAAGCTCGGCGCGCGACGCGATGATGCTCAACTTCAAGACCATCATGGTGGCCGACGGCCTCGCCGCGCAAACCGACGAGGAACACAATGCATCGCTGTCGGCGTTCTATGGGCAATTCGGCGACGTGCAGACGGTCGACGAAGTCATCCAGGCGCTTGAGCGAGGTGGCAGAGCTCGCGCCGTCGCATGAGCGCCATTGCCGGCTATTTTTCCGCCAGCAGGCCCGCGATGGTCCTGATCTCGTTGCGGGCGTATTTGGGCAAGCCGGCGCTGATCGAATCGCCCGAGTTGAACGAGGATTTCCCCATCAGCACCTGCGCCGGCACGAGATTGCGCAGCACCGGCACTTTCTCGAAGTGTTTCTTCTTGTCGAGCACGCTTTCAGGGATTGCGAGCACCATGTAGGCAGTCACGACCGTCTTGCTTGAGTCCGCCGGATGCTCCTGGAATACCGCCAGGAGCTTACCGAACTTCATGATCTGGCTAACGTAAAAAATGTTCTGCTCGAGCACGCCGGCGACCGGGACGTCGAGGCCGGTCAGTTCCTTCAAGCCGGCCTGATCGACGTCCGCGGCGGAAAGCGCCGACAGTTCGCCCTGAAAATCGATGTGGTCGGAAACCTTTTTGGCGGTGTCACGCAGCTTGTTGACCAACATGATGCCGAGGGGGATTTTGCCCTCGAGCTTGTAGCTCGAACTCGATACAGATCAGCCTCGTCCGACCGGTGCACCATTTGCGATCCGGATTTGCGTTGCCGGTGCCTTGCGGATCTGTCAGCGGATTCACGTCAGCGGCGGCGATGAGCTTGTGTTTGATCGCCGGATCGATTTTCTCAAGGAAAGACAGGGCCACGTGGCGCGGAAGGTCGAGCGCGCCCGACGGACGGTCTATGACAAAGCGCGCCTGCGCCACGTACATGGTGAGCTTCTCGACGACCGGCGCGGGCGCCGCGTCGGCGCTCGCTGCCTTGGTGACCGTCGGCTCCGTATAGGCTGGAAACAGCGACAGGAATTTTTTCTGCGCCGGACGCGTCCGCGCCCAGTCGGCGAAAGCGATCAGGTACGCCGCCTCGCCGGTACCGCCACTTCCCGCATCGCTGAACGCAATGGTGCCGGGCTTAAGCTGCGTCAAATTCCAGCTTTGCGGCGTGGCCGCGTCCTCGATGCGAAAATCCTCCGCGCTAGCGGCTGAAAACGATCCCATCAGGCCGACAAGCGTGATCGCGTGCCGTATCCACATGCGGGTTTCTTTCGATCGCCTGAGGTTCAGTGCCAGAAGCCGCGAGGCTCATTCTGCGACGACCATGGCGCCAAGAAACCGCGCGCCACCGGCTGCGGCGGCGCCGGCTGCAAGGGTTGTTGGCCCGGATAATACGAGGTTCCGGGGCCTTGGCCTCCCCAGCCCCAGGCACCCCAGCTCTGCTCGCCACTGTCCGGATTGCGCAGTGCATCGGCGTCCGGGTGCGAAGCAATCTGATATTGCGTCTCGTTAAGACGGCCATCGGCCTCGAGCCGGAAATGCTCGACGAAACCGCCGCCGCCGGTCACGCGGTCGCCCGACACGTAGTCGATCGGCAGATCGATCAGGTGACGGCGCGCCTCCGGTGAGGGTCCGTTGAGCGGCGCTTTCGGCGCGATGCCTTCCGACCAGACAGCCTGGATGATCGGTTCGAAGATCGGCAACGCCACCCTCGCTCCGGTCGCGGTCGCGCCGAGCGAGCGGCGTTTGCCGTCGCCGTTGTCGTAACCGACCCAAACGGCAATGGTCACATCGTTGGTAAAGCCGACAAACCATCCGTCGACCGCGTCTTCGGTGGTGCCGGTTTTGCCGGCAACGTAAGGTGACAACGCACCGATCGCACGCGCGGTACCGCGCGCCACGACGCCCTGCAGCATGGTCTTGAGCTGATAGAAGGCAGCGCGGTCGGCCGCGCCGATATACGGCAGCGGCGTATTCGGATACTGATAGATCTTGTGGCCGTCCGCCTCGATCGACTCGATGGCGTGAGGCCGCGGCAATGCTCCTTCGTTGGCGACCGCCGCGTAGAAGGCGGCAAGATCGATCATGCGCACCGGTTGGGCGCCCAGCACAAACGGATAGTAGCGGACGCAATCGTTGTAGATTTTCGCGGCGACCGCGGTCGCGCAGACCTCGTCGAGGCTTCTCTCCGGGTCAACACTGATACCGCCGTCGAGCAAGTGAGCGGTGACGACGTTGACCGAATTCTCCAGCCCCCGCCGCAACGTGAACAAGCCGCCGGAACCGTTGTCGGCGTTGCGCGGCGACCAATAATCCTGCTCGCGCACGTTGCCGCCATAGTCGCGGGCAATGACATCGCGGCCGTGTCCGCCAGCGAGGCCGATCGGCGGCAGCGTGATCGGGTCATCGGGCACCAGCGTGTTGGGCTGCAAGCCAGCTTGCAGCGCCGTCAGATAGGTGAGCGGCTTCATCGCCGAACCGGGCTGGCGCTGGGTCTGCGAGGTACGATTGAGCTGGCTCAACGCGTAGGAGAAGCTCCCGGCCATCGCCAGGATGCGCCCGGTCTTATTCTCCAGCACCAGAGCCGCGCCCTGCACGGTCGGACGCACGCGTAGTTGCGCCTGACCGCCGACGGGAATTGCGGGCGCCGCGACGGCAATACCCGCCGCTCCGGGAGCGCCCTTCGGCTTCGCCGGAAGCTTAACTTCGGTCACGTGGACGTAGACGACATCGTTGATGTTCAGCGCACGCCTGATCTGGGCGGTCACGAGATTTAGCGGCAGCACGCGGCCATCTCTCAGGCCGACACGGATCACACCGTCGCCGCGCTTGCCGCCTTTATCCAGAATGACGGCCGGCTCCCAATGGACGTCGGAGAGCGGCAGCCGCACCGCCGCAAGCGCCTGTTGCCAGGCGGGCAGAGTACTCGGCGCAGCGACATTCGCGCCACTTTGTTTCGCGCCGCCCAGCTTCTGTATTGCATCCGAGATATTCGCCTCGGGCCCGCGGAACAGCGTGCGGCCGGTGGAAATCTCGTAGTGCGCCAACCCTTCCTGCAATGCCGCTTCGGCGGCGCGTTGCAAGGCGGCGTTAATCGTCGAATGCACCAAATAGGGCTCAGCGGTCAGGGTCGGGACACCGTCCGACTTCGCCTCGCGGCCGAGAAAATCGATGAAATGCAGGCCGCTGTCTCGCCGCGGCATTTCGAAGCTGACGAGTTTTGGCGGCGCAGCCAGCGCACGGTCCTTTTGCTCAGTCGAGATGGCGCCGTCGTCCTGCATGCGGCCGAGCACATAAGCGAGGCGCTCCTTGGCGCGTTCGGGATGTCGGTCGGGATTGAAGAAGCTCGGGCCTTTGAGCAAGCCGGCGAGCATGGCGCCTTCGGCCAGCGTGAGATCCTTGGCCGACTTGCTGAAGTAGCTGCGCGCGGCCATCTCCACGCCCCAGGAGCCACGGCCGAGATAGGCGGAGTTGAGATAGAGTTCGAGAATCTCCTGCTTATTCAGTGTGCTCTCGAGCCGCGAGGCCACGATCATTTCGCGGATCTTGCGCTCGTAAGTGACGTCCTCGCCGACCAGAAGGTTCTTCACGACTTGCTGGGTGATGGTCGAGCCACCCTGCGGCCGGCCCGGGTCCGCGAGATTGCCGATAAAGGCGCGGATGATGCCGTGCTCGTCGACGCCATGATGCTGGAAGAAGCGCCGATCTTCGGCGGCGACGAACGCCTTCTGTACCAGATCCGGAACCGTGGCGAGCGGGATCCAGACCCGCCGGTTGCGTGGCTCGAACACGCTGGCGAATTTGCCCCCCTTGCCGTCGAGCACCACGCTCATGCTCGGGAGCTTGCGGCCCTTGAGCCGCGTCGGGTCGGGCAAATCGGCCGCCGCATTATTGAAGAATTCGATCACCTGCCCGAGGTCGACCACCGGGTTGGCAACCTCCTCGTTCTTGCAGAACTGATGGTAGGCGGTGTTCAGGTCGGCGAAATTGATGCCGTGAAAGGCTTTGATGTCGGCACTGGCGGATTTCGGGTCGTTGAGCGCGGTGGCGATGAGGTCGTCGAGATTAATGGACTCGATGTCGAAGGCTTGGCGCATGTGAGCGCAGCCGTCGCGTAGAAGCTGCACTACCTCCGTCCGGTCCTGTACCGGGTCGAAATGCGTCTTCACCGCCTGCGGCTGCGTCGTTACCTCGCTCAGCGCCAACGCAGTCGCAAAAATCTTGACCAGAATCATGTCCATGGGGGACGCGAAAACACCAAGTTCGAGGGAAACCACAGATATGAACGCCGAGTATAGCTATCCGATCCTTACAAAAAGACTTTTTTGCGGGTCTTTTGTGCCAAGTTCTTTGTGTCTGGGCACGTTCGGCGGCCATGCGCAAATGCGTCACCCCTGCCCGGTAAGCGGGCAGGCAACCGCCCGTTGAATTACTTATGGGCAGGCGCCAAGCTGGCAGGCGCCAGGGCATCGAAATGACGGCGCCTTTGCAACCATGCCAGCAAGGCAAGGGCCGGCAGACCGGCGAGAGCGCAGATCGCAAAAAACCAGGCCCAGCCCGTCGCGGCGGCGACAAAGCCGGCGCCAGACGACAAATAGGTGCGACCGAAAGCCGCCAGCGCGGTCAGCAGCGCATATTGCGTCGCCGTGTGGAGGGGGTTGCGGCAGAGGGCAGAAAGGTAGGCGACGAAAATCACCGTACCGACGGCGCTGGTGAAGTTCTCGGCGATGATGGCGAAGGTGAGCCACGCAGCGTTTAGGCCGACAATTGCCTGCCAGGAGAAGGCGAGATTGGCTAGCGCTTGCAGGGTGCCGCCAATCAGCAGGCTCAACGGCAGCGAATAAGCGCGCGCCACGAATCCGCCCGCAAAGCCGCCGACAAGCGTCGCAGCAAGGCCCACGCCTTTGATGATGGCCGCGTATTCGTTGCGCGAGAACCCCAGATCGATCACGAACGGGGCCGTCATCGCGCCGGACAACGCGTCGGTGAACTTAAACAGCACGACGAAGGCGAGCGCAACGAACGCCATGTCGCGGGACAGAAACTCGGAAAAGGCCCCGATCGCCGCCTCGGCGACGCGCGCGAGTCCATTCTCGCGGACGTGCGCGGCATCGGCCGCCGCTGACTTTTCCGGCTCCGTCGCAATGAGGGTCGTTGCGATGCCGCTGAAGATGAGCGCCGCCATTACCATGTAGCCTGCGCTCCAGGCCGCGCGGTGGTCGAGCCCAAAACTTTGAAATCCGCTCACCGCGAACAGCGCGCCGGCGGTCGAAGCCAGCATGCCGATGCGATAAGCGGCGACATAGGAGGCCATGCCGGCGGCCTGCTCGTTTTCGCTCAGGCTTTCCACACGAAAGGCGTCGACCACGATGTCCTGCGTCGCCGACGCGGTGGCGACAAGGAATGCGCCGACGGCGACGGCCAGCGTCGACGCCGACGGATCGCGGGCGCCAAGGAAAACGATCGCCGCAATCAATAAAAGCTGGGACAGCAGCAGCCAGCCGCGACGCCGCCCCAAAAGCTTCGACAGCACCGGCACGTCGAGCGCGTCGACCAATGGGGCCCAGAGGAATTTCACCGTGTATGGCGTGCCAACCAGCGCAAACAGCCCGATAGTGCCGAGATTGACCCCGGTCTCACGCATCCAAATGAGCAGCGTCGAGCCGGACAAGGCCAGCGGCAGGCCGGAGGAAAAGCCGAGAAACATGACGATCAGCACTCGCCGTTGCAGATAAACCGCAAGTGTGTCGGCGATGGACGGGCGGGTGGGCAGAGGATCGGTTGCGGGGGCGGGCGTCGCCGGCATGCGCCGCTACTCCCCTGCCTCCAGTTTGCGCACTGGCCCGGGGAGCACGTTCGAATTGGCCGATGCGTGAGGCGCCGCCGTTTGGGCGCCGAGTTCGACCTGCTGGATGCGCTCTCCATGCGCCTCGATCTTGTCGATCGAAATGATCGCCTGCCGGATATCTTCGTTCGATTGGTTGAAATGCGTCTGCAGCTTCCGAACGCGATCGCCGAGCAGGCTCACGTCCTTCACGAGCCGCCCGACTTCGTCGCGAATCTGATCGGCCGCCTCGCGCATGCGGGCGTCCTTCTGGATTTGCTGCACCACCTGGATCGCGAGCATGAGGAGCGACGGCGACACCACGACGACGCGCGAACGGTAGGCCTTCTGCACCAGGTCGTCGAAGCCGTCGTAAAGCTCGGCGTAGATCGACTCCGACGGCACGAACATGAACGCTATCTCCTGCGTTTCGCCGGGGATGAGGTATTTCTCCGCGATATCGGCGACGTGCTTGCCGACATCGGCGCGCAGCCGCTGCGCCGCGGCTTTACGCTCGTCGTCGGACTTGGCTTCACGGTAAGCGGTCACGCCTTCGAGCGGGAACTTGGCGTCGATCGCCAGCGGGCGCTTGTCGGGCAGGAACACGCAGCAATCGGGACGCGTCTTGTTGCCGAGTGTGTGTTGAAACGCGTAGGCGCCTTTGGGCAGGCCATCCTGGACGATCGACTCCATCCGCCATTGCCCGAAGGCACCGCGCGACTGCTTGTTGGCGAGCACGCCCTGCAACGATGTCACCTGGGTGGCGAGGTCGGTGATGTTTTTCTGCGCGCGATCGATGACGGCGAGCCGCTCGCCGAGCTTTTGCAGGTTCTCGGCGGTGCTCTGCTTGGTCTTCTCGAGCGAGTCGCCGAGGCGATGCGAAACCGAATCGAGGCGCTCGTTGACGCTGCGCTGGAGCTGCGACTGGCTGCTCGCCAATAATCGGATCGCGCCTTCGAGCCGCGCCGCGGCTTCAGCCTGAGCGCGCGTGAGCTCGCCCATCGCCGGGTCCTCCACCTGGCCGCGCTTTCCGGAGCGCCAGAGCAAGATCGCCAGCACCGCGACGGCGACAATAGCGGCAAAGGCGACGAGAACGGCCACAATGGCAATATCGGTCATCCGCTGCTTCTACGCGATTCGCCGTGAGATACGCCTGCGGCCTTATCAGGCACCTGAGGGATTAAGAACAAATGAAGAACATTCATAGCGCACAAGCCAGGGCGGCGCAACGGGGTGCACAATTGACCGCGCTTTGTGCACCGCTTACATCGCCGACCAAGGCTTGGTGATTTATGGCATTGCTTGAAATTCTGAAAATTCCCGACAAGCGGCTGCGGCTCGTCTCCGAGCCGGTCAAGCGCGTCGACGCCGGCGTGCGCGCGCTTGTGGAGGATATGTTCGAAACCATGTACGACGCACCGGGCATCGGGCTTGCAGCGATCCAGGTCGGCGTCCCCACGCGCGTGGTGGTCATGGACCTCTCGAAAAAGGACGATGCCTACCAGCCCCGCGTCTTCCTCAATCCGGAGATCACGTGGGCGTCGAACGACAAATCGACGCACGAGGAAGGCTGTCTGTCCATCCCGGAATATTACGAGGAAGTCGAACGGCCGCTCCAGGTGAAGGTCAAATATCTCGACCTCGACGGCAAAACGCACGAGATCGAGGCCGACGGGCTGTTCGCGACCTGCCTGCAGCACGAGATCGACCACACCAACGGCGTGCTTTTCATCGACCACATCTCCAAGCTCAAGCGCGACCGCGTCATCAAGAAGTTCACCAAGGCGGCAAAGACCGCGCACACGACAGCGAGCAAGACAGCGAATAAGGCCGCGAAGACCGTGGAGGCGTAAGTGACGCTGCGCCTCGTCTTCATGGGCACGCCCGACTTCGCGGTGCCCACGCTGCTTGAGCTTATCAGCAGTGGACACCAGGTCGCCGCGGTCTATTCCCGCGCACCGCAGCCGGCCGGCCGGGGAATGGCCGCGCGAGATAGCCCCATCGCACGCCAAGCCGCGCGGTTCAAGCTTCCGGTCCTAACGCCGAAGACATTGCGCGACCCCGACGCCGCCGCCGCGATACGCGCGCATAGCGCCGACGCCGCCGTCGTCGTCGCTTACGGGCTGATCCTGCCGCAACCGATCCTGGACGCCTTTCCGCTCGGCTGTTTCAACCTCCACGCTTCGCTGTTGCCGCGCTGGCGCGGCGCGGCGCCAATACAGCGCGCCATCATGGCCGGCGACAAAAAAACCGGCGTGATGGTGATGAAGATGGAGGCGGGTCTCGACACCGGCCCGATCGCCATGGCCGAGCGCGTCCTCATCAGCGCCGACGCTACTGCCGGCGAATTGCATGACGAATTGGCGCGGCGCGGCGCCACCCTCATGGTCGTCGCCCTCTCCGCGCTGGAGCGCGGCACGCTGCAACTGACGCCGCAGCCGACCGGCGGCGTAACCTATGCGCCCAAGATCGAGAAGGCCGAGACGCGCATCGACTGGACCAAGCCGTGGCAGAAAGTTCACGACCATTGCCGCGGATTGTCGCCATTCCCCGGTGCCTGGTTCGAAACGGCCGGCGCCGAACGAGTCAAGGTTCGGCGCACGACCAAGGGCGTCGGCAGCGGCAAGCCCGGACAGGTGCTCGACGAGCAACTAACCGTCGGCTGCGGCGAAGGTGCGGTACGGCTCGTCGAGTTGCAGCGGGCCGGCCGGCAACCGATGCACACGGAAGAATTTCTGCGCGGCACGCCGATCGCTCGCGGTTGCGTGCTTGGCTAATCATGCCCCGCTACAAGCTCACCATCGAGTATGACGGCACGCCATTTGTCGGCTGGCAGGTGCAGGACAACGGCGTCTCGGTGCAGGGCGTCGTCACCGATGCCGTCCTGGCATTTACCGGCGAGCGGACGATCGTCGCCGGTGCCGGGCGCACCGATGCGGGCGTGCATGCGCTCGGCCAGGTCGCCCATGTCGATCTCGCCAGGGATTGGGACCGCGACACCGTGCGCGACGCACTGAATGCGCATATGCGCCCGCATCCGGTCGCGGTGCTCAGCGCGGAGCGCGTCGCCAGCGACTTCGACGCCCGTTTCTCGGCGATCCGGCGGGATTATCTCTACCGCCTCGTCACTCGCCGCGCCGACCTCACCCTCGATCAGTTGCGCGCGTGGCGCATTCCGCGCCCGCTCGACGCCGCGGCCATGCACGCGGCCGCACAGTTGCTTGTCGGCCGGCACGATTTCACCACCTTCCGTGCCGCCGAGTGCCAGGCGAAATCGCCGCTAAAGACGCTCGACCGGCTCGACGTCGCGCGCGACGGCGACGAGGTGCGCGTGATCGCGATGGCGCGCTCGTTCCTGCATCATCAGGTACGCTCGATGGTCGGCTCGCTGGTGCATGTCGGCGAAGGCAAGTGGAGCGCCGACGATCTCGCCGCGACACTCGCGGCCCGCGACCGCGCCGCCTGCGGCCAGGTCGCTCCGCCGCAAGGGCTTTATCTGGTGGGCGTGGAATATTGATGCTGTCATTCCGGGGCACGCGCGAACCTGGAGTCCATATTCATCAATGTTACAGGACATTGCTGAAATTCTATTCATCGATGTTACAGGACATTGCTGAAATTCGTCCTGAGAGAGACCGTGATTATGGATTCCGGGTTCCAACCTTCGGCCGGCCCCGGAAAGACAGAAGCACGATCACCCAAAATACTTGTCGATGATCCGCCGATAGATCTTCGTCAGCATGACGAGGTCCGCGACCGGCGCGCATTCGTCGACCTGATGCATGGTCTGCCCGACCAGGCCGAATTCGAGCACCGGGCAATAGTCCTTGATGAAGCGCGCGTCCGACGTGCCGCCCGAGGTCGAAAGCTTGGGCGCACGCCCAGTCACTTCTTCGATCGCGGCGACGGCAAGCTCGGTGAACGGACCAGGCTTGGTGACAAACACGTCGGCGTTCGACGGCTGCCAGTCGAAGGAAAAATGCACGCGGCCGGCCGCCGCCGTGTGCGCCCGCCGCTCGATCAGCATCTTGAGTGCGGTCTGGCCGTGCTGGTCGTTGTAGCGGATGTTAAAGCGCGCCCGCGCCTCGCCGGGAATGAGATTGACCGTCGGGTTGCCGACATCGACCGAGGTGAATTCGAGGTGCGAGGGATCGAAATGCGCGCTGCCTTCGTCAAGCGGCGCCTGCAGAGCCGCCATCAGCGTCGTAAGCCCGCGGATTGGATTGTCGGCGCGATCGGGATAAGCGACGTGGCCCTGGCGGCCGGTGACGATGAGTGTGCCGTTGAGCGAGCCGCGCCGCCCGGCTTTGATGGTATCGCCGACCGAAGCGACGTTGCTCGGCTCGCCGAGGATGCAGTGATCGAACGTCTCGCCACGCTCGGCCACCCATTTCAAGAGCTTCACCGTGCCGTTGATGGCGACGCTCTCCTCGTCGCCGGTGATCAGCAGCGAGAGCGAACCCTTTTTCGGCTTGCCGCCGTTTTCGGCGATGTGGTCGAGCGCGGCGGCGACGAAACAGGCGATACCGCCCTTCATGTCGACTGCGCCGCGTCCATAAAGCTTGTCGCCGCCGATTTCGCCGGCAAAGGGCGCGTGCCGCCATGCCGCCTCATTGCCGGGCGGCACGACGTCGGTATGGCCGGCAAACACGAGAGTGGGCTTTTCCGCACCGATGCGCGCGTACAGATTTTCCACCGCTGCGGTACCCGCCTCGGCGAATGTGGTGCGATGGACCTCAAAGCCTGCCCGCACCAGCACGTCGTGCAAATAAGCGAGCGCCCCGCCCTCCTCAGGCGTCACCGACCGGCAGCGGATGAGATCGCGGGCAATGCGGACGGGATCGGCGGGCATCGTTCTAAATCTTTGCGAGCGGATCGGCGCCGTATTGGTTCGGGCCGACCGTGCCGCGGCGGAAGCCAAGCTCGACGAGCAGGGCGACAGCAAAAACGGCGAACGGTACTGTGACGGCGAGCGAAATCATGTCGAGTTCGTTAGTCGTGACGGACCAGCCAAGCACATCCAACAGATCAAACACCGCGTTGGCAGTGAAGAAGGCTATCAGTACCCAGACTGGCAGGTTACGGTCGTGGGCGCGCTTTATGGCGATGGCGAACTCGGGATAGGTGAAGGCGAGATCGACAATGGCGCTCAGTCGATCCCCCTGAATGTGATCGGCGATCAGGCACGCGAAGAAATTGGCGACATAAACCACGCCCATCGCGATCCAGAACGTCTGGCGGCCGATGCGGCCGTGAAAGTCGTTAAGGAGATACGCCCAGTTCATCGGTGCCACGCCGCTTCAATCCCGCAGCAATTCGTTGATGCTGGTCTTGGCGCGCGTCTTTTCGTCGACGCGCTTGACGATCACGGCACAGCTGAGGCTTGGGCTCGCCTCACCGTTCGCGCGCGGCTTGCCCGGCAAGCTTCCCGGAACCACGACGGCGTAGGACGGCACCTCACCCTGGAAAACCTCGCCGCTGTCGCGGTCGACGATCTTGGTTGAGGCGCCGATAAATACGCCCATCGATAATACCGCGCCTTCACGGACGATTACGCCCTCGGCGACTTCCGACCGCGCGCCGATGAAGCAATTGTCCTCGACGATCACCGGGCCCGCTTGCAGCGGCTCGAGCACGCCGCCGATGCCGGCGCCGCCGGAAATGTGGCAATTCTTCCCGATCTGCGCGCAGGAGCCGACAGTCGCCCACGTGTCGATCATGGTGCCGTGATCGACATAGGCGCCAAGATTGACGAACGATGGCATCAGCACCACGCCGGGAGCGATAAAAGCGGAGTGGCGAACGACGCAGCCGGGCACGGCGCGAAATCCGCCGGCGCGGAAACGTTGATCGTCCCAGCCGTTGAATTTTGAGGGGATCTTGTCCCACCATGCGGCATGGCCGGGTCCGCCCGGAATGATGCCCATGTCGTTGAGCCGGAACGACAGCAACACAGCCTTCTTAAGCCACTGATTGACCCGCCAATAGCCATTTGCCGCCCTCTCCGCCACCCGCGCGGCGCCGCGGTCGAGTAGAAGGAGCGCCTCTGCTACTGCTTCGCGCACGGCGCCTTTCGTCGCCGGCCCAAATTCATCGCGCCGCTCGAAAGCGGCATCGATGATTTGCGCGAGCGACCCAATTTCAGTTTGGCTCTCGATTTGGCTGTTGGCGAGTTCGGCGGCCGACATGAACAAAAGTCCCCGTTGCGCGGTTTGTCGGAGCGCGCTTGCGCGATGTCAAGCGCCCCGTTCCCGCGTCGTGGCGCCCGCGTCTAAGTTGGAACCTTTTTTGCCTGGTCCGATTGTATGCAACGCGGCGACAACCAGACCCAAATCGTCTATCGGCAAGGCTCCGGCACGACGATCGCAGTTCTCATTCCCGTCGCCTGGCACATCGGCGAACTTGCCGGATATCTCTAACTGACGCCGCCATCTAACCGTCGCGGCCGTGCGCATCGATACCGCGCAAAAAACCAACCAGGTTGTCGGTGACGTGATCGACATAGGGCTCGTCACGGCCGGTGAGTTCCCAATCCTCGCGAACCACCTCGCCGGTGCCTGCCGGCACTACCAGGACGGTGATCATGCCGCGCGCGTGCGGCACTTCGAGGTTGCGCGCGAGATCCTCGAAGATCGCCGCCTTGGCGGGATTGACGCCGTGCCGCGCGAGAAACCGGTCGTAGACGACGGGACGCGGCTTCGGCTCAAGCTCGGCCGCGGCAATATCGAATACATCCTCGAAATGCTCTCTGATTTCGAGGCGCTGCATCACCGCTTCGGCGTGCTGACGGGTGCCGTTGGTAAGAATGAGCTTGCGTCCGGGCAGCTCGGCAATCGCCGCGCCAAGCGCCGGGTTGGGCGTGAGCGGCGAGTGATCGATCTCGTGCACGACTTGCAGGAATTCGTGGGGATCGAGGCCGTGCTCCTCCATCAAGCCGCGCATGCTCGTGCCGTAGCGCCGGTAATAATCCTTCTGCACCCGGAACGCTTCGTCGCGGGTGACCCGAAGAAAGCCGGCGATGAAATCGCGGATGCGCTCGTCGACCTGGTGCCAGAGATTGAGGTGATGCGGATAAAGCGTGTTGTCGAGATCGAAGACCCAGGTCTCGACCTCGCCGAAACCGCGAACGGTGCGCTCATTCATTCCCGGCAACTCGCTCTTGCCCCACCTTCGTGGCGAGGACGCGTTGTTGCTCGCCGAATGGATTTTAGCAACTGGCGGGCGGAAGCAGTCGAGGTGGCGCGTCCGCGGATCAAACCCGCCTCGCGCCACGCTGCCGCTGGACGCAAACCCTTGAGCGCCCTGTCATGCAGGCGCACCGGGTCGCGTTCGCCCTCCATGGCGAGGCGCAACATCGACCGCGCCAGCTCGTCTGGCCGCACCGTCGAATTGCCGACCGCCCTGAGCGTCAGCCACGCCTCGTCGAACGCCTTTTCCAGGACGACGAGCGTCTTGGGATCGAACGCCGAGCTATGGAACCCGCGCATAGTCCATCCTCACCACGATTGCACGGACATGGATGCTACGAGCGGTTCAGCATCCGCCTTAAGTTGGCCGAGTTGTGACGCCGTACATGAACCAACTATGACACTCGGTCGCGCCCCAGGTCTTGTTTGGGTGATAGGCAGCCGCCATGAATTTTCGCTGGCTTGACGTCATTTCCACAGCTGAAACGCGACTAGTGACGCAAGCATGATGGAGCTGCCCAGGACCTGAAGCGGCGTAAACACCTCGTCGAGCACAAGCGCACTCAGCACCATCGCGATCAGCGGTTCCAGATTCATGATCAGCGCCGTACGGAACGGACCGATCCGAACCGTCGAGACAAAAATGAAAAAGATGCCGGCGGTGGTCGCGATGCTCATCCCAACCAGCGCGATCCAGCCGCCCTCGGTCTGCGGCGGCTGCCAGATCTGCGTGAGCGCCGACAACGCGACGAAGATCACGGTCTGCGCGACCACCGAGTACCACGTCGTCAGCCGTGCGTCGGCGCGGACCAGGAACGCGCGCGTGGCGATCAGCACGCCGGTCCGGCACGCCGCGGCACCGAGGGCGTAGCCGATACCATCCAGCGCCAACCCGGCCGGATGCGCGCCGATCATGATCGCCAGACCGCAGAATGCCGCGAGCGCACACGCCACGCCTCGCCAGCGCAACGGCTCAAGCCCGGTCGCCGAAGCGGCGAACCCGGTCAGCAACGGATAGACGAAATAGGTGAGGACCGCCGTCGGCACGTCGTTCCGCTCAATGGCCTTGAACAGGCAAAAAATGAGAACGGCGAACAGCACTCCGATGCCGAGCGATATCCAGCGTACCCGCGCATCGATCGGCGGCTTCGGACCGAGCCGTAGCCAGACCGCAATGAAGCCGAGGCCTATTACGCTGCGGAACGACAGCATGGTGAGCACGTCGCAATGCGCGGCAGCGATGATCTTGACGAGTATGTCAGCCACGCCGAGCACGACGGCCGCGGCAATCCCGGGCGCGGCGGGAAAGATGGAGCGGGTGGTCAAGTGGAAGGCGCCCTGGGAGAAATCACGCTCGACGCATACGCGGCAGCGGCCAGCACCGCAATCATCCAAGGGATTTTCCGGTGGATGTTATTCCCCGGAATGCTGGCGCCGTTCGAAATGGAATTTGGCTGGCTGGTCGAGCATGGTCTTGTCAGAAAACCGGCGGCTGCATTTCCGGATCATGCTCGTGCGCGCTTCTGCTCGGGAGCGCTTAACGGAACCGCCGGCGATCGCCTCCCCATCGATTGCTTGAGCGCCAGCGCCGCACGGCCGAAGGGTGCTATCAGCTCGCCCATGACGGTGTGCGCGTATTTACGCTCGGGCTCGACCCCGAATTCGAGCTTCTCCGGCTTCGCCGAGGGAATGTACAAGGTACCAAACATCCAGTCCCACAGCGCCAGGCAGCTTCCCAGATTCTTGTTGAAGTGAGCGGGATTGCGCGAGTGATGAATCTGATGATGCGCGGGGCTCATGAATAGCCGGCCGAGCCATCCCGTGAAAGAGATCCACACCTGCGTGTGCTGCAAGTGTACGTAACCATAAATGAAGAACACGAGGATGATGTTGTTCTCGGACAAGCCGTATTGGTGCGTTGCCTGGCCGAAGGCGTATTCGATCACGCCTCTGGCCAATCCGGTGAATACGGCCAGGATGTTGAGGAATACGCACATATAGATCGGGTGCACACGAAAATTCGTCAGCGGCGTAAGCACGGTCGCCGAGTGATGAACTTTGTGGAATTCCCACAGGAACGGCACGCGATGTGAGAGATAGTGGTTGAGCCAATAACCGAGCTCGTAGGCCAGGAACAGCGTGACGGTTATGACGGTCCTGGTAACGGCTGCAGGCAACGCCGTCGGCTGGCGCGGACCGAATGTTGCGGTCAGGAGATCGGCAACGCGGTGGCTTAATACTTCGTACGACAGCAGCGCCCAACCGAAGATGATACCGAATAGGAAAAGGTTGAAATAGAAATAACCGAGGTCTGCGACGGTGGACCGGCTCATGACGATGTGCTTCGGGAAAAGCGCCCGCAGCAAGGTCCGCAACCGAAGGCGCCGGCCCCCGCGCAAGCGCCGCGCAGCCACGAAGAAGACCGCGATGAAAAATGCGCACAATAGCGACAGCAGCGAGACGTGCGAACCCGGCGCGAGGAACGCTTTGCTCAACTGGCCCAAGAAATACGAAATGCCCGGCGAGAAATCCAAGCGCGCCTCCGCAACGTCCGCGATGCCGAACAGTTACGCAGGATTGGTAAATGCGGGGTTGTGCGCCTCTACACCGGAGCCGATCATCGCATACCGGCCATTAACCATGCCCCTTCTCGAGGCCTTAACGGCGTTCGGCCACCATCGGCGGCATGCGAACGCAACGGCCGGCAACGGTGGAAAGCAAAGCCGAACGCTTCCGATTTCTTGATGGCCTGCGCGGCTGGGCAGCGGTCGTCGTGCTCTTGCATCATGTTTTTATCGACGGCCTGCCTGCGAACGGCTTTATGGCCGATCGGATCCTGTGGGCCAAGGTTTTCTTCCTCAACGGCACGCTCGCGGTGTCCGTCTTCTTCGTGATCTCCGGATTTTCGCTGTCGATCCGTTATCTCGACGGCGGTGATGGCAGGGCGTTGGCGCGGATCGCATCCGGCCGCTACCTGCGATTGGCGCTGCCGATCCTCGCGATCTGCGCCATCACCCATGCTTTGCTTGTGTCGGGTGTTATTCCGCCGGCGGCACATCGGCCTCCGCCGCTCGATGCATTCCTGACGTTCACACCGACCCTGGAGCATCTCCTGAGCTTCTCGTTGCTCAAGGTGTTCGTGGCCTATTCAGGCGCCGAGACCTACGATCCCCCGCTATGGACCATGAGTTACGAGCTCTACGGCTCATTCCTGGTGTTCGCGGTCGTCGCACTGCTGCGACGGTCGCAACTGCGGACATTGATCCTCGGCGTGTTGTTTGCGGCGCTGGCGGCCTTGCAGAGTTTCCTCGCGCTGTTTGTCGCGGGAATTCTCATCGCCGACCTCTTCCTGCATGGCGCGCGCCCGGCGGCGGCGAACCGCGCCGGCGCTGCGCTTTGTGTCGCCGGGCTATTGTTGATCTTGCTGCCCAGCGCATGGTTCGGCCCGGTCTATATTGGCGGCGCGACCTGCCTCACCGCCGGCGCGGTCTTCAACACGCCGGTGCGCCGCTTTTTTGAGAGCCGCCTGTCCGGTTTTCTCGGCTGGATCTCCTTCCCGCTCTATTTGGTTCAGGCTGCCGTCATCTATGCGCTCGCGCCGCGCGGTCTCACCCTCATGGCTTCGCTCGAATTCGCGCCGGAAACGCAGCGCTGGATCGTCGGGATCACGATATTGCCGATCGCTGTCGTATGCGCTCTGGCCTTTTGCCCGATCAACGACGCGGCAGTAACGCTGTCACGCCACTTCGGCGCAGGTTTCGCCGCGCTTTGCGACGAAATCCGCCGCCGCCTCGCGCGGCGCAGCCACGCCCCCGCCTTGCCACACTAGCCATGAATGAGCGTGCCGGAACCAAGCTCGGTGAAGAGTTCAAGCAGCACGGCGTGCGGCACCTTGCCGTCGAGGATAACGACGCCTTCGACGCCGCGCTCCAGCGCCTCGATGCAGGTTTCAACCTTGGGTATCATGCCGCCGGAAATAGTGCCGTCGGCAATCAGGCGGCGCGCCTCGTCGGCGGATAGCTGTTTGATGAGCGTGTTCGATTTGTCGAGCACACCGGGCACGTCGGTCAGGAGCAAGAGCCGCTTGGCCTTGAGCGCGCCGGCAACGGCACCGGCGAAGGTATCGGCATTGACGTTGAAAGTCCCGCCTTTCGCCGCCGCGCAGACCGGCGCCAGCACCGGAATTAGCTCGCGGCCGAGAATCTGCATCAACACGGTCACGTCGACCTTGTCCGGCTCGCCGACAAATCCGAGATCGACGACCCTCTCGATATGCGAGTCCGGATCGACGACGGCGCGCGTCAGCTTCCGCGCGATCACCATGTTGCCGTCCTTGCCGCAAAGCCCGATGGCTTTGCCGCCTGCCTCGTTGATGTAGCCGACCATCTGCTTGTTGATCGATCCAGCCAGCACCATCTCGACGATTTCCAGCGTCTTTTCGTCGGTAATGCGCAGGCCCGCCGAATATTGCGACTGGACGCCGACTTGCTTCAACATCGCCTCGATCTGCGGGCCGCCGCCATGCACCACGATCGGATTGATCGCGGTCTGCTCCAACAGCACGATGTCGCGAGCGAACTCGCGCGCGAGCTGCCCGTTGCCCATGGCGTGCCCGCCACACTTCACGACGACGACCTCTTCGTCGTAGCGCTGCATGTAAGGCAGGGCTTCGGAGAGGATGCGAGCCTGCACCTCGGGGCTTACGTCGTCGCTCTGGCTCATGGAGGGCATCATCCCGGTTCGCGGCAGTCCGTTCGGCGCAGTCTATGTAGCGGCGTGACACGGGAACGACAATGCGTTAGCGCGAGCGTTCCGCCAGCAGACGCGCCACGGCGGCACGCAGCTGCGGAATGCGGGCCCCGCTGCGGGCGGAGGTGGCGATCAGTTCGGGAAAAACGGCCGGCCTTTTCCGCACCACCGCCTTTACCTCCTCGACGCGGCTGGCAAGCTCCGCTTCGCTCACCTGGTCGCTTTTGGTGAGCACGATCTCATGGCTGACCGCCGCCCTGCTGAGCGTATCGAGGATGGCCTCGTCGACCGTTTTCAGGCCGTGACGGGCGTCGATCAGCACATAGACGCGCGCAAGCGCCGCGCGGCCGTGGAGATAATCGTGAATCAGCCGGGTCCAGGCCGTGACCTTGCTTTTGGCCGTGGCGGCGTAGCCATAGCCCGGCAAATCGACCAACACGAGCCGGCTTGAGCTGCCGAAGAAGATCAGCTCCTGGGTCCGACCCGGCGTGTTCGATGTCCGCGCGAGCGCCCGCCGGCCGGTGAGAGCATTGATCAGGCTCGATTTGCCGACATTGGAGCGGCCGGCGAATGCAATCTCCAACCCCTTCGCCCGCGGTAGCGAGTCGATCGCGCTTGCCGCCGACAGAAAGTGCCAGTCGCCCGCGAACAGCCGGCGTCCCTGGTCGATTTCGACTCTGGAAAATTCGCCCTCAGTGGCCATGGACCGACCGTATCGTCCCGGCGGCTCCGTTTCCAGAACAGGGAGGCCACCACCATCGTGCCGGATGTATGAATCAAAAAGGAGGACTGGCGTCCCCCTCTTTGTCACACCAATCCGGCCGCACGGCCGGCGGCAACGTCGATCAAGCGATCGCCGCGCTGTACTCGTCCGACCGGGTCGCGAGCGGATTTTTAGCGCTGCCTTGATAGCGCGCAGCGGCAGCGACCGCAGAAATTCCGATTTGCCGGTAGCGAAGATGAAGCGCGATTTGCTCGTCGGAGGATTTGCGCGGCTTACGTTGATTGCTGATCTTCTTGGCCGATTTGGCGGTCACGTCTTGCATTCTTGAACCCCGTTCCCTTTGTCGTGGACAGTGCTGGTCCTAGACGGTCAGTGCGGCGGAATTGGGCGACAAATCGTCCGCCGGCGTGACATTTTCTGCCATTTCCGCGCGCATCCCCCAGCTGACATGAATCTTGGTAAATCCCCGGTTAACAAGTGCGACATTCCTGCAACACTTAGTGACGACTTTAGCATCGAGCGCCCGGAGCGCTGGAATGATCAAGACGAGTTCGGTAAGAAATTCGGGGCAGCTTCACGGCTGGGACGGGCGGAAGAGTAGCGGGTAACCTATGGCCACTCGTGCGGTAGTGTTTCTCATTGCTGCGGTCGCGCTCGGCGGCTGCGTGCAGGACATGACCGGCGTTGGGACGCTCGATCCCGCAGGCGATGCCGGCTGGAAGCAAAAAGACAAAGACCTGATGTCCAACCTGCCGTACAACCAAGCGGCAGTTTCCGAAACGTACCGTCGGCATATCGTCGACTATCACCGCAAAGAAGCGCCCGGCACCGTCGTTGTCGATAGCGACAACAAATTCCTCTATTACGTGCTCCCGCAAGGCAAGGCGATACGCTACGGCGTCGCCGTCGGCGAGGAGGCGCAGGCCTGGAGTGGCCTCGCCAAGGTCGGCCGCATGGAAGAATGGCCACCCTGGATTCCGACCCCCAGCGAGCAGACGCGCCTTGGACCCCTGCCGGCTTTTGTCACCGGCGGTCCGCATAATCCGATGGGCGCGCGCGGGATGTATCTTTATTCCAACAACAGGGACACGCTCTATCGCATCCATGGCACCAACCAGCCCGAATATATCGGCTCGGCGGTTTCCTCAGGATGCATTCGCATGACCAACGAGGACGCGATCGATCTCTTCAATCACGTCAAGATCGGCACGATCGTCGTCGTCCTCCCGCCGCATCACAACGATGGGCTGTTCAGCGCACGCATGGCCTATGGCGGCGGGTCGAGCACCTACTAAAACTTCGGCCAGTCAAAACGCAACTCATGGCCATGGCGACGACACTGTCGGCTCCATTTTTCTTTCTAATCGAGCTCACGCGCCAAGCACGACGTGGACGATTTCGGGTGGTACTCCGAGCCGGGCGGGAATGACGCTCGTGCCAAGCCCGCCGGAGACGATCAGATGCCGGCCGTCCTCGATCACGTGGCCATACGCGTAGCTTGCGCCGTATTTCGAGGGAACGAAGGCCGGCCAAATCAACGGCAGACGGATTTGGCCGCCATGCGTGTGGCCGCAAAGCGTCAGCGCCACCCGCGGCGGTACGCGCGGAAAGATGTCCGGCTCGTGAGCGAGCAGCACCACGGGGTCGTCTGTTCCCACCTGCGCCAGCGTCCCTCGCAAATCGTCGATGCCGCGAAAGCGGCCATGACCAAGCCGATGGGCAAGTTGATCGCCTAGCCCGGCGAACCAAAATCGCCGTCCCTCGGCTCCGAGCAACACCGCGTCATTTTCAAGCAGCGGAATGCGCGCGGCCGTCAATGCACGGCGGACACCGGCGATGTCGTGCCACCAATCATGGTTGCCGAGTATCGCCCATTGCCCAAACGGCGCGGCAAGCCGGGCCAGTTCCTCGGCCCATGCCGCGCAAGGAACCGGATCGTTCGCGAAGCGGTACGTCGCGGTGTAGTCGCCCAAGAGGACGATGACGTCGGATTTCAGCGCATTGGCAGTGTCGACGACGCGGCGGATGCGGGGCAGCGTCATATCCGGTCCGCCGGCATGAAGGTCGGCGATGACGGCAACCGAAAGTTTGCGGTCCGCCGGCCAGCGCGGTGGATTAAGAGCGTAACGTGTAACGACGAGAGTTTGCGGCTCGATCGCGGCGGCATAACCGCCCGTCGCTGCTGCGGAAAAGCCGATCAGCCCGGCGGCCCCGGCGAGGACGCGCCGGCGGGTTACGCGCGTCGTGGCGGCCGGCGGCGCCTCGCCTGCGCTACGTGCCAAAATGGATTCGCTCATGCCGCGATTCTTAGGCCCGGAATGTGAATCGGGCGTTCATTCGCTCGCGCCAAATCTGCGTCGTTTCGCTGTGCGGAGAACTCATTGCATTACGACTGCGTGAGGCGCTCGCGTGTCACCCAATCCAGCGTGTTGTCGAGGGCGCGCGTCAGCCGGTTAAACAGCTCTTCGATTTGTAGTGCTTTGATCACGAGCGGCGGTGACAATGTCAGTACGTCGCCCGCCACCGCACGCACGATCAGGCCCTCGCGCTCGGCGAAGCGCACCGCAGTCGCGCCGACGCCGTGCTGCGGATTGAATGAGCGCTTGCTGGCTTTGTCGGCGACGAGTTCCACGCCGCCGATCAGGCCGAGACCGCGCGCCTCTCCGACCAGCGGATGATCACCGAGCGCCTTGAGCCGGGCCTGGAACAATGGCGCGCGTTTGGCGCCTTTCTCGATGATGCGGTCGCGCGCGTAAATCTCGATTGCCTTCACCGCAACCGCGGCGGACACCGGGTGACCGCCATAAGTGAACCCGTGACCGAACACGCCGATCTTTTTGCTCTCGGCCAAGAGCGCTTCGTACATCAGCTCCGGGATCATGACCGCAGCAATCGGCAGATAAGCCGATGAAAGCGCCTTGGCGACGGAGATCGCCTGCGGCTTGAAGCCGACTTTCTCGCAGCCGAACACCGTACCTAGACGCCCGAACCCGCAAATTACTTCATCGCTAATCACGAAAAGATCGTGCCTAGCGCACACCGCCATGATTTTTTGGAAATAGGTCTTCGGCGGCACGATGACGCCGCCCGCGCCCATGACCGGTTCGGCGATGAACGCCGCGACGGTATCCGGTCCTTCTTTCAAGATCAGCGCTTCGAGCTCGTCGGCGAGCCGCGTGGCGAACGCCTCTTCGGTCTCGCCGTCGTGCGCGAAGCGGTAGTGGTGGGGGCAGCCGATATGCAGAAAGCCCGGCAAGGGAATGTCGAAGTCGCGATGATTCCCGGGGAGCCCGGTCAGCGAAGCGGCGGCAACCGTGACGCCGTGATAGGCCTTCACGCGGCTGATGATTTTCTTCTTCCTCGGCTTGCCCCGCGCGTTATTGAGATACCAGAGAAGCTTGACCTGAGTATCGTTAGCTTCCGATCCCGAATTGCAGAAGAATACTTTCGAGATCGGCACCGGCGCGATCTCTTTGAGCTTTTCGGCTAACTCGATCGCCGGATCGTGGCTCTTACCGGTGAAAAGGTGCGCGAAGGAGAGCTTGCGCATTTGTGCAGCGGCGGCTTCGACCAATTCCTCGTTGCCGTAGCCCAGCGCCGTGCACCAGAGCCCAGCCATGCCCTCGATATAGGCCTTGCCATCGGTGTCATAGACGTAAACGCCCTGCCCGCGTTCGAAGATAAGGGGCCCGGTCTCGCGGAAGCTCGCGAGATTGACGTAGGGATGCACCAAGGTTTCGACGTCGCGAGCGGCGAGGTTGCTGAGCGGCGGAGGCATTGAAATCCCGTGGTCGTGCTGCGCCCGTTCCTGGCTGTTATTTGCAGCCCTATTGTGGCTATAGCGCCCGCGTCGCAAAGACAACGGCGGTCTCGTTTGCGCTTGAACCGAGGCATGGCAGTCCCTTATTCAAGGCCTGCAAATCGGAGGCTGAGGAGGAAAATTTGTCTGAAACCGCGACATTAGATCACATCGTAGCCAGCAAGGCCGCCAAGGACAGCTTCGTGCGCACGCGCTGGTGGTGGATACGCCACGCCCCGGTTCACGTGGACGAGGGCCGGATTTATGGCCAAACGGACCTGCCCTGCGATTGCAGCGACGGCCGCGTCTTTTCAAGTCTCGCGGCGCTTTTGCCGCGAAAGGCAGTTTGGGTTACGAGCCATCTTGCGCGAACACATCAAACGGCGAAGGCGATCCTCGTCGCGGGGGATTTCGGTGCGCCGCCTGAATTTCAGCAAGACAAGGACTTTGCCGAGCAACATCTCGGGGATTGGCAGGGGCTCGATCGCCAGACCTTTCTCATGGGCCGCAAGCAGGACCCGGATTCGTTCTGGTACGCGACTGCCGACGAGCGCGCGCCGAATGGTGAAAGCTTCGTCGACCTGCTCACGCGCGTCGGTGCCGCCATTGCGCGAGTGACGCAGGCGCACCAAGGCCGCGATATTGTCGCCGTGGCGCATGGCGGAACGATCCGCGCCGCGATCACCATCGCGCTCGGTCTGCCGCCCCGCGGCGGCTTCGCCTTCATGATCGACAATTGTTCGCTGACCCGCCTCGATCACTATCAAAGCAAGCAAGGCTCCGGCTGGCGGGTCGCGATGGTTAATCACCGACCGTGAACGGCCCTGTCGCGCAGCGGGTGGCACCGGAGAAAGTGGACGGCACATCTTTCCGTAGGTCGCTGCCGCGAATATTGTACGCGTCAGAATATCATTCACCAGTGTGTTTCAAGGAGCGAGAAGATGAAGCTTAGCGCACGCAATCAGCTAAAAGGCAAAATCGTGGACGTGACGAAGGGTGCCACCACTTCGCACGTGCGTATTGAGGTTGGTCAGGGCGTCGTCATCACGGCGTCGATCACCAACGAGGCGGTAGCCGATCTCGCGTTGCAAAAAGGCGATGCGGCGTGGGCTGTCGTCAAGGCTTCCGATGTAATGATCGGCAAGTAATTTCACCCGCGATTTCGGACGACGATCGCGGGCCATCACGCCGAAATCCCAATTCAGAGCTGCGGCGCGGGCTGCAACCGCGTTTTCCTGGAAGGCGGCTGTGCGTCGTTCGACCGCCACGGGACGCCGGCGCGGCAGCGGCAAGGCGGCCGCCTGTTAGGCAGCCTGCGGTTCGCCTTCTTGCGGCGCGGTCGTCTTCGCCAGCTTGACCGGCTCACGCACCTGCCACTCGCATGTTTCGTATCCGGCGTGGCGTTCGGCGAGATCGACGTGGACATGCTCCTCGTGATTGCCGTCGAAGCAGGGGCTGAGCACGGTCGAGAATCGCGCGCAAGCGGTGGCACGCACAGGCGCGCGCCACGCCGTTGCAACTTCCACGTCGGTCAATCCGACGACCCCAATGGCGGCCCCAAATCGCCGCGGGCTAACGAGGCGGAGGATCAGGTTTAAGCGGGCCGCGTGCTGCCGTTCAAGGGCCGATTAGCGCTAGTGTGGCGGATTTGAAGTTTCCTAAGATCCTACGGCAAAACTCGCGTGGGAACTTCAAATCCGCCACACTAGAATCATAAATTTGCTAGTTTCCCTTTGATTCCGAAGTTCGCACCAGAAGTTCGACAAACACTTGCGAACTTCGGAATCGGGGCACTAGACCCAATTTCGCGCAGTCCGGCATTTTCATCGTGTCGGCACCCGGCTACATTGGAATGCACGCCTTGGCCTGCCCCGGCTTCGGCGCAACGAAGCAAAAACAAAGATAGAGCAACACTTCCTGGAGGAATTCCATGCTCGGGCTCATGCAGGATTGGCCGCTTCTGTGCCATCGGATCATCGATCACGCCGCGATCAACCACGCCGAGCGCCCGGTTATCACCCGCTCAATCGAAGGACCGATCCATCACACCAACTACGCCGAAATCCGCGCCCGCGCGCTGCGCGTCGCGCAGCGGTTCGATCGCGACGGCGTCAAGCTCGGCGATCGCGTGGCGACGCTGGCCTGGAACACCTGGCGGCACCTGGAAAGCTGGTACGGCATTATGGGGATCGGTGCGGTCTATCACACCGTCAATCCACGGCTTTTTGCCGAACAGATCGTCTGGATCATCAATCACGCGGGCGATCGCGTGATGATGACCGACCTCACCTTCGTGCCCCTGCTTGAGAAAATCGCGGACAAGCTGCCGAGCATCGAGCGTTACATCGTGTTTACCGACGCGGCGCATATGCCGGCGACGTCGCTGCGCAACGCCGTTGCCTATGAGGAATGGCTCGCCGAAGCCGACGGCGATTTCGCCTGGAAATCGTTCGACGAAAATACTGCCGCCGGCATGTGCTACACTTCGGGCACGACCGGCAATCCCAAGGGCGTGCTCTACTCGCACCGCTCGAACGTGCTACACACCATGCTGGCGTTGCAGCCGGACGCGTTCGGCATTTCCTCCCGCGACATCGTGCTGCCGATTGTGCCGTTGTTCCACGCCAATGGCTGGGGCCTCGCTTACAGCGCGCCGATGGCCGGTTGCTCGCTGGTCATGCCGGGTGCCAAGCTCGATGGCCCGTCCGTGTACGAGTTGCTTACCGAATACAAGGTCACGTGCAGTGCCGCTGTGCCGACGGTATGGTTATTGCTGCTGCAATATCTGGAAAAAATCGGCGGCAAGCTCCCCGATCTCAGGCGCGTGGTGATCGGCGGCTCCGCGGTACCGCGCGCCATGATCAAGACGTTCTGGGAGGATTATGGCGTCGAAGTCTTCCACGCCTGGGGCATGACCGAGATGAGCCCGCTCGGTACCGTCGGCACGCTCAAGCCCGAGCATGCCGGGCTGTCGTTCGAGGCAATCCTCGATGTGAAGCAAAAGCAGGGCTACACGCCGTTCGGCGTCGAGATGAAGATCACCGACGATTCCAACAAACACGTGCCATGGAACGGCAAGACCTTCGGCCGCATCAAGGTGCGCGGGTTTGCCGTGGCTAAGGCCTACTTCAAGGAAAATATCGACATCCTCGATGACGACGGATTTTTCGATACCGGCGATGTCGGCACCATGGATCCTAACGGCTACATGCAGATCACCGACCGGTCGAAGGACGTGATCAAATCCGGCGGCGAATGGATTTCCTCGATCGATCTGGAGAACCTCGCCATCGGCTACCCCAAAGTTGCCGAAGCGGCGGTCATCGGCGTGCGTCACCCTAAATGGGACGAACGGCCACTGATGGTGATTGTCCTCAAAGAGGGACAATCGGCAACCAAGGAAGAGATCCTCAGCTTTCTGGAAGGCAAGGTCGCCAAATGGTGGATGCCCGACGACGTTATCTTTGTCAGCGCGATTCCACACACTGCGACCGGCAAGATCCAAAAAACCGTGTTGCGTGATCAGTTCAAGGATCACGTGCTGCCGACCGCCGTCGCGGCCGAATAGGTCAAATCGTTCTCGTCACGGCCTACCCGCCGGTCGGGCTTACCGCCGGCCCGGACGGGCAAACGCATGCAATAGCGGCCCGATTGCAACCACCCAGGCTATAAATCGTTTAATCACAAGTATTTCCAAGAAAAGTTCCCGATAGCGCGCCCCGGTTGAACAATTTTTGGCGTGTGCGCCGCACAATTTCCACAATATACCATCATGAGACCGGCCCGGTTCAAATCTGACTGGACCGATTCATCATTCCCCTCAACAACGAAAAAGGCTGATCATGGCTTGTAATAGCCTTTCTAAGCTTATGCTTGCTTGTATTTTTATCGCTTCTACTGTCGCTGTACCGATGACCGCATCGGCACAAGAGGGCGTTGCATCCATTTATTCCGGCGGACGCACCGCCAACGGCGAACGCGCGGTGGCGTCGGGCTTGACCGCCGCCCACCGCACCCTGCCGTTCGGCACAAGAGTGCTGGTAACCAATCGGCAGACCGGCCGATCGGTCGTCGTGCGCATCAACGATCGCGGGCCGTTCGTGGGCGGGCGCATCATCGACGTGACACCGGCCGCGGCCCAAGCGCTGGGCTTTTCCGGCCTCGCGCGGGTCAAAGTTGACGTGATTGGCAGGAGCTAGACTAGGTCTCGATTACCAGAAAACGCGGCAACGGGAGGCTTCCAGCCTCCCGTTTTTGTCTCCACTCCTCTTCGGTTCACACTCAAGCAACCATTGTCGGCCAACATGTCGCGTTGCACCGGGAACTCGATTTGCTGCTATGGCGCCGTTCGATTCAGTTCCGGCCTTTCAAGCTCGCCTCGCGCTCTATCGGATCAACGACCAAACGCGATCCCTTCTGGCCGCGATCTGGCCCACAATGGCGCCGCATCTCGACAGCGTAATCGACGAAGTGGTCGTCGCGGTCATGCAACTGCCCGGCATTGGCGGCGCCGTCGCTCAGAACAAAGACCTGATCAAAAAACTGGAAGTGGCACATTTCCAGGCCCTGCTTGGCGGCGAGCTGGATGAACGCTATGCCGAATCGTGCAGGCAAACAGTGCAGCAGGAGGCCGCGATCGGACTGGACGCCCGGATCCGCAGTACTGCCGGGAGTTTCATGATCCGCGCAGCGCTCGACATACTCGCACGCAAACATCGCTTTTCTTCCGCCCGCCTCGCCGAGCGCGGCAAGATCGTCGCGCAAGTGATCAATTTCGATGTCGCCAACGCCATGACGCTGCATCGGCAGGCCGCGGAAATTGCGGCCCATGCCAGGCGCAGCGCCATCGACGCGGCGATCGCCGATTTCGACGGTGCAATCGGCGATGTCATCCAGGCGATCAAGGAGGCATCCGCTTCGCTGGCGATGACTGGCTCGACGCTGCGACAGGTCGCCGAGGATACGCTCGGCCGCATGGCGTCGGCGTCGGCAGCGTCGGCCGAGACTGCGCAGCGCATGGAAGCGACCGTGACGGCGACGGAAGAACTCTCCGGGTCGATCCACGAGATCGGCCAACAGGCGACCAACGGTCTTGGAATGGCGCAGTCCGCCGTCGCTGATACCGAGCGCACGCAAAACGTGGTCGGTTCGTTGAATGCCGCCGCCGAGCGCATCGGCTCCGTGGTCGGCACCATTTCCGCGATCGCTGCGCAGACCAATCTGCTCGCACTCAACGCCACGATCGAGGCGGCACGCGCCGGCGAGGCGGGCAAAGGCTTCGCCGTGGTCGCGGCCGAGGTCAAGACGCTCGCCAATCAGACGTCGCGCGCTACCGGCGACATCTCGCAGCAGGTGGCCGCCATCCAGGAAGCGACCAAACGGTCGGTTGAAGAAATCTCCTCGATCGCGCGCACCATCGGCAAATTGACGACCGTGTCGACCAGCATCGCGTCGGCAGTGCAGCAGCAGAGCATGACCACCCGCGGGATCGCCGAAAGCGTCCACGATGCGGCGGGCCATACCGCGCGCGCCTCCGTCGAGATCAATTCGGTCGATGAGGCAGTGACCCGCGGTGTCGCCGCGGTCAGCGACATCACCGCATGGACGGATCGTCTCTCCGCGCGCGCCAACGACCTGGAAACGAAGGTCGCGACCTTCTTCAGCCGCGTTCGCGCGGCGTAAATCCCTTCCAGCACTCCGCTTCAACTCCGACGCCCTGCGCCGGAGCACGATCCCGAAAATGGAAGCCGGTTCTCGGAAAAGATCATGCTCCAATCAATCATTTAGACCATGATCCGATTCAATCTGATCGGATCATGGTCTAGAATGACCGCACAGCGTCGCTGTGGAGAGAGCCATGAGTAAGCCGGTCGTGAAACAAATTGTGCTGGCGTCAAGACCCACCGGGCTGCCGACGGCGGAGAACTTCCGTTTGGAGGAGGTCCCCATGCGGCCGCTGCCACACGGAGGTCTGCTGCTGCGGGTGCTCTATCTTTCTCTCGATCCCTACATGCGCGGCCGTATGGACGATCGGAAATCCTACGCGCGGTCGGTCGCGATCGGCGAGGCGATGACGGGGGAGAGTGTTTGCGAGGTGCTTGAGTCCGATCGCCCGGGCTATGCCCCCGGCGATATCGTGCTGGCACATACCGGCTGGCGCACGCACGCGGCGTGGGATGGACCGGCGCCGCGCAAGCTCGACCCGAAACGCGCTCCGATCACCACCGGGTTGGGCGTACTCGGCATGCCAGGCTTCACCGCCTATGCGGGCTTATACCTCATCGGCAGGCCGAAAGCTGGCGAGACGGTCGTCGTCGCAGCCGCGAGCGGTCCTGTGGGTTCGCTGGTCGGGCAATTTGCCAAGTTGGCCGGCGCCAAAGCCGTCGGCATTGCCGGCGGCACCGACAAATGCCGTTATGTCGTCGACGACTTGCGCTTCGACGCCTGCCTCGACCACCGTGCGCCCGACCTTCCGGAAAAGCTTGCGGCGGCCTGCCCGAAAGGGATCGATGTCTATTTCGAGAATGTCGGAGGTGCGGTTTGGCAGGCGGTGCTGCCGCTGCTCAATACGTTTGCGCGCGTGCCGGTCTGCGGACTGATCTCCCAATACAGCGCCGCCGGCGCGGCGAGTGGACCGAATCTCCTGCCCGCAACCATGCGCGAGATTCTGACCAAGAGCCTCACACTGCGCGGCTTCATCAATTACGAATTCGCCGCGGAGCATTTTGCCGAATTCCTCAAAACCGTCGGCGCCGGCATCGCCGATGGGCGCATCCGTTACCGTGAGGACGTAACGGACGGCCTTGAGAATGCGCCGGCCGCCTTCATCGGCCTGCTGCAAGGAAAGAACTTCGGCAAGGCGCTGGTACGGGTGAGCGGGTGAGGCGCTGAGCAAGCGCCGCGGCTGGGAGCAAGTTCTACTCTGCCGGCTGCTTCGGCTTTGGCTTGATGAAGGTGCGTTTGAGGTTATCGAACAGTTCGATCTTGGCGCCGTGCTTATGCATGATCGCGCTCTGCTGTAGCACCGAGAGCGTGTTGTTCCAGGCCCAATAGATCACCAGACCGGCCGGGAAGGTTCCCAACATGAATGTGAAAATAAGCGGCATCCAGTTGAAGATCATCTGCTGCGTCGGATCCGGCGGCGGCGGATTGAGCTTCATCTGCACCCACATGGTGATGCCCATGATCACCGGCCAAATGCCGAGGTGAAGGAATCCGCCGACGAGCGGCAGCACCGTCGGATCGAATGGGATCAGCCCGAACAGGGTGAAGATGTTGGTGGGGTCCGGTGCCGACAGATCCTTGATCCAGCCGTAGAACGGCGCATGGCGCATTTCGATGGTGATGAACAGCACCTTGTAGAGCGAGAAGAACACCGGAATCTGAATCGCGATCGGCAGGCAGCCGGCGATCGGATTGATCTTCTCCTTTTTGTACAGCTCCATCATCGCCTGCTGCTGTTTCATCTTGTCGTCGGCGTAACGTTCGCGGATCATCGCCATTTCCGGCTGCACCGCCTTCATCTTCGCCATCGAGGCATAGGATTTGTTGGCGAGCGGGAAGAACAGGAGCTTGACCAGCACGGTGACGATCAGGATGGCGACGCCGAAATTGCCGACCAGATGGAAGAAGAAGTCGATGGCGAGGAACATCGGTTTGGTGATGAAGTAGAACCAGCCCCAATCAATCAACAGATCGAAATGGTTGAGATGGAGCGCCTGATTGTAGCCGCCGGCGGACGCGAATGGGAAATTGACGCCGACCACCGAGACTTCCTTGGCACCGGCGAACAGCCGCGCGTTGACCGAGCCGGTCGCACCCGGCGCGATGGTCTTCGGTTCGAGCAGGTAGTCGGTCTGGTAGGTCTTCTGATTGCCGGCTTCGCCGGCGGAAAAGCGGGCGTGCACCTTGGCGTCGGTGTCGGGCAACAAAGCCGTCGCCCAGTATTTGTCGGTGAACCCGAGCCAGGCGTCGGTGACGTCCCAGTGCTCCTCTTTCTTCTCCTCGATCTTCTTGTAGGCTTCCGTTTGTTCGCCCTGATCGCCCATAACGCCGATCAGGCCCTCGTGCAGGATGTAGTAACCGAGCGTCTTCGGTGTGCCGTGGCGCGAAATCAGCGCGTAAGGAAACAGCGTCACCGGATTGGCACTTCGGTTCTGCACCTCGTCCTTGATGGTGAACAGATAATGGTCGTCGACCGCGATGGTGCGGCGGAAGGTCAGTCCGGCGCCATTGTCGTAAGTGAGCGTAATCGGATGATCGACCCCGAGGGCACCGCTGCGGTCCTGCGTCCAGACCGTGTCCGGACCCGGCATCTTCTCGGTGGTGCCGGACGCGGGCACCCAGCCGAATTCCGCGTAATAGGCCTCGGGCGCTCCCGACGGAGAGAGCAGGACGATGGCCGGCGAATTTGGATCGATCGTCTCCCGATATTGCTCGAGCGAAAGATTATCGATGCGCGCGCCTTTCAGATCGATGCTGCCGTTAAGCCGTGGCGTGCTGATGGCGACGTGTGGGGACGCCGCGATCACTGCTTCGCGCGCGTGCTCGACCTGCTGACCCGAACCGGCGGGCGAGCCGGGCACTGCCGGAGCGCCGGATAGCGGCGCCGGCGTCGTCGACTGCACTGCGCCGGGCTGGGTCCCGGGATGCAGCTGCGACTGCTCCTGATGTTTGAGCTCCGCCTCGCGGCGCTGCTTTTCCATCTGCGGATAACCAATGAAATATTGCCAGCCGACCACGACAATGAGCGACAGCACGATGGCAAGGATGGTGTTCTTGTGCTCGATCATTCAGCGCTCTTGCGGCAGGGCTTGGGCGACTTCAGAGGCTTTTTACGGCGCGGTTTTTGTGACCGGAACGGCGAACCTGCTTCATGTAGGGGGTCGCGCCCGACGCTACCAGTTCCCTTGTTCCCGGAGGCATGAATTCGGACGAGCGCCGCATCGAGTTCCCGCAACATCTCGCCGAACGGGGCCGCGAGTGCGGTCCGCCGGCCGATCAACACATAGTCATGGCCGGGGCTCAATTGGGCGGTGCCCGCTGCGGCCGACAGTCTCACGATCTCCCGCAATCGGCGTCGCACGCGATTACGCTCTACGGCATTGCCCACTTGTCGCGACACGGTAAATCCGATGCGGATCGCCCCGTCGTCGCTGCGTCGCCGCGCCTGCACCACGAAGGCTCGGCCTGAAACCCGCGCACCGTTCGCCGCGGCCCGAAAATCACTGCGGCGCCTCAGCCGCTCGACGACGGCGGGACAGGCGTTGCGCTCACGCACTGAGACGCTTGCGCCCGCGTGTGCGCCGCGCCGCGACGACCTTGCGGCCGCCCTTGGTCGCCATACGTGCGCGAAAACCATGCCGGCGTTTGCGCACCAATTTGCTCGGCTGGTAAGTTCGTTTCACGGGATTATCTCCGCTGCACCCAAGACCCGCATGGATGCAGCCGCTTATCGGTTAGGCACGAATTCTCAGCGCGTGAGCGCGCATTTGGCGCGGCTTATACGGGAGCCCTCCCGGCTCGTCAATGCGATGCGCTCGGCGCCGATGGCCTTGCAACGGCTTGCCGATTGGCCCCGAGTATACATGTGTGACAGGACGAAGACCCGACGTTCAAGCCCTCGCCGTTCAAGACTTCACCCTTTAATATTTCTCATCAAGAATTCCGCGTCATGCGCAAGCGCGAATACCCTTCGCCAGGATTTGTCTAAATTGCGGTGAGTTCGGCGGGCTGATGTCGCACGATAATAGAGAACTCAGGCCGGAGATTTGCGTGATCGGCGCCGGACCCGGCGGACTACCCGTCGCCGCCGCGGCGGCCACTTTCGATTTTTCGTCGATGCTAATCGAAAAAGGCCCCATGGGGAGCGAGAGCCTCACTCGCGGCAGCGTTCCCGCCCAGGCTTTGATGCGGTGGCCTTATCGCGAGAACGACCGTGCACAGGTCGAACGCGCGACCGAAGGTCACATCAAGGTGGTGACCGATTGCAATGGTGAAATTCTGGGCGTCACAATCGTCGGCTCGAACGCCGCCGAATCCATCGCCCCATGGACGCTGGCTATCAGCGAAAAACTGAATATCCGGGCGCTGGCGAGCATGATCGTGCCCTATCCGACCTTTGCCGAGGTTCGAAAACGCGCCGCAATCACCTATTTCACCCAGGGTTTGACGACGCTCGGAACGCGTCGCATCATGGGATGGTTGCATCGTTGGCGTTGATCGCCTGATGCAGTTAGGCTTTAGCAGATGAGCGATGAACCAGTGGCACGGCCGGAGCCGGTGCGTACCGCACGCCTTGGACTTTCAGGAAAGCTCCTCGTCTTCACGATCCTGTTCGTGATGATCGCGGAAGTCCTGATCTATGTGCCGTCGATCGCCATTTACCGCTCGATGTGGCTCAATGACCGGCTTGCCAGCGCCTATACCGCAGCCTTGGTGCTTGACGCAGCGCCGAACGGCATGGTGCCCGATAGCCTGGCCAAGCAAATCCTCGACTCGATCGGCGCGCGCGCCGTTGCCATGAAAATGGGAACGCAGCGCCGCCTGCTCGCGGTCGGCGACGCTCCACCGCCGATCGCCGACGACTTCGATATGCGCAACGTCTACACTTTCGATTCGATCGTCGATTCGTTCATGATGATGCTCAACAACAAGAAAGGCGTGATGCGCGTCATCGGGCGCGCGCCCATGGGCGGCGACTACATCGAAATCATCCTGGACGAGCCGCCGTTGCGCAAGGCCATGCTGCGGTACTCGGTGGACCTGTTGCTGATCTCGCTGCTCATTTCCGGCATCACGGCGGCGATGGTTTATTTGACCCTGCATTATCTGTTCGTACGCCCGATGCGCCGCGTCACCGCCAATATGACGGCTTTCCGCGCCGACCCGGAGAATGCAGACCGCATTATCATGCCGTCGGGGCGAGCCGACGAGATCGGCATCGCCGAACGCGAGCTGGCGACAATGCAGACCGAACTCGCCTCGATGCTCCAGCAAAAGAGCCGGCTTGCGGCGCTCGGCCTTGCAGTGTCCAAGATCAACCACGATTTGCGCAACCTGCTCGGCTCGGCGCAGCTCATTTCCGACCGGCTGCTCGCTTTGCCCGATCCCAACGTGCAGCGTTTTGCCCCGAAGCTCATGCGCGCGCTGGAACGTGCCATCGCCTTCTGTCAATCGACGCTGTCCTATGGACGCTTGCAAGAGCCTCCGCCGGAAAGAAAGCCGATCCCGCTCGAACCATTGGTCGAAGAGGTGCACGAGACGCTTGGGCTTCCGCCCGACGGATCAATTCGCTGGATCAGTGCGGTCGAGCGCGGGCTCGTGGTCGAGGCCGATTACGAGCAACTTTTCCGCATCCTGCTCAATCTCTCGCGCAATGCAATGCAGGCGCTGGAAAGCCGCGCGGCGCGCGATCCGGGCCGCGACCAGATCCGCATCACCGGCCGGCGCGAAGGCGCGGTAGTGGTGATCGAGGTGTCCGATACCGGGCCGGGCTTTTCCGAGAAGGCGCAGGCGCATTTGTTCGAGGCTTTCCAGGGCTCGACCCGCCCCGGCGGAACGGGTCTTGGCCTTGCCATCGCTGCCGAGCTTGTACGGGCCCATGGCGGCGAGATTCGCCTCGTCGAAGGCACAATCGGAGCGACGCTCCGCCTCAGTATTCCCGACCGCGCCGTGGAACTTAGCGCCCGCCGCGGCGCCCGCGCACAGGGATAAGAGCGTCCGCGCCGTCAGCGCAACCAGTCGACGAGCGCCAGCCGCCGGCCGACGGGAAACAGCTGGATATTGAAACGATTACTGACCCAGCCCCAGATCCCCGACGGCGCCCTGAGCATGACCACGATCGCGATCGCTCCCATCAGGATCAAATAATAGGAACCGTAATCGGCCAGGAGTTCACGCAGGACGATGAAAACCAGCATGCCGATGAACGGCCCCTCGATGGTGCCGATGCCGCCGATCACGACCATGAAGATGACGACGACTGTCCAGTCGTTGATGCTGAAGCCGGCCTCCGGCGAAATGCGGAGTTTTTGCAGGAAGATCAGTCCGCCGACCAGGGCGGTGCACATGGCGGTCACGATGTAGATGATGAATTTCGTCCGGAACGTGTTAACGCCGAGACTGGCCGAAGCCGGTTCGGAATCGCGGATCGCCGTCAGCGCCAGCCCATGGCGCGAGCGCAGCAGCAGGTAGGCGATAGCGAAAACCACCACGGCTGTCGCAAGCGACATTAAATACAAGATCATATCGCGGTCCGCCCGATCAGGCGCGATCTCGCGCATAATGTCAGGCGTCAGCGATAAGCCAGAGCCGCCGCCCAGCACGGGGATAAGACTTGCAGCGAGTGCAAACACCTCGGAAACGACCCAGGTACCGACCGCAAAATACGCCCCGCGAAGCCGAAACACCGCGATCGAAACCGGTATTGACAGAAGTCCCGCAAACGGGGCAGCGAGCAGCAGCGCCACGTAAACATTAACGCTTAGAGCACCGGTCAAATAGAATAAAACGTAACCGCCGAGGCCGACATAGGCCTGCTGGCCCACGGAAACGAGACCGGCATAGCCGGCCAGCAGATTCCAGAGTTGCGCCAATGCAAGGTAGTAGGCCATCTCGGCGATGAGCCGCATGTCGCCGGCGTCGCCCCACCACGGTAATGCGACCAGCGCCGCCAGAGCGATCACTGCCACGAGCGCGAAGATGCGACTGGCCCTGGTTCCGCGCTCGACCCGAACCGTCTCCATCTCAGTCCCTCGTACGCGGGAACAGCCCGCTGGGTCGAACGATCAGGATGATCAGAAAAGCGATGTGACCAGCGAGAATTTGCCACGTCGGCGACACCGCGGAGCCGACGGCCTGAGCGATACCGAGCACCATGCCGCCGATCAACGTACCCCACATGCTGCCAAGGCCGCCGATGATGACGGCCTCGAATGCCAATATCAGCCGGATCGGACCAGCTGCGGGATCGAAGTTCGTTCGGATTGCAAACAACACGCCTGCGATCGCGGTGAAGATCATCGCGATGCCGAGTGCAACTGCGTAGAGCTTTCGATTATCGACCCCCATCAGCTCGGCGGTGTCGGCGTCATCTGAAACGGCACGGAAGGCGCGGCCAAGCCCAGTATGATAAAACAGTAGCTGCAGACTGCCGAGCGCAAGCAGGGCGACGCCGAAAACGACTAAGGGATAGACGCCAATCAAAATGCCGCCGGGAAACTGCAGACTCGCGGTTTCAATCGCGCCCTCCTGGAGCCGATGTGTGTAGGCGCCAAATACCTGCAGCAGCCCGTTTTGGATGATGATCGAAATGCCAAACGTCACGAGAAGTGGCGGCAGGAGTCCACCGCTCAACGTTTGGTTCAACAGTCCGCGTTGCAGCGCGTAGCCGAGCGCGAACATCAACGGCACGACAATAACGAGGCAGGAGATCGGATCGAGCCCGGTGCCCTGGCCGATGACCATGGCGACGTAGGCCGAGAGCACGATAAGATCGCCGTGCGCGATATTGACTAGCCGCATGATGCCGAAAGATAGCGACAGGCCGATCGCGAACAGGGCATAGATTCCGCCGAGCAGGCTGCCCTGGATGAAAGTGTTGAGCCATTCCATTGCGTCTACCGCCCTACATTCCGAAGTACGCTGCGCTAATAGCCGCACGGTCGAAGCCCTTGGTCGGCGCGGTCAATGCGAGCCGGCCCTCCTGAAAACAATAGAAACGCACCGAGGCGTCCAGCGCCCGATTGACGTCCTGCTCTACGAGCACGACGGTTGTGCCTTCGGCCGTGATTTTTCCGAGGCAATCGTAGATGTCGCGGATGATAACCGGCGCCAATCCCAGCGACAGTTCATCGCACAGCAGAAGTCGCGGGTTGGACATCAGCGCCCGGCCGACTGTGGTCATCTGCTGTTGTCCGCCCGACAAGTCTGTCGCCGGAAGATGACGCAATTCCCGCAACCTCGGAAACAGATCATAGACGCGCTGAAGATTCCACGGGCCCGGGCGCTTGCTGTGACCGCCGAGCAGCAAATTTTCCTCCACCGAAAGGCTTGGAAACAGCCGGCGCCCCTCCGGCGCCATGGCAATCCCGAGACGCACAATATCGTGCGCCGTCTTGTCGCCCACCGGCTGACCGTCGAACAGCACCATCTGGGGTGCAGTTTGCAAAGCGCCAGCAACGGCGCGCAAAAACGTGGTCTTGCCGGCGCCGTTGGCGCCGATGATCGCAACTGTCTCGCCTTGCTCGACGCTGACGTTGACGTCGAACAACGCCTGGAAGTCGCCATAGAAGGCCGACAGATTCTGGGTTTGCAGGAGCGTCATGACACCGGGATGCCCATGTACACTTCCCGCACCCTCGGATTCGCCATGACGTCGCGCGGCTCGCCCTCGGCCAGGAGTTGACCGAAATTCATCACGACCAGCCGGCTGGTCGCCGAAACCAATGCGTGCACGATGTGCTCGATCCACACGATCGTCGTACCGTTGGCATGGATTTCCTTGATGGTTTTGACCAATTCGCCGCATTCGTGCTCGGTGAGCCCGCCGGCGATTTCGTCGAGCAGCAAAAGCTTCGGTTGCATGGCCAATGCGCGCGCAAGCTCGAGACGTTTGCGCTGAAGTAGCGTGAGCGTGCGCGCGGGCTTGTTGGCCTTGTCGTACAGCCCGGTGATTTTGAGCACATCGCTGCAACGCTCGTAGCTCTCCCGCTCGCTGGTGCGGCCGCCGAAGATAGCGCCGACCAAGAGGTTCTCGAATACCGTCATGTTCGCGAATGGATGAGGTATTTGATAGGAGCGGCCGATACCCATACGCGAACGTGCGTGCGGCGGCATCCTTGTCATGTCGGAACCATCGAACAGGACTCGGCCCTGCGTCGGCGCAACGTCGCCGGTGATCAGATTGAACATAGTGGACTTGCCCGCGCCGTTTGGGCCGATTACCCCCAGCGCCTCGCCGTCAGCAACCGCGAGGTTCACCGCGTCCACGGCCTTGAGCGCGCCGTAGAGCTTGGACACACCGTCGAGTTCAAGAAGGACCGTCATGACCAACTGTTATTGAGCGCCGCCGCGCATAAAGCGCGGCGGCAGTCTATTAACTCGCTGGCGAGCAACTCAGGAATACTTAATCGGCTCGAACGGGCTGTCGAGTGGGATGTTCGGTGCGGTCTTGTTATAGACGATGTTCAGGTCGTACTTGAACTTGGTACCCTTTTTCCATTGGCCGCCGACAAGCGGCGTCGTGCACACATTCGGTACCGGATTGGTGGGCCCTCCCTTCCAGGTGAGGGGACCGACCAGCGACTGATAGTCGGTTTGCTTGATGGCGTCGCGTATCGAAACGGCATCGAGCTTCTTGGTGCGCTTGAGCACGTCGACCGCAACCTCGATATTTGCGTGCTTGAAGCCGAGTGGCTGGGTCCACTGCTTTCCTGTTGCCTTTTCGTAGGCATCGCAGAATTCTTGGGCCGTTTGGCCGGTCAGGCCCGACTTGAACGGATGGTGATGTGACCACCAAACCTCGGTTGACGTGCCTGTTCCTCGGTCGCCCAACGCCTCGACAGCGGTGGGGAACAAGAGCGCCTTCGGCGGCGTTGCGATCTTGGGTTGGTAGCCTTGCTGGGCGCACTGGGTCCAGAAGGTCGCAAATTGCGGCGGATTGAAAATTCCGCAGATGGTCTCGCAGTTGTTGCTCTTGAGTTGCGCAATCTGGGAGGTGAAGTCGTCGCTGAGCGGCGGATAAAGACCGAGATCGACAATATCGAGGCCTTTCTTGCGGAAGGTTGTCGCCATGCCGTGCTCCTTGTCGCTGGCGGCGATGCCGTCCTGGTCGTTGGTGAGCATGAGGCCCACTTTTTTGTTCGTCGGCAATGACAGCCACATGTCAGCAAACAAATTGGCGGCCATGCCGAAGCCCCAGAAAAAGTGGTAGGTCCACTCGAAGCCTTTGGCCGGATTGCCTTTGCGACCGAAGAAGAAGTCTTCCCAAGGATCGTCGGCGGTGATGCAGGGAACGCCGGCGAGCTCGCACTGATCCGCCACCGGCACGACAGTGTCACCTGTCGAAGAGCCGATCATGACATCGACCTTTTCGCGGTTGATGAGCTGCGCCGTAACTTCCGATGCCCGGTTCGCGTTCGACTGACTGTCGCGGTAGAGAATTTCCACGGGATGCTGTTCGCCGGCAACGGTAATGCCATTCGCCAAGACCTTCTTGGCCTCGGCAAGCACCCATTGATCGGCCTCCCCGAAGGCGGCAATCGGTCCGGTCTGCGGACTGACCATGCCGATTTTGATGGTGCGCCCCGCCGCGCGTGACGATTGAAAAGTCCAAGGCGAGGCGATGGCGCTGGCGCCGCCCGCTGCGGCGAGCTTGAGCAGCGTGCGGCGCTGCTTGTCGACCTTTTCCGCCCGCTTACCTTTTAGTTCCCACTCGCTAAGCATATGCATTCCCTCCCTGGTTCAATGGCGCCGCCCACTTTGAGTTTGGCTGGCTCCACATTTAAGACCCATCATCGCAAACGTGGGCGTAACGGGCTATGACCCGATGCTACTACACCGGACCTCGCCCGGGATACAGGGCAGAATGACCCGGGATGTGGACCACCTGCCATGATGTTCCACGGCCGCGCAGTCGCCCGACGGGCCCCGCGGCCACCCGGGGCGCCGGCTTCTATCATGCCATCCGCTGGATGACCGCTCAGATCAGCGGCGTGACGTTGTTTTCTACGCCGAGTAACGCCTTGCCGTAGAGTTCATAGCCGACCGGCGGCAATACGACAGCATGCCGCGAAGCCACCGCCGCGTCGCGCCAAATGCGTTGGAGCGGGCTTGCTTCCGCAAAGCCGGCGGACCCATGCGCGAACATCAGCTTGTCGATGGCGTGGGTGATTTTCTCGACGACGTAGCCGGTGTCGGCCCGCACCCTGGCGCGCGTGAGCATGTCGGGATAGACGCCGCGCGCGGCGGCATTATCGACGTCGTCGGCGGCCCGGTAGGCGTGCAGGTGCGCGGTATCGATCATCATCGCGGCTTCGGCGATCTGTAGTTGGAATCCGACCGACGAAGTCTGTTTATCGAAGAAAGTATAAGCGATCGTCCGCGATCCAGCCTTTTGTCGAACGAATTCCAGCGCTGCGCGTCCCAATCCGAGGATCGGCCCGACCAGGATAATCGCCAGGATCGGAACGAACGCCGATCGATAGAATGCCTCCTGGTTGCGCATTTCCGTAGGATAATCGCCTTCAATCGCGCGCGGCACCGACAGAATTCGATGATCAGGAATGAAAACGTCGTTTGCCTTAAGGCAAATGCTGCCGCTCGATCTCATACCGGCTACAAACCAGGTATCGACGCGCTCCAGATCGCTCATCGGAATTAGCGCCAGCCCCTGGTCGATCGGCTCGCCCGCGTCGTTGACGATCGGCATGCCAAGCACGGCCCATTGCGCGTGCCAGCCGCCTGAATTGTAATGCCACGTGCCGGTAATGCGGAATCCGCCAGCCACTTTCTTCGCCGTCGCCGTCGGGTTGAGCACGCCGGACACGCAGGCGTCCGGGTCGGCGCCAAATACTTCGTCCTGCGCCTTGACGGGAAATAAGCTGGTCAACCAACAGCAGATATTGTTGAGGTTCACGACCCACGCCGATCCACCATCGGCCTCGGCGACCACGGCGCTCACGTCAAGCATCGCCCGCGTATTCATCTCCCAGCCGCCGTAGCGCTTCGGCGTGCATATCTTCATCAAGCCGGCTTTCTTTGCCGCTTGGATGGTTTCCTCCTCGACGCGCCGATTGGCCTCGCCAGCGGCGGCATTGCGGCGCACCAGCGGCGCCAGTTCCCGCGCCCTCTCCACCAGCTCCTGTGCCGTCGGCGGTGTCAGGCTGTGTACGCTTGCGGTCCTGGTCATTTGGCTGTCTCCTCCCAAACTTTTAGCTATTGATCTTGTGTGAGGTACCTTCACATCCGCCGTTGCGCGGCGATCGCATTGAGATCATGCGGACCGTCGCGCAACCGCGGGGACGTCACCAAAATTTCCAGCGTCCTTGTGAGGTGCTGCTCAATCAGTTCGCAAGCGCAATCAGCCTGGCGAGCGATGCAGGCGTCGAGAATATTCTTGTGCTCGGTGTCGACATCCCGATTTTCGCGCGCGAGCGCGACCGACAGATGCCGATAGCGCTCGCTCTGCGCATAGAGCATCGCGCGCAGCGTCAGCATCCACGGACTGTCGCATCCCGCGGTGAGCGCCGCATGAAATGTCATGTGGGCGGCCGACCAGGCCTCGTTGACCCGCGAAGGGTGCTCCGGAACCACCGCCGGGATCCGATGCAGCCGGTGGTAAGCAGCGACGATGGAGCTCTCCCATTCGACGTCGCCGTGCGCGATTGCCGAGCGCAAGCAGAGCTGCTCCATAACGATCCGCGTCCGCGTCAAGTCCTCGAGCTCTTCAATCGAAATCGGCGCGACCGAATAGCCCTTTTGCGCGGTCGCTACCGCCCACTTTTCCGCCGCCAGACGCGACAAAGCCTCGCGCACCGAGCCAGGGCTGAAGCCCAACCGGACGGCGACTTCGCTGATTGTGATCTTGGCGCCCGGTGCAAGGCGGCCGTCGAGGATTTCGGCCAACAAGGCATCGTAGGCTTGGTCCGCCTGCGTCACAGTTTGGTCTACGCTCGCCACCCTGTTCATCATCGGGACAGGCTGAAGGGCAAAGAGTACAAAGTCAATAAAAAAATATTTTTGCTTGACAAAAATTTTCTTTAGCGAATTAAATATCGATAATACCAGATAGACAGGCGATGCTCAGGGGTGGCCTGCAATGGAGGAGATGCGATGACCGCGATGCAGGGATTTATCGGCGCGACCCGCCGGCCCGGCGAACTCGGGATTCATTCCGTCGATCATTTCCACTTTGTCGTTCCCGATATCGCGGTCGCGCAAAGCTTCTTCGGCGAATTCGGCCTCGATGTTGGCGCGAAGGGAAACCTGCTGACTCTCAACACGTTCGGGCATCCCCACACGTGGGGGACGATCGGCGAAGGACCACGCAAGAAGTTCAGCCACATGTCGTTCGGAGCATTCGAGGACGACATCGACGGATTTTCCAAGCATCTGCAGGCCTTGAGAGTGAAGCGCCTCGATCGGCCGCAGGGCACAGACTCGAATGGATTGTGGTTTCGTGACTACGACGGCAATCTGCTCGAAATCAAAGTTGCGGAAAAGTCATCTCCAAACGAGAAAACCAGCTTCTCCCAAATGTCGATAGCCGCCGATCAGCGCGGAGCGCCGTTCCGCAGCACGATGCCGCGCACGCGACCGCGCCGGCTTACGCACGTGCTCTTGTTCACGCCCGACGTACCCAGAGCGATCGAGTTCTACACGCGCGTCCTGGGTATGCGTTTGTCTGACTATTCCGGCGACAAAGTTGCCTTTCTGCACGGCATCCACGGCAGCGACCATCACATGATCGCGTTTGCGCACTCGGATGCGCCCGGCCATCATCACTTCAGCTGGGATGTCGGCTCCGTCGACGAGATCGGCGCCGGCGCAATGCACATGCTCGATAAGGGCTTTAGCAAAGGCTGGGGCCTGGGACGGCACGTGCTCGGGTCGAATTACTTCCACTATGTCCAGGACCCGTGGGGCAGCTTCAGTGAATACGCCGCTGACATCGACTACATTTCGGCGACTTGCGATTGGAAAGGCGGCGATCACCCGCCTGAGGATTCGTTCTACGCCTGGGGGCCCAATGTGCCCGAGGATTTCGTCCATAATTACGAAGCGTAATCCTGCCGAGCCAAAGCTGGTAAGTGATCGCGCCGCCATCGACCTTGATCGCCTGACCGGTAATGAATGCGCTGGCGGCAGAGGCGAGAAAGACAGCGGTACCACAGAGCTCGTCAGGCGTCGTGTCGCGTTTGATCATTCGCGCGTTGATCGTATGAGGCCGGATCTTCTCCATCATGGCGGGATGATTGAGGACGCTTTTGTTGGCGGTGAAGCCGGCCAGGATGGAGTTCGCGCGGATATTGTCGGCGGCAAGCTCGGTCGCTATCGAACGCCTCATCTGCGCCGGATCGTGTTGCGAGTTTAACTGGCGGGGCATCTAAATGAATGTCGGGACTGACGCGGCGATCGCGACTATCTATGACGATTTCGCAAATCCGGGTGTGTGGCCCGGCGACCAATGGTACCGGCACCGGGTACCCGCGTGCGAGCTTTGGGATCCGGCGACGGTCGTCACCTGCACCGGAGCCCCGGAACGAACGCTCGCCGTTGAGGCGAAACGCTTTACGCTCGGACGGAGCGACGGACACGACAACGTCAAGGCGCTGATCTATTCGACCGCGGAATTCACCCCCGGCGAACGAGGCGTCATTTCGGTCGCGACCGACATGCGTGTCACCACCTTCGGCACCGCAGGCAATCCCTACGGCGCCGATCCCGGCGATGTACGCCTCGGCTGCGGCGCGCTCAATACCATCGACTTGAAGACCTGGATGGTCTTCGATTTCTTCGTCAGCGGCACCCGGATTGTGCCGCTCTATGAGCGGCTACCGTTCGGCGTTAACAATGACAATCCCTACCCCGCATTCACGGAGTTGATCCCGATCGACACGCCAACCAAACAGGGCCAATGGCACCATTACGCCATGAGCTACGATCGGGTGCACGACAGAGTTCAATGGCTGGTCGACGGTAAGATCGTCGCCGAACGCGGAACGGTTGGAGCGCCGCCCGGCGAGCGGGGGCCAATCGTGAAGGTCGACAGCATCAAGATCGGCGGCGGGTTGTTCACGTTATTCGGCGACCTTAAGAACGATCGCGAACGGGCGGGAGATCGCGCCGGCATCCCCGGTCTAGATCCGCGTTATGAGCGGACTCTGTTCGGCCAGGGAGCTCGCGTTGAGTTCAAGCCGTTTGAGGTCACGCGCCGGTGAAACCTGCCGGCAAGGCGCAGCGAAACTGAGGGAGTCAGCGCATGGTGCACGCATCCCGAACCATCAAAGTCAATGACGATTCGAGAGAGCCGCGGCTGACGCGCAGCCTGGTCTGGCGCGGCCTGGTGATGAAGGCGGAGAACCCCTTGCCCTTCGTGCCGGTCATCTCCAGCTGCAAAGTCATCGAACGGCGCAGCGACGGGCTAGTGCGGGAAATCGTCGACAAGGGCGATACTATTACCGAAGTCGTGACGTTCCATCCGGAGCGCCGGGTGCAGTTCGAGCGTATGACGGGCCGCGTGCTCGGCACGATCCGCAACGAGATCGTCGAGGACAAGGACGGCGAGATCGCGCTGCGTTTTACCTTCACGCTTTCGGTCGCGGGCGTCGCCGATGGCAGCACCGAGGAAATGGATTTCGCCGCCAAGATGGAGGAAGGATATTTGATGGCGGTGCGGGCAACGCTGAAGGCGATGCGCAAGCTTGCGGCCGACAACGCGCTGACCGCCGCGACCTCGTAAGCGCATCGAGAACGATCATGATGCTCGCCGCGAATATTGTCGTTGGCATCGTCGCCGCCTTGCACCTTTATTTCCTCGTCCTGGAAATGTTTCTCTGGACCAAGCCGATAGGACTGAGAACATTTCGGGCAGAGCCAGCAGAAAGCCGACGACTCCGCGGTGCTCGCCGCGAATCAGGGCCTGTATAACGGCTTTCTCGGCGCTGGACTGATCTGGGGACTTCTTCACCCGGTTGCCGGCGCGGGCTTCCAGATCAAAAGTGTTTTTCCTGTTGTGCGTCATCGTGGCCGGGCTTTATGGCGGCTACTCAGTGAACACGAGAATCATCCTGGTGCAGGCCGCCCCCGCGGCGCTGGCGCTTGTGCTCTTGTTTCTTGCGTGAAGCGCAGCGCGGGCGCCATCTCAACTCACCGCAACCCTGCCTGCTGCACCAGCGGAAACGTCTCGGCCTTGAACTGCTGCATGCCCTCGATGTAGCGCGGCCATGACAGGACGATGCCGTCAAAGCCGGCGCGTTCGAGGAGCGCCAGGCCGTCGACCACCTGCTCCTTGGTGCCGATCAGCGGATAGCCGACCCAGCCGGCGATGAAGTGCTCCTTCAAGTGTTGCAGCACCGTCGCCGGGATCGATTGCGAGTTGATGCCCATGACGCTGACAAGATTTTCGACGCCTTCCCAATCGCCGTTCTTGAACACTGTATCTTCGTAGAAAGCACGCGCCTCGGCTTCGGTGTCGCCCTGGAAGATATAAGCGTTGGTCCAGACCTGAATTTCGCGCTTACATTCGTCCCACGCCGTCTTGCGCGAGGCGTCGACGCGCTTGCGCACGCCGTCGAAGTCATGCGCGTCCAGATTAATGAAGTTGACGTCGGCAAATTGCGCGGCGAACTGCCTGCCCTTGGGCGAGGCGCCCGCGCTCATGATCGCCGGATGCGGTTGCTGGATCGGCCGTGGCGCTATGAGTGCGCCTCTGACCTTGTAAAACTTGCCGTCGAAATCGAACTCCTTCTCGCTGGTCCATAGCCGCTTGATGATCTCGATCCATTCGATCGCCATATCGTACCGCGTATCATGCTCGAGAAGCGGCGCGCCGAACATCTCGATTTCCGGGCGGTACCAGCCAGTAACGACGTTCAAGGTGAAGCGGCCGCCACCGACATGATCGATCGTAGCGGCCTGTTTGGCGGCCATGACCGGGTGCATGGTCGGGACATGCGAGGTGGCGAAGACGCCTGAATATTTGGTCAGCGCGCTCATCGCGGCGGCGAAGGTGAAACACTCGAAACCTTCGCCGTTGAAATTAGTGGCGCCGCCGAAGCCCTTCCAGCGCCCGACTGGCACGATGGCTTCGAACTCCATCTCATCCGCCATGCACGCAAGAGCGAGAGAACTAGCCCACTTGGCCTGCAATATGCCGTCGATCGACGACATGGTGCAGCCACCGCTCAGGTTGCTGCAAAACGTGCCGAGCTTCAGCTTGCGGTCATTGAAAAGCGGATTGGTCGATTCTCTCAGTTGATCCGCTCTGTTGCGCACGTCCATCGGTTTCCTCCGCCGCATTCTCATTTTCTTGCGTTATTGATACATTGTCCCGGATTTGGTTGGCGCTCAAGGCGGCCCAGCCATTGATGTAGCTCTGCATTGCGGACACGCCTGGCAACATTCGTCGCGGCGAATTGGCGTGAGGACAGTCCCGGCGGCCGCCTGGTAAACGGCGCGCGATCTCCTCGTAACGAGGCGAATCACTAATCCGGCTGCCATGCCGGCGCAGTGAGGCGTCGCTTGCCGTCCGGCGTACGCCTTTCAATTTCTGCCGAAGGAAGCTTATCCCAGAGCTGGCAGGTGACTGGTTTGTGTTTCTGGTCCAGCCCTTCGCAGTAATTGGTGTATTCGCACACCCGCACCTCGCCGCCTAACCCCAGACGCGTTTTGCGAAACCAGTCCGGATCGGCGAGCGATTGCCGCGCCGCGCCGATAATGTCGCAGACGCCGCGGGCCAGATAATCTTCCGCCATTTCGAAATTGTGGATACCTCCGGTGCACACCACCGGCGCGGCGCTGCCGGCGTCGCGAACCGCTTTGCGGATCGCCGCCGTCGGCTCGGCGTTGCGGCCGAACGGCCCGCTTTCATCGGAGATAAACTGCGGCATGCACTCGTAACCGCTTTGCCCGGTATAGGGATAGGCGGCGACGCCGACGGCCGGCTGCTTGGCGTCGTCGAATTTGCCGCCGCGCGAGGTCGACAGGAAATCCATGCCGGCGCGAGCGAAGGCGACGCCGAAAAACGCCGCATCGGTGACGTCGCTGCCGCCGACAATGCACTCGTCGGCGAGAAACCGGCAGCCGACCGCAAGCTCCTTGCCGACGCGGCGGCGCACCTCGGCAAAGACTTCAAGCGGCAGTCGGACGCGATTCTCCCGCGACCCGCCGTAGGCGTCCGCGCGCGTGTTGGTGCGCGAAAGAAACGACGCCATCGTGTAAGCATGCGCGTAGTGCAGCTCGACGCCATCGAAACCGGCCTTCTCCGCGCGCAACGCTGCGTCGGCAAATAAACCGGGAAGCACCTGCGGCAGATCGCGGATATGCGCATGCTGCATGTCGGTGACACGCTCGCGAAAGCCAAATTTCACAGCTTCCAGTTCGTCCGCCGCGAGAACGCAGCCGAGGTCGTCTTCGCTCATGGCACCTAGGCGGGCCCGGATATCGGCTTCGGACAAGCCAGGCAGGGCGGCGCGATGCCGGTCGGTGATGGCGAGAAAGCGCTCAAAAAACTTTTTCGGATCGGGCCGGCGGCGGATGGCGAGGAAATCGATAAGCTGGATCAGGAGGCGCGTGCGCTCGCCACTGGCCCGGCGCACCGTGTCAACCAGGCGGGTGAGACCCGGCAGGAAGCGGTCGTGCCCGATGCGCAGGAGCGGACCGCTCGGCACGTCGCGAATCCCGGTTGCTTCGACCACGATCGCGCCCGGCTCGCCCATCGCGAAGCGCTCGTACCACTCGATCACTTCGTCGGTGACGTAGCCCTCTTCGGTCGCTCGCCACGGCACCATGGCGGGAATCCAGGTGCGCTGGGCAAGCGACACCGGCCCGATATCGACCGCGGAAAACAGCCGCGATGCGGCGGCCTCGGACGCGGACGGCACGCGTCCCGCCGAAGCCGTAAACCTGATGCGCTGCGGTGGTCTCCACATGTCTCTTGCTCCGCAATTCCTTTCTCTTGTTTCGCATTTCCTGGCCGCAAACCGCCTTCATCTCATACAGTTTCCGCTGGCGTTTTCGCCTGGCCGGCGTCTCCCCGCGCTTGCCAATATCGCTCGAAGTCTGTAGCTAGGGCGCGCGCTGGTCGCCGGTGAATTACCCACGTGACCCGCAAAGCGCCCGTAGCTCAGCTGGATAGAGCACCAGACTACGAATCTGGGGGTCAGGAGTTCGAATCTCTTCGGGCGCGCCATTTAAATCAACAACTTATGATGGTTTTGCTCATTAACGCGGGAGCGTTCTCTGAGCTAGGGTACACAAAAGGGTACACAATCGCGCTGCAGGGTTTAGTTTGCATAACGGAATCGTGTACGTCTCCGCCGGTGCTGTACCGACATTGGTCTTCCTGAGCTAATCCCTCAGACGACGTCACCGCCGTTTGTGATGACGTCGGTCATAATAGTGATCGCAAGGTATCATCATTGGTTACACAAAGGCATCCGCGCTACTGCTGATGCCCTAGCGCCAGCCGCACTTAATTGGGGGAAAATCCTACCATTTCAGTTGGATGCCGTTCGCTACGCTGGCACTGAATTGTTGCGCCGACACTCGCTTCGCCGACTCCTAACGCAACCTGCTGACACGGAAGTCTGCAGTTTCTCCGCGACGGCGTCCCAGAACTTTAGTCCAGGGCGTGCACCCACGCGAAAGTGGTCGCGCAAATTGCGGACTGCCTGCCTTTCGGCTTAGAGTTGGAGAGCCGTTTAATGAGCCTGAGGTAGCCCGCGAAGAGCATTTAGACCCATGGTGAGGCTTGTCATTTTGGCAGCCGTGGTGTTCGGCGCCGTGATTGTGTCCGCGGTCGCGATCCCGTATCAAGCCGCGGTAGCCTGCTCGAGGGCATACTGGATTGCTGCACGCCGTGATTCGACGGCTTGCCGCGGTTGGAACGATGCGGTGCGATCATCTCGATGCCGTCGTTTCTCAACTCTTCATCCAGCGGATCGCTGTCATAGGCGCTCGACGGAAGTCGCTGGCAGCCATGCCTCCCTCGTCGTCCACGCGAAGGAAGTCGCCGCGGTAATTGAACAGGCCGCGCTCGAGGAGTGACGACAGGGCTCGCGGTGCGTTCGTGTCGGGAGCCTAACGCTCGCTCTGAGGAATAAGGAACGCCTCCGCCTCCCTCACGATCTAAGCGATGAAAGGTATTCCAATGGTCAGTAGCAATACATCCGTGGAAAAAATAACTGTCGAACACGTCACAATCCGATCAAGCAACACCTTCGATGCGGTAAGAGCAGCCCTCGAAGCGCTTGTCCCGCGCCTCGACGATGGCTTCTCGACACTGCTGCGTTTCGGCTTGATTGATCGGGCGCGACAAGAACTTGAGGCTGCGGCCACTCTTTCGATCTTTGGAAACCGGGACCACGGCGCGCTTTTGGCAATTGCCGGATTGAAGCGGCGGGCTATTCAATATGACATTGGCAATCCGCTGACTGCGTCGCTGATGACTTCGACATGAGATCTCAACTGGTCTTTACGCGCCCATTCGGGTCCTACTTCGGGAAAGTCCCGAGGGCGAAGTTGCATTTGAGTACGATCGGCCAGTTTCGACCTTCGGACAGTTTGGTGACGAGAGAGTTGATATTGTTGCTCGGAAGCTCGACGAAAGTCTGGAGAATCTCCTGGAGAAGGCCGCGAACTAGCTTAGGCCGACGAATTGGAATGCTGCTTTAACTACGGTATTCGAACGCGAGGGGCTATTGGCCCCGTCGGCGTTCTTCGCTCGCTTTGGAACAATTGTTCGATTTACGGTACCTCAACTTCAGATATACCGGTGCACTGCGCTAAACGTCGCGAAGGGCCGATTTTGTTGAAGAAGTTGGTGAGTAATTTTAGATTAATCGGCCCGGCCATTCGAAGGCCCTCGATTGCAAAGCTCCAGATGGTCTTAGGCTGGGTGATGCGGCGGCTGGCCTCGAACAAAGGAGTGTGAACATGGCAACCTCCGATACGCTTCGCTATACGAGGATTCCTCTTAGCCACGGATCTGGTGCGATCCCCGCTGTCGGGTTTGGCACGCTGATCCCCGATCCTGTCGCAACCAAACAAGCTACTGAGACCGCATTGAAAATTGGATTTCGACATCTCGATTGTGCGGAACGCTACCGCAATGAAGAAGCGGTTGGCGATGCGATGCAGGAAGCGTTGAAGGCGGGGAGGATTCAGCGGGAGGACGTTTTCGTTACCACGAAACTATGGAACACAAATCATCGTCCTGAGCGGGTCAAACCCGCCTTCGACGCGAGTAGTCGGCGACTGCAACTCGATTATGTCGATTGCTATCTCATCCATACTCCCTTTGCCTTTCGACCCGGCGACGAGCAGGACCCGAGGGACGAGCGCGGTCAGGTAATCTATGATTCAGGGGTGACGTTGGTCGAGACGTGGCGGGCGCTCGAGCGCCTCGTGGACGACGGTCAGTGCAAGTCGATCGGGTTATCAGACATTACTTTGGACAAGCTACGAGAGATCGTTGCGGTTGCGCGGATCAAGCCTGCCGTGGTGCAGGTCGAATCCCATCCGTACCTCCCGGAATGGGACTTGCTCGAATATTGCAATCTGCATGGGATTGTGCTGCTCGCGTTTGCGGCGGGCATGGGATGGAGCCTAGATTGCTGGATGATCCAGTGATCATCAGCATCGCACAGCGCCTCCGCAAAACCCCTGCCCAAGTCGTGCTCGCCTGGGCGGTACAGCGCGGCACAGCTCTCTTGACCACGTCAGTCACGCCCAGCCGAATCCAGGAGAACTTCGAGCTTTCGACCATACCGGAAGATGCCATGCGAGAGATTCGAGGCATCACGACGAACGTCCGGTTCAACACTGTGGTGGAAACCGGCGTGCCTGGCTTTATTCCGCGGGCCCAGGTGAACTGAACTCAGCGGGGTAGGGTCGCATTGTTGAGGTTTAATGTCTGCCATTGGCCGATTCTGTTGAAAAAGTCGCAAGTCTAAAGTCGTTGCATATCTGCCAAAATACGATCTGCGGCGGTAATCGGCGTCAATCGAAGATGTCGAGTTTGAGGTGGATTATGAGGCCCCCCGCGTCCGCATCTGAAAATCGCACCAGATGCTGCCATTCTTCGCCAGGCTCCTATCGTGCCGGCCACCAGCCGGCACTGGCCACATAACCGAACGTCCAGGGCATCATAGCTTGAGAAGCAGAACGCGACCTTGTTCGTGGACTCCATGATGGCCAGCAGTCTCAATCGACTGCGTCAACAGGTCGGACAGAAGACTGCACCTGACCAACGCTACCACGTCAATTTACCTCTTGCATCGCGGGGGCCATCCACAGAGGACATTCGTCGCTCAAAATTATTGCAGCGTAAATTGATGGCCGAACCCCATTCCGAAGGTCACAAATCCCTGCTCTAATTTGCCGATTACGCTCGGTAAGCTCCCAGCGCAGCGCGCGGTATCTTTGCATTTGAGCCGAGCGACGAACGAATGCAAATCTTGACGCGCATTTAGGTTTCTGACCGGAGGCTCAGATATGTCGCTAGATAGTACGCTGACTGCTACCGCTGGCTCGAGGCTGCCGGACGCGACCGCGGCTGGCTCCGCCGATAAGCTTTATCGGCTGGATGGCGGTCACTCCCTCGCGAACGACGAGTCGGTTTGGACCCCAGGCGAAAATGTCGGGCGGAGCATCCAGTTCTCGTCGACTTGCTGGCTGATACAGCGGGGAAACCAATGGTTACTCTGGGATACGGGTGTTCCTGAATCGGCGTTGAACGACCCTAAAGGCTGGTCAACCCTGCCTAAATTGATCGTCTACCATTTGGATACGACACTTACTGACCAACTCGCTGAGGTTGGCCTTAAGACAACCGACATCACCTATGTCGCGCTGTCTCATACTCACGGCGACCACATTGGCAATGTTCGCTTGTTCCCGGATTCAACGGTTCTGATACAGCGGGCCGAGTATGAATGGATCAGCTCTCCCGATGGCCCGAACGACAACGTCAATCAACTGAAGGCTCTCGCACGCAAGCTTATGGGCACTCCAAAACATCTTAGACTGCTCGATGGTGATACAGATGTATTTGGCGATGGCAGTGTTACCTTGGTTTCCACACCAGGACATACTCCCGGCAGTCAATCATTGATGGTGCATCTGAAGAATTCAGGCTTCATCATTCTGTCTGGTGATGTGGTTCATCTGGAAGAGAATTTTGAAAAGGACACGGTGCCGTCCTTGAATACGGATAAGACCGCCTCAATCGCCTCCATGGAAAGGATCAGGCGGATGATCGCAACGTACAAAGCGAAGTTTTTTATCAATCACGACGAGGCGGAATCTAACGCTCTAAAACTGATCCCTGCATTCTACGACTGATGTCTTCATCAGTGCGCGCGGCTTCTGCGCCGGCGCCAGCGAGAGCCCGGTCGACACGGAGGGAAATTATGATAACAGCAACTTCTCTCGCAGCCGCGCCCGCGTCTGTCGTCAGTGATGCCAGGGAGGCCGTCTTGCTGGAGTCGACGTCAGCGACAACGACCTATCACCGCATGACGCTTGACGGCGTCGGAGTTTTCTATCGCGAGGCTGGTCCGAAGGACGCGCCGACGATCGTGCTGCTGCACGGTTTCCCCTCTTCCTCGCGCGAGTTCGATACGCTCATCCCATTGCTGGCCACACGCTATCATCTGATAGCGCCGGATTTTCCGGGATTCGGTCAGAGTGACGCTCCGCCACCGTCGTCGTATGCGTACACGTTTGATAATTTGGCGAAGACGATCAACGGCCTTCTCGAGCGACTCAAGATCAACAAATATAGCTTTTTCCTTCATGACTATGGCGGGCCGGTCGGCTTTCGCATCATGGCGGAGCATCCCGGGCGGCTGCAGGCGCTTATCGTCCAGAATGCCAATGCGTATAAGGAAGGCCTGGGCGCCAAGTGGGCCGGCATTGCGCAATATTGGGCCGATCCGAAAGCGCATCCCGAAGTGTTCGATGCGTTCGTGTCGTTCGCAGCGACCGAACAGCGTCACACCCTCGGCACCTCGCATCCTGAACTTTACAACCCGGACACCTGGACGGACGAATACGCCCACCTGTCGAGACCCGGCCAACGCGAGATCCAGGCCGATCTGCTGTACGACTACCGGACAAACGTCGCTTCTTACCCGCCGTGGCAAGCGTGGTTGCGCGAACACAAGCCGCCCACTTTGGTGGTCTGGGGGCGGAACGATCCCTCGTTCATCGCTCCCGGCGCGGAGGCGTTCGAGCGCGATCTTCCGGATGCCGAAATCCACCTGCTCGACGCCGGCCATTTCGCCCTGGACGAGAAGAATGACGAGATCGCGAGGCTCATTCTAGCGTTCCTGGCCAAACATTCCGTCTGACCGATCGGTAGATCGTTCCACGCGCCTCTTCGCTCTATCTCTGCGTATCCGCGGCATCCGAACGGGAGTCGTTCATGAGCCAAGTACAGGTCGAGCAGAAAACCTATCAGATGCCGCCGCAGGACGGCTTCACCGTCGTGCACTTTATCACCGTCGCCGACGTCGAACGGTCGGCTCGATTTTACGAAAAGGTCTTCGGCGGCCGCATCATAAGCAGAGGCAACAGCGAGGGCGCGCCGGGGTTCATCCAGATCGCGAACACGTGGCTCATTGTCTACGTCGGGGGCGGTCCCACACCCGACAAACCAACGGTAACGCTCAGCGTCCCCGCCGATCCCGATTCCGTCAGCAGCTTTATGAATATCCGCGTTGCGGATATTCAAGCGTGCTAGAACTCTGGCGAAGCCGGGGAGCCGAGTTTCTCACTGAGCCAAAGGACAAGTAGCTACATCATAGAAGTCGGGCAAAGCAAGCCGGACTTCGCTTACGGCTGCTGAAACGGCACGTCGCGTGAAGGCATTTCCCTGAGATTTCTTGTGATCAATTCTGGAGAACGGAGAAACACCATGTCCGAATTGAAGTCGCCTATAAGCCAAGTACAGGTCGAGCAGAAAACCTATCAAATGCCGCCGCAGGATGGGATTACCATCGCACACTTTCTCACCGTCGCCGACGTCGAGCGATCGCTTCGATTTTACGAAACGGTCTTCGGAGGTCGCGTTCTGAGCAGGGGCGACAGCAAAGGCGCGCCGGGGTACATCCAGATCGCGAACACGTGGCTCCTTGTCAACCCCGGGGGCGGTCCGACACCTGATAAACCGTCGGTAACGCTCAGCGTCCCCGCCAATCCCGATTTAGTCAGCAGCTTCATGAATATCCGCGTTGCAGATATTCAAGCGTGCTATGAACTGTGGCGAAGTCGAGGAGCCCAGTTCATCACGGAGCCCAAGCCCAAGTACGGTGAGACGCGCTGCTATATTCGCGATCCCGATGGCTACATCATAGAAGTTGGGCAAAGCAACCCGGGCGTCGCTTACGGCTAAACGGGACGATACATGAAAGATGCGCTCACCGAGCCAGGCATTCAGCGCGTTTCGTTCGTAACTGTCGCGCTGGCGTATGTTCGAAAGCGACCCTTACCGGCCCCTGAAGAACCACGTAGAATCGGATTGGGTGAGCCGATTAAGCGGCCGTACCGCGGCGGTCGTGTGGCTACGGCCCGGTGAGTGCACGCAATCTTTCTTCCTGGTCAGTGGGCTTTGCGTTATTTGCCGTAACGAGTAAGTCACAGTCAAAGCACATTGGCCAATCTATTCTGATGAACGGAGAAATACCATATCCGAATTGGAGGCGTCTATGAACCAAGTACAAGTCGAGCAGAAATGCTATCAGATGCCGCCGCAGGATGGATTTACCGTCGCATACTTTCTCACCGTGGCCGACATCGAACGATCGGCTAGATTTTACGAAAAGGTCTTCGGGGGTCGCATTCTGAGCAGAGGCCCGCCGGGGTACATTCAGATCGCCAACACGTGGATCATCATCAACGTTGGCGGCGGTCCGACACCCGACAAACCAACGGTAACGCTCAGTGTCCCGGCCGACCCCGATTCAGTTAGCAGCTTTATGAATATCCGAGTTGCAGATATTCAAGCGTGCTACGAACTATGGCGAAGTCGAGGAGCCGAGTTTATCACAGAGCCAAAGGAACAGTACGGGGAGACGTGCTGCTACATGCGCGATCCTGATGGTTACATTATAGAAGTCGGGCAAAGCAACGCGGGCGTCGCTTACGGCTAAACAGGACGACACATGAAAGCATCTTTGCTGACCGGTACACTTCGGCGACGTGAGGCCCCGGAAGACGGGTCCTGATGGACAGCCGCGGTCGGCGAGGGGCACAAGTCGTGGCAGCGCTGCACACCTACGCAGCGTGCGTCGAAAGATAACGCCGCCGGTCACCCGATAATCACGAGCTTCGAGCCCGGTGAGCGGCGGCTATACGACTATCCACTGATTGGCCTGAACAGGAGGAAATGGGAGGTCCATCATGCCAAACTACGACGCGATTATCATTCGCACCGGACAGTCCGGGCCGGCCTTGGCGCGGCGATTGGTGGCGGCAGGCCGGAAGGTCGCGATCATCGAACGTAAGCTGTTCGGCGGAACATGCGTGAATGTAGGCTGCACTCCGACTAAGACGCTGGTCGCGAGCGCCTACGTTGCGCATCTAGCACAGCGTGCTGCCGATTACGGCGTCAGGCTTGAGGGGGCCATCAATGTCGACATGAAGGCGGTCAAGGCGCGAAAGGACGCTGTTGTGGCTGTGTTCCGCAATGGCGTTGAGCAATCACTGAAGGCCTTACAAGCCTGCACGGTTTACGAAGGCCATGGTCCTTTGTTTCGGAAAAGAAAGTGGCGGTGAACGGTTCCGAGCTAACGGCCGATCAGATATTTATCAAGATTGGCGCGCGAGCCGCGATGCCACCGATACCCGGCCCCGACCGGGTTCGGTACCTGACCAACAGCTCGATGATGGAAAGGGTAATGCTATGGCGACGAGTTCAAACGTTCGAGCTGCTCTGGAGCGTCATTGGGCGGCGTCTGACGCCAAGACAGGCTTTTCTCGATCCCTAGAATAGGGACCTGCATGGAGGTGAAAATGGAACCGACTTGGAAGCCACACAAGAAGCACGGCAGACTTACCAAGCAGAGTGACCTGCCGGCCACCGTCTTCGCCTTTCCTGGACAGCGGAAGGAGCCGTTGACTGACGCTAGCCACGTTAGAAATGCAATTGCACGTTTCGATCAGGTACTCGACGTCTCAGACGAAGATCGCGAACTGGCCTTTGCCAATATCAAGAAGGCTGCTGACTACTATGGCGTCGGTATAACTGAGACAGACTGGACTCAATTGGGGAAAATGCCCCGTACAGGCCGGACTTCGGAGGACCGCAGGAAGTCTGCCCGAAAAGCGGCAAGGACGCGAAAGAGACACGAGGCCAGTGTGAAAGGGGCGCGGGCTTAGGTTTTCTTGGAATCTCGCCCTCACCGCGCCGCGCCCCGTCATCACTATCATCTGTTGGACTTCAGAGCCCGGCCGCCACGCTGGCCACGGCAGTTGCACGATTAAGCCAACAGATAGACGGCGTTGCCCCCCGCAGCCCGCCCGCACCGCCACAGAAACGTGGTTTCTAAATTGAGGCTGGCGGCTGACCGCGCGCCAAAAATGAGAGAAAGAACGAAAGTCCATTCGTTGCTCGCGTTGATCGGGATGCGCCGATGCCGATGCCTTCGAAGAATCGGCGACGAGGAATGCTAGCTTGCACGTCGGACAGGCCACGCCCGATCAGGTCTGTGGGCTAGTTTATCACCCATTGATCACACGGAGATCGGCCTTCTCGATCAGCGCTGCCCGATCTGCCTCATCCATCGCCAACTCTTTCGCTGCTTCCTTTGCGGTGCTGCCGTTTGAACCCCACACGACAATGCCGCCGAGTAACGCCGCGACCGCCGCCGCCATTGCGGCGGGATCGAACCGGATTGCGCCAAGGAGCATTGCGGCGAGCACAAAGCCGCCGCCCGCCGTGGCGATCCGCGAGACAAGGATGAACTTGCGGCAACTTTCCATCTTGGCAGCAAGCTCGTCGATGTGCTCCTCGAGGCGCACAATCTCGCCGTGCGGGTCGTCGTTGCTTTTGAGGGCATGCAAAGTTCAACACTCCCGAAGGGATCACCGCACATTCCCTTAGGTTGTTAGCTCACTGCCTTACCGCTTCGGCCGTTCGGTAGAAATGTAAGCTAAAAAACGGCCCCGATTCGGTTTGCAAATGCCGTGTAAGTCCCTGATATTTTGTGGCGTCAAAAGTAGTTGGTTTGCAAAGATTCCGTGAAAAACGAAAGACTTGCATTAGTCTACGAATCTGGGGGTCAGGAGTTCGAATCTCTTCGGGCGCGCCACTTATCACACTACTATATAACATTTTTCGGTCATAACAAAATTTAGAGGACTCACGTTTTTGGTCGGACTCGCCACCGTGTCGCCACGGACTAACGGTGAAAAGTGAAAGCGTTGCGGCTGGTCTTCTCGTCGTGGGTGAACAGTAAGATCTCATTTTATTAGACGGTAGTTGGTTTATCAAAAACCATCACCTTAGAGACAAACGCATTTACGCTCCGCGACGGCTTGAGACCACAGGCTTTGGCGACTTTGCCAAATTCCTCTTTGAGGTAGCTTATGTAGTACGGCTCGTGAAAATTCCGCGGGAAGGTGTCGAGGAGGCCGTCGTAGGCCGGTTCGTCGCCGCGCTGAAGTGAATCAACGAGCACAAGGCGCCCGCCGGGCTTCATTATCCTGGCAAACTCGCGAAAGGCGGCGCGCCGTACCTGCGGTGGCAATTCATGAAACATGAAGATGCTCGTTACCGCGTCCTGGCTGTCATCCGGTAACGGGATTCGTGTACCGTCCCCGACGATGAAGCTGATCCGCGACCAGCGGCGCAAATGACGCTTGGACTCCCTAACATACGTCTCAGACATATCGAGGCCGATGGCGGGAAGTCTTGGCCAGGCTTGCTTGACGAAATCCAAAAAGCGTCCAGTACCACAGCCGATGTCAATGAGTCTCAGCCGACGCTGATCGCGACCGGTGAAGATCTCATGCAACGGCAGGAGCGCCTGTCGTCGCGTCGCGTTTGCGGTCCCATTGAACAGTACCTCAACCTGCGTATCGTATCGCTTTGCCGAATCCTCCGTCATCCAGCCACCCGACTGAAAGTGGAAATTCTGCAGATAATAGTCGGGTCGCTTGCCGCTAATCTCCTCGCCTGACAACTCGCGAAACGCCCTCCTGTGCCGACGGCTCTGGATCTCGGGAAGATCCTCAAAGAAAAGCCGAGACCGATCGAACAGTGTTACGAGCGAACCATCATGATCTGTCGGCAGGGGATAAATGCCCGCCTCGACGTTGGCGAGGTCCCGCCGCAGAAGGCGCGCCATGTCCGCATATATGCGACGGCGATCCGGCACGGGTAATTTGGTATGGGCGCGCGTCTGCGTAGTCTCACCGGTGCTTTGGCGGGCCCACGCAGAAAGCTGGCGCATGGCCAAGCCGTGCCCGACGAACCACGCTATGCGTGGCAGTTGTGTTGCCGCGTAGGCGCTGCGCGTGAGGAGGCGGGATAGGGGAGTACTCATTGTTGTACTGCGGCCAGGGTCATGAATCGCGACCGCTGTCGTGCACATACAAATAATCAGGCCGAAGTTGCATCCGCCGACAGGCTTGGACGGCTGGGTTGGTCTCGAGAACGAGACGGTCAGCAAACGCCCCGGCCTGCCGGACCAGCGCGGCCTCCCAAGAGCGAAAGCCGTACTCGTCGAGCGTCAAAATCGTCCGCAGCCAATGAGGCGTCAGATCAACCGCGGCTTTGACCAGCAGGTGCTGCAGGGGCCTGAGCAGCAGCGGGAGAATGGGGGCTGAGCGCATGATTGCGAGAAACTCGAACACAACGTCTGAGCGCTCCAGTCGACCGGCCATTGTTTGAAACAGTATCTCCAGGCCGGCCTCTGACGTCGGTATGCTTGTAGCGCCGTAAAGAGCTGCAGCCGGGATACCCTCGGCGTAGTACCGGTCGCGTTCCGCCAGAGAGAGGGGCTGCGCGTAGGCTCGATACGCCTGAACAAAGCCATATGCCGCCGTGCCGTGGACCCAGTTTAGAAGCTCGGTATCATTGGCGCAGTAGGCTTCGCCCGATGACGTCGTACCCGCGACCGCGTCGTGCATGCGTCGAACTCGGGCTATCATCGCCTCGGCGGCACTGCGGGCACCGTAGACAGTGATCATGGCGGCAAGCCCCGTCCGGCGCAGACGCCGGATCGGATCCACACGGAAGGTCGTGTGTTCCCACACGCCCGTACGAACGCGCGGCTCAGCGAGTTCCATTATGACAGCAGTGATGCCGCCGATGAAAAGCGAGACCGGATTCTTGAACACGCGCCACGAAATGGAGTCAGGCGATGTAAGTGCGGCCTCACCAAGCGGTCGCGTGAAATCGAAAGAAGATCGGTCGCCGGGATCTAGAAGCGTCCGAGCTGCAACCTCTAAGCTGCTCTGCAACGGCCAGGGCAGGACGGCCGGCGTGTTCATTCACCAGACCCAGTGCTCTTGAGGGGCTAAGCGCCGTTAGGGCAAATCATTGCAGCTTGCCGCGCCATCTGAGGACCGAACGTACTAAGACGCTCATGCGCCTAGGAGAAGAAATACTTTCGTTATCAGTTTTCGAGCTGCAGGGATTTCGGCGGTTTGAAGTTCACACTTTCGTTCGGGCGAGGATCGAACTTCGCCAGAGTGCCTGAACCGAGGCATTTGATCTTCGCGGTGTAATGCGCGCAGTAACGAGATCCTTCGTACAATGTGCGCGAACATGCACGAGCGTGCGCAATCAAGTGTCGCCGACCGGCATTGTTGTAATGCAGACGGACCATCTGATGGCAAATAGGACATTCGGCATTGAGAGGATGAAGTCGCCGCCTTCCCAGGAGTTTTATGGACTCGATAACCCATACGTACAGAATCCGCATGGTCGCCTCGCCGCCATTAGCCGTATTGGACAGAAAGCTCCGCGATTGGCGAATGGCCAAGAGCCACTGCCTATGATTGGTAGGGTAAGTTGGAAAAAAGGCACCGTTGGGGCAAACGCGACGGAACGCCATTTTTGCATAGCTACAAGATAATCGTCGCGGCACCTGCAGGAAACTTGGTTTCACGCGCCGACGTACTGACGGTTACAGTTCTCAGACGACGGCCCGATTAGCCGAGAGGGCTGCGGAGTCCTTGGACTGACAGGTCGCGGTTAGCGGGACCTTTGTCTTTGGGCTTTAGGCTATCGTTGCTGCTTTAAGGTCCGGTCAATCAACACGGCCAGGAACAGGCGGATCCGCCGTATGCGTTGCGGTCGCGCGGGTACTGGCTAGGAGCGATCGTCCTGAGACTATGCTGCTTTGTCTTTGGGTAGTCCTTGGACTGACGGGTCGCGGCTGGCGAGACCTTTTGTCTTTGGGCTATATGCCCATTGTTGGTGCTTGGCGCACGACCGAAGGAAGGCTGTATATTGGATGCTCTGTTTCTCGATCTTTGATGCCAAGCCGCGTCAGATACGCCTGCGTAGCCCAGTTTCGCTGGAAAGCTGCCGGAACTCGCGCAGCTCAGGCTCGAGCCATGCCGGACATGCCCGTATGGCCGGGACTTAGTGGACATTCAGCTCGCCCCGGCCAGCATTCTCTAGAGAATGAGTCGAATGAGTGCCGGCTTGTCCGCGGGGCGTCTCCCTTCCCGCTGCCGTAGAACCGTGGCGGCTTAACAGATACACTCCCGTCAGGGTCATCACGCGAGGAGTAAACGGGATGGCCGAGCCGGAAGTGGAAGAGGCGTGGCGCGCCGAGTTCAAACGCCTCGGTGAGGCGCAACTCCGCGACGCGCTCAATAATGGCAGCGGTTTCACCAATGAACTGAAACGACAGGCAGCGTTTCGTTGGTTGGGCGATGAAGTTGAAGCACAGCGGCTTCGTGAGGAGCAAACCCACCACTATGTCCGTTGGTCCTTCTTCGCTGTCATCGCCGCTGTGATCGTCGGCCTGATCGGAGTGGGCCTAACATTTTTGCATTAAAAGAGATGGCGAAGCCGCTCCAGGCAGTGATGCGTGAAGGAGCGGGGATCACGTGCCGTTAATTCTTCCTGCGAGAGGAATGAGGCCATCAATTGGGCTTCGTCACATAGTGAACTTCGGAACATATTGGTCATAAACGTGTTGAAGCCAACCTCGGCTCGACACGATGAAGTACACGATTGAAATTTTTCGGCACGACGACGACAACGGCACCCACGCCTTCGTCGATTTACATCGGATGCAAAAAGTCCATTGGTGGTCGAGGCGAAAGCGAAGAAGGTATTGCGGCGTACACAGGGAGCCAACGGCGTTAGAATTACCAATCATCGCGGACGGGAAGTGTATAGCTGGCGTGGAGAATGAGCCGCATCAGTTGACGGAGGCGATTGTTCTTAAGGTACTAATGGTCTCAGTGGATGCTCGTTTACGAGCCCGTCATGCTTGAATCCCAACCTTCCGCTTCCTAAGCCAGACGGTATTGGATGGAGGAGCCGTGCCTTGAAGGCGATACTGAAAGGTATCTTATGGCAAGGGAAGTGACGAAATTTAGGGAACGGTAATTAAAAGCGCGGTACGTCTGTTGATCATATGTGACAAAGCCAACCACAATGGCAGAGTTGGAACAACAGCACAAAGCTCTCGAAGATGAAATCGTCGAGGCTCTACGTCACCGATCGACTGATGATCTGGCTTTCCTCTAAAGCGCTGAAACTTGCACGTCAAAGAACAAATTCAACAGCTTCGGCACGAATTTGTCCGCAAGAAATCCTGAGTTAAAACCAACCTGCTGGCCCGTCGGTCGATCACGACAGTTCTCTGCATTCAATTCCGCTGTCGATGCTAATCCGCGGGGAATGGCGCGGGATCGTGCGCGTCGCGCACTCTGACGCTGCAATGCGGAAACTCGCGCCTAAGGTCCAAGCCTGCCTTCAGTGCTTGGGCAAAGATTCGATATTCCGCTTTTGCTATTCCGTCGATTTCGACAACGTAACATTCGGGAGACAGGTTATTGGCGACATCGCTCGTCATGAGAAGCCACCGTCGTTCGTCCCGACAGCCGATCTATTCAAACAATCTTTCGGCTGCCGTCGTCATCGTGTAAACATTTAAGTTAATTTTGTGTTAACGCCGCACGATTCGCTTTAGAGCGCTGTAAACACCCGGAGCAGAGTGATTGATACAATGCACCCACGCCGGAGGGCGCTAATCGCGGGCCGGCAACTTTACGTCCGCACCGATAGCCGACTAAGTCCGTAATGCACTGCAAAGCGAACCTTGACCAGCCGTTCAGACACGCCCTGTCGGTAGCAAGGTGACCCCATAAAACACTTGCACGTGCGAACTCTCTTGCGTGTCAGTCTTGTTGCCGTGCAATTTCCTACAATCCAGCGGACATGGTGATGTGCCCGGTCTGATATAGCCCAATTGCCCGTGCCGCTGCCGGTGACAAATCGATATGCCTGCTGTGAACCCATGGGCCACGGTCATTAATCCGCACCACAACGCACCCGCTGTGGCACACGCGGACGCGCGTTCCGAACGGTAACGTGCGATGTGCGGCCGTCATTGCCGAGCAATCCAGCCGTTCGCCGTTCGCGGTGCGATGACCGCAAAGACCATCACGGCCGCCATAGATACTCGCCACTTCGGCATGGGCAATCGCAAGCGGAAGGAACAATGATGCCGCTAAGATTAATCCCAAGCGGTAAGAACTGAGATAAAACGTCATTTAGTTCCCCAATCGAACCCGTGACCCTTGGCAATGAGTTCGATCAAACAAACGTATGGCAGAAGTTAGGCACCCTTCCAGATCGGCCGAACTCACGTCATAGGAAAGAGGCCGTGCCGTGCTAGCTGTGATGGCATGAGACCCTTTCATGCTCGCGCACCTTGTTAGGTGCCATCGTGCCATTTTTTTACGCGACCGCGTTTTCGGCCAATTCGGGTCAAAAGGCGGGCAACGCCCGGACCGCAAGTCGATCGACTAACCGGACGCGGAGTCCCTTTCATCGATCGACAAAAATGTTTCCGGCATCAATGCAGTCGCAAACATGACGTCATTGATGTCTTGATGGGCCTGCCAGCTCTCGTCGGGGTTCTGGGCGTGCGGCAGCCACGCGCTGACGATCTCCTCCGCAAGCGATTCATCGTGCCAAAGCGGATCGACTGCATGACGGAGGGGAATATTTCCGGCTGCTGTTGCATGCTCGTTGGTAGCACCAGCTATTATTGGCAGTGCTCTCAGTCCGATTGCGAGACCAAGCTCTCGGAAAGCCAGGCGGTGCGATGTTGGTCGCGTCAAGGAGTGACTGCTGCGAAAGGCCTCAACGCCATTCTTGTAGGCGTCGGTTAGCTCTTTCAGCAGGGGAGCGTCGCCTGGGCGATCCTGCCCGAGCAATCGGCAAAGACGGCAAGCATCAAAGAGTAGCCCGCCCACTCCAAGCGGATCATTAGTCGTCCAATCCCTGTGCTCGCACAAAGTGAACATCGACTTAACCGCGTCAGCGAGCTCTCGCGCCGATGCATCGATCGACAGTTTCGAAAGTGCGTATTGCGCTTCCCGAAAAGTGATGTACGCGTCCAACGCGTCATGCTGCCCCATAGCGGGAACGAGGGGCCGCGAAAGATCGGTGCTCATCTTCCAGTAGATGCCGGCGATTTCGCCGGATCGCGACCTGCGGACAAACCCTTTTAAGGCCGCGTCTCCCAACTCCGCCGCCCATCGAGCATATACAGAGCGGCCCGTCATGAAGCCCGCTCGGCAGAGGGCATGCATCCATTTGGTCAGATAATGAAAATACTGACCGTCGCGCTCCCATTCCAGCCGTTCGTCGATCGGTTCACCGGCGCGGCGTTCCTTGAGCGGTTTGCCGATCCGGAGGCCACCCGAAGTCGGATGTTTGCGCGCGGTTTCGTCATCGAACCCGCTGATCCACCCGCGGCGCACGTCGTCGGCGCGATACCGTCCGAGCACGTGATGCACTTGATCGATCAAATCCGTTGCACAGCGTCGATATATTTGATCGTCTGTCCGTTCGAACAATTCAAGAAAGTTACAGACCGCGAATGCATCCGTCCAAAGGTATCGCTGCTGATCGTGGGCGGCTGGATGTAAGCCGGTCCGCCTCGCGAATTCCAACATCAAACGGGCCGCTATGGCGGACGCATCCTCCGAAAACATTTAGTTCTCCCCGAGCATGCCCTTTCCCGACTCGTGTTTGAATGGAGTTTCTGCACCGGCAGGGTCAAAATGCGACCTCGCGATGAGCGTCAAGCATTTCCCCGCTTTCCGCAAGGCCTGAGGCCGGCGCCGGCAATCCCTTAGCGGTGACGCGATGCAGTTTTACAAGTTCTCGTTCCATGGTGTGGTAGGGTGTGCTTGTCGTCGATACAATTCCGCGTAGCATGCCTGCCGATGAGGTAGAGAATGACCCGTCATGCGGGCTTTTGGTTCGAACATGATCACGCTTGAAGATTGCGTGGGATTATGCCGTCTGACCGAAGAGGAGGTGCTCGCCCTTGCAGAGCACGAACACCTCCCCGAAATCGCCGCAACGGCGCTTGCCGAGTACCTATTATCCCAGGAGCACGGCAGCGAAAAAATCTTGGAAATGATTGTCGACAATATTCGGCAAGCTCAGCTTACGGGAGACAAGGAACATGTGGTGACCTTGCTGCGTGTTTTGCACCATTTCTTGAAGGCGCATCCCGAGGCTAGACCCTCTGTCCATCCGTGGAGCAAGCGGTTTCTAAAATTGAGGTATCACTCGCTGCCGCCGTCGGGAAAAATGTCTGCACCGTGACGATAGGGGAGGAACTGAGTGACCGATGTTCTTAATCTCCCGCGCCCGGCATGGATGACCGAGGACGTCGTCCTGCTCGAAGAGCAGGCGCGGCGCTTTATCGCCGCCGAGTTCATCCCCCAGCTCGAAAAGTGGCACGAGGACCACTTTTATCCCCGTGAGGTATGGACTAAGGCCGGCGCGGCCGGCCTCCTCTGCGCCTCGATGCCGGAGGAATATGGCGGCGGCGGCGGCACTTTCGCGCACGAGGCGGTGATCGACCGCGAATATTCGTTCGCCGGCTTCGATACGTTCGGCGCGTCGCTGCATTCGGGCATCGTCGCGCCGTACATCCTGCGTTACGGCACCGAGGAGCAAAAGCGGCGCTGGCTGCCGAAGCTCGCCACCGGCGAACTCGTTGGCGCCATCGCCATGAGTGAGCCGGGCACGGGCTCCGACCTGCAAGGCGTGCGCACGACCGCGAAGAGATCGGGCAACGGTTACGTCCTCAACGGCTCGAAAACCTTCATCACCAATGGACAGCACGCCAATCTCGTCATCGTCGTCGCCAAGACCGATCCCAAACGAGGCGCCAAGGGCACCTCGCTGATGGTCGTCGAAACCGACGACGCGGCCGGCTTCCGCCGCGGCCGCAAGCTGAAAAAGCTCGGCATGGATTCCGCCGACACTTCGGAATTGTTCTTCGAGGAGGTGGCCTTACCGGCCGAGAGCCTGCTCGGCATCGAGGAAGGCCATGGCTTCTATCAGCTTATGAAAGAATTGCCGCAGGAGCGACTGATCGTTGCAACGCACGCCGTCGCCATGATGGAGCGCGCGCTGGCGCTGACCATCGACTACGTCAAGCAGCGCGCGGCATTCGGCAAGAAGATCGTCGAGTTCCAGAACACGCAATTCGAGCTTGCCGAGTGCAAAAGCGAGGTGACGGTCGCCAGGGTCTTTCTCGATCATTGCATCGAGCGCCACGTCAAGGGTGCGCTCGACACCGTTACAGCGTCGATGGCGAAATACTGGACCACCGATCTCCTGGGCAAGACCGTCGACCGTTGCCTGCAACTGTTCGGCGGCTACGGCTACATGGACGAGTATCCGATCTCCCGGCTCTATCGCGACGCGCGCGTGATGCGCATCTATGCCGGCACCAACGAAATCATGAAACTTCTCATTGCTAGAAGCCTGTGAGTGAGCGCCCGACCGTCGCGCCTTTAAAATAGCTTTTCCGCTACCCACTTGAGCAATCCGCGGTCGCGCCCGCGCGGCGCGATCAGGGAAATTCCCAGAGGGCATTCCGCCATCGTGCCGAGCGGCAGCGACAGTTGCGGCAGACGGGCAAGCCCCGCGATCGACAATAGCGCGAAGGCGCGCGCCCGAAAGGCTTCGAGTTCGGCGGCCGGCGTCGCGAGTTTCGGCGCAATGCCCGGCGCCGTCGGCAGGCAGAGCACGGCATCGCTGCCAAGAAGCGCATCCATATGCCGGGCGACATCCTCGCGCTGCGGCCGCATGCGCTCGACCTCGGCGGGATCGATCGTACGCGTCCAGCGGAAGCGCTCGGCGATGCCTGGGCCGAAGCTCGGATTGTTCGCATCGATCCACGCGCTGTGCCGCCACCGGATTTCGTCGCCCTGGAGAATGCGAAAAATGGCCGACCATGCCGAAGGATCGCCGGTATAGACCTCGATCCCGCGATGCTCCGAAAGCGCGGCCTTGAGCCGCGTCACCGCGTCGGCAAGCGCCGCCGCGATCTCGCCGCCGGCAAACGCGAACGCGTCTTCGGCGATCAACAGGCGCTTCGGCAAAAATGCCGGCGCTTCCGGCAGCATGACGCTGCCTACCCGCGCCATCGTTTCGGCATCGCGCGCGAACCATCCGACCGTATCGAAGCTCGCGGCAAGATCCGCCACGCCGTCAATCGGAGCGAGGCCATGGGTGGTGCGGATGCCGTAGATGCCGCAATAGCTCGCTGGCAAGCGCACCGATCCGCCGCAATCGGTGCCGAGCGCAAAGTCGACCAGGCCGCCCGAGACCGCAGCCGCCGATCCGCTCGACGAACCGCCGGGGATCCGGCCGGGCGCGCGCGGATTGGTCGGCGTGCCGTAATGCACGTTCTCGCCGTTAAGGCTGTAGGCCAATTCGTCCGTATGGGTCTTCCCGACCACGCGCGCGCCGGCGGCGAGCAAACGCTCAACGGCGGAAGCGGTGCGTGCCGCCGGCGCGTGGGTGGCGAGCCAGACCGGATTGCCGTTCCCGGTGCGGTGGCCGGCGATGTCGAAAACATCCTTGACGGCGAAGGTCAGTCCGCCCAGCGGACCGTCGGATGCCCCATCCAGTTCGACATGGGTATGGCGGCAGAACGCGTTGTAGGGATCGTTCGGGATCATTGCGGCCGGTGCAGGATCACGGGCGTCCGCGACACGGTCTTGCGGCCGCGCTTGAAGGCATAGAGCACCGGAGTAAGTTCGGCCACGGCCATGTCCGGGCTTTCGGAGTCGAGCACGACAAGATCGGCGGACTTGCCGACGGCGAGGCCGTAATCCGTTAGCCGCATCATCTGCGCCGGCCGCCGCGTCACCATGGCGAAGCACTCGCGCATGTCGGCCTTTTTCCCGACCTGGCAGATATTGGCGTAGAGGTTCGCCATGCGCATCTGCGAGCAATCGCCGTAAGGCGTGAACGGATTGAGGATATTGTTGCTCGACAGCGAGCAATTGACGCCGTGGTGCAGGAGCTTGTGCGCGGGCACGACGCCGCGCGTGACATTGTGGTCGTGCGTGTGGCTGCGGCCCATGAGGAAGAGATCCGTCGACGGTAGAACCGTGAGCGCGACGCCGGCATCGGCGAGCCGCTTCGCCGCCGCGTCGAATGCCGGCATCGGCAGGCTTGCCGCCTTGGTGACGTGGCCGATGGCGACGCGTCCGCCATAGCGGAATTCCTCGGTCCGCTTGCAGACGTGTTCGAGGTCCATGCCGTCGGCGGTCGGACCGAAATCGAGATGGATGTCGACGTCGATGTCGTATTCGCGCGCCAGCTCGAAGATGCGGTCGATCTGGCCGTGCGGATCGCTGTCGACGTAAGGCGCACCGCCGACGGTGCGGCAGCCGCGCCTGAGCGACTCCACCACGAGCTCGTCGGTGCCGGGATTATTGAGAAGGCCTTCCTGCGGGAACACGCAGATCTGCAGGTCGATGGCCCAGGAATATTCCTGGATCAGCGGCATGACGCCTTCGAGCCCGCGCAGGCCCACCCCTGGGTCGACTTCGACATGCGTGCGCATGTGGGTGGTGCCCTGCAGGATCGCCTTCTCCAGCGTGCGCTGTGCACGGGCATGAACGTCCTCGGGCGTGAAAGCGCGCTTGGCCTTCGCGGCTTCGGCAATCGCCTCGTCGAGGTCGCCCTTGTCCGATTTGACGCGATCGAGGATGCAGGATTTGTCGAGATGGATATGGGTCTCGACGAAGCCCGGCGAAACCAGACGGCCGCCAAGGTCGATCGTTGCGCCCTCGGCCGCAAGCCCGGCCTCGATCGCGGCAATACGCCCGCCGGCGATGCCGATATCGGCCAGTGCGTTCTCGGCGCCGATCGCGCGCGCGTTTCGCAGAATGAGATCCATAGTTTCCGTACCCTATCTGTCGATTACAACGCCGTTCTGCGCTCGCCGAGATAGGCCTTCACCAAGGCTGGGTCCCGAGCGACCTCATGTGCCGTGCCCGAATGTGTGATCGCGCCGGATTGCAGCACATAGGCCCGATCGGCAACCGATAGCGCAAGCGCTGCCATCTGGTCGACCAGGAGGATCGTCGTCCCCTCCTCACGCAGATCGGCCAACAGGCCATAAAGGTTTTCCAGAAGCTTCGGCGCAAGCCCGAGCGATGGCTCATCGAGCATGAGCACTTCGGGACGCGCCATGAGGCCGCGCGCAATCGCGAGCATTTGCTGTTCGCCGCCGGAAAGAAGGCCGGCGCGCTGACGCCGCCTCGCCTTGAGCGCAGGGAACCGGGTGAGAAGGCCCTCAATCATGCCATCCTCGTCGGCCGACGCGCGCGCATAGGCGCCAAGCCGCAGATTGTCGATCACCGAAAGCCCGGGAAAGACTTGGCGGCCTTCCGGCACCAGGATCAGCCCCGCCCGCGCGACGCGATCGCCGGCCGCTTGTTCGATGCGTTCGCCGAGGAAGCGCACGTCGCCACTGATCGGCCGGATTAGTCCACTGAGCGCGCGCATAAGCGTCGTCTTTCCTGCCCCATTGGCGCCGAGAACGGCGACCAACTCGCCCCTGGCGATGTTCAGCGCCGCGTCGCGGACGATCGTCACGGCGCCGTAGCCGGCGGAAAGCGTCTTAACCGCCAGGAGCGGAACATCCCCGGCCGACAGCGCGCGTTGACGGCTACGGTCGATCTGCTCGTCCGTTCCGAGATAGGCCTCAAGTACGGCGGGCTCGGTCGCCACTTGGGCGGGCACGCCTTCAGCGATCTTGGTTCCGGCATCGAGTACGACAACGTGGTTGGAAACGCCCATCACCAAGTCCATGTCATGCTCGACCAGGATCACGGCGATGCCGGCAGCAGCGAGCTTGCGCAGCAGGTTGCCGATCGCTGCACTGTCTTCTGCGTTCAATCCCGCCGCCGGCTCGTCGAGCGCCAGCACGCTCGGGCGCAGCGCCAGCGCGCGCGCAATTTCGACAAACCGCCGGTCGACGTGCGCGAGCGACCCGGCCGGCTGCTCGAGAGCACCCGTATAGCCGACGTAGGCGAGCAGGCTCTCGGCGATTGCGACACTTTCAGCGTCACGCTTGGAACCGAGCAGCGAGCTGGCGCCGAGCATGCCGCGCCGCAAGGCGATCAAGACGTTGTCGATGACCGGCATCGTCTCGAACAGCTGAGTGGTTTGGTAGGTTCGCGCGATACCGGTGCGCGGAATCTGAAATGCGCGCAGATTCGATATAGCTCGATCGCCGAGCGTTACCGTCCCGGCGTCGGGTCGATAAAAGCCGCAGATCGCGTTGAGCGCCGTGCTCTTGCCTGCACCGTTGGGTCCGATGATGCTGGTGATCGCGCCGGGCTGCGCGACGAAGGTGAGAGTTCTGATCGCGCGCACGCCGCCGAAGCTCACTGCAAGATCGCACACTGACATTACTTGCCCGGTGACGCCGGCAGCGAGAAAGCGGCCGACGTCGAAGCGCTCACGTGGCGGCGTTTCCGGCGCCGCCCGGGGCAGGACGCGGGCGATGAGGCCGACAAGCCCGGTTGGCGCTAGGCGGAGCACTGCCAGCATCAATACGCCGACAAAGAGGAGCCGGTATTGGCCAAGCGTTGCGAGCAGTTCGGGCAGCAACACGACCACGCACGCGCCGAGGAGCGGACCGAGCACCCGATCGGCGCCGCCGAGCATGACGACGAGCAGGAACAGGATCGACTGAAAGAAAGGAAACGATTCCGGACTGATGAAATTGCTGATCGAGGCGTAGACGCCGCCAGCGATCCCCGCCGCAACCGCCGAGATGCCGAACGCGGTGGTGCGGATCAGGATGGGATCGAGACCTATCGATACCGCCGCGGTTTCGCAATCCCGCACGGCACGCATCGCATCGCCCCAGACGCTTCCGCTCAACAGCGCGAAGGCGCCGGTGGCCAGGACGACGAGGACGACCGTCAGATACGCGATGCCTTTCTCGCCGATGTCGGCGCCGAACAAAGCCGGACCGGGAATGCCGGAGAGCCCGTTCCAGCCGCCGGTCAGACCCTGCCACTCGGCCGCGCCCTGTTCGACGACGAAACCGAACGCGATGGTCACCATGGCGAGATATGAACCGCGCACCCGCAACGCCGGGATCGCGAGCAGCACGCCCGCCAAGCCGGAGACCAGAGCGGCAACCACGAGCGCCGGCCAGAACGGCCACGCGTAAGTCGTCGTGAGGATACCGACCGCATAAGCGCCAATCGCGTAGAAGGCGACCTGTCCGAGCGAAATCTGACCGTTGAGCCCCAAAAGTACGTTGAGGCCGATGCCGACGATCGCGGTCAGCCCGACCGTGACGATAATGAAGACCTGATAGCCGTTGCCCCGAGCGATCAGAGAGCCCACGGCGGCGATCGCGATCGCGGACGCGACGGCGCGCTGCCAACTCATACTTTCCTCAACTGGGCGCGGCCGAACAGGCCGTTCGGCCGCACCGCGAGCGCAACGATCACAAGCCCGAAGGTCACAATCTGCGTGTAGGTCGAGCCCAACAGCGCAGTGATCAGGGCCTCCGCGACGCCGTAGATCAGGCCGGCGAGCACCACCCCCCAGGCGCTTTCGATGCCGCCGAGAATGGCAACGGCGAAAGCCTTGATGCCGAACAGCGTGCCCATGGTCGACGAGATAGTGAACAGCGGCGCGACCAAAATGCCCGCGATGCCGGCAAGCAAGCCCGACAGCGCGAACGCGATCTCAATCACGCGCTCGACGCGGATGCCCATCAGGCGGGCGGCGTCTTTATTCTGCACCACCGCAAGCAGCGCCTTGCCGTGGCGCGACGTCGCGAACAGCACTTGCAGGCCCGCCGCCAGCAACAATCCGATCACCGGGATAAGCGCTTGCAGGTACTGCACGCGGATGCCGGCGATGGATACCGCGCCGGTCGTCAGCACGCCGGGCGGCATGCCGCGCGGATCTTTGCCGAACGTGAACAGCACCACGTTTTCCAGCACGACGCCGAGCGCGACGGTCGCAATCAGCCAGGAGTTCGAGCCGCGGGCCACGAATGGCCGCACGGCCACGCGTTCCACGACAATGCCCCACAGCGCGCAGCCCGCAAGCGCAACGACGACCGCAACCGGGAGCGGCCAGTGGAACGTGACCCAAAAGGCGAAACACAGCACCGCGCCGAGCATCATGGTGCTGCCCTGGGCGAAATTCACGGTGCGCGATACGGCGTGGGTGACATGGAAGCCGAGCGCTAAGAGCCCGTACATGCTGCCGAGACCGAGCCCGGAGATGATCGCAGTCGCAATCAGCATGGCGGTGAAACGCGCTCGCCTGCAGTCGGGGGGAGACGCGGGCCACGGCTCATCGTCGCGTACCCGCTCGCCTTGCGCGTTGAGCGCTTAATCAGGACTTCGAGTTCGTCCCCTTTGCTCAATTCACAGGGACGATCTTGTCGCCTTCGTAGTGCACCATGATATAGTCGTCGGGCCCGAGCGCGTCGTGATTGTCGGGCGTGAACGGCCGCGTGTAGGTCTTGATCAGACCCGCATACGGGGTCTTGAGATCTTCCAACGCCATGCGGACCGCGTCCTGATCGGTCGAACCCGCCTGCGCGATGGCGAACGCGAGAATGTTCATGGCGTCGTAGGCGTCCGCGGTCCCGACCGGAGCAAACACGTCCTCGGGGCCTTTGATCTGCGGGTATTTCTTCTGCAGCGCCGCCAGCACGCGCTGTCCGACCAGCCCCTGCTTGCCGAAGAAGCTGTAGGTCTGGATGAAATCCGCTTCGCCCGCGGTCGGCCCGACCAGCTCGGGAAAGCGGCCGCCGGAAATGCCCCAGTGCGAAATCACGGGCACCGTCCAACCCATGCGCTCGCGCGACTTCATGACCTGAGCGGCGGGCGCCGCATTGCCGACGAGGATGATGGAATCGGCGCCGGCGTCCTTGAGCCGAGTCAGCTGCGGCACCATGTCGACGTCGGCGTTCTCGTACTTCTCGACTCCGGCGATCTCGACGGAGGGATCGGCCTTGCTCGCGGCCTGAAGGCCCTTCTCATTGCCCTGCCCCCACGGATTGTTGATGAGCATCAGGCCCGCTTTCTTCGCGCCGAACTTCTGATGCGCAAATTTGAGCAGCCTGACGTCGACCAGAGCGTCGACCGCGGAGACGCGGAAGGCGTAGTTGGGATTGGCGCCATTGCGCGTGATTGCCGTTCCGGCCGCCCACACGCCCATATAGATGCGCTGCTCCTTGTTGAGGACCGGAACCATCGCCATCGACACCGGAGTGTCGATGCCGGCGAAAATCGCCGCGACGTTCTCGGAGATCAGCTCGCGCGCCGCGATCAGTCCCTTCGGCGGGCTCGATTCATCGTCGCGTTGCACAAGTTCGAGCATGCGACCGCCAAGTAGCCCTCCCTTGGCGTTGATCTCGTCTATTGCCAGCATCAGCCCGCGGGTGATCGCTTCGCCGGACTGGGCGGACGCCCCGGACAGCGCCGCCACCTGCCCGATCTTGATCGGATCGGCTGCGAAAGCCGAAGCGGTTCCAAACAATACAACCGCGGCGCCCATCACCATCGCACGCGCCGCGCGCTTACCCTGCCACAGCGATCCTGCTGTCATCGGCTTGCTCCCTTAGGTTTTTCCCGGCTGTCGGCATCGGCAAAAGCACGAAAAGGATAATGGCGAAAGAAGCTTTTCCCGTCAATTTACCGACGCCCGCGCCAGGATCATCTCCGCGCCCTTCTCCGCGATCATGATCACCGGCGCGTTGGTGTTGCCGCTGACGACGGTCGGCATGATCGAAGCGTCGATAACCCGCAACCGCTCGACGCCGCGGACGGCGAGACGCTCATCGACCACCGCCATCGGATCGTTGCCCATCTTGCAGGTGCCGACCGGGTGATACTCGGTCTCCGCGGTGGCGCTGATGAAGTCCTCCAGCTCGGCGTCCGATTCCACCGCCGCGCCCGGAATCCGCTCCTCGCCGAGCCACGGCGCAAACGCCGGCGCGGCGAAAATTTCGCGCCCGCGGCGCAGGCCCGCGATCAGGATTTTCAGATCGTAGTCCGTGCTGAGATAGCGTGGATCCATCACCGGCGGTTGCAGCGGATCGGTGGAGGCGAGGCGGAGTTCGCCGCGGCTCTGCGGGCGCAGACAGCAGGCATGCAGCGTGACGCCGTCGCCGTCCATCGGCGTGCGCGCATGATTGACCACCTGCGCCGGGATGAAATGATATTGAATATCCGGCGTCGCCGCGGTCGGATCGCCGATGGCGAACGCGCCGGCCTCTGCGACATTGCTGGTCCCGGGTCCGGTACCGAACAGGAGGTATTGCAACGCCACGCCGACGGGCGCGAGGCGGCGATTCTTGCCGTCGAGCGTGCTTCCCTTCCTCGCGCGGCGGACGATGTTGACGTTGAGGTGGTCCTGCAAATTCTTGCCGACGCCGGGAAGGTCGTGCGCTATCGCCATGCCCAACGCGCGCAGCTCCTCGGCCGGACCGACGCCGGAGAGGAGCAAAAGCTGCGGCGAGTTGATGGCGCCACCGGCAAGCAGCACTTCCTTGTCGGCGCGAGCCGTGTGCCTTTTGCCGCCGCGTATGTAGTCAACGCCGACGGCGCGGCCTTTTTCGATCACGACGCGGGTCGCCTGCGCCTTGGTCCGGATGGTGAGATTTTTCCGCGTCGCCGCCGGATGCAGATAGGCCGACGCCGCGCTCCAGCGCGAACCGTTTTTCTGCGTCACCTGAAACAACCCGCAGCCGAGCTGCACCGCGCCGTTGAAATCCGGATTGAATGGAATCCCCGCCTGCTGCGCCGCCTCGACGAAAATGTGGCTCAGCGGATTGGTGTAGGGACGCTCGGCGACGTTGAGCGGCCCATCGGCGCCGTGGAATTCGTCGTGCAGGCGTTCGTTGCGTTCGGCTTTCTTGAAATACGGCAGCACATCCGCATAGCTCCAGCCAGCATTACCGAGTTGCCGCCAATGATCGTAATCATCCGGTTGCCCGCGCATGTAGACCATGGCATTGACCGAGCTCGAGCCGCCGAGGAGCCGGCCGCGCGGCCAATACATGCGCCGGCCCTTCATCGCCGCTTGCGGCGCCGTCTCGTAAGCCCAGTTGTAGCGGGGCCCCGAAAGATTGGCGATGCCAGCCGGCATGTGCACAAAAAACGATTTGTCCGAGCCGCCGGCCTCGAGCAACAAGACCTTGGCTTCGGGTTTTGCCGAAAGCCGGTTGGCCAGAACCGAACCGGCCGAGCCCGCGCCGACGACGATATAGTCGTATCCCGCTTCCGGCATTCCGCCCTCCGCCCAGTATTATTCTTCAAGTCTTCGCGATGGCCGATCGCAGAACGACGCGACGATCGGATCGATCACGCAGGGATGGATCAGCGGCGCCATGTGACCGCCCGTGACTTCGGCAAAGACCCATGCCGGACAGGACTGGCGCAGGAGCGGGACAACCCCACGGATCGGCCGCACCGTGTTCGGATCGGCGACCACGAGCGTCGCGCGAGGGAGCATCCGCGCCCACTCCTCCACCCGCGTCGATTCGTCGGTCACCGCATCCCACTCGAAAAAATTCGGCTTCAGCGCTTGCGCGAATGTCTCGCGGCGGTCGGGCGGTGTGGCCTCCCACGTACCGACGCCACCCCAATAGTCGGCGGACCTTTTCGCCGCAATACGCCATTCGCCGAGCGCGCCGAATTTCTTGACGCAGTCGCGCAAGGCCATCGCTTCCGCGAACGCATCAGTGTGGCCGGATTGCGCCAGCAGATAAACCGGATTAGGTCGAGGAGCACCAGCGTGGTAACGCGTCTCTTCAGGCGCGCCGCCGCCGAACGAATGGCCGACAAGGTGAACTTCCTCGGCATCAGGGGCCAGCACCGCTCCAACGAGACGTGCATGACCGTCGAGCGACTGGCGTGCGCCGTCCGGCCACGCCGGAGTTTTGCCATAGCCGAACAGATTGATGGCGCGGACGCGAAAGCCGTCTTCCATCAGGTGTCGCCACTGGCGAGCGCCGGCCACGCTGGAGGGCACCAGTATGACCGCCGGGCCGGCGGAGCCTGCCTCGAGGTAGTCGACTTCGACAGGCGGATTATTATTCAAGACGCTCAGGCGTTCTGCGCGCGCGCCCGCGCTGCGGCGGTGCGCATTGCCACCCGGTCGAGCAGCGCGATCATATCCTCGACCTCGGCCCGATCGAAGCCTTGCGTGATAAAGACGATCTTGCTGCGGTGGTCGGCATCCGGCCAGCGTTCGAGCCACGACAGATTATGCAAAAGGTGCTGCGCCCCCTGGATCACCGCCGGCCGACCGGGTTCTTCGGCGACGTTGACGATGCCCTTCACCCGCAGGAGATTCGGCCCGAGATTTTGCTGCAAGGCGTCGAGCAGTAAGCGCAGCGCCTCGCGCGAAATCGGCGTCTCGCGCACGAAGCAGAACGAGGCGATATCACGATCGTGCAGATGATGATGGTCGTGGTCGTCGTGATCGTGCTGGTGATCGTGATCGTGGTGCTCCTGCTGCTCATAGGCGGCGGCATTGAGCCAGGCGCGCGCGTCGGCCTTGGCATCGGCCGGATCGAGGCCTTCGGCGCGCAACAGCTTGCCGATGTCGAAATCCGGAGCGTCGATCCGCGAAATCTCGGCGGCGGGATTGAGCCGCCGCAGCCGGGCCACCAAAGCCGCCTCGGCCTCTTTCGCCCGCGCCGGATCGAGCAGATCGTGCTTGGTGATGAGGATGCGGTCGGCCAGCGCCACCTGGCGCACCGACTCGACGTGATTATCGAGCGTGCCGGGGCCGTTGACGGCATCGACGGTCGCCACCACCGTGCCGATGCGATAAAGCCCGGCGAGCGTCGGATCAGACAGGAACGCCTGGATCAGCGGCGACGGATCGGCGAGCCCGGAGGTTTCAATGACGACGTGGTTGAAGCGCGGAATCTCGCCCGCCTCGCGCGCGTGATAGAGATTGTTGAGCGTGGTGACGAGATCGCCGAACACGGTGCAGCACAGGCAGCCATTCTCCAGCACCATGATGGTGTCGTCGCTTCGCGCGGCGAGTATGTGATCGAGTCCGACTTCGCCGAATTCGTTGATCACCACGGCGGTGTTCGCCATCGAAGGACTACGCATCGCGCGGTTCAGCAGCGTCGTCTTGCCGCTGCCGAGAAAACCGGTGAGGATGGTGACGGGCGTGTGCGACAAATTTTCAGTGTCCTTGCGGCAGATTTTCAGGCCTCACCGGATGTAGTCACTTATCCTCCCCCGCACAGCGGGGGAGGATAAGCAAATTCGATCTCGCGACACGTCCCCTGCTCCTTCTCCCCGCGTAGGGGGAGAAGTGTAAGGACACGTACTCTCGTAGGGCATTTCGCTCCGTCGTCATTCTGGAGCGCGGCTTTGGGCTGCGAGTCCGGAATCCAAACCACCGATCTCTCGTCTTCGTCACCACCGGGCTTGACCCGGTGGTCCATAGTGAAGTGAGGCTCAGCATGGATTGCCGGGTCAAGCTCGGCAACGACTGACGAGTGAGCGGGCGCGTCGCGAGAACGATTTTTTCTTCCGTCTCCCCTTGCGGGAGCGGGTGCTGAGCGAGCATCGCGCGCTTGAAGGACCCCCTCCCTACCCTCCCCCTCAAGGGGGAGGGAAAGTGAATCAAAACACCTCGCAGCCCGGCAGGCCGCAGGAGATCAGCCGGTCGGAGGGAAAGTTGGTGATGATCTGACAGCCGTCCTTGGTCACCACGACTTCTTCCTCGATGCGGGCGGCGCCGGAGCCGTCCTCGGCGCCTTTCCAGGTTTCCAGCGCGAACACCATGCCTTCCTTCAGCGGCGTGTTCTGCCCGGTGTAGCGCTTGGAGATGATCGGCCGCTCCCACAGCGACAGACCGACGCCGTGGCCGTATTGCAACAGGAACGCCTCGGCCTCGTCGCGGTAGCCGAATTCCTGCGCATCAGGCCACACCTGCGCCACCTGGTCCGGCGTGATGCCGGGGCGGATCATGTCGATCGAGGCGGAGATCCATTTCGACGCCGTCTCGTAGGCGTCGATCTGATGTTTGTTCGGCTCGCCGCAGATGAAGGTGCGGTAGTAGCAGGTGCGGTAGCCGTTGAACGAATGCATGATGTCGAGGAACACCATGTCGCCCGGCTGGATGATGCGGTCGGAGAAGGTGTGCGAGTGCGGCCGGCCGCGCTGGCCCGACACCGAGTTCACGCATTCGACGCGCTCTGAGCCCATGCGGAACAGCCGGTCGTTGGCAATGGCGACCAATTCGTTCTCGCGCGTGCCGGGACGGATGGCGCGAGCGATGTCGACATAGGTGGCGTCGACCATCGAGCAGGCCATTTTCAGAAGCTCGATCTCGTCGGCGGTCTTCACCTCGCGGGCGTCGAGCATGGCCTGCTGGCCGTCGACCACCTCGATGCCTTCCTTCTCCAGCGCGCGCAGCATCGGCAATTCCATAATGTCGATGCCGATCGGCTCCTTGTCGATGCCGAGCTTCATCAGCACTTTCTTGATCTGCTTGGCGAAGTCGCCCTGGATGTTGAGCTGCAGGGGCAAGCCGCCCTGCATGGTCGAAATCGGGGCGGCGACATTGTCGGCGATCCACGGCGAGGAGATGCGCTTGGCCGGCGGGGCCGGGTCCCACAACAGCGGCTCGCCGACTACCGGACAGAGCGCGTAGCGCATGAACTTGTCGCGCGCCCACTCGCCGATATGAGTGCCGGTGATGTAGCGGATATTGTCGAAGTTGAACGCGAGCACCGCGCCGAGGCCGGCATGGCGGATCGCTTCGCGCGCGCGCGCCAGGCGTTGCTTGTGCAGGCGGTCGTAGTCGATCCCCTTCTCCCAGTCCTTGGCCATCGTGCCCCAGGAGGCGGTCGCTTGCGGGCGGTTGTATTTCATCGGTGTTTCCTCACTTTATTGCCGCGCCGGGGGCAGCGGGCGGTCACGACTGCATTTTGTAAGACCATTAGCGCAAAACAATTAGCGCATGCCGGTTGCGGCGGAAACGGGAATTTCAACGCCGCGAGAAAGCTGCTAAGGGCTGGCACGGAAAACAACATTGGGCAGGAAACGACGATGACGATTGCAGTGATCGGTGCGACCGGCAATACCGGCCGGGCGGTGGTCAAGGAACTCAAGGCGCTGGGGCAGAACCCGGTCTGCGTCGTGCGCAACGCCGACAAGGCGCACGAGGTGTTGGGCGCGGACGCCAAGATTGCGATCGCCGATTTGAACGACCGCGCCGCGCTGGAAAAGGCACTGGCTAGCGCCGACACCGTGTTCGTGCTGCCCGCCATCGGCCCGCAGATGGCCGAACAGCAGAACAACGTCATCGATGCGACACTCCACGCCGGCGCCAAATATCTGGTGCGGCTCTCCGCCGGTCACGAGGTCGCCAAACCGGATTCGCAAGTGGCCGCCGGCCGCGTCCATTACGCGGCCGACGAACGGTTGCGCAACTCGAATATTGGCTGGGTGATCCTGCGCCCCGGCCTGTTCATGCAGAACGTCATCGGGCAGGCGGCATCGATCAAGAGCGACAGCAAGATCGTCATGCCCTACGCCGCGGATTTCCCGCTGGCGCTGATCGATGTGCGCGATTCCGGCGCGGTCGCCGCGCGCATCCTCGTCGATCCGGCGCCGCATGGCCGCAAGACCTATGTGTTCACCGGCGCGACCACCAATTACGGCGACTTCGTCGCGGTGTTTTCGCAGGTGCTTGGCCGCAAGATCGCCTACGTGCCGGTGACGGTGGAGCAGAACGAGGCGGCGATGAAGGCGCGCAATATGCCGGATTGGCTGATCGCTCACCTCGTCGGCATCGCGCGCATCGGCAACGCCGGCGGGTTCTCCACCGAGAACACCCAGCCGATCCGCGACATCGTCAAGCGCGATCCGATCACGACGAAGCAATTCGTCGAGGACTTCAAGGCGCTGTTTGTTTGAGCGCTGTCATTGCGAGGAGCCATGGGGACCGGCCCGAAGTAGCCGGCCCGATGACTAGACTAGGCTCCGCGACGAAGCAATCCAGAGTTTAAGTTTCAGAAGACTGGATTGCTTCGCAGCGCTCGTAATGACGCCAAGTCGGCTGCTGCCGACTTGGACTTGGAATTCCGAAATCGGATAAGCCGATTTCGGTTGGACCGACGGCCCGGGCCGCGCGTGAGGGCCGCTGCTTGGTCACCTCAGGATGACGGTGAACAATGGCAGCGTTACTTCACCAGCCCGCTGGCGCGGGCCTGATCGTGCGCCATCACCGCCCAGTCGTGCTCGCCCTCGCCGTGGGCGACGGCGCCGACCAACCGGTCGCGCCAAACATTGCCGCTCGGCAGCGGCACGCCCTTGGCCTCGCCGGCGGCGAGCGCGAGGTTGGCGTCTTTCAGTCCGTTCACGGCGCGCTGGCCGGCCGGCAGATAACGCTCGTCGACGATGAACTGACCGTAGGTCTTGTAGGCCCAGCAGGCGAACAGTCCCTCGGTGAGCACGCGATGGAAAACGTCCGGCGCCACGCCGTATTTGCGCACCAGCGCGAAGCCCTCGCCCATCGCCTCGATGGCGCAGCCGAGCACGAAATTGTTGGCGATCTTGATGACGGCGGCGCCGGCCGGCAGGGCGCCGGCCTCAACGACGCGCGGCGCGATCGCCGTGAACAGCGCCCGGCAGCGCGCGACCCCATCGGCCGGCCCGCCGACGACGATGCCGGCGCCGCCAGCGGCGACGACTTCAGGTCGGCCGAGGATCGGGCTTGCGATCAGGATCTGGCCCGCCTCGGCGTGGATCGCCGTGAGGTGCTCGATTGCGGCGACGCTGTGCGTGCCGGCGCAGATATGGATGCCGCTTCGCGGCAATGACTCTTCGAGCCCGCCCGGCCTTGTAACGACATCCAGCGCGGCGGCATCGTCCGACACCATCGTGAACACCGCGTCGCCGAAATTCGCCACCGCCTTGATCGAGTCCACGGCCTTGGCGCCGGCCTCGGTCAACGGCTTGATCTTGTCGGGCGTGCGATTGTAGACGCCGACTTCGTGGCCGGCATCGATGAGGCGGCGCGTCATGACTTGGCCCATGCGGCCGAGCCCGATAAATCCGACTTTCATGGCGTGTCTCCTAGCTGTTCCTGTGGGGAGGGGTTAGGGGTGGGGGTTGTGACGTGGCGCTCAATCGTCGGCGCCTTCACCTCACCTCGCGACCCCCCACCCTCCCCCACAAGGGGGGAGGGAAAAGACGGGACTAAACCAATTGCCCGCGCACCCAGTCGAGTTCGCGGCAGATATAGTCGACGATGTCGTTCGACTTCAGGCTGTCCGGCAGCATATCCCAGGTGTAGGTCTCCACTTCGAGGTGGTGCGACAGTGGCTTTGCCTTATGGAAGCGCAGCGCGTCGGCGATGGCGAAGCGCGTGGTGCGGAATTGGCCGAGATCGTCGAGGAACACCGGCACGTGGATATGCGTGCGCCACTCGCGCGGCCCCGGATCCTTCTCGAAGGCTGAGATGGCGTCGTCGACATTGAGGAAGCGATTGATCCTGCCGTCACGCTTTTCCAGCGTCTGCGTCAAATAGATGGTCTTGGCGTAGCGCTTGAGCGTGTTGACGACGTCCTGCGTCACTTCCGGCATATGTAAAGCGGCGGCTTCCTGCAATTTGAAGATCGGCACGCCGGCATCGACCAGCTTTTGCAACGAGGCGGGGATGTCCTCGAATTCCACAGCCTGGTGGCAGATGTCGTAGACAATGCCGAGATGCCGGCGCAAAGCCGCGTTGGCCTCGGCCATCGGCACGCGCGCCAGCTTGGCGAGCTTCTCGACCGCGGCGCCGGAATAAAGGTGATCGCGGAAATAGGCGATGGTCTCGTCGGTCGATTCGAGAAAGCAGAACGGCTCCGGCTCGAGCGCTAGCTGCACGGTCGAGCCGGTCTTCGCCTCGAGCGCGATCAGATGCGCTACCACGCGCAGTACGTGGTCCGTATAGGCCCCGACCACGTCGCCGCCGGTGACGCGCGGCTTAAATCCCAGCGGCGCGCTCTGGATCGACGGCGCGATGCCACGCGGGCAAATGTCGGCCAGCACGTCGGCGACATTGATGGTGTACTGCGTGCGCTCTTCGCCGCGCCAGTCCGGTTCGTAGACCTGCTCCTTCACCTTGTCGCCCTTGAAGTGGCCGTAGACGAAGGCGTTGGCGGTGTAGATATACATGTCGTTGTCGCCGAGGAATTTCTTCAGCTTGTCGCGCTCGGCCGGGCTGTTCGCGAGCGTCTCAGCCGTTTTCGCCGCCAAACGGATGCACACGCCGAAGCTCTGCTTGGGCGCGAAGCGCTCCTTCACCTTTGGCAGATAGGTGTTGAGCGAATTCCACAATTGCTGCCAGTCGTCGGCGGGATGCACGAGCGTCGAATAGGTCAGATGGCCGAGGCCGTTGCCGAGATCCATGTTTTCGTTTCCTGCTTGCTGTTATCCTGAGGTGGCCGCGAAGCGGCCCTCGAAGGATGTACGGTCGGGGCCGTCGCCCTTCGAGGCTCGCACCCCTCGTACCTCAGCGTGACGGAAAATAATCTGCGGTACGCATCAGGCGACCCGCTCAACCTTGCCCGAGGCGGCGGAGCGGATGATGGCTTCGGTGGCGGCAACGCCGTCGATTGCCTGATCGAGCGGGATCGGGTAGGCGGGCCCGCCTGCGGCCGCCTTGGCGAAAGCTTCGAGCGCGACGCGCGAAATGTCCATCGTCGCCGCCTCCCATACCTTGGCCTCGCCCTTCACCGGCTGAAACTTGCAGGTGCCGAACAGCCGCGTGCGCCGCTCCTCCGACGAAGCGCCGGCGACGTGGGTCAAGCCTTCGAGCCGCAGCCAGCCCTTGGAGCCGAAGACCTGGAAGCTGAAACCCGGGCCCGTCGTCGTCATGGTGCCAAGATAGCCGGACATTCCCTCCTTCATGCGCACGAGGATCGAGGTCGTGTCGTCGGCTTCGATCGGGGCGGCGCGGCGGAAAGTCTGGGCGAAGGCATGATCGATCGGGCCGCACAGGTCGATCATGCCGTCGATGGCGTGCACGCCCATCGGCATCAGGCCGCCTAGCGGCGTCTCCGTCTTGTCGGCGCGCCAATGCGCGGGATTGATGAACAGCACGTTGGGAAACGTCATGGTCGCCTCGACATGCAGAATGGTGCCGAGCTCGCCAGAGCGGATCATGCCGCGCAGCTTGGTCATTTCCGGATGGAAGCGGCGGTTGTAGCCGACCGCAAGCGTGACGCCGGCCTTGCGCACCGCCGCGACTGCGTCTTCGGCCTCGCGCTTGGTGAGCGTAAAAGGCTTCTCGCAATAGATGTGTTTCTTCGCGGCCGCCGCGGCCATCACCTGCGTGGCGTGCATCGAATGCGGCGTCGCAAGCACCACCGCATCGACACCGGCATGATGCAGCATATTGTCGTATTCGGTCACAAGGTGCAGGCCCTTTTGTTTGGCGAACGCCTCGACCTCCGGCGTCACGGTGCGCGTGGTGCCGGCGACGAAGCGAATGACGTCGCTGTTCTCGGCCGACTCGACGAGCGTCTTGCCCCACCAGCCAAGCCCGACAATGCCCGCTTTGATCACTTGCTGCTCCAGTCCTTATTTCGGCCAGCCTTAATCTGGGCCAACGCTTATTTAGTCCAATCCTTAATTAGGCTTATTTGGGCCCAGCCTTATTTGGGCCAATGCTTATTTTGGCCATGTCAACACGGCGAGGGCGACGCAGCTCAGCATCCAGAACACGCAATATTCGATGCCGCCGATCACCCAGATCCATTTCTTGGTCACCTTGTAGGTCGCGGCGCCGGCGACCAACAGATGCAAGGCGGCGACGACGGCGGCGTACGGCGTGTAGATGGCGAATACGAGCGCGATCGTCAGGAGGGTCTCGATCGTGCCGGCGACGTACATCCAGGTGGCCGGCGGATTGAACTTGGCATCCTTGAAGAAGTTCAGCGTCGCCGGCTCGGTGAATTTGCCGACGATGTGCGGGATGAAGAACAGCCCGCAGATCAGGCGCAGGATGTTGATGCCGTCGGTGAGATCGAAGTTGTGCCAATATCCGGACATGACGCGCTCCCCTGTTCCCCGGGCTGTAGGTTAGCCCGATCGTTTCCTGATTGCCATTTTCAGTTTTTCCGGGCGCCGCATGACGAATGACGGAGCGCGCCCGTCGTCCCACCGGCGCCCGCAATTGAGGCCACGGCCCACCCGCTTTCGTCGTTGCCAGCCAACGGGTCGGGCCAGAAATGGACGGCCGGCCGACGGGCTCCACTAACCAAGCCCGTGCGGCAATCCGAACGCTGGATTGCTTCGGCATCGCGTGCCTAGCAATGACGAAAACTACAGCACCTCGAACATCTGATAGATCGGGCCTTCCGGCAGCCTGTGGCCGACGCCGATGCTGACGATGTTGTTGAGCCAGCCATACTTCTCCGACGCGGTTTCGAACGACGCAGCAATGCGCAGATAATAGTCCGTCGCCTTGACCACCTCGCCGCGGGCGATGCGGTCGAGCACGTCCTTGGGGCCGTGGCGGATGCCGGGATAGCTCATCCCGATGATGGCATCGTCGTCGGTCTTGAGCGCGATTCGCACGTTGAGGAGCCAGGCGCCGTCTCCGGGCCTGATGGCCTGCCAGTCGCTGCCGCCGGGCAACAGCGTGCCGCGCAGGCGCTCGCCTTCGAAGCGGCCGCCGGTGATGACGCCGACGCGCCGGTCGACGCCGGGCGTCTTGCCGACCATGATCGGCGGCGCCACGTCCAGCAGCAGCGTGAAGATTGGCCGCACCTTAAGCTCGGTCATTTCCTTCGGCAGAATTTCGGATAACGGACGTTTGCTGGCCACCGGCGACCCTCCCATTTTTTTCAACGCACCGGTCGACACCGGGCGCCAAAGAGCGTGGACTTTTAAATCCTGCAAAATAACCGACATGCATGCGCCGGTCCAATGTCCGTTAATTTGGGTAACGCAATATGGACATTACGGAATGTCGTCTGATGGATCCAAAGCAGGCAAAGCGGGGAATATTGGCTCGTCCGATGTGCCGGTCGATGCTTTGGCCGAACGAAGGGGCCACCAGATTCAAGTCTGTCAGCGCGCCCTAACCGATCTGATCTCATCGTCGGGTCATCGGGCGCCGACCGCATCCCCAGCAGGTAATGCAATCTGAAAGACTGATCCTCGATCCGCAGCGGAGGTTGCCGAGAGACGCCCATCGTGCGCTTCAATAATGGATTGGCAAATCGACAGACCCATTCCCATGCCTTGCGACTTCGTTGTAAAGAACGGGTGGAAGATGCGATCCACATTTTCCGGATCAATTCCGGGTCCAGAGTCCTCCACGGTGATCAGCACGCCATCGGATTCACTTACTACCGATTTCACCCGTAGCATTCGTGTACGATCATCAACGGCATCCATGGCTTCAATCGCGTTGTTCACAAGATTGGCGATGACTTGTTGCAACTGGACCTCAACCGCCAAAATCGGCGGCAGTTTCGGACTCAGCTCTGCCTGGACCAGAATTTGATGACTTTGCAGTTCGGAATCCAGTAGCGCAATTACCTCGCGAATCAACTTGTTAACGTCCACCAAAGTCTTTGCGGGGCTATCGTTCTTGAACATCGCCCGAATGCTGTCAACCACCTGGCTGGCCCTATCGCTTGCGTCGGATATTCGACTTATAGTGGCTTGCACCTCCTCAAGATTGGGCGGCGTCTTTGCAAGCCAGCGCAAACAGGCGCTGCAACCCAACGCGATCGATGCCAATGGTTGGTTGATTTCATGTGCCATCGAGGCCGCCATCTGGCCTACTGCGGTCAAGCTGGTAACACGCGCAAGCTCGGTTTGCGTCGCCCGCAATTTATCCTGCGCGCGCTTGCTCTCGGTAACATCAATCATCGTTCCGATAAACGCTTCCCGTCTGGACTCCGGCGCCCGCGCCACAGAACTATGGCCCCATATCACTTTGCCGTTCTTGCAACGGTATTGTTTCACAACTGCGTAATGATCGATCTTACCTTGCTGGAGCTCGGCGAGTCGGAGCCGAGCCCTTTCACGCTCGCCCTCAACAGTGATGTCTAGAGGTGTGAGGTGCCGCAGCTCCTGCTCGGTGTAGCCGAGCATGGCTCGAAATGCCGGATTTGTTGATAAATAGCGCAGGTCTCGATCAAAAGTTGAAATGCCTATGCTTGATGTCTCAAATATTGACTGCCAGCGCGTCTCGCTCGCTCGAAGCGCTGCCTCTGAGCGGGTGCGTGCGAGCGCTTGGGCCATTACTTCTCCAATGACTGTTACCCGCGCGATGAACTCGTCTGGCCATTCCCGCGTCGAGCGGAACGCGCCGAAGCCGATCGCCGCAACGACGCGGCCACCAACGGGCAGCGGAGTGACAAGCACGGAGCGAATACCAGCGCGGCGATTGTATTCCGCGGCGGCGGCCGCCTCCGGTGGGATGTCTTCGTCTGATCGAATAACGACAGTGCGTCCCGCACGAAGCTCCGCGGCAAACCAACTGAGAGCGGCTGGTACCGGGCCCCGCACAGGCGGCTCTACGCCTTCCACTGCTACCGAACAGAGAAAGTGTTGCTTTTTCTCATCGACGAACTCCCAGAAGGTGCTGCGATCAAACCCAAGAAACTTTAGCAGCAGTTCTAGCGCGCGTTCGATTTCTGCTACGACTTGATCGACGGTAACGTTCGCAAAGCGGGCGGAAAGATCGGAAAGCAAGCGCTCAAACGCCAGGAGTTCTTCTAGCGACGGAGCGACGGCGCGGCTCTTCGAGGATACCTTCTTGTCACGCGAAAGTCGTATTTTCCTGGCCCGTCGTGGCAATACTTTCTCCCGATCAATGTGCGCCTTTGGGCAACGCCCGCATGACCGCGCTAGCGGCGAATTGCGCGCCCGGCGACCCTCAGCATAGCTATAATCGACATTATAGGACGAGTGATTCGTTCTCCTCAGTCTTCAAAATAACTAGGGAAAGCTATCACCTGCGGGCCCTTGGGAATAGGTCGCTGAGCAGGCAGAATGTCGCTTGATGGCCGTAGCGGACCTCGCGCGAGGTCCGCCTTGAGTCCGCTTTCGAGGGCGAGGTGGACATGGCGCGGACCTGACGCGATGTCGCTTTTTGACCTGAAAGCTATGGGGAAAGGTCTGGCACCGTTGTCGTCATGCGAACCGTTGGAGGTGTTCCCCATGACCCAAGTTATGACCTGAGCCGTTCTCTGATCGCCTTCGAACAAAGTAACACGGTGGTTGTGGTGTTAGAGATGAGTCAATCAAGCTGGCTTGCCGCCGGAGTTGCTCCTGGCATTGAAAGACGGGCCTTGAAGAAACTGCATCCGGATCCAACAGTGCTGCTACGTTTGGTGGAGGGTTGGCGGGATTATGCGATGAAAGCCGGTCGAATGATCACCCGGATCGTTCTCGCTTTCGAGGCCGGTTGAGATGGGTTCTGGCTAGCCCGTTGGTTGCGGGCTCGCAGTATCGAGAGCTTCGTCATCCATTCGACGAGTGTCGCAGTGTCACGCGAGTACCGCCGGGCAAAGACGGATCGTCTCGACACCGAAATGCTGATACGCGTGTTCCTGGGATGGCTGCGTGGTGAGCCTCGTCACTGCAAAATGGTGGCGATCCCAACGCTCGAGGAAGAAGATGCCAGGCGGCCAAGCCGCGAGCGCGAATGTCGGTGAACGCACTAGGATGATCAACCGCATGAAAGCAGCGCTGATCCGTCTCGGCGTCCGCGGCTTCCAGCCGGAACTGCTCAAGGCGCCACAACGCCTTGAGGCACCTCGCAGTGCCCGGAGAGAATGGGAACGCTCACCTGCATGGCTTCGGCAAGGCCCTTTTTGACGGCCTCGGCCAGTTCCGCAGGTGGCGCATCGGCGAAGGCGCGTGTGATAGCGCGGACCATCGTCTCGGCGAGCTCCGACTTGTTGCCGATATCGATGCGCTGAAGGTCCCGGCGAAGGGCGATCTCATCGCCAAATGCCGACGCCAACAGGTGGGTGTCGGCATTGCATCCGATATAACGAAGCAGCGCCTGATGATAGACGTTTCGGCGTATATCGACGTCCAGGTCGGTGGCCTCGGCCAGCCGCATAGCCAGGACGCAGGATCGCAGCGCAAAATCTCGCGAATGTCCGGTGGCCAGGTCGGTCGCATAGGCGAGCGTCATCAGAAAGTCTGCGCGACGAACGGCCGGTGCAGCCATTGTTCCTGTCCTCCACAACAATGGCCAGCGAGTGTAACGCTATTGCGGTATTCGTTCGACCGCGGTCAGGGGATCGTAGCCGATTTGGCCCGCGACGCTACCGGATTGACCTTGGTCAACTTGGCTCGCGGCGCTGGCGGCTGACTGGCCCTGGTCAACTTGGTGCGCGATGCTGGTGGCGAATTGACGCCGACTAAGTCGACGGGCGCGCTTGCCGGTCTCTCGGCCGCGACCGCGGCGGCCGGCGGCGACCTTGATTGATCGAAATGCGTCAGCGCCACGCGACACGCTTGCGAGATGCGGGTGGGATTGGCGATCAAGCAACTGGCGACACGCTCGCGATCCGGAATGAACTGCGAGCAGACCGTCATGGCGTCGTTCATGCAGGCCGCCTGATCCTCTCGCTCGTCGGCGAAGGCAGGAAACGGCGCGAGCGCGATGCACAATGGCACCAGCGCAAATATGGAACCGATTTTCATAATGCCCCTACGTTCGGCTTGGCTAGGATAAGGAAAATGTAAAGCTTCGCTCTATTGCACTTAGGTCGAGGCGGCGTGTCGCAAGGATTCTGAATACGATACGAAGGTATATCGGAACGTCGCTCCAAACTACGCCACTTCCGGCCGGGCCGAGTAGGCTTCAGCTGCCGCGATAAGTCGAATAAGCCCACGGCGAGACCGAAAGCGGCACATGATACCTGCCCTCGGGCTCCGCGACCGAAAAACGCACCGGCACGACGCCGAGAAACGGCGGATCGGACATCGGTACGCGCCGCCCGGCAAAATAATCGCTGACGGCAAAGCGCAATTCGTAGGTCGCAATCGGGATCGGCATCGCGGCAAAGAGCGGCTGGTCGGTGCGGCCGTCGGCATTGGTGACGGCGCGTTTGACCGTGCGCGTAGCGCCGCCGGCCGCAACCTCGCAAAGCTCGATCGCCACGCCCTCCGCCGGATGACCGCCGTGAATGTCGAGCACGTGGGTCGACAGGTGCCCGTGCACCTTGAGGCGGCCAGACCCCTTGACGCGCAGATCGAGCCGCAACGCGGCGATGCGGAAAATCTCAGAAAGCGCGGTCTTGCGCTCCGTCGCCGCGTCGTTCCTGAGCCGTCGCTCGAACTCGCGCAGGATCGATTCCTTGCCGTGCCGCCGCACGCAGACGATGAAGGGCATGCCGAACTTGGCGCGATAGGCGTCGTTGAGGCGGTGGAAGGCGACAAATTCTTCCTCGCTCAGACGATCGAGGCCGGCGCCGGCCTGCTCGGCGGTGGAATCGGCGGTCAGCTTGCCCTCGCGCGCGGCTTTGCCAGCAAGATCGGGATGACCGTCGATGAGCGCGCGCTGGCGCGCGTCGGTTGCGTTGCGCACCGCGTCCGTCATCGCCTGATAGAGCGCCGTCACGCTCGCGAACGGCCGCGCCGCATAGGCTTCGTCGGCGACCCACGGCGCAAGCTCCATCACTTCCCCGACCGCGGCCTCGAAGGTTTTGCGGTCGGCGGCATTGAGCGTTTCGAGCGGAACTTGGTCCATGAGGACGATCGAGCTCTACGCGCTGGCCGGCGCGACGGCGCTAAGATGATGCTCGCGGTACCAATGGTGAGCGATATCGAGACGGCTCGCGGTCCAGACACGATCGAACCCCCCGATATAATCCAAAAACCGCACCAGCCCCGCGGCCCGGCCGGGACGGCCGGCGAGGCGACAATGCAAGCCGACCGACATCATTTTCGGCGCGCGCTCGCCTTCGCCGTAGAGAAAGTCGAAGCTGTCGCGCAGGTAAGTAAAAAAGTCGTCGCCGGTGGCGAAGCCCTGCGGGTTGATGAAGCGCATGTCGTTGGCGTCAAGCGTATAGGGGATGACGAGGTGCGGCGTCTTTTCGGGACCCTTTACCCAGTAAGGCAAATCGTCGGCGTAGGAATCCGACGAATAGAGAAAGCCGCCCTCGGCAAGCACGAGGCCGAGCGTATGCTCGGAGCTGCGGCCCGTGTACCAGCCAAAGGGCCGTTGCCCGGTCGCCTCGGTGTGCAGCCGGATCGCTTCGCGCATGTGCGCCGCTTCGTCGGCCCGCGAAAAATCCTTGTAGTCGATCCATTTGAGGCCGTGGGACGCGATCTCCCAGCCGGCCTCGTGCATGGCGGCAACGACCTCGGGATTGCGGGCGAGCGCGGTCGCCACCCCGAATACGGTCACCGGAATCTTGCGCGCGGTGAACAGCCGCCACAGCCGCCAAAAGCCCGCGCGGGAGCCGTATTCGAACATCGATTCCACATTCATATGGCGCTTGCCGCGCCAGGGCTGCGACCCGAGCACGTCGGAGAGAAAAGCCTCCGACGCGGCGTCGCCATGCAGGATCGAGTTCTCGCCGCCCTCCTCGAAATTCACGACGAATTGCAGCGCGACGCGGGCGCCGCCCGGCCAGCCTGGATCGGGCGGCGAGCGCCCGTAACCGGTGAGGTCGCGGGGATAATTGGCAGAGGTCGGGAGGGACATCGCGGCTCTCACTGCGGCGCTAGCGCATGATCCTGAAAAAGGGGCGGTCGGTTTTCCGGAAAGACATGCTTCACCACACCAGGAATCCAGCAACTTACACCATGGCAGAGGCGCGGCCTCATCTTCAAGTGTCCACGAGCCCCGATGGCGCGGGCAAAACACGAGATTGACCAAGCCGGTCGATGCCTCCATTAAGGCGCGACTTCGGGAGCAATCATGCGCGCAACGCAGGCCGCGGACCACGGCACACTCGGCGAGACCATTGCCGCGCGGCTGATCGAACTGGCCGCAGTCAGCGACGAGCCCGGCCACCTGACCCGGCTCTATCTCGGGCCCGGGCACCGCAAGGCGGCCGACCTGGTTGCGCATTGGATGCGCGAAGCCGGCATGGCCGTGCGCATCGACGCCGTGGGCAACGTGGTTGGCCGCTATCGGGCGCGCGACGGCGGACCGCTGACGCTCATGCTCGGCTCGCATATCGACACCGTCCGCAACGCCGGCCGCTTCGACGGCGCGCTAGGCGTGGTCACCGCCATCGAGGTCGTGGGCGCCGCATTCCGATCGGGCAAAAGATTTCCCTTCGCCGTCGAGGTCATCGCGTTCGGCGACGAAGAGGGCGTGCGCTTTGCCTCTACGCTCGGCGGTGCCCGCATCCTCGCCGGTAATTTCAACCATCATGCGCTCGACGAAATCGGCGAAGACGGCCTGACGCGCCGGGCGGCGCTCAAGGCGTTCGGCTGCGATCCGTCGCGTTTGTCGGAAGAGGCGCTCTCGCCGGATCGGGCGCTTGGCTACATCGAAGTTCACATCGAACAGGGGCCGGTGCTGGAGAATGAGGGGCTCCCCGTCGGCATCGTGACCGCCATCGACGGCGTGACCCGCGGAACGGTCGAGGTCGACGGCGTCGCCGGTCATGCCGGCACGGTGCCGATGCCGATGCGCAAGGACGCGCTTGCGGCAGCCGCCGAGATGCTGCTTGCCGTCGAGGAGCGGGCGCGCGAACGCTCGAACCTCGTGGCGACCGTCGGCAAGATGGACGTGCCTGGCTCCGCGGCCAACACGATTCCCGGAAGCGCGCGCTTTACGCTCGACATCCGCAGCCCCTTCGACGCGGAGCGAACCGACGCCGTCGCCGATATCAAAGAAAAAATCGCGGCGATCGCGCAACGCCGCGGCGTGACGGCGCGGCTTAACGTCGGCCATCAAGCGGCTGCGGCGGTTTGTGACCAGAAGCTTTCGGAACAAATGGCGCAAGTGGTCGAAAGCTATGGGATCGCACCGCGCCGGCTGCCGAGCGGAGCCGGGCACGACGCCATGGCGTTCGACAAGGTCATCCCCTTCGCCATGTTGTTCGTGCGTTGCCGCGGGGGCGTCAGCCACAATCCGGACGAGTTTGCTTCGCCCGCCGACATCGATATTGCCGCGCGCGTGCTTTTGACATTCCTCGACAGGATCGGATCACGATGACCATTCTTCGCATCAACGCGGGATCGTACCAATTCGACGCGCAGACGGAAGATACGTTGGCGCCGAAGACCTGCGCAAAGTTTTTGAGTCTGCTTCCGTACCGCCAGCAGATCATTCACGTACGTTGGAGCGGCGAGGGTTGCTGGATTCCGCTCGGCGAGTTCGATTTCGGCTTGGGTTACGAGAATCCGACCAGCTATCCCGCCCCGGGCGAGATCATTCTTTATCCCGGCGGCATCAGCGAAACGGAAATTCTGCTCGCTTATGGCGCGGTCGCGTTTTCCTCAAAGGTCGGACAGCTCGCCGGCAATCATTTCCTGACGATCACCGGTGGCCGCGAGAATCTGACGGCGTTGGGGAAAATGACGTTATGGAAGGGCGCCCAGGACATCGTATTCGAGCTGAAAAAGTAAGCATCGGTCGCCTTGGACTTCGCGAAACAGCCTGCGCATAATCATACAGAACAGCCAGCCGCACCGCGAGGACGGAGTACGCGAGTATGAGCCGTACGACGCTACGGATCGGCATTGATACCGGCGGCACTTTTACCGATATCGTCTCCGTCGACGACAATTCAGGTTCGATGCGGGTGACCAAGGTTTCGTCGACGCCGGCGAACCCCGCAATAGCACTCGTCCGCGGCGTCCATGCGATTCTCGGCGAATGCGGCGCGACCGTCGGCGACTTGGCGGTGCTGGCACACGGCACCACGGTCGCGACCAATGCGCTCTTGCAAGGCGGGATCGAAGGCCTCGGCCTGATCGTTACCGAGGGCTTTCGCCACATCCTGGAAATCGCCCGCCAGGCCGTGCCCGAGGGTTACGGCAATTCCTATTTCTGGGTGAAGCCGGAACGCATCGTCCCGCTGCATTATGTCCGCGAGGCCGGCGGCCGGCTGAATTTCCGCGGCGAAGAGCTGCGGCCGCTCGACGAAGAAAACATCCGCGCCGCGGCGCGCTTCTTTCGCGAAGCCGGCATCGGCGCCATCGGTATCTGCCTCATGCATTCCTACGCCAATTCCGCGCATGAGCGCCGCGCGGCGGAAATCGTGCGTGCGGAATATCCGGATTGCATGCTGTCGCTCTCCTGCGACGTGCTGCCGGAATATCGCGAATACGAGCGCGCGGTGACGACTTTGGTCGATGTGTTCATCAAGCCGCATATGAGCCGTTATCTCGATCGCATCCGCGACGAGCTGGGGCCCGAGCTGAACAAAAAGCCGTTCCTGGTGATGCAGTCGTCGGGCGGCGTCGCCAGCCCCGATCAGGTGATGCGCAAGCCGATCACCACGGCGCTGTCGGGGCCGGCCGCGGGTGCGCTCGGCAGCGCGGTGATCGCGGAAATTGCCGGCTTTCCCGATCTGGTGACGCTGGACGCCGGCGGGACATCGACCGATCTCTGCCTGATCGAAAGCGCCAAACCGAAAATCACCAATGGCGGCCGCGTTGGCCGGTTCCCGGTCCGCATTCCGATGCTCGACATCAAGACCATCGGTACCGGCGGCGGATCGATTGCCGGGATCTCACGCGAAGGCAAACTCCGGGTGGGGCCGCGCAGCGCCGGCGCCGTGCCCGGCCCGATGTGCTACCCGAATGGCGGCGGCGAACCGACCATCACCGACGCCAATCTTGTCCTCGGCCGTATTCCGCCGGCGCTGATCGGTGGCGGAATCAAGCTCGACGTTTTGCGCGCGCGGCAAGGCCTGCAGGAGCTCGCCGCGCGCCTGCCGGGCAATCTGAGCGTCGAGCAATTGGCGCAAGGCATCATCGAAATCGCAAACTGGGATCAGGCCAACGCTATCCGGCAGATGACCATCCAGCGCGGCATCGATCCCGGCGCCTTCGCGCTTTTGTCATTCGGCGGCTCCGGACCGGCGCAGTCGCCGGCGGTGATGGAATTGATGGGCATGAAGACCTGCCTCGTGCCGCAGAACCCGGGCAATCTCTCCGCCTTCGGGCTATTGGCGGTTGATTGGCGCACCGACCACATCGTCACCAAGGTGATGCACGAGGAGTTTGTCGACCTCGCAGCACTTGCGGCCATCTACGCGTCGCTGGAAAAAGACGGCATTGCGACGCTGGAGAAGGACGGCATCGCGCCGTCTAAAATCGCGCTCTTGCGCGAAGCCGACGTCCGTTACGCCGGGCAGTCGATGGAAGTGCGGGTGCCGGCGCCCGCAGGCAAGATCGATGCGCAATTTATCGCACGCCTGATCGATGCGTTTCACGCCGCGCATCACAAGACTTTCGGCTACAATTATGCCGGGGCGCAGAAAGTCGAGCTGGTGAATTTCTGCGTGTCCGCTTTTGGCATGATCGATCGCCCGAGCATTCCCGAACTGGAGAGGTCCGGCGCTCCGCCAAAGCCCGGCACCCGGCCGGTCTATTTCGACGGCGCGTTCCGCGACACGCCGGTCTTCGCGCGTCCTGTGCTCACGGCGGGCTTTCGGCTCGAAGGACCGGCGGTCGTCGAAGAGTTTGGTTCAACGACGGTGGTGTTCCCTGGCCAGCACCTGACCGTCGATCCGCACGGCATCCTGATCGTGCGCGCCACCGGCAAGGCGGCGGAGGCGAAGCGATGATAAACATGCATGCCAGGCAATGGCCGTGGCCGACCGCACCGGATCTGCCGCCGTGCGCGGTCGATCCGATCATTTTGCAGATCATCGAAGGAACGCTCAATTCCATCGAGACCGAAATCGAATACGCAATCGAGCGCACCGCGCGCTCGCCGATGATCCGCGAAGCCCACGATTACCGCGTCGGCCTGTTCGATCGCTACTGCCGCAAGCTCACCGGCCGCTCCTACTCCGCCATGCCGAATGCCGTAGTGCGCGATTTTCCACCGCACACGATGCGGCCCGGCGACGTGTTTTTGATGAACGATACCTACCTGACCGAGGGATCGATCGGCCATCTCCCCGACCTGTGCTCGACCGTGCCGGTGTTTCATCAGGGCGGAGTCGTCGCCTACATCCAGGCGTTCGGTCATCACGACGACATCGGCGGCCGCGTGCCCGGCTCGATGCCCGGCACGGCGACCACGGTATTCGAGGAGGGTCTCGCTGTTCCGCCGATCAAATTCTACGACGCCGGCACGCGCAACGACGCGGTGTTCACCATGATCAAGCGCAACACCCGCGTCCCCGAAACGCTGGCCGCCGATCTCGACAGCGAGGTGCAGGCCTGCCTCATGGGCGCGCGCCGCATGGCGGAGTTGTTCGAGCGCTTCGGCCGCGAGACGGTGGAAGCCTGCTTCCAGTCGATCCTCGACACTTGCCGCGATATCTTCCGTCGCGAGTTGCTGCCGAAGATCGCCGACGGCGAATACGCCTGGGAGGACTATGTCGAGCACGACGGCGTCACCGACCCGAAGCTGCACAAGCTTGCGCTGACGCTGATCAAAAAAGGCGACCGGCTCACGCTCGATTTTACCGGCACCGATCCGCAATCCAGCGGGCCGATCAACTGGCCCGCGGACTATGCCGGCGGCGCATTTCTGATCAAATGGATCGCACCCATTCTGCGCAACCTCGCCGACACGCCGGAACGCGCCGCCGAGATCCATGTCAACGAAGGCGTTTGCGAAGTCTTCGACATCGTGTTCCCGCCGAAAGGCACGCTGATCACGCCGGAATGGCCGGCGGCCACCAATGCGCGCTCGTTCGTGCTGTTGCGCTGCCTCGGCCTTCTCGCCGGCGTAGTGGCGCAGGCTGCACCTGGCCGCATGCCCGCCGATCAGGAAACGATCCGCTACACAGGCTTCTACGGCACCGACAACAACGGCAAGGCGTTCCTTTCCCGCGAAGTCTTGGGCGGCGGCTCCGGCGGCCGCTACTATGCCGACGGCAACGACGCCATCCACATCGTCCCCGACTCGCGCAACCAGCCGGCCGAATTCACCGAGACGCGCTTTCCGCTTTTGGTCGAGAAGCTGGCGCTACGGACCGATTCGGGCGGCGCCGGCAAGCGCCGCGGCGGTCTCGGCTACGACAAGCATTACCGGGCGCTGGTCGATTGCCGCACCATCGTCACCGCCGACCGCGTGCGGCTCGGCTGCTACGGCGTCAATGGCGGCAAGGCGGGCACGCCGTTCTGCGTGACCGTCGACGCCGAAGGCAATGCGCACGATCTCGGCGGCCTCGTCGACGGCGAGCCCGTTCTAGCGGGCCAGATCGTGCGCGTCGTGACCACGGGCGGCGGCGGCTGGGGCGATCCGCTCGAGCGCGAGCCGGAACTGGTCCAGCGCGACGTGATCGAGGGCAAGGTATCGCTTGCCGCCGCGCGTGACGATTATGGCGTCGTGCTCAAACCGCATGCCGGCGGCGAGGTCACAATCGACGCCGACGCGACGGCGGCCCAGCGGGGAAGACTGAAGGCCAAGCGCGGCGGCGAGCGGCCCATGATCGATCGCGGCGACGGTTTCGATAAAATGATCCGCGGCGAGGTCAAGCCGTGGACGCGATCGGCGTGAAGACACTCTCTCGCCGCGCGCGGGGAGAGAGTGTTGCCAAGCGAGACCACTGAGTAAATTGTCCTGTAATGAAATCAAGTGGACGCGCAGCGCATAAATAAACCTGTCAGCAAGGATCAAGCGCAATGGCTATCGAGGTCGCCAAAGTCGAATTGAAGAACGTGCAGGATGCTTCGGGCGTGGAGGCTTGCATCCGCAACGGACAATTCAACGCCGATGAGGTCATCGCCGTCATCGGCAAGACCGAAGGCAACGGCGGCGTCAACGATTTTACCCGCATTCTCGCCGATCAGGCGTTTCGCGCAGTGCTGCGAAGGCTCGGCAGCCGCACGGAACAGGAGATCGCCAAGATTCCGATGGTCTGGTCGGGCGGCTGCGACGGCGTCATCACCCCGCATGCGACGATTTTCGCGCGCAACGCCAAAAACGGAGCGACGGGGAAATCGCGTCTCGTCATCGGCACCGCGATGAGCGCCGAGATTTTGCCGGAAGACATCGGCCGGCCGGCGATGGTCGAGAAGGTCGCCGAGGGGGTGCGCGCCGCGATGCGCAACGCCGGCATCGACGATCCGGCCGACGTGCACTACGTCCAGACCAAGACGCCGCTCCTCACCGTCGACACCGTCCTTGAGGCGCAGGCGCGCGGTAAACATGTCACCTGCGACGTGCACGATTCCATGGGCGTATCGAATGGCACCACTGGGCTCGGCATTGCCGTGGGCTTGGGCGAAATCAAAATGCCCAAAGCGGAAGAGATTTGCCGCAACCTCGATCTTTTTTCTTCCGTTGCCTCCTGCTCCTCCGGCGTCGAGCTGACGCAGGCGCAGATCGTCCTGCTCGGCAACAAGAACGGCGCCGGCGGCCGTTACCGCATCGGCCATGCGGTGATGAAGGACGCGCTCGACATCGACGGCATCTACGAGTTCATTCGCAACGCCGGGCTGGATCTGCCGGCGCGGCCCCGCGCCGAGGACCTCAACGGGCGGCTGGTCAACTGCTTCATGAAATGCGAGGCGGACCGTACCGGCAAGCTGCGCGGGCGGCGTCAGATCATGCTGGACGATTCGGACGTACCTTGGCACCGCCATGCCAAGGCTGCGGTCGGCGGCTTAGCCGCGGCCGTCCTGGGCGACCCCGCCGTGTTCGTCTCCGTGGACGCTATGCATCAGGGACCGCAGGGCGGCGGACCCTGCATCGCCATCATCGATGCGGGCGAGTGACGCCCGCGCACCGGCATGGCCTTTGCTTCACAACCGTCATGATTGGCTTTCAAACCGCCGCGCGGCGGATCTTGACCGGCGCCTTCATCGCGTCGATCGTCTTCGCCTTGTCCGGCGGCACACAGGCCGCCGACAAAGTAAAGGTCGGGGTATTCCCAGTCAGCTCGTCGCTGCCTTATTTCATCGCCCGCGATCTCGGCTACTTCCAGGAACTCGATATCGATCCGGAGACGATCATCCTGTTGGGCGGACCGCCGAACGTCGCCGCCCTGATCACCAACCAGATCGAAGTTTCCGTCGTGCTGGTGACGCTGGAGGGCCTCAACGCCGACATAAAGAAGCCGGGCGTGGCGATGTACGTCGCCATGAACGGCCAGAACGCGACGCATCGGATGGAACAATTCGTCGTGCGCTCCGGCCTTGCCGACAAGGTGACGTCGCTTAAGGATTTCAAAGGCCTCAAACTGATGTCGGCGCCGGGGCCGGCGAACTTGAACACCGCCAAGGGCATTCTCGCCAAGGTCGGTCTCAAGGACGGCGATTATACCATCGACCAGCTCGATATGGGCCAGCACATCAACGCCATGAAAGCCGGCACCTTCGACGGCGGCTACACGCTCGAGCCGAACGCGACGGTGATGAACCAGTTGGGCTTCGCCAAGACGGTCGAAGCCGGCGTCATCGCCAAATACGTGCTCGGCGATCCCGAGGCCGACCCGTTCGCCGCCGGCTGCGCCTTCTCCTCGGACTTCATCAGCAAACGGCCCGACGTCGCCAGGCGCTTCGCGCGGGCCTGGGCCAAGGCCCTTGTCCTGATCAAGAACGATCCGCAAGAGGCGCGCAAGCATCTCCTCAAAAACACCATGACGCCGGAGAATGTCGTCGATACGATTCCGATGCTCGGATACATCATGGTCAAGGACATGAGTCCCAAGCAAATCGACGATTTGCAGAGGTTCGCCGATTTCGGCCATGACATCGGCGTCGTGCCGGAAAAGATCGACGTGCGAAAATATCTCCAGCCCTACTGATGGATCGTTGGTGGCAAGTGTCCTTGACTCAAGTGCCCTCGGCGCAACCGTCCCTGCCAGGTGATGCGCGATGAGTGCCTCGCCGCACGCGCTCGCACAACCCGCTGGCGTAACGGCATCGCCGGTGCGCGAAGCGTCCCAGCGGCCGCACGTCACCATCCGCGGACTGAACAAACGCTTCGACAACACCATCGTCTATGACGATTTCAACCTCGACATCCCGCGCGGCGAACTGATTTCGGTCTTCGGACCGAATGGCTGCGGCAAAAGCACCCTGATCAATATGATCGCCGGACTTGTTGCGGCCGATTCCGGGCAAATCCTGTTCGACGGGAGACGGCTCGACGAGATCAAATTCGGTTATGTCTTTCAGAACTATCGCGAGGCGCTGTTTCCGTGGATGCGCGCCTTCGACAACATCGCCTACCCGCTCAAATTGATGCGGGTGCCCGCGGCCGGGCGCCGCGCCCGCACCGAAAAGCTGGTCGCCCACCTCAGCATCAAGCTCGACCTCGGGCTTTATCCCTATCAGATGTCCGGCGGGCAGCAGCAGCTCGTGTCGATTTTGCGCGCGCTCGTGGTCGAACCGGAAATACTGTTCCTCGACGAGCCGTTCTCGGCGCTGGACTACGAGATGACGCTGTTCATGCGCGAGCAGCTGCAACGCATCTATCTGGAAACGCGCACCACCACGATCCTCGTGTCGCACGATCTCGAGGAGGCGGTCTTTCTCGCCGACCGCATCCTGCTGCTCTCTCGGCATCCGGCCCGCATCGCCGCTTTCACCCCCGTTGCCGTGGCGCGCCCGCGCACGGACGCGACGCTCTCCAACGCGGATTTCGTGCGCACCAAGGCCGCATGCCTCGACGTGTTCCAGCGCGAGGTACGCCGCCCATGACGCCGAACAAGGGCGAGGCGTTTCTGCCGATCGTCGGTGTCGCGGGCCTGCTCGCCATCTGGTCGCTGGCGACAGCGCTTCAATGGGTCGATCCGGTGCTGCTGCCGTCGCCCGCGGCCACGTTCGACTCGCTGTGGCGGGGCATGGACGGCGGGCCGCTTGGCTTCGACTTCGTCAAGACGGTCTATCGCACTGCGGCGGCGACGCTCATTGCCGCCGTCATCGCGATCCCCCTCGGCATCGTGCTAGGCTCATCGGAGAAGCTCTATCGTTCGCTCGAATTCGTCATCGATTTTTTTCGCTCGACCCCCGCCTCCGCGATGTTCCCCCTGTTCCTCATCCTGTTCGGCGTCGGCGACGAGACCAAAATCTCCGTCGCGGCGTTTGGCGCCATCCTGGTGATTTTGTTCAATGTAGCCTACGGCGTCATGAACGCGCGCAAGACGCGGCTGCTCGCGGCCAAGGTCATGGGCGCTTCGCGTCTGCGCGTGCTGTTCGACGTAATGTTGCTCGAATCGCTGCCGCAGACCTTCGTCGGCCTGCGCAACGGCGTGTCGCTTGCGCTGGTCATCATCGTCGTGGCAGAGATGTTCATTGGCTCGCAGGACGGGCTCGGCCACAGCGTCTTCGAGGCGCAACAATTGTTCGACATGCGGCGGATGTATGCGGCGATTTTCGCCGCCGGCGCCCTCGGCTATGGTCTCAATCTCCTGTTTCTCCTCGTCGAGCGCCGCTTCGTGCACTGGTCCGGGAAATAAATCCGCCATGGCCGTCGGAACTCTCGTACGCAAATCGGCGCGTGAGCTGGCGCGCCTCATCCGCACCCGCGCCGTCAGTCCGGTCGAAGTGCTCGACGCGTATGTTGAGGTCATCGAAGCGCTCAATCCGAAGCTCAACGCCATCGTCACGCTGGCCGCGGAGCAGGCGCGCGACGGCGCACGGCGAGCCGAAGCCGCCGTGATGAACAACGAGCCGCTCGGCTCGATGCATGGACTGCCGATCGGGGTTAAGGACGTTACGACGACGGCCGGCATCCGCACCACCTTCGGCTCGCCGCTGTACAAGGACTTCGTGCCGACCGAGGACGCCGAAGCCGTACGCCGCCTCAAGGCCGCCGGCGCCATCGTGCTCGCCAAGACCAACACGCCCGAATTCGCCTGCGGCGCTAACACCAACAATGTGCTGTTCGGCCCGACCCGCAATCCGTGGAACCCGGCTCTGAGCCCAGCCGGCTCCTCCGGCGGATCTGCGGTCGCCGTCGCCGCCGGCATGCTGCCGGCCGCCCAAGGCACCGACTTCGGCTGCTCGATACGCGTCCCCGCCGCGTTCTGCGGCATCGTCGGCATCCGCGCGACGCCGGGGCTGACGCCGAGCCATCCGCTGGCGCTCGCCTGGGACCCGGGACAAGTCCACGGCCCGCTTGCGCGCGACGCCGAAGACGCCGCCTTGATGCTCGATGCGATCGTCGGCTTTTCCCGCATCTCGCCGATTTCGGTGGCGCCGCCGTGGGCAAGCGCGCTCGCCGAACTCGAACGCCGCGAGGATATAAAAGGCCTGCGGATCGCGTACGTCTCCGACATCGCTGGGATCGGGGTCGAATCCGAAATCGATTCGATCTGCCGCGGCGCGGCATCGGCTTTGGAGAAGCTCGGCGCGCAGGTCGAGGAGATCGAATTCGACGCCGGCGAGGGACGCGCCCCCTATCAGACGTGGCGTGGATTTTGGATGGTCGGCCAGCAATACCAGCGGCTCACTCAGATCGAGCAGTTCGGACCGACCCTTCGCGCCAGCGTCGAGGCCGGATTGAAGCTCACCGCAATCGACTTCGCTGCGGCCGAGCGCACGCGGCAGCATTTATTCCAGCGCTTTCGCGAGCTGTTCGAGCGCTACGACGTGCTGTTGACGCCGGCGGCGCCAGTGAAGCCCTATCCGGTGGAGATGAGCTTCCCCGACCGCATCAACGGCCGCAAATTCGAAAACTATATCGACTGGATTGCGCCCGGCTATCTCATCACGCTCGTCAGCCTACCCGCCGCGACCGCGCCGGCCGGCCTGTCGCAGGACGGATTGCCGATCGGCATGCAGATCGTGGCGCCGCGTTTCGAAGAGCCGCTGATCCTGCGCGTCGCGCGCCAGATCCACCGCGGGAGTAACGTCGGGTGGCCGCCGATCGCGGCGGAACAGCAAAATGCCGCTTGATGCGTCCGCGCTCTGGATCAAGGACCCGCTCGCCATCCTGGCGGACGGGGCTGAACGCGGCATCGTGGTGCAGGGCGGCCGCATTGTCGAACTGGTCCTCGCCGGCAAAAGCCCGGCGACACCGGATGTAAAGATATTCGATGTTGGCGAGCACGTCTTGCTGCCGGGACTGATCAATACCCATCACCACTTCTATCAGACGCTGACGCGCGCGGTTCCAGCAGCCCTCGATCGCGAATTGTTTCCCTGGCTGCAGGCGCTCTATCCGATCTGGGCGCGATTGACGCCGGAAGCGCTCGATCTCGGCATGACGCTGGCGATGGCCGAGCTCGCCTTGTCCGGCTGCACGACCACCACCGATCACCATTACGTTTTCCCGGCCGGAGCCGAAGACGGCATAGATGTCGAGGTCGCGGCGGCGAAGCGGCTCGGCCTGCGCGTGCTCTTGACGCGCGGATCGATGAACCTGTCGCAGCGCGACGGCGGCCTGCCGCCTGACTCCGTCGTGCAGGACGAGGACACCATTCTCGCCGACTCCGAGCGCGTCGTTGCGCGCTACCACGATGCCGGCGCGGGCGCGATGGTGCAGATCGCGCTCGCGCCCTGCTCGCCATTTTCGGTGACGAAATCGCTGATGCGGTCGACCGCCGATCTGGCGCGGCGGCTCGATGTGCGCATGCACACCCATCTCGCCGAGACCGAGGACGAGAACCGCTTCTGTCAGGAGATGCACAATTGCCGACCGCTCGATTATCTTGAGGATTGCGGCTGGCTCAACGATCGGGTCTGGCTCGCCCACGGCATCCATTTCGACTCTGCCGAGATCGTGCGGCTCGCGCGCGCCGGCACGACCATATCGCACTGCCCGTGCAGCAATCAGACGCTGGCGTCGGGAACCTGCCCGGTTTGCGCCATGGAAGAAGCCGGCATGCGCATCGGTATCGGCGTCGACGGCTCGGCCTCGAACGACGCCTCGAACTTGATGCAGGAGGTGCGCGCCGCGTTCCTGCTCCAGCGCAGCCGCTACGGGGTCGGCAAAGTCAGCCACCGCGATGCTTTGCGCTGGGCAACCAAAGGCTCCGCCGCCTGTGTCGGCCGTACCGACATCGGCGAAATCGCGGTGGGCGCGATGGCCGATCTCGCGCTGTTCAAGCTCGACGAATTGCGCTTTTCCGGCAGCGGCGATCCGCTCGCCGCCCTCGTTCTCTGCGGCGCGCATCGGGCCGACCGGGTGATGGTCGGCGGCCGCTGGATCGTCGCGAATGGTGAAATTCCCGGACTAGACCTCGCCGATCTCGTGCGGCGACACTCGGCTGCGGCGCGGGCGCTGCAAGACGGCTGATGCGGCCTGCACAATGACCGCGCTGGGCCTGCACAGATTTGATCCTTAATCGCGGTTAGCAATTTAGCGTAACATAGCCCGGTTCTCGTCCGAGCGGTTTTTAGAAGTGCTGACATGCAGACCTATATTGTCGATATCGCTGGCGAGCCGGTGACGCTCCCCATCGTGCCGATCAACCAGCGGCTCGCCATTTCGCTGTTGATGGTGATCGATATGGGGGTGCATTTCGGCGAGCGGATCGGCAAGGCGCTGGCCGCGGGACTAGGTCCGCTCAAGCCGGACATCGTAGTCGGCGCGGCGACGCTGGGCATCCCGGTCGTGATCGAGGTCTCGCGCGCGCTTCGCCTCGACCAATACGTCATCGCGCAGAAATCGCCGAAGATTCATCTGGCCGACGCGCTCGTCCAACAGGTGCAGTCGGTGACGTCGGCTGGCAAGCAGCGCCTGATGCTCGACCGCCGCGCCGTGCCGCTGCTTGCCGGCCGGCGCGTCGCCGTGGTCGACGACGTCGTTGCCACCGGCTCCAGTCTCGCTGCGACGCTGGCGCTGGTGCGCGCGGCCGGCGCCGAAATTGTCGGGGCCGGCGTGATCCTTACCGAAGGCCACGATTGGGAGAAAACGCTCGGGTTCGATGCCGGCCTCGTCCAGGCCTTGGGGCACATACCGCAATTTGCGCTTTCCGACGGCAAGGCGACACCGATGCCGGAGACGCTGTAGAGCATTTGGAGATTAAAGTCCCTCCCCCTTTCGGGAGGGGAACATTCTGAAGGAGAGCCATCATGAGCGATCTGCGCGACTTCATCGCCGGCATGCCGAAGTGCGAGCTGCATGTGCATATCGAAGGCACGCTCGAGCCGGAAATGAAATTCGAGCTGGCGAAGCGGAACGGAATGACGCTTCCTTACAAGGATGCGGCCGCGATGCGGGCCGCTTACGATTTCCACGATCTGCCTTCCTTCCTCAGAATCTATTACGAGGGCATGAGGGTGCTCTTGCACGAACCCGATTTTTATGACTTGACGTTTGCCTATCTGGCGAAGGCGCATTCGCAGAATGTGCGCTACGTCGAGATGTTCTTCGATCCGCAGCCCCACACCGGCCGTGGGGTGCCGTTCGACGTGGTGATCCGCGGCATTCGCCGCGCGCAGCTCGAGGCCGAGCGCGTTCTCGGCATCAAGAGCCAGCTCATCATGTGCTTTCTTCGCGACTGGAGCGCCGAGTTCGCCATGACGACGCTGGTGCAATCTCTGCCTTATCGCGAATGGATCGTCGGCGTCGGACTCGATTCCGACGAGAAGAACAATCCGCCGGTGAAATTCAAGGCGGTGTTCGAGCGCGCCCGCCAGGAAGGATATTTTCTGACCATGCATTGCGATGTCGATCAGCAGAACTCGACCGAACATATCCGCCAATGCCTGGAGGAGATCGGGATTGACCGCATCGACCACGGCGTCAACGTGCTCGACAATAAAACTCTTGCCGACGAAGTCGCGCGCCGGCAGCTCGCGCTGACCGTCTGCCCGGTCTCCAACGCCTTTGTGACCAACGGCAGCAAGGCCAAAGAGATCAAGCGCATGCTCGAGCTCGGCATCCGCGCGACCGTGCATTCGGACGATCCCGCCTATTTCCGCGGCTACATCACCGAGAATTTCGTTTGCACCCAGGAGGAGGCCGATCTCGGACCGAAGCAAGTCGTGCAGCTTTCGCGCAACGCATTCGAGAGCACATGGCTGCCGCGCCCGGTCAAGGACCGCTACCTGGCCGAGCTCGAGGCTTACGCGGCGCGCTGATTCGATCCCTGAATAAAAAAATGGCCGGGCGTTAGCCCGGCCAGTTTCGGATCGTTGACCAGAAAAAATCACTTCCCCGGAATCTTGTCGTCGATGCCTTTGACGTACCAGTTCATGCTCAGGATCTGGCCGGGGTCGAGATGGTCGCCGCCCTTGCATTCGACCACCTTGCCGTCCTGATCGGTGATCGGGCACTTGAAGGGATGGAACTTGCTGCTCTTGATCGCGGCTTGCGTATCTTCCGCCATCTTCTTCACGTCCTCGGGCATGTTGGTGTAGGGCGCCATCACGACCATTCCCGAATCAAGCCCACCCCAGGTGTCCTCGGACTTCCATTTGCCGTCGAGCACGTCCTGGGCACGCTTGGTGTAGTAGCCGCCCCAATAATCGGTGTCCGCCGTGAGCTGGGCTTTCGGTCCGAACTTGATCATGTCGGACGATTCGCCGAAGGAGTGGATGCCGCGCTGCTCCGCTATCTGCGTGGCGGCCGGCGAGTCGGTGTGCTGTGTCAGAATGTCGGCGCCCTGGTCGATGAGCGCCTTGGCGGCGTCGGCTTCCTTGCCCGGATCGAACCAGGAGTTCACCCAGATGATCTTCACCTTCATGTTCGGGTTGACCGATTGGGCGCCGAGCATGGTTGCGTTGATGTTGGAGATCACTTCCGGGATCGGGAATGAAACGATGTAGCCGATGATGCCGGTCTTCGACATCTTGGCCGCGATCTGGCCCTGGATGTAGCGGCCTTCATAGAAGCGGGCGGCGTAGGTGCTCATGTTCTTCGCGCGCTTGAAGCCGGTCGCGTGTTCGAAGAACACATTCGGGTATTTGTTTGCCACTTTCAGCGTCGCGTCCATAAAGCCGAACGAGGTGGTGAAGATCAGCTTGTGGCCGGTGCGCGCCAGCTGCTCGATCGAGCGCTCCGCGTCGGCGCCTTCGGGTACGTTCTCGAGAAAGGTCGATTCGACTTTGTCGCCCAGCGCCTTGTCCATGGCCTTGCGGCCGAGGTCGTGCTGGTAGCTCCAACCGAGATCGCCGACCGGGCCGACATAGATGAATCCGACTTTCAGCTTGTCGGCTGCGTAAGCATGGAATGTTACGGCGGCGATCCCAAGGACCGCGGCGATGCCCACGACGTTCCATTTCTTCATGATCTTACTCCGGGTTGCAGAAACGCACGCCTCTTCTTTGACGAACGCCTCTTAGTTTCTCCGCGGCGCGAACGTCCGCAGCTCTTTCAAAACTCATCGGTCGGGTACGAAGACCACACCCAGCGACGCAGGCGCAGCGGACCCGGCGGTACCGCGCGTTCGTGAAATCAACACGAGAACGATGACCGTGGCAAGATAGGGCAGCATGTTCATCACTTGCTGGGGCATATTGAGGTGGAGCGGTTGCAGGGCGAGCCCCAAGATGCTCACGGCTCCGAATAGGTAAGCGCCGATGACCAGCCGGCCCGGCCGCCAGGAAGCGAACACCACAAGCGCCAGCGCGATCCAGCCGCGCCCCGCGGTCATGCCGGGAATGAAGAACGGCGTATAGGCGAGCGGCAGATACGCGCCGGCCAATCCCGCGCAGGCGCCGCCAAAGAGCACCGCAAGCATGCGAATCCTGAGTACCGGATAGCCAAGCGCGTGGGCCGAGGCGTGATTGTCGCCGACCGCCCGCAGCACGAGGCCCGCGCGCGTGCGGTAGAGGAACAGCCAGATGGCGATGATGAGCGCGATCGAGACGTAAACGAAGGCATCGTCGCCGAAGACGATGCGGCCGACGAACGGCAGATCGGTAAGAATCGGCAGACGCAGTTGTCCGGCCGGCACGATCTGCTCGCCGACAAAGCCGGCGCCGATCAGTCCCGACAGACCGATGCCGAGAATTGTCAGCGCCAGGCCGGCCGCGACCTGGTTGACCGCGAGCCCGAGCGTAAGGAAGCCGAAGATCGCCGACAGCGCCGAGCCGGAGAGGATGCCGCATAATGCGCCAACGAGCGTCGACCCGGTCAGGTAGGCGCCGCCGAAACCACAGGCGGCCCCCATGATCATCATTCCTTCGATGCCAAGATTGAGCACGCCGGAGCGCTCGACCACCAACTCGCCGGCCGACGCCAACAGAAGCGGCGTCGACGCCGTGATGACGGTCAAAATGAAACTGACCGAGAAAATCAGCTGGACGATGTTGTTGAGCGTCTCAGGCATGGGCGGGCACGGCTTTTCGCACGGGTCGCAGCAGGCGGATGCGGTAAACGATCAGCGAATCGCAGGCGAGCACGTAAAACAGCAAGATGCCTTGGAACACCTTGGTGAGGTCGAGCGGGACCTTCATCGAGATCTGCGCTCCCTCGCCGCCGATGAAGGTCAGGGCGAGAAACAGCCCGGCGATCAAAATGCCCACCGGATTCAGCCTGCCGAGGAAGGCGACGATGATCGCGGTGAAGCCGTAGCCCGACGACACACCCGGGTCCAGATGCCCGATCGGTCCTGCCACCTCAATGATGCCGGCGAGGCCGGCGAGCGCGCCGGAAACCGCGAAGGTAAAGAGCACCAGCCGGTTCGCGTTGAAGCCGGAGAAGCGCGCCGCCCGTGGTGCCGCACCGACCAGCCGGATCTCAAATCCCATGATCATACGCCCGAGGAGCACGGTCACCAGCATGACGACGATGAGCGCGATGACCGAGCCGGCATGCAGTCGGCCGGCGCCTTCCAGCAACGTCGGCACGCTTGCGACCGGATCGAATGCCGCCGTAGTCGGGAAGTTCAGGCCCTGCGGATCGCGCCAGGGGCCGCGGACCAGATAGTCCATCCCGAGATTGGCGACGTAGACCAGCATCAGGCTGGTGAGGATTTCGCTGGCGCCGAAGCGTACTTTGCAGATTGCCGGGATCAGCGCGTATAAGGCGCCGCCGAGCGCGCCCAAGACCAACATGACCGGCAATACCCAAGGCCCGACATCGGTGCCGTTGGTGCGCACGGCGAGCCAGCTGCCGCATACCGCACCGACCAGAAATTGCCCTTCGGCGCCGATATTCCAGATGTTGGCGATGTAGCAGAGCGACAGGCCGACCGCGATCATCACCAGCGGCGTCGCCTTCACCGCGATTTCCTGCAGCGAAAAGGGATCGGTCAGCGGCTCAATGAAATAGACCAAGAGCGCGGCGATCGGGTTCTTGCCGATAATGGCGAACAGGATCGCGAAGGTGACGATGGTGAGCGCGATGGCGATCAGCGGAGAGGCGATCGCAATGACCGCCGAGCGTTCGGGGCGGCGTTCAAGCACCAACTGCATGCTTTGCCTCCTGCTTCTCGGCTTGTCCGGCGGCGCTGGCGCCGCCCATCAGCAGTCCCAGCTTTTCACGCGTCGCCTCGGCGGCGCTCAAAGGTTCGGATAATTTGCCGTGGAACATCACGGCGATGCGATCGGCAATCTCGGCGAGTTCGTCGAGATCCTGGCTGATGACCAGCACCGCGGTGCCGCGGCCAGCGAGATCGATCAGCGCCTGGCGAATGGTCGCCGCCGCGCCGGCATCGACGCCCCAGGTCGGCTGGCTGACGACGAGAACGCCGGGCTCGCGCAAAATCTCGCGGCCGACGATGAATTTCTGCAAATTGCCGCCGGAAAGGCTCACCGCCTCGGGATCGCGCTTGGCCTTGCGCACGTCGAAGGTCTTGGTCGTGCGATCGACATGCGCAAGGGTTGCGGGCTTGTTGATGAAGCCCTTTTTGACCATGCCGCTCGCGGCATGGCCGGTCAGCAAAGCATTCTCCGACAGCTTCATTCGCGGCGCGGTGCCGTGACCGAGTCGCTCCTCGGGCACGAAGGCGGCGCCCTTGCGCCGGCGTTCGGTGACATCGAGCAGACCGGCGGCCTCACCGTCGATGACGATCACTCCTTCACCCGGCGACAGGCGCTCCCCGGACAAGGCGGCGAAAAACTCATCCTGACCGTTGCCGGCGACGCCGGCGATGCCGACGATCTCGCCGCCGCGCACCTCGAGCGACACTTCGTGAAGATGCGTGCCGTGCGGATCGTCCGGCGCAAGCGATAGTTTGTGAATGACCAGTCGCGGCACCGTCGTGCTGCGGCCGGACGCCGCCTTCACCTCGCCGATCTCGCCACCGACCATCATGCGGGCAAGCGAGGCGGCGGTCTCTTGCCGCGGATCGCAGGTCGCCACTTTCTTGCCGCCGCGCAGGATCGTTGCCGTGTCGCAGAGCCGCTTCACTTCTTCCAACTTGTGGCTGATGTAAAGCAGCGCGCGCCCTTCGCTGCGCAGCCGCTGCAGCACGATGAAGAGTTGATCGGCTTCCTGCGGCGTCAGCACCGCCGTCGGCTCGTCGAGGATCAGGAGCTTGGGATTTTGCATGAGCGCGCGCACGATCTCGATGCGCTGCCGTTCGCCAACCGAAAGCCGCCAGACCTCGCGCTTGGGATCGAGCGGAAGGCCGTAAACTCGTGCGGTTTCCTCCAGCCGCGCCGACATTGCGGAAAATGACTCCGTTGGCGGCAGGCCGAGCGCGACATTCTCGGCGACCGTGAGATTCTCGAACAGCGAGAAATGCTGAAACACCATGCCGATGCCGAGGGTGCGCGCCTCGGACGGGCCGGACAGCACAACCTTTTGTCCCATCCAGCGAAGTTCACCGGCGCTCGGCTGGATGAGGCCGTACATGACCTTCACTAGGGTAGATTTTCCCGCGCCATTCTCCCCCAGGAGCGCGTGGATTTCGGCCTGGTACAGATCGAGGTCGATGCTGTCATTGGCGTAAAAATCGCCGTAACGCTTGCTTATGGAAATGGCACTGAGCAGCGGCCCGGACCGCGAGGAACCGGCTTGTGATGACGCATCGAGCATGGAAATGGCCGCGCTACCCCGTTTTACAAGACTTCTTGCAGGTTTCGTTGCAAGGATCGTTCCATCGCGGGACCGACCTTCAGGCGCCTCTGGCCGGCATCATCCGACAAAATCGGCGGGAGCAAAAGGAGGGCAGTGAATAAATCTGCCTAAAACGGCGGCAAGGCGACGACCTTGCGCAGCTTACGGGGGTTCTGTCATTGTGGAATTGCCGGGGTATTTCATCAGGGGGAGGCGCCACATCGTGGAGCTGATACTCGCTGAATCGGCGAGCGCGATCCTTCGCTGGCTGCACGTCGTCGCCGGCATCGCGTGGATCGGCAGTTCGTTTTATTTTATCCACCTCGATTTGAGCCTCAAGCCGAGACCCGGATTGCCCGCAGGCGTCAAGGGCGACGAGTGGCAGGTTCATGGCGGCGGCTTCTACCACATGATGAAATACCTGGTCGCGCCGGCGCAAATGCCGGACAGCCTGACCTGGTTCAAATGGGAAGCCTATACGACATGGCTGTCGGGCTTCGCGTTGCTTGTTCTCGTTTATTATCTCGGGGCGGATCTCTTCCTGATCGACAAGTCGGTGCTCGATCTCACTGCGGTACAGGCGGCGGGCATCGCCTTTGTGAGCCTCGTGGTCGCCTGGCTCGCCTATGAAGGCCTGTGCCGATCGCCGCTCGGCAAGCACGAAGTGGCGCTCGCGCTCGTCGGCTATGTTTTCCTCGTCGCGCTGACCTACGGCTTCACCCACGTCTTCAGCGGCCGCGGCGCCTTCACCCAGATCGGCGCCATCATCGGCACCATCATGGTGGCGAACGTCTTCGTCATCATCATTCCGTACCAGAAGAAGACGGTCGATGCGATGCTCGCCGGCAAGGAGCCCGATCCCCGATGGGGCCAGCTCGGCAAGCAGCGTTCGGTTCACAACAACTATCTGACGCTTCCCGTCGTCTTTCTGATGCTGAGCAACCACTATCCGCTGTTTTTCGCGACCCGCTTCAATTGGCTGATCGTCGCCATCGTGCTCGCCATCGGCCCGGTGATCCGGCATTTCTTCAATTCGCGCCACGAAGGCAAAGGCAGTCCGTGGTGGACCTGGGGCGTCGCGGCGGCCGGCATGGCCGCGGTCGCTTGGCTGTCGGCCGCCGGCCCACGCTCGGTGACGACCGGCGCTTTGCCGCCGGCGCCCAAATTCGCCGACGTGTCCGGCATCGTCGTGTCCCGTTGCAGCATGTGCCACGCCGCCGAGCCGGTGTGGGCCGGCATTGCCGCCGCGCCGAAAGGCGTGCTGCTCGATTCCGACGAGCAGATCCGTCTGCATGCACCGCTGATCGACATCGTCGCCGTCCGCTCCAACGCCATGCCGCCGGGCAACATCACGGACATGACGAACGACGAGCGCCTTGTGCTCGCTTCCTGGCTGGCCGCGGGCGCGCCGGCGCAGTGACGATAGGGCGGAGTTCAGTGTGCGCGCGATAAGCGGCCGGCTGTTGACCTTCCTGCGCGCGCCGGCCGGCGCCGGCGATGCGCAAAGTTATCGGTACATCGAAGACGGCGTCATCGTCGTCAAAGACGGCCGCATCGACGCGGTCGGCCCGGCAGACGAGATCACGCCGCTGCTGCCCGCGGGAATGCCGGTCGAACATTTCGCCGACGCACTGATCCTGCCGGGATTCATCGACCCGCACATCCATTTTCCGCAGACGCAGGTCATCGCCTCCTACGGCGCGCAGCTGCTCGAATGGCTGGAGAAATATACCTTCGTTGAGGGCCCCCGATGCGGCGAGCGCGCCCAGCAGGACCGAGCTGATGACGCTGCCGGTGTCGCTTGCGATCGCCTCCATGTCGAAACACACGAGGCTGCGCGCTTCACTGCGCAGCGCCGACAACACGGCGTTCGCGTCGGCAACACCGTCGCCGAGAGCCGACTTCTCGGTAATGCCGTACACCCGATGACTCGAGGCCACCAGTGTGGTGCGATCCGGGGTCACGAACCCGCGCACTACCGCGCGCCCCGCTTCCATCAGTTCGGCGGCAACCACCACATCCACGTCGCCCGGCGAGGGACTCAACGCGAGGATCGGCTCGGCCCCTTGCGCCGGCCGCGGACAGCACTCGAGGTAGTACACCGTCGTTCCCGTTCGCTGTGCGACTCCGGGCACGGAGGTGAGCTGCACCAGCCAGCCGTAGCGTTCCGCGATCTCGATGATCCAGTCGGCAAGAACGCCACCGCCCTGGCCGCCGAGCGCCGCAATGGCGATCGACAGCGGCCGCTCAGTACCCATGGCGCGCCCGCCGCCCGTCCGCCACGCGCTGCAGGAAGCCGATGATCGCAGCGCGAAACGAGGCGAGCATCCGGTCCCAGGGGCTGGGATTGAACACGAGTTCCGCCCGATAGAACGAAGGACAGAGCACGGCGGCGTGTGCGACTTCGCCACACAGTCCGCAGCCGACGCATGAATTGTCGACGTGCGCGATCGGATCCTGCCGCAGAGGGTCCGGATTCGGGCGGATCGTCAGCGATGGGCACCCCGAGAGTCGGATGCAGGAGTGATCGCCCGTGCAGGTGTCCGCGTCGACTCCGAACCGCGTGCGCACCACCCGAAGACCGTCCGCGATGGCACGCTTTTGCACAGGACTCTCCCGGCGCTGGCGGTTGAGCATGCATTCGGAGGCGGCCACGATGACCTTGGGTCCCTTTTCGAGGGTCGTCATCGCTTCGCGCAGCGCATCGCGCATGCGCGTCAGATCGTAAGTGCGATCGATGACGCGCAGCCATTTGACGCCCACTCCTCTGACTGCCGCCGCAATCGGGTGTTTGGTGCTCTTCGAGCGGTTATCCGCGCGCGACGATAGAACGTCCTGGCCGCCGGTCGCCGCCGAGTAGCCGTTGTCGACGATGACGAGCACGTTGTCGGACTGGTTGAACACCGCATTGCCGACACCCGAGGTGAGACCGTTGTGCCAGAACCCGCCGTCTCCCATGACCGAGATGGCGCGCTTGCCGGACGCCGATTCGAACGCCGCAGCGCCCGCCGCGCCCAACCCGTAGCCCATGGTCGTGTTGCCGAGATTGAACGGCGGCAGGATCGAAAATAGATGACAGCCGATGTCACAGCTGATGTGCAGCGGCCCGAGCTCGCGCTCGATCAGCTTCATCGCCGTAAAGATCGGCCGTTCGGGGCAGCCGGTGCAGAATCCAGCGGGACGAGCCGGCAACAATGACGCCAACGCCTGAACCTCCTTGGAGGGTTCGCGCGGTGGGCGGCGTACCGGCCGCGGGCGAACGTCCTCGTCACGGAGCGCGGCTCCCTCGAGCATTCCCGGTGCGTGGCGCCGCAAAAACGACTCGACGCCGCGCTGCAGGACCGGACCGGTATATTCGCCCGCCCGCGGCAGCAGATCCTTGCCGATGAGTTTGGTCTGCAGGTCGGCCTTGCGCAGAATCATGTGCAGATTCTGCTCGATATATTCCGGCTGCCCTTCCTCGACGATCAATATGGCGCTTTTCCCCGCGCAGAAACGGCTGATTTCATCATCGAGCAGCGGATACGTGACGTTGAGGACATAGAGCGGCAGAGGCGTGTTGCCGAGCGAATCGGCCAGCCCGGCGAGCTCGAGAGCCCGCAACAGCGTGTTGTACAGGCCGCCCTGCACGATGATGCCGACATCACCGTCCGATCCGCCGAGAAACTCGTTCAAGCGATGCTCGCGGATGAAGTCCAGCGCGGCCGGCCAGCGCTTCTGAATTTTCTCCTGTTCGTGCAGGAAGCTCGCGGGCGGCAGGACGATCCGCGACACGTCGCGCACCGGATGATCGAGGGCATCTTGAACCGAGAAGGTGGACCGGCGGTTGTCCTTGGCGGTGAAGCGCCCGTAGACGTGACAGGCGCGAATGCGCAGCTCCAGCATGACCGGCGTGTTCGATGCCTCCGAGAGCTCGAATCCCCGCTCCACCATCTCGACGATGCTCTTGAGATTCGGACGCGGATCGAGCAGCCATATTTGCGACTTCATCGCAAATGCGTGCGAGCGCTCTTGCATGATCGAGGAGCCTTCCCCGTAGTCCTCGCCGATGACGATGAGCGCACCGCCGGTGACGCCGCCCGAGGCCACGTTGGCGAGGGCATCGGAGGCGACGTTGGTGCCGACGGTGGACTTCCAGGTCACCGCGCCGCGAATGGGATAGTTCACCGACGCGGCAAGCATCGCTGCCGCTGCGGCTTCGGAGGCACTCGCCTCGAAATGCACACCCAATTCCTTGAGCACGCCCTGCGCATCCGAGAGCACGTCCATCAAGTGAGAGATGGGGGCGCCCTGATAGCCCCCGACGTACCCCACGCCGGCCTGCAGCAGCGCCTTGGTCACCGCCAGAATCCCCTCGCCGCGAAACTCCTCGCCCTCCCCGATGCGGAGCTTGTCGACTTCCTGCGCGAACGAGCGTTCAGCCACGGCCGCTCAACCCGGCTACCAGCGCAAGCGCGCGAATGGGACTGCCCGAGCCGTTCTCGATCTTGAGCGGGGCACAAAAAATCACCGCGCCGGTGGGCGGCAGCAGATCGAGATTCGTCAGGCACTGCAGCCCGTAGCGGCCCGCACCGTGCATGTAGTAATGGCAGGGGTAAGGCGGTTTCAAGTGATACCCCTGTCCGGCATCGGTGCCGATCGATTCGGACCCGAAGCCGACGACGTCCCGCTCCTCGATCAGAAATTTCACCACATCGGTGGCGGGTCCGGGCGTGTGCTGGCCGGTCTCATCGTAGTTCTGGTAGGCCACGGGATCGGTGCGCTTGGACCAGTCGGTGCGCATGAGCACCCAGGCGCGTGGCGGAATGCGGCCGTGAACCGCTTCCCACCGCAGCACGTGATCCGTGGTGAGCAGGAAGTCGGCATCGGCACTCGCCTCCGCGGAGCAATCGATCACGCAGGCGGCGCCGATGAGGTGCTGCACCGGGATGGTGTCGGTCGCGTTGTTCGGCAGATCGCGGCCCGATACCCAGTGGATGGGCGCATCGAAATGCGTGCCGGTGTGCTCGCCACAGGAAAAATTGTTCCAGTACCAGGAAGAGCCGCGCTCATCGTAGCGGGACACCTCCTCGATGCGGAACGGCCAGCACTGTCCGAACTCGGGCGGCAGCACGATCTGCGGGAATTCGGGCGACAAGGTTTGCGTCAGGTCGACGACCCGAACGCGCCCGGACACGAGGTCAGCAGCCAGGGCAATCAGCGAATTGTCAGCCATCGCGTGCAGCTCCTCAATTGCTCAGTTCGCGCTCGAGCGTCTTCGGACTCTCTTCCCAGCGGGCGAGCCACTCTTGGGCCACGTCGCCGGGGTACACATCCTCGATGCCGTCCTTGAGCGCCTTGACGATGGCCCTTGCCAAGGCCTCGGGGCTGAGCTTCGGCGGCGGCAGCATCTGGTTCCATTCATCATCGATCGGCCCGGGGAATACATTGACGACGCGCACGCCGCCGGGTCGCATCTCCGCGCGCAGGCACTGTGCCAGCGACAGGGCGGCGGCTTTCGAGGCCGAGAACGTACCGTGCGGCGGATAGTTGCTGAGCGCATAAATGGACAAGAGATTCACCCATGCGGCTGCGCTCGATTGACCGTCCGCACCCCGCGCGCGCATGACGGGTCCGAATTCCTGCGCCAAGCGCAGCAGTCCGAAGTAGTTGACGTCCATCTCCGCGCGCGCCACCTCGACGCCGCTGCGCGAAGCAATGCCATGCGCCCGATGCACCTCGGCGGTGTTGACGAGGATGTCGACCTTGCCGCCGATTTCCGCAGCCGTTTGCTTCACCGATCGCGAGTCCGTGAGATCCAGCGGCAACAGCGTGACTTGCGGGAGGGCCTCGAGTTCCACGAGGCCGGGAAATTTCTTCCACGGCTCCGCATAGCCCACCCACACGAGATCGGCGCCGGCGGCGATGACGGCTCGCACCACGGCCTGACCGACGCCGGTTTTGCCGTCGGTCACCAATATCTTGCGAAATTTCGGGTCGCAGGTCATTTCACGCAGCTGGCGATCGTCGGCCATATTGGGCACCTCATCGATGGGAAACGCCAGGAGCACTCCCTGGCCGGACTTGTCGAGTCGCGCTCCGACGCGCACGCGGCTCGGCGGCGGCGCGCAGCCGCCGTGCAGATGCGTGACGAGCGTGGGCCCGGCATCGAGCCGCACCAGCCCCAAGCGCCACGGAACGCGCTCGCGAAAGAACAAGTCGTGGCTGTGGTGCACGGTCGTCGTCGACAGCAACTCCCCCAATCCCGACTGCTCGCGCCAGCGCAGCCGATCGGACAGACAGCGCATGGCACGCCTCCCGGGGCGGATATTGCACCGTGCCGCAGTCGCCGCAGACCTGCAGCTCGAACCGACCGAGTGCGGCGGCGGCAGTCAGGCCGAGTGCGGCGCGCGAGCGCAGCCACGGCGGCAGCAGCGGTTGACGGGTCCGCAGAATGGGATTCTTGCGCTTCGGTCGAGTGAGCGGCGGAATCATGCGTCGGCCCGGCTGAGAACCGCCGCTCCCGAACAAAGACCTCGATCGTAGGTGATCATGCCGAATCCGACCGCCAACCCGAGGCGCGCATTGGGAACGGCGCGCGCCAGATTGCGGCCCGTGAGCTGTCGAATCGATTCGACCAGTCCGAGAAATCCGGCAGCGCAGCCGGCTTGCCCCACCGAGAGCTGTCCTCCGCTGGTATTGATGGGAAACGAGCCCTCGGTGGTGAAGGTGTGGCGGCGGATGAACTCGGGACCTTCTCCTTTCTCGCAGAAGCCCAGGTCTTCGAGCTGAATGACGGACATGACCGGATAGTCGTCATAGGTTTGGACGAAATCAATGTCCGAGGGCTCGACACCGGCCGCACCGAACAAGTGATCCCGGTCGAGCACCCAACCGCCGCGGGTCTGGATCGGATCATCGGGAAACGCGTTGTGGCGTTCGCAGGTCGAGCGCACCGTCGCATACGGCAGGTCGAGCGACTCGGCTCGCTGCCGGGTCATGACCAGAAAGCCTTCGGCGCCCGCACAGGGCATGACGCAATCGAACAACCGGATGGGATCGGCGATGAGCCGCGCACCCAGGTATTCCTCGAGCGTGAGCTTTTTCTTGAACAGCGCATTCGGGTAGCCGAGCGCGTTGTCGCGCTGCGCGACGCATATCTTGCCGAAGTCCTCGCGGGTGGCGCCAAAGGTTCGCATGTAGTACGAGGTGAGGAAGGCGAAGCTCGCGTTCGGTCCGCCCGAGCCGTACGGGAACACGGCATCGCGCGCAAACACACTGAAGCTGCCGAGGCTTTGGCGAAACGAGTCGACATGGTTCGTATCGGCGCCGATGCACGCGACCACCTCCGCATCGCCGGCCTGCACGGCGCGCAGCGCGCGCCGCAGCGCGACGATGCCGCAGGCGCCGCCGAGCGGAACATGATCGAGCCACCGCACCGTGAGGCCCAAATGCTGCGTGAGACCGATCGCCGTATCGGGAGACAACATGAAGCTGCCGACGCTCAAACCGTCGATGTCGGACTTGTCGAGCTTCGAGTCCTGCAGGAGTCGGGACAAGGCCCGAGCGACGAACCAATGCGAATTGCGGATGGAGTACCGCACGTAGGGCACGGTGACCGGCGCCACCAGCACGACGTCGCGGTAGTCGCGCGGATCATCGCGTGCGAGCTCTGAATCTTGTCGGTGCGTGGCCACGGAAGTAGTTTAACCCTAAAATATAATCGCGGGCTACGCGCCGCGGGCTAACGCTCGTTCGAATCACGGCGGCACGCCGCTTCAGGTCCCGCAAATCAAAGGCTTGCCCGTTTTCGATGGCGCTCTTCGCCCGCGCCTTGATGGCGGCCCGCGCGAGCTTTTGCGAGGCGGTCTGCGGCAACTCCTCGCAAAAGCCGATGTAGCCCGGCGCCTTGTAATAGGCGAGTGCCTGCTGGCAGTGCCTCTGCAGGAGCGCCGCGGTCTCACGCGAGGCGGGCACCTCGGAGCGCAGCACGATGAAGGCAAAGACTTCCTCGCCCCGCACCTCATCCGGCACGGGACAGACGGCCGATGCGAGAACGTCGGGGTGAGCTTGCAGGGCGCTCTCGACCTCGACGGCCGCAATGTTCTCGCCGCTGCGCCGAATCACGTTCTTCGAGCGATCGACGAAGAAGAACGAACCGTCCTCCCCGACGCGCACCAGGTCGCCGGTATGAAACCAGCCGCCGGCCCAGGCCTGCTCCGTGGCCGGCGCGTCCTTATAGTAGCCCGAGAAGAAGCCTTGGCGCGGATCGGCCCCGTCGCGCCGGACCAGCAGCTCGCCCACCGCGCCCGCCGCGACGTCGCGCTCCGCATCATCGACGATGCGGTACGCGAGGCTCCGGGGTGCCTTGCCGAAGCAGCGCTGTCCCACGTGCCGGGGCTCGTGATTGGCGCTGATCCACGCGCCCGCTCCCGTTTCGGTCATCGACCACGCCTCGATCAGCGGCACGCCGAATCGCGCCTCGAAGGGAGCATGATGGCGCGGATCGACGCCCGCGCCGAAGCCGAAGCGCAGGACGGCGCGGAAATCATCGTCCGGGGATGGCGGCGCTTTCAGCAGCATGGCCGGCATGACGCCGAGGTAGTGAAACGCCGTCGCCCGGCTCGCTCGCAGCGATTGCCACCACGTCGACGGATGAAACCGGTCGAGCTGGATGAGGCACCCTCCGGTCATCAGCATGGC
>CAWKBE010000009.1:0-182474 GCA_963847785.1 uncultured Alphaproteobacteria bacterium
GGCTACGTATGGCATCGGGATCAAAGCACAAGGGAGCGTCGAGAATTTAGTTTGCGGTGGAGGTGGTGATGGGGTTGGCGGAAGACCCAGGGCCGAAGCCGGATTCAAATGGCCAGGACTTGCTGCCGATATCGACGGCCGTCGTGACATCGCGAATACCCCTTTTTCAAGGGTTTTTGTAGGTTTCAACCGGTTATGTCCGATCAGGTCATTGCGGTGAGGTGTGCGATTTTTTTTCTTGTCGTGTTGGCGCGGCGCCGGATGTCCGCGTGACGTCCGTTCATCCTTCAATTTCAGACATAATCTTGCAGCGTTGCGAAGATCGAAGTGGGCCACAAGCGACAATCTTTGTGAAGCTCCATGAGATTTACAGATGAAGGTTGTGTTTCGGACGAGCCGATCCAATTTGGCGACGACGAGCCTGGTCTTTAAGCGCTTGTAGGCGGCGAGCTCCAGCCATAGCTTCGGAAGCCCTTCAGCACTACAGCAGGCACGCTATGAACGAAAAACCAAGATATCGATGCGAGGTAGTTCAACTGCCTTCAGGCCGCTGGAAATATTGGATTTTGCATAACGACGACACCCCTGTGGAAGGAGAGAGTTCGTGGAGTCCTATGCGTCGGAGCAAGAAGCTAGGAGAGTGGGCGTAGAAAAAAGTTGCGTGGAAATCGTAGATAGGCTGTTCGCGAACCGACGGCTGTGTGTTTATTTGCTTAATAGCCGGCAACAATGGACGGCAAAGCGATCCGAATTTGCCTCGTTTGAGGAGACGGCGTACCGCTGCACTTGCTTTAGCTTTAGGCGCGCGGGCCACCGAGCTTCACGTCTCGCGCCTTGGCGACGGCGGCGCCACACACAAATGACAGATTTTCAGACCCCGCTCACGTGCATCAACCTAGCCAGTCCAGCCGCCGTGGCGAGCGGCGGCGTCCAGCCTATTCCTATCAAGGCGGAGGGATCAGCGACCAGCGAGCCGGACAGCCGCTCGTAGCTATATTCTCGGCCGGTGGCGCGAAACAGTAGTTCTAGTAGCGTCGCGGGGAGTGGAAAAACATTCGGCCGACGCCCGAGCCCGTGGCGCATGGCTGTTATCATTTCCGCGACTGTCAGTGCCTGCGGATCGGCAGCAATGAAAGGTCGCCGCAGCGTCCCCGGTGCTGTCAGCACCGCCTCGATCGCCGCCAACAAGTTTTCCACCGCTAGCAGCGAGCGGCGCGCCCGGAAGCTGCCGACCGGTAGCGGAAAGGGCGAGCGAGCGAACCGGATCAGTTGCGCCATGTTGCCGCTAACGCCAGGTCCGTAGACCAGCATCGCTCGTAGCGACACCCAGTCGATGTCGATTTCCGCTAGGCCGCGCTCGGCCGCGAGCTTGGATTTTCCATAGGCATCGGTCGGTCTCGGTTCCACATCCTCGGTCTGTACCCTGTCGGCCGACGGTCCGCATTGGGCGCGGATTGAGGAAAGGAAGATAAAGCGTTTGGCGCCGGCTCGCCGCGCGGCGCGAGCGAGGCCGATTGTCGCCTCAGTGTTAACTACCCGGTAGTCGTCCTCCGGAACGCCAGACATCGCCTGCGCGAGCCCGGCCGAATGGATTACAGCATCCACTCTCGCCAGCGCCTCTGACATGTTCTGCGGTCGCGCGAGATCGCCAATCACGGCGCTCGCGGCCCATGTTGGCACCGCAGTCGGTCGGCGCAGCAGCACGCGCAGGCGATAGCCGCGCTTTGGCAATTCCCGCAGCAGATGTTGTCCGATGAAGCCAGTGGCGCCGGTGAGTGCTAACAGCATGCAGCGCCTTCTTGTTACCAGCAGTTGGTCTCGGTATTGCGAAGCCCGCGAAGATTTTCCTTGCGAAGTCGGGGGCGTTTTGGCGCACAACTCATGCCACAAAAGGCCCTCCCAGCGAAAGGCAGCAAGAAGGTCGTCCGCAGTGCCGATGGCTAATTTTGTCGCCCAGAAATGTCTGCGATAATCTTGATCAAGAAGCCCGGAATGCAGCTTGGTCGGATCCCTCGAGCAACGAAAACAGTACCCGCATAATTTCCTTCGTCGTGACCCTGCCGTTCAAGTCCTTCTCGGCCACGACAAGCTGCTGGGCGTCGGGCAGGCCGACCGGGATAACCATCCTTCCGCCAGCCTTGAGCTGGTTGATCAGGGGAGGTGGGATCAGGTCGGGTGCCGCTGTGACGATCACCTTGTTGAACGGGGCGTGCTCGGGCCAGCCGAAATAACCGTTCCCGACGTGGACTTCGATGTTGGTGTAGCCCTGTCGTTTCAGCCGCCTCACTGCCCGTTGCGCCAGGTCGTCGATGATTTCGACGCTGTATACCCTCCCAGCCAGCTCGGCGAGCACTGCCGCCTGATAGCCAAGCCCGGTGCCGATTTCGAGGACCACGTCGTCAGGTTTGAGCTCGAGCAGGTCAGTCATCACGGCAACCATGAGCGGCTGAGAGATCGTCTTATCGAAGCCAATCGGAACCGGCATGTTCAGGTAAGCGTACGGCTGGACCTCGACTGGCACAAACTCGTGTCGTGGGACCTTGGCCATTGCTCCGAGGACTCGCTCGTCTAGCGCGGTCTTGCCGATCTGGGCGGCAACCTGATCCGTGTTCGCCCTGATCGCCGCAATCAATTGTCGTCGTTGTTCCTTGAAATATTCGATGCTCATGAACGCCTCACGGCAACGACACCAGCCATAACTTCTCGGGCGGTTGGGTGACCAAGCTTTATTGGTAGAGACGGCAGATTATAAACACCCTTTTCACGGTTGGCCGAAGGTCATGCGTTAATGCAGGACACGGGGCTGATCCGACAATTCGGTCCATGTGCTGGCCATACGAAGGAAGAGGGCTGTTAAGTCGCCCTCAGGAGCATCTGCTGCAAGGTCTCTACACTCTGCTGCTAGGCGCAAGCACAATTGCCTGTATTTGTTTACGTGGTGGTCTCAATCGGTGGACGCAACACTTAAACGGGAAAGATGGAGTGTGTGCGATGAGCGAAAGATACCATCGAGGTTTTTCAGCGGCGGAGAAGACGGAGTTATGGGATCGCTGGCAGCGCGGAGAGTCGCTGAAAGCGATTGGACGAGCGTTTGGCAAGCCGTCGTCGTCTATATATTTCCAGTTGGCACCGCACGGGGGAATTCGTCCTGCGCCACGGCGCCGCTCGCGGTTGGCGTTGACGCTCGCGGAACGCGAGGAGATATCCCGAGGCATTGCGGCGCATCGATCGGCACGGTTGATGGCTAGGCTGCTAGGCCACTCGCCCTCGACGGTGAGCCGAGAAATCAGCCGCAATGGCGGCTATCATCGATACCGAGCGGCGCTGGCTGATGAGCAGGCCTGGGTCCGGGCTCATCGTCGGAAGCGTTGTAAGTTGGCGAACAGCCCACCACTACGACGGGCAGTGGCGAGAAAGCTCAGATTGAATTGGTCGCCCGAGCAGATCGCCGGCTGGCTGAAGAGAGCGCATCCCGAGGATGGGTTTTATCACGTGTCACACGAAACGATCTATCGCAGCTTATTTGTTCAAGCACGCGGCGTGCTTAAGAAAGAGCTGCTTCGCCATCTTCGATCGAGGCGGACGATTCGTCGATCCAAGCAGGCGGGCCTGAATGGCGATGGACGGGGGCGAATCACAGATCTGGTCTCAATAAGAGAGCGGCCGGCGGCGGCTGAAGATCGGGCGGTACCCGGTCATTGGGAAGGCGATCTCCTGTCGGGGTCAAAGAACAGCTACATCGCGACCTTGGTTGAACGTCATACACGTTACGTGACCTTAGCAAAGGTGGCCAACAAGGACACGCAGACGGTCGTTTCCGCGCTCATTAAGCAGGCTAAGACGCTACCGAACGAGCTGTACAAGTCGCTGACCTGGGATCGTGGCAAGGAACTTGCGGATCATCGACGATTTACGTTGGCGACTAACATCGAGGTCTACTTCTGCGACCCGCAAAGTCCGTGGCAGCGCGGTTCCAACGAGAACACCAATGGTCTGCTGAGACAGTACTTTCCGAAGGGAACCGACCTGTCGATTTACTCGCAAGCCCATCTGAATAAAGTGGCGCGTCAGCTCAATGAACGGCCACGTAAGACTTTGACATTCGAAACCCCAGCGGAGAGATTTAACGCCTGTGTTGCATCGACCGGTTGAGCCGACAGTCGAACTTGGACATAGCGCTCCTCCAAACTAAAGGCGGGAGCGCCTGCATCTCTCAGTCGTCGGCGCGCCAATAGAAGGTGCCGATGATGAAGTTAAGATGGTGACGACAGGGTTACTTAGCGAGTGTTATCCGCAACGCCGGTTTGGGTGGCCTACTCCCGGAGTGTGCCCCTGGTCCCAGTGATCTTGACCATCATTCCCGCTGCCTCCTCACGTAGGCGCGCCATGGAAGGCCCCTTTGAATGCGCGTCGAATGCACTTTCGTCCTGATAAACTTCGTAGAGCATCACTTTCGTATTATCATCGTGTGGCATCAAGACCTCGAAGTTTAGGGTCCCAGGCTCGTCTTTGAGACACCGGGCTCTGTGCGCCATCAGCAGGGGCAAAAACTCATTCACACGCCCCGATGCTATTTCAACCGTCCCGATAATGGCGAACCTGGGCATGTCATTTCCCTGTGCGTTTGATGTGAGCGCGTGATGTGTCGCGCCTAACAACGAGTGCGAGCGTGCAAGTATTTTACTGTTCCACCTTTTTTGCCCGTAACGTCCGCTGTTTCTGAGGTTATCCACTTATCCACAGGCGGTCACGTCCATGCTGGAACAGTCAGGGTCTGCGCGAGTTGGTATTGGACTGCACGAAGGAGAGGGTCATGGGTCTGCCGATGTTGCCCCAGCGGTTTCCGGTCGGCGCCAAGTATGTGGTCGAGGGATACGGCGGAGAGAAAGGGAATTTGCGCCTGATCGCGCGCTACGTCGTCCTACCTGGCGGGCAGCGGATCAATGTTCCGGCTGATCATTCCAAGCCGGTATCACCGCGGGCGCTGGCTTTCCGCCGCGGCTCCAATTCTAAGCGATCCCAGGCCAGAGGCTGATCCAGATAGCGTCGGCAAAAAATTCGCGGCTCGCCCCCGAACCGAGTAACGACCCGACGTTAACCGCCGACGTGATGGGGCACTCCGATCGCGCTGGCGAGAAGCGGCTATCTCGGATTGATCGTGATCTCGACTGCGGCATCCGGCCCAAGAACGTTGCGGTCTTCAGCATGACGTTCCGCGTACCAATGCCCAATCCCTCGCCTGACCTCACTGAGAAAGTCAAAGCCGCGCTCCTCGGCCAAGTGTCCGAGATCGCAAATCAGGTCTGCGATGGCATGCTCGTCACCGGTGCGGCAGTGCCGCTGAAAAACCGCGATGGCCTCGGCGGCCCAGGCAATGTGATCGGCTTTATCGGTCATGCTCTTTCCTCCGACTCGGCCAATCAAAGGTGATTGTTACCTCACTGGGCTTCGGCGTCCGGCATCCGCTCGTAGTCCCGGATGGCCCGGAACGAGGGCGCGGCGCGGCCCGCTTTTGCTTACGGGGACCCCCCTGTTCTGCTATCAATCTGGTCGCTCCAGAGTTCAACTGGGGAATATAGGCTAAAAACAGGGAGGGATATCATGCACGCCGTCGTGAGAAACTATTCAGGTAAAGGGTCGAAGAAACTGATTGACGTCATCGAGAAGAACAAGACAGAAGTGGAGGGGCTCCTCCAGGCAATCAACGGTTTTATTGGCTATTACCTAGTCCGCACCTCTCGTGGGGGATTTTCGGTGTCCGTCTATCAGGACAAGGCTGGCACCGACGAGAGCGTTCGGGCGGCACGGGATTGGATAGCTAAGAATGCTAGCAATCTCGGCACCGCCCGTCCGATCGTCTCCGAAGGCACGGTAGTCCTCCAATTGAAGTGACTTGCGGACGCGACCACCGTAGCCCGGGGACCACTTTAGCTTCTTTGCCGTTTGTCGGGACCACCGGCATTAACAGGGCCGAAGTGGTCGAGGCGCAGTGACTTCAAAGTTGCCGACAATTCAGGTCGTACCTAATGGGTGCGAGCAAGCAGACGCTTTTACCTTATCAGCACTAGCGGGCGAACCCCCGTTACGACGGACAGGTTTCACGCGATGGTGCGCGGGAAGTATGCCCGTTTTACCGTGCCGGCCAATGCATCCGCAGCGAATGACCCATAATGCCTCATTAGCTGCCGCCTAGTGCACCCTCTTGCCGGCGCCACATTCGCGGCCGAATATTCAGCGTTCACCCTTCACGCATCGAGGAGTCGTCCGATGAGCTCGAGGCTGTTAGGCGGTCTGCTCACTCTGACGCTAAGTGCGGGCTTTGCGATTACAGCCACGGCCCAGGAGGTCTTGCCGTTTCCGCCCAAACCGTCCGGCAGCATGGCGGCGCGGACCATGCAGGAATCAATTTACAGTCCCCTCCCGCCGGTGAACCATCTACCGAAGGATGCGCCTAACATTCTCATCGTGCTCATTGATGACGTTGGGCCTGGGCAAACCGACACTTACGGCGGTGAAATACACACGCCGACGCTGAGCAAGATCGCCAACGAGGGAATCTCCTACAACCGGTTTCACACCACCGCGATGTGTTCGCCCACACGCGCAGCGTTGCTGACGGGTCGCAACCACCACCGTGTCGCTAACGGTCAGATCGGCGAGTTGGCGAATGACTGGGATGGATACCTGGGCGTCATCCCTAAGAGCAGCGCCACCGTCGCCGAGGTGCTCAAGGACTACGGCTACAGCACCGCTGCGTGGGGGAAGTGGCACAACACCCCTGCCGAGCAAACCACCGCCGCCGGTCCCTTTGATGACTGGCCCGCCGGTTACGGCTTCCAATACTTCTACGGCTTTCTCGCGGGGGAAGCGTCGCAGTACGAACCGCAACTCGTCCGCAATACCGCCTACGTCGAACATCCGCACACTTCGGGTGGCCACAATTATTATCATTTGAGCGAAGACCTTGCCGACGACGCGGTCGGCTGGTTGCGTGAACATCAAAGCTTTCGCGTCCGACAAGCCGTTTTTCATGTATTGGGCGAGTGGCGCGTCTCATGGCCCGCATCAAGTGCCAAAAGAATGGGCCGACAAGTATAAGGGCAAGTTCGACGACGGCTGGGACAAATACCGCGAGCGGGTCTTTCAGCGCGCCAAACAAATAGGCTGGATACCGTCGGATGCGCAGTTGACCCCGAGGCCAGCGACGCTTGCTTCCTGGGACTCAATCCCCGACGACGAGAAGCCGTTCCAGCGCCGCCTGATGGAGTTGTTCGCCGGATTTACCGAGCACGTAGACGCACAGATCGGCCGCATCGTTGATGAAATTGATCGGCTTGGCTACGGCGACAACACGCTCATTCTCTACATCTGGGGTGACAACGGCGCCTCCGCCGAAGGCCAGGACGGCTCCATCAGCGAGTTGCTGGCACAGAATGGTATTCCGACCACCACGAAACAGCAGATCGCGGCACTGAACGCGCTTGGCGGTCTCGACGTCCTCGGCTCGCCCAAAACGGACAACATGTATCACGCCGGCTGGGCCTGGGCGGGCAGTACGCCGTATCAGGCGACCAAACTCATCGCTTCGCATTTCGGCGGCACACGCAATCCGTTGGCCATTCGCTGGCCCGCGAAAATCAAGCCCGACGCCACGCCCCGCGCTCAGTTTCTGCACGTGAATGACGTGGTTCCGACCATCTATGACATTCTGGGCATCAAACCTCCGCGCGTGGTCAACGGTGTCCCGCAAGACCCATTTGACGGTGTCAGCTTTGCCAGCACCTTCAACGATCCGAAGGCGAAGGAGGTGAAGAACACCCAGTATTTCGAGATTATGGGCAGCCGCGGCATTTATCGCGACGGCTGGATGGCGTCTGCGTTTGGTCCGCGCGTGCCGTGGCTTCCCGGCTTACCCAAGGGTATTCAGGAGTGGACACCCGATAAGGATAAGTGGGAACTCTACGACCTGAACAAAGACTGGTCGCAGGCCGACGACCTCGCCGACAAGATGCCGGCGAAGCTCGCGGACATGAAGGAACAGTTTCTTATCGAACTCACCAAGAACAAAGGCTTGCCAATCGGCGGCGGCCTATGGATTCCCGTGCTCCATCCTGAACTGCGCGTCGTGCCTCCATACACGTCATGGACCTTCCCGGGCGCAATCACGCGTATGCCTGAAGTCGCCGCCCCAGCCCTCGGCAACAAAGAGAACCGCGTGAGCGTTGATGCGGACGTGCCAGCCAATCCCAACGGCGTGATCTATGCGCTGGGCGGCTTTTCCGGCGGCCTCACCCTGTACGTCAAGGACGGCACTTTGTCGTATGAGTACAATCTCTTCGAGATTCAACGCACCCTGATCAAGGCAAAGGACAAACTGCCCACCGGCAAGGTGAAGATCGAAGTCGAGACTTCGTATGTCGAGCGCAAGCCGGCCGGTCCTCTCAAGGTGGTGCTGAAAGTCAATGGCAAGGAAGTCGCGTCGGGCGTGGTGCCAGTTAGCGCGCCGCTGATCTTTACCGCCAACGATTGCCTCGACTTCGGCATCGATCTCGGCTCTCCGGTCGGGATTGAGTACTACGATCAGGCTCCCTTCAAATTCAACGGCAAGATCGAAGGTGCGCGCGTGGAATATCTCGGTGCTCCCGCTCAGTTGCAGGACGAGAAATTGCAAACGGATGGACCGATCCCGGCCGAGGACTAAACAGGGCCGTCCAGTCGCAATTGCCGTCAACAAAAAACACGCATGTCGAGCCACGGCAGGGGCGACAAAAGCGGTCAGCCTAATTCGCGCCGCGATGCCAACGATCAACGTAAATTGTAATTCCTCTGACCTTCTCGTAGCGCGGGCCCCTTCGCGGCAGAGGACCAGCACACCGAGCCGCTAGGCTAGCCAGCGGCAAGGAAAAGGGTAAGCTTAGCCTTGGCTGGGCAATGTAGGAGTGGCGAGATGTGTGACTACAGCCTTCGCACCGTCAAATCGCGGCCGGCTAAAGTTGGCGACAAGCTTACAACCCGCGACTTTGGCACAGGCACGCGCGGCTTCGCTGCATCTGAAGATGCTGGCGTAGCTGTCTGCGTACTACCAGGGACGGAGTTGTCCTTTGCAGACAAAGTTAGGCGTTTTACCCTGTGGCCGTGGAGCAAGGGCGCGGTCAATCACACGACCGCGATCTTCCGGCAACTCAATCAAGACAACCCCCTGGTCCATCATGATGCGCTGGAATTCCCAGATGGCAGGATCGTACTACTGACATTCCTGGCAGAGGGTCAGCGCGCGACGGTTCTTCAGTTGCCTGCTGCTGCTGTCGGGGCGAAAGCACTCCAGCGTGTGGCCTACGTTTAACCGCAAGTTGGCGGGGTTTGGTGTTTAGGCCGCGCGGCGGTTGATGCAAGCACCTCGCGCGGCCGCTTTGCTGCGCCGCTTAGTCCCGCCAAAACGCCTTGAACCTATCCGGCGCTAGCGCCGTGTAGCGCGCTGTTGATTGCAAGTTGCGATGCCCGAGATAGTGCGCGCGCCGCCCTGGCTTCGATCATAACGTCGGATTTTCGGCGTGTGGATGACACCGCACTCGGTGTGTTGCGGCAATAGCGCGCGGCTTAGTCGGCGCCAACTGCTACCCCTCGATGCTAGAGTAGTTGCGCGGAAGGCGAGCTGATGGATCAACTTCGAACATGCATGAACGCATTGCGCTGGTCGGCATCTGACGGTGAGCGTGTGCACTTGGGCGAAAGGTGGATCGAGCGATATTGCCAGGAGGAAGCTGGCGATCGGAAACTTGTACTTAGGCGGCTATTGATTGCCATCCACAACGAGGCTCAACAGTATCCAAGCGAAGGCTTTTGGATCACGCTGCAGGCATACGTTCAGTCGCTTCTTTTTAAGCTGGAGCCTGAGGAGCCGCTGCCGCTACCGCCGGAAGACCTGACAGACTGAGTTGCAAATCGTGCTATATAAGCCCCATCACCGGCAGCGGCTTAGCCAGGCGTCGGTGGCTGAGAGTGGTTGTGCTCCCGCCTCTAACGGGAGTTTGACCATGACAATCTTTGGGCCCGCGGCTACGCTCGGGTGAGAAATGAAAACAGGGCTGACGGATATTGGGTTATCAATAAAGAACGAAGAGTGATCTATGCGAAATATGATTTGAGTGTGAGAGAGCAGATAGCAGCAGCAGAAGCTCTCGTAGCGCGCGAAGAAAAAATCGCAAAATTCATGGGTTAGCCGGGGAAGTACAGTTGTGGACAGTGGTAGACAGTGGTTGCCCATCTGTTGCGTTTTTGGCCCTTTGCCACCCCTCCCATTTTGCGAGGGGAATGAAGAAAGAAAGCAAGGGCGAAGTGGTGGCGTTAGCACCGGCAAAACGTAACAGATGGCAAACCACTGTCCACCACTGTCCATCGTGTATTTCAGGCGATTTCCGCCCATTTTCCTGCTCAGGAGTGGAACGTTGTGCTGCGGGCGAGGGCAGACGCGCCCGATTGATTTCTCGGCGAGCATGGCTTTTGCAGCCGATTTACGCTACATATATGAGCAACCGAGAAGGATGAGATTCGGCGCGAGGAGTTGCGCGCCGCCAACAAAGAAGGCCACGATGTCCATCGAGCAATTCATCGATAGCGAGGTGAAGTCCAACGACGTCGTTTTGTTCATGAAGGGGACGCCGCAATTTCCGATGTGCGGCTTCTCCGGCCAGATGGCGCAGATCCTCGACTATCTCGGCGTGCCCTATAAGGGCCTCAACGTGCTGGAGAACGACGACCTGCGCGGCGGCATCAAAGCCTATTCGAACTGGCCGACCATCCCGCAGCTCTACGTCAAAGGCGAGTTCGTCGGCGGCTGCGACATCATCCGCGAGATGTTTCAGGCCGGTGAGCTGCAATCGCTGTTCAAGGAAAAAGGCCTGCCGGTGAAGGAGAGCGCGCAGGTCTAGCCTGTTCGCCGGCAATTCGGTCAGTGTCGTGTGGTCGGGCTTGGCCCGGCCATTTTGTTTGCTGGACTGACTCTCACACACATTGTCGTGGACCCTCACACACATTGTCGCGCAAATTTTTTTGTGCTAAATTGTATCCTAGGCTTCACACTGTAGCTTCTGTATACAACAGCGAATAACTCTCTATCAGCCAGGTGTTTCAGGTAATCCGAACGGACGCCCGAAGGGAGCCCGGAATAAGCGGACGCAAGAAATCTTCGACATCATCGAGGCCCGTGGTGATAAAGACCCGTCGTCGGCTTCCTTCTCCTTAGCCTTATTCCGCAGGATTTTTTGAATGCGCTGATCCGTGGACTTTGCCATGGCACCCTCATACTGACTAACACCGCAACCTGAACGACGCGAAAAAGATAGATGCCCTCCAGCCCTTCCCTACATGGCTTACCTGAATTCTATACCCCCTATATTCGATTGCCGTCGTGTTTGCGTTCGTCATTCGCTCACCAAACCCAAATAGCTACCGCGAGCCCTGCGACGGCAACGAATAGAAGTGCCCAGAAGGCATAGGCGAGAACAGGGAGCATTGGCAGACTATGCGCCTTCCGAGCCCGTTGTCCCAAATTTTGTGGAATGGATCTTTCTGATTGACCCGTTTGGGATTTTTATTTGTGCTATTGTGGCCGGAGAACAAGCAATCCTTGAAGGAGTAGTCTCACTTTCCCGCAGCCGCGATGACAACGGGCGAGCGTGGAAGGCGCTACAAGGTTCGGTCCGGTCTCCTTCAAGGTTCGAAATCTCATGCCGGTGAAATCGAACAAGTCATCAATCCGCGTCTGCGATTGGCTGGCTCCGCACTCTCACGAAATAGCTAATCCAGCGCTTTAATGGAGTTCGGCCAATGACTGCTCTCTGCATTGACTGTGGATTCGACACGGCGCCTAACGACGACAAGCGCGGCGCCAGAAAGTCCGAATACTACATGGTCCGCGATTCAGTGTGGATGAAGGCGGGCATGTCGGAGCGCAAGCGCCACGGCGCCTTTCTGTGTATCGGATGCCTCGAAGCTCGCCTCGGCCGCATGCTCGCGGCTCGCGACTTTACCCGCGTACCAATCAATCGTCTGGACCGATGGAACAGCCCGCGCCTGAACGCGCGGCTGTCGAATCGCGCGAAACCCGAGGGGGATGCGCGATGCGCCGGGCCGGACGCTTAGTCGGGTCCCGACGCGGTTGGCTCTGTCCGCCAGGGCCCCTAATGACCAGAGCGCCCGTTGGGGTACCCCTGCGTCGGCATCCGCGCGGTGCCGATCGGCGAGGCCATCGTGGCGTGCGTGATCGCAGATCATTATCTACGCCGAGGTGGGCAGATCGGCGACAATCCGGCGTGGCCGTTTCCGCCGCCGGCGCGCTGACGGCGCGGCCGCGAAGCGAAGGTCGACATGGACGATTCTCACCAACGTATCCGGGCCGCCGTAACCGCCTTCACGCGCGGCGAACTCGTCATCGTGGCCGATGACGACGACCGCGAGAATGAAGGTGATCTGTTCGTCGCGGCGAGCCTGTGCACGCCCGAGAAGATGGCGTTCATCATCCGCCACACTTCGGGCATCGTCTGCGCGCCGCTCGCTCCGGAGGAAGCGCGCCGCCTGCATCTCGACCCGATGGTGGCGCTCAACGATGCGCCGCTGGGCACGGCCTTCACCGTGTCGGTCGACGTCCGCCATGGCCTCATGACCGGAGTTTCCGCGGAAGAACGCACCAACACCGTGCGCGCGCTTGCCAACGGCAACAGCGGTGCGGCGGATTTCGTACGACCCGGCCACGTGTTTCCGCTGGTGGCGAAGGACGGCGGCGTGCTCATGCGCTCGGGCCACACCGAAGCCTGCGTCGATCTCTGCCGCCTCGCCGGTCTGCCGCCGGTCGGCGTGCTTGCCGAGCTCATGAATGACGACGGTACGGTGATGCGCGGCCCCGAGCTTGCCGCCTTCGCCGAGCGCCAAAAGCTCCAGCGCATCTCGATCGCGGAGCTGATCGCCTACCGGCAGGCGGGCGACAAGCTGATCGAGCGAGCCGGCGAGTTTCCGGTCGAGACCGAGATCGGCACGCTCACGGGCTATGCGTTCCTCACGCCGTTCGATCAGGTCTACCACATGGCCTTCGTCTACGGCCGCATCGGTGACGGCAAGAACGTGCTGACGCGGCTGCACCGCGCCAATATCATCTCCGACGTATTCGGCGGCGCAAAGCCGATCCACCATGCGCTCGGGCGCTTCAAGGCCGAGGGCAGGGGGGTGCTGGTCCTCCTGCGCGACGGCACTGCAGGGGTGCCGATCGTTTCGATTCCAAAACTCGGCGAAACCCCATCCGACGAGGCGCGCACGCAGCAATGGCGGGCGATCGGTCTCGGCGCGCAGATTCTCAAGGATCTCGGCGTCAATTCCATAAGACTCTTAACCTCCTCGCGCCGCATAACCTATGTCGGGATTTCCGGCTTCGGCATCGAGATCGTGGGAACCGAGCCGGTCGAGGGGTGAGCAGTTTGTGCGCGGTGCGCCGCGCGGCAAGAACAGCGGCGCAGCGTCGGCTCGGCCTGACAGACAGAGAGTCGGTTTCGAAAGTCATGAAGCACGAGCGATCCGACGCACGAGCAGCATGACGGATGCGGCGTAGAGGAAGGCGAACTCGATTTGAAGTACTGGTTACCTCCGATAGGAGGATTGTCTATTGTAGGCAGCGCAGCCGTGTAGCGGCATCCAAAGCGAGGCGTACAATGAAGCGAGATCTTCCGTCGGGAGCAGCAAGCCTAGCCGACCACCATCCGAAGATATGGACAGCATATGAGCACCTTGGCGCTGCCGTGTCGGAGGGTGGCCCGCTCGATGCGAAGACGCGTCGCCTAGTCAAGGTTGCGCTCGCTATCGGGGGCTCGTCCGAAGGGGCTGTGCATTCACACGTTCGCCGGGCAGTGTCGGAAGGTGTAAAAGCTGATGAGCTGCGGCATGTTGCGCTTTTGGCTATTCCGACACTCGGACTTCCTGCGGCCGTCAAAGCCTTAACCTGGATGAATGACGTTATCGGAGATCAGTAGATTCATCGCGTCGGCGCGACCCGTCGCGCGCGTCAGAAAACGCATAAGTCGATCTGTCCCAGCGCTCGCGGCAATGCGTGGGCCAATTCGACCCTCCCCCCATGCCGGACAGGCGGACCATTGCGGAGGCCGAGCCAAAAAAAATCGCGCACCTCAACGTAATGCCGGGGCGGGACCCCGATAAGGACCAAAAAAAATCGCACACCTCACCGTAATGACCTGATCGGACATATTGCCGGTTAAAACCTACAAAAACCCTTAAAAGCGGCCACTTTCTAGTCCGTTGGTTGTAACAGGGCGCGCGTCACTAAGGGCGATGTAGCGCAATGGTAGCAAACCTATATGAGGGGGATGACCCACGGCCGGAGTCGGATATCGGAATGGCCAGGACTTGCTGCCGACATCGACGGCCGTCGTGACATCGCGAACGCCATCCTCGCCGATCAGAGCGGCGCCGATCACGGCGAAGCGGCGCAAGGGCAGCAGCCGACGTGGCTACTCAGTTCGAGAGCGCATGGGCACGCTACTGCGCAGAGGGCGTCACAGCGTCACAACCAAACAATGTCGCATACATCGGCAACCGTTGAGCCGTCACAGCTTTCGCCGCCTGTGACGCTGTGACGGCTGGCAAGCGTCAAGGCGTCACCGCTCGCAACGTTCGCGTACGACGTTGCATTTTTTGTGTGCGTCGTTAATTAGGGCGTGCGATGAGCCGAGGCTTGGCACGATGATCAAGTCGGAGCTGGTAAAGCACATCCACACCCGGAGCTCCCAACTTTCTCGGCGCGATGTTGAGAAAGTGGTCGACGCTATCCTTGAAGAAATCATCTTAGCAATTGCCCGCGGTGATCGGGTAGAGCTACGGGGTTTCGGAACATTTTCCGCCACGGTCCGCTCTGCTCACGCCGGGCGTAACCCTAAGACCGGAACAGACTTGGTGGTGCCGACGAAAGTTAAGACGCACTTCAAAGCGGCGAAAGAAATGCGCGAGCGGCTTAATCCGCCTCTCGCTGGCGGCGACGTTTGATTCGCCTGCTTGCCGAGCGGGACGGACCGTCCGAATGCTGGCTCTCACTCACGCTATCATGATCCTGGCCGTCGCTGCGGTATTGTTTGTCGGCGTCCACTGGCTCGAACCAAATCATCGGCTCGCCTTGGTGCTCAAGCTCGCAATCCTCGCTGTAGGCGTTGCGGCAATCGCAAGACGGCTGATGTATTAGGGTGTAGACTTCGAGGAACCTAGGGAAGCCTCGTGAGTTGGCTTTTTAGTTCCCTTTCCGAGCTTTGCGCGGAGACGTTTGCGTGGAGGGAGCAATGCGACGATCGCTTCTCGTCGGCGCGTTATTAATCGGCATCTCAAGCATGTCGTCTGCCGCTGAGGTTCACATCGACGAGCACACGCTCTGTCCCGTAGCCCTTCGCGCGTTTGACGAGACGGACCTGCCGGCGATTGAGGAGTTTCTTCGGTTCGTGCAGGGCGTCTTCGATGAGCTTAATGCGCGGCACACAGATCAGGAAGAAACCGCACCCACAGCAAAACTCACTGGCAAGAGCATGGAAGTGCCTATTATTCTAAACTTTTGCCGTCAGCATCCCAGGTCAACTATTTATCACGAGACGGCATATACTTATCGCGCAATGCATTCCCTACGAACTCCCTTGAGCAATGGTGGTGCGGGGGCTCCGCCGGAGAAACAGCAGGGCAACGAGGGTACGTCGCGCTTCCGACAATAGGTCAGTCGGATCGTCAGGGCCAACCCTGCACGGTTTGGCGGGTGTTCGGGCAGCGATAGAGAAAGGTCATTGCCATCGGCTGAGCACAAAGAAAAAGGCGCCCCCGGTTTGTGAGCGGGGACGCCTAAGTAGGGATACCAGATAAGCAGCGAAAGCTTCTGCCTCCGACAAGCCGTTGTCAATCCCGAGGGCGAAGCAAAATTTGCGTGGGGGTTTGCGCAGCGCGGCTGGCGTATGGGTCGATTAATTCCCAACGAATTTGCGGACCACCATGCTGCAGCCCAATACCAAGCAGGTTCGAGTTGCGGCGGTGCTCGGGCAATAGGCACAAGACGCCTAACCAAATCAGCAAGCTAAAGGAATACCCAATCTGAAGAGCGGCGCAGACATAAAACATGGTGACCAATATGGATACTACCGACGCTACTACAATTGCTCCAACTACCCCGGTGCACAGAAGCGCTAGCATCGTCGCCGGTAAAAGCACGAACACGTTAAAGCGAGCCACACCAACGAGCAGAGCTGCACAGACCGCAACAATCAACATCCCACTGCTCCTTACAAATAACTGTGGGACTAAAACTGCATAACCATCGTCGCGGATGCGTTGTTGCAGTAAGGCTTCACGATGTCGTTATTTTAGCCGCGCCAAAGTGGGGTCTCGGAGAGTGACCGGCCCTTTTCCTTTTTGGCCGTCCTCAGTTGGCGCGGGGTATTTCTAAGTTGGGGTAAGGGTGCTGTTTTAATTCCGCGCGGATTGTCCTGATTTGATTTTTTTAGTGCCCTAATTAGGGGTCCGTTAATCGCCCCATTTTCACACGGGAACGAGTCAGGGTTGTAAACTTTATCGCTTACGTGTGGCCATCAGTACAGCCGGGTTCAACTATGACAGTGGCCGAGCGTCTGCGAGCGCAAGAGCTCAATGTTGCTTGCATTTGGCGAATGAAACGCGCGACAAGGCCATCGCTGACGCCTCAATCGGCTTGGCCGCTAAGAGCTTGGAACGGGCGGCCGATCTCGAAGAACGGCGCAAGCCTCAGAAATTACTAGAGGAGGGAACTCGTGTAGCCACCGCGGGTTGAATACTGATGACATGGATCCACCTCGGAGGCGTGTCAGATGCAAAATATCTTCACTGACTACGTGAACGCGTGGCTGCTTTGGGGGAAGAACCAGGAGAGACACGCGCGGATGGCAGAAGCCCTGCTCAAGGACTTGACGGAGCATGAAAAAGCGCGGCCGGTGCAGCGACGAACCGAAGCACTAGATCGGCGCAATGCCTCAGAAATAGCCGCTGGTGAGTTAAACTCCGAGCTAAAACGATTCCACGGCGACGGCTGAGTCAGCGCGGGCGGGCGTGATGACGGGAGCGTTAGTACGAGGCAACTGACGCGTGAGGACGCCAGGCCATGGCCAAGTTGCCGGACCTACTAGGAAAAACATCTGACTGATAGATCGGCGGCTACGCATGGCCTGATCTAACTGAACCGCTGACAGATTATGCTCCGGCCTCCGCGCCGCAGGTGGCAGCTGTCTAGTCCAGCGGAATTGAATGCAGCCTCCATCCCTGCAACTTTATTGGCTGCGGATTTTTGGCATCACGCGACCTGGCGGCTGGCGAGGAGACGCTGACGGCTATCGGGCAGAGCTACGGGCGGCGACGATCTCGCGGTTGAGCAGGCGCGTAAACGAGGCGCAGTGAGCGCTACAACAGAGGGGGAAAGCGTCATGAAATTGCATCTCGCGTTGATCGCTGCGGTGTTGTTTGTCGGTTCTGCCAGCGCACAGCTCTTCGGAATGATCGACGATCGGCGATGCCAGCAATATGGCTTCACGCCCGGCAGTCAAGCTATGCGCAGTGCCGCATGACGCTGGATGTGGCGCGGCGGAAAGAGGAGCAAATGCGCCAGCTCAACAATAGGCAGCGCGCAAGGACTTTCGGTTACGACAGCGCGCCGCCGCAGCAACCGCAGCAGCCTGCAATTCGACGAACATGGGCGGCGGGATCATTTCCACATATTGCTACTGAGGGCCGTCTGTCATGACCGACTACCGATGGCGCGACGGGACACCGGTCGCTGCGGCTTGCTTTGAGAACGAGCCCGGCCCGCCGGGTCTGCTCGCGCTATCGGCTGCGGACCTCGCCGCGTTCGACGCGGAGACCGCAGCGCTGGCGCTGGCCGCAGTGGAGATCAGGGAGGAAGAAAGGAGAGGCTTATGTTGAGGGCTCTGTTCGTAGTTGCGCTCTTTGCTGTCGCAGCGCTAAAGACTGTGGCGTTCGCGCTATCGACTTAGGTGACCGTGGCTCGCGGCGCCAAAGAACGAACTACCCTATAGTGACCGATCAAACAGTTCTCTGGCCTGGTGATCAGAAATCGTCAATCTTGCACGAGACTGACGAGGTCTGGCCGTTAGCGACCCTACCAAAAATGGTGACGGCGGTAGGGGCCGATCACGAACTCACGATAGCATTGACGACGCCATGGCGGGTGTGGCGCTCGGAATACTGTGCCTGCTGTCATCGCCGGGAGATTACCGCGCTATTCTGCGACCTACGAGGCTTTACCGGCTTCACCGAGAGCGCCGAGGCCGAAGATGTGATAGCGCTGCTGCGCGAATATCACGCCGCCGTCGGCGAAAAGATCATCAAGTACAGCGGCACGATAGAACGCTACGCTGGCGACGGTGTCATGGTAGTCTTCAACGGTCCAGTTCCAGTAGACAACCCAGCGCTGCAAGCCGTGCTGATGGCGCTCGAAATGCGTGACGCTATCGGGGGGCTTGACCGAAACGTGGCGTCGGTGGGGGCACGACATTGGCTTCGGCATCGGCATAGCGCACGGGTTTGCCACACTGGGCACCATCGGCTTCGAGGGGCGCTTCGACTATGCCGCCATCGGGACGGTATCCAACGTCGCCTCTCGCCTTTGCGACAAAGCCAAGCCCGGTCAAATCCTGATTAGCCCCCGAGTGCTGACGAAGGTTGAGAATGCAGTGAAGGTCGAGCCAGTGGGTGAGTTTGTGCTGAAGGGTATCCGGCGTCCATTGGCGGCATACAACGTACTTGCTCAAGCGGGATGAGGCCATCGATCTTCTCGCTCCGGTCTACGGCTGGTGTTACGGAGGGTTTCGATACACTCGATTTGAAAGAGGCCAAGGCCCTGCTCGACGAGTTGGTGTCGTAAGCCTGTATTGGCTTCACAAGCCCGGGTAAGCTCGTTCGGCGATCAGATTTTGGCGTCTGAAATTGGGGAATTGCATGATTACGGTTCCCGAATTAGCGGCAGAGGCTTTGGGATCTTTCCTGACCACACATATGAGTTGCAGATTTGGATCGACGGATGCAAATCTGATTGAGGTCATTCCGTCAGCAGCCCGTCTCGCACTTGAGTGCATCGCCAACAGCGATGCTCTTTATCACAACGTCGAGCATACTATGCTCGTAACGCTCGTCGGGTACGACATAATGAAGGGGAGATCGCTATTTACATCTACGTCGGCCAGCGATTACGCGCACCTCATTGCGTCATGCCTTTTTCATGACATCGGCTTTGTGCGAGGCATTCTCACCGGAGATGGCGAAGACGGTTACGTCATCGATGCAGAGGGAGGCAAAGTAAAGCTCTTGCGCGGTGCATCTGATGCAGCGTTGATGCCTTACCATGTTGAGCGTTCCAAGCTCTTCGTTATGGATCGAATTGGAAAGAGCCGCTTTCTCGATGCGGCAAGAATCTCGCGGGCCATCGAGTTCACTCGGTTCCCAATACTTGCTGATCCAAATGGCCAAGGTGACGAAGAAGGTTCGCTCGCGAGGGCCGCAAATCTAATTGGACAGCTCGGTGATCCGCACTATCTGCAAAAAGCCAATGCGTTGTATTATGAATTTGAAGAAGTCGGTATGAACAAGCAACTCGGCTACGCCTCCCCTGCCGATTTAATGGATTTATATCCACAATTTTACTTCAGCAGCGTTTCGCTATACGTCCAAACGGCTATCCGGTATCTGAATGTCACGTCGAGCGGGCGCATGTGGATCGCGGGTCTTTACAGCAACGTCTTCCGGGCCGAACGCGAGCGAAGGCCATCGGGACTGCAGCGCTAAGTGGAGTAGTTCTGACTTGCGCGGCGCGCTTTTAGCTCGGGCTTAAACTTAGCGCAGCCAGGACCTGGGAAATGGGGTCGTCGGTTTCCACTGCCTGGTCTTTGTCGAAATAGAGGACGGTCTTTTCATTCCTGATACGAATGTAATTAACCCGCTCGGGATTCACGTATACCGATTGCGCGCCACGACCTGAAATTGAAACGAAAGTGGCCATGTCAGTCTCCTTATGGAAGGGGAAAAGACCTCTACTCCTTTCGCAGCACCTCAGGTAGCTTCACCACGTTAGCCGCTATCCGCCACGCCTCGTCGGGGGTGAGCCGATAATTCGCCCAGAGCATGTCACGCATCTAGCGTTTAAGGTGTGGTAACGTCCCCCTCCAGCCAAAACAGGGAGGCGACCATGAAAGTAAATTACAAACTGGCAGCGACAATGCTTGCAGGCATCGCACTTGGAGGTGCCGCCATCGAGGGGCTTCATGCCCAGATGAAGCCGCCAACTTACGTTGTAATTGCTATCAGGGGCATAACCGATGCCGAGGGCTACAAGACCGTCACGGATAAAGCGCCAGCATTAGTGGCGGCTGCCGGCGGTCACATTGTCTTGGTAGCGGATAAGATAACCAGTCTTGATGGACCTTCGCCCAAGCGGTTTGTACTAATCTCCTTTGATAGTCCCGAGAAAGCGCAGGCCTGGTACAATTCGGCGGACATGAAGTCGGTCACCGCAGTCCGAATGAAATCAACGGACTCACTTGCGTTCATCGCAGAGGGAACAGGGAATTAGCCTTCGACAGGCTGCCGCGAAGTGGGCCGTTACTGAATTTTGGCGGATGCAATTAAACGCCTGACGGTAGTCTCGCTGGGCCTATCTGTTCGCCGAAGGGCTTATGAAACAGCAAACGTGTGGGATGAGGTCTGATGTCCGCCGGAGGAGCAGGTGGTCTCGGAAGACGCCTGTTGACGCATGTTATACGAACAGTCGTCGTTCCAAGGAGGCCAAAACATATCGCCAAAGCGCGGATGCCAAGTCCTCACCCGGCCTGAGACCATCTGCAGCTTTGCGGTCGAGGGCCTTCGAATGGCCGGGCCGATTAATCTCAAATTACTCACTGACTTCTTCAACAAAATCGGCCAACAGCAGACATTAAAAGATTGGTCGGCGCTACCACCTTCACCATCGCTTGGGGAATTCGCGTCCTAACCAAGCCGGGGCTTTCCGCGGCTGTTTTTCCGGTGCTAAAATCGCTTCACCGTGATGCGACGCTTCTTACCTCTGATCGCTTGGGAGACGAGCGTAGGGTTCTTGAACGGCCATTTCTCGACGGCGTCCCGGAGACGGAGAAAAGGTCATGACAGAGGCGAAACCGCAAGGTACCGCAGATTCAGGACGGCTACGGGGTAAGGCCGCCAGCGTTGTGCCAATCGCAGACACGACGCTAGCGAATCATTGAACTCGGCGCGGCTTCGTCGGCGGCGCCTTTAACGTCGGTCGCCGGGGCAACGGGCCCTCCGCTTACAACGTAAACGCCAGCGTCGCGGATGAATCCGAAAACACAGGACAGGTAGAGGGGGACGGCGGACACAAGCCGGAACTCGGCGGCCTCGTGCGCCTTCAAATGCAGTTTGTTTTTAAGAAAAAAGCTTATCGGAATATCCATTAGTCCGCCGGAGGGGGCACCAAAGGCCAGCAGAATGATCAAGATGCCCAGGTAGAGGAAAATCCTCCGCCGCACCGAGTGCGGTAAGGGGATGGGAGCGATGGCGGCGGCCGCTATTGCAGCCGCTGGATGGTCAATCATCGCGCGCGAGCTCTCCTCTAGAAACGGCTGAACGGAGCATGCTGACAGTCGCTCTTAGCTCGACCGGCGCTTCTTGAGGCCTTCATGTCCACCCCTAAGATCTAGACGAACCATCGTATTGGCTCAAATGAGTGCTTTGACGGGGGCTGAAACCGGCTTCGAGCGCACTTCGCATGAAGTAGACGTGACGCGATGTCCGCCTTGCCCAAAGCGGACATTGGCCGGCCGAGAAACACTATGGAAAAATTCCGCTGTGTCGGACTTCCACTACTAGGCTCGCGGCCGTAACTTCGCCGTCGGTGACGTAGTGATTGACGTGTTGACTAGTCAGATGCTGGCCGGCCTTATATGAACTGATCTCCCCGATGACGCCGCTCTTTCTCAGCTCATCAATGATGTAATCGCGCTCCGCGTTCGTATCCGAATCGGTGGCGTGCGTGATCTGGAACGTGAGCCGCGTTAAAGAGATGCCGGTGTCTTTGGTGCCCGCTCCGACCCAGTGGACGCACGCTCCGTCGGGCGGACGGTCGGTATTGAGCCAGAAACTCGCTTTTCCCAGATTGGCCTCGGCATGGGCGAGGCTCAAAGCCCAGAATCGAACGTGATGGCGCTTACGCGGGCTGTTATCGATCGATTTCTGAAACCCGAGGTCCTGACCGCGTCCAAAAAGATAGAGGGTGCTAAACGGGGCTGTCGAATACGGAGACTTGAATATAAATGCGCGGACCATGCGCCAGGAGCTTGCCAGACTGAGCCGATCTGTCTCCGACCAGCCGGCGAGCTTAAAGGCGGCGTGAAGCTGCTGCAGCGTGCCCGTCAGCACGAGATTGACCGGGTCGCCGGGCAATCCGTCCCCGGTAATTGTGAAGCGAGGCACACGTTTGCGCAGGAGAATTTTAACGCTCATTCGAACGATGCGCGGCAGGACAATATAGGCCGCTATTCCATAAGTGATGGCCAGAGCCAGCACAGTCGGCAGCCTGCGATCCGTAAACCTGAAGACATAAACGATCAGCCACACGGTGAGGATGCCCAGCCCCAGGACCATCACGCGGCGCAGTATGCGTTTCAGCAATCTCACGATCCGACACCGTGCGGCGGTTCATCTCGTGTTGAGAACCTGACCAATCATATCAGGCTACAAGGATGGCGTGACTTCCTCTCGTGGCACAGGCGGCCCCTTAAGTCGTGCTGAAAGTGTCTGCTTGGAGGAGGATTTTGTTGCAAAAGTCGTTTTGCACCGATGATCCAAAATTCTAAAGGCCGCAGGACGCTTCCTGAGCGCATGCCCGAAACTCAAGATTTTCGCATCAACTTTAGACCCCTGAACTCCCGCGTTTTTTCTGGTGCACAATGCCGATGCGAATGTCGCCTCCTGGCCCGGAACGGTCGCGCCCACGTCACGCCTTCGTGTCCGTTATCGGTGGAGGACCGCCGACGCCAGCCTGTGATCGTCGTGGCAGTTCGTGATTCAGCCTGTGTAAAAACGCGGCGTTGGATTCATTCTGGTTGAGGGTGCCCGTACGGAGTGTTGCGACGTCTGCCCGCATTAGTCATTCCTCTGCCGGCTGATATCCGTCGGCTGGCGCTTGAGCGGCCGCACTTTGGGCTGAAGCGGGCGGCACTTCGCTCAGCGCTTAGCTGCGGCCCAGTTCGGCCCAGAATGGGCGGTGACCAAGCCTGTCGTTGGTGCCCCCGGAAGCAATGCCTCAAATGCGGCAATCATCGCTTCCTCTACTATGTTCTTTGTTGCCAACACCACGGCTTCATCATCTTCGGTTTCAACGACGAATTCGTCGTGCACTTGGAGCACGAGCTGCGCCTTACCGGGCAGTGCCGCACGCAGCCGCGCATCGATACGGATCAACGCCTCAACAGCAATTTCCGCCGCGGTACCTTGTATAGGTAGATTAAGGGCGAGGTTCCTGGAGTACTCACCCCCAGGCTCCCAGGCGAAGCGATAGACTCTGCCGCCTTTGGTCGAGACAGTCCTTGTCCGCCTCGTCCTCGCCTCCTGCTCACGCTGCCAGCGAGCCACACCCGGATACGTAGCCAGGAAGCGGTCGATCACCGCGCGGGCCTCTTCCACTGTGATCTGCAGGTTGTAGGCGTCACGGGCAAACTCCCTTAGGCCCGACGGACCCGACCCGAAGATCACCCCAAAATTTACGGCCTTGGCCTTCTGACGAGCTTCCTTGTGGGCTGGCTGTTCGCTATCAAACTCGTCCTGCTTCAGCCTGAGCATGCCCGCAGCCGTGACGGCGTGCAGGTCCCGGCCCTGACGATAGGCTTCTGTCATCACCTCATCATTGGCAATCTGCGCCATAACCCGCAGCTCGAGCTGCGAGTAGTCCGCGACGACGAACTGCTTGCCGGGTGGTGCAACAAAGACCGAACGAATCAATTCCGACTTGGGGATGTTCTGCATGTTGGGATTGGAACTGGCGAAACGTCCGCTCTTCGCTTTAGCGAGCTGAAAGCTTCCGTGCAGCCGACCCGTTTGCTGGTTGATACCGTTGAGCAGCTTGTCCCCAAAATTCGAGCGAAGCTGCTCGAGGTGCGAGAACCCCACCAGCAGGCCAGCGGCCGGCACATCGTCGGCGATCCGCCGCAAATGTTTCGCCGTCGTCGATAAGCTGCCGCTGGGGGTGCGCGGCCACTTCGAGGCCAAGTTCGTTGCGTTGGTCGCGTCGAGCCGTCCCAGCTCGCCGCCGAGCCACGCCGCCACCTGGCGCGCGCTCGAGGGATTGGTAATTCCGAGCGTGGCGATCTCCTGCTTTAGCGTGGTTAGCTCCTCGTCCCAAGCATCGGCCTGCTTCGTCAGCGCCTCGCGGTCCACGGTGACGCCGGCGAGCTCCATGCGAGCAACCGGACCCACAGCTCCACACAGGCGACTTTGTAACGTCTTGCCGTCCGGCCCGTTGCTTACTTTCATAAGCCGGGGCGTCAGCTCGGCCGCAAGTTTGAGAGCAAACACAGCATCGAGTGCCGCGTACGCGATCTGCTCCTGGGTGAGGTGATCGTGCCACCATGGCGAGAGCTGAGATGTCTTCGGCAAGTCGATCCCGAGCGCCTCCTTCACGGCGACGGCAAGCGATGGCCGCCGTGATCCTTCCCGGCGCGCGTCCTCGACGCCGCGCAGCACGAGGCCCGCCATAAGAATAGTGTCAACGAGATTCTCGTCGGCGATATGCACCCCATTGGCCACGAGCATCTTGGCGTCGAAGCTAAGATTGTGCCCGATCATCTTGCAGCGCCACAGCGGCGCCAGGGCCGGACTGTTGAGCGGAACGTGTCGCAAGTCGATGACGAGCACCACCATTCTGCAATCGATCACGCCGGCGACTTGGAGCAGGCGCACCTCGGCCCGAAAAGCATCGAGTGCTGGCGACGTGTCCATCTTGGCCTGCAGCTTTGAGCGTCTACCATCTTTGGTGACCGTTATGGGCCAGGCATTCGGCAGAAACTTTGGTAACGGCGCAGTCTCGATATCCAGCCCAAGCATCCTTGACGATCGGCAAATCCGCTGCACCTCCACAGCAGCACGCTGCTCGTTCTCTATGTGAACCAGTTCAATGCCGAGCTTGCTTAGGAGATCGAGGGATGCCGTCGATGTGTCATCAGGCAGAAGCTCATTACGAATGTCGTTCCGGTGGGCTTGCAGCTTTTGACGATCATCCGGCGCCAGATGGTTCAAACCCTCGATGACGAGTTCGCCATCGGCCACACGCTCCATGAAGGTTACGCCGGCTTTTTTAGCGGCCGCGAGGATCGTCGTTAGCGGGTCTTGAGTTAGCTCGTACGCGGGCGATGGTTGCTGCTGCGGCGGCACATCATGTTGCGAAGGGGGCGGCACGTGATCAGCAGGATCGCCGCTCCCCAGCCCCGTCACAGGCACTTCGACCCCGATCGTTCGGAGTTGTTCGGAGATAGAAGCCCAGGAGAGCGCGGTCATGAGACGCTCTCCACGTTCGCTACAGTGACGTTTTCATTCTTGCGAGAGAACCGTCGCGCATCGGGGTGACTGGGTGGAACCGGTGGTACTGCAGGCAGTTTTGTTGATTTTGGTGGGACCGGTTGGTGGGACTGGTGGAACCAGCTAACAAGATCCGCTGCTCGGCAGTATGAGCAGCGCGAACGCCGGTCCCACCGGTTCCACGCGCCGGTCCCACATGGCCGAGCTGAATCCCGTGCAGTTCCACCGGTTCCACCAGTTCCACCAGAAAACGCTCCGGGAGCGAAGAAAATGGAATTTCAACTCATAGCGATGACCCCCTCGGCTCGGCGTCGGTCCCGTCATCAAGTATCTTTAGGTCGAGGACGTAGAAGCGGTCCGACCGAACGTCGCCGGCGCCCCGCAACACCTTCTCTTTGTTCTGCAACTTGCCACCTGCTTCGTCGGCCATCAGCAAGCCTTCGGTTCGTAGGTGCTTCGCTGTCTTGACGGGGTCATACCCAGCGCACAGCACGCCGCGCCATGCGGTAGGCTCGATCAGGATGCGCCCGTCTTTTACGTAGCCCAGCGTGTCCCGCTTGGTGGCGTCGGCCGCGTTGGCGTATTCAAGTTTCCCGTCATCATCGATGCGCAGGTGGATAAAGCGGCCGTGGAAGTCGGCTGCGAGAATAGTGCGAATTTGTTCGATCGCACCGAGTACCTCGCCCGTCAGATCGAGGCGGCCATTCCTACTCGCGAGACAACGCGCCATGCAGGCTGCGACGCCACAATCGGTGTCATCGATGGACCAGGGGAGTAGCTGTGCCTCGATCGCCATCCGCAACGCTGCGGCAACCAGGGCAAACCGGTTGAGGATCGAGTGCACCTGGTTGCTCGCCTTGGCCCGCACTGCGGCCACTGCCGGCAATTTCAGCCACGCGTCGCGGTGGCGCAGCACCGAAGCACTAATTTCCTCACCTCCGAGGTCAACGAGGTGTTGTAGCCAAGCCCGACCGACCGCCCCATGTAGCTCGCTGGTGAGTGGGTAGAATTGCTTTCCTAGCTCTTCAATCTGCCCGCGCGGGCAAGTCTCGAACGCAGTGTCGGGTTCGACTTCGGCCGGCACATCAACGAGCCGCACCTTGAGGCCTGCTGGCACCTTCTCGCCGCCGGCGGAGAGGTAGGACGCCATGGTCGGCTCGCCAGTGGATATGCCGAGGATGCGGAAGCTCTCCATCGGCCGCAGGGTGATGTCCTGCGTGCCGCGCAGCTTCGTCGAGCCATTTGCCAAGCCGTAGACCGCGGGCCGAATAGCCTTCGGCGCGCCCTCGCCAATCTCGTCGAGATAGGCTCCCACATCGCTTCGCAACACAGCATAACGTTCGAGGCCCACAGCGGTCGCCGTCCAACTCGCGCCGAAAGCGTCCGCCTCGCCGGGCACCTTCGGTCGCCCCCAGACCGACTGACCGACCGCGCCGGCCAACGACTTAGCGATCTTCGACGACCCCCAAAGGTGGAACAAACCCGGTGGCTCATGCGCAAATTTGAGGAGCGGCCCGGCGAACATCGTGCCGACGCACAGATGCACGTTGCTGTTGCCAGCCATCGGTCGGGCAATCTGCTCAATCCATTGCTCGACAGTCCCGCGCACGTCCAGACCATGCTGCATATGCAGGCTCGCTGTCTGTAGAACGGGCCTCGGCCCATCAAATCCAGCAGGCACGATGGTGTCGTCGGGGAGCACGAACAGCCAAGTGGCACCACTGCTATGCCAGCCGATCTGAGGCACTGCAGTTATCCGCTCCTTTACATCGAGAGTGAGAAACTGCACGAGGAGTTGACGCGCCGGGCGTGATGGAACGATTCCGACGCCGAGTGAAGCCAGTAGGCCGGAGATGTCCGCGACTTTGTCGGCAGCGGTCAGGGCGTGAGGGACTGCGAGCTTTTTCTTCTGCCCGTCGCGGTTCGTGATGATGATGTAAGTACCCCAGTTCTCCGCGCGCCCGTCCCTGGTAAGAGCTTCTAGATCGATTCGCGTCGTGCAAATCTTCTCCCAAAATGGATGTCCATTATCATCGAACTTCCTAACGAATACGCCGTGATCTGAAACCTTGAAGTCGGGGGAGTAGTATTTGACGTTGTCATTGGCGTCGTTGGACTCGGCGCCGCCGCGCCCTGCTTTGGCCTTGGCTTTTTCCGAGCGGCGGGCTTTGATGATGCGCTTCAGGGCCGCACGCGTTCTCTTGAAACGCTTCACAGCATCTTCGAGCGCCAACTCCAAGTCTGCTCCATTCAGCCCGAGTACGCTGTCCGCCCAGTCGAACAATTCGATCTTTTCCCTGGTTTCCTCTGCCGCTACGTCCTCGGCGTTGCCTGCGAATGCGTCTTGTTCGGCGTTAGCTTCACTGCCATTGGCCTCGGCGTCGTTATCATTCGCCGGGCAAATGGAAGGTACTCCGGCCAGAACGGCCGCAGCCTCTATTTCGCCGTCTGGCGATTCCATTGCTCCTTCGTGGGCTGTGCCTGACATCACGCTCTCCTCAGCAGGTCGTTGAAATCATTCTTTCCCCCGGCTGGGATTTTGATGTGTGCCCGCAGGCCGGCGCGCAGCGCGCGCTCAAGCAGCACGTCGGCGGCCTTCAGCCCGACTTGATCATTATCTGCAGCTATCCACAGCCGCCGAACCTGGGGCGGCCAGCGCAGCGACCGCATGCCCGCCGCGCTGAGTGCCGCGACTGTCGGCAGCTTCGTAATCTGCATGACTGAAAGCGCCGTCTCGATACCTTCGGCGACGGCGAGTTGCTCGCCGATCGTTTCGACCGGCGCGAGCCAGACACCGCCATGGCGAAGCTGCCCAAGTGTCAACTTACAGGCGTCAGTAGGGGCTTTGACCACAGGGCCATCAGGTTCTCCACCCTGCAGGAACGTAAAGTGTGCGCCGGCGTCAATCAGCGGGACCGCGCTCGGCGAGGCATCGGGGTCCTCGTCGCTGGGCACGCGCTGAACGAGCGAAATCATCGCCGGGTATATCCCGCCGTCGCTCCAGTTTCGCTGCCGCGGAAGAAAACGGATCGAGGTCGGGGGTGGAAGTGTGATCCCTCGGCTTTGCAGGTAGCGTTCAACCAAAGATCCGGTGGCTGAATTTGCCTTGCGCCAGGTATTAATAGCGCGGGCAACTTTCGATGGCTTCCCACTCGACGTTATAACGATGTCGCCGGCGACACCCATCATGGCAGCGATGCCGGCAAGGCCACCGCACGCGCTGCATGAGATCGCAATGCGATCCTGCTCCACGGCGACTTCCAATGTCGGCTTGGCGTAGCCGCACGCGGGGCAGCGCCCGCGCCATTTGTTGTCACGCCCGCGGGTCAGATTGAGGCGTGCCGCTGCTTCGGTAGCGATGTCGAAGGTGCGGATCCTCGACGCTTTGACGTGCTCGGGATCAACGAGTTCTGAGGGGGTCGCTCACGGTACCTCCCCGCCTTTAGGTGCGGCGGCTAGCACCTTGTCCAGTAGGTCGTCGGCCTTCGCTGCCCACCACTTCGCGTCTTGCTCAGCGGCGGCGGCCCAATCTTCGTAACGGTAGGCTGCGTCTGCGTTGGTGGCGCGGGCAGTTCGTTTGAAGATGTGCTTCGCTGCTTCTTCCGCGAAGCGTGTCGCTGCTGCACGAGCGATGTCGTATTCGACTTTCAGATCGGAATATCTTGTGGCGCGAGTCATGACGCGGCCCTCGCATCTTTTTCGGACGTGTTGCAGTATGTTGTACTCAGGCGTCCCTGCGCCCAGGCCAATGCATCGTCCCAGCGATACAGCACCCGCAGGCCGAACTTGCTGGACTCGAATAATGCTTTCGTTTGCTCGGGCGTCATTGCATCGACCTCAGCCTCAATAACCGGGTCGTGCGGCAGCGGCTGGTCGATGGTCAAGTCTTGATAAAGCTTCTTGGGCTTCATAAAGGCAGTATTTAGCGCCCAACGTATTGAGCTAAATCCCTCTAAGTTTGGCGCCGCGGGAACGGTACGCAAGAGTTTTCTTGCAAGCTTTGTTGCTGCCCGACGTTCATTTCGAGACAAGCTTTCATAGTTCAACATTTTTAATCTCCATTCTTGTTGCAGACAAAATCTGCAACGGTTGCAATAAACTCAGAGCCGCTGACAGCCATTTGCCGTAGAACTCGGCATCTCCCCAGGGCGGCCCCTCGACGAGGACATGGGGTGTCGTGTTATTGATTGAATCTTTCTGGTCCATTGGTTCTTTCCTCTTGTGATTTGAGTTCGGCGAGCATCCTAGATCAGGAAGCCGGCTATGTCGCCGTACCGAATATTCCGGCTTTCTCAGGCAAATATTTTGTACGGTGATAGCGAGCGCACGAGCGACTACACCTTCGCGCGACAATGCACGAAGGAGCACGTTTCATGCCGGGGGTTGGATAGCACCGGTGAGGTGGGGGCGATGACCGTGCGGGAGTTCGGCGCGCGCTACCGCTTTGGCCATACAAAACAACTACGGAGCGATCAGTGCCAGTCGGTTACGTGCCGTGAAGTGTGGCAGCCCCCACTTTAATACTAGCCAAAGACGCCAAGGTATGGGAATGCTCGCTAGAGCCAAGTGCTGGGGGTTCGTAGCCGCGAGCGGATAGTACAGTTCGATGAATTTGCGGTGCTCCTCGTCCAATTGCTTCATCCTCGCTGGTTTCAGTTCCTGTAGAAGCGCTTCTAGTCTAGAGTAGTGATCCAAAGCGTATTCTCCGTCCAACTCCTCATCGGTGATGCCGAGGCGCTTTTGGGCAAATTGCTTCTGGGTTAAGGACGGATTTAGGCTCTTTTCGTAAATCCAGTCCCGGTACAGCTCCCACCGCTTTTTGTAAGCCTTGATGCCAAGGGCACCTTTAGGCCGCCCGCGCTTTCGGCGGGGAGGCTTCGGCAACAATTTAAGTGCAAGATTACGGTGCTGCTTTGAAATTAGTCCACGACCATGCTGTAAAGGGACGTGATACAATAGAAATTCTAGTGCACCCTCAGCGTCGCCCGTATCTTCAGCGAGCACTTCATACAACTCGCGTACCGCCATGGCGTAATCCTCCGCGCTCAAGCGCCTATCAGCGACGTTCGCTAAGTAAATGAACGCTCCGCGCCGAAGGTCGGGCGGGTTGGTCACAGTCGTTTCAGTTTCAGTATTCGCGGTCATCATAATTCCTTTCCTAAAGAGGGCGAGTCTCATATAAACCTGGTCAACCTGGGACGCATATAACGCTGGAAGAAAGTCTCTCAGGTCAGATCGGGCGCACGCCCGCACCACCACCCGTTCGTTGCCTGTGGCTTAAAAATCGACACACTCATCATCAGGTCTATCTCCGCATCAGTATTTGCATAATCACGTTCCCAGAGAGCGTCGTCCGTCGCATCGGGCAGGTCTTGAAAGAGAATCCACTCTCCGCCGGGATGGCGCGCAAAGTATTCACAAGCCCACCGTCCAACATGATTACTTCGGTCGAGGATGTCGTAGGGATCGCCCACGTCCACCAACCGAACAGTCGTCTCGGCGGTGTCAGGATTGATCGTCAGTCCGATCTGTCGCCGCCGCGCTAGTTCAGCCTCGTATTCGTCAGGGTTGGTCTTGTAATTGTAGGCCGCCCGCATCGCTTGGGAGGCTTCCAGCACTTTCTTTGCTTCGAAGGCTTCTTTCTTTGCTTGGAAGGCTTCCACCACTTTCTCCGCGGCGTCGTAGACTGGCCTGCTGTACGGCCCGCGAGGCACGGTCTCACGGCAGACACCAACAAGTAGCTCTCTGATGGCGGCGTCGTATCTGTCGTGAACGGCGTCATAGCCGTCTTCAGTTGATAGGGTCATTTTTCAGGTCCTTTCTAGTTATGTTGCAGACAAAATCGGCAACGGTCTGCCCACGTGCAGAATGCGAGCGTGGGATTCGGCGCCTAGCCGAATTGGTGAAGCCATGTTTTTCGTTGCGTTGCACTTGATGCGGCGCGCAGACAGAAATAATCGGCTTAAAAGTTGGTTTCGCCTTTTTTGGCAATTTCCAATCTACATGCGCCCTTTTGTTCATGGGCCGCATGACGCCAAGCAAAAATTGATCTTTTCAATCGCTCCAAAATCCAATGTCCTCTTGTTAAAAATGACGGTCATTGGCGATGTCGAAATCGCCTTTGCCATCCTAAGCGTTGATTTTTGAGGTCTGCTGTCGAAGATTTCGGCCGCGCGAGGTGCTGACACTGCCCTAAAAACTTTGAGGAGGTCGGCGCTTTTCAGCAAAAAATGACAACAAGAACGTCAAGCAACCTAATGACGCAGCCTACAAAATTGAGCCCGAGATGTCAAGTGTTATTTGGTCCCTCAAATGAGTTTTTGGAGTCCATATTGTTGTCGGATCGGGGGGTGAAGGTCGGTCTCGAATTTGTTCTCATAGTATCGGTATTTGCCATTGAGTGGTTTAGGCCGGCACACAGAATTTGCCAAACAGTGCGGAGATGTTTGGATTGCTGTGAACGGATTGGTGGTGAATTGGAAACGTATCGACCAAACATCAAAGTCAGACGGTAATCTGCTATTGTGAGACGCTCGATCAAATTCGGGCACGAAACTGTTAGAGGCCGTTTCGAAAGGTGGTCAGGCGTGCAACTCATCGAGCAACGCCTTGGCCTCCTTCAGATCGAGCGTGTCGAAGCCTTCGGTGAACCAGCCGTAGACCGGAGCGAGCAGTTCGCGAGCTTGTTGCGGCTTCCCCTGATCGCGCCAGAGGCGCGCCATGCTTGTCGCCGCACGTAGCTCCCAGCCTCTTGCTTGCTGGGCGCGCGCCACCGCCAGCGCGCGCTCAAAATACGCTTGCGCTTTAGCCGCATCGCGGGCCGCCGAAATTAGCGAATTCTCTCCTGCAATGCGATAGAGCTCAGGTTCAATCCAACGCTCCCCGGTTGCCTCCACCGTTGCGATTGCTTCATTGATCGTCCGCGAGGCTGAATCAACCTGCCCGCTGTCCACATAGGCGCGCGACAAATACGCCAACCATAACGGCATGAACATCTTCGTCCCGTTTGATTGCCAGGCGGCGATGTTAGTGCCGATGATCGGAATTGCGTCTGCTGTGTTGCCAGTCAGCGCCAACAGATAAGCGCGCAGCAACGCTCCGACGATCTTCCAAAACAACGCGCCTTTTTCTTCGACCAAGGCGACAAGTTCATTCACGCTTGGTTTTCCCGTCGAGTAGCACCCGCAGAAAAGGACTTGGGTGATCGACGTGTGGATCAGCGCAAGCATCAATGTGGCCGCGTGACCGAGTACTCGCGCATCCTTGACGGCGGCTTCATTATCAGCTTGCGCGGCCTGGGGATAACCAAGCACCCACAGTGCCATTGACCGATATGAGAGGGTTGCCACGCGGACGTCCTGGCCAAATCGCGTCACCAGCGGGCGATGCGCAACCGGATCATAAAGCGCCATCGCTTGATCGTAATGCATCCGGCCTCTTGCTCCATCTCCCGTCAATGTGAACGAACTGCCCATCAGGCGGTGCCCAACCATAAGCGGCGCCGTGAGCCGCTGTTTCTCGGCGAGGGACAGGAATTGCGCCGCAAGTTCGCGCATTGCCTCGCCTTTGAACGCGGCATGGCTCGTGACCCAGAAACCGTAGAGCACCGAGAACAGCAGCAACGGATCCTCGGGAGGCTCGCCGAGCGTTTAAGCTTGCTCGATCAGCAAGCGCGCCCGCTCAGCAGCCGCCTTTGTTTCCGGCGCTGCATGCCCCTTCACCTGCATGAGGGGGGTGATGAGCGCGACCTGAAGCTTGATCTCTTCGCGACGCAGAGCGGGAGTTCTGGGTAAGACCGCGATCTGGCCGAGCGCCCGCGCGATTTGCTCGGCGGCTTCGATGAGCGCCGAGCGCTCCAGCGACCGCTGCCCGGCCTGGCTCCAAAGCGCCGCAGCTTTTTCGATCTGCCCAGCCTCGGTGCAGTGACGCGCCAGCAATTGGGGCTGACTCTCGGCTATGTCCGGGAACCTATCTTCGAGTGTTTGCACGATCCGCGAGTGTAGAGCGCGGCGCGGCTCGCGCAGAAGCGTGCCGTAGGCTGCGTCCTGTACCAGCGCATGCTTGAATAAATAACTTGCGTGCGGCGGCACGCCTTGCCGAAACAACAGACCAGACTGAATGAGGCGGTCGAGCGCCGCATTAAGCTCGGCGTCCAATTTGCGCGCCACCCCTGCCAGCAGCGTATGAGAAAACTCCCGCCCGATCGCCGCACCGATCTGTGCCACCTCCTTGGCGGGGCCGAGCCGATCGAGCCGCGCCATCAGCGATGCATGCAAGCTTGCAGGCACCCCGACGGCGGCAGACGGAACCGAAGCCACAGTCCGCAGTGCTTCTACTTCGCTCTCCGCTTCAAGCACAGCCTTTGTAATCTCCTCGACGAACAGCGGAATGCCGTCGGTGCGCTCGAGAATTTCGTGGCGAATGTTAGCCGACAGACGCTTGTTGCCGGCGACCCGGTCGATCATGGCGGCGATGTCGCGCTGCGCCAGTCGATTCAGGGTGAGCGCGGTTACGTGCGGCTGGCCCACCCAAGGCGCTTGGAACTCCGGCCGGAACGTCATGATCAGCAGCCCGCAAACGGTTTGAATCCGATCCACCGCCCGACTAAATGCTTCTAGGCTGGTCGGGTCGGCCCAGTGCACGTCTTCGCAGATCACCAACACTGGGCTTTGCCGCGCCAGCGCCACCAGCTGAGTGCCGAACGCTTCCAGTGTTTTCTGTCGATGCTGCTGCGCGGTTAATTCCAGCGCCGGATAGCGGCCATCGTTCGGCAGCGACAGCATGTCGGCAAACAACGCGGCTTCCTGTTGCGAAGTCGCGGTCTGCGCCAGCAGCGCGTCGAGCTTGTCGAGTTTTTGTTGCGGCGTGTCGTCGTAGGCCAAGCCGGTGGCCCGCTCCATCTGGCCGATGATCGGGTAAAACGCGCTGTCGGTGTGCTGCGGCGAGCAGAAATAGCGCAGGCGCGTATGCGGCTCGGTCGCGAGGCGTTCCAGCAGCGCGGCCGTGAGCCGCGATTTGCCGATGCCTGCCTCGCCGGAGAGCAACACCACCTGGCCTTCGCCGGTCTTTGCTCTCGACCACCGCCGCAGCAGCAATTCTAGTTCTTCTTCCCGTCCGACCAACGCTTTCAGGCCGCTGGCGTGCAGGGCTTCGAAACGGCCTTCCGCAGAGCTCGGCCGCAACGGCGCCCAGGCACGCACCGGCCCGGCAATGCCCTTGAGTTCCCTAGGGCCGAGGTCCTCAAACTCAAACAGATTGCCGAGAAGTTTTCGGGTGGCCTCGGCAATGACCACCATGTTCGGCTCAGCGATCCCTTGCAGCCGCGCAGCGAGGTTCGGTGTCTCGCCGACGATGCCGCGCTCCTGCGCCTCGCCCGAACCGATCAAGTCGCCGACGACAACAAGGCCCGTGGCAATACCGACACGTGTTTGCAGGGGAACGCTGGACTTCAGCGCGGTGATTGCCGCGACTATTTCCAGCCCGGCCCGCACCGTCCGCTCGGCGTCGTCCTCATGGGCTTGTGGGTAGCCAAAATAAACCAGCACACCGTCGCCCATGTACTTCGCCACAAAGCCATCGAAACGGCGCACGGTTTCGGCAACGCATTTCTGATAGGCCGAAATCACCTCGCGCAGGTCTTCCGGGTCCATCCGGGCAGAAAGGGCAGTCGAGCCCACAAGGTCCGAGAACATCACCGTGACTTGGCGGCGTTCGGCAGTGTCTTGGGGCTTTGGCTCGGTCAACGCAGGCTGCGGCAATGTCGGGGCGGCACCGGCAAGCTCCGCAATCGCTGCCAGTATCTTTCGCCGATGCCCGAGCGAGACGCCGAGTTTTTCAAGATCGACATCCGTCAAATGTCGGAGCACCGAGACGTCGATGTCGTTGGCGCGGAACATCTCGGCATACTGGGCGAGACCGATCCCACAGAGCCAACCGTCGATGTCCAAGTTCAATCCCCCTGGGCTCTTGTCAGCGGCAGTTTTTGCAAAAGGTTGAGTTATGGCACCCCGTGATTCCAAGGGGTTTCTCGAACCAACCTTGGATTCGCCATGTGGACGCCAACCACTCGACAGCAGCATAGCCGCCCCGTCACCCGATACCAGACCGATCTGACCGACGCAGAGTGGCGCGTGATCGCGCCGCACTTGCCGAAGCCCTGCGCGATGGGCCGGCCGCGTGAGTGGCCGATGCGCGAGATCGTCAACGGCATCTTCTATGTCATGCGGGCGGGCTGCCCGTGGCGGCTGGTGCCAAGCGACCTGCCGCCATGTGGGACGATTTACCGCTGGTTTGCCGTCTGGCGCGACGACGGGCGCTTTGAACGGATAAACCACGCGCTCGTGATTGCACGGGTCGGGCGCGACGCCAGCCCCTCCGCCGCGATCATCGACAGCCAGAGCGTCAAGACCACCGAGGCCGGCGGCCCGCGCGGTTACGATGCTGGAAAGAAGATCAATGGGCGCAAGCGCCATGCGCTCGTCGACACCGACGGGCGTGGCCTCGTGCTCGAACCGCACCCGGCGAGCATCCAAGATCGCGATGGTGGCGGACCGCTTATGCGAGTCTCACGCCGCATCTTCCCGTTCATCAAGCGGGTCTTCGCCGACAGCGGGTATGCCGGTGAGAAGGTCGCCCAAGAAAAAAATGAATAATATCAGATAGTTCTGGTTTCAATTAATAATCCATGATATGAGGCTCGTGTGCCTGCCGGCCGAGGCCGAACTGATCAACGCCGAAGGCTTCCGCGTGCGCCTGCCGGTGCGCGGCCGCAGCGTGCCGGTCGAGCTCGATTCGAGGAGGCTCCCGGGCAAGGTCAACGCTGGCGGAACGGCCGGCGTCGATCCAAGGGCGTACGACCTCTTCGGCCTAGCTATGCAGGAGCCGCAATATCGCTCTCCCGGAGTGCGCGAACTTCTCGACGCGGTTGGACAGGCCAAGGTGCCGTGCATTTCGATCATGAATATGCCGCCGCTCGCCTATTTGCGGCGTATCCCCGGCCTTGATGTCGACGCGCTCAGGCCGGCCTATACCGACGCCGGCGTCTGGGACAGTTTCGATCCGGCCTGCATCACGCTCTGCAGCCCCGATCCCCAGGCGATCCGGCCGCCGGAGGAAAAGGTCAACGTCCTGCAAGTGACCCTGCCGACTAACTTCAAGGTCGCGCGCTTTCCGTCGGAACAGCACACCGCATTGCTGCGGCGGCTCCAGGAGGAAATCGAGGCGATCCGCTTCGATACGGGCGAGGGCAAGGTCGAGTTACCGGTGAAGCTCAAGGTCTACGATTCCATCTTCGTGCCGCTTGCCAAATGGGCGATGCTGCTCGCCGGCAATTATCGATGCGTCACTAGGGACGGCATGCGCACGGCCCAGGAAGCGGTGCACAGCGATATCGAGACGTCGCGTTCGGTCTACAATTTCGTGGTCGACCTTTGCGTGAAACTCGGCGCCAAGCGCGACGATATGGTGCCGTTCGAGAAATATGCAGCCGCCGCCCAATCGCTGACGCGGCCGGCTTCCGCTGCGCGGGCGCTGCAAAACGGCGCGCCCCACATCGAACGCGCGGATAAGCTCGTGCAGCTGATCGCGACGCAGAAGGGCATGCATAGCCCGGCGATCGACGCCCAGGTGGCTCTGGTCGACGCGCGGCTCGAAGCCAATCGCAAGAAGGCGGCGGCGTGAGCGGTTTGTAGCGCCGTCGCGCGACCTCAACGTCTTCCCAGAAGCCGAATCGCCCGCCGACTTGCGCCATTTCCGGCCGCGGCTTTTCGTACGACCATGCCGCACGTTTGTGCCGTTTGCCGTCGACGACCACGTTATAGAATTGGACGCTGTGAGGACAGGCGTGATCGCGTTTGGTCTTCTCGAACCACTCCACGCCACCGCCGCTTGCGGGAAATATAGATAGCCACGGCACGCGACGACATCGTCGCTTTGCGCAACGATACGTCCATCAACACTTGCCTTCATGGGAGCAACCTTCGTCAATACCGCAGCGCCACGGGTGACTTGCCGAAAATAATTATCGGCAACGGCTGCTGGCAGGGGCCCGCAAACCGGCCGCGTTCTCGCCCGCATGGCCGCTGTTATGTACATGCGATCCGACGCGCGCCGGCGTCGCCGCGGGCGCACTCGGATCATTCCGCCGCCGAAACGAGAGGCACTTCACGCAGGCGATGGAAAGCCGCGTCCGGCACCAGTTCGATGCGGCGGCTGTGGAACGCGCCGAGCGTCGAACGATGGCCGATCGAGATGATGGTCGCGCCCTTGAGCCGATCCTGCAACAAACGGTAGAGCGCTGCTTCCGCGGCTTCGTCGAGTGAGGCCGTCGCCTCGTCCAGGAACAGATAATCGGGTGCATGCAACAGGGCGCGCGCGACCGCGAGCCGCTGCTGCTCGCCGAGCGAAAGTATGCGGCTCCAATGCTCCTCTTCGTGGAGGCGTGCAGCGAGCCCGGGCAGCCCGACGGCGATGAGCGCCTCGGCGATGCGCGCATCGTCGAACGTGCCGGCCTTTGCCGGAAAGCTGATGGCCGCCGCCAATGGCGAAACCGGAAAATAGGGCCGCTGCGGCACCAGCATGGTCTTGGCGCCCTCCGGCACTGTTACGCGCCCCGACCCGAACGGCCAGATGCCGGCGATGGCACGGAACAGCGTCGATTTGCCGGAGCCAGACGGCCCTGTGACCAGGACCCGCTCGCCGGCAGGAAACACAACATAGTCGGCCGCGACCATCGGCTCGCCGCCGGGCAGCCGGACATCGAGGCGATCGGCCGCGAACGCGCTGCCGCCGCGCCGCACGACCTCGACCGTCGGCGGTGTTAGCGCCACCGCGCGGCCGGTTTCGATCGCCTCCTCAAATCCGTTCAACCGCGCGACGATTGCGCGCCATTCGGCGATGCTGCGATACGAGGTGATGAAATACGACAGCGCTTCGTTCACGCTCCTGAACGCCGCCGCGGTCTGCATCAAGCCGCCAAGCTGCATCGCGCCGGCGAAATAAACCGGGCTGACCATGATATAAGGGAAGATCACCGCGGCTTGCGAAAAGCTTTGGGTAAAAAACATCAGCTTCTTCTGCCGCGATATGAGAGCAAGCCAGTTGCCGACCACGAGGCCGAAACGAGCATTCAGTTGCTCGCGTTCGGCAGCCTCGCCGCCGAGCGCCGCGATTTGCTCCGCGTTCTCGCGTGAGCGCACCAGATTGTACCTGAAATCGGCTTCGAGGTGCTGCTGCCGGAAATTAAGCGGAATGAGGCGCCAGCCGATCCAATGTGTCAGTCCGGTTCCGATCGCGGCATAGAACAGCGCCGCCCACACCAGATAGCCGGGAATCGCAAACTTCGCGCCGAACAGATGCAGCGGCGCCTCTTCGGAAAGAATCCACAGGATCACGACGAATGAGCAAAAACTGACGATTGAATTGAGCAACCCGGTTCCGATCGTCAGCGTGTAGTCCACAAACATACGCAAGTCGTCGGCGATGCGCTGATCCGGGTTGTCGGCGGCGTCGCCCAGAAGCTGCATACGATAGTGGTTGGCAGAATTCAGCCACTGCCGCAGATAGGTCTGCGTCATCCAGCGCCGCCAACGGATCTGCAGCCATTGATTGAGATAGGTCTGATAGACAGCAAGCACGGTATAGACGGCTGCAAGCCCGCAGAAAAACAGGATAGCGCTGACGAAAGCGTTCCAATCGTGGTCCTGCAGCGTGTTGTAAAAACGATTGTACCATTGGTTCAGAATGACCTGCGCCGCCACAAGCGAAAGCTCGACCGCCAGCACCCCTGCAAGAAGAGTGCGGCCCGGCCAGCGGTCCTCCGAGCGGAAGTAGGGAGCGGACAGCCGCCAGATCGTGGCGATTGTCGAAGCAAAATTTTTCACCGAAGACCTCCGGTCATAGGCGCGGCTTTGGGCGTACCGGGCGCGACTCACAGATGAGAAGTACGCGCGTGCGATGCAAAAAACAGCCCAGGCCCACCATGCAATTTGGGCTTTTCATTGAAGGCCTTTAGCGCCAGGTCAAAGCAAGTATTGTCGCCGCCCTGCCTTTCACAATAACATGGCTGCGGGGCGGCGCAGTTTGTCGCATTAACTGAATGTAACGGAGCTGGGTCAGCCTGCGGCGGCGGTCACGCCGCCCGGCGCGGCTTTCCTTAAAACAGAGAACAAGCTGCCGCGTAACGACGGCGGCGTCTCTAGGGAGAGAATTTTATGTGGAATCAGGTTTACGATCCATTCAATAACCAGGTCGTTTCGACGGCAGCGGCCGCTCTGCCGGTCGTGTCGCTGCTTGTGCTGATCGCGTCCGGTAAGGTCAAGGCGCATCTCGCGGCGGTGATCGCGTTGGTCGTCGCGATATTGGTCGCCATTTTCCTGTTCACCATGCCGGCCGGCCTCGCGCTGCGCGCGGCGGTGCTCGGCGCGGTCGTCGGCTTCTTTCCCATCGGGTGGATCGTCCTTAATGTCATCTTCCTCTATCGCCTGACTGTGGCGACCGGTGCTTTCGCGACACTTTCGCAGGCGATCGGCGGCGTCACGCGCGACCGGCGCCTGCAGCTGCTGCTGATCGCGTTCTCCTTCGGTGCGTTTTTCGAAGGTGCTTCCGGCTTCGGCACACCCGTTGCGGTGACCGGCGCGATCCTGATCGGCCTCGGCTTCTCACCGCTTGCCGCTTCCGGACTTTCGCTGATTGCCAACACCGCGCCGGTCGCATTCGGCGCGCTGGGCACGCCGATCGCCGGCCTCGCGAGCGTCACTGGTATTGATCCGTATCTGCTCGGCGCCATGGTCGGGCGACAATTGCCGTTCTTTTCCGTGATCGTGCCGTTTTGGCTGATCTGGGCGTTTGCCGGTTTCCGCAGCATGCGCCAAATCTGGCCTGCGATTCTGGTCTGCGGCTTATCCTTCGCGGTTCCGCAATATCTGATCTCGAACTTCGTCAATCCCTGGATTGTCGATGTCGGCGCCTCGCTCATCTCCATGGGCTCTCTCATCGGCTTTCTCAGAATTTGGCAGCCGAAGGAGCTGTGGCTGTCGCCTGCGCTGCGCAGCCGCGACGATTCCGCCGCCACCATGACGCCGCCAGTAGCGAAGACCGGCGCGTCGACGAGCGCCGAAGTCTGGCGCTCCTTAGTGCCATGGATCATCGTATGCGTGATCCTGCTGGTGTGGGGCAGCGGGTGGTTCAAGAGTATTGTCAACCCGATCTTCACGTGGAACTACCCGGTCACGGGTCTCCACAATCTGGTGCAGAAGGTGCCGCCGGTCGTGGCGAAGCCGACGTCGGAGGGTGCGGTATTCGCTTTCACCTATCTGTCCTTCACCGGCTCCGGCATGCTGCTTGCGGCGATTATCTCCGGTTTCGTCATGAGATTTTCGCCGGCCAAGCTCATCGCCGAATACGGCCGCACCATCAAGGTTTGCGCCTACTCGCTGATAACCATCTCGGCGATGCTGGCGATAGGCACCCTGACCCGGTATTCCGGCATTGACGCAACACTTGGGCTGGCGTTTGCGGGGACGGGCGTGCTTTACCCGTTCTTCGGTACGCTGCTCGGCTGGCTCGGCGTCGCACTCACCGGCTCCGATACGGCGTCCAACGTGCTATTCGGGGGCTTGCAGAAGATCACTTCCCAACAGCTTGGTATTTCGCCGGTTCTCATGAGCGCCGCCAACTCCTCCGGCGGCGTCATGGGCAAGATGATCGATGCGCAGTCGATCGTCGTCGCCTCGACCGCGACCAACTGGTTTGGGCATGAGGGCTCGATCTTGCGTTTCGTGTTCTTCCATTCGATCGCGCTCGCCTGTCTCGTCGGCATCTTGGTTATGCTGCAAGCTTATGTGCTCACGGGGATGATTGTGCATTAATGTCGGCATAATCGATCTCCGGCCACAGACGCCTGCGGCGCTGCGCAGAGTCTGTTCTGATTCCGCGCGGTCGTCCGGCCGCGCGCTCCCGGTGTGCGCTATCGCGGTGGAGACGAGATGGCTCGTCTGCGTCGGCCTTACGTCGCCCGCATGGTTTGGCTCCTGATCTGCACGTGCCTTGGGCCCGCAAACGTCGGCGCGGGCGACTTTCCGTTCGACCGTGAACTGATACTCGATGCCGCGCCGCTGCCCGGTTCCAAGCGCGTCCCGATTCTCGAAATCGACCCGAATGGCGCGGTCTCGATCGATCTTTGGTGCACGAGCCTGCGGGGTCAGGCGAATGTCGGCGACGACACGATCAGCATCGTGCTCGGACCGGTGCAGCCGGCGCAGTGCGCGCCGGATCGACAAGCCGGCGACGAAGACCTGCTGGCGGCGCTCGTGCAGGTGACGAACTGGCGGCGCAACGGTGACGTCATCGAGCTTCGTGGCGCCACGATGCTGCGCTTCCGGCTGCTGACGAATTGACGGCTGTTGACGGCGACGACTCGGGTTCCGCAGGCGACGTCACTTTTTGTCCCGGCTTGACCTGCGCGAATTTCACCAATTTGGCCGCCGGGATGGTGGTCGAAATCTCGACCGGACCAAACGCCGCCCAAGCCTCGCGCTGAGCCGCTTTGAATTTCGCAAACGGATCCGAGTTGGTGGTCGTCATCGTTCCTCCGGTGGCGTTGCGCTGCGGACCCTAGTCCGCGAACGGCCGCGCGGACAACGAGAAAGGGGGCGCGGCCTGTGCCGCGCCCCCTTCTATCGACCGTGGGTGACGATAGGCGAGGGAATCAGAAGCCCATCCCGCCCATGCCGCCGCCACCGGGCGGCATCGCCGGCATGGCTGGCTGCTCCTTCGGCGTCTCGGCGACCATGGCTTCGGTCGTGACCAGGAGGCCGGCCACCGAAGCCGCATCCTGCAACGCTGCCCGCACCACCTTGGCCGGGTCGACAATGCCTTTTTCCAGCATGTCGACATATTCCTCGGTCTGCGCGTCGAAGCCGAACGTTTCCGACTTGTTCTCGAGAATCTTGTTGACCACGATCGAACCTTCGACGCCGGAATTCTCGGCAATCTGGCGCAGCGGCGCCTCGATCGCCTTGAGCACGATGTTGATGCCGGCCTGCACGTCCGCATTTTCGTTCGAGAGCTTGCCGATCGCCTTCTTGGCGCGCAGCAGCGCGACGCCGCCGCCGGGTACGATCCCTTCTTCGACCGCGGCGCGGGTGGCGTTGAGCGCGTCCTCGACGCGATCCTTTTTCTCCTTCACCTCGATCTCGGTCGCGCCGCCGACGCGGATCACCGCGACGCCACCCGCGAGCTTGGCCAGCCGCTCTTGCAACTTCTCACGATCGTAGTCCGAGGTGGTTTCCTCGATCTGCGACTTGATCTGCTGCACGCGGCCTTCGATGTCCTTCTTCTTGCCGGCGCCGTCGACGATGGTGGTCTTCTCCTTTTCGATCACCACCTTCTTGGCGCGGCCGAGCATCGCAACGGTGACGTTTTCAAGTTTGATGCCGAGGTCTTCGGAGATGAGCTGACCGCCGGTGAGCACCGCGATATCCTCAAGCATGGCCTTGCGGCGGTCGCCGAAGCCCGGCGCCTTTACCGCCGCGACTTTCAGGCCGCCACGCAGTTTGTTGACCACAAGGGTCGCCAGCGCCTCGCCCTCGACGTCTTCGGCGATGATGAGCAGCGGCTTGCCCGCCTGCACGACCGCCTCGAGCACGGGCAACAGCGCCTGGAGCCCTGGTAGCTTCTTCTCGTGCAGCAGCACGTAGGCATCCTCGAGCTCTGCCAGCATCTTCTCGGCGTTGGTGATGAAGTAAGGCGACAGGTAACCGCGATCGAACTGCATGCCCTCGACGATCTCGACATCTGTCTCGAGCGCCTTCGCCTCTTCCACCGTAATCACGCCCTCGTTGCCGACCTTCTGCATCGCCTCGGCGATCATCTTGCCGATGGTCGCGTCGCCGTTCGACGAGATGGTGCCAACCTGCGCCACTTCGGCGGACGAGCCGACCTTCTTCGCGCGCTTCTTAATGTCGGCGACAACAGCGGTCACGGCGAGGTCGATGCCGCGCTTGAGATCCATCGGGTTCATGCCGGCGGCCACCGACTTGACGCCCTCCTTGACGATCGATGCGGCAAGCACCGTCGCCGTCGTGGTGCCGTCGCCGGCTTGGTCGTTGGTCTTCGAGGCGACCTCGCGCACCATCTGCGCGCCCATATTCTCGAACTTGTCGTCGAGCTCGATCTCCTTGGCGACGGTGACGCCGTCCTTGGTGATGCGGGGTGCCCCGTAAGACTTGTCAAGCACGACGTTACGGCCTTTCGGGCCAAGCGTCACTTTCACCGCATTGTTGAGGATATCGACGCCGCGCAACATGCGGTCGCGAGCGTCGGTGGAAAATCTTACGTCTTTCGCTGACATCTCAACTTGCTCCTTGGGATTTGCTTCAGGCGATGACGCCCATGACGTCGGACTCTTTCATGATCAGCAGGTCGTCGCCGTCGAGCTTGACTTCGGTGCCGGACCACTTGCCGAAAAGCACGCGGTCGCCGGCCTTGACGCCCATAACGATGAGCTTGCCGTTTTCATCGCGGCCGCCCGGACCGACAGCGACGATTTCGCCTTCCTGCGGCTTCTCCTTGGCGGTATCGGGAATGATGATGCCGCCCTTGGATTTTTCCTCTGCTTCAATGCGTTTGACGACGACGCGGTCGTGCAGTGGACGGAACTTGAGCTTCGCCATGATCACCTCATTGCCGCTGTCGAGCGGTCCGCTGGTTATTGATAAAGTCTTTAGATTGCAAATGCTTGGCACTCTATCGAGTTGAGTGCCACGAGCCATCTGGACATAAGGTGTGAGGTGTCGGCTGTCAAGCGGCGGAACCGAAAGGGCACGAATCTTCAAGAACTCCGGCCGCGTTTGCAGGTCTAGCCCTGAGCGCGAAAACCCGTCACGATGCCGGTCAAATGTTGGGGTCAAGTGTCGGGGGCCAAGTTCGGGGGCCAAGTGTCGGGGGCCAAGTGTCGGGACCGGGTATTTACACCAAGTGTTTGGCAAGAAATGGCTGGCATCTTCGCTGCGTCGGTGTGAGTCGCGGTTTCGCGCGACCGGAATTTCGAGGGGAGCCCTTATGAATGCGTGGCGGCGCGATGTGCGTTTGTTTGCGCGGGTCGCCGCGTTGGCATTCATGCTTTCTGCCTGCGCGTCAAATCGTCCGACGGTCGAGGCGCCGCCGCCTGCGCCGCCTCCCGAAGTGCCGGCCACGATCCGGTCTGAGGAAGTCGTCGGCCGTTGGGGCTACGGCGCCTACCACAACGATGCCGATCGGGCGCGCACGGAAGCCGCCGCTAAAGGCCAGTGCGGCCAACCGGTGGTGATCAATCGCGGGCCTGGCGGCGGCGTGCTCATGTACCTCGCCGACAGCGCACAGTTGCAGGAGCTCTTCCTCAAGGGCAGTGCCGGCGGCCGCAACTTTATCGGCCCGCCCGGTCCGGCGGGCAGCCCGCAGGACCGCGAAGTCGTCGCGTTCGACGGCCGCGTCATGGTGCTGCGCTGGATGAATCCGGAAGTGCAAACCCGCTACGGTACCGGCGTTTATGTTCGTTGCGCGCCGGAAGGTATGGCCCGCAAGCCGCCGCATTAGATCGGATCATGGTCCAGCGGCTCCATGGCCGCCGTCACGCCGATCGGGTGTCGCCCACGAACATGGTATCGACATCGCTCTGCGAAACGTGACCCGGTTCGCCTGGAAGGCGAGGGCCATGGACGGGCGGTGCGGTGTCGGAGCGCGCGAGCGCATCGAGCGCGCCGGCGATGTGGCGTTCGAGGCGAGAGAGCGTGGCCATGACTTTCGCTACCCGCTGGCTGGTCAGATCCTGAAAATTGCAAGCTTCGAAGATCTGAATCACGCGATCGCGGATGTCCTGCGCAAGCCCTTGCTCGCAAGTGTCCTTGAGCGCGGCCAACAGGTTATTGGCCGCCGCGTCGATGTCTTCTGCCGCCGCTAGGATATTCTGCGTCGCATGCTCGCAGCCCCGCATGACGGCTTCGAGTTCACAAACGATCTGTGCCGACGGCGCCTCCATCCCGTTCCTGTCGGAATGTTTTTCCCCGGCCGCGCCGAGGGTGGCGAGGACGATGCGCAATTCACGTGCGAGCCGCTCACTTTCGCCGGGCCGCGTCAGGGACGTGTCGGTGTTCCAAGGGCGAGCCGCAGCCGCGAGCATGGTGCGGAGCGCGCTCAGCTGCTCGATAATGTCGCTGTGGAGTGGCGCGTGCCAGTCGTCGGCCTGCGGTTTAGGCGGCGCGCCGGCCATCTCTTCGATGCGGAAAATCTTGCGGCGCGCGGCCATCTGTCCCACCCGCCGCGAGACTAGGGGTTGGCCGCTTAACGTGGCGTTCACGACGTGCCGTTGCCGGCGGCGACCGATGCGACGAAACCTTGACGAGCGGTTGAAATGCCGCCGCGTCATTTACCAAAAATAAACCGTAACTTGATGAACAATCTACGAAGATGCGCTCGCCGAACGGGCGCGGCAAAAAATTTACCAAACAGTCGAGGTTTGCGCCTGTACTCGTCATGCCGGCGGGCGTGGCGCCGGTGTTGAGTCGTTGTAACAGTACAGAGCTCGCCAATGCGACGTTTTTTTGCTGGTGCATTCGTTGCCTCTGTGTTGGCGGCCTGCGCCGCTTCCGCTTTGGTACCGCTTCGCGCCTATGCCGCGCCGGTCGATCCTGGTTGGCAACTCGCCTATCCGGGCCAGGCTGGTTACGACGATGCCGGTGGGCTCACCGACGAAACCGGGCAGCCGGTGATCGCGCGCGCCTACCAGCCGGCACCGGTCTACGCCCAACAGATGCCGCCGCCAGCGCCGGCCTACCAGCCCGCGCCCGCTTATTACCAGCCGATGCGTGTGCCGCCGCAGCCGGCCTATCAACCGGCGCCGGCTTACCCACGGCAGGCATCGGTGCCGCCGCAGCCCGCCTATCAACAGGCGCCGGCTTACTATCAGCAAGCGCCGGCGCCGCAGGGGAATACGCAGCAGCCGGCACCAGTCTACTATCAGCCGCGGGGGATACACGCGCAGCCGCCGCCGGTTAATTATCAGCAAACACCCGCGCCGCAGGCCAGGGCGCAACAGCCGGCGCCCGTCTTCCATCAGCAACAGGCGCCGGTGCAGCGGCCGGCCGCGCAGCCTCAATCCAGCTGGCGCGCGCCGCCGCCGGGCTACGGGCAGCAAATCTACGCCTCCGCTCAGCCGCAGCCGCAGGTCCAGCCTGTGCGCGGTTTCCTGTCGGCGTTCACGGGCAATCAGGCGGTTGCGGCGCCGCAGCAGGGTGGCTTCCAGCCCGCCGTTCAGTACCCCCAACCCGCTCCGCCGCAACAACAGGCCTTCGGCTATCCAACGCCGGCTTACGCGCCGTCGGCCTACGGCGACATGTCGCATCCGACGGTCGATCCGATTTACGACCGGCAAGTCGTCGCCTATCGCGGCGAACAAGCGCCAGGCACGATTATCGTCGATACGCCGCACTACTTTCTCTATCTGGTCATGGCAGGCGGTAAAGCGCTGCGCTACGGCATCGGCGTCGGTCGTCCGGGCTTCACCTGGGCGGGCGTGAAGGAAATCTCGGTGATGCGCGAATGGCCTGATTGGCGCCCGCCGGTGGAGATGCTCCAGCGTCGGCCCGATCTGCCCCGTTACGTGCCCGGCGGTCCGGAAAGTCCGCTGGGCGCGCGGGCGCTCTATCTCGGCTCCACGCTCTATCGCATCCACGGCTCCAACGAACCCTGGACGATCGGTACGCAGGTGTCTTCGGGTTGCATTCGCTTGCGCAACAACGACATCGTCGACCTCTATGGGCGCGTCAAGGTCGGCGCCAAAGTCATCGTGATCTGACGCAGGCGGTGCGTGGCCGAGCTATTCGGCGGCGGTGCGCGTATCGCTGTCCGGCCGCACGTCCTTTTCGCGCAGCTTAACCGTGTGCTCGGCGACGAAATAGACCGGCCGGCCTTTGATCTCATAGAGGATCTTGCCGATATACTCGCCGACTACGCCGAGCATGATGAGTTGTACGCCGCCAAGCACCATCACGCCGACGAAGAGCGATGGGTAACCCGGAATTTTAGCGCCGTAGGCCCAGGTCTCGTAGAGGATCTCTCCGCCATAGACGAACGCGGTGAGCGCGAGCAGCAGCCCGAGCAAGGTGGCGACCCGCAGTGGCGCGACCGAGAATGCGGTCAACCCGTCGATCGACAACCCGACGAGCGAGCGCACATTCCAGGTCGTGCGGCCGTCGGTGCGCGGTGCCGGCTGATAGTCGATGCGGATCTGGCGAAAACCTATCCAGCTCGACAGCCCCTTGAAGAATCGATTGCGCTCGGGCAGGCGGCGGAGCGCGTCGGCCGCGCGCGGCGACAGCAGGCGGAAATCGCTTGCATCCTCGGGGATTTTCGTGTGTGCGCCCCAATTGATGAGCAGGTAGAAAGCCTTTACCAACAGGCGCCGCGCCGCCAACTCGTTGGCGCGATGCGACTTGGCGGTGTAGATCACGTCGTAGCCGTCACCGAGCCAATAGCGGACCAGCGTTTCGATGAGGGCAGGTGGATGCTGGCCGTCGCCGTCGATGAACAACACCGCGCCAAGGCGGCCATGATCGAGACCCGCAAGCAGTGCCGCCTCCTTGCCGAAATTACGCGACAGCGACACCACCTGGATGTCGATTGCGGCGGTCGGCAGCTGGTCGGCGATGGCGAGCGTGTTGTCGCTGCTGCCATCGTCGACATAGATCACTTCGCAGGTGAGCGAGTAGCCGGCGCTGAGCTTTCGCGCGACGTCGATCAGTTGCGCATGCAGGCGCGCGAGTGAGGCCGCTTCGTTGTGAAGCGGAACCACAATCGAGAGGCCCTGCGCGGCCCCCGACGCAACGTTGCGCAGCGCGCGCGCGGCCGTGCCGTCGCGCGGTGACGCGGGCGATCCCGGTTCGCTTGCGGTGTTAACCAATGGATCTTTCCTTTTACGGCCGATTTATACCGCAATCGGTTGGTGCTGTCGCGCGCGGCAAGCCGGGCTGCCGGATCGGTTCGAACGTGATATGCGGAAATGCAATGACGCACGTTTCGCTTTACGAGCGCGCCCGCGCCAGGCTCCTCGCCGGCTGGAGCGACCGCGCGCTCAGTTTCAAGGCAATCGCCTTCGGCCTGGTCGGCGTCGTCAACACGGCGGTCGATTACTGCGTGTTTCTCCTCGCGCGTGCGCTACTCGACCGCTCGTCGGCGGCGCTCGCGACGTTCGCGTCGGTGTCCGACCTCTGTCGGTGCGGCAGCACCGCGACGGTGACCTTGATAGCCGCGAACACGATCTCGTGGATCGTCGCGGTCAGCGGCTCCTACGTCATGAATTCGTCGATCACCTTTGCCGCGGAATCGGGGCGCCGGCTGCGATGGCGCCCCTACTTCGCTTTCGTCGCCTCCGGCGTTGCCGGTTGGCTCGCCAATACCGCAACGCTTCTCATCGCCGCCGAGGTCCTGTTCCTGCCGGTGTGGCTGGCCAAGGCCGTCGCCGTTCTCGTGAGTTTCGTGGTGAACTTTTCGCTCTCGCATTTCGTGGTATTCCGGGTACGCGGCACTCCGGCAGGCGGTGCACGGACGGATGATTGATCGTCACGCGTCGGGTTTGCGCGCCTTCCGGGCGAGAAATTCACGCATGGCGACGGCGGGCTCATCGGTTTCGTAAGCCGCGGCAAAGGCGTCGATACCGGCGGCGATGGCGGCGGAAAGCGGCAGATCTTCCCACTGCCGGATCAGCCGCTTTTGCAGCTGCACGGCGCGCGGCGTCGAGGTCAGGAGACGCCCGATCCAGGCTTCGACCGCCGGGTCGAGGCCCGCCGCCGGCACTACGTGCTCGACCAGCCGCCAAGCGAGCGCGTCGCTGGCTTTCAACGTATCGCCAAGAAGCAGGATTTCCCGCGTCCGTCCCCAGCCGACCAGGAGCGGCAACAATGCTGCCTCGATGACGGACGGAATGCCGAGCTTGACCTCGGGCATGCCGAATGACGCTTCCTCGGCCGCGATGCGAACGTCGCACGCCGCCGCGATCTCGAGGCCGGCGCCAAAGCAAAAGCCCTGGATGCGGGCAATGACCGGAACGGGGAGGCCGCGGATCGCATCGCAGCACCGGTGCAGACGGGTGATGAACGCCTTGGCCTCGCCGGCGTTACGCAGACCGGCCAGCTCGTTGATGTCGGCGCCGACGATGAAGGCTTTGGGTCCGGCGCCGGTCAGAACGACGGCGCGTAAGCGCTCATCGCCGGCAAGCTGCGTCAACGCGGTGGCGAATTCGTCCATGAGCGCGCCGTTCATCGCATTGAGACGGCGCGCATTGTCGATTGTTAGATAGGCGACGACCCCCTCTTTGCGTTCGTCGAGACGAACGCGGACTTTTCGATCGTCAGAGCTTTCCAACCCGTGCTCCCGCGATGCTCGAGGCGTGCGCTGCTGATCTTTGTTTCAATGCCTTGCGGCGGCCCCATTCCGATCAAGCTCGGCGATCAGCCGATCATAAAGCGGATTTTCGCGCGCATAGACATAATCCAGCGAGGCGACGGAGACCGCCTCGGCGCCGTGCTCGCGCAAGAAGCTCGCCAGAGCGTGCACGTACTTGGGCGGGCAGTGCAGCGTCAGCATGCCGGAGGAGGTGGGTCCGCCGAACGGCGCGGCGACGCCGAATGTCTCCCGCGCGGTATTGAGCAGCGCGTCGTTCATGCCGGCAAAGCGGGTGCGCACCTCACGGTATGAATGGGCGCGCTTCTGCGCCGTCAGCCGGTCGAGCAAGAGCCGCGCGGTATCGCGGCGCGCGGCGTCCCAGGATGCGGCGCGCGCAGCGATCAGGTTCGCCTGCGAGCGCAAGATCACACCGTCGTCGATCACTTTCAGTCCGTTGGCGGCAAGCGTCGATCCTGTTGTAGTGATGTCGACGATCATTTCGGCGGTGCCGGCCGCCGGTGCGCCTTCGGTGGCGCCGGAGCTCTCCACGATGCGGTAATCGACGACGCCGTGGTCGGCAAAGAAGGCGCGCGTGAGGTTGGCGTATTTGGTCGCGAGCCGCATCTTGCGCTCGTGCTTGAGCCGGAATGCGATGGCGACATCGTCGAGATCGGCCATGCTGCGAACGTCGATCCACGCCTGCGGCACGGCGACGGCGACGTTGGCGTACCCGAATCCGAGTGGATCGATGAATACGACCTGCCGGTCTGCGTCGACGATCATCTCGCGCACCAGATCCTCACCGGTAACGCCGAAATGCACGGCGCCCTGCGCGAGCTGGGCGGTGATTTCCGCCGCCGAGAGATAGGCGATTTCGACGCCGTCGAAGCCGGCGATGGCGCCGCGATAGTCGCGCGCCCCGCGCGGCTTGACCAATTCCAGCCCGGAGCGGGCGAAGAAGGCTTCGGTGTTCTGCTGCAACCGGCCTTTCGACGGCACGGCGAGGATAAGCGGCGCGCTCACGCGGTTGCTCCCGCGTCGCCGCCGCATGCCGCGAGTTCCTCGATCGAGGCGGCGAATCCAACCGCCGGGATCGGCTCGCTCGCGCCGAGCCTCGTCAACAAGCCATCGTAGCGGCCGCCGGCAATCAGCGGGCCTTTGGTGCGCGGGTGGTGCAGTTCGAACACGAAGCCGGTGTAGTAATCGAAGCCGCGTCCGAACGCCGTCGAAAAGCCGATCGCGCGCACATCGACGCCACGCGCGGCGAGAAAGCCGGTGCGCGTCTCGAACAGATCGAGCGCGGGGCTGAGCGGAAGTAGGGCGTCAGCGGCAAGCGCGCGAAGTTCGGTGGCGGCTTCGTCCGGGTCGCCACGCACCGCCAGAAAGCGCTCGATCAGCGCGCGGGTCTCGCGCGGCAGCCGCGTTCCCGCCCCGAGCGCCGCCTGTTCGAGAAAGCGCTCGGCGATCTCGTCAACGGAGCGGCCGCCGACCGCGGCGATGCCGGCGATCGAGAGAAGATCGGTGACGAGGTGATGCGCCGCTTTGGGATCGGAGCCGGCAAGCGCGGCGAGTACGCCCTGATATTCGGGCGGTCCGTTCGTGGCGGTCAGCGCCAGTTGATCGAGATCGTGGGCCAGCGACCACTTCCTGTTGAAATCCTTGACCAGGCGGCGTTTCCACGCCGGCGCCAGATCGAGTGCAGCGACGAAAGTGGTAAACAGCCCGACGTCGCCGAGCCGGATTTCCGGCGCGGTCACGCCGTAAAGCGTCGTCGCCTCGAGTCCGAGCGCGAGCATCTCGGCGTCGGCCGCCGCCTTGTCGTTGCGGCCGAAGGATTCGATGCCGGCCTGGAGGAATTCCGCGGCCGATCCTTCGCGGTGGCGAAATACCGCTCCGAGGTAACAAAAGCCCGCTGCCTTGCCGGCGGCTGGCGATTGCAGATAGGCGCGCGAAACCGGAATGGTGAGGTCGGGCCGTAGGCAGAGTTCGCCCCCGTGCGGGTCGCTGGTAAGAAACATCCGCCGGCGGATGTCCTCGCCCGACAAATCGAGGAACGGCTCCGCCGGCTGCAGGACCGGAGGCTCGATCGGCGTGTAGCCGGCACGCACGTAGGAAGAGATAAGCTGCTGCGCGCGCAGGTCCGGGCTGGTAGGCAAGCTCGACATGACGGCCTTATCCGCGCCGGCGCATGGTTAATCCATTTTGCGAAACGTGGCGATATTACTGTTCCAGCGGCCCTTTAGCATGGCAGGTGTCGCTATTCGATGAAGATTGGCGGGAGCCGTTAATACGTCGGACTAGCGTTGAGCGCCAAGGTCTTGGTGCCGAGGCGTTGGTTAAAAAAGTCCGTGCCGCCCCAGCACCTTGCGCACCTCGTCGACCAGCTCCTCCTCGGCGACGGCGAATTGCGCCTCGGCTTGTTTCTGGAGGTGCTCCTCGCGGCCCTTTTCCAGCTTCGCCAATTCGGCGCCCACGATCAGGTCCTTGATCACGACTTGCGGTCCGGCGGGGTTATTCTTCTCGTCGGAACCCTGGATGACGACGCAAAGCGCGCTGCGCTTGTCGGCGTACTTCATCTGCGCGCCGAATTTTCCTTCGCCGAGATAGAGCTCGGCGCGAATGTTGGCCGCGCGCAATTTCGCGACCATGTTCTGATAGTCGGCGAGGCGGTCCCTGTCGAACACGGTGACGACCACTGGGCCGTGCGTGGCCTTGCTCTCGAGCTTGCCGAGATGTTGCAGCGCGGCGGCAAGCCGCGACACGCCGATGGAAAATCCGGTCGCCGGCACCGGTTCGCCGCGAAAACGCGACACGAGACCGTCGTAGCGGCCGCCGCCGGCGACCGAACCGAAGCGCGCCGGCTTTTCATCATCGCCCGCAATCGGGAAGATAAGGTCAACTTCGAAGACCGGGCCGGTGTAATATTCGAGGCCACGGACGACGGAGGGGTCGATCACAACGCGTCCGTCGTCATATCCAGCAGCAGCAATCAAGGATTTGAATTCGTGTAGTTCGGTTACACCAGATTTTCCCAACGCGCTGGCTTCAACATGATTTTCAAAATTAGCGATGGTCACTTCGTTTGCCGATAGCGTACTTTTCGCGCCGGAGCCTTCTTCACCCCATCCCGTGAAGCTCAGAATTCGCGTTATTGCCCCGCCGGATAAGTTGGCGCCCTTGGTAAAATCCCCACTCTCATCTTTGCGACCCTGACCGAGCAAATCGGCAACACCATCGAAGCCAAGGCGGTCAACTTTATCGATTGCGCGCAGCACTGCGAGCCGTCGCGCGGCATTTTGCTCGCCGCCTAGTCCAATCGACTCCAATACCCCATCGAGTACCTTCCGGTTATTCACCTTCACCACATACGAGCCGCGCGGAATCCCTAGTTCTTCCATCGTATCCGCGGCCATCATGCACATCTCGGCGTCGGCGGCGGGCGAAGCCGAGCCGACCGTGTCGGCGTCGAATTGCATGAACTGGCGGAAGCGCCCGGGGCCGGGCTTCTCGTTCCTGAACACCCAGCCGAAGCGATAACTCCGATACGGCTTCGGCAGCGCGTCGAAATTCTCTGCGACGTAGCGCGCGAGCGGCGCGGTCAGGTCGTAGCGCAGCGACAGCCATTGCCCGTCGTCGTCCTGGAAGGAAAACACGCCCTCGTTGGGCCGGTCCTGGTCGGGAAGGAATCTGCCGAGAGCGTCAGTGTATTCGATCGCCGGTGTCTCCACCGGCTCGAACCCGTAGCGTTCGTAGACGTGACGGATCGTCTCCAGCATCCGCCGCGTCGCCGCGATCTCCGCCGGTCCGCGGTCGGCAAGCCCGCGCGGCAGGCGGGCCTTCAGCTTGTTGGTTTCTTTGCTCTTGTCGGGCATCCGCCGCTCTCGGCGCATCGGGATGGCGCGGTTGGTAGCAGCGGCGGGGAGAGGCGGCAAGCGATACGGGTCGGCAGGTGCGGGTGCCAAATCCGGCATTTGCCGCGAGCTTGCTGCACAGAGCGTTTTGTAAATTCGGTCCCCCGGGGCACCAAGTTGGACTACAATGTGGCCTGCACTGACCGCCAAAACCTCGAGCCCTTTGCCTTGGCGCCCGGCCATGCTGCCAAGGCCGACTGGAAAATTGTCCCATGACGACGTCGCGCGCGACACAGCTTGCTCATGTTCCCAACGACCTTGATGCCTATTGGGTCCCCTTCACGCCCAATCGCGCCTTCAAACGCGCGCCGCGCCTTATCGCCCGCGCCAAAGGCATGCACTATTTCACCCCCGATGGCCGCGCGGTGATCGACGGGCTTGCCGGCTTATGGTGTACCAATGCCGGCCACAACCGCGATCCGATCGTGGCCGCGATTGCGCGGCAAGCCGCCGAGCTCGATTATGCGGCCGCTTTCCACTTCGCCCACCCCAAATCGTTCGAGCTCGCGAGCCGGGTCGCCGCGCTGGCGCCCCGGGACCTCAATCGCGTGTTCTTCTGCAATTCGGGTTCGGAGGCGGTCGACACCGCGCTCAAGATCGCGCTCGCCTACCACAATGTCTGCGGCGAGGGCACGCGCACGCGACTGATCGGCCGCGAGCGCGGCTATCACGGCGTCGGCTTCGGCGGCATTTCGGTCGGCGGCATTGTCAACAACCGAAAGTTCTTCGGCACGCTCTTGGCGGGCGTCGATCATTTGCCGGCGACCTATAGCCGCGAGCATCAGGCCTTCACCGCGGGCGAGCCGCAATGGGGCGCGCATCTGGCCGACGAGCTCGAGCGCATTGTCGGGCTGCACGGCGCTTCGACCCTCGCCGCGGTCATCGTCGAACCGATGGCCGGTTCGACCGGCGTGCTGCCGCCGCCCAAGGGTTATCTCGAGCGGCTGCGCGCGATCTGCGACAAGCACGGCATTCTGCTCATCTTTGATGAGGTCATCACCGGCTTCGGCCGTCTCGGCTACGCCTTCGCCGCCGAGCGCTATGGCGTGACGCCGGATCTTCTGTGTTTCGCCAAGGGCGTCAATTCCGGCGCCGTGCCCATGGGCGGGGTCATCGCGCGCGATGGTGTCTATGAGGCTTTCATGCACGGGCCGGAGCACACGATCGAGCTGTTCCATGGCTACACCTATTCCGCACATCCGCTCGCCTGTGCGGCGGGTCTGGCGGCGCTTGATCTCTATCGCGACGAAAAGCTGTTCGAGCGGGCGCGGCTGTTGGAGCCGTTTTTTGCCGACGCGGCGATGGCGCTCAAGGGGTCTGCCAACGTTCTCGATATCCGCACCGTCGGGCTTTCCGCCGGCATCGATCTGGCCTCGCGGCCCGGCGCCGTGGGCGAGCGCGGCTATGAGGCCATGGAGCGTGCGTTCCACGACGAAGACCTCGTGATCCGCGTTACCGGTGATACGCTGGCGATCGCCCCGCCGCTCGTCGCGAGCGAGTCGCAGATCGGCGAGATTTTCGAGAAGGTCGGACGGGTCATTCGCGCGATAGCGTGAGCCGGCATTCGCCCGCAAGGGCAGGATTACGATGTCCGCTTCGGGCAGGGCTTCCTGTTTTCGCCGCCGCGGCGGGTGCGCACGGAAGCGTTGCAGGGCGCCGCCGGCGATGCCGGCAAGAGCGCCGAAGAGGCACCGGCCGGTCAGCGGGCGAAGGTGCCGCCGGCACGCGCGCCGGCGGTCTCGCCCAGCTTGCCGGGGCCGCCGGTCGAAGCTAGAGCATGATCCCGAAAATGCCTGCCCTCCGACGTGATCCGCGGAATCCGCCGCATATCGCGAACAGCCTTGCCAGAAATCATCGAACGATTTGCCCCGCTCGCGCGCGACTACGATGTCCTTCTTTGTGACGTCTGGGGAGTCGTGCACAACGGCGTCGCCGCGTTTCCGCAGGCCTGCGATGCGCTCGAGCGCTTTCGCGCTGGCGGCGGCACGGTGATCCTTATCACCAACGCGCCGCGGCCGGGTGCGGCGGTGCAGCGCATGCTCGATCGCCTGAAAGTGCCGCACGATTGTTACGATGCGATCGTGAGTTCCGGCGACGTTACCCGCGGCATCGTCGAATCAAGGCCGGGCGAACGTGTATTTCACCTCGGGCCGCAGCGCGATTTGTCGATCTTCACCGGACTCGATGTCACCTTTGCGCCGGCTGAGGGCGCCGACTACACGGTGTGTTCCGGGCTGTTCGACGACACGAGCGAGACGCCGGAGAATTACCGCGAGCTGTTGGCGACGATGCGCGCGCGCTCGCTGTTCATGGTCTGCGCCAATCCCGATATCGTCGTCGAGCGCGGCGACGAACTCGTCTATTGCGCCGGCGCGCTGGCGGACGCTTACGCGGCGCTTGGCGGCGAGGTGCTTTATTGCGGCAAGCCGCACGCGCCGATTTACACGGCAGCGCTCGGTCGGGCCACCACCATACGCGGCGGTGACCCGCAGCCGCGGCGGGTGCTGGCGATCGGCGATTCCATCCGGACTGATTTGAAAGGCGCGGCTTGGTTCGGCATCGATTGTTTGTTCGTCATTTCCGGCATCCATGCCGAGGATTTCGGTGGGCGCGACGCGCCTGATCTATCGCGTTTGGACGCGATGCTCGCCGGCGCCGGCGTGTCGCCGCAGGCCGCGACGTCGCGCCTGGCGTGGTGAGGTCCGGTTCGCGATGACGCGACTACGCCCCGACGGTTTCGCCGTTTTTCCTGGCGAACACGGCCTCGATCTTGGCCTTGAGCGTCTGCGCGCTGAACGGCTTGACGATGTAGTTGTTGACGCCCGCCGTGCGCGCGGCGATTACGTTCTCGGTCTTCGATTCCGCCGTCACCATGATGAACGGCGTCTCGCCCAGGTTGGGATCGGCGCGCACCTGGTGCAGCAGGTCGAAGCCGGTCATCGGCTCCATGTTCCAGTCGGAGATGACGAGGCCATAGCGTTTGGCGTGCATCTTGCTGAGCGCCGCGGCGCCGTCGTCGACGCCGGCAAAACCGATCTGCTTCAGGAGATTGCGGATGACACGCACCGTGGTGTTGTAGTCGTCGACCGCGAACACGGGCGTTGACGGGTCGATAGCATGGCTCTTGCATCCTCGGTGCGGGCAATCCCGCAGGATGTATCATTGTGACGCTGAAAATCGGGTTAGTCGCCGCGCAACCCTCACGTCGCTCCTCCTTGACTTGTCACCGCAGCGGCGGCACCAACGGCTCCGTAACCAATTGAAACCCATGACGCCGAAACGCTTTCTCGTCGTGCGCGACGACGCGCCCGACAGCGCGCTGCTCGGCGCCGTCGTCGCCATCGGCAATTTCGACGGGGTGCATCGCGGCCATGAGGCGGTGATCGCCGCAACGCTCGATCGCGCTAGGAGCCTCGGCAAGCCGGCGGCGGTGCTTACCTTCGAGCCGCATCCGCGCGCTTTCTTCAATCCCGGCGAGCCGCTGTTTCGCCTGACCGACGAGAGCGCCAAACTGCGGCTGCTCGCTTCGACCGGGCTCGACGGGACGATCATCCTGACTTTCGATGCGTCGCTGGCAAGCTTGACCGCCGAAGAATTCGTCGGCCGCATCCTGGTCGGTCGCTTCAATATCAGCGGGGCGGTGATCGGCTTTAACTTCCATTTCGGGAAGAACCGCGCCGGCTCGCCAGACTTTCTCGCCGCGCAGGGCCGGCGGTTTGATTTTACCGTCGATGTAGTCGCGCCCTTTGAGTTTGACGGACGTCCGGTCTCCTCGGGTCCGATCCGTGCCGCGCTTGCCGCCGGGCGCCCGGACGTTGCGGCGAGGCTTCTCGGCTTTCCGTGGTTTGTGTCCGGCGAGGTGATCCACGGCGACAAGCGCGGACGCGAACTCGGCTTTCCGACGGCGAACTTAAGTCTCGATGCCGCGTGCGGGTTGCGTCACGGCGTCTACGCGGTACGCGTCGCGCATGAGGGACGCCGCTACGACGGCGTGGCCAATTTCGGTCGGCGGCCGATGTTCGATACCGGTGCGGTGCTGCTCGAAGTCTTTCTGTTCGATTTTGCCGGTGACCTTTACGGGCAGCGTATCGACGTCGCCTTCATCGCCTGGATCCGCGAGGAAAGGGCTTTCGGTTCGGTCGCCGAACTTGTGCACGCGATAAAGCAGGATACCGACGACGCGCGCGCGGCGCTCAAGCGCGCCGGCGATGCCTTCCCACCCATTTAGCGGCAATTGGAGCGTGATCCGAAAAAACCCGCGCCCGACTTGATCCGGGGTGGAAACCGATTTTTCGAAAAGATCATGCTCCAAGCCTAGCCCGTATCGGCCTCATCGCCGGCGCGTCCGCGCCGGCCCAACAGCCATTGCGCCGCAATGAAACCGAGGAGCGCGATGGGCGCGACGCGCTGCCAGCCGGCCGTGCGGCCGGCCTGCATGGCGATGCCGAGAATTTTCGGATCGAGCAGCCACGATGACGCGGCCTGTGCGCGCGCCGCACGTTCGACGATGGCGCGCTCCTTGGCGCGGCGGCGGGAAATCGCGGTTACGATGAAGCCGACCAGCGCGATGAACAAAAAGACGCCGGCCATGATGAGGCCTGCAAAAACCGCGCCCAGCTGCAATGTAAGCCAGTCGTAGCCGGCGACGCAGAGAAAAACGAACGCGGTGATGAGCGCGACGGTGACGATCGCGGCCCAGACTAGGAAAGCGGGCGTCACTCCGCTTCTCGCCTGGAGCGAAAGCGTAATATCACGCATCCAGCTTTTGAGCATAAAGACTCTTCGGATCCCGCCCCGCTGCGTGGGCTTAATCTACCTGCGCCAAGCCGCTCCAAAAAGGAAAGCTATGCCGGCGACAAGCGCCAGCGTGGTGTAGGGCCGCGTCTTGATCGATTGATCGATTGCTTCGACGAAATGATCGGACACCTCGCGCACGGCGCTCGCCGCCTCGCGCGCTTTTTCCTCGGCGTCGGCGACGGCCTCGTCCATGCTCGACTTTGCGCGATGCCATGCCGCGGCGCCCGGGTCGGCGACGATGCCCGCGACCTGGTCGGCGAGGCGGCGGAAATCGTCGCGCAGCGCCTGCAAATCCTTCTGCAATTTATCCGAGGATTCAGCGGCCGCTTCGCGAACTTTGCGCACCGCCTCGCGCGCGTCCTCGGCCGTCTCGCGAATGTTCTGTGAAGCGGTTGACGCGGTGCTCATGTTCGATCTCCGTATTTGAATACGCTAAGGAGGTGCCGCGACAATTGTATAATTGCAAGTATATAGATACGTGAAGGTTCCGTTCAATCCGGAAGTTTAGCTTCTTCGGCGGCAAACGAGTGATTGAATACCACGAGACCGATGATCGACAGCGGCGCTGCGAGAAACGCGCCGATCGGTCCCCACATCCACGTCCAAAAAGCCAGCGCCAGAAGGATCAGCAGCGGATTGAGCGTGATACGGCGGCCGACGATGGCCGGCGTGATGAAATGTCCCTCGGCTGCGGTCAGTGCGACAAAGCCGACCGGTGCCAGCAACGCGTGCCCGAGCGAGGGAAACGTGACCAGGCCCACGCCGAACAAAACAAAGGCCATCACGGCAGGCCCGACATAAGGCACGTAATTCAACAGCGCTGCCAAAAGACCGAAGATCGCCGGGTTGGGAAATCCGAGCAGCATCGCTCCGACCGCGACGATCACGCCGAGCCCGGTGTTGATCATCGTCACCACGAGCAGATAGCCGGTGAGGTTCTTCTCGATGTCGTTCATGATCTTGAGAAAGCGCAGCTTGGAGTCGCGCTCCGCGAACAGCGAAACGAGGCGCACCCGCAAATCGAGCTGCCCGGCCAAAAAGAAGACCAGCGTGCCGAAAAACAGCAGGAGCTCCCCCGCAGCCGGCGTCACAAAAGCGACGACCGGCAAGACGACGTTGGGAGCAGATATGCCCGACGCGGTCGATGCGCCAAACAGCGCGGTCTGCAGCTGATGTGCCGCCGCGAGCGGCTCATCGAGCACGGCGAATTTATCCTTGATGCTTGACCAGATTTCGGGTGCGCGGCCGATCCACGCGTTCACCGGGCCGGCTACGGCCGTAACGGCCAGGCCGAGCGCGCCGAGGGCACAGACGACGATCAGAATCGCGGTAATCCACGGTGAAATGCCGTGACGACGGCCGGCCTTGACCAAAGGCGCCAGCGTCAGTGCCACGATGGCGGCCGACAGGATCGGTACCAGAATAGTGCGGCAAAAAAACAGGAACGCCGCGAACAGCAGCAGGAAGATACCGATAGTCGCTGCGCGGCTAAGCGACGCCCACATGCCGCCGATGCTCTCGACCGGCTGCGGGTCGCTAATGATGAGCGCGTGGCGCGCTTCACGTTTGGCGCGAATATATTCCACAAAAACGTCCTCACCCCGGCCCACGCTCGTGGATTTCAACGCGAGATGCGGGCCGGCGGTTCCCAGGGGCCGGCGACGGCCTTTGCCGCAAGAGCCCTTTGCGCCGTGCTGGCGGCTTGTTAGAAGGCCCGTCATGAATGAGACGCCGGCAAAAGCGCGCGATTACAGCGAAACGCTGTTCCTGCCCAAGACCGATTTCCCGATGCGCGCCGGTTTGCCGCAAAAAGAGCCGGAAATCCTAAAGCGCTGGAGCGGCATCGACCTGTACCGGCGATTGCGCACCGCCGGCAAAGGCCGGCCGCAATTCGTACTGCACGACGGCCCGCCCTACGCCAACGGCAACATCCATATCGGGCATGCGCTCAACAAAATCCTCAAGGACGTGGCGACGCGAAGCCAGCAGATGCTCGGCTTCGATTCGAATTACGTGCCAGGCTGGGACTGTCACGGCCTGCCGATCGAATGGAAGATCGAGGAGGAGAACTACCGGGCCGAGGGCCGGCCGAAGCCGGATTTGTCCGATCCGGCGGCGCTGGTCGAATTCCGCCAGGAGTGCCGCGCCTTCGCCGCGCATTGGATCGGCGTGCAGCGCGAGGAATTCGAGCGTCTCGGCGTCATCGGCGATTGGGCGCATCCCTACACTACGATGGATTTTTACGCCGAGGCGCAGATCGCCCGCGAGCTGATGAAGTTTGCGGCCAACGGCACGCTCTATCGCGGCTCTAAGCCGGTGATGTGGTCGGTGGTGGAAAAGACCGCGCTTGCTGAAGCGGAAGTCGAGTATGAGGACTACACGTCCGATACGGTGTGGGTAAAGTTTCCGATCAGACGCTCCGCGCGAGAATCGTCGATGGAAAATCGGCAAGCCGCCGGTGCCTCGATCGTTATTTGGACGACGACGCCTTGGACGATCCCGGGCAATCGCGCGATCAGTTACTCGCCAAAGATCGAATATGGCCTTTATGAAATTGTCGATGCGCCTGCTGAAAACTGGGCGAAGCCAAGGGACCTTTTGGTCTTGGCCGACAAGCTTGCGATGGATGCGTTTCGGCAGGCGCGCGTCACTGCGTTCAAGCGGATAAGAGCAATCAGCGCCGACGATTTGGCATCGTTTGTCTGCGAACATCCGCTCAAGGGTGTTGGCGGCGACTACGCGTTTTCCGTGCCTCTGCTTCCCGGGGATCACGTCACCGAGGATACCGGCACGGGTTTCGTGCACACGGCGCCCGGCCATGGGCGCGAGGATTTCGACGTGTGGACGGCGAATGCGCAAAAACTTACGGCGCGCGGCATCAACACCGCCATTCCCTATACCGTCGACGCCGACGGCCGCTTCACCGAGCAGGCGCCGGGTTTTGCCGGCAAGCGCGTCCTCACCGACAAGGGCGAGAAGGGCGACGCCAACGAAGCGGTGATCAAGGCGCTGATCGAAGCCGGCATGCTGATCGCGCGCGGACGGCTCAAGCATCAATATCCGCATTCGTGGCGCTCGAAGAAGCCTGTGATCTTTCGCAATACGCCGCAATGGTTCATCGCGATGGACAAACCTATCGCTCTGTTGAGCGGCAGCGGAAGGCACGGCCTGACGCTTCGTCAGCTTGCGCAAGACGCGATCAAAGAAGCGCGCTGGCTGCCGGAGCAAGGCGAAAGACGAATCAATGGAATGATCGAGAGCCGCCCCGACTGGGTCATCTCGCGCCAGCGCGCATGGGGCGTGCCGATCACGCTCTTCATCAAGGAGAAGGCGGACGGCTTAGTCGAAATTCTCGACGATCCCGACGTGAATGTCCGCATCATCGACGCTTTCGAGGAAGAGGGCGCCGATGCTTGGTACAAGCCGGGCGCAAGCGAGCGGTTCCTCAGCAAGCTCGCCAACGAGAGCTGGCAGAAGGTCGATGACATTCTCGATGTCTGGTTCGACTCCGGCTCGACGCACGCTTTCGTGCTGGAGGACCCCAGACACTTCCCGGCGCTCGCGCATATCGAACGCAAAGCCGACGGCGGACCGGAAACGGTGATGTATCTCGAAGGTTCCGACCAGCACCGCGGCTGGTTTCAGTCGTCGCTCCTGGAATCATGCGGCACGCGCGGACGCGCACCGTTCGACATTGTGCTCACCCACGGTTTCGTGCTCGACGAGAACGGCCGCAAAATGTCGAAATCGCTGGGCAATGTCACCGCGCCGCAGGATGTGATCAAGCAGGCGGGTGCCGATATTCTGCGCATGTGGGTGTGCGCCGCCGATTACGCCGACGATCTGCGCATCGGGCCTGAAATTCTCAAAACGACGGTCGACACCTATCGCAAGCTGCGCAACACGCTTCGCTGGATGCTCGGTAATCTCGCGCATTTCGAAGCGACCGACGTCGTTGCGGTCGAACACATGCCCGACCTCGAGCGGCTGATGCTGCACCGCCTGACCGAGCTCGACGCGCTCATCCGCTCCGCCTACGGCGATTTCGACTACAAGCGGATCTTCGCGGCGCTCAGCGCGTTCATGACCGCCGATCTGTCGGCGTTCTATTTCGACATCCGCAAGGACGCACTCTATTGCGAGCCCTATTCTTCGGTCAAGCGCAAGGCCAGTCTTACGGTGCTCGATCACCTGTTCCGCTGCACGGTGACCTGGCTCGCGCCGATGTTGTGTTTTACCGCCGAGGAAGCGTGGCTCGCGCGCGATCCCAATGCGGCGTCCGTCCACCTCGAAGTGTTCCCGGCCGTGCCTGCGGCGTGGCGCGATAACGCCTTGGCCGAGAAATGGCGTGCGCTGCGCGACCTTCGCCGGGTGGTTACCGGCGCGCTCGAACTTGAGCGAGCCTCCAAGCGGATCGGCTCCTCGCTCGAAGCCGCCCCAATCGTCTACATCGCGGATCGAGAGCTTTTCGGCACTGCGACGGAGGTCGATCTTGCCGAACTCTGCATAACCTCGGACGCCACATTGGTCGAAGGCGAGGGACCGCCGGAGGTGTTTCGGCTCAGCGACGTGACGGGCGTTGCCGTCGAGCCGCGCCGTGCCGGCGGACGCAAGTGCGCCCGTTCGTGGAAAATATCGCCCGCCGTCGGCAGCGATCCGCAATATCCCGACGTGACGCCGCGCGACGCTCAGGCGCTGCGCGAATGGGACGCCATGCGCAAGGCGGCGGAGTAGGGCGGCATGGCCGCGGCGGCGCCGCCGAGCGCGCAGCGCTCTTATTTCTGGGGGCCGCTGAGTGCCGTCGGCCTTGGCGCCGCCTTGATCACCGGCGCCATCGATCAGACGTCGAAGCTCTGGCTTTTTTACCAGTTCGATCTCGAAAGCCGCGCCGGGGTGGCGGTAACGCCATTTGTCGATCTTGTCGTTACTTGGAATACCGGGATCAGTTACGGGCTCTTGCGGCAAGAGGGGCTCGTCGGCGCCTGGGCGCTGCTCGCATTCAAGGTGGCTGCGGTCGCTTTCCTCTGGATCTGGCTGGCGCGGGCGTCGTCGCGGCTGACCGCCCTGGCGCTCGGGCTTATTATCGGCGGCGCGGTCGGCAACGCCATCGATCGTCTGCACTGGCCGGGCGTGATGGATTTTGTGCTTTTTCACATCCAAACGGCCAGCTGGAGCTTCCGCTGGTACGTCTTTAACCTTGCCGATCTGGCCATCGTTGCCGGGGTCGTTGGCCTCCTGTACGAGTTGCTCCGGGCCGGAACGCCGCAAAAGCGCCCTGATCCTGGATAAAAGAATGCGGTTCTTGGGGGTGCCGTACGCACGTCGGGTGAGGGTATGCCGCAGGATCGGGATTGCGGCCGCAAGGCCGGGTTTAGGTTGCGCCCGCGCAAAAGGATCTTCCGCTGGGTCGCTGGTGTGGCGTTGCTCGGCATTGCCGCAGGCATCGACGTGTCCGGGGCCTCGGCCCAAACCTATGGCAGCGATAACGAGGGCGCCTGGAACAAATTCATGAAGTCGCTCGGTATGAATAGTGCCCCCAGTGCCAGCGGGGACATAAACTATACTGAGCGTTCGCCGCTCGTCGTCCCTCCGAGCCGCGATTTGCCTCCCCCCGGATCAGAGGCGGCGACACCGGCGCCTGACTGGCCGAAGAACGATCCTAAGCCGGTCAAGCACGCTAAGGCCAAAGGCAAGCCGGACGTTGTTCCCGACACCGCCGTCCAGACTCCGAACCCACCCTTCGAAAAGAAGCCTTGGTACAATCCGGCGGGTTGGTTCAATACCGAAGAATACGCTACCTTTGCTGGCGAACCAGTCCGCGAGAACTTGACCGATCCGCCTGCCGGGTATCGTGTGCCGTCGCCGGATCACCCCTACGGCATCTCCCCGGAGAAGAAGAAAACACAGGCGACCTCAAAGGATTTCAACATGACCTCGGTCACGCCGCCAAAATAACTGCGGCGGCGCTTAAGTCCGACGCGGCGTGCTTTGTCCGTCATCTGGAGCCTTTGGCGCTGGCCCGGTTGCGCGTGTCGTCGCGATTGGCTTTTGGATGACACCATTCAGACTGGAGGCCATGCTCGTGCCGAAAGCTTTCTTCCTCGTCGTCTCGTTGATCGCCGTGTCGCCGGGCGCCGCTTCCGCGGCGGCCGACTCCAAGGTTTCCGACTTCAAGCTCGCCAACGGCCTCGAATTTGTCGTGGTGCCGGATCATCGCGCTCCGGTAGTCACCCACATGATCTGGTACAAGGTCGGCGCCGCAGACGAGACGCCGGGCAAATCCGGTCTGGCGCACTTTCTCGAGCACCTGATGTTCAAAGGCACCGTGCGCAATCCGGGCGACAGTTTTTCGCAGCAAGTCGCCGCGATGGGCGGGCAAGAGAACGCGTTCACCTCGAGCGACTATACCGGCTTCTTCCAGCGCGTGCCGCGCGAGCACCTGAAAGAGATGATGGCGTTCGAGGCCGACCGCATCACCGGCCTTGTCCTCACAGACGATGTCGTGCGTCCCGAACTGAACGTCGTACTCGAAGAACAGAATATGCGGGTCGCCAATAATCCGAGCAGCAGATTGGCGGAACAGATGGACGCCGCGCTCTATCTGAACCATCCCTATGGCCGCCCGGTAATCGGCTGGCGGCCCGAGATCGAAGCCCTGGATCGCGACGGAGCGTTGGCCTTCTATCGGCGCTTCTACACGCCGAATAACGCCATCGTCGTCGTTGCCGGCGACGTGACCCCCGAAGAGGTCAGGGCGGACGCCGAGGACACCTATGGCAAGATCGCCCCGCGCGCGCAGATTGCACCACGTCAACGGCCGAAAGAGCCGGCGCAGGAAAGCCCGCGCACTGTGACGCTCGCCGATTCCAAGGTCGAGCAGCCGAGCATCAACCGCTATTACCTCGCGCCGTCGCGAACGACGGCCAAGCCCGGCGAGAGCGAAGCACTCGAAGTGCTCGCGCACATTCTCGGCGGTGGCTCGAGCAGCCGCCTCTATCGGGCGCTCGTCGTCGAGCAGCACATGGCCCTGAATGCCGGCGCCTTCTATTCGGGCACGGCGCTCGACTACGGCAAGTTCGGCGTCTATGCCGCGCCGAAGCAGGGAAAGACGTTGCACGATGTCGAGGCGGCGATAGACGCCGTTCTCGCCGACGTCAGCGAGCGGGGCGTCACCGCCGACGAACTCGATCTCACCAAAAATCGGCTTATTGCGGACGCCGTCTATGCGCAGGACAATCAGGCGACGCTCGCGCGCTGGTATGGCGCCGCGCTCGCGACCGGCGAGACAGTCGATAAAGTCCGCAACTGGCCCGAAGCCATTCGCGCCGTGACTGCCGACGCAGTGCGCGAGGCCGCCCGGACTTGGCTCAACGCCCGGGCGTCGGTCACGGGCTATCTGGTGAACAGCCTTCCGTCGGAGGAGAAACGCACGTGACCACGATGCCGCCCGCTCTTTCCCATTGCGTCCAGCGCGGCATTGCCGTCGCTATTGTTGCGCTCCCGCTCTTTGCCGCACCAGCGCTCGCCACGACGATCGAGCGCGTCGTCAGCCCGGGTGGCATCGAAGCTTGGCTGGTGCACGAGCCTGCGGTTCCCATGATCGCCCTCGACTTCGCCTTCGCCGGCGGCGCAGTGCAGGATCCGGCGGGAAAGGTGGGTACGGCGAACTTCGTCGCTTCCTTGCTCGACGAGGGTGCTGGCGATCTCGATTCGAAAACGTTCCACGCGCGCCTCGAACGCAAGGCCATCGAGTTGAGTTTTCAGGCCGACCGCGACACGCTGCGCGGCACGCTGCGCACGCTGACGGAAAATCGGGACGAGGCGTTCGAATATTTGCGGCTTGCTTTGACCGCGCCGCGCTTCGAACAAGCCGACGTCGAAATCATCCGCGCGCAGATTTTGTCCGTGGTGCGGCGCGCGTCGACCAGCCCAAATGAGGTGGCCAGTCTGCGCTGGTGGCAGACCGCGTTCGCCGATCACCCCTATGGCCGCCCGGTGGATGGTACGTTGGAATCCGTGCCTGCCATCACTGTCGACGATCTCAGAGACTACACGCGGCGGGTGCTGGCGCGCTCAAACCTGAAGATTGCGATCGTCGGCGACATTGACGCGGAGACGGTGGGGGCGATGCTCGACCGCGCTTTTGGCGCGTTGCCCGCGCAACCGGAGCTTGTGCCCGTCGCCAACGTTTCGCCGAAGGGACTGGGACGCCGCATCGTCGTGAAACTCGACGTGCCGCAGGCGGCGGTGACGTTCGGCGGCCCCGGTATCGCCCGTAACGATCCGGATTTCATGGCCGCCTACCTCGTCAACCATATCCTTGGCGGTGGTGCCTTTTCCTCGCGGCTTTATCAAGAGGTGCGCGAAAAACGCGGTCTTGCCTATTCCGTCTACGATAGTCTGGTGTGGCTCAATCACACCGCCCTGTTCCTGGGCGGCACCGCCACGCGCGCCGACCGCGCCGGCGAAACACTCGATCTGATCGACAAGGAAATTCGACGCCTGGCGGGAAGCGGACCGACGGCGGATGAACTAGCCAAGGCCAAGGCCTATCTCAACGGCTCGTTCGCGCTCAATCTCGATACGTCGAGCAAGATCGCAGGGCTTCTTGTGCAGTTGCAGCTCGACGGTCTCGGCATCGATTACTTCGCTCGGCGGCCGCAGATGATCAACGCGGTGACGCTCGATGACGCCCGGCGTGTGGCCAAGCGCCTGCTCGATGGCGGTCTGCTTGTGACTGTGGCCGGCCGGCCCGATGGGGTTGTTTCGACCAGCGCCGACTGAGCCCTGTTCACCTTCCTGGGTGCGCGGGGAGGATAGGTGCTACGGTCGCTGCGACATGATCCGTGTCAATGCCCATATCAGCATCGACGAACGCGAAATCGAAGAAAGCTTTGTTCGCGCGTCGGGTCCAGGCGGGCAGAATGTCAACAAGCTTGCGACCGCGGTCCAGCTTCGCTTCGACGTGCGGCGATCACCATCGCTGCCGGAAGGTGTGCGCACGCGGCTTGAGCGGCTCGTCGGCGCCCGGCTCACGCGCGACGGCGTTCTGGTCATCATCGCGCAAAGTCATCGCACGCAGGGGCGCAACCGTCAGGATGCGCTCGACCGCCTCGTCGAACTGATCCGCCGTGCGGCAATCGAGCCGCGGCAGCGGCGACCGACCAGGCCGACAAAGGCATCGCGCGAGCGTCGGGTCGATGCCAAAAAACACCGCGCCAGCCTCAAGCGTCTGCGCCATGCGAAGCCGGCAGTTGATTGAAGCGCGTGGCGTTCTCTGCGTCATTTTGGCTACCTGCCACTTAATTGAGCTTTCCACCCGCACTCGCGTTAAATTGTTCATCTATTGAGCAACTCGTGCTGTAGGCGAATCAACTTTATGCGCGCCGCGCATTGCGAAAAAATTGCAACAATCGAAAGTAATTTTGTCACGCGCGGATCAATTATTTGTATGGCGTCAACGGCTTGCGCAGGCCGCTCCAGGCACCCAATTGCTCGTTGGGGAAATGTCCATGCACGGTCTTATGGCCGAAGGCGAAGGGCCACTTGTCACTCGATCAAATCAGGTGCGATCGAGCGGGTGGTGGACGGTAGGCGCGGTGGATGATCCGGAACAACTTTGCTGACATACGGGAAAAGCTCATGAATCAGGCACCTTCACTCCAACTCATGACCAAAGGCGCAACGCGCCGCCTGCCTTTTGAACGCGTGGCGCTCGTCCTGCAGGGCGGCGGTGCGTTGGGTGCATACCAGGCCGGGGTGTATCAGGCGATCCACGAGGCAAACATCGAGGTACATTGGATTTGCGGCACTTCGATCGGCGGCATCAACGGTGCCCTGATTGCCGGCAATCCGCCCGAGCAGCGCGTTGAAAGGCTGAGTGACTTTTGGAAAGCCGTCACCAAGCCGCCTATCCGGTTGCCGAATTTCCCCTGGTTTGCCGATTTCCCGTGGAACGGGAACGGACACGCGCGCCATTGGACCAACAAGGTGAGCGCGTTGAGCACGATGCTTAACGGCGCCCCAGATTTTTTCTCGCCGCGGCCGTTTCCGCCTTTGAGATCTGCGGCCGAACGTCCCGACCAAGTCAGCTACTATGATACGTCGCCGCTGAAAGCGACTCTGACGCGTCTGGTGGATTTTGACTTGATCAACTCCCAGCCGATACGCTTCACCGTTGCCGCCACCAACGTCCGGAACGGAGCGCCGGTTTATTTCGACAATCTCAAGCAACCGATCACGTCCGCCCATGTCATGGCGAGCGCATCGTTGCCGCCGGGATTTCCGCCGACGGAGATCGACGGTGAGTACTATTGGGATGGCGGCGTCGTCTCGAACTCGCCCATGCAATTCGTCATCGACGACCGACCGCGCTACAGCGCGCTGGTCTTCCAGGTCGATCTTTGGGACGCCAACGGGGACGTGCCGCTCGACATCCCGTCGGCAAATCTCCGAGCCATGGAGATTCACAGCGCCAGCCGCCTCAATGTCTCGCTCGAGCAGTACAAGAAGGCGCAGAAGTTCCGCCATGCCTTGTCACGGTTCCTGACTGAGCTGCCCGAAGCCTGTCAGGACGATCCCGAAGTGCGGTTCCTCGCCGAAGAAGCGCGCGTGAAGGTCGCCACCGTCGTGCAACTGAAGTATCAGTCGCAGAAGCACGAAGCGGCGAGTAAGACCTTCGAGTTCTCGCGCACCGCGATGGAGGAGCGCTGGCAGGCTGGCTACGACGATACTAAGGTCGCGTTGGGCGAGCCCCGCATTCTGGAACTGCCCCACGTCTCGGAAGCGGCCCGCATTTTCGACGTGCACCACGGCTGGGCAGCCTAATCCGCCTTTCTCACCGCTCTTTGCCGCTACCCTGTGCGCCGTCGGAGCATGATCCCGAAAATGCCTGCCCCGGACTTGATCCGGGGTGGAAGCCGAGTTTCGAAAAGATCATGCTCTAATCAAACTTAGACCGTGATTCGATTCACGATCGGATCATGGTCTAGACTCGCACCGAGCCGCCAGCGAGTCGCCGATGCATGTCCGTCAACTTTCCGAAGCTGTGATCAACCGCATCGCCGCCGGCGAGGTGGTCGAACGGCCGGCAAGCGTCGTGAAGGAGCTCATCGAGAATGCGCTCGATGCCGGTGCGCGCCGCATCGACGTTCTAACGGACGGTGGCGGGCGGCGGCTCATTCGCGTGGCCGACGACGGCGAGGGCATGCCGAGGGCGGACCTTGCGCTCGCGGTCGAGCGGCATGCAACGTCGAAACTCGCGGACGAAGATCTCGTCGCCATCGATACCCTCGGCTTCCGCGGCGAGGCGCTGCCTTCGATTGGCGCCGTGGCGCGCCTTGCGATCGCGACGCGGCATAGGAGCGAACCGCACGCCTGGTCGATCGAGGTGGATGCCGGCGCGAGGTCGGAGCTCAAGCCGGCGGCGCTCGGGGAGGGCACGCGCGTTGAGGTGCGCGATCTCTTTTACGCAACACCGGCGCGATTGAAATTCCTCAAGCTCGACCGCACCGAGGCGGAGGCCGTGCGCGAAGTGGTGCGCCGGCTGGCCATGAGCCGGCCCGACGTCGCCTTCACGCTCGCGGGCGAGGAACGCCTGCCGGTGACATTCGCGGCGGCACTTCCCGGCGCCACCGGGCGTCTGACGCGGCTGGGCGACCTTCTCGGCGCCGATTTTCGCGCCAACGCCGTCGAGATCGCGGCCGAGCGCGAGGGTGTTGCCGTCGCGGGTTTCGTCGCGCTGCCGACGCTCACGCGCGCTAACGCGCTCGGCCAATATCTCTTCGTCAACGGTCGCCCCGTGCGCGACAAGCTTTTGGTCGGCGCGGTACGCGCGGCTTATGCCGACTACCTGCCGCGCGACCGCCACCCGATGGTCGCTCTGTTCGTCACGCTCGATGCGCGTGAGGTCGACGTCAACGTGCACCCGGCGAAAACCGAGGTGCGCTTTCGCAACGCTGGCCTGGTGCGCGCCTTGATCGTGCATGCGCTCAAAGCCGCGCTCGCCCGCGAAGGCAGCCGCGCGGCGACAACCGGCGGCAGCGCGACCGTCGCCGCGTTTCGCCCGGTAACGCCGCGAGGCTGGGACTGGCGCCGTTCGCCGGCCGGGCCAGGCGATCCACGCCGCGCCCAGGCGGTCACCCGCGGCGGCGGTTTTGCCGAGGCGGCGCAAGCCGCATTCGAGGTTGGCGCGCCCGCCGTCGCAGTCAATTCCTCGCTCTATTCCGGCTTTAGCGCCGGACCGACGCCGGACTATGCCGCGGGGGATGCGCTCGATCATCCGCTTGGTGCGCCGCGCGCGCAGGTGCACGACACCTACATCGTGGCACAGACCAGCGACGCCCTCGTCATCATCGATCAGCACGCCGCCCACGAACGCATCGTCTACGAGAAGCTCAAGGCCGCTATCGGCAAAGCCGGCGTCGCGCGCCAAATCCTGCTCATCCCAGATATCGTCGAACTCGACGAGGCGGAAGTCGAGCGTCTGCTTGCGCATGCCGAGGAACTAGCGCGTTATGGCGTCGTGCTGGAATCCTTCGGCCCCGGCGCCGTGGCGTTGCGCGAGACGCCGGCGCTGCTCGGCGAGATCGATGGCGCGGGCCTCGTGCGCGACCTGGCTGAACACATCAGCGAGTGGGATGAGGCTTTGCCGCTCGAGCGCCGCCTCATGCACGTCGCTGCAACCATGGCCTGCTACGGTTCCGTGCGCGCCGGGCGAAGATTGAAGCCGCAGGAGATGGACGCGCTCCTTCGCGAAATGGAAGTCACGCCCAATTCCGGCCAATGCAATCACGGTCGTCCGACCTATGTCGAACTAAAACTCAGCGATATCGAGCGGCTGTTCGGGCGGCGCTAGCTTACGCGCAGAAAAACGAACTCGGTATCGTCGTAACGGCGGCGGTCGGCTTCATGAAAGCCGGGCGGTGCTGTGAAGTTCGCCTTCGCAGCCTCCTCGACGACAATAAGCGCATCCGGCGTGAACCAGCCTCCGGGGCGCGCCGAGACGAGCGCCGCGTACGCGAGGCCATGACCGTAAGGTGGATCGAGGAAGGCGAGCGAGAACGGCGCGACTGGATGCGCTTCGCCGAGCTTAGTCGCGTCGCGCCGAAAAATCCGCGATACGCCACCGAGACCGAGCGCGGCGACGTTCTCGCGCAGCAATGCGCGCGCCTCCGCGCCCTGGTCGACGAACAACGCGAATTCGGCGCCGCGCGAAATCGCTTCGATGCCGACCGCGCCGGTGCCGGCAAAGAGATCGAGCACGCGGGCTCCGGTCACCGGATCGTCGAACGCGTGCATGAGGATATTGAACAACGATTCGCGCAAACGATCGGCGGTCGGTCGGATCGCTTGCGATTTCGGGCCGGCGAGAGCGCGCCCGCGCAGACGTCCACTGATGATTCTCACTAATGGCTCCGCGGCCGACGCGGCCGCGGCCCTGTAGCGCGATCGGGCGAAAAGCGGCGGCCCTTCGGGCTGTCTTGCCGGCCGCCTTTGCGCGCTTCGCTCCTTGCGCGTTCGCGCGTCGGCGGCTGACCGAAACGCTCGACCGGCACGGGCCTTCCTTTGCGGTCGGTGAGCGTGGCCGAACGCGCCGCTCCGGCCGAGCGCTCGGGATGCTTCTCGTCGCCGCGGCTTGCGCCGTGGAATTTCCGCCGCAGTTTCTTTCCCGGACACCCGTCTTCAGGCGCGCGCCAGGAATGGCTTGTCGATTTCTGGGCGTTTGATTTCTGATTCTTCGGCTTGTCGCGCGTGGCATCCCGTGCAGGGCGTGAGGGCTTTTGCCGCCGTTCCCCTCGGGTCGCTTCGCTTTTCTCCGGCCGCGGAGAAGGGGAGAGCGGTGCGGAAAAATCGGCGCCCGAGAGCGCGGCGAGCCGCTCGCCGAGCTGTTCGCGCAACACGCGCGTCGGCACCTCTTCGACCTGCCCCTCGGCCAGCTCGCCGAGTTGAAACGGCCCGAACGATACGCGGATGAGGCGGTTGACCTCGAGGCCGAGATGGCCGAGCACGTTGCGAACTTCGCGGTTCTTGCCCTCGCGGATGGCGAAGGTGAGCCACAGATTGGAACCTTGCACCCGATCGAGCGCCGCCTCGATCTCGCGGTAATTGATGCCGTCGATGGTGATGCCGGTGCGCAATTCGTCGAGCGTGCGTTGCGTCACCGAGCCGTGGACGCGCACCCGATAGCGCCGCAGCCAGCCGGTCGCTGGCAGCTCCAGCGCGCGCGCGAGCGCGCCGTCATTGGTGAGCAGGATGAGGCCTTCGGTGTTGAAGTCGAGCCGGCCGACGCTGATCAGCCGGGGCAGCCCCTTGGGCAAACGCTGGAAGATCGTAGGCCGGCCTCGCGGGTCGGCGTGCGAGGTCATGAGTCCGCGCGGCTTGTGATAAAGGAACAACCGCGTGCGCTCGCGTGCCGGCAATGGCTCGCCATCGACGCTGATGCGGTCGCGCGCCGTCACGTTGAGCGCGGGCGAATGGATCACTTCGCCGTTGACGGCGACGCGCCCAGCGGCGACCCACTCCTCCGCCGAGCGGCGCGAGGCAAGCCCCGCTCGGGCGATGACCTTGGCGATCCGTTCGCCGCTCTTGTCGAATGTGCCCTGATCGTCCATGACCCGCTCGCCAATAACCCCCGCCGGTCGATCAGGCAATCGACAAGGCAATTGCAAATGGCATCGTTTATGGACCTGGCGCTGGAAGAAGCTCGTACGGCCGGCGGCCGTGGCGAAGTCCCGGTCGGCTGCGTGGTCGTGCGCGACGGCAAAGTGGTCGCAAGCGCCGGTAACCGGACGCTCGCCGACCGCGATCCGACGGCGCATGCGGAAATCGTCGCCGTCCGGTCGGCGGCCATGGCGCTCGGCTCGGAACGGCTGGCCGATTGCGATCTCTATGTCACGCTCGAACCCTGTGCGATGTGCGCGGGCGCCGTCGCTTTCGCGCGCATCCGCCGCCTGTACTATGGCGCGCCAGATCCCAAGGGCGGAGCGGTCGACAACGGGGTGAAATTCTTTGCTTCGCCTTCGTGCCACCATCGGCCCGAGGTCTATGGCGGCATGGCCGAAGCGGAAGCGTCGGTACTGCTCAAGGAATTTTTCCGGGAGAGGCGCTGACCCTATCCTGCGAGCGCTTTACCGAGTTTCTCCTTCACTTCCGCTTTCACTGCGTCCGCCGACCGCAAAATTGCGGTCGCCTGGTAGAAGTCGAGGGTGCGGAAAATGCCGACATTGGGCCGGAACACGAGGACCGGCGCGCCGTGAGCGAGTTTTGCGGCGACAATGGCATTGCCCATGATGTTGAGCGTCGCATAGACGCATTCCCACGGACTCGGAATGTCGTTGCGCTCTGCCGGCGGGACGTTCAGTACGTCGACCGCGACGATCATGTCGGCGCGCCCGCGCAGACGGTCGAAAGGAAGCGGATTGGTGGCGCCGCCGTCGATGAGAACGCGGCTGTCCAAGGTGACCGGCCGCAGCAGGCCGGGTATGGCGATCGAGGCGGCGAGCGCCGGCCGGAGCGCTCCCGATGTAAGCGGCGCCTCCTCCCGGCGATGGAGATCGGCAGCCATGACGATGAGCGGTATTTCAAGCTCCGCGAAATCCGCCGGGATCGCATCGGGTAGAAATAGCGCACAGAATTTCTCCGCATCGATCTGCGTCGCGTGGCCGAAGCCGAGAGCAAACAGATCGGCGATTGTGCCTGCACGTGCCGCGATAAGCCGCCGCATTGTCTCGCTGCGGTCGTGGGCGAAGCCGATGACATGGCGGCGGATGTCCTTGCCGCGCATTCCCGCCGCGTACGCGGCACCGACAAGAGCGCCGATCGAGGTGCCGGCGACGGCGGCCGGCTTCACGGCCATCTCGTCGAGCGCCTCGATTACCGCGATATGCGCCAGCCCGCGCGCCCCGCCCCCACCGAGCGCGAGCGCGAAGGTTTTCATCTGCGGCACCGCCTCAAGCGGCCCCCGCCTGGCGCGCGAAATCCCACGCTGTGGCGGCGAGCGGCCGAACGAGGCTTGCCTTCGCCGCAGCGACGGTGCTGGTCGCGGTGCCGTCCCGCACCCGGCCGACGATGCCTTGCAGGATCGCCGCGAGGCGAAAGAAATTGTAGGCGGAATACACCGACAAATAGGGTCGCGGATCGAGGCCCGTGCGGTTCACATAAGCCTCGACATAGTCCTCGAGCGAGGGGATGCCGAGTGCGGCCAAATCGAAACCGACGAGCGAGCCGGTGCCGGCTTCCGACGGCGGCATGTGCCACTGCATCAGGTGATAGGAAAAATCGGCCAGCGGATCGCCAAGCGTCGACAGCTCCCAGTCAAGCACGGCCAGTATCTTCGGGGCGTTGGGCGCGAGGATCATGTTGTCGAGCCGATAGTCACCGTGCACCAGTCGCGGCGGTTGCGGTGGCGGCAGATGCGCCGGCAGCCACGCCATCAGCCGCTCCATATCCTCAATCTTCTCCGTTTCCGAGGCGCGGTATTGCTTCGACCAGCGCTCGATCTGGCGAGCCACATAATTTTCGCCGCGACCGTAATCGGCAAGCCCGATCGCTGCGGGATCGAAGCAGTGCAGCCGCGCCAGCGTTGCGTTCATTGCATCGTAGACTTGCGCACGCTCGGCCCGATTGGACGAAGGCATTTCCGCTTCCCAAAACACGCGGCCCTCGACATGGGACATGAGGAAGAACGCCGTTCCAATGACGCTCTCGTCGGCGCAGTAGAGGATCGCTTCTGCGACCGGAAAGCCTTGCGCATGAAGCGCGCCGATCACGCGATATTCGCGATCCACCGCGTGCGCGGACGGCAACAATTTGCCCGGAGGTTTGCGGCGCAGAACGTAACGCCGGTGCGGTGTCTCGACCAGATAGGTAGGATTCGACTGGCCGCCCTTGAATTGGCTGAGCGTAATCGGGCCGGCGAATCCCTTCACTTGCGCGTGCAGATAGGCCTTGAGCCGGTCGACATCGAACCGGAGCCGCTCGGCGACTTCCTTGGTGCCGGAAAAGGTGCTCTGACGGTCGTTGCCGCTCATGGTCCCCGATGGGCCCCTTCCTTCCAACACCCCTTGGTTTAGCTGCGCACCCGAACTGGGGTTTTTTGTTAACCTAAGCATAGTAGCCTGCTTTGGCCATTACGCTCATTTTATGGGCAACGCCGAAGGGCTATGCAATTGTCCGAAGCTGCCGTGATTTCCATCATCGACGATGACGAATCTGTCCGTGAGGCTACCAAGGGGCTCGTTCGATCGCTGGGTTACACCGCCACCACATTTGCCTCCGCGGAAGAATATCTGCGCTCCGACCACGTCCACGACTCATGCGTCATCACCGACCTGCAGATGCCCGGCATGAGCGGAGCCGACCTGCTGGATCGTTTGATTGCCGACGGCATTCGCAAGCCGATCATATTTATGACGGCGCTGCCCGAGGAGGCAACTCGCAAGCGCGTGTTGAAGGCCGGGGCGCTTGGCTTCCTGCGCAAGCCTTTTCATTCCGAACGGCTGATTGAGTGTCTCGACAAGGCGCTCAGGACCGCAAACGCCCCGCAGCACGAAATGGCCTGACGGCGAGCTGACGCGTCGGTTTCCCGTCATAAAGGGCAGTGCCGGCCCCGATAATCGTGCCTTCAGGCTATGAGCGAGGGTTGGCAGCCGTCCACGCGAAAATCTCCTTCGCTTCGCGGACGCCGCGCAAATTGTAATGACCAAGCGCCTCCAGGCGGCCGGTGTCGTTGATGGAGGCGGCGAATTCGGCCGAGATCAGGACTGGCCGGCCGAGCGGCTCGGCACAGCGCTTCAATGCGCGCGATCTCGTTGATGGCGGGTCCGATGACCGTGAAGTCGAGCCGGTCGGTCGCGCCGACATTGCCGTAGGGCACTTCCCCGACGTGAAGCGCGATGTCGACCGTCACGGGCCGGCAGGCCCGCCGCGGCGCGCGCCTCATTAAGAGCCGCGAGCGCCTGCATCGCTTCCATCGCAGCGTCGAGCGCGCGCCGGCATGTCTCCCCGCGAATAAGGTTGCGAGCATGCCGTCGTCGAGAAATTTGAGCACCTCGCCGCCGCGTGAGCGCAGGGCGGCGGTCAGAGCCTCGAACACGCTGTTGAGAAGGTCGATGATCACCGGGCCGGGCGATGTGTCGCTCGTCGGTGTGAAAACGATGTCCGCGTACCGCTTGTCTGCATGTGGCGCGTGAATTCGATTTTTCAGGGATGCCGTGGCCGTTCTGAGGCGGTGCGCTTCGGAATGGCGGTGGCCGCGCCGCCTATCTCGCGCGGGTTAACGGATAGACGCGCGCCATCAAATAATCGAGCGAAACGAAGCCCGGGCCCCTGGCGACCGTCACGAGAAAACAGGTGGCCCACACCCCATGCGTCGGCCACGCGTCAGGGTAAACGAAGACCTCGATCACCGCTGTCATGAAAAGCAGCGCCACCGCCGACAGCCGCGCCGCCAGCCCCACGAAGAGCAAAACAGGAAAAAGATGTTCGGCAATGGCCGACATGTAGGCGGCGACCGTCGGGTCGATCAGAGGCAGCTGATATTCGCTCCGAAAAAGCGCGATGGTGCTGGCCTTGAGCTGCCAGCCCGCAACCTTGGTCTGACCGGATTGCCAGAACACGGCCGCCGGGAAAATACGTGCGGCAAGCCCGATCGGCCAATAAGGAATGCCGTCGAGCGCGACGACTACGCGACGAACGACGCCCGCGGGACCGGACGTGGCGAGCGCGGCGGCGGCAAAAATATTGGTCATGCCAGACCGCGCCGCGTCGGCTTGGGGATGACGTTCCGCGCGAGGCGTGAACCAATGAGCACCGCCAAATTGCGCGAAACATCGAATTCCGCATGATCGGCGAACCCGGCTTCTGCCGCCTCGCCGATCGGCCGGCCGTCCGCGAGCGCGAGCAAAAATGCCGCGCCTCCCGGTGGCAGCGTGCCGATTTCAACGTCGAGATGCCGGCGGACCACGAGCGCATCTTCGCCGCTCCAGTTCTCGATCGGCGCGAGGTCCCGCTCGCCCGAATTCATGGCCCAGATCGTGACAATCGGATGGGGCGAACGAACGATTTCCGTTGAAGGGAGCAGCTCGACGATGACGTCGCCGACAGTGCGCGGGTCAAGAGCCGCGAAGCGGCCGGCATCGACCGGCACGGCGTCGGCTGCGTGATACGCGCGTGAGCGCGCGGCCTCAAGCTGCGCCACGTCCGCCAGATAGGCTATTTCGCGAGCCGGCTCGAATGCGGCGATGAAAGCGGCGAGCTCATCGCCGTAATTTGCGAGCAGCGGGCCGCGCGGCGGCCGTTCCAGCACAAAGACGCGTGTCATTGCCGCGAAGAATTCTTCGCCCACGATTTTCTCGGTGACGGGAAAACGGCTTCTGAGCGCGTCGACGAGGCCGCTCACGACATTGTTGCGATGGATCGCAAAGCGCTGCGTGGGCACCTCCGCTTGACGCGCAACGATACCGGGGGGCGGAGGCCGCCGCGCATCGAGCAAAGCGTTCGCGAACGCCGTCTGGAACCGGGCTGGTGCGAACTTGCTCATGCCGCCGACGCCCGAGTGGCTTCGGCGAGAATCCGCTCCGCAATGTCCGCTTCCGCGCGCAGCGTGCGCCAATCCGGGACGTCATTGTCCCACTCGATCAGGGTCGCCATAGAACCGGTGCGGGCAATTGCGTGACGGTAGAGCGCCCAGACCGCACCCGAGACCGGGGTCCCGTGGGCGTCAATGTGAAGCGGTCTGCCGTTTTCGTCAGCGTCTTCGTGATGCCCGCCGAGATGAATTTCCTGTACCTTATCGAGGGGAAACGAGTCCAAATAATCGAGCGGCGACGTGCCGTGGTTCTTCGCCGACACAAAGACGTTGTTGATATCCAGCAATAACCCGCATCCGGTCCGTTGCGAAATTTCGCCGAGGAATTCTACTTCGGGAATCGTGCTTTCGGAGAAGCGGAGGTAAGTAGATGGATTCTCAAGGAGCATCGCGCGACGAAGTGCGGTCTGCACCTCGTCGATATGCTCGGCGACATGAGCCAGCGTCTGCGGCGTGTACGGTAATGGCAAGAGGTCGTTGAAGTAGACGCCGTCGTGTGACGACCAGGCAAGATGCTCGGAAAAGCTCTCCGGCTCATAACGGTCGCAGAGCACCTTTAATCGCGCGAGATGGTTCTGGTCGAGCGGCTCGGTCGAGCCGATCGAGAGCCCGACACCATGAATAGATAACGCGTAACGCACACGCAGCGCGCCGAGCTGGGCATGCAGGGGTCCCCCGGCGCCCATATAATTCTCCGCGTGCACCTCGAAAAAGCCGATCGGTTGGGCGGCAACGAGGATGTCGCCGAAGTGAAGGGGCTTGAAGCCGACCCCGGCGCGCGCTGGAAGTTTTGTCGCCGTCGACATTTCGGGCGCCCACCTTGCGTGAGGTTCAGCAGAGCGCGCTGCAACGCAGGATTTGCTCTGCCATCAGGATTTCGACGGTTCGAGCGAGCCGGTGCCGGTCGGAGTTTTTATCGTCGCGCAGGTGCCTTTTGGAACGTACTTCCACGCGTTGCCCTGATAGTCCTTGGCGGCGGTGCCGGCGCACGTCGTGCCGGCGCCGGCGGCGCAGTCATTGTCGCCCTTGAGCGCGATGCCGAAGCACTTGTCCATGGTGGGCTGCGGGGGCTTCGGCGCCGCGGCCGCCGAAGCTGCGATCATGGTCAGTGCGGCGGTCAAAGAGCCGGCGATCGTGGCAGCGGCAACGACGCTTTTCGATTTCACAGCGATGTCCTTTCCGAAGACCTCAAAATGGGGGCCGGCTCATTCATGCCGACGCTCCGATCTTCATAGCAAAGCCGAAGGCGCTCAATAAGCGCGCGACGCGATTTTAGGTGGTGTCGCGCGCGTCACAATTGTGTGATGGCGATCGAGCCTGCAAATAAAATTGTTTCGATCCGCTGGCGGCGGGACGACGCCGCCTTTGTCGACGCGTGGCCTGTCCTCGGGCTATTTTGCCTTCATCGCGTTCGTTGCCTCCCAATCGCTGTCGGGTGGCGACCGGATGAATTCATCGCAGCGCTCAATCATCATGCGCGCCGGCCGATCCGAAATTCTCACATCAAGCACCCGCTGAAAGAAGCCGATTGCTCCGGTGAAATCGCGCGCTCGATACGCCGCTAAACCGGATTCATACAGCGCGATCCAGCCTGGGGGCTCCACGCCGTCTTCGGTATCGCCGATCAGCTCGTAGATTGCCAGTCCGCCGACGCGCCCATAGACCATCAGCCGGTCGAGCTCGCGCACGCAAATGCGATTCCCGGCAAGACGACGCGTCTGTTCCCCGATGATGATTTCGGTGCCGTATTCCTTGTTGGCGCTCTCCAGCCGGCTGGCGACATTCACCGCATCCCCAATCACTGTGTAGTTGAGCCGCACCTCCGAGCCGATATTGCCGACCAGCATTTCGCCGGAATTGATGCCGATTCGAACCCCGAGCGGGCGGCCGTTGTCGTCGGCCAGCGCCAACTCGCGCAACGCGCGCTGGCACGCCAGCGCGCTGCGGCAGGCATCGACCGCATGATGGACGTTGCCGGCCGGCGCGCCCCAGAATGCCATCACCGCGTCGCCGATGAATTTATCGATCGTGCCGCCGTGGGTGGTGATCTCACGCGACACGGTGTCGAGGTAGGTTGAGAGTAGCGGGATGATCCGATCGCCGAGACGCTCGGACAGCCCGGTAAAGCCGGCAATATCCGCGAACGAGACGGTCAGGGTGCGGACCGAGCCGCCGGGCCGCGGCTCGATCCCCTCGCTCACCAGCGTCCGCACAAGATCGGCGGGAATATATTTTCGGAAAGCGGCCAACCCGCGCGCCATGTCGGCGATGGCGCCCGACAGATTCGCCAATTCGACAAGATGCGAAGGAACCCGTTGCACCTGGTCAAGCTCGAAGCGCTCGACGTGCCGCAGCTCGTCGATGACGGTAATCAGCGGTCCTGCGATCAAGCGCCGGGCAAGCCAAGCCGAGAGAATCCCGGCGCCAACGATAAGAACGGCGAGCCCAACCAGCAAACGCCGTATCGTCGTTTCGATGGGGCCGAGAAACTCCGCTTCCGGGATCACGATTGCCAGCGTCCAACCCGGAAATTTCAGTGGTGTCAGCGTAACGGCATAGGCCTCTCCGGCGGCGACCAGGCGCATGGGGTGCGCGGTCTTGCTATCGCTGCCGTATAAGCTGCCGGACTGTTTGACCGCGGCTTGGGCGATCGGCAGCAACGGCTGATCCGCGCGCTGCATGTTGACTTCGTCGGCATCCGGATCGGGCGCGGCGACCACGGCGCCAGCGCGTCCCAAGATGAACGCCGCTCCTGATTTCCCGACCGATAGCTGCGACAGAAATTGCGCCAGCCGAGTGTTTTCAATAATGACCGCGAGCACGCCCTGACGCTTTTGGTACACGTCGATCGGGCCGGCATAGGCGATCGACGGACGCATGCCGACGGGAAGGGCGGAGATTTCGAACCAGTTCGGCTCGTCGGCTTGGATGCTCTTGCGGTACCATTCCTGGGCAGTCACGGAATAGTCGGTGTTTTCGAATCGGCGTTTCTGGAATTCGATGTCGCCGACCACGACCTGATATTGGTCGATACGACGTTTGACCACGCCGTCGACCGGCGCGATTTCCATCATTTCCAGTCCGAGATCGCCGAGCTTATGCGCGGCGAAGAATGCTCCGTCCGGCCAGCCAAAGGCCACCCAGGAGATGCCCGGCTGCGCCTGCAATTGCGCGAGAAAGACAAACTCGCGCTTGTCGGCTTCACGGGTCTGGAGAACGTTTTGCACGAACAGCGTGCGGATTGCGGTGTGCGCGGCGGCGGCCTCGGTGGTAATCGCCATCAGTTCCTTTTCGACGGCGGAGACGATTTGCTCGTTGATGGTCTCGGCGAGTGCGTGACTGTTTGCTTCCGCAGTCCGCCACCAGAGCACATGTACGCCGACGGCGCTCACCACAATCGATGCGAGGACGAGGCCGGAAATCGCAAGGCGAATGCCAATCCGCATGTCCGCCAGAGGCCCACTCGTGGTTGTCGCACCAACTCGGCAACACCCCGATGCTGTAGCGGACGCCGTGCCGAGCGCAATCCCTCACCCGAGCACCAGCGCGTTGTGAGTTAAGGCGCGATTGCCGGCCGCTGATCTTGCCTATTGCTCCCGCTCGACCGCGCGCCAGCCGATGTCGTGCCGGTAAAAGCCCTCGGGCCAGCGGATGCGGGAAACAGCCGCATAGGCGCGTGTCCGCGCCTCTTTCACCGTCGCGCCAAGCGCCGAGACGTTAAGCACGCGGCCGCCATCGGCTACAATTCGCCCGCCGTCTTGTTTGGTGCCGGCGTGGAAAATCTCGACGCCTTCGACGGCCGCGGCCTCGTCGAGGCCTTCGATGACCGAACCTCGGGCGTAGGGTCCCGGATAGCCCTGGGCGGCCATGACGACAGTGAGCGCGAACTCCGGGCGCCAGCGCAGATCAAGCGATGTGAGAACGCCGTCGCGGCTTGCAACCAGCGCCGGGACCAGATCCGACACCAGAAGCGGCATCAGCACCTGGCATTCCGGATCGCCGAAGCGCACGTTATATTCGATGAGCTTCGGCCCTTCGCCGCCGATCATCAGGCCGGCGTAGAGCACGCCCTTGTACGGTGCACCCATCGCTTTCATGGCGCGCAAGGTTGGCAGCACGATTTCGGCCATGACGCGATCGCTCGTTGTCGCGTCGACGATGGGAGCCGGCGAGTAGGCGCCCATGCCACCCGTATTAGGCCCTTTGTCACCGTCGAACGCACGTTTGTGGTCCTGGGCCGATGCCATCGGCAGCGCGGTTTCGCCGTCGCAGAGAGCGAAAAAAGACGCCTCTTCGCCGGTGAGAAACTCCTCGATGACGATTTCGGCGCCGGCTTCGCCCAAGCCGCCGCCGAGCATCATGTCGATTGCGGCCTCGGCGTCGGCATAAGTCTCGGCGACGATCACGCCCTTTCCGGCCGCAAGCCCGTCAGCCTTGACGACCACTGGGACCCGTTGGGCGCGCACATAGGCCACGGCCTTGTCGGCGGAGCGAAAGCGCTCGTAGGCCGCAGTCGGTATGCCGGCGGAACGGCACAAGTCCTTGGTGAAGCCCTTGGAGCCTTCGAGCCGCGCGGCCGCGCGGCTCGGTCCAAACGCCTTGATGCCGGCCCCTTCGAGATCGTCCACCACGCCGGCGCAGAGCGGCGTTTCCGGGCCGACCACGACCAAGTCGATACCATTGTTGCGGCAATACGCGATCACCGCCCGCTGGTCTGCCAAATCGAGCGCGACGCATTCGGCTTCACGCGCGATCCCGGCATTGCCGGGTGCGCAGATGAGCCGATCCGCGTGCGGGCTTGCCGCCATTTTCCAGGCCAGCGCATGTTCGCGTCCACCGGAGCCAAGGAGCAGAATGTTCATGGGTTGAAATGTGTTACCGCCGCCCCTGTAGCACGGACGAAAGCCGGTGCAAGGTTGAGCCGGAAGTTGTCCAGGGGTCTTGACCCGGGGCGCGCCGCGGCACTAACAGCCCATATTCGATTATGAATGAACAACGTCTCAATCTGCCGGAACTGACGGTCACCGAGCTTTCGGCGGCGCTCAAGCGGACCATCGAGGACGCTTACGGCTACGTCCGCGTGCGCGGCGAGCTTGGCAAGGTGAGCTATCACGGCAACGGCCACGTCTACTTCGACCTCAAGGATCAACGCGCCACCATCTCCGGTGTGATCTGGCGCAGCGCCACTCCCCGGATCAAGCTCAAACTCGAGGCCGGCCTCGAAGTGGTGATCACCGGGCGGCTGACGACGTATCCCGGCCGCTCGCAGTACCAGATTGTCGTCGAAACATTGGAACCGGCGGGCCTCGGCGCGCTCATGGCGCTCTTGGAAGAGCGAAAGCAGCGATTGACCGCCGAGGGATTGTTCGACGAGGCAAGGAAGCAGCTTCTGCCGTATTTGCCGGCGATCATCGGCGTCATCACCTCGCCGAGCGGTGCCGTCATTCGCGATATCCTGCATCGGCTTGCGGACCGTTTTCCGCGCCGCGTGCTGGTCTGGCCGGTGAAGGTGCAGGGCGACGGTTCGGCGGTCGAGGTCGCCGCCGCTATCGCCGGGTTCAACGCGCTGCCGGTACAAGGCGAAGTGCCACGGCCCGACCTTTTGATTGTCGCGCGTGGCGGCGGCTCGCTCGAAGATCTGTGGTCGTTCAACGAAGAGATCGTGGTGCGCGCGGCGGCCGAAAGCCTCATCCCGCTGATCTCTGCGGTCGGCCACGAGACCGACGTGACTCTGATCGATTTTGCTGCCGATCGCCGCGCGCCGACGCCGACAGCGGCTGCCGAGATGGCGGTACCGGTGCGCATGGAGCTTGCAATCGACGTCCAAAACCTTGAGCGCCGGGCGCTTGCCGGCTGGTTGCGCAACCAGGAAGCACGTTGGGCCGCCGTGCGCTCCGCCGCTCGTGCGCTTCCCGATGCCGACGAAGTGCTGGCGCTGCCGCGGCAGCGGCTCGATCACGCCACCGTGGGATTGGCGCGTGCCTTGCGCGCCAACGCCCACATCCACCGCGTGAGCTTCATGCGCATCGGCGGGCGGCTGAGCACACATCTGCTGCGCATGCAGGTGGAACGCCGCCGCGAGCGCTATGCCGGCGTTGCGCACCGGCTGCGGGCGAGCGCCGCCGCGAACGTGACTGCGCATCGCATGCGAATAGCGCGCGAGAGCGAACGTGTCGGCGTTTTGGCTGAGCGCGCCGCGCGCGCCATGGACAATCTCCTCGATGCGCGCTGGGCGCGCTGCGAACGCGATGCGCAGTTGCTCGCGGCATTTTCGTATCGCGGCGTTTTGGCGCGCGGCTTTACGCTGGTTCGCGATCGCGCCGGCCGGCCGTTGCGCACGGCGACGGCCGTTGCCGCCGGGATGCCGATGGACATCGAGTTTTCCGACGGCCGCGTCGCCGCCCGTGCCGAAAAGGTGCAAGCCTCGGCCGCGCCGCGCGCCGAACCGCCGAGGCGTCGGCGCCGGCGCGAAAGCGATCCCGGACAAGGTAGTTTGTTTTAGTCGCCGCACCAGCGCATGGTTTTTCGGGCGCGGAATAATTATCTTGGAAAAACACGCGGTCTCTCGGCCCGCCGCGACGGAGGCCCCTTTGCTCAATCGCACCGATCGATCCTCCCCGATGCCCGGTGAGGCGGAAGTCAAGTATCTCGATGGCGATTTTCGCGTGGTGCGACCGGGCGCCTTCGTTCGCTGTGCCGTGACCGGTGTAGCAATTCCGCTCGAAGAGCTCAGATATTGGAGCGTGGACTTGCAGGAGGCGTATGCCTCGCCGGAGGCCGTGCTGCGGCGGCACGCCGCGACCTACGGGCGCAAGGGTTGATCTATCGCCGAGCGCTCATCGGCTTGATGGTGCCTTCGCCACACACCGCGGCAGAACTCTAAGGATCATATCGCGGAACGAATCGGCTTCGTCGATCACGAGCCGCACTGGCAGCGCGTTCGCGCGTGCGGCGAGCGCCGCAAGACGCCGCTCACCCGAAATCCGCGCGAGATCTTTTTCGGTGGTGAGCAGGACGAGGTTTGCAGCCTCCGCGCGCGCGATCAGTGCCTGCGCCTCGGCCGCCGTATAGCGGTGGTGATCGGCAAAACCCGCGCGTTCGCCGATGGCGATGCCCGCGTCGGTGAGCGCGGCGAAGAACTTCTCCGGATCGCCGATGCCGGCAAAGGCCAGCACCTTGCGCCCGCCGAGAGCGGCGACCGTCGCCCGATCGGGTTCGAGACGTCCGTGGAAGATCGCGAGATTGTACCGGCGAGCGCGCTCGATGACGGCAGAAAGGCCGTCGGCCTGCCCGATGACGACCAGTGCGTTCGCCTCGGAAATCTGCGTTTCCAGCGGCGCCCGCAAAGGGCCCGCCGGGATCATGTGGCCGTTGCCGATGCCGCGGCGACCGTCGATGAGCAGGATGGCGAGTTCCTTGACCAGCGCGGGGTTTTGAAACCCGTCGTCCATGACGATCACGCCCGCGCCAGCGCGCCGCGCGGCTTCGGCGCCCGCCAGCCGATCGCGCGCGACGATGGTCGGCGCAAGCCTGGCGAGCAGCAGCGGTTCGTCGCCAACGGCCGCGGCCGTATGCACCGCGGGATCGACACGCACCGGTCCGGACAGCCGCCCGCCGTAGCCGCGGCTCAGAAAGAAAAGGCGCTCATGCGCCGCAAGAAGCAGGTGCCCCACAGCCAGCGCAGCCGGTGTCTTGCCCGCGCCGCCGACGGTCGGATTGCCAAGGCAGATCACCGGGACGCCAACGCTGCGCCCCTGCGACCGCATGCGCAACGCCGCCACCGCCCCGTAGATGCCGCCAAGCGGGCTGAGCAGGCCGCCACGACCGGGCTGCCACCAGAAGGCGGGCGCGCGCATCAGGACCTGGTCCCGAAGAGTGCAAAGCGGGTAGTTTCGGAAAAGATCATCCGTAGTCTCTACGACGCTCGCTGCTCGGGCTGAAGCTGCATGAGATAGGGCTCAAGAGCTGCAAGCGTGCGTTCGAGTGCACCTTCGAGCTTCCCGACGGTCACGAGAGCGGCATCGGCGACGGCTTTGCGCGCCATCGGATTGGCAAGCCAGTCGGCGAGGCACGTCATCAATCCTTCCTCGTCGGCGACTAGCTCGGCGCCGTGAGCGGCATCGAGCGTGGCGTAGATTTCGGCAAAATTCCACACATGCGGTCCGTGGACGATGGCCGCGCCAAGCCTGATGGCCTCAATCGGATTCTGACCGCCATGGCTCGCCAGTGAGCCCCCCATGAATACGATCGGTGCTAGGCGATAGATCAGACCGAGTTCACCGAGCGTGTCGGCGACGAAGACGTCGACGTCGGCTGTCGGCGGCTCGCCGCGGGAGCGCAGCGCAACGGCAAGCCCGGCAACCTTCGCCGCTTCGGCGATGTCCGGACCGCGCTCAGGATGCCGCGGCGCGATGATCGTGAGCAGCCTCGGGTACTTCGCCCGCAATCGGCGAAGGACGGCAATAACGTCCTTCTCCTCGTCCGCGTGCGTTGAGGCCGCGGCGATCACGGTTCGCTCGCCGATGTTGGACTTCAAGGCGCGCAAAGTCGGAAGATCTGCCGGTGGAGCGGGCACATCGAGCTTGAGATTGCCGGTGATGCTGACATGCGGCGCGCCGAGCGTCCCGTAGCGTTGCGCGTCGGCGCTCGACTGCGCCAGACAAAGATCGAAGCGTTCCAGCAATGCGGCGATCGCTCCCGGCAAGAGACGCCAGCGGCTGAACGAACGCTCCGACACGCGGCCGTTGACCAGGATTATCGGGATTGCTCGATCGCGACAGGCCAGGATCAGATTGGGCCACAGATCGGATTCGACAAACAGCGCAAGATCGGGCCGCCAATGGTCGAGGAAGCGGCCGACAAATCGCGGCGCGTCGAGCGGAATGAATTGATGCAACGCGCCTGCGGGCAAGCGTCGCTCGGCAAGTGCCGCCGAGGTAACGGTGCCGGATGTCATGAGTACGCAGAAATCTTCTGCACGCAGGCGCTCGATGAGCGGAATGACCGCGAGCATTTCGCCGACGCTTGCGCCATGGAGCCAAATCAGGGGGGCACGCGGCCGCGGCAAGCCAGCTTGCCCGTAGCGTTCTCCGAGGCGTGCGGGATTTTCCTTACCGCGCTTTAGGCGCCGCGCCAGCAGCCGCGGCGCGACCGTCGGCGCCGCCGCAATACAGGCGAGCCGATAGAATCGCAGCGCGAGCGGCAGCCGGTCGCGCACGCTCAATCCTCCCCGAATGGCCGATCGGAGATCCTAACAGGGAGGCCCATATCGCCGCGGTCAGTCGTCCCCATCGTCGCCCTTTGTCCTTGCGCAGCGTGCGTCCCCTTAGGGCTGCGGTGGGTTATTTCCCGGATCGAGCAGCCGGTGCATGTGCACGATGAAATACCGCAGCTGCGCATCATCGACAGTGCGCTGAGCCTTCGCCTTCCAGGCAGCATAAGCGCTGGCATAGTTCGGATAAACGCCGACGATGTCGAGTTCGTCGAGGTCCTTGAATTCCGTGCTTGCCAGGTTGCTGAGCTCGCCGCCGAAGACGAGGTGGAGCAGCGGTTTTGCAGGCTTTTGGGGAACGTCCGACATGTCACCTCGCTCCGCGCAAGGTACGCGATTTCATGAAGACGCGAGGCGTTCATCCCCAAACAATTCTATGAGTACCGCGTGCCTGTCCTTGCCGGCCGCAAGCAGAATCCCGTGCCGCGGCACCGGACGATTATATATGACAGTACTGCCGCCCACGGGCGTCAGCGCGCCGCCGGATTCGTGCACCAAAAGATCGGCCGCCGCAAGGTCCCAGTCGTGACTGTTGCCGCCGGCGATGGCGATGTCGCAGGCGCCCTGCGCGACGCGGGCAAGGCGCAGCGCCAGCGACCGCACACGCGGCAAGACGGTGAACGGCGGCGCGACGACGGCCAATCGGTCGAGCAAACCTCTGGGGCCGGCGATGCGCGCATTGGCCAGCGAAGCCCCACTTGTTGTCGCTATTGCCGCGCCGTTGCAGGTCGCGCCCCGGTTGGCGACCGCCATGAAGAATTCTTCAGTGACCGGAGCATAGAGGCAGGCGATGATCGGTCGTCCATTCTGTACGAGCGCCGCGGAAACGGCCCAATCCGCCGAACCTGTGAGATAGGCGCGGGTACCGTCGATCGGGTCGACGATCCACACATGGCTCGCGGCGAGCCGGGAGGGATCGTCGGCGCTTTCTTCCGACAGCCACGCGATGTCGGAGCCCGCGGTGCTCAGTCGCTCGCGCAGCAGGCGGTCGACGGCGATATCGGCATCGCTGACCGGCGAAGACTCGCCCTTGGTCCAGGTGTTTATCGGCGCGCCGAGCATCGACAATGCAATCGTGCCGGCCTCGCGTACGCTGGTCGAAAGCAGCGCGGCCACCTGTTCGAGGTCGACGGCCTTAATGGCCGGCAACGGTCATACCCTCGACCCGCAACGTCGGCGCATTGGTGCCGTAGCGGAAGACAAGGTCGTTCGCCGGCACGAGGCCTGCGAACATTTCCGCGAGGTGTCCGGCGATCGTGACTTCACTCACCGCATAAGTGCGCTCGCCGTTCTCGATCCAAAAGCCTGAGGCGCCGCGGCTGTAGTCACCGGTCACCAAATTGACGCCCATCCCGATCATGTCGGTTATGTAAAAGCCGTCTTCAATGTCGCCGATAAGTTCATCGGGGCTTTTGTCGCCGGGGGCTAGATGAAGGTTGCTCGGCGCGGGGGAGGGGGTTGACGAAACGCCGCGTTGCGCATGGCCAGTCGTTTCCAGATCGAGTTCGCGCGCAGTCGCACAGTCTAGAAGCCAGGTTTTGAGTACGCCGTCCTCAACCAGCCTGCGGCGGTTTCCGGCGACGCCTTCGGCATCGAACGGCCGCGAGCGCAGGCCTCGCGGCCGCAACGGATCGTCGATGATGTCGATGCCCGAGGCGAAAATCTTCTCGCCGAGCTTTTCCCGCAAGAAACTGGTCTTGCGCGCGATCGAGGCGCCGTTGGCGGCGCTGGCGAGGTGGCCGACCAGCGACCCGGAGATTCTGGAATCGAAAACGATCGGAACGCGCCTTGTGGCAACCTTGCGCGGATTGAGGCGCTTGACCGCGCGTTCACCGGCGCGGCGTCCGATCGCCTGTGCGTTTTGGAGGTCGGAGGCATGCAGCGTCGAGGAGTAATCGTAGTCGCGCTCCATGCCGGTGCCATCGCCGGCGATTGCCGTCATCGCGATGCCGTGGCGCGAAGCGATGGTTGCGCCGCGGAAGCCGTGGCTCGTCACCAGTACCAGCCCGCCGATCCCTGCCGACGCCGACGCGCCGCCCGATTTGGTGACACCGGCAACAGCGAGACCGGCAGCCTCGGCTTCGCGGGCGCGGGCTTCAAGCACATCCACCCCCGGCATTTCGGGATCGATGAGGTCGAGCGCCGGCAGTTGCCGCGCCAGCTGTGCGACATCGGCGAGCCCGGCAAAGCGATCTTCCGGCGCAGCGCGCGCCATGGCGACCGCGCGTTCGGCAAGCGCATCGAAGCCGTCGCCTTTGAGGTCGTTGGTCGAAACGACCGCCTGTTTGCGGCCGACGATAACGCGCAGGCCGAGATCGTCTCCCTCCGACCGCTGCGATTCCTCGACCGCGCCGTCGCGCACCTCGACCGAAAGTGAGACCGCGCGCACGGCGAGCGCATCGGCCTGATCGGCGCCGGCGCGGCGGGCGGCACTAACGAGTCGTTCGGCAAGTTTGGTGAGATCGGACTGGTCGAGAAGCGACGAGGACATCTAAGTGTTCGTTTATGCGGGGGTGAAAGCGAATACAAGGCCAAGATGTAGCTGTCGGCCGCGCGATTCAACCCAGGCTTTGTCGCCCTGCGCGTAATTTGCGGCCCCGTGGCAACGGCTCGTCAATCATGGGCATCATTTACTGGGGTGATACGGGCTCTTAACCAGGGATTTTAAGCTGATTGCGACGGCGCTCTGGCATCGTCGCGACAACCGGGCGGCAACAGCCTGGCGGGAGCGAGTTTCGAGGCGTCAGATGCAAGCCGGCAGGATTGCCGCCGGGTCGAGCCGCGTATCGCGGCTCGACCCATTCTCTTTGCCCGTGCGTTTCGAAGCGGCCGACGAAGCGGCCGACGAACAGCGGCGGGTCGTCGAGCTTGATCGCGAGCGCGTCGTCGTCCGCCGTTCGGTGCGCGGTATGCGCATGGCGCTGAATTTGCCGGTTTCGGCTTTTCGTGGCGTCGCCATTCGGATGAACGGGAACGCCGGCGAGCCGCCGACCGCGATCGACGTCGTGCTCGAGCATGGCGATCCAGCGCTGTCGCTGCCGCTGTTCTCCTCCAGCGCCACCGACGACATCTTGGCCGAATGGCAGTCTTGGGGCCGCGTGCTCGGCCTGCCGCTTCTCGTTGCCGAGCGCGACGGCAGCCTGCGCGAGCCGTTCGCTCGCCTCGGCGCCCTGCGCATCGATGCGCCGTCCTGGCGGCGTCGGCGCCGGAGCGCCCTAGCGCGCCGCCGTCCCACCATCCTGCTGCGGCGCCGGCCGGGGGTGGCACCGCAGACGCCGCGTATTCACCGTGGCGAGCGCGAGATCGTCGCCAGAAATTAAAGTCGGTTGCTGTAGCGCCAGTTTTAGGTAAAGCGGCGCAGCGCTGCGTCGAGCAGCAATCCGGCAAATAGAATGAGGCCGGCGTCGCGGTCGGATTTGAACAAAGCAAGGCAGCGGTCGGCATCGGCGATGTCGAGCCGGACGACCTGCCAGGCAAGGTGGGCGGCGAAAGCGAGAAGGCCAAGCGCGAAAACCGGGCCGGCATCCGCGGCCATCCCTGCTGCGCCGATGAGAATAACCGCGAGCGTGTAGAAGACCGCAAGCATCGGTTTGGTGCGCTCGCCGAACAAGAGCGCCGTCGATTTGATGCCGATGAGCGCGTCGTCCTCGCGATCCTGGTGAGCGTAGATCGTGTCGTAGCCGATCACCCAGGCGATCGAGCCGGCATAGAGCAGAAATGCCGGCGGATCGAGCCGAGCGAAAGCGGCGGCCCAACCCATCAGCGCGCCCCAGGAAAACGCCAAACCGAGCACGGTCTGCGGCCAGTAGGTGATTCGCTTCATGAACGGGTAGACCGCCACGATAGCCAGCGACGCAACGCCAAGCGCGATCGTGAACGCATTGAACGAAATCAGCACCACGAAGCCGATCGCAGCTTGCAGGACAAGAAAGACGGCGGCCTGACGCACGCTGACCTGACCGGATGGGATCGGGCGCGACCGCGTACGCTCGACGCTGCCGTCGAGGTCGCGGTCGACGATGTCATTCCAGGTGCAGCCGGCACCGCGCATCGCGAAGGCGCCGACGAAAAACAAAACGAGATGAGGAAGGTTTGGGGCTCCCTTTGGCGGCGGCAATCGCGGCGAGCGCGGACGACCACCAGCACGGCAGCAGTAATAGCCAGGAGCCGATCGGACGATCGAGCCGCGCGAGCCGCAGGTATGGACGCGACCAGGCCGGCGCGCGGTTGTCGACCCAATTGCCGGTTGCGTCGGCAACCGAACCGGCCGTCGGGCTCATTTTGCCAGCGGGTTACCGTTGAGCGAATCGAGGGTCCCGCGACCGGTTTTGGTGTTGTTGCCGGTGTCCACGGACGGCGTACCGATGGCGTCGCTGAGCGACGGCGCTCGTGGTTTGGCGGCCGGCGCTTCGGCGCAGGCCGCAGTGCGGAACTTTAGCGTACGTTCATGCCCTTCTTTGGCCGCCTTGATGGCCTGGTCGGGAATACCGCACCAGGTCTTGTTGTCTTCAAGAAACTTCAGCACGTTGCCCTCGGCAGCGTAAAAACGCTGCACCGCCGCGCAGATGTCCTTACGCTCGGCTTTATGCTCGATAGAGGCGCGCACGGCCAACGCCTTTTGTTCAGCCTCACCCCTAATCTGAGCAAAAGTACTGCATTGTACCGGAGCCGACTGGGCCCACGCCGTTTGGGACACCGCGGCGACGGCGAGGACCGCCAGTACCGTGGCGAAGCTCCGCTTCATCTGAGTCCTTTCCCGGTCTTCCCCCGGTTCTCGGGTTCGTCCTTGCCAATACAAAGGCTCGGTGATTTCGGCGACAAGGGGGCAGACCTTCCTCTCGAGACGTGGGTGCGACGTCGAAGCACTTGTTTATGGTGATACAACCGAGCGGCGCTTCGCCGCAATATTTCTCATATCGCTCGCTGGTTGCTATGCCCGGGTATGATTTTCGCAGTCCGCGCCTGTATGTCGAGGCTCCGTTGGAGGAGGGCGCGCACGTGCCCCTCGACGGCGCCCGGACCCACTATCTCGGCACTGTCCTGCGGCAGAAATCCGGCGCTCGGGTTCTTATCTTTAACGGCCGTGACGGCGAATGGAGCGCGACGCTTGTCCTGCACAGGCGCGGCGCCGCGTTGGACGTCGGTGTGCGGACGCGCGGGCAAATCCCGCCAGCGGATTTGCATTATCTGTTTGCGCCGCTCAAAGCGGCGCGGCTCGATTACATGGTGCAGAAGGCGGTGGAAATGGGCGTCTCGCGGTTGCAACCGGTGCTCACGCGTCATACCCAGGTCGCGCGCGTGAACACGCAGCGGATGTGCGCCAATGCCATCGAAGCCGCCGAGCAATGCGGCATCCTTTCACTCCCTGACATCGACGCGCCGGTTACCCTTGCTCAGGCGCTGGCCGGGCGGCATGTCGGGCGCCTTTTGGTATTTTGCGATGAAGATTCCGAGATCGCTAATCCGGCGGCTGCGCTGAGCGGCCTGCCGCGTTCGCCCCTTGCGGTACTGATCGGCCCTGAGGGTGGGTTTGCCGAGGATGAACGTGCGAGCCTGCTCAAAGTGCCGAATGTGGTTCGCCTCTCGCTGGGCCCACGCATTCTCCGAGCCGACACAGCCGCGGTCGCGGCGCTAACGCTCGTTCAGACCTTTCTCGGCGATTGGCGCTGAATGCCGCGATCAGTGGACGATGCCCGGATGATCCATGCAGATGAAGGCGACATAGTCACCGTATCTGCGATGGACGCTGGTAAGGTGTGAAAGGCGGCCCCACCGCGCGCACCAGTTTGCAGCTATCTCGTGATAGTCGGCCAGTCTTACGCCGGGCGAGTAGGTGATGATGCCGCCGGTATCGTTCCCGGTCAGCCCTGGCGGGGGACCGACAAAAACGGCACCGGCCAGTGCGGACTCCCCCACACAAGGCAGCGACAGCGCAAGCGCAATCACGACCGCTAGATTCCGACGCATTTTCTTCTCCGCGTCCACGCCGACCGACGACAAGCTTAGAAGCTCGCGAGGGGGATGAAAAGCCAGTCGCGCGCGGCGCTGCGCGTTCTCGCCGATCGGAGACGATTTTCTCACAGCTTCCAAATAGGCGCTGGCGACCATCCCAACCGGACGTTTGTCGGCAGCTCCGAGCAGCAAGACGCGGCCAAAACTGGTGTTGCGGCCAATTCGCACCACGCGGGCATCGGCGGCGACGTCAAACGTCGCCGCTCGCAAGAGCAGGAAGTGGGTCGTCTGATCAATCGTCGTCATTGGACGATAGCCGTTCCATGCCGCCGAACAGGCGATGACCATGGCGCTGTCGGCAAGCGCCATGAGCGCTTTACTGCAGATACTATGGCCGTCGCAGCAACTCTTCTCGGAGAACGGCGACCGGACCACGGCGCCCGGCTGCCAATCCGGCAGGCTCCCGCCGGTCGAACCGCTTCCACGCTCTCCACCAGCAAAGCCAAATCCAGCACCTAGGGCCAAAAATCTTGGTCATCAGGCGTCCCGTCGCTGGTAGGCCGAACGCCGGCTCGGATGTTACGAGTTGGTGTACCTCGCCCATGTCCAGTTCCCCCGGTAGGGTGATTTTCCTCTCGGCCGATCGTCCGCGGCTTTCGCCCGGCGAACACCAGCAAACCCCCGTTTGGCTCGCCTCGCCCTCATTGCCTCGTCGCGCCCGCCGGGTAGCGCCGGGCGAAAATCAGAAGGAGAAACAGGTCTTCGTTGAACATTGAACGCCCAAATTTCCAACGAATTAGACGCTAGAAGCTTACGAGCGCTACCATGATGTGGCGGTGGTCGCGTGCGACAATTGCAAAAAAACCGTAAGGAAATGCCTTTTGCGATCAAAATTCCTGTGGACTGTTGGACTTGGGCGGCATGGAATCGCAAGTGAGTCTCGAAAGACGTCACTGTTACCTTGGCGACGCGCCTGGGGCAGAGTTGAGAACTGGATAATCGTGTGGCCGGTTTGTCACGGTGTCCTCTCACCAGGTTTTCGGCGGAATGCCGGCCTTGACCGCCAAACGTCGGCACGGCACGGTTGGCTTTGGTTCTGCGCAACTGGGGCCGCAAGGGCTAAAGGCATGTCAGGGCGGATCACGTGTCTCGCACTTGGGTTGGCGTTGAACTTTGCTTCGGCCTCGCAGCTCAACGCGGCGGGCTTCTTCGAGATGAATTTCTGGCTATCGGGACCTCGTTACGATCAGCGGATGCCGACTTGCGATTATCCGGCGGCGCTCGACCGCATCATCGAAAAATTCCGCACCAAGGAGGGCCGGTTCTGGAATTCCGATCTTAAGATCGTCGGCATTGAAAATATCCGCCAGACCTCCGACCTGCCGTGGGCTGCGCAGGCCATTCCGCGCCGCTTCTGCAGCGGCACTGCTGTGATCAGTGATGGAGTGAAACGCCCGATCTATTACTCGATCGCCGAAGATACCGGCATTATCGGCATGGATTGGGGCGTTAACTTCTGCGTTGTGGGGCTCGATCGCAATCTGGCCTACGAGCCGGGCTGCCGTGCCGCGCGGCCATAGCGGCTTCGGCCGCAATTAGCGGACACCGTGCCAAGGATCGTATTGCTTGTCGGGCAGGTTGCGTAGTGCCGCGTTGTAGGCCTTGTCGTTGGCTTTCGCTTTTTCCTTCCCTTCGCCTGCGTGTAAGTCTTTTGAGGCGTGGTCTCCGACGCGTTGAGCAGCGGTCACTTGGTTCATTTGCGTTTGAGCCTGCGCCGTGGCCATCATCAGGGCGAGAGCAAATCCGGCAATCAGCAATCTCATGGGTTCACCCCTGCAAACCTTAGTCTTTGATCCCGGAGCATACCATCTGGCGCCCGTTGCGCTCCAGTACATTACAAGCAACGAATGCATCCAAACCGGGCAATCTTTAGCCCGATTTTAGCCCTGCGTCGCGCCGCCGACATCCAAGGCCGCATGCCCGGCGCTTTCGGCAAAGTTTGTTCCGGCGAGGATACCCCGAAGCAGCGTCGTCACGGCCGGGCAAAGGCATTCTTGAGGCAGCGGCCGCATGCAGTTGTTAACGCTCGATCGCCCGCAGGACGGATTCTCGCAAGCGAACCGGATCACTTTCCCCACATTGTGCAAGTTCAAGGATCTTCTTGGCGACGGCATTTGTCTCGAGCTGGTCGCGATCGCGCAGGCCCAGCGCACGACAGATATCGGCATAAGCAGTCGTCATCGTAGCGATCAATTCGGGTTCGAAGGCCCTATTTTTAAACAGGCGATAGACGGCCATCGGTGGCGGTGTCCTCCGCTGCTACAGACTTTTCGCCCCGTTGCGAGGTGCACGGAACTTCCGGAAAATCGCACCCGATCGATTGGGGCAGGCTACAATGGTGATATGGCGCTCACAAGGTCGCCGGCGAAGCTAGCGCACGGCGGCGACGGCGCAAGCGGTGTGCCGCCTACCGCTCTGTTCTTGATCTGTTCGATTGGTGCGTGTGGAGGGGTCGATCATGGTGAAGTTGGCTGTTGCTGCGGCAGCATCGGTGTTTCTTGCGGCGGCGTCTGCGGTACCTGCGCAGGAACTGCGGCAGAACGAGGCTGGCCAGTTCGACTTCTACGTACTTTCGCTCTCGTGGTCGCCGTCATTTTGTGCGGCCGCGGCTGAGCGGCGCAATGCCGGAGCCCCGTCGCGGCAATGCGGCGCGCGGCCCTACTCGTTCGTCGTGCACGGCCTGTGGCCGCAATACGCCAAGGGATTTCCCGAATATTGCCAAGTCCCGTCGCCGCGATTGAACCGCGGCATCATCTCATCCATGCTCGACTTGATGCCGGCGCCGCATCTGATTTTCAACGAGTGGGATAAGCACGGGACCTGTTCCGGGTTGGCGCCGCGCGCCTATTTCGACACCGTGCGCAAGGCGCGCGCGGTCGTCAAAATTCCGCCGGAATACATCGATTTGCAGGAGCCGCTCAGCGTCGCGCCGGCCGCGGTCGAAGACGCCTTTGTGAAGGCCAATCCCGGCCTGCCGGAAAACGGTCTCGCGATCGAGTGCGACAAAAAGCGGCTGACCGAGGTCCGCATCTGCTTATCCAAGGATCTGCAATTCCGCGACTGCGCCGCGATCGCGCGGCAAAGCTGTCGACGGGAACAGGTGCTCATGCCGCCATTGCGCGGAGGTTGATGAACTATCGGCACGCCTTCCACGCCGGCAACTTCGCCGACGTGCACAAGCACAGCGTCTTGGCGCGGATTCTCGTGCATCTGAGCATGAAGGCGGCTGCCTTTCGTGTCCTCGACACCCACGCCGGCGCTGGCCGGTACGACCTTTCCGGGCCCGAACCGAGCCGTAGCGGCGAATGGCGCCAGGGGATCGAGCTTGTCTGGCAGGCGCGGGACGGTTCGTTAGGAACTCTGCTGGCGCCCTATCTCGACGCGGTGGCCGCGCTCAACGCCGACGGTCGGCTGCGGATCTATCCTGGCTCTCCGCTCATTGTGGAAAGCCTGCTCAGGCCACAGGACCGTCTCATCGCCTGTGAGCTCGAGCCACGATCCGCGGCCTTGCTTGCCGCGACGCTTCAGGGCGATCGCCGCACAAAAGCAGTCGCGATCGACGGCTGGACGGCGCTCGGCGCCTATCTGCCGCCAAAGGAGCGCCGGGGAATGGTTCTGATCGATCCGCCTTTCGAGGATGCGGCCGATTTCGGCCGCATGTCGGATGCACTGGCTGCGGCGCATCGCAAATGGCCGACGGGCATCTATTTGCTATGGTACCCCATCAAGGACCGAACCGCGCCTGATGCGCTTGCCCGCCGCCTGCGCAAGCTAAGCCTGCCGACCATTCTGCGCTGCGAGCTGACGCTCGGGCCGCCGCGCTCCGAGGCCGGACTGATCGGCTCCGGACTGGTCGTGGTCAATCCGCCGTTCACGCTCGAACGGGATTTGCGCGCCCTTATGCCCGCGCTCGGCAGGGCTTTGTCGCCCAAGGCTGCAAGCATGGTCGACTGGCTCGCGCGGGAGCGGCGCGCAGACGGCTAGTTCTCGGTGGTCTCCCACTTTTCCACACGCAAAAAATGTGTCTAACTCATCTGTTGCTGGCTTAGACGTTCCGCCTCCTGTGGGGGGCCGGCGGAGTGACGGAGGCCGTACGCGGCCAAAGCCTTGCCCGTGTGGATGTCCGGCCAAGCCGTCGCGCCGTGGGGCCGACGGCGAAGCAACCACGGGAAGGAGTTGCTCGATGGCAATGACCGGTACGGTCAAGTTTTTCAACGGTGAGCGCGGGTATGGGTTCATCAAACCGGATGACGGAGGGCGTGACGTTTTCGTCCACATTACCGCCGTGGAACGCGCGGGGCTGAAGTCGCTGATCGAGGGCCAGCGCATCAGCTTCGACGTCGAACCCGACAAAAAGGGCAAAGGTCCCAAGGCGGTCAACCTGGTGGTTACTGGCTAGAGTACCGACCTTAAAAGAAGCCAGCCCCGGACTTAGGCCCAGGGTGGAAATCGGCTTTCCGCCAAGGTCATGCTCCACCAACCAAAGACGGCAACGCGGCGTCGCGCACAAGCGCGGCGTCGGTTTATGACCTGCGGCGCGCCGTCAATTCGTCGCTATGCTGTCCAGTCTCACGCTGGTGTCCCGATTCTGAAGTTCGCTAGCACCTGCCGCATTCACCACACTAGGATCATTACACCATGATGATTACGCCATGATAATCGTACGCTCGGCAGCACCTTCGCCGTTCGGCCGCAAGGTGGTGATCGCGTTGTCTGTGCTCGAATTCGAGGACGTGAGGATCGAGCCAACCGACACCATGGATTCGCGCGATCCGTTGCGTCAGCAAAACCCGCTCGGCAAGATCCCAGTGCTGATCACCGAGGACGGCGCCACGTATTACGACTCGCGGGTGATTCTCGAATATCTCGATCACCGTGCCGGCGGCGGCAAGATCATCCCGCGCGATATCGGCCACCGCTTCGCAGCGCTGCGCCTGCAGGCACTGTGCGATGGCATTCTCGATGCCTCGATTCTAACAATCTACGAAGGTCGCTGGCGTTCGGCGGAGAAGCAAGAAGTGAAATGGCTCGATCACCAAGCCGGCAAGGTCGCGCGAGCGCTCGCTGTGCTTGAGGCGGCGCCGCCGCCCGAGCTCGGCACGCCCCTTCCCGACGTCGGACAAATTGCGCTTGCTTGCGCGCTCGGTTATCGCGATCTGCGTTTTGGCGGAAGCTGGCGCAGCGATCATCCGCGCCTGGTCGCCTGGCTCGACGCCTTCGGCAAGCACGTACCCGCATTCGGCGCAACGGCGCTGAAGGCCTAATGTTGTTCGTTGCGGCGGCGGCGCCCGGAAGGAGCCGCCCGCGTTGCATCAAAACAAAAGCTCCGGGACTCTGTCCCGGGGCGTTTGTAACACGCACGCCTGTCGTCGGTCTCAGAGCGCAATCGCTTCAGATTGAATCGATTGTCGCTCTTTCATATTCCCGGAGCATGAACTTTTCGAAAAACCGGCTTCCACCCCGGATCAAGTCCGGGGCAGTCTTTTTTTCGGATCATGCACTAGAAGCGGTAGTTGACGCCGGCACGGACAATGTTCGCATTGAAAGACACGTTGTCGTTCGCGGCGCCGCAGTTCAAGCCGCAATTGAATTTTCCGAGGTCGACATAGAGATATTCGGCCTTGGCGGTCCAGTGGCCGGTGATGGCAAATTCGATGCCGGCGCCGACCGTCCAGCCAGCGTTGGTTGTGGTGTTCGACATCCCCGCCGTTGAGGCAGTGAAGTTGCCGAACGCGCCGCCGCCGATGATGTAAGGCATGACCCGGTCGCCGGCATAACCAATGCGGCCGCGCACCGTCGAGAGCCATGAGTTGCTGGTGCGGCAGCCTGCGGGGCATCCGTTGGCGGTCGATCCGTTGATGTCGGCCCAGTCGAGATCGCCTTCGACGCCGAAGACTGCGTAGCTGTATTGATAATTATACCCGACGGTGCCGCCGACGAGACCCCCGGAGACGTCGAACCCGCCGGCCGTGTCCCAGTTCGAGCGACCGATGGCGCCGCCACCGTTCAGGCCAACATAGAAACCGGTCCAGTTGTAAAGCGGAGGCGCATAGACCGGCGCGTTGTAATACGGCCCCGGAGGCAGATCTGCTGCGGCCGCCAATCCCGCCATCGCCGATAAGGCTACTCCGGCAAGTAACAAACGCTTCATTTCGGATCTCCATTCAGCGCACAGATCCGGGATAGTATTCACGAACGATTTTGCATCTAGTGCTGCGAAGACACAGGTATTTTCTCTATAAAGACAATATTATGTCAAAATTATACTGTTAGACGCCATGATTATAGTTAAAAATATTTAAATATCGCCAAAATCATAGATCTTGGTGGAAATGGTGGTTCACGCCCGCTCCGCCCGACGCGTCGGGCGAAGGGCTCGATCCGGTTGCCAAGACTGGCCCAAGACTGCCCCCAAAGACTGGCCCCGCGCGGCTCCAAGTCTTACGTTCACGGATGCGCGGATTTTCGACTTCCGCGCGTTTCGCCAAGCACAGCGGGATGAGCGTTCCGAAAAAAGATATCGAGCCTGAGATCGACATTGTCGAAGAGGACGAGGAATCGTCTCTACCGCAAGCGCACGAGAGCGAAGCCGCGCCTGTCGAAGGCCGCGGGAGGGAATCCCTCGCCGCCGGTCGCGATGCGATCCTGCGGTACGCCAAGCTCGCGCCTTCACAGCCCGGCGTCTACCGGATGATCGATGCGCGGGGCGATGTGCTCTATGTAGGCAAAGCCAAGAACGTCAAGAACCGCGTTCGCGCCTACGCCCGTCCAGCCGGACTCGATACGCGTATCGAGCGCATGATCGCAGCGACCCGCGCGCTGGAATTCGTCGTCACCCGCACCGAGACCGAAGCGCTTCTGCTCGAAGCTAACCTGATCAAGCGATTGCGGCCGCGATTCAATGTTCTCTTACGCGACGACAAATCGTTTCCCTACATTTTGATCACGTCCGATCATTGGGCCCCGCAAATCCTCAAACATCGCGGTGCGCGCACCCGGCCGGGCCATTATTTCGGACCGTTCGCCTCGGTCTGGGCGGTCAACCGAACCATCAACGCGCTGCAACGCGCGTTCCTTCTGCGCTCATGTAGCGATCCCTTCTTCGCGAGCCGCACGCGGCCCTGCCTTCTGCACCAGATCAAACGTTGCTCGGCGCCATGCACTAACGAGATCGACTTTGGCGAATACGCCGCGCTCGTGCGCGAGGCGAACGCCTTCCTGTCCGGCCGCAGTAAGGCGGTCAAGGACGAGCTTGCGGGCGAGATGGAAAAAGCCTCGCAGGCGCTCGATTTCGAGCGCGCAGCCGTTTACCGCGACAGGCTGGCCGCGCTCTCTGCGATCCAGGCGCATCAGGGCGTCAATCCGCGTGGGGTAGAGGAGGCTGATGTTTTCGCGATCCACCAACAGGGCGGTTTTACCTGTGTGGAAGTGTTCTTTTTCCGCACCGGGCAGAACTGGGGCAACCGCGCCTATTTCCCCAAAGCCGACCGGTCGATCTCGCCCGGCGAGATTCTCGCCGCCTTTCTCGCCCAGTTTTACGACGACAAGCCTTGTCCGCGTCTCATCCTGATCTCCCACGACATCGAGGACCGCGCATTGTTGGCGGAAGCGCTCGGCACCAAGGGCGGTCACAAGATCGAAGTTTCGGTGCCGCGCCGCGGCGAGAAAAGGGACTTGATCGAGCACGCGCTTGCCAATGCGCGTGAAGCGTTGGGCCGCAAGCTCGCCGAGACATCCTCGCAGGAACGGCTCTTGCGCCTGCTGGCCGAGACCTTCGGCCTGTCCCGCACGCCACGTCGCATCGAGGTTTACGACAACAGTCATATTCAGGGAACGAATGCGGTTGGCGCGATGATCGTCGCCGGACCGGAAGGCTTCCGCAAAAAGGACTACCGCAAGTTCAATATCCGCTCGGCGGAGCTTAGTCCCGGCGACGATTTTGCCATGATGCGCGAGGTGTTGACGCGCCGCTTCAAGCGGCTCCTGGCCGAAGCGCCGTTGCTCTCGGTTCTGCGGGAGGAGACGGAGCCGTTTCGAGCGCGGCCGGACAGCGACGAAGACGAATCTCCCTGTCCCGATGTCGTGCTGCTCGACGGCGGACAGGGGCAGCTCAATGCGGCGCGCGACGTGCTCGCCCAGCTCGGCGTCGACATCCCGCTCGTCGCCATTGCCAAAGGTCCGGATCGCGACGCCGGCCGCGAGACCTTTTTTGTTCCCGGCCGCGATTTGTTTAAGCTGCCGCCGCGCGACCCGGTGCTTTATTTTGTCGAGCGGCTGCGCGACGAGGCGCATCGCTTTGCCGTCGGATCGCACCGCGCGCGCCGTAAACGCGATCTGCGCGAGGCCGGTTTGCAGGAGATCGAGGGCATCGGCCCAACGCGAAAGCGCGCATTGCTGCACCACTTCGGCACGCTCAAAGCCATCGAGCGCGCCTCGGTCACGGACCTGATGCAGGTCGATGGTGTCAGTGCCGAGACGGCGCGCCGCGTCTACGAATTCTTCCACGAGGGGGCGCCGTGATCGGACGCCGAAGCGATGGGCGGGAAGGGGATCCGGGTGCGCATGCTGCGTTGCAGGCATGCGCGGCAAGGCTCTGTCGGCCTTGGCGCGACGGCGCTATGATGTCGCTATGAATTCCACGACCACCGGCCGGCTGCGCGTGCACCCGCTGGCACTGCCCAACATCCTGACCTACAGCAGGATCGTCATCATACCGGTCGTTGTCGGCTGCATGTTCTGGCAAAGCATCCTAGACGGCGGACTTTGGCTCCGCTGGGTTGCGCTCGCTTTCTTTATCGCCGCCGGCATCAGCGACTTCCTTGACGGTTATCTCGCCCGCATCTGGGCCCAGCAATCATCGCTCGGGCGCATGCTCGACCCGATCGCCGACAAGCTCCTCGTTTCATCCTGCCTGTTGATGCTCGCCGCGGAGGATACGATCCACGGCTGGTCGCTGTTGGCGGCGATCGTGATCCTCTGCCGGGAGATTCTGGTCTCGGGTTTGCGCGAGTATCTGGCGGAGTTGCGGGTGAGCGTGCCGGTGACGCGGCTCGCCAAATGGAAAACGACGCTTCAGCTTGTCGCCGTCGGATTTCTCATCGCCGGCGATGCCGGTGACGCGGTGGTCCCGATCGTCACCAAGATCGGCATCATGCTGTTGTGGCTGTCGGCCCTGCTGACGATTTATACCGGATGGGACTATCTCCAGGCCGGCTTGCATCACCTGACCAAGGAGGATGCGTGAAGCTTCTCTATTTCGCCTGGGTGCGTGACCGCGTCGGCAAGGCGGAAGAACAGGTCGATCCACCCGAAGGAGTCGCGACGGTCGGTGACTTGATGGCGTGGCTCGCCCGGCGCGACGAGCGATACGCCCACGCCTTCGAGAATGCGAAGGTGATTCGGGCGGCGGTCGATCACCGTCATGTGCGTCCGGAGGCGACCATTGCGGGCGCGAGCGAGATCGCATTCTTTCCGCCGATGACCGGCGGTTGAAGGCTCGTCGGCCATGATCACTACCATCCGCTTGCAACGCGAAGCCTTCGACGCCGCCGCCGAGGCGGAAAAGATGATGCGCGGACGCACCGACGTCGGTGCGGTCGTGACCTTCAGCGGCCTGTGTCGGGCCGATGAGAACGGCAAGCCGATCGCGGCGCTGACGCTCGAGCATTATCCGGGTATGGCCGAAGCCGAGATTACCCGCCACGTGGAGGAAGCGACCGCACGCTGGCCGCTCCTCGGCGTAACGGTGATCCACCGTTACGGGCGGATCGTGCCAGGCGAAGTCATCGTGCTCGTGGCTACCGCATCAAGCCATCGTGACGCGGCGTTCGCGGCGGCCTCGTTTCTCATGGATTACCTGAAAACACGGGCGCCGTTCTGGAAGCAGGTGGAAACGGTCGCGGGAACGGCTTGGGTCGACGCCAAGGCGGCAGACGATGCTGCGGCTGAGCGCTGGTCCTCACCGCTGCCCCGGCGCGAAGCGGCGAAGTGACCGGTGCAACGCTCGTTCGCAATTCGAGCCCGGGGCTCGAAGCGGATAACGCTCGCGGTGTTATCGGCGCCAGTCGATCGGCTAGGCCGGCACGCGCCATTTGTCGTAGTAGATACGCTCGATATCAACGGCCCGTCCGTGCCCGCGCGCCGGTCGCACGGCAGCTCCGCGGCACCTTTGAAGCCTTTTTCGCAATAGAGCTCGATAATGTTGTTTGACGGATCGCGGAAGAACATGAGTGCTTCGACGCCCATGCGCGTCCAGAAATTCGTGCTCGGTACGCCACAGCGCGTCAGCCAGTCTTTCATTTGCAGCATTTCTTCGCCGCCCGCGAAGAATGCGAAGTGCGGATACTCGGCGCCACGCTCGACGTAAGAGCAGCCCTCCGTTCCGATCCCGATGTCGGTTCCGGCGATACGAATTAACGCGAAGTGAGCCTCCTTGACTCGAACCTTGCCGCGCAGCACCTGGGTGTAAAAGTGGATACCCTCCTCCAGATCACGGCAGGGCACGCTGACATGAGAGAAGGATTGAAACTGCGGCGGGCCATTGACCTCGGCATTTTTTGTGGCCGTCTCGAGCATGTTCTCCTGCATGGAATAGGGCTTGTTCAGTCTGAGCCAGGCCGTTCGGATTTCTGAGGGATCGAGTTTCGTAGCGAGGCGTTTAGCTTGCCACTGCGGCGACGACCGGGCAATGGTTCCAGGCTGTGTCAAAACTTGCTACGGTTTGCGCGGTCGGCAAGTCGCGAGGAATTCTTCGGTGACGCAAGCAATGCAGAACACTCTCTCAGCGGCGGCAGACGTAAAGTCGCCGCCGGTTCGGCAGAAAGGTCCACGGGTCTTTCTCGATATGGATCAGGAGGAGCTGGACGACGCCTATACCCAGATCAAATACGCGCCCAACCAGCCGCAGATCGTTGCGCGCTATGCCTCCAATAGCGCGGTCACCCGCGCGCATCTGGGCGAGCCGCAGCGTCTCGCCTATGGCGGTGCAGCGATCGAGGGGCTCGACCTCTACGCCACGACGGCGCCGAACGCGCCGGTTTGCGTGTTTATTCATGGCGGCGCGTGGCGCTTCGGCGAGGCCAAGAATTACTTGTTTCCGGCCGAGACTTTTGTGCGCGCCGGCGCGCATTTCGCCGCGGTCGATTTCGACAGCGTCGACGCGACCGGCGGCGACCTCATGGCGATCGCCGATCAAGTACGCCGCGCGGTCGCCTGGGTCTATGCAAACGCGCGGAGCTTCGGCTCCGATCCGCGGCAGCTTTACGTTTGCGGGAATTCCTCCGGCGCGCATCTCGCCGGCGTTGTGCTGACCACCGATTGGGCCGGCGATTTTGGCCTGCCGGCCGATGCGGTCCGCGGGGGTCTCGTTATCTCCGGGATGTACGACCTCGAGCCGGTACGGCTTTCGGCGCGATCTGACTATGTGCGCTTCACCGATGCGGTCGTCGAGGCGCTCAGTCCGCAGCGCCACATCGGCCGTCTGACCTGTCCGCTCGTGATTGCATATGGGACCTTGGAGACGCCCGAATTTCAGCGCCAAGCCCGCGATTTCGCCGCCACGGCGCGCAACGCCGGCAAGCCGGTCGAGCTGCTTGTCGCCGAGGGCTATAACCATTTCGAGATTCTGGAGACGCTCGCTAGTCCCTACGGCCTTCTCGGGCGCGTCGCGCTCCGGGCCATGAACCTCGGTCGTTAGCATCAGGCCGGCTATCGTGGACGCTACGCAACGTTGACGCAGATCAATGCACGCATGTGTGGTGCATCTGAATTGTTTTATTTCTGCTTAGCGCGCCGTCTTGGCGTGCCGATCCGCGGTCATCGGGTTCCAGCTTCATGAAAGGTCTGAAACACGTCCGCGACCAAAGCATCCCCAATGCATTTTCGCGACGCGTCAAGACCCCCTCGCATGCGCCACACGGAAGTTTCGCGGGATTGACGATCGGAGCGTTGGGTATTGTCTACGGCGATATCGGCACATCGCCGCTCTATGCCATGGATCAGTTGTTCCTCAGCCGCGGCGGCGCGGCGCAAACGCCTACCGACGTGCTGGGCGGCGTGTCGCTGGTCATCTGGACGATCACGGTCATTGTCGCCATCAAGTACGCGATCTTGGTATTGCGCGCGCAGAACGACGGCGAGGGCGGGCTTTTTGCGCTCTACGGCCTGCTGCACGAACACAAAAAGCGCGGCACGACACTTCTATTGTGGGCGCTGATGCTGGGAGCGGGGCTCCTTTTCGGCGACGGGATGATAACCCCGGCGATCAGCGTCATTTCCGCCGTGGAAGGCCTGGACGTGGCGACGCCAGCCTTGAGCAACGTCGTCATACCGCTCACGGTTGGGCTCCTGACGGCGCTGTTCGCCATCCAGTTCAAAGGCACGTCGGGTATCGGCATCGTGTTCGGTCCTATTCTCGTCGTCTGGTTTGTCGTTATCGCCGCTCTCGGCGCCGCGCAGATCGGCGATCACCCGGAAATCTTCTCGGCTTTTAATCCCGTTTACGGGCTGCAATATCTTCTGCACGCCAACTGGTTCGAGGCATTGCTCATCTTGAGCGCGTTGATGCTGGTCGTAACCGGCGGCGAAGCGATGTATGCCGACGTCGGGCATTTCGGCGCGCAGCCTATCCGGGCGAGCTGGTTTGCGGTTGTCTATCCCGCGCTGCTGCTGAACTATCTGGGGCAGGGAGCCTATCTTCTGAGCGGCAAACCCGTCGCCGGCGGCAAGCTGTTCTACAATCTCGTGCCGCAGTCGATGCTGTTTCCGATGGTTCTGCTTGCCACCGTCGCCACGGTAATAGCTTCGCAGGCGCTGATTTCCGGCGCCTATTCGCTGGTATCGCAGGCGATCCGGCTGGGTCTCTTTCCGCGGCTTAATCAGCTGCATACGCATGAGAGACATGCCGGCCAGATCTACGTTCCGTTCGTCAACTGGTCGCTTTTTGTTGGATGTATTCTGCTCGTTGTGACGTTCGGCTCTAGTTCAGCGCTGGCGGCGGCGTACGGGCTCGCGGTATCCGGCGTGATGGTCATCACCTCGATCGCGATGTTCCGCATCGCCCGTATCTATTGGAAGTGGGGACCGGCCGTTACGGGTCTGGTCTGGGGTACGCTGTTGGCGGTCAACGCCGCTTTCCTGGTTGCGTGCTCGCTCAAGTTTCTTGAGGGCGGCTGGGTTCCTCTTTCGATCGGCGCGCTTCTCTTTCTGGTGATGGCGACGTGGCGGTGGGGCCGTAAAGCGACCTTCGCGGCTTATTCAGCCAAATCCACGATGACAATGGCCGAACTGGCGGCGCTGCATCGCACGTGCGAGGTCTTCATGGAGCGAAACGCGGTGGTAATGGCGGCGACGCCGGTGCATCTGCCGAGCGATCGCGCTCCCGCGATTGTTCAGATGCTATGGGAACGGCACGGCATCCTGCCACGCAACTTGGTCCTCGTCCAAGTGACGCACCGAAAGGTCCCCTACATTCGTGATAATCGGTACCGGGTGACTGTCTTTGACCGCGAGCCGAGAAGAGGCGGCATTATCGCGGTCGAAGTGAGCTTCGGTTTCATGGAGGAGCCGAACGTCGAGCGGCTGCTGGAAGAAATGGCGCGCCACAGAGAAATTGCCTTGCCGATCGACCGCCAGCAGTGGATCGTGCATGCTTCGCAGGAAAATCTTTTACCATCGCGGGCGATGGGCTGGTTGGGACGCCTGCGCTTCCGGCTATTCCTGATCCTGCGCCTGGTCTCGCAACCCGCTTATTACTATTACGGGCTTGGCGACGAAGTGCAGCTTTCGATCGAGATAATCCCGGTGCGCGTGCGGTAGATCGTCGCCTGGCTGGACGGGGGGCGATGCTGGCCACAGATCAGATAGGCGTCGCCGCCGCATAAACGGTTTCCAGTGAACGTTATTGATGCAGATCAAACGGCAAAGCTAATCAGTTTAAATACTTTGGCTCAACCGGATCGTCCGCCGGTTTCGGAGATCCGTGGCTTATTCCGCCGCCATCCGCGACGCCTCGGCCTTGAGCTTGGGATTGAGCTCGCAGGCTTCCTCCCAGCTGATCACGTTGAGCGATTTGACGAATTTACCGACGCCGTCGACTTCGGCGCAGAACAGACCGAGCTCGATGATCTCTTCGTCGGAAAAATGCTTGGCGAGGTCGGCGTAAACCTCGTCCTTGTCGATGGCGTATTCGCCCTGCTTGAACAGATCGGCGTAGCGCAAAGCCGCCTTCTCGCGCGCAGTGAAGTGCTTGCTGCCTGCGTAATCGAACAGACCGCCGATCATGTCCTCGGTCAGCCCTTCCGCCCTGGCGACATTCGAGCGCACGGTGGAACAATAACCGCATTGATGCGCGACCGAGATTTTGATGCGGCACATTTCCTTGAGCTTGTGCGGCAGCACTCCCTGATAGAGGAGTTTGTTCCAGTACTCAACCCAGGCGGTACCGAGCTTGCCGCGCGTCATCAAGCTCACCACGCGCGGATCGGGCGCCCCGGTGCGTTTCGCCGATTCGATGAGTTCGCGGGTGTGCGGGGTTTTTTCGTTCTCTTCGATGTAACGCAACCTGGGCACTTTCAGTTCCTCACAGTTGAAATACCAAAGATCAGTTCGCCAGCTTTCTTAGCCATACCCTGTTGTCATGAAAGGCCGCGCCGCCAAAGGGCGCGACCGGATCGGCGCCGGTCAGCGTATTGATGCCGCGGCCGTCGGGATACGCGGAATTAGGCCACAGCGATTCCGCGATCAGTACGCCGCGGCGTACGCCGTCGAAGATCTTGGCGTGCAGCCGCACCGCGCCGCGCCGGTTGCCGAGCCTGACTTCTTCGCCGTCGGCAACCGCGAGCGCCGCGGCATCGTCGGGATGGATCATCACTTCGGGCCGCCGCTCCCGCGCGAGCGATGTCGGCGTCTCCGTAAAGCTCGAATTGAGAAAGCCCCGCGCGGGCGACGTCGCCAGCCGGAACGGATGCTCGGCGTCCGCTTCCTCGATGACCTCCCAATGATCGGGTAATTTCGGAATTGCCGGCGGCGCATGGGTTCTGTGCCAGCGCTCCAACGGTACGTTCGGCCAATCCGGCTTGAAGCGGAACTTCCCGTCCGGGTAGGCGAAGCCGTTGAGATAGTGCGCGGTGGCAAAATCCGGCTGGCAATCGATCCAGCGGTTGGCCTCGAATTCGGCGAGCGTGCCCCACCCGGATTTTTGCAGCGATTCATCGATGAGTTCGCGCGGCGTCATGGCGAAGCCCGGGTGCCTGGCGCCGAGCCGCTTCGCCAGCCCGCAGATCACCTCGTGGTTCGATCGGCATTCGCCGGGCGGCTCGATGAGCTGCGGTCCAAACAAAATGTATTGGCTCCCGCCGGCCGTGTAGAAATCGTCGTGTTCGACAAACATGGTCGCCGGCAGGACCACGTCCGCCATCTTGGCGGTGTCGGTCATGAACTGCTCGTGCACGCACACGAACAGATCATCGCGGGCAAAGCCGCTTTTCACCGTTTCCTGATCGGGTGCGACCGCAACCGGATTGGTGTTCTGGATGAGCATGGCGGCGACGGGCGGCCCGTCGCGCAACGCATCGTCGTCGCCGGTGAGGATCGCGCCGATGCGCGACTGATCGAGCATGCGGATAGACGGATCGCGCATGTCGCTCCCCTCGATCAAACTGGTGTCGAGGTGAAAGATCGCGCCGTTGTTGTGAAAGGCGCCGCCGCCTTCGAGGCGCCACGCGCCGGTGATCGCGGCGATGCAACTTGCCGCATGCATATTGAGCGCGCCGTTGCGCGAACGCGCAAAGCCGTAGCCGAGGCGGAAGTAGGCGCGCTTATTCTCGCCGACCAGGCGGGCGAAAGCCTGGATCGTTTCCACCGGCGCGCCGGTGATCCGTGACGCCCATTGGGGGTCGCGCGTGCGCAAATGCTCGGCGAGCTCGCGCGGCGCGTCGGTGTAGCGCTCGAGATAATCCCAGTCCGCCTTGTCGTCGCGGAACAGGCAATGCATCACCGCGCAGGCCAGCGCGCCGTCGGTGCCCGGGCGGATCAGCACGGGAAGGTCGGCCTGCCGCATCGTGCCGTTCATATAGACATCGACCGCGACGATCTTGGCGCCGCGCTCCTTGCGGGCGCGCGTCGCATGCGTCATCACGTTGACCTGGGTGTTCACCGCGTTGGTGCCCCAGATCACCACGAGATCAGATTTCGCCATTTCGCGCGGGTCGGCGCCGGCGAGCTTGCCGGTGCCGGCAATAAAGCCGGTCCAGGCCGGATTGACGCAGATGGTGGAGAAAAAGCCGGAATATTTCTTGGCGTGCCGCAAGCGATGGATGCCGTCGCGCATCACGTAGCCCATCGTGCCGGCGTAAAGGTACGGCCAAACCGCTTCGGAACCGTGCGACTGTTGGGCGCGGGCGAATTGTTCGGCGACCAGATCGAGGGCATCGTCCCAGGAAATCGGGGCGAATTGGCCGCTGCCCTTTGGGCCGGTTCGGCGCAGCGGGTGCTTCAGACGATCCGGGTGATGCACGCGCTCGGCGTAACGCGCGACTTTCGCGCAGATCACGCCGGCCGTGTAGGCGTTGTCTTCCGCGCCGCGAACGCGGCCGATCGTGCGGTTGCCGAAGACCTCGATCTCGAGCGCGCAGGTTGACGGGCAGTCGTGCGGACAGGCGGAAGCGGCGATGCGAGGGCGGACGGTCTGATTCATTTCGATCGCATCTTACCGCGTTCCGGACGCCGCGAACAACGTATCCGCCGCCCGCCGTCCGGGCGAAGGCTCAAGCGCGGACGCGGCCGGCCTCCGCCGTCGAGTGGTGTCGTGTGTCGGTGCCGAAATAAACACCATCGAGGGCCAAAAGTGTCCGCAGCGCGCCGACATCGACGCCGGCACAGAATCCGCCGGACGTCAGCGCCAGATGCGCGGCCGTGCCGGCGCCCTGCCCCATGACATAGCAAGGTCCCGACACTCCAGCCGAGGATCGGCCCGCGGCAGCAATGCCTGCCGGCCCCCCGCCAAGCACGACGACGCCATATTCGCCGCGGATCGGGGTTTCCCGGCTGCTCTCGACAACGATGCCCGCCTATCGCACCCTCCACCGCAAGAGTGGATGTAAACGGCCGCTATGCCGCCGCGGCCTTGCCCTTCGGCTGCACCTCTGCGGTGTAGTCGCTCATCAACTGGTGGGTGATCCGGCTCGGCGTGAAGTGCCAGTCGGCGATCTGGGAAACGGCAGTCACTTCAGCGGCGGTTCCGGTAATGAAGCACTCGGAGAAGGCGGCCAGTTCCTCCGGCATGATGCGGCGTTCGATCACCTCGATGCTGAGCCGCCGCGCCAGCGCAATGGCGGTTGCCCGCGTGATGCCGGACAGGAAGCAGTCGGCGGTCGGCGTGTGGATCTTGCCGTCTTTGATGAAGAAGATGTTGGCGCCGGTGCATTCGGCAACCCGGCCCTGCCAGTCGAGCATCATCGCGTCGGCGAAACCGCGCCGCTCGGCGCGATGCTTGGAGATCGTGCAGATGGCGTAAAGGCAGGATGCCTTGGCGAGGGCAGGCGCCGTTTTTGGATCAGGGCGGCGGTACTCGGCGAGGTCGAGCTTGATTCCCTTGAGCCGCTGCGCCGGATCGAAATAGCTTGGCCATTCCCAGGTCGCGACGGCTAGATGGATCGTGTTATTCTGCGCCGAGACGCCGAGCTGCTCCGAGCCGCGCCATGCGATCGCCCGCACATAGGCGTCTTTTTGGTTGTTCTTCTCCAGCACGAGGCGCTTGGCGCTTTCAATTTCCGCCACGCTGTAGGGAATTTCGAAATCCATCAACTGCGCTGAGCGCTTGAGGCGCTCGGAGTGCTCGATGCTCTTGAAAATCTCGCCACCGTAGGCGCGCTCGCCCTCGAACACGGCACTCGCGTAATGCAGACCGTGCGTCAGCACGTTGATTTTGCAATCGGCGGTCGGAATGAGCCTGCCGTCGAGCCAGATCAGATCGGGGCGTTGGTCGAAGGGCGCAGCCATGGCGTTGCCTCCCTGGGCATGAATGGCCCTTTCCTTGCCGGAAATATGGCCGCGCTTTCATGGGCCTTTTGCGCTCGGCCGCGGACTTTTGCGTTGGGAGCGGACTCCCGGTAAGGTCGCATTTGCCCTATGAGAGCGCCTTTCGGCGCCCGGGTAACCTCGCGCCGGGACGAACCACGCGCGCCGTTGCCGTGACATTGCGCTTTTGGGGGTAACAATCAAACGGAAATATGTCAATATAACTGACATAATGGCCGATATCAGTCTGAGAACGCCGAACAAAAGCCGCTCCAGCGCCGCGCCAGCCGCCGCCGAGGGGCGGGAACCCTATTGGGATCTCATCGAGCTCCTGTTTTTTGCGTACCGCGATTTCGTCAGCGACCCGGACCAGCTTCTCGACAAGCTCGGCTTCGGGCGCGCCCATCACCGCGTTCTGCATTTCGTCAATCGCAATCCCGGCATGAAGGTTGCCGAGCTGCTCGACATACTGAAAATCACCAAGCAGTCGCTCGGTCGCGTGCTCAAGCAGCTCATCGACGAAGGTTATGTGGTGCAAAAGGAAGGCGCCGATCGCCGTCAGCGGCTTCTCTATGTGAGCCCGGCGGGCGAGGCGCTGGCGTTGAAGCTTGCCGGCCTGCAAACGGCGCGCATCGGGCGCGTGCTGGACGAACTCGGACCGGCTAGCCGCGAGACGGCGCGGCGGTTTCTTGCCGGCATGATCGGTGCCGAGGATCGCGAGCGCGTCCTTCGCCTCATCGCGCGCGCGGATCGCGTGCGGATGAACGGCCGAGATTAAAACTCATGGTGACGATCGCCGCGAACCCGGCCGACGACGCGCCTCATCTTCTCGTCGTTGACGACGATCGCCGCATTCGGGCGCTGCTGTTGCGTTTCCTTCTCGGCGAGGGCTACCGCGTGACCACCGCGGAGACGTCGCGGGAGGCGCGAGCCAAGCTCGAGAGCCTAAATTTCGATCTCCTCATTCTCGACGTGATGATGCCGGGCGAGAACGGGTTCGATTTTGCGCGCTCCATTCGCGCCGGATCGGCGGTGCCTATCCTCATGCTTACGGCGCGCGATGAGAAGGAGAGCCGAATCAAGGGCCTTGAAATCGGCGCCGACGATTATCTGGCGAAACCATTCGAGCCGCGGGAATTGTCGCTGCGCATTGCCAGCATCCTGCGGCGGGCGCGGCCGCCGAGCGCGCCGCCAGCGGAGTTGGTGCGGTTTGGTCCGTTCGTGTTCCACTTGACGCGCGGAGAATTGCGCCGCGGCGAGGAGACGATCCGCCTGACCGACCGCGAGCGCGAGATGTTGCGTGTTCTCACGGCAAGCGTCGGCGAGACCGTTCCGCGCCAGGCCCTTGCCGGCAACGGCGAGAGCGTCAGCGAGCGTACTGTGGATGTTCAGATCAATCGCTTACGCCGCAAGATCGAGCAGGATCCCGCTAACCCGCTCGTCGTTCAAACTGTGCGCGGCGTAGGTTACCGGCTGGTGGCGTCGCCGTGAGCGGCGTCCTGACCAGTTTCGACGATGGCGTCGGACGCCTGCGCAGCGCCGCGAGCCATCTGCTGGCTGCCGCCAATAATGCGGCCTCCGCCGCCGGCTCGATCGCGACCCCTATCACCGGACCGTGGGGCCGCCTCACGCTCTGGCTGAAGATGGTCCTGCCGAAGGGCCTCTATGCCCGCGCGCTGCTCATTATCATCGTGCCTATGGTCGTGTTGCAGTCGGTCGTTGCTTTCATGTTCGTCGAGCGGCAATGGAGCGTGGTCAATTACTATCTTTCCTCGGCGGTGACGCGAGAAATCGCGACGCTCATCGACGTTTACAAGACCTACCCGCAGGGCGCAGATCGCGCGCAATTCCGCCGCATCGCTCAGGAGCGGCTCGGCCTCGTCGTCGACTTCCTTCCCGAGACGCAGTTGCCGCCACCCGGCCCGAAGCCGTTCTTCTCGACGCTCGACGCGATGCTGTCCGACGAGATCCGCAAACAGATCAGGCTGCCGTTCTGGATCGACACTGTCGGTCGCTCTTCGATCGTGGAAATCCGCATCAGGCTCGACGACACTATCATGCGCGTGTTCGCGCGGCGTGCCGATGCCAACGATTTCAATTCCTGGGTATTTCTGCTGTGGATGGTCGCGACCTCGCTGGTGGTGCTCACCGTCGCCATTTTGTTCCTGCGCAACCAGATCCGCCCCATCGTCCGGCTTGCCGACGCCGCGGAGGCGTTCGGCAAGGGTCGTGAGGTCGCGAATTTCCGGCCGCGCGGCGCGCGCGAGGTGCGGCGGGCGGCGGCGGCGTTCCTTGAAATGAAAGTCCGCATCGAGCGCGCGATCGAGCAGCGCACCACGATGCTGGCCGGCGTATCGCACGATCTGCGCACCATCCTGACGCGTTTTAAGCTCGAGCTGGCGTTGCTCGGCGATAGCGCGGAAGTTGAAGCGATCAAGAAAGACGTCGACGAAATGGCGGGGATGCTCGAGGCCTATCTTGCCTTTGCGCGCGGAGATTTGGGCGAACAACCGGCTCCGACCGACATCGCCGCTCTGCTCGAGGAGCTGAAAATCGATGCCGAGCGCCACGGGCATCGTGCGACCGCCGCCTTTCATGGCCAGCCTGAAGTCACCGTGCGGCCGGCGGCTTTCAAGCGCTGCCTCGCCAATCTCGTTTCCAATGCCGCGCGCTTTGCATCTAACGTCGCGATCACCGGCCGTCGCGATCATCGCTGGCTCACGGTGACGGTGGACGACGACGGGCCGGGCATCCCGACGCCGCTCCGCGAGGATGTGTTCAAGCCATTCCTGCGGCTCGACGACGCGCGCAACCAGGACGAAGGCGGCACCGGCCTCGGCCTCGCCATCGCGCGCGATGTCGCCCGCTCGCACGGCGGCGACATCACGCTTGGCGACTCGCCGCTAGGCGGATTGCGGGCGAGCGTGCGCGTGCCGGTGTAGCCGGCAACGCGTCACGGTTCGCTGCGGGGTTACTTACGCTGCAAGTCCGCAGCGGCACGCGCCAGGATTTCCACAAGATGCGCTTCGGCCTCGGCGTCGCCTTCCAGCCGTTTGCCGATGGTCTCCCGCAAATGATCGAGGGCGGCTTCCGTCAGCGGCGGGAGATTGGAGCGATTGTCGCGCTCGCCCCGTGCTGTACGCCGCCAACGATTTACCCTTTCGCCGAGCGCGCTGAGCCGGTCCAGCACCGCGTCGACGATCTCGCGATTGGCCTTGAGGTAGGCGTTGCCTTCCGCGGTGATGGTGAAGAGCTTCTTTGAACCTTCGGTCGAGGCGGTGACGTATCCCGCTTCCTCCAGAAAGGTCAGCGTCGGATAGACGATGCCGGGGCTCGGGCTGTACCAATCCGCAGTTTTCTCTTCGAGCAGCTTGATGATTTCGTAGCCGTGGCGCGGCGCTTCGGCGATGAGCGCAAGCGCAATCAGACGCAGATCGCCTTGCGCCAGCATGCGCCGGGCGCGCATCAAATCGTCGGCATCCCTGCCGCCGAAGCCGCCACCCAACCCGTGCCGTCCGCCAAAACCAAAGCTGCGGAAGCGGCCACGGTGGTGCCGGCCGGCACCCCATTTCCCGCCGTAGCCCTCACAATGTCCGTGCATATTTTTCTCCTGCTGTACAAAGATATATCTTTAGATAGCTCATGCGGTGATATAACGCAAGATATATCTTTCGATAATGTATCGGGCAGATCGTCCGCTTGACGGACCCGGCGCGCGGCGCGAATGCTGGCCTCATGTTCGCGACCTTCTTTCATGAGCTCAAGCAGGCCGGCGTTCCGGTGACGCTGCGCGAATATCTCACGCTGATGGAGGCGATGGATAAGGACCTCGCCGGCCGGCGCATCGAGCACTTCTACTATCTCTCGCGCGCGGCCCTGGTGAAGGACGAGCGCAATCTCGATCGTTTCGATCGCGTCTTCGGCCATGTGTTCAAGGGCCTCGATTTCATCGAAGAGGCGCTGAACGCGGAAATTCCTCTCGAATGGCTGAAAAAGCTCACTGAGAAACACCTTACCGAGGAGGAGAAGAAGCAGATCGAGGCGTTAGGCGGCCTCGACAAGCTGCTCGAAACGTTGCGCCAGCGGCTCGCAGAGCAAAAGGGCCGTCACCAGGGCGGCAAGAAGTGGATCGGGACGGCGGGAACCTCGCCGTTCGGCGCCTACGGCTACAATCCCGAAGGCGTGCGCATCGGTCAGGACGGCAACCGCAACTTCCGCGCGGCGAAGGTTTGGGACAAGCGCGAGTTCAGGGATCTCGCCGGCGACGTCGAACTGGGCACCCGCAACATCAAGCTCGCGCTGCGCCGCCTGCGCAAGTTTGCGCGCACCGGCGCACCGGAGGAGCTCGACCTCGATGGCACGGTCAAGGGCACGGCGCAGAAGGGCTATCTCGATATCCTGATGCGGCCGGAACGGCACAACACCATCAAGGTGCTTTTGTTCTTCGATATCGGCGGTTCGATGGACTGGCACGTCAAGGTGACGGAGGAATTGTTCTCCGCGGCCAAGACCGAATTCAAGCACATGGTGCATCTCTACTTCCACAATTGTCTGTACGAGAAAGTGTGGAAGGAGAATGCGCGGCGCTTCAGCCAGACGACCCCGACCTGGGACGTCCTTCACACCTATCCGCACGACTACAAGGCGATCTTCGTCGGCGACGCATCGATGTCGCCTTACGAGATCGCCGCGCCCGGCGGCTCTGTGGAGCACTATAACGAAGAGGCCGGCACCGTCTGGATGCAGCGTGTCGTTAAGACCTATCCGTCGTGCGTCTGGCTCAATCCGGTGGCCGAGCGCGAATGGGACTTCACCGAATCGATCCGCATGATGCGCCAGCTGCTCGGGGGGCGGATGTATCCGCTGACGCTCGAGGGGCTCGACGCCGCGATGCGGGAGTTGGGGCGGTAGGAAATTTCAAGAGGCGCCCATGCCCGCCGAACCCTCCGAATCCCGCGACGCCGGTCCGCCTACCACCGTCATCGTGAGCGAAACGCGAAAGGGCACCTTCCAGCAGGAAATCATCTCCGGCGGCCATCGTCTCGTCGCCGACGAACCGAAAAATGTCGGTGGGCTCGACAGCGGGCCGGGCCCATACGATCTCCTCCTCGCCGCGCTCGGCGCTTGCACCTCGATGGCGCTGCGGCTCTATGCAGACGGGAAAAAATGGCCGCTGACGCGCGTCGAAGTCCGCCTCCGGCACGATAGGATCTACGCCATCGATTGCGCCGAGTGCGAGACCAAGGAGGGCCTGATCGACCATATCGAGCGTGTGATTACGCTCGAAGGCGATCTCGACGTAAGTCAACGCGCGCGGCTGATGGAAATGGCCGACAAATGCCCCGTGCATCGCACGCTGACATCGGAAGTCGAGATCCGCACGGTCGAGTGGCCGGCGAGCTAAACGGCGGCTTTCTGCACGCAGCTCTTGGCTTCGGCGATGACTTCGGGAATGGCCGCGTCATTGCCCGGCGCCATGATGTGAACGCCGGCGATGCCGGGAATGGTCGATAGCTCCGCGATCAGATCGACGCAGATACGGACGCCCTCGCGGGCCGGATCGGCGGCCTTCTCCATGCGCACGATGAGCGCGTCGGGAATGATCGTGCCGAACAGGTGGCTCTTTATCCATTGCGCGGACTTGGCCGAGCGCAACGGATTGATGCCGACGAGGATCGCGAGCTTCTCTGTGAGGCCGGCTGTGGCAAGCACGCCGACATAGCGCCGCAGCAGCGCCGCGTCCATGCAGAACTGCGTCTGTACGAACTGCGCGCCGGCGGTGACCTTGGCGGCAAGCCCGTTCGGTCGCCAATCCGCCGGCGGATCGATCGGCATGTCCGCGGCACCGAGGAAGAATGGCGCCTTGCCCCGGACCTCGCGCCCGGTCGGGAGCTTTCCTTCGTCGCGCAGCCGGCGCGCGGTGTCGAGCAGCGTGCGCGAATCGACGTCGAAGACCGCCTTGGTATCGGGCTGATCGCCGGCTTTGGGATCATCGCCAGTGAGAACCAGCACGTTGCCGATGCCAAGCGCGGCGGCGCCCATCAATTCGCTTTGCAGTGCGATGCGGTTCTTGTCGCGACAGGTTATTTGCAGGATCGGCTCGATGCCGGCGTCCATGAGAAGCGCCGAGGCGGCGAGCGCGCTCATATGGGCGCGGGCGCCGGCGCCGTCGGTGACATTCACCGCGTCGGCGAGGTCGCGCAGCGGGGTCGCCTTGCGCAGCAGGTCCTGCGCGTCGCACGAGACCGGCGGGGCCACTTCCGCGGTCATGACAAAGCGCCCTGCCCGCAGCCGCTTGGCAAACGTGCGGGGGAAGAGGGCGCTTCCATCGTTCATGACAAGCTCGCTTAAGCCGCGTCGGAGAGAAAGCGCTTATATGTTTTACGAGTTCACTGCAATCCGCCGTCTGGCCGCACGTTTTCTGGACACACAACACCCGTACCGCTAGAGAGTTTCGGCAATGAGCGGCGTCAACGATATCAGGTCGAACTTCCTCGCCTTTTTCGCGCGCGAGGGGCACGAAATCGTGCCGAGTTCCCCGCTCGTGCCGCGCAACGACCCGACGCTGATGTTCACCAATGCCGGGATGGTGCAGTTCAAGAATGTCTTCACCGGCCTGGAAAAACGCCCCTATACGCGGGCGACGACCGCGCAGAAATGCGTACGCGCCGGCGGCAAGCACAACGACCTCGACAATGTCGGCTACACCGCCCGGCATCACACCTTCTTCGAGATGCTCGGCAACTTTTCGTTCGGCGATTATTTCAAGGAGCGCGCCATCGAGCTTGCCTGGAAGCTCGTCACCCAAGAATACGGCGTGCCGGCCGAACGGCTGACGATCACCGTCTATATCGACGATGACGAGGCCTTCGAGCTTTGGAAGAAGATCGCCGGTCTCCCCGAGCGAAAGATCCTGCGCATTGCCGGTTCCGACAATTTCTGGGCCATGGGCGACACCGGCCCGTGTGGCCCGTGCTCGGAGATTTTCTATGATCACGGCGACCATATACCCGGCGGCCCGCCGGGCAGTCCCGATGCCGACGGCGACCGCTTCGTCGAAATCTGGAACCTAGTATTCATGCAATACGAGCAGCTCGCCAAAGGCGGTGAGCGGGTCGACCTGCCGCGGCCGTCGATCGATACCGGCATGGGCCTCGAGCGCATGGCAGCGGTGCTCCAGGGCACGCACGACAATTACAAGATCGATTTATTCGGCGCGCTCGTCGAGGCCATCGCCGACCTCACCGGCGTCGACCCGGAGGGTAACGTTTCGCACCGTGTCATTGCCGACCATTTGCGCGCCAGTTCGTTTCTGATCGCCGACGGCGTCTTGCCCTCGAACGAGGGGCGCGGCTACGTGCTACGCCGCATCATGCGCCGCGCCATGCGGCACGCCGAGCTTCTCGGCGCGAAGGATCCGCTGATGTGGCGATTGGCTCCGTCGCTGGTGCGCGAGATGGGGCAGGCCTATCCCGAACTGCACCGTGCCGACGGGATGATCACGGAGACGCTCAAGCTTGAGGAAATCCGCTTTCGCAAGACGCTGGAACGGGGCCTCGCGATCCTCGACGAGGAGAGCAAGTCGCTGAAGAAAGGCGACATGCTCGACGGCGTCACCGCGTTCACGCTGTACGATACCTACGGCTTTCCGCTCGACCTGACACAGGATGCGCTCAAGTCGCGCGGCATCGGCGTCGACATCACGTCGTTCACCGATGCGATGGAGCGCCAGCGCGAGAAGGCGCGCGGCTCCTGGGCGGGATCGGGCGAGTCGGCTGACGAAGCGGTGTGGTTTACGTTGCGCGAGAAGCTCGGCGCCACCGACTTCCTCGGCTATGAGACCGAGACCGCGGCAGGGGTCGTTGTCGCGCTTCTTCGCGACGGCAAGGAAGTAGACGCTCTTGCGAAAGGCGAGAGCGGCGCAGTGGTTCTGAATCAAACGCCATTTTACGCCGAATCCGGCGGCCAGGTCGGCGACTTCGGCGTGATGACGGGCGACGGCGTGCGTTTTGCCGTGACCGATACGCAAAAGCGTGCCGGCGATCTGTTCGTGCATTTCGGCGCCGTCGAGAAAGGCACGCTCAAAGTCGGTGCCCCACTTGATTTGAATGTGGATCATAGCCGGCGCGCTGCAATCCGGCAAAATCATTCGGCGACGCATTTGCTGCACGAGGCGCTCCGCCAGGTGCTAGGCGATCACGTGGCGCAGAAAGGTTCGCTGGTCGCGCCGGACCGCCTGCGTTTCGATTTCTCGCATCCAAAGCCGATGAACCCCGATGAGATCGAGCGTGTCGAGGATATCGCCAACGGCATCGTGCTGCAGAATACGCCGGTGATCACGCGGCTGTTGAGCCGCGACGACGCCATCGCCTCCGGTGCGCGGGCTCTGTTCGGCGAGAAATACGGGGACGAGGTGCGTGTGGTCGCCATGGGCGAAGGTGGCGGCAACACGATAGGCTGGTCGGTCGAATTGTGCGGCGGCACCCATGTCAACCGCACCGGCGACATCGGCACCATCTCCGTCGTCGGCGAGGCTGCCGTCGGCGCCGGCGTACGCCGCATCGAGGCGCTCACGGCGCAGGCTGCGCGGGCCAACGCCAACAATCTTGCGCGGCTGGCCAAGGCCACGGCTTCGGAATTGCGTGTGCCGATCGAGGAGATGCCGGCCCGGGTCGCAGCGCTTCTCGACGAGCGCAAGCGGATCGAACGCGAACTGGCGGAGGCGAAGAAGAAGCTTGCCATGGGCGGCGGTCGCGGTTCCGCCATCGGCGACGATGGCGTCGAGAGCGTCGGCGGCGTCAAGGTCATGGCGAAGGCTTTGACCGGAGTTGAGGCGAAGGATCTTCGGAGCCTCGCCGACGAGGGAAAGAAGAAGCTTGGCTCCGGCGTCGTCATCCTTGTTGCCAACGACGCCGACGGCAAAGCGGCGCTCGTCGTCGGCGTCACCAATGATCTGACCAGCACAAACAATGCCGTGCAGATGGTTCAGGCCGGTGTCGTTGAGCTTGGCGGCAAGGGCGGGGGCGGACGGCCGGACATGGCGCAGGGCGGCGGACCCAACGGCGACGCGGGGCCGGCAGCACTTGCTGCGATCAAAAAGCTGGTCAAGCCCGCTGCCTCGGCTTGAACTACACCTTGACGATCATCCCGTCCTCGGCGGTTTCGAACCGAAGTTCGGCGCGCTGTGCCAGCATGTCGTTGCTCATGTGCGTGAGGATCAGACGCTTTGGGCGAATCTCGTCGAGGTGCTGCTCGAGCGACGACAGCGCCATGTGCGTGGCGATCGGCTTATCGCGCGTGTAGGCCTCGCAGATGAAGAGATCCGCCTCGTACCCGATGTCGATGACCGTGCCGGTCCATTCGGTGTCGCCAGAGAAAGCGAGCACCTTGCCTTCGGCTTCGAAGCGAAATCCGAGGCAGGGTCCGGCACGTTCGTCGTGCACGACGTGAAACGAGGTGACCCGGAGCGCTCCGACCTCGGTGCGCTTGCCGATCTCAAGCTCCCGCAGATGCAAGGGGAACTGTAAATCCAGGTTCTTGCTGCCGGGAAACGCGGCTTCCATGATCCCTTCGTAGCGCGATGTAAGGCTGGGCGGCCCGACGACGGTGAGCGCGCGCTTGCGCTTGAGCACGTAGTTGGCCTCGAGCATGAAGAAGGGCAAGCCGCCGGCGTGATCTTCGTGGAAGTGCGTGAGGAAGATGACTTCGATCTCGTTGCGATCGATCGCGAGCTTGTTCATCGAGATGAGCGAGCTCGCACCGCAATCGATCAGCGCATTGATATGTTTTCCCACGAGATGAAAACAGGTATTGAAACGTCCACCCGATCCGAATGCATCGCCGCAGCCGACGAATTGCAGTTGCATGAATGATCCCCAGGGGGGTTGTGAACTCGCCTTGTGGGCCCACGATGGAGCGGATGTTAGTTTCGTGCCGGCTTAAGGAAGGGTCTGTGATGCAGGTCACAAATGGAGGTTAACCGGCGCCACCGGCGATCGTGGCCAAATACCTATCCCCTTCATCGTTTTTTTAACCTTTACCCGATTCATTCCATAACCTGCAATGTCGCTGTAGCATGCTTTAGGCCATAGCAGGCCGAGTGGCGGCGGAAGGCATCGCGCACGGGGCCTTGCGCCACAACCGCAACACAAACCGGCGCACACTGCAATGCTGGCTGATTGCTATGACGACGGATGCCAGAGTGTTCGGGCGATCAAATAGCGCCGCGGCATTTGCCGTGCTGACCATCGCCCTTTGCCTCAGCGGCTGCGCCGACGATACGAGCACGATATTCTCGAAGCCGTTTAATGCGTTCGGCAACAACCTCAACTACACCTATTCCAGCCTCGACGAAGCGAAACATGCCCGGCCCGTCACCGCGAATGATCTTGTCGACGCCAACGGCGCGTGCCCGAGATATGTCGCGCCGGCGCCGCAATCGCCCGCTGCGGGCGCTTCCAGCTCGGACGCTGCGGCGCCGCCGGACCAGGGTTCCCTGTTAGGTGCCGGCGTCGCCCTCGGCATGAGCGAATGCGAGGTCGTCTCGCGCCTAGGTCAGCCGACGGCCGTCAACATTGGCCGAAATCCGAACGGGTTGCGCAGCGTCGCTTTGACCTTCAGAGGCGGGCCGAGGCCTGGCCTTTATCGTTTCGCGGACGGCCGGCTTTCGGAAATGGACCGCGTCGAGCTGCCGCCGTTGCCGCAGCCGCAAAAAAAGCAGACCGCCAAGAAGAAGCCGGACGCCAAAACCGCCGCGCCGCAGAAAACCGGAGACAAGTCGTAATCGGCGTTCGGTTCAAATGGAAAAATCCAGACTCGCGAGCGGCGCGCCGCGCGGCTTGCCGGAACGACAAGCCATCGCTATAAGCCGCGCACTTCCAGCCCCACCCGGCGATTTCCAGAAGGATAATTTGATGGCGATCGAGCGAACATTTTCGATCCTCAAGCCCGACGCAACGGCCCGCAACCTGACGGGCGCGATCAACGCGATGATCGAGAAATCGGGACTACGCATCATTGCGCAGCGGCGGGTTATGATCAGCCGTCCGCAAGCCGAGACGTTCTACGCGGTCCACCGCCAAAGGCCCTTTTTCGGCGAACTCGTCGATTTCATGATTTCGGGACCGGTCGTCGTTCAAGTCCTCGAGGGCGAAAATGCAATCGCAGCCTATCGCGATCTCATGGGCGCGACGGATCCTGCGACGGCTGCCGAAGGCACTATTCGCAAAGCCTTCGCCAAATCGATCAGCGAAAACTCCGTGCACGGCTCCGATTCCGCCGAAAACGCCCAGAAGGAGACCGCGCAGTTCTTCAGCGGTAAAGATATCGTCGGCTAAACGAGCGTCGCTTTTCGCGCGCTGCGTGCCGATTGACGGGCGCCACTCGAAGAACCCGACTGCGCTGCCCACGTGTGTCCAGCCGCCGCCAGCTCGTGGGCGGCGAGAAATGGGAAGTGGCCTTTGGGTTCCATCGCGCAATATTTAAGTCCCGCGCATTGGGGCGACGCGGGGGCCGTTTTCTGGATCGGTGTTCTCCAGATTCTATTGATCGACGTTCTGCTCTCCGGCGACAACGCCATGGTGATTGCGCTCGCTTGCCGTGGATTGCCGCCGCGCCAAAGGAAATGGGGCATCGTTGTCGGCGCCAGCCTCGCCGTGATGCTGCGCATCGTATTGACCGGGGTGGTCAGCCAACTCATGCAGCTTCCCTACCTGAAGCTGATCGGCGGATTGGCGCTGCTTTACATCGCAGCCAAACTGTTGGTGCCGGAGAAAGCGGGAAAGAGCGAAGTCGAACCTGCCGCGCATTTGTGGGGCGCCGTGTCGATTATCGTCGTTGCCGACGTCGTGATGAGCATCGATAATATCCTTCCGATCGCGGCGGCGGCGCGAGGAAATCTTGCTTTGCTCATCATTGGACTTGCTGGATCGATACCGCTGCTCGTGATTGGTACGGCAATCATCATCTCGCTGCTCAACCGCTTCCCGATCCTCACCTGGGCTGGTTCGGCGTTGCTGGGATGGATCGCCGGCGAGATGATTGCGACCGATCCTGTAATTTCCGGTTTTCTGGCGGCCGGTATCGGCGAACGTTTCGCTGCTCAGGCGGTGATGCTTGCCGCCGGTGCTGGAGTGTTGCTGACGATCGCAGCGGGCGGTTTCATGCGTCGGCGCGAAAAAGCGCCGCATTGATGCGAAAGTTTATTAGCGCCAGATTGCACGGACGTCGTCGCGCGACTTTCGCGCAACGTTGATCCGCGCATGCGCGGTCCGCCGCCGCAGCCATGCTTGCGCCGTATTTGTCCGTTTGTTTCCAATCGCAACCGGATTTTGGCCTTGCGGCCGGTGCGATCTTGGCAATGTCTTTGACGATGTCTTGGGCGACACGACGTTTGGAACTTCCCCCAAAATCTGGCTTGTGGCGTGAGCGCGGCGATCTGTACGCGGCGTGCGGCGGCTGTGTGCGCCTTCGACGACATATGGAGTGACTGAGGAGACAGACGATGCAAAAGGGCACCGTCAAGTGGTTCAATCCGACCAAGGGCTACGGGTTTATTAAACCAGAGACCGGCGACAAGGACGTGTTCGTCCACATTTCGGCCGTGGAGCGCGCCGGTCTGCGTACGCTCAATGAGGGCCAGCAGGTCGAGTACGAGCTCGTGAGCAATCGCGGCCGGACTTCCGCCGAGAATCTCAAGGTTGCTTAAGCGGATACCGACGAATTTCCGCACCGCGTAGCCTCGATCATTTCGCCGGGGCATTTCTGTGCCTGGCGCGGCGTTCCGCTCTGCCGAACAGGCTAGGACTCTGTCCTACCTTCGGCCACTGCTCGTAGCGCGCGGGGGTAGATTTGGTGCTCGATTTCGAGTACGCGCTCGGCCAGCGTTGCTTCGGTGTCGCCCTCGCGCACTGCGACCGAACCTTGCGCCACGATCGGTCCCGCATCCATTTCCGGCACGACGAAGTGCACGGTCGCGCCGTGTCGTTTCACACCGGCTTCGAGCGCCCGGCGGTGAGTATGAAGCCCCTTGAATTGCGGCAGGAGCGACGGATGGATATTGAGCATCCGGCCGCTCCAGCGCTTTACAAACCACGGCGTCAGCAGCCGCATGAATCCGGCAAGGCAGACCAGATCGATCCGCTGCGTGCGAAGCTTTTCATCAAGCGCGCGATCGAACGCCTCACGGTCGGCACCAAACTGTGTGTGATCGACGACCGCGGTCGCGATGCCGGCATCGCGCGCGCGCGCGAGGCCCGGCGCATCGGGACGGTTGGAAACGACAACCGCGATTTCGGCCGGATAGTCTTTCGCCGCCGCCGCCTCGATCAGGGCCGCCATGTTTGATCCGCGTCCGGAAATCAAAATGGCGACGCGTTTCTTCATGCATTTGACGACGAAAGATCGAGGTGTCCGCGAAACTCGACGCGCGTATTTCCGTTCGTCGCAATCACCTCTCCCAAGCGCACGGCGATCTCGCCGTTTCCGGTGAATTCTTCGATCGCGGCAGTGGCAGCGTTCGCGTCCACGACCGCCACCATGCCGACGCCGCAATTGAAGGTGCGCAGCATCTCCTGTTCGCTCACGTCGCCCGACGTGGCGAGCCATTTGAAAACAGGAAGGATGGGCACGCGGTCCAAGTCCAGTGAGACGGAAAGTCCCCGCGGCAGCACCCGCGGGATATTCTCGATAAAGCCGCCGCCGGTGATGTGGGCGAGCGCCTTGATCGCCTTGATCTTGCGGATCGTAGTGAGGCACGAACGCACATAAAGCCTCGTCGGCGTCAGCAAGACTTCGCCCAAGCTTCGCGCGCGCTCGAACGGAGCGGGAGCGTCCCACGGCAGTCCGGAACCGGCGACGATCCTTCGTACCAAAGAAAAGCCATTTGCATGCGCACCCGACGAAGCAAGGCCGATCACCACATCGCCCGGCGCGATGTCTGTGCGCGGTAACAGCGCGTCACGCGCGACCGCGCCGACGGCGAAGCCGGCAAGATCGTAATCGCCGTGTTGATAGATGCCCGGCATTTCCGCGGTCTCGCCGCCGATCAGGGCGCAGCCGGATTCACGGCAGCCCGCCGCAATGCCCGTGACGACCGCAGCACCAACTTCCGGATCGAGCTTGCTGCAGGCGAAGTAATCGAGAAAGAATAGCGGCTCGGCTCCCTGCACCACGAGGTCGTTCACCGACATGGCGACGAGATCGATGCCGATGGTGTCGTGACGTGAGGTCTCGACCGCGATCTTGACCTTGGTGCCTACACCGTCGGTCGCCGCGACGAGGATTGAATCCGAGAAGCCAGCCGCCTTGAGATCAAACAAGCCGCCGAAGCCGCCGATTTCCGCGTCCGCGCCCGCGCGGGCGGTCCGGCGCAGTAGCGGCTTGATCAAATCCACCATACGATTGCCGGCGTCGATATCGACACCGGCAGCCGCGTAGCGTCCTTCTTTCACGGATTCACCAATTGGCGAATGCCCCTTACCCCGGCGGGACCAGGCTGCTCGGCGCCTCCTACGTCGGAATCGCCGGGTGCGCAAGCGCGGCCGGGCGGCTATAAAGAAGGCCTTACGAGCCGGGGCATTCGTTTGAGTATTCCAAACCTTGTCACTTTGGGGCGCATCATTTTAGTGCCGATCGTGGTCTGGGCGATCACGTCGGGGGAGATGCGGGCTGCTTTTTTTCTCTTCCTGGCGGCCGGGATCAGCGACGCGGTCGACGGCTTCCTCGCCAAGCGCTTCCACATGGCTAGCGAGCTCGGCGCCCTCATCGATCCCTTGGCCGACAAGGCGTTGATCGTGTCGATCTACGTCGCGCTCTGCGTCGCCGGCGCGCTGCCGATCTCGCTGGTCATCCTCGTCGTTTCGCGCGACATCATGATCATCTCCGGCTTCATGCTGTCTTGGCTGGTGGGCAGGCCGATGCCGGTGCGGCCGCTCCCGGTATCGAAACTGAACACTGTGGCGCAAATCTTGCTCGCGACATTGGTGCTGGCCGAGCAGGGTTTCCGTTTCGACGCCAATCTGGCCTCGAAGGTCGCCATCGGTCTGGTCGCTCTCTTGACGTTGCTCTCAATCGCCTTCTATCTCGCGGATTGGCTCCGCCACATGAACTCGGTCGGAGCGGGGCACTAGCGAGAAAAGTTTGCCAGGGTGCGCGCGATGCGGTTGGAGCGGCACATCGTGTTCTGGATCGCCGCCTTCCTGGTCTTCGTCAGCCTGCTGTGGCTGTTGCATCATGTGCTCTTGCCCTTCGTGGCCGGGGCGGCGCTGGCCTACGTGCTCGATCCGCTGGCCAACCGGCTCACCAAACACGGCATGAACCGCCTCGTTGCCGCGCTGGTTATTCTCGCGGGCTTCGTGATCGTGTTCGTCGGCGCGATTGTTCTCGTCGCTCCGATTCTCGTCGAGCAATTTGCGGCCTTGATCGAGAGGGTTCCCGGCTATGTGGAGCAAATACAGTCTCTGGTCACCAGTTCGAGCAATTCATGGGTCAAGAGCATCGTCGGCGGCACAGCGGCAGCAAATGAGAAGTCGGCGGCCGATCTGATGAACAAATCCATCGGGTATTTGACCGGCATGCTCCCTACCCTGTGGACCAAGGGGGCGGCGCTGCTTTCCCTGTTCTCGCTGATGTTCATCACCCCGGTCGTGACTTTCTATCTGCTTTTGGACTGGGACCGCGTCGTCGCCTCGTTCGACGACCTGATCCCCCTGCGGCAACGCGCGACCGTGCACGGCCTCGTGCGCGAAATCGATAGCGCGCTCTCGGGCTATTTGCACGGCCAGCTCACCGTGTGCGTGATCCTCGGCGTCTACTACGCAATCGGATTGACAGTAGCGGGATTGAATTATGGCATCCTGATCGGCGTCGTTTCCGGATTTCTCACATTCATTCCCTATGTCGGCTCGTTGACCGCCCTTGTGGTCTCGCTGTGCGTGGCGCTGGCGCAATTCTATCCTGACTGGACGCACATTCTCGTTATCGTCGGCATTGTTCTTGTCGGTCAGTTCCTCGAAGGCAACGTGCTGTCGCCGAAACTCGTGGGCGAGAGCGTTGGGCTGCATCCGGTTTGGCTGATCTTTGCGCTGCTCGCCTGCGGATATTTGTTCGGCTTTGTCGGCCTCTTGCTCGCGGTGCCGCTCGCGGCGGCGGCCGGTGTATTGACGCGGTTCGCGTTGCGGCGTTACCGGGCAAGCCCGCTCTACGTCGGACCCGGGCCGACTTAAGCCGCCATGCCATATCACCCGCGCCAGCTCGCGCTCGCGCTCGACCATCTCGAAAGCTATGGGCGCGAGGATTTTCTGTCCGGGCCGTGCAACGAGGCGCCGCTCCAGCTCATCGAACTCTTGGCCGGATTGGCCCGCGAACGCACTTGCTCTTGTTGGACCCGAGGGTTCCGGCAAGACGCATCTGGCGATGATATGGGCGGCCGCAGCGGGTGCGCGGGTCATCTCCGCCCGCGGAATTCATGAGGCGGAGGTTCCGGCGGCGCTCGCGACCGGAACGCTGGTCGTCGAGGACGCCTCGACCGGGTCCAACGACCGTGCGCTGTTTCATCTCATCAACCTCGCGCGCGAGGAGAAGGCGTCTCTGCTCTTTACTGCCCGCTCTGCGCCTGCCAGCTGGCCTGTTACGGTTCCCGACCTCGCTTCGCGGCTGCGCGCTTTGCCGGTCATAACATTGCAAACTCCCGACGATGCCATGCTGCGCGCGGTGATCGTCAAGCTTGCCGCGGATCGTCAATTGATGCTTGGCGACAGCGTCGTAGGCTATCTGTCCACCCACATAGAGCGCTCCTTCGCCGCCGCCCGCGCAGCAGTGATCGCGCTCGACAACGAGGCGTTACGGCGAAGGCGTCCGCCGACGCGCGCGCTCGCCGCGGAGATCTTTCGGGGTGGCGTCGTTCCACCCTGAGCGGCCAAGCGTCTCGCGGATGATCTTGCCCAACGCCGCGAAATCGCGCTTACGTGGCGAAGTGCGTCGCCAGGCCAATCCGATCGTGCGCGCCGGTTCCGGTTCGACAAAGCGCAAGAGCTTGACCCTCCTGTCGCGAACCTCGACGCTGGCCGCAACTTCCGGCAACAACGTCACCCCGTAGCCGTTTGCGACCATCTGCATCACGGTCGTCAACGACGTTGCGCCAAGACTGGCCGGCGCGTCGCTGTTTGCAGTCCCGCAGAATGCCAACGCCTGGTCGCGCAGGCAGTGTCCTTCCTCAAGGAGGATGAGCCGGCGCTGATCCACGTCGTCGACCGCAACGCGACCGCGTGCCGGCAACGGATCTGTGGCCGGAAGAGCGAGCAGGAACGGATCGTTAAACAGACCCAACGTCTCCACGTCGGCACCTTCGGTCGGCATCGCGAGCAAGACGGCGTCGAGATCGCCGCCGCCAAGCTCATGGAGCAGCGTCTTGGTTTGGGTCTCGCGAATTTCCGGACGTAGCTCCGGATACGCGGCCTGCAACGAAGGCAGCACCCGCGGGAGGACGTAAGGCGCCAGCGTGGGGATGATGCCGAGGCTGAACTTGCCGGCGAGTATTCCGCGGTGACGGGCGAAGTCGATTAGATCGTGGGTAGCGGCAAGAATGTGCTCGGAGCGTCGCGCCACTTCGAGGCCGGTTTCGGTCAGCGCGATATCTCCCGCGCGCCGCTCGACGAGTTCGGCTCCAATCTCTCGCTCCAGCTCGCGCACTTGCATCGACAATGCGGGTTGGGTCACGGAACAATCCTCCGCCGCCCTGCCGAAATGCCGGTGGCGCGCGAGCGCGGCCAAATAGCGAAGCTGGCGCAAGGTGATCACTTCGATAAGCTAGGCTTATCACCTCCTGTAATCAATACGACTGGACCTTATCCCCAAAGCCGCCTAAAACTTGACGCACCCCCATGCCGCCATTGAAGCGAGGTGGGGAATATGGCCGGTAAGTTCGCACGGGCCACGACCGCCGGCGCGCCGGTCGCCGACACACCTCGGAATTAATATTGTTCCATACGGAACAACGCGAGGAAAATTAGAGAACACCCTCGGAGAGACACATGGACGCAAAGACTGACGACAAGAGCGCGGGCAAATGCCCGGTCATGCACACGAGCTTTACGAATCGTGACTGGTGGCCGAACCAGCTGAACATTGGCGTGCTCCACCAGAACTCTCCCAAGTCCGATCCTATGGGCAAGGCGTTCAACTACGCCGAAGAGTTCAAGAAACTCGACTTCAAAGCGCTGAAGAAAGATCTCGCCGCGCTGATGACGGACAGCCAAGACTGGTGGCCGGCGGATTTCGGCCATTACGGGGGGCTCTTCATTCGCATGGCATGGCACAGCGCCGGCACCTACCGCATCGGTGACGGCCGCGGCGGCGCGGGCGCCGGCCAGCAGCGCTTCGCGCCCCTCAGCTCATGGCCAGACAATGCGAACCTCGACAAGGCGCGCCGGCTCTTGTGGCCGATCAAGCAGAAATACGGCCGGAAAATCTCCTGGGCCGACCTGATGATCCTCGCCGGCAATGTCGCGCTCGAATCGATGGGTTTCAAGACATTCGGCTTCGGCGGCGGTCGCGCCGATGTGTGGGAGCCTGACGAAGCCGTGTACTGGGGCAAGGAGAAGGTTTGGTTCCCTGATCCTCATAGCGATGAGCGCTACACCGGCAACCGCCAGCTCGAGAATCCGCTTGCCGCCGTGCAGATGGGCCTCATCTACGTGAATCCGAATGGGCCGAACGGCAAGCCGGATCCGATCGCCGCTGGCATCGACATTCGCGAGACCTTCAAGCGCATGGCGATGAACGACGAGGAAACGGTTGCGCTCATCGCCGGCGGACACAGCTTCGGCAAGACCCATGGCGCAGGCGATGCGGCGCTTGTCGGTCCCGAGCCAGAAGCTGCGCCTATCGAGGAGATGGGCCTCGGCTGGAGGAGCCGCTATGGCACGGGCAAAGGTAAAGACGCGATCACCGGCGGCCCGGAAGTCACCTGGACCACGACGCCGACGAAGTGGAGCAACAGCTTCTTCGAGAACCTGTTCAAATACGAATGGGAGCTGACGACGAGCCCGGCTGGTGCGTATCAGTTCAAGGCGAAAGGCGACGCAGCCACGATTCCCGACGCCTTCGACCCGTCGAAGCGTCATGCGCCAACTATGCTGGTCACGGACCTCTCTCTGCGGATGGATCCGGTCTACGACAAGATTTCCCGGCGCTTCTACGAGCATCCGGATCAGTTCGCGGAAGCGTTTGCCCGCGCGTGGTTCAAGCTCACGCACCGCGACATGGGCCCGCGCGCACGCTATCTCGGCCCGGAGGTCCCGGCGGAGGAGCTGATTTGGCAGGACCCCGTCCCCGCCGTCGATCACAAGCTGATCGACGCCAAGGACATCGCCGATCTCAAGGCCAAGATCCTCGCCTCGGGACTTTCCATCTCCGAGCTGGTCGGGGCCGCTTGGGCCTCGGCGGCAACCTTCCGCGGCTCCGACAAGCGCGGCGGGGCGAACGGGGCGCGCGTCCGTCTCAGCCCGCAAAAGGATTGGGACGTCAACCAGCCTGCCCAATTGGCAAAGGTGCTGAAGACCCTCGAGGGCGTTCAGAAGACGTTCAACGGCGGGGCAAGCGGCGGCAAGAAAGTGTCGCTCGCCGATCTGATTGTTCTCGGCGGCTCTGCCGCCGTCGAGCAGGCCGCGAAAAAGGCCGGGCACGACGTGACGGTTTCCTTCGCGCCCGGCCGCACGGACGCGTCGCAAGAGCAAACGGACGTCGAATCCTTCGCGCCGCTCGAACCGACGGCTGACGGCTTCCGCAACTATCTCCGCGGCAAGCAGCTCATGTCCGCCGAGGAGCTGTTGGTGGATCGGGCGCAATTGCTGACGCTGACCGCGCCAGAGATGACAGTCCTCGTCGGCGGCCTGCGCGTCCTCGGCGCAAATGCCGGGCAGTCCAAGCATGGCGTCTTTACCAAGCAGCCGGACACACTGACGAATGATTTCTTCGTCAACCTGCTCGACATGCGCACGCAATGGCAGCCGTCTGCTGGGTCCGACGGCGTGTTCGAAGGGCGCGACCGGAAGACGAACGAGGTGAAGTGGACCGGCACGCGGGTCGACCTGATCTTCGGTTCACACTCGCAATTGCGGGCCCTCGCGGAAGTCTATGCATGCGCGGACGCGAAGGAGAAGTTTGCGAAAGACTTCGTCGGGGCGTGGACCAAGGTGATGAACGCCGATCGCTTCGACCTTGCCTGATGTCGACCAGGCGCGGGATAAACAGCGAAACGGCCGGGGAGTGCCCCGGCCGTTTTGGTTTGCACCGCCCTGGTGCGCCGCGGGCCGGGTGGCGGCTCGGCCGCACCAGTCGCTAAGGGATTGTAAAGTTTGGATTTTCACGCCAAAGAGGCTTTAGAGGCGCGCAAGCCGCGCGCGGTGCAGGCTTGACGTGACCGTTACCGCGCCGCCTTATCTGGACGCTGTTAATTCATCGAATTGTTACAGAGGACGGCGACTTTGAAGCTCGAGGGGCAAGGAGCAGTGATGGCTGAGCGCGGCCAAACCGCCGCCGTCGCGCTTGAGAATCGCCAAGCGCACCGACTGTCCGCCCCGATGCGGCTCGCCGAGCCGGCTGAGCGGCACGAAGCTTCCGCGTTGGCCGCCAGTCCGGAGCGCTTCATCAACCGCGAACTGTCCTGGCTCAATTTCAACCGCCGCGTTCTCGAGGAATCCGCCAACCGCGAACATCCGCTGCTCGAGCGGTTGCGGTTTCTATCGATCTCGGCGAACAACCTCGACGAGTTCTTTATGGTGCGCGTCGCCGGCCTGCGGGCGCAGGTCCGCGCCGGCATCGGCACGAAGAGCCCGGAGGGATTGACGCCGGCGGAGCAACTTGCTCGCATCGCCGAAGCTGTACTGCTTCTCGTGGAGGATCAGCAGGCGCAGTGGCGCGAACTGCGCGCTGCGCTCGGCGGCGTCGGTATCGCCCTCGTGGATGGCGCCGACATCGCCAAGGCGGAAAAGCCTTGGCTCGAAGATTATTTTCTTTCCCACGTTTTCCCCTTGCTGACCCCGCTCGCCGTCGATCCGGCGCACCCGTTCCCGTTCATTCCCAACCTTGGTTTCTCCATCGCCCTGCAGCTCGCGCGCGCCAAGGACGGCAAGGCGATGAATGCGCTGATCCGTATGCCCAACCGCATCGAACGGTTCGTTCGGCTGCCCCAGGCGGGGGACGGGGGGGAAGTGCGGCTGATTTCGGTGGAAGGCGCGACCAGCCTTTTCATCGGCAAGCTGTTCCCCGGCTACACGGTCAAAGGTGTGGGCGCGTTCCGGGTCATCCGCGACTCCGAACTGGAAATCCTCGAAGAGGCGGAAGATCTGGTGCGGCTGTTCGAAACCGCGCTCAAGCGTCGGCGTCGCGGCTCGGTGATCAGGCTCGATATTGAGGCCAACATGCCGGTGGAGTTGCAGCGCTTCGTGCAGCGTGCGCTCGACGCCACAGACGACGGCGTGTTCAAGGTCGATGGGGTGTTGGCGCTCAATGAAATGTCGCAGCTCGCCAGCCTCGACCGGCCGGACCTCGAATTCGTGCCCTACACACCCCGCTATCCGGACCGCATCCGTGATCATGGTGGCGATTGCTTTGCGGCGATCCGGCAGAAGGATCTCATCGTCCACCACCCCTACGAGTTATTCGACGTGGTGGTGGATTTCCTACATCAGGCGACGCGCGATCCCGACGTCGTCGCCATCAAGCAGACGCTTTATCGCACGTCTGCCGATTCTCCGATCGTCAAAACGCTGGCGGAAGCCGCCGAGGCCGGCAAATCCGTCACGGCGGTGGTCGAGCTGAAGGCGCGCTTCGACGAGGAGGCCAACATCCGTTGGGCGCGCGATCTCGAACGCGCCGGCGTGCAGGTCGTTTACGGATTCCTCGAGCTCAAGACTTATGCCAAGCTCTCCCTTGTCGTCCGCCGCGAGGGAACTGCGCTGGCTTCCTACGTGCATGTCGGTACCGGCAACTATCATCCGGTGACCGCGCGCATCTATACCGACCTGTCGTATTTCACCGCCGATCCCGTCATCGCCCGCGACGTCGCGCGCGTGTTCAACTACGTGACCGGCTATGCTGAACCGGCCGAGCTTGAACGCATTGCGGTGTCGCCGCTGACTTTGCGCAAGCGCATCCACGAGCACATCGAAGAGGAGATCGCGAACGCCATGGCTGGTCGCCCCGCGGCCATCTGGATGAAAATGAATTCACTCGTCGATCCGGACATCATCGATGCGCTTTACCAGGCGTCCAGCGCCGGCGTGGCGATCGAGCTTGTTGTGCGCGGCATCTGCTGCCTGCGACCGGGTGTTGCCGGACTTTCCGAGAATATCCGCGTCAAGTCGATCGTCGGCCGTTTCCTCGAACACGGCCGCATTTATTGTTTCGGCTCCGGTCACGCTTTGCCGCATCGAAAGGCCGCTCTCTACATCTCCTCCGCCGATATGATGCCACGCAATCTTGATCGTCGCGTCGAAGTGCTTTGCCCGATCGTCAATCCGACGGTTCACGAACAGGTGCTCGATCAGATCATGGTGGCCAACCTCAAGGACAACGAGCAAAGCTGGCAGTTGCTCGCCGATGGCACATCGTCGCGCATCAAGCCCGGTGCGGACGAGGAAAAGTTCAACACCCATACCTACTTCATGACCAATCCAAGCCTGTCCGGGCGGGGCAAGTCGCCCAAGGGTTCTGTCCCGCGTCTGCGCCGCCCGGAGCGGATATAAGCGCCGGCGGAATGTCTCCCCAGCTCTTGCCCTGCACTGAATCAGAAAATGAGCCGCGCAAAGATCGAAGACGCCCCCGGACGCCTTAATCACGGTCCGCCCGTGGCCGTCGTCGATATCGGATCCAACTCCGTGCGGCTCGTGGTCTATGAACGCTTTTCTCGCAGTCCGACGGCACTGTTCAACGAGAAAGCACTGTGCGGTCTCGGCCGTGAGGTGCAGACGACCGGATTGCTCGCCGCCGATGCCGTCGAGCACGCGCTGTCAGCGCTCAAGCGCTACCGCGCGCTATGTACGACCATGGGCGTGAATCGTACTCTGGCTATCGCCACTGCCGCCTGCCGCGACGCAAAGAACGGCCCCGCCTTCATCAAGCTCGCCGAACGGATCATAGGGACGAAAATCGACGTACTCTCGGGCGCGCGCGAGGCGGAGCTGACGGCGCTCGGCGTGATCTCCGGCGTGCATCAGGCGGACGGAGTGGTCGGCGATCTCGGCGGCGGCTCGCTCGAACTCATCGACGTCCACGGAACGCGCGCGCGGCGCGGTTTGACCCGGCCGCTTGGGGGTCTTGCCTTGGCCGACATCTCGGCGAAGTCTCTCAAGAAGGCGGAAAAGTTCGTCAAGAAGACGCTTGGCGCCCTGCCGGTGCTCAGGGAGTGCGAAGGCCGCAGCTTCTACGCGGTCGGCGGCACGTGGCGGGCGCTGGCGCGGCTTCACATGTGGCAAACCGGCTATCCGCTGCACGTCATGCACGGCTACGCGATTGCCGCCGATGAGGCGCTTGAATTCGCCCGGCTGGTGCATCGGGTGGACGTCGAGACACTTTCCAATATCGAAGTGGTCGCGAATGCGCGGCGGCCGCTGCTGGCCTATGCGGCGCTCGTACTCGAGTACGTCATCCGCCTTGGCAGGCCGAGACAGATTGTCTTCTCGGCGCTCGGCGTACGCGAGGGACTTCTTTATTCACTGCTCAAGCAAAAGGACAAAGAGAAAGACGCGCTCATCGAGGCGGCGCGCGATCTCAACCAATTGCGCTCCCGTTCGCCACGCCACGGGGAAGAGCTGATCGACTGGACAAATCGTTTTATGGCGTCTTCGGGTCTCGACGAACCCGGCGAGGAACGCCGCCTGCGGCACGCCGCGTGCCTGCTTGCCGATATCGGCTGGCGGGCGCACCCCGACTATCGCGGCGAGCAATCCCTCAACATCATCGCCCACGGTGGTTTTACCGCGATCGATCATCCCGGCCGGGCTTATCTGGCACTCGCCGTATTCTACCGCCACGTCGGGCTGGTGATGGACGATGAGCTTTCGCCGCGGCTGCGCGAACTTGCCTCTACACGAATGATCGACCGCGCGCGCGTTCTTGGGGCGGCGCTCCGGCTCGCTTATGTCGTGTCGGCGGCAATGCCCGGGGTGTTGCCGAGAACGCCGCTTGCGGTGGAGCGGCATCGCCTTGCGCTCCGCCTTCCGGACGAATTTGCCGCGCTCGGCGGCGAACGAGTCTTAAGCAGGCTGCGCGGGCTGTCACGCCTCATCGGGCGCGATCCGGTCATGCTCATGGGCTGACTGCGCCACTACAGCGCGTCCAGCAAAAGTGGATACCGATTTTGTGTCCGGACGCGCGACAAATCAGAAACTTAGAGCAGGATGAAATCATCCTATTCTGGCATGGAGATGCATCAAAAAATAACCGACCAATGCCGTCCGGAACGTTGCCTCGGCCCTGGCCGTAAGGTTCAATGACGATAGTCGGCGCCCGATGGGGGAAAGCCGCTGGTCCATGACCGGCGGTAGCAAAAGGGGAACGATATGGAAAATCTAAAGCGCTTCTTTTTGGTCATCGCGGTGATTTCTATTCTGAACGGAATCGGGCTGCTCCTGGTTCCCAGCGCCGTGATCGGCACCTATGGCATTGCACCCGGTCCCGGCGCGGAGTTGGGTTTCAGGCTGTTGGGCCTGACGTTGATAGAGTTCGGTTTGATCAATTGGTTCGTCAGGCATTCTCACGACTGGACGGCGTTGCGCGGGCTGCTGATTGGCGGCATGGTCGGCTACATTCTGGGTTTCGTGGTCTCGGTCTGGGCCACGCTTTCCGACCTCATGAGCCCAGCGGGCTGGGTGCTTGTTGTGACTTATGGTGTGCTGCTGCTCGGCTACCTGTATTCGCTTTGGGCCGGTACGAAAAAGTTCGGCGCCAAGGAGGTGTGAAAGTAAGCCAGCCGGTCGTTCTTCAAGATTGGACAGTCATCGGCGCTCGACCGCCGCGACCTTGCCTCTCTCGATCGCGAGCGCGAGGTCGCCGCGCTTGAGCGCGAGCGCCTTTACCCCGAACAGTTCGCGGCGCCATCCGGTCAATGCGGGAACATCGGCGGCATCGTCGGCGGCGATACGCTCGAGATCGTCGACCGTGGCAATCACCTTGGCGGCTACGTGATGGCTTTCCGAGATCATACGCAGCAGCACTTTGAGCAGCTCGACGACGGCCGTGCCGTTTGCCGACGGCGGCAGGCGCGCCGGACGCGGTAGGGATTTAACGTCGCGGTCAAGACCGTGCGACACCGCTTCGACGATCGCCTCACCCCAGCGCGAGCGCTCGAAACCCTTGGGCAGCGAGCGCAAATTTCGCAGCTTCTCGATCGTCGTTGGTGCCTGCACGGCGATATCGGCGATCACTTCGTCCTTGAGCACGCGCGAGCGCGGGACGTCGCGCGATTGAGCCTCGCGCTCACGCCAGGCTGCCACCTCGATGAGAACGGCAAGCTCCCTAGGCTTGCGGACGCGCGTCTTGAGCCGCCGCCAGGCGTTCTCCGGATCCATGCGATAGGTGTCGGCCGAGGTCAGGACATGCATCTCCTCCTGCACCCAGTCGGCGCGGCCGCGGCGGGCCAGGTCGTCGACGAGCGCGTGATAGACGTCGCGCAAATGCGTTACGTCGGAGACGGCGTAAGAGAGCTGGGCGTCGGACAGCGGCCGCCGCGTCCAATCGGTGAAGCGGTACGATTTGTCGAGCGCGTCCCCGGTAATGCGCTGCACAAGCTGGTCATAGGAGATGGAGTCGCCGTAGCCGAGCACCATGGCCGCGACCTGGGTATCGAAGATGGGATGCGGAATGAGCTTGGCAAGGTGCCACACGATTTCGATATCCTGCCGCGCGGCGTGAAAGACCTTCATGACCTTTTCGTCCGCCATCAGCGAGAAGAAGGGGCCGAGGTCGATGCCGGGTGCCAGCGCGTCGACGACGACGGCCTCGTCGGGCGAGGCCATTTGCGCTACGCAAAGCAGCGGATAGTAGGTGGTCTCGCGCAGGAATTCGGTGTCGACGGTGACGAAGGAGTGCGATGCCATCCGTCGGCACACGGCGGCGAGCTCCGACGTCGTCGTGATCGGCTGCGTGGAGGATGTGACGGCGGAATCCATTGTCGCGGCGCAGTGTGGGTCAGATACCGCTCGGCTGGCAAGGCCGGCAAGAGGGTCGGCAAGGCGGCGCTGTGCGGTCCTAACGGACCGCGCGCCTCAACCCCTTCCGCCCCCGTACCCGCCCCATAAGGATGAACTCCCAGGGGCTCGGCATCGCGCTGACCGGCACTTCGATAAGGGTTGGGCCATCGCGGCGCGCAATGGCGGTTTTCAGTGCTTGGCGCAGTTCGGTCGGTCCCTTGGCACGCATGGCCGCGGCGCCGAAACTTTCGGCAAAAGCGACGAAATCGGGATTAGCGAGATCGCTCGCGATGAGCCGGTTGCCGAAGCGCTCCTCCTGGATGCGGCGGACATTGCCGAAGGCGCCGTCGTTGAAGAGGACCGTCACCAGGGGAATGCGGTGGCGCATCGCGGTCGCCATCTCGGTCGCAGTGAAGAGAAAGCCGCCATCGCCGCTGATCGCGACGATCGGAACGTCGCGCCGCGCATTCTGCGCGCCAAGCGCGGTGGCAAAACCGTAACCGAGATTGTCCTGATAGCCGGGCGAGAGAAAGCTACGCGGCCGGTAGACCGGAAAAGCGAGGCGCGCGGCAAAGCCGAGCTGCGTCACCTCGTCGACGAAGAGGCCATCCTCGGGCAACGCGGCGCGGATCGCCGCCAGATAGGAAAGCTGCGGCTCCAGCTTGGCGAGGCGCTTTCGCATGCGGGCATGACGGTCGTGCATCTCGTCCGTGCGCGAGGCGCGCCGCGCGTCGTGTGCCGGCAGTACGTCAAGAAGCCGGCGCAGGATTGGGGCGGCAGATCCGGTCAGCGCCACCTTCGGCTTGGCGATGCGCGCCGGCTCCGTCGGATCGGCGTCGACGCGGATAATTGCCAGATCGCGATCGCTTCCCCAGTGCAGCAGCGGCATGTGTAGATGGGTGCCGACACCGAGCACGACATCCGCTTCGGCCCATAGTTCGCGACCGAGCGGCAGATTGACGGAAAGCGGATCGCGGTCATCGAGAACGCCACGGCCGCGCCGATACGATAGGACCGGCGCTTGCAACAGCCGCGCAAGCCGTGTGACCTCGGCGGACGCATCCTGAGCGCCGCCGCCGGCGACGATCAGCGGCCTTTTGGCGGCGCCGAGACGCTTGGCGGCAGCTTTGATGGCGTCTTCGTTGATACGCGGTTCCGGAACTTGCAACGGCGCGACCGGACGAACGGCGCCGGAGCGTCCCCACACATCGATCGCGCATTCGAGCGCCGCCGGGCCGGGACGCCCAACGAACATCGATTGGATAGCTTTGGCCAACAGGCGCGGCGCCTCTTCGGGCGAACGAATGCGCGCCGACCAGTCGACCAGCCGCGCGATGATGCCGGCCTGGTCGCGAATTTCATGCAGGTGCGCGAATCCGCGGCCGATGGCGTCCTGCGGAATCTGCCCGAAGAGCGCAAGCACCGGCGCATTCATGCCGTAGGCGGTGAGCAAAGCCGCCGAGGAGTTGAGCAGGCCCGGCCCGGGGACGACGCAATAGGCCTGCGGCTTGCCGGTCGCGAGCGCGGCGCCGAGCGCCATGTAGGCTGCGCCCTGTTCGTGGCGGGTATGCACGGTGCGTATCGTTGCTGCGTTTCGTGCGAGCGCGTCGAAAAAATCGTCGTTATGGACGCCCGGCAGCGTGTAGATCGTGTCGAGCCCGTGAGCGGAAAGCGCGGCGACCACGGCTTCGCCGGTCGTCATTTGGCGCGGCGCTGCCGGACTTTTGCGTGATCGCGTACGTACTCGTGCTTTGACCATGCCGCGCTTTATCCGCCGTTTCCGGCCGAACGGGAAGGCCCATACGCGCCGCGGGTGCCGTTCTTGACAAAGGCGGTTTCGCGTGCGCTTTCCGCGTTCCGGCCGCAAGGATTCTCGAGAGAACGCAACGACAATGCACCGCTATCGCAGCCAGACGTGCGGCGCGCTCCGCGCAAGCGACATTGGGAGTGAGGTGCGCCTTTCCGGCTGGTGCCATCGCATCCGCGACCATGGCGGCGTGCTGTTCATCGATCTGCGCGACCATTACGGCCTCATGCAAGTCGTAGCCGACCCCGACAGCCCGGCTTTCCAGGTGGCGGAAACGCTGCGCGCGGAATGGGTCGTGCGCGTCGACGGCAAGGTGCGGCGGCGGCCAGAGGGAACCGACAATCCCGACCTGCCGACCGGCGAGGTCGAGGTCTATATCCGCGAGATCGAGGTTTTGGGACGCGCCGCCGAGCTGCCGATGCCGGTGTTCGGCGATCAGGAATACCCGGAGGAGATCAGGCTCCGCTACCGCTTCCTCGATCTGCGCCGCGAGCGGCTGCACCGGAATATCATGAAGCGCGGTGAGGTGATCGATTCGATCCGGCGGCGGATGAAGGAGCAGGGTTTTTTCGAATTCCAGACGCCGATTCTCACCGCCTCGTCGCCTGAAGGCGCGCGCGATTATCTCGTGCCGTCGCGCCTCCATCCGGGAAAATTCTACGCGCTGCCGCAGGCGCCGCAGCAATTCAAGCAATTGATCATGATTTCCGGTTTCGACCGGTATTTTCAGATCGCGCCGTGCTTTCGCGACGAGGATGCGCGAGCCGACCGCTCTCCCGGCGAATTCTATCAGCTCGACCTGGAAATGAGCTTCGTCACCCAGGACGATGTGTTCGACGCGGTTGAGCCGGTCATGCGCGGCGTGTTCGAGCAGTTTTCCGGCGGCAAAAAGGTGACGGCGAAATTTCCGCGTATTCCCTACGGCGAGGCGATCGCGAGATACGGCACCGATAAGCCGGATTTGCGCAACCCGATCGTCATGCAGGATGTGTCCGAAATCTTTCGCGGCTCCGGTTTCAAGATTTTCGCCCGCGCCCTTGAGACTAGCGCAAAGGCCGCGGTGTGGGCGATTCCGGCGCCGCGCGGCGGCTCGCGCGCCTTTTGCGACCGGATGAATTCGTGGGCGCAGGGCGAGGGACAGCCGGGGCTGGGTTATATTTTTTATACCCTCGATAGCGGCGTCACCGTTGGCCGCGGTCCCGTCGCCAACAATCTCGGCGCCGAGCGGACCGAGAAATTACAGGTCCAACTCGGATTGAGCGACGGCGATGCCGTGTTCTTCGTCGCCGGCGAGCCGCAGACTTTTTTCAAGTTCGCCGGCGCAGCGCGCACGAAAATCGGCGAGGACCTGAGCCTGATCGACAAAAATCGCTTCGAGCTGTGTTGGATCGTCGATTTTCCGATGTATGAGTGGAACGAAGAGGAGAAGAAAATCGACTTCTCCCACAACCCATTCTCGATGCCGAACCTGCCGGCCGAAGAATTCCTTGCGCTCAATCCCGGCGACAAAGAGAAAATTCTCGACCTCAAGGCGATCCAATACGATGTCGTCTGCAACGGCATCGAGCTTTCCTCCGGCGCCATCCGCAATCATCGCCCCGACGTGATGAAGAAGGCATTCGCCATCGCCGGCTATGATGAAAGCGTGCTGGAGCAGAAATTCGGCGGCATGCTGCACGCACTGTCGCTGGGCGCACCGCCGCACGGCGGGATTGCGCCCGGCATCGACCGGATCGTGATGCTGTTGTGCGGGGAGGAAAACCTGCGCGAGGTCGTGCTGTTCCCGATGAACCAGCGGGCCGAGGATCTGCTGATGGGGGCGCCGTCCGAGGTCACCGCCAAGCAATTGCGCGAGCTTCACATCCGCGTCGTCAAGCCCGAGCCGGCGTGAGTCTGGACGCTTGCCTCCACGATTTCAGTTTCCCTGCAGCGTTCATTCCGCCACAATCGTGGCGACCAGCGCTTCTATCGCCAGCACGTCGACGGTTTCCGGGTGTTCTATGATGTTTCGGCGTATGCGCCGGCTTTGGAGTCGAAGTTCCTATGCGAGTTCGCGCGAGCTCAACATCCGGGTCGTCAATTTTCAGATGTCGTGAGGGCGGCGGGCGTGCTTTCGTCGCCTGCCTCAAAGCAGCTTCAGGCAGCAAAGCACCTTGCCGGCAATCTCAAGTTCTCCCAGCGGGGCTTCTTCGCTTGGGTGTTTCGGATTGTCGGATAAAACCTTCAGGCGCGTCGGCCGGCTGGAGCGCAACACTTGTAGCCGGCGCACGATGACCCAATTAAAGGGATCGCGAATAGCGTACAGCCCGTCCGGTGACGGTGTGGCGTGGCCAGTATCGATAATCACCCGTTCGCCTGAGGCAATTGTCGGCGCCATGCTGTCGCCGATGACTTCAACCACCAGAAGTCGCTCTGGTGAAGTGTGCAATTGTTCCTGCACAAAACTAGCTGGAAAATACCAGCCCTCGCTTTTCACGGGGTCGGCGCGACCTCCGCCCATGCGCGTTTCGCGCGCGCCGTCAGCGACGCGGGTGTCGAGTTCCGGTACCTGCGCGGGCAGCGCTTTCGGAGACGACGTCCCGGAGTGGGATCGATCGCTCGACCTCTCCTCGCCGGTACCGGGGAGGTGGCCCCACAGCAGCATCTGTTCGGTCGTGTAGCCAAGATGTGGCGCGAACGGTTTGAGATGGTCGAGCCGAAGCCGGATCTACCCGTTTTCCAAGCGCGATAGCTGCTGCTTGGAGATTCCCGATAGCCGCACCAGCTCCGAGCGCGTCATGCCGCGCGCTTCTCGGGCATAGTGCAGTCCCGTATATTGCCGCGGCGGCCTTGCTCGTCGCACCATTTTGCAGTGTCACGAATGCAGTGTCGTAATTCGCTTAAACTTCATCTTAGCGTCAATTTCGATGACGAGCCTAGCGTCGCGGAGAAGTCACTCGAGTCAACAATGTGACGTGTCTAATGGCCTAAGAGTTCGCGACTTTCTCAACTGGCTCTGTTTTGCCATTCGAGGATTGTGCTGCCCGCCGACGACGCTTTGGCTTACGCTCATCGCGACCGTCGGAGGCAAGCATTGTCGCGTCTGCGGATGGTGCGTTCAGCCGTCTCGGCAGCGGGTGTTTCTCCAGCCATAATCCGCGAGCCGCTATCATCGGATCGATCCCGGCGTTGCTCCACCAATCGGCTTCCTTGCCGCTGCGGTGGACTTCGCGATGGTGTCCGCGACAAAGGGGGACCGTGAATTCGTCGCTGACCTTGTGGCCAAGCGCTCGGCTCTGGGCAAATCGCACGTGGTGGGCGTCAGACGGGCTGCGGCCACAAATCAAACATGGTTGCTGTGCGACAAATTTGACGTGATCCCGGTCGCGGATCCTTCGCGGTTCAGGCAGGGTGAGGGCGCTCTTGTCAATCGCTTCGCTCCGCGTTCGAATAATGGCCGGAGATACGTCCGGGGCGATTGCCGGAAAAGACTCCACCTCGCTTGCGGCAATCTGTTCCGCCGCAGGGGTTGCGAAGGTTTCCAGTTTCGTTCGGAAGGACTCTTCCACGAGCCGGGCGTCATCAGCGGTCAATCTATTTTTGTTGGGAAGGCGTCGGTGGGCCCACATCGCGGCATCGTCTCCGGAATGAAGTTCGTTAAGTTCAGCCGTCAGGCGATCGCGTAACTCCGCCAACTCTTTTGGGCCAAGGACGTCTTCGGCCGATTGCCGTTGTATGCCGGCTTTGTGGTGAAGCGCCGTTCGTGGGGTGGGCAAGCGATCGTTGCTGTTGTGGGCTGGTTTCTCAGGATTAGACATGAGGCTCGCCGGCGCGATCATATCAGGAGCGTCGAGATCGTCTTCGCCGGCAATGCCAACGAGCGTAAAGAGGGCATAGCGCCGGGCGTAGGTCAGCGCCGCGCCCATCCGACGCGGCGTTGCGGTCTCGCTGATGGCGCAGACCGGCCAATCCGAGGCAATCCATTCACCCGAAGAATGCGCAAGGGCCGTGGTGAGATTGATGATGCCGGCAGACTGGTCAAGCGAAGTCGTCTGAACGACGGCTATCTCGTGCTGTCCCAAGGTCTTGCGGACGATGTCGAGCCCGATCGATAACGGCGCGTACCGGAATGTCTTTTCAGTAGCGCCTGGACCAGCGGTGTGAATAGTCGCGCTGAGCGATTTTTCTGGATTCGTTAGTTTGCCTTGAGCTTTTGCAAGAGCTGCTGCCAGACTTCCGATCGATCCGCTAGTTCGCTGCATGGCTTGCCTTAACCGCCAGGAGGTCGAAACTGATAGCGCCTGACTTCGAGCGCTTTGCCCGAAGGCCGTGGCCGATGGCCTGCTGCGCGTCGTCGGGCACGAGGCTCTTTAGCTCCATTTTGACTTGTTCGTGCTCGAGATGCGCCGATCGGGTCCGCGAATAGATCGCGGCCAATTCGGCCCAGGCGTTGGAGGAACTCATATCGACGATACGGACCGCCTCGATCCGCGGCTTTGGTGGTTCTATTCCGAAGAGGATGGGAGGCTCGCCGTTTTCGACACACCGCCAGAACTTTCGTTCCGCGGTGACAATGAGATGTTGGTAGAGCGGATCAGCATGGGTCTTGATCTCGACCCATTTGCCGCCGCCCGTAATGACGGAAAGCACAGCGGTCCGTGCCGCAATCACCCACATGTTGTGTTGCAGCTGGGGCATATACTTTTCGGCGGCGGCCTCTTCGGAAAATGCCATGGCAGCATGAATTTCGCTTCAAAGACTGCCCCGCTCGCCTCCACGCGGCCGTCGAGCGTTGCCGCCATCCATCCGAGACCGGGGTGTCGGATCCGCTTTTGAATGTCCGTGATAATCTGACCTGTATTGGCCTCGTACCAGCTGCGATTAAGCTCCTCTGTCACCACCCCGAGCTGGACGAGGAGGTTGCCGGAGAGATCTGCAACTAAGGGCCTGTTCCCTACCAGCCCCAACTATCCCCCCTCAAGCCAAGTGAGCCCCAAGAAATCAGGTGTTTTCTGGCTTTTCTCATCACCTGATTGTCCCCTATGATCACCTGATCAGAGGTGCACAACAGGGTGCACAGGGGAGAAGCAGATGCACAAGCGCAACGGGTTAACGGCGCTCCGCGTCAAGCGGATACGCAAGCCGGGACGCCATGCCGACGGCGGCGGCCTCTATCTCGCGGTGAGTGACACTGGCGCAAAGAGCTGGATGTTCATGTGGAAGCGTGGGGGCAGACGAAGGGCTCGTGGGCTCGGCTCCGTCGATACGGTGTCGCTGGCCGAGGCGAGGGAGATCGCAGCCGATGCGCGAAAGGCGGTGCGCGAAGGACGTGACCCGCGAGCTGCGCGAGCCGGAATGGTGACCTTTGGCCAAGTGGCTGATGACCTGTTTGAGAGCATGTCGCCTTCGTGGCGCAGCGCGAAACACCGCTGGCAGTGGCGGCAGACGCTGGAGGAGCATTGCAAACCTCTACGAGACATTGCGGTGGCGGAAATCACCACGGACGACGTGCTGCGCGTGCTCAAGGCGCTGTGGATTGTTACGCCCGAGACGGCCGCGAGAGTGCGAGGCCGCATGGAGAAGGTGCTAAACGCGGCTAAGGCGAAGGGCTACCGCACGGGTGAGAACCCGGCGCGCTGGAAAGACCATCTCAAGGAACTGTTGCCATCGCCGCCTCGCCTCGACGAACGCAGCCACATGAAGGCGATGTCGTACGCCGAGCTTCCCGGGTTCGTGATGAAGCTGCGAGCGATGGAAGGTGTTGGTTGCCGAGCACTCGAGTTCACCATCCTGACAGCGGGCCGCTCCGGCGAGGCCCTTGGCGTCCGATGGTCCGAGATCGACCTTGAGGGCAAGGTGTGGACCATACCTGCAGCGCGGACGAAAGCTGGCCGCGAGCATAGGGTGCCGCTCAGCCGCCGCTGTCTGACCATCCTGCGGGAGATGCAGAAGCTGCGGGTCTCTGATTTCGTCTTTCCCGGTTTCCGCGAAGGACGGCCGCTGTGGGGTGTGACGCTGACCGACCTGCTTCGGCGCATGGGTACTGATGTTTCGGTGCACGGCTTCCGCTCCACGTTCCGCGATTGGTGCGGAGACTGCACACCGTACCCGCGCGAGATCGCGGAGGCGGCACTAGCGCATGTTGTCGGCAATGCGGTAGAGCGAGCCTATCGCCGTGGCTCCGCCTTTGAGCAGCGTGCAAACCTCATGGAGGATTGGGCGACTTTCTGCGAAGCGAAAACCGGAAAGGTAATCCACCTGCGCCGGATCGCGCCACCTCGGCGCTAGGACCCTGTTTTGCCCGTCGGCGGCGGCGCCTAGGATCGCGCAATCGCATCGCCGGTGTCCGGGGCAGGGGGCAACGCCTGCATGCACGGGCGGCCCGACCGCCGCCGCCGGCTGCGGTCATTGCCAACGCTCCGCGCTTTCGTCCTCCGAGGCCCAGGACCAGGCCGCAAAACGGTTGTTATTCGTCGTCCTCGTATTTCGGCGGCCGCACGAAGGTCACCTGGATTGCCGCTGCGCCGCTGTCTTCGCCAGTGACCTTGTGATCGATTGAATTAAGCCGAGGATGCAAAAACGGCGCTGCGGCCTTGGCAGCCTCAAGTCGTCTAGCCATCGACGCCTGCGGATCGCGCATCAAGCGCAAAAGGAAATCTAGCGGCATTTCGCCGCCAGCTTCGGCCGCTTCAAGTAAAGCCCGTGTTCTCTTGTTGCGCGAGCCCTTCGGTCGGCCGCGAGCGTTACCACTTACGCCCGACTTGAAGGGGCGGCCTCGCTGCTTTTCGGATTTGTTTACAGCGTCGAGCATGATTTGAGATTACCACACCCCCGAACTTCTACCAGTGGATAGCCTAGTTCTGGCCTTACCGATTTCGTGATTACCCATCAGCAGAACGCGGCACTCCTTGAGGTCGACATTAGGGCCTCCTCGCGTCGCCGAACTTCCGGATGATTTGATTGCTTTTTGCTTGCCCCTGAGACCTGTATCCGCAATCGCCTCCCCCGACGCTCGCTAAAGCGCTTCGATCATCGTGCGTCGATTGAACTTCGCTTGCTCGGTATGTCATGGATTTTTTGCGACACGGATGAAAGAGCCCGCGGCGATCCGCCGTCCGGCGACCATGGCGGTGAAGGATAATTGGCCTTGGCTAAAGGCGGCGGCGTCTTGTTCCGCGATCGTGCTGCGGGATCGACAGGTTTTCCCTCCGGATATTGAGGCACAAACAGGGAAAGTCTGCACCGAAGGCCGGTCCGCTCGAAACGACACTCGACATTACCCTGGAACTGCAGTGCGCCGGACCGAAGAAGGGTGGTTCCAAAGCCTTCGCGTGTCGGCACTGTTGGTTCCGGTCCACAGCTTTCAATCCATTCCAGCGTGAGCTGACCCGAGACGTTCGTCCACGCAATATCAATTCGCCCGTCGGGACTCGAAAGGGCTCCGTATTTAACCGCGTTCGTCGTGAGTTCATGGACGACCAGCGCCAGGAACACGGCGAGTGCGGAGGGACAACACACATCGTCCCCACGCAGCTGGAATCGAGAGAGGCCATAGGGTGCAAATTCATGTATTAGAATCTCTCGAAGAGAGGCTTCCTGCCAGCTAGATCTGACGAGGAGCTCATTGGTGGCCGCAAGTGCCGTAATGCGAGCATTGATGGCATTTCGCAAAGTCTTTTGGTCCACAAGAGCTTGTCCAATAATACCCTGAACATTTGCCAAGATGTTCTTGATCCGGTGCACTAGCTCGCGATTAAGCAGTTCACGTCTGGCTTCGCTCGCCCGTAGCCGTTGCAACAGACCACGATAGCTCTGTGCGGCCCAAATGATGACGATAGAAGATGTGCCGTATAGAACGAGGCTGACCAACTGCTCCAATCTAAATGAAGCAAGGCCCCACTCTGGCGGCACAAACAGATAATAGGCGGCGACCGCACCCAACCCAGCCGCCAAGGTCCCGGACTCGGCACCCCCGACGAGCGCAGCAACCAGGGTTGCGGAGTAATACGGAGCGAACACAGCGCTATCGGGGCTGATAAGCCCAAGGCCAACCCGCACTGCCGTTGCAATCCCGACACAGGCGAACGCGAAGATCAATGCCGCCCCAGACCGGGGAGTTAACCCCACGTTCCAGACTGAACGCAACCAGCCCGTTGCTCGCCCAATCACAAGTACCTCCGCGGTCCGGTACTCTATCGTCCGTCGTCCGGTACTCTATCGTACAAACAATACGACTACCTCGTTGCTCGTCCGATCCAAGCGACTGTCTCAGAGCGGAGAACGCCAACAATAACTTTCCGCTCGGTATGAAAAAAGATAACTAAGGATCACACGGGTAAACGAATTAATTCTTTGTAATGATTTACTACTGGGAACCAATCCCTGTTGCCGGCTGAGTTCCCGTTCTGCAAATGACCGCCGATGTCACGATCTTGGACATCACGACAGGAGGAATTCGATGCGGTCAAACGCCGCAGACCCAAGCAAGGCCTGTCGTCCTGAAAATCCCATCCTTGAGGTAGAATCAGCCCTTCACTCAACGCGGTAGTTGTGATGCGCGCTACCATAGCGCTCGTTCCGGGCGGGGCATCAAGCGCTTCGCGCCCTTTCAAGACCTATGCGCCCCGCGGCCGCCTCAGAGTCGGCACCGTCTTGCCCGCCGTCGAAGCCAACACCGACAACCCGTGCCTAGACGATGCCGGGAGTGCTGCACGCGTGCAGCTCGTTCTCAGCGATTGACGACGTGTTGTCGCGGTGCCAGAGCTCGACTGCCGCGAGCACCGCAACGATGACCCCGATGATTACGTCGGTCCAAATGGGTTCGCGGATATGGACAGGACTTGCACCGCGAGCGAAATAGTAGTGTTCGTGGCGGCGTGGCGCCGCGCAAGGTGCAGACGCCATCAACCGCGACTGTTGTGGTCATCGGCGATACGTTTGGCGATTGGCTTGGGTATGGACTCGAACAGGCTCTTGCCGAGACACCAGAAATCGGCATCGTGCGCAAGATCAAGCCAGATTTAAGTCTGGCGCGCGACAACCCGCGCCTCGATGCGCCGGAATGGTCACAAGCTCTCAAGGACCTGCTGGCGACAGAAAAGCCCAGCGCCATCGTCGTGATGCTCGGGGTGAGTGATCGCCTACCGTTGCGCGACCGCGTTTCGGCGGGGATAGGAACTCCTATACCACCCGACAGCGACCATCCAGCAGCCGCCACGACCGAAGCGCAACGCCGGCCGCCGAGCGGGAACTACGAGTTTCATACCGACAAATGGGCTGAGCTTTATTCCAAGCGCATCGACGACATGATCGCGGCGCTCAAGACGAAGGCCGTGCCGATCGTGTGGGTCGGGCTGCCGGCGATTCGAGGCGCCAAATCGACAAGCGACATGAGTTATCTCGACGGGCTTTATCGCGCGCGGGCGGAGAAAGCCGGCATCAACTATGTCGACATCTGGGATGGCTTCGTCGACGAGCAGGGACTCTACACGCAGCAGGGGCCTGATTTCGAAGGACAAACACGCCGGCTGCGCACCTATGATGGCGTGTATTTCACCAAGGCCGGCGCGGAGAAGCTCGGGCACTATGTCGAGCACGAGTTGCAACGGGTGTTGACCGACCATGTCCTGCCCGTCGCATTGCCGGGTCCCGAGGAACAATCCCCCGCGAAGGGCGCCGCTCTCGGGCGCCCGGCCATAGGGCCTGTCGTTCCTCTCAGTGCGACCAGCGGTGGTGAGGGCGGCGAACTTTTAGGCGCCGCAAGCCATCCGACGGAACAGGAATCCGATCCACTCGCGACGCGCGTGCTCAAGGGCGGCGACGCGATTGCCGCGCCGCACGGTCGCACCGACGATTTCTCGTGGCCGCGCGCCGATACCAGCGGCAGCGACGCCGCGGACGGGCCGGCACCCGCCACGCCCGCCAACGGTTCGGCCAGCAACAACGGTGTAGAAAACGAAAATAAAAATGACACCAACAAGGCCGAGACGAAAAAGAATCAATCGGAACAGTCGGTCATGCAGCCGCCTGCGCACCATTTCACGACGGCCAAGCCGTTCCGTCCCAGCGACCGAGCGCCCCGTCGGCCGCCCTTACCGGTCGGCCCCACTGTTTCCAATTCAAGGTGAGGATCGGTTCCCGATCGGTATGGCAAAGCATTATCAAGGCCGCTGTCGATCTGGCCGCCATCAATTATCATTTCAAAGCGTGCACACCGGCGAGGTTGAACTGGCAGAGGATGATGTACGCGGGATCGCCGTGCACATCGCCTCGCGTGTGGCGCGCATATCGGCGGCGCCGACGATGTTCTCGTCTCGCGCACCGTGAAGGATTTGGTTGCCGGCTCAGGCATTAAGTTCGACGATTTCGGCACCCACACCCTGAAAGGCATTCCCGAACAGTGGCAGGTATATCGCGCCATCAGCTGAGTCATTCGGAGCACGGTCGTTCCTTTATCCTGATGAAATCGCGCACCTGTGGACCGATGTCCCCGTGCTTTTAGCTTTTTGCGCGGCCTATTGGCACTGGCACCCTAATCGGATCGCACCCGAAAGCGTTCGCACTGCAGCGGCGAGGGGACGCTGCGGCAACAACGGCTGCTCAGTCAACGCGTCGCGCAGTTCGGGATCATCGTCGACGATAGAATCCTATGCGTGATCGGCATTTCAATTTACCGGAGTCGGCCGCCGCACCCACGGCCATTTTACCCTTCGACGACACGCCAAACTACGACAATTTGCCGCATAACGCGGGGCCGGCTGCGATTGGCTGGCCCCAGCGCTGACAACGGCTTGCCGGGGGCAGAAGGTTGCACGGTTGCACTTATGGACTTAAGCGCCTCCAAAGCCGGGGCGCCTTTTTGTTTGTGCTATTGTGGCCGGCGAACAAGCAATCCTTGAAGGAGTATCGAATCTCCCGCAACCGCGATGACAACGGGCGAGCGTGCAAGGCGCTACAAGGTTTGGTTCCGGTCTCCTTCAAGGTGCGAATATCTCGTGCCGGTGAAATCGAACAAGTCATCAATCCGCGTACGGCCGGCTGCGGTCGGCTCCCGCGAAATAGAAACTCCAAGCGGTGGGTTGGCAACAACCGCTTGGGGCCCGAGGCAGGCGCCCCGACAATTGGAGAACCGCGACGTGCTGCCTCGGCCATCAGCGGAGCATGCGACTTCCCGACATTCCACCGCGCTTTGAGATTAACGTTACGCCGTGGGCCGGCTGCGATTGGCCGGCCTCGCGTTGCTTCAACAACTCCGGCAGTTTGGCGAAGTTGACCGCCAGCCGCTGCGCCTGGTCCTTGGTGAGCAGCTTTGCCGCTATTTGCGCTGCATGCTGATGTTCACCGGCGGGCCGTTCCTGATCGTCTGATAGACGACACAATAGCGTTCGGTCAGTTTGAGAAGTTGATCGAGCTTTTCCTGCGGTGCGTCAGTATCGACCTCGAAGTGCAGGCGGATTTGCGCGAAACCGACCGGCGCCTCCTTGGCTACCCCGAGCGTGCCGCGGAAATCAAGATCACCCTCGGCTGCGACCGTTCCGGTTTTGAGGGGCACGTCGATAGCGGTCGCGACCGCTTTCAAAGTCACCCCGGCGCAAGCGACTAGAGCTTCCAACAGCATGTCGCCGGAACACAACTCCAGCCCCGATCCGCCGGTTGCCGGATGCAGCCCCGCCGCTTTGATCGCGCGCCCGGTTTCTACCTTGCAGGTGATGTTGGCATTGTCGAGTGTCCCCTTAGCTCTAAGCGTGACAAGAGCGGCTTTAGGATCGGCCCTGTAACGTTCCTTGATTGGCGCCTGCAACACCCGTAATTCGCCCGCGTCCATAGAGAACCCTCCTTGCGTTACACGGCGGCCACCCATATGCAACCGCAGCGCCTGCGGCAAACGGCGGGGCGCATGCGCCCAATCATAACGCGGTCGCCCAAAAGAAAAGAGCTCCAACAGGCAACTGTGTGAGCAATTTTGCTCAGCAGGAACCGGCAATGAAGACCGGCTTTGGTCGGCGGGCGATACGGTCGGCGAGTATACTCCCAGTAACAGTTGGCTGGTTCGACGGCTTGCTTATCGGTGGATACGCGAACGTAGATTGCCGCCCGTTCTGCACCTCAGCCTCCATCGGCACGGATGCACCATGCCAAATTGCTATACTGTAGATTGTGGTGCCGTGCCGCCTATTGACGCTCATGACAATTCACGCCCCCGGGCGAATAGACTCCCATGTCTTGAGGATCGTCATAATACGTAGGCAGGCATCGTTCTAATTTAACTTGATCTTGGCTTGCGTTGCGGGTGCCATGGGCAGAGCGCGATCCTGATTTTCCACGGTTCCGACGTCACTTCCGATGCGCATCTGCTGCCATTTCGGCGCGAACTGGATGAATGTTCTGGGTCTGACCGACCTGCAGGGAGGGAGGTTTGTGATGAGACTAAGAGGCAAATTGGCCTTGGCGGTTGCCGCGCTCATTAGCACGGCGGCGCAGGCCCAGTACACCGATGACGTCGTCAAGATCGGGGTGCTCAGTGATATGTCCGGTCTCTATTCCGACCTCGCTGGGCCTGGATCGGTTGTCGCCGCCAAAATGGCGGTGGAGGATTTCAACCCCGCAGCCAAGGAAATGAAAGTTGAGATTGTCGGTGCCGATATGCAGAACAAGCCGGATGTCGGCGCGAACATCGCGCGTCAATGGTTCGATGTCGACCACGTCGATGTCATTGTCGACGTGCCGAATTCCGGCGTGGCGCTTGCGGTGAGCGGCATTACGCGGGAGAAGAACAAGGTGTTCCTAATCTCCGGCGCGGCCTCCTCCGATCTCACCGGGTCAAAATGCTCCCCAAACACCGTCCACTGGACCTACGACACCTGGATGCTCGCCAATAGCACCGGCAAGGCGCTAGTGAAAACCGGCGGCGACACGTGGTTTTTCCTGACCGCCGACTACGCGTTCGGCCAGGCGCTTGAGCGCGATACCACGAACGTCGTCGTGGCCAATCGCGGCAAGGTCCTCGGCAGCGTACGCCATCCGATCAATACCAGTGACTTCGTCTTCGTACCTGCTGCAGGCGCAGGCCTCGAAAGCAAAAATCATCGGGCTGGCCAATGCCGGCGGCGACACCATCAACGCGATCAAGCAAGGCGCTGAATTCGGCATCACCAAGGGAGGGCGGCGGTTCGCCGGGATGCTGGTCTTCATCAGCGACGTCAATGCACTCGGCATCAAAACCGCGCAGGGGCTAGCTCTGACGGAAACGTGGTATTGGGACATGAACGACGCCAATCGCGCCTTCACTAAGCGCTGGCAGGCCGAGCAGCCCGGTAAATTCCCGACCATGGTGCAGGCGGGCGTCTACTCGGCGGTCACCCATTACCTGAAGGCAGTCGCGGCGCTCAAAAGCGATTTCGACGGCAAGGCCGTGGTGGCCAAGATGAAGGAAATGCCGACGGATGATCCGCTGTTCGGCAAGGGCACCATCCGCGCCGACGGTCGCAAGATCCACGACGCTTTCCTCTTCGAGGTGAAGACGCCCGACGAGTCAAAATATCCAGGTGACGACTACAAGCTGCGGGCGACCACTCCGGCGGTCGAGGCTTTTCGGCCGCTCAAAGACGGCGGCTGCTCGCTGGTCAATGACTGACACTTTGCCGCCCCCTGTTGGGATGGTCGGTTCAAATATTGCGCGCTAATCGTCGATGCATAAGCGATACTCGTTGAAACCAGTAAGTGGGGTTAATCTGGTGCGCCGCATAGACCGATCCGCCAATCACTTCTACGGTCGTCGGCTGGCGTCGACGTAGATTTTGTAATCGTCGCTCATCGCCACACGTCCAAAGTGCTTGTTGGTACGGCTTGAGCATTAAATGACAAAGGGCCCTCGGCGGGCAGGGCGCGATTATCGTTGCCTCGCACAATACAAGCGGCAAAACTTCATGGCAAAGTGCGCCGCATGAGCCCCGCCTTCACGCCGCACATTCTCTTCGCTCTCGATTCGATGTGGGCGTCGCTTGCGGTGCTTGCCGTCACTTACGCCTTCGTCATTGGCGGCCCTTTCAATCGCGCCGTGGTGGCGCTGATCGGCGCTGTGGTCCTCATCCTCATCGGCGCGCTCGATCAAGACGAGGCGATCAAGGGCATCGATTGGAACACGATCGGCCTTCTCGCTGGCATGATGATCCTGGTCTCGATCTCGCGCCGCTCCGGCTTGTTCCAGTATCTCGCGATCTGGTCGGCGCAGCGGGTGAAGGCTAGTCCGGCCGGCATCCTGCTCATGCTGCAGATCGCCACGGCGCTCCTCTCCGCGGTGCTCAATAATGTCAGCACGGTACTCCTGATCGTGCCCGTCACGCTGGTGATAGTCGAAGAGCTGGAGCTGCCGCCGTATCCATTCTTGTTCGCCGAAGTATTCGCCTCCAATGTCGGCGGCACGGCGACGCTGATCGGCGATCCGCCCAACATCCTGATCGGCTCGCAAGCCGGCCTCGGCTTCAACGCTTTTCTCGCCAATGTTGCGCCGGTCGCGGTGGTGGTCATGGCGCTGCAGGCGGTGTTGGTGCATTTCCTCTGGGGCCGTTCGCTGCGCGCCAGCCCGGAGAGCCGCGTCCTGGTCATGGGGATGAACGCGCCGGGCATGGTGACCGACTGGGTGCTGCTGCGCCGCTCGGTGGTGGTCATGGGCGCGGTGTTGGCGGCGTTCGTGTTCGCCGGGCCGCTTCGCCTCGAACCGGCAACGATCGCGCTCGCCGGCGCCGCCGCACTTATGTTGCTCGACAATGTCAAGCATCGCGGCGCCAAGCAGGCGGACAACGTGCACGCCACGTTCGCCGACGTCGAATGGACCACGATCTTCTTTTTCATCGGACTGTTCGTCGTGGTTCACGCGGTCGAGGCAAGCGGCCTCCTTGCGCTTGTCGGCGGCAAGCTCGTGGCGCTGACCGGCCGCAACCTGGCGACCGCCGGTTCGATCATCCTCTGGGTGTCGGCGATTTTGTCGGCGATCCTTGACAACATCCCGTTCGTCGCCACCATGATCCCGCTGATCAAAGGCGTGGCGCCGGCCTTTGGCGGGCCGAACGCGATCGAGCCGTTGTGGTGGTGCCTGTCGCTCGGCGCCTGCCTCGGCGGTAACGGTACACTGACCGGCGCGTCGGCCAACCTCGTCGTGGCTGGCATCGCCGAGCGCAACGGCATCCGCTTCGGCTTCGTCCAATATCTCCGCTGCGGCGTGCCGATGACCTTCATCTCCATCGCCATCTGCCAGGCGTATGTGTGGCTCAGATATTTCTAGTTCGTCATTCCGGATTGGTCATGTTGTCCGGCGGGCAGACTGGGATCACTGACGTGCCCCGCCGCCTCGCGGGATGGCCTCCGCATATTTCCGAAGTCGATCTGTCCCAGCGTGTTTAGACTTATTTATTTGATTGGAATGTCCTAATTCGCGGCAGATGGTGACACGTCGTAACTTTCCAACTGCCTCGCGCTTCAATGTCCGCAGCAACCCACGTTGTAACTTTCCAACCGCCTCGCGCTTCAATGTCCGCAGCACCCGTGGCGCTGAGTGGCTCGGCAAAGCCGAGACACTGCCGTATTAATTTTACCCAGGGGTATGGGTGGACAAGCCGGGCGGTCTGGGTGCCCCCAAAGAACCGCATAACTTGGCTAAGAAAGTGGGCGAAACGCCGCTCGATCTGTCTCACCGTGTTCGAACTTATTTATTTGATCGGAGTGTCCTAATTCGCGGCAGATGGTGACACGTGTAAGTTTCAGATTCGGTAGATGCGGAGTGTCGTCGAGAAGACGCTGCGGGTCAGATCGGATCTCTGGCGAAGCATTCGCACCGTGCGACTCGGTGGACCCTCCCCCATGCTTGGCCAGGCCGGGGGTAGTCTCGCTCAAAAAGTAGGAGGGCAGGAAGGCGACCGCGAGCCGGTTACAACCGCCGTACTACGCGATCGTCGGCTCAGCCGCAGACCGCGCCCAGGCATCGCTTGTGCATGACTGCACCACCACATCGTAGGGCGACCGCGGGAGGGCGATCTTTCCGCGGCAAGGGAGGGCGGGAAAAAATTCCATCGCAAACGCGCCCGACTTTTCAAATGATTACTTACGGCGAAACGGCGTTAGCCTCGCCGCTAGCGGACTCACGGGAATCCCGCCGCGGTTCCAGGAACAGCGTCTGCAGCGCGGGCACGACCACAAGCAGGATAATCGGTCCAATAAACATTCCGCCGACAACGACAGTCGCAAGCGGCCGCTGGACTTGGCTACCGATGCCGGTCGAGACCGCGGCCGGCAGCAGCCCGATGCAGGCAGACAGCGCCGTCATCAGCATCGGCCGCATTCGCTGCGATGCGGCTTGGAACATGGCCTCAATCGTACCCATGCCGGTCGCCTTCACCTCGTTATAGTACGTCATGATAAGAATGCCGTTCATCACCGAAACCCCGAACAATGACACGAATCCGACTGCCGCCGAGATGCTGAAATCCAAGCCGAAGAAATACAGCGCCAACAGGCCGCCGCCTGCGGCGAACGGAATGCCAGCCAGCGCCATGAGGCCGTCCCGCAGCGAATTGAACAAGCCGTAAAGAAGCACGAGGATCATCAACAGACTGATGGGCACGATGATTGCCAGACGCCCTTTGGCCTGCTGCAATTCTTCGAACTCGCCGGCCCAAACGATGCGGTAACCGGTGGGAAGCTTCACGTGCTGCGCGATCCGCTGTTGCGCTTCCGTGACCGTGCCGCCCAGATCGCGCCCGCGAACGCTGAATTTTATCGGGATAAATCGTTCATTGCGTTCGTGATAGATGTAGGAGGCGCCGGTATCGAGCGAAATTTCCGCAAGCTCGCTCAGCGGAACGTATGCGTTAACCCCGCGCGGTGTCGCATAGGCCACTTTGATATTGCGGACATTGTCGATGTTATTGCGGTATTCGGGCGCGAGCCGCACTGTGACGCTGAATTGGCGGTCGGCTTCAAGAAGCGTTGTCGCAGCCATGCCGCCCAACGCTGCCTGAACGATACTATTGACGTCACCGGAATTAAGTCCGTATCGGGCGGCGCGTTCGCGATCCACCTTGATGTTCAAATTGGGCTGCCCAAGAACTGGAAAGACACCGAGGTCTGAAATGCCCGGAACTTTCGCCATCTCCTTCATGACTTCATCGGAGATTTGCTCGAGCTTTGCCAAATCACGGCCGATGATCTTCACAGAATTGGCGCCTTTTACCCCTGACAGGCCTTCCTCGACGTTGTCCTGGATATATTGCGAGAAATTGAAACCGATTCCCGCAAACTCGTTTGAAAATTTCGCCTGCAGTTCCTCGACGAGCCGTTCCTTGGTCATCTTCGGCGGCCACTCGCCAAACGGTTTGAGTGGCACGAAGAATTCGGCATTGTTGAAGCCGGCGGCATCGCTGCCGTTGTCGGGTCTGCCGTGTTGCGACACCACGGTGATGACTTCCGGGTAATTCAGCAGGATTTCGCGAATCCTGTTGACGATCGGCATTCCCGCTTCGAGCGTAATTGTCGGCGGCATCGTCGCGCGGATCCAGAGATTACCTTCTTCAAGCGCCGGCAAGAACTCAGTGCCGAGCCGCAGCGCCACAAGCGCGAAGACGCCAAGGCAAGTCGCGGCGATCGCAACCATGATTTTGCGGTGTGACAGCGACCATCGTAGGATCGGCGTATAAACGTGACGCAGGCCGCGCACGAGTAGCGTTTCGGCCTCGTCGACGTGTTCCGGAAGCAAGTAGGAGGCGAGGACGGGGGTGACGGTAAACGTCGCGATAAGCGCCCCGAACAAGGCGTACCCGTAGGTCCGCGCCATCGGATTGAATATCTGGCCCTCAACGCCCTGCATTGTGAACAAGGGAATGAATGCGGCGACAGTGACGGCGGTCGAGAAGAAAACCGCCTTGTCCACCTGCAGTGCGCTCACGAAAATAATGCGCAGGCGGTCGGTCCATGCGCCCCCGCGGGTGGGGTCGATGCCGAATTGTTCTTCCGAGAGCTCTTGCAGAAGTCGCTCTCGGTTGACGGCACTAGCCTGACAATTCCGAAATACGTTCTCGACCAGAATCACAGCCGAGTTGACGATAATCCCGAAGTCGACAGCACCCACGGACAACAGATTTGCATCCTCGCCGCGCATGACGAGGATAAGGATGCTGAAGAACAATGCGAACGGAATGTTGACGCCGACGATGACCGCGCTGCGCAGGTTGCCGAGGAAAAGCCATTGGATGAAGAAGACCAGGAGGCAGCCGAAGACGAGGTTGTGGAGAACGGTCGCGGTGGTGACCGTCACAAGCGTGGTGCGATCGTAAAACGGAACGAGCTTTACCCCCGGCGGCAAGGTTCCGTCGCCGTTGATTTTATCGATCTCGGCCTTGATGCGCGGCGCGACGTCGTTGGTGTGTAATGTGCGGTTCATCACCACGATCGCCGCGACGACGTCGTTTTCCCGGTCACGGCCAGCCTTGCCGAGCCGCGGAACGTAACCGATATAGACCTTTGCAATATCCTTAACCTTTACCGGCACACCGTTCGATTGCGCCAGCACGACGTTGCCGATGTCTTGCACGTGATAGCCTTGAGTGAGATCGTCAGTGCCGCCGCTGTCTAAAAGACCAATCCCGCGGATATTGACGGATTGCTGGCCGAAACTGATTGTTCGGCCGCCTACGTTGAGATTGGCGTTGCCGATGGCGCTGATGATCTGCGGCAGCGTGACGTTGTAGGCATCGAGCTTATGCAGGTCCACCTCGACTTCGAATTCCTTGGTCGTCCCGCCCCACGTGTTGACCTGGACGACGCCCTCCACGGTCAAGAGGCGGCGTTGGACGACCCAGTCCTGAACTGTTCGAAGATTTGTCAATCCGAAGTGCGGCGGTCCCACGACCTGGTACCGGTAAATCTCACCGACCAGACTCGATCCCTGTATTGATGGCACGACATTGTTCGGCAGACTTACGTTCTGCTGCAGGCTGATCGCCGCCTGCGTAAGAGCAAAGTAGTAATCAACACCGTATTTGAACGTGACGCGGACGAATGAAAGGCCATAAAACGACGTTGAACGGATGATATCGACCCCCGGGGTGGCGGCCAATCCGACTTCCATAGGTATCGTGTAGTAGCGCTCCATTTCCTCGGCCGAGAGACCCGGCGCTTGCGCCGTGATCTCGAGGATAACGGGCGCGGGATTCGGATAGGCCTCGATATTCAATTTTGTGAAGGCGATGAAGCCGGCGCCGATGAAGACCAGCAAACCCAAAAGAATGATCGGACGTCGGGTGAGCCCGAAGGCCAGCAGGCCCTTCAGCACCGGTCGGCCTCTGGTTTTATCAGTCCATCGGCAACAGCCTTGATCGCTGCCTCAGCACGGGTCGCCGCGCGCAATTTGATTCGAGCATTGTTGATGTGAAAATCGACGGTTCGTTTGGACAGACGAAGCTTGCGTGCTATCTCGGCGGAAGTCATGCCGCGCGCGACCCAGGTCAAAACCTGAATTTGACGATCATTCAGCTCCGCACGCCTAGGCAAACGTTTGGTGCGTGCAACGCCCAGGAGCCGTGCATTGATAATGTGAACGAGCCGCTCAAAATCGATGGGCTTGGTGACGTAGTCGTCGGCCCCAAGCCTGCGACCGCGGAGCTCATCGGCGCGGTCGGTCAACGCGGTCAAAAACACAAAGGGTATCTTTCCAAGCCGCGGCGCGATCTCGTTCAACCTCTCGAGGACCTCAAACCCGGTCATGAACGGCATGCTGATGTCGCATAGGACTAGGTCCGGCGTGGCCTTCATTATCGAGAGCAGGCCTTCTTGACCGCTATGTGCGATGATTACCCGGAATCCGTGCTCGGACAGCTCTTCGGCGATCAGAGCTGCGGTTTCACGGTCGTCTTCGATGCATAGGATTTTGTGGTTCGCGTCCGCCATCTGGCCACCCAGCCCGGAGCAGAGGACCACGCTCCGCCTACTTCAGCGGCGCTCCTGTTCGTTCAAAATAGAAGGGCAATTACGCCTGGGTAAACTGTCTTTAATCGCAGTACGTCGACTAGTAAAAATCACAGGTAAAAATCACAGGTCTAGTTGGCGACGATCGAGCGTGTGTCCGCGGTCACTTTGATGTGCTCTTGTCCCCATCTGGTATTGGCGGTGAGTTCAACCGATCGACGCGACACCTTCTAATCTGGCTCGCCACCGACTGTAGAATGTCTTAATTCGCGGCAGATGGTAGGACCCCCCTCGTGTCTTTGGCCCTGAGACACTGCCAAAACGCCACTCGATCTGTCCCACCGTGTTCAGACTTAATCACTTGATCAAAATGTCTTAATTCGCGGCGGATGGTGACACCGTGTAAGTTTCCGATTCGGTAGATGCGGAGTATCGACGAGAAGACGCTGCGGGTCAGATCGGATCTCACGCGCGGCATTAGACGCTAACGGCGAAGCGTTCACAGTGCGACTCGGCGACCCTCCCCCATGCTTGGCCATGCCGGGGGTGGTCTCGCGCATAACCACTTTCCAATTCGGTAGATGCGGAGTATCGTCGAGAAGACGCTGCGGGTCAGATCGGATCTTACGCGCGGCATACGGCACCTTAATGTGCCTGCTCCCTACTACGGAGATTGGGAAAGGTGCGGAGCCGCGCCGGCGGTCGGAGCTTTGATCCAGGTTCCCTACTATGGCTAAGCTACCTTCGACCTGGTCTGTTGCATCGCGCGCGGTGGCACGCTCGAAAACAATGAGCTGAGCCCTTCGGCCATCGTCGGGTGCGCAAAATCCGCATCAGCGAGGCGTGAATAGGAAAGACCTGCCAACATGGCTGTGTGCACCACAGCCATCACTTCGCCGGCCGTGGCGCCAATCATCGTGAAGCCAAGGATGCGATCGTCGCCGTCGCCAACAAGAGCTTTCATAAAGCCTTCCCTCTGATCGGTCGCCTGCGCCCCAAGCACGGAGTCCATTGGCAGCTTTGCGACCCGAACGATGACGCCTTGGCGTTCCGCTTCGCCTTCGCTCAACCCGACACGGGCGAGCGGAGGATCAGTGAACATGCAATATGGAACAAGCCGATCGCGAGTGCTGCGATTTCCGCCTGCGAGATTGTCGCGTATGATTCGGAAATCGTCTTCGGATATGTGCGTGAATTGGGGGCTGCCGGCGCATTCTCCCAACGCCCAAACATCTGGCGCACTCGTCTCCAATCGGCCATTGACGCGAATGTAATCGCGTCCGTCCAGTTCAACGCCAGCGTCTTCAAGTCCAATTCCAGCGGTGTTGGGAATGCGCCCAGCCGCGACCAGGATGTCGCTGCCGTCGATGCGTTGCTCACCGGAAGGTGTGCGCACAGTAAGCGTGACTTTGTCTCCCGATCGCCCAAGTACCTGAAGGAGCTCGGCCTCGACAAGAACTTGAATGGCTTCGTCGCTGAGAATGCGCCGCATCTCCCGTGACACGTCGATATCCTCGCGAGCCATGAGTTGAGGACCGGACTCGATGACGGTGACATTGCTGCCGAAGCGACGATAGGCCTGTGCGAATTCGAGACCGGCATAGCCCCCACCGATCACGATCAGGTGCTGTGGCAAATAGTCGAGCTCCAGTGCCTCAATGTGGGTGAGGGGTTGAGCGGCTTCTAGGCCGGGAACATTCGGAATGGCGGCGTGCGTTCCGACATTCAGAAAGACCTTGTCGGCCACAAGCACGCGCGTCCCTCCGTCGTTCAGTTTCACCTCAAGCGTTTTGGGGGCTAAAAAACGTCCACTGCCCATGATCAATTCGGCGCCGCTCGTCCGGTAAATCTGTACGTGCTTGGTAATCTGGCGTTCCACCATCTCGCGCTTGCGCCGACGAACCGCTGCCATATCGACGGTGACGGAATCAGTAACCGTGCCATAGGGCCCGCTGTCACGCGCCAGGTGCGCGACTTTCGCGCTCGCGATTTCATTCTTGCTTGGCATACAGGCGATGTTTGGACATGAGCCGCCAACCCAACGTTTCTCCACGACGGCAGTCCGTCGTCCCGATTGCGCCATATGCCAAGCGGTAAGCTTGCCGCCCGTCCCGCTGCCGAGAACGAGAACATCAAACTGTTCTGATTGAGGCATGTGCTTGTCTCCTCCTTGATCGCGGCTGCATTTGTTCAACGGTGCGTCGCGCCGGTATCACTCACAGCAGCTTCTCCACGGTGACCGGCAGATCTCGAATGCGCTTGCCGCGCGGCTCGATCGTCATCGTGCGGCGTTGACCATTGACCGTCAGATTCACGGTCACGACCTCGACGCGCGACTTAGCGCTGCTACTGCCGCTGGGCGTTTTATCGTCCGCAGCGCCGCCGAACTTTGGCGTCTCGCTCATTTGGCCCTCGCGACATCCGCAGCGCTAATCCCCTCCAATGCGAGCCCGAGTGTGACGCCTTCGTCGATAATGCGGCGCAGCTTCTGGGTCATTGCGATGCGCGTATACTTCGTGGTGAGCGATGGCAGCTTGGCGAGCCCCTCCGCGATCTCGCGGGCGCGGGGGAGTAGCTCGTCGGCCGGAACAATTTCGTTGACCGCGCCCCATTCCTTCGCCGTCTGCGCATCGAGTTCCTGGCGAGTCAGGATAAAGTAGCGGCCGCGTATGGTGCCGATGGCTTCCTGCCACAACAAATGCACACCATCACCGGACGCGACGCCTAATTCGAAATGGGGTTTGTCCTGAAAAACAGTCGAAGGCGTCGCTAGCACAATGTCGGCGAGCAGGATGTACTCGGTGTGAAGCCGCATCGGGCCGTTCACAGCGGCGATCAGCGGCACCTCGATGTCGAGAATGTTCATGAGGACTTTCCTGCCCTCGCGATAGATCTTGTCGTAGCCTCGCGGGGTAAAGAAGTCGAAACCTTCAGGACTAATTGTCTCCATGAAGGCGTTGCCGCTGCCGGTCAGAATCACAACGCGATTGTCGGAATCCGAGCCGATCGCGTGAAACAGGTCGACGAACTGTTCGTGGGTATATCCGTTGAAGGCCAGCGTGCCGCCATTGGTGTGAAGCGCCACTTCCAGCACGCCCGTTTTCGAGCGCGTCAGGCGAGCATTGGGAAAGCTACCGCGATAAGTGTCGAAGTGACTCATTGCACCTCTCCTTTTAGAAATCGGGCTCATCCGCCAGAGATGACAAAACGATCGGTCACCAGGTAGATGCGATCCATGAATAGGACTTATTCCTCCCAGGACTAACGCCGCGACGGGGCAGCAATATGGATCGATTGGCCGCTATGGAGGCGTTCGTGCTCGTGGTCGATACGGGATCGTTTTCCGCCGCCGCGCGCCGCCTCAACGTAGGACAACCGGCCGTGTCGAAATTAGTTGCACAATGGGAGGAGCGGCTCGGTGTCAAACTCCTGGTGCGTTCGACACGAGGACTGACGGCGAGTGAAGCCGGCCTCAACTACTACGAACGGGCGTGGCGCTCAATTGAAGAGGCGGACGAGGCCGAATTGGCGGCGCGCGGTGCCGGTACGAGCCTCACTGGGAAGCTTCGCGTCGCCGCAGCAGTCACGTTCACGCGCAACGGTGCATGGGGCCATAGCCACTCCAAGCCGCGCGTACGCCCATTATTGCTCCGAATTACCTAATGACTCGTTTGCGAGCTGCCAGCGGCAGGGTCGGATGATCCGATGCCCCGCGCTGACTCAGCGGCGATGCTGGGTTCGTTTCGGCGCTTGAGCCTGGGGGATATTGTAGGCATGGCCGGTCAACTTCGCCAAGCTGCCGGAGCTGTTGCGTAAGCAGTAGCCCCAGGAACGCCCGGAAGCCGTTGCGCCAGACGCCGTACCGGCTATGGTCGACAACCGTGTCCCGGCCTAGCGGAGGCCATCGTGCGAGGCATTGCGATCCTTGTGACTGCGGCGGCGATCTACTCCGGCGCGCACGATGCTGCGCGGGCACAGACTCCGGTCCCAAATGTCGTTACTCCAGCCCCGTTACCTTCGACTCCCGTCACTTCAACTACCACCAATTGCATGATGTCTTGCAATTCTCGGGCGGCGAACTGTCAAACAGGTTGTTTCATTCCCGTGCCGCCCACGGTCACGCCCGCCGGAACTGTGACCTTGAACCCGACGGCAAACACGGCGTGCGTGATGGGCTGCACTTCAAGCCAGCTCGCGTGTCAGACCACATGCGCGAACGCCTCCCCGTCCCAATAGGGTCGCCGCTCCCCGTCGTCGTGGATCGGAGCTGAAGGTCGAGATCGTGGGGGCGACACCCGGTGCGCGGTTCCCCACGGCCGGCCCTGCAGGCGGCAAAGCGTGGCCCCTAGGGGCGCGCCTGCACGAACTCAACTCCGTCGCTCTGCGGATTATCTTGCGGAATATGCGTTTGTTTCGGTCGCGGTTGCCCATTATTTCTATCGAACCTTGCCTGCCCAGTTTCGCCAAAACACCGCCGACTGGGCCCGACTGGATTCACGAGATCAAGCACGACGGCTTTCGGGTCATTGCCCGGCGCGACGGCAAAAAGGTGCGACTGATCAGTCGGAAGGGTAAGGACCTCAGCTATCGCTTTCCCCTCGCCGTCCAAGCGGTCGCGGCGCTGCCGGTGCATTCGTGCATCATCGACGGCGAAGCCATCATAAGCGATGCCACCGGGTTGGCCGTCTTCAGCTTGATCCGCGGCTATCGCAGCGGGTCCCGCGCGACGCTCTGTGCGTTCGACCTCGTCGAGATCGACGGGGAAGACTTGCGCTGGCGACCGATCGAGGACCGCAAGGCTGTCCTCAAGAAGCTAATCAGCAACCAACATCCAGGCATCGCCTTCAACAAGCATTTCGACGTCGAAGGCTCGGTCCTATTCCGTCATGCCTGCAAGCTCGGATGCGAGGGCATCGTGTCGAAGCGCCTCGGCTCGCCGTATCGGTTCGGCCGATCGAACGATTGGATCAAGATCAAGAACCCGGCGTCGCCGGCGGTAAAGCGGGAGGCTGAGGAGGAGTGGCGTACATGAGTAACCTGCTGGAACGAGCCATCGACTGCGACGACGGCGATCGGGCCGCCAAGATCATTCAGCACGCGCTCGGCATCGAGTCGGACGACGTCGCCAACTACGTCTTTCCCAAGACTTGGCCAGCCGATCGCGCGCAGCGCGCTCGCATCATCGGCGAGTGGCTGCAGACCGAGGCACGCTTTCTGGCCTGATGTCCGCCGCCCGACGCGCAGATGCTCGACCGATGCCGCGCTATTTCTTCATACTGGTCTACCCAGATAGGATAATCGACGATGATCGCGGGGCGGTGTTGCCGAGCGACGAGGTTGCCATTGGGGCCGCTCGTGAAATAATAGATGAGCTCCTGGAAGATAGCGGGCCCGGGCAACCCCGACCGATCATCATGGTCAGGAATGAAGCGGGCGAGGTCATCTATCAGTTCCCCAGTAATTGAGCCCGCCGTCGTGCCGCCCCGCCGCTTCCCGCCGCCGTGGACCGTTGATGAGATGAACGACGTCTGCTTCATCGTTCGCGACAAGAACGGACAGGGGCTTGGCTATTTCTACTATGAGGAGGAGCCCGGCCGGCGCACGGCGGCCAATATGCTCACCAAGGACGAGGCGCGGCGGCTGGCGGTCAACTTCGCCAAGCTGCCGGAACTGCTCTCTAGGTAGAGGCAACCCCCCTATTTGAGGGGATATCCAACACAGCCAACGTCGCAGCACTGTCATCCTGGGTGCGCGACGCTCAGCGAGGACATTCGTGTGGATACCGAGGTGAAAAATGACTCAGGGATTGGCTCGCCTTGAGCCGACAATGAAGTACCGGATCGACGCTGAGGTGAAGTCGGCGAGCGATGGTTACGGGTTCAACATCCTGAACGAGCGCGGCGCGCCGATCGTCACCTTTGCGTATGTCGACAAGCCGGAAGCCGAGATGGCGCGAGCGCTAATTCAAGAGGCGATCCTCAACGCAGCCAGTATCACCGGATACGCTCTCCCCCGATAGTGTCCAGAAACCGAAAGAGGGCCACCATCGGGCGTCAGTCCCCAAACTCCCAACTGTTGGTCAGCGGACTTTCAAGCACGTGGGGAAGCCACAAAAGACAAAGCACCCCAACGGCGACGGCCAGCACGACAATGGTCAGTTGATAGGCAATATCAACGCCGCGTGTCCCAGCTTCGCGGTCGTATGGGTTTAGCGCAAACCGAACACTCCTCAAGTGACGTTGAAGCTGCCAAAGCAGCCGCACGCTGCCCCACGCGACGCCTACAACGAACACCGTCGCGACGAGGACCGCGATCCAGTGGAGTTTTTTGAAGTCCCGCGTTGCGGCGATAACGGCGGCATTCAGCGCAACCGCCGACGCTGCAACATACCACTGCTGCCGTTTCGCAAACCTCAGTTCCTCGAAAAGAGCCGGTCGGTCTTGGTTGTAAGGAACAGCCATTCAACACTTGTCAGCGGTTCTGTTCGTCGTTGTTCCGGCGATGGATCGCGGCCCCCCACACGATACGTCGTTTGCTCATCGTCTGATAGGTCTTGGAGCGAGGCCATCGTCCCCAAAACGCGAGAAAAATAGTTGGCGGCCATCTGACGCCTTCAGCGAATCGGATAGGTCTCGGTCAGCGGGCAAAGGAGGAAACCGATCATGAAGTATCGGATAGACGCCGCCGTGAAGCCGGCGGGCGACGGCTACGGGTTCAACATCACGAACGGGCTCAGCGAGCCGGTAGTCACCTTCGAGTACATCGATGTGCCGCAAGCCGAGAGGGCGCGGGCGCTAGTTGAGAGGGCGGTCGCCATCGCGGCCAGCATCACCGGGTACGACCGCCACCGATAGCGTCCAGAAACGAAAGAGGGCCACCACCGGCGGCCCTTCTCTCACGTCCTGTTTGGATGGTCGTCGTTAGGCCGCCTCTTTATTGTTTCGGCTGGCCTCCCGCCTTGCCAGCACTAAGACAGCGCACCGACTGATGTCGCGCGTTAGTGCAGCGAGCGAATGGTAAGGGCCGCCGAGCCGCCGCTTGGGGCCGTATTTCTCCTCCAGCGTGAACGGTCCACCCTTCGGCCCCCGAACCCGCAAGGCAACGTACTCCGCATAACCACGGACACGTTGCTCAAGTGTCTTCTTCGATGTCAGCGGCTTAAGCTGCGCCGGAGTTCGCTTCATGTAAACGTCCATGTTCAGCCCTCCTTTTGCTTTGTCTCATGACGTTTTCCATGAGTTTCACCCGCTATCATGACGCCAGCGCGACGGCGTTGATCTGGCGCAATGTTTCCTCGGAGGCAGTCCCGAAACGAAAGAGGGCCACCAACCTCACCCGGCGCGACGACGTTGAGCGCGCCGTCGTTGATAATGCCGATACCGCCATGGTCCTTCGGCTTCGGCCTCCTCACCGCGCCTGCCTTCCTCTGGTCGCCGACGCCCCCGCGAGCCACGGTCAGCTAAGTCGATAGCGCGACACGCCACGCTCTTTAGAGCTGCGGCACCAGCAAAGAGCGCGACTACGAACGTCAGAGCTCTGATCATAACTTCTCCCTATCTTTTCTCCCGATCTCCATTGAGGCCAGCGCGATGCTGCCCGTCCGCGCTCTCGGTTGCGGACCTCGCCGCGTTCGACGCAGAGACGACGCGCTGGCGCGCCACAGGCTTAGAACTCACTCCTTTTCCTGCTCCGGCTTCTTGGACAGGTCATGGCACCGCTTACAAAGTTCATCGCCTTCGGTCGCGCTGTAGGGGCATTCCCCCGGCGGATGTCCGTGCGTCTGGTTTTGACAAATGCACTTTTCGCGGCTTTCCATTAGGGCCTCACTTCATGGCCACGGCCACGTGCCGAGTGGCCAGAACAGCACAACAACAAGGACCACGGCCATCATAGCCAAGGTGAGGGCAACCGCCACAATGGTCTGTTGGCTCACATAGCCTCTCCACGACGGCGCTTCCGCCTGTCGTTACCGCCGCTCGCCCTCTCACTACCACGGCAGGCCGAACCACCACCAACGTTCGATCCGTGATGATTGGGGCGGCGATCAGCTCGCCAGCGCGACTGCACCGCTCCAACGAAAGACGCCGCCGAGTTGGTTGATGCTCGGCGGCGTTCTTGCGCCCGCAACTCTCAGGACGCGACTAGGTCCACCAATGCAGGATTGTTCCAAGCAGTAATACGAATATGGCACCCAGCTCGGCGATGACGATCTGGCCTTGTTCGTGGGTCATTTAGTTCCTCCTCGGTGACGCTTTTCATCGCCTCATCGATCGCATCGAGGCGACCGACAATATCGAAGTATTGACCCAGACTGAAATCGTTGCCCTGCAAGGGACTCCGGAAAAGCAGCTGGAGCGCGTACGCTAGCGCAATCATGTGACCGGTGAGCTAACGGAGAAGCCGATCCGCCACCGCTTTCTCTTCATCGGGGCGGAACCGGCAACAACCTGGCTGTTGGACAGCGCTGTCATTTTGGACGCCAAGAATTTCATTCTAACGGGCCCGGACGTTCCATCCGACGTCAGCTGGTCAAACAATAGATCCGGCCGTCCACTGCCGCTGGAAACGCGAGCGTTCGAGGTGTATTCGCTATCGGCGATGTGCGGTCTGGGTCAGGCGCGGCAATCGGCGAGGGAGCAGCAGTTGTGGCGAGACTACATGCCGTTCTCGCAATTGGCGCCGCTGCGTCGCGATAGTTCGAGCATTTCAGATCACACCCTTGGGCCGTCGGCGAGATTCCAAGTCAGGAAGCAATGGTCTCACGATAGGCGATCTGCCAATCCGAGGCGCCGGAGCCAGCCGAGCCTCACTCGGCCGCTACGGAAGATTCTGCGACGGATCCGAAGTGGTTTTCTCCGCAAACTGTTCGACTTTGTTGAACAGCGTGGCGCATCAGCCACAGTCGCGGCGGAGCATAAAAATTGGCACTGGGTCGAAAAAGCGCACAAACTGCGTGTTGTCGGCAACTGGGCAGGCTATCCTCACGCCGTTGCTAATGGTCCTCATCTCCGGCACGCTTGCCGCGGCGGTAGTCTTCGCGTTGCTTTGGATTTTGTGAAAGGTCCCGGCTTTTCGCCGTCTTGGGATCACCTAAAAACTTAGAAGCAGCCGGGAGAACCAACATGAAAATACATTCAAAGGATTTTCGCGTGCGGGAGGGAGACGAGGTCTATCTCAAAAAATGGCCGACGAAAGTCGATCCCGTATACAAGTCGAAAGAGCAATATCAGGAACTGCTGAAACAGCATGTTGCGCAGCTGAGTTCACAGCAGCAGCTTCTTTACGCGTCCAATCGCCATGCCATCCTGCTGATCTTTCAGGGGATGGATGCAGCGGGAAAGGATGGCGCCATCGCGCACGTCATGTCCGGGGTCAACCCCCAAGGCTGCCAGGTCTTCAGCTTCAAGCATCCAGGCCCAACGGAGCTGCAACACGATTTTCTCTGGCGCACCACGCGCGAGCTACCGGAACGTGGGCGGATTGGCATCTTCAACCGATCCTACTACGAGGAGGTTTTGATCGTCCGCGTGCACCCCGAGATTCTGCGAAGCGAAGCGATCCCAGGTGCCCCCCATCACGACAAGAAAGTCTGGCACGACCGATATCGCTCGATCACAAATTTGGAGAGACACCTCCACGGCAACGGAACCCGCATCATCAAATTCTTCCTCCACCTGTCCAAGGAGGAACAGCGAAAGCGCTTCCTGGCGCGAATTGACGAACCGGAAAAGAATTGGAAATTCAGCGCCGCGGACATTGCCGAGAGGAAATTCTGGACGCGGTACATGAAGGCCTATGAGGAATGTCTCACTGCAACAAGCACCAGGAACGCGCCATGGTATGTCGTGCCAGCCGACGACAAAGAGAATGCGCGGCTGATTGTGTCTCGAATCGCCCTCGACACGCTCGAAGGACTTAAAATGACTTATCCAAAAACGAGTGCAGAGCGCCGTCGGGAATTGCTGTCGATCCGCAGACAGCTCACGAAGTGAGATAGATCCCCCTGAGCAACGTCGTCCCGGCCCTGGTGATTGCTCTAATCTCGCTTGCCTGGATATCACGCACCAATCGGCAGGGCAGTGATCGATTTACGTTACCCCGACGGCGAAAAGCATCACCGTTTTTCTGCAATGCAAAATGTCGTTCATGGCCCTTAGCGCCATTTCGCTGCGCCGAACAATCATGTCGCTATCGGAGTAACAACGGACATTGATCGGCACGGGTACTGATTGCATCGGTCGTGAATGATAAGGATTTGACCGGCCGCAGCGAGCTTCCGATCTGCGCTGATCGTACCCGAGGCCCGCCGAACATCGAGCCGATCGATTGTCCGGTCAGATCATCTTGTCAACAATGGTCATCATTTCCGCTGCTGAGAAAGCTCGCAATGATTCGGTGCGGACGTTGCCCAGGGCACTGATACTCAAGTTAAGGGCAGTAGCGGAAATCTCATCTGGTGCCTCGACGATTGTGACAATGTCATATTGTCCCTGTGTCCAGAATAGTTCCTTTACCGTCGCCCCATGCGCTTTCGCCATTTGCCTGAAGGCTTCCGCCCTCTTCGGCGAATCCTTAGCCTTACGGATTCCCTGGTCGGTAAACTTCGTAAGCACGACATACGTTGCCATGGTCGTTCTCCCTGCTGTCTCGCAACCATTGTACGTTACCTATAAATCGGCGCTTCAAACGCAGCCTTTACGTTGATTTAAATCAATCGCCACCGGGCGCGGTGATGATGTGGGGTTTCGCAAGCGGTGCCCTGCCCGTATTTCGAGCGTGCGCTTACGGTTGCGCGTCAACAACAAGCAAAGTCGTGGGAGCTAAGCGCAGCGATGAGCACGGCGCGGCTCTGGCGCGATCAAGGGAAGCCGCGGCAAGCTCGCGAACTGCTGGCTCCGGTCTACGGCTGGTTCACCGAAGGCTTAGACACGCTCGATCTGAAGGAGGCGAAAGCGCCGCTCGATGAGCTACACGCCTGACAAGCAATGTTGAAACCGTCGCTCGGTCCAGCGTCTTGAGCGTAGCGATAGCGCGAGTACAAGGGTGACGTTGGGCCAGCGAGTGTGTTCTTTCTGGGGAATGTCGGTTGCTAAGAGATAATCCATGTCCTCGTTTCGAGAAGCCATGCGGCGTGTAATCACTGGCGATAACGCGCAGGGAAAATCTGTCGTCATCATCGACGGCGGTCCATCATCTGAAATAGGCAATCCGGACCTTGGCGGGCTGTTTGAAATTTGGGAAGACGCAGCCGCGGGAGCACTTGATCCTCGTTTTCACGACGATCTTGGGACCAAGCGTCCTGTGCTGGGTCCACGCCGAGGCAATGTGCAGGTCCGCTGGTTTGTAGTCAATCCGATGCCAACGGGTATACCGAAAGCTGACCTCGACAAAGCAGTGCGTGAACGGTTTGCAGCATTCGACGGGACCCATCACATCATCGACCAATCACGACACCCGGGCATGCACGAAACTCACTCTATTGACGTGATTTGCCTCCTACAGGGCGATGCGTCCTTGATTTTGGAAGAAGGCGAAACACGATTGAAGCCCGGACAAGTCGTCATTCAACGCGGCACCAATCACGCCTGGCAAGCTCACGGTGGTCCAGCGCTCTTTTTGGCAGTGTTGATCGATCGAGAGTTGAAGCGCTATTGAACTGGGCCCTGTTTGCGGTTCGCAGCTGGTGTGCAACTGTTTCCAGTTTTTTTGACATAATCGTCGTTAGTCTGCGCTCCCGATTGATTGACGGCAAGTGGAAGACTGTCAAACTCGGTGGAGCTGCGTCCTTGGGCAGCTAGGATGGTAGCCGAGAGGTAAGGAAACGCGCCAGTGGAGTCGTTAGTCACATGAATTTAAAGTTCGCCGCATAATGTCTGCTGCGCTTTGTGGATCATAGGAGGTCGCATTTGCTAAAAGCGTTATTTGGGATTGTAGCAAGCGTGTGCGTCGCTTCAACCCAAGCGATGGCAGTTGACGCAACATGGTATTGCTCGGCGGCGGGTGACACGTTGCCATTCAAGTTTGAAGTTAAGGATGGTGTGGTAAGCACAGAATCACTGTTCAAGTATTTTGGAGTGAAAAATCCGATATACAAGATAGCGGAGGAGACAGATGCTGGTTTGGTTGCAGTTCACGTTTATTCAAACGACCGAATTGGTTCCATTTCAGCGTTAGTGTTGCTGATTAACAAGGCATCGAGTGAATTTCGGCAGACCTTGATCAGGATAAATGCCTCTGAACCTACCTTCAATTATGAGGGAACTTGTCAATCGGACAAGTAGAGAAAATGATTGGAGTAAAAGAGCATACCGCCGAGACCAGAGTCATCAGGCGGATGACCAGCCGGGTGGCCGCCTGAAGCTGTACGGGAGGAACGATCATGCGGACCATAACCCTTGAAGAGCACTTTGCGACACCGGGATTTCTCGATGGTCCCGGGAGGGAACTCAAAGACCAAGCGTTGAAATACAACAGCAGTCGCGCCATCAGGCTCATCGAGCAGCTGTGCGACGTTGGCGACAAGAGGCTCGCGGAGATGGATGCCGCGCACATCGACATGCAAGTCCTATCGCTGACCTCCCCTGGCACAGAACAATTGGAAGCGGCCGAAACGACTGTACTCGCGCGCGATACCAACGATTACCTCGCCGATGCAATCAAGAAGCATCCAGCGCGCTTGAGCGGGTTCGCTTCGTTGCCGACCGCCGCCCCGGACAGGGCCGCGCAAGAGCTGGAGCGCCGGGTTGGCGAGCAAAAATTTGTGGGTGCGGTGATTAACGGCCACAATCGCGGACGCTATCTCGACGACAAATTTTTTTGGCCGATCCTGGAATGCGCAGAGAAACTTGGAGCCCCGATCTATCTCCACCCCACACCGCCGCCAAAACCGGTCATCGAGGCGTCATACAGCGGCTTTGCACCACTCGTAACGCAGATGCTCGCGGGCCCGGGCTGGGGCTGGCACATTGAAACTGCGGTTCACATCATTCGCCTCATCCTCGGCGGCGTATTCGACCGCTTTCCCAAATTGCAGGTCGTAATCGGCCACATGGGCGAAGGGCTGCCCTTCATGTTCCAACGGATGGACATTATGCCCCGGGAGGTAACCAAACTTCAGCGCCCGGTCAGCGCCTATCTGCGTGAAAACGTCCATTACACGTTCAGCGGCTTCAATTTCCCGCCGACATTCCTTGACCTGCTGCTTGAACTCGGCGGCGTGGAGCGGATCATGTTCTCCGCCGACCATCCCTATCAGTCCATGATTTAGGCGCGGGCTTTTTTGGAGCAACTTCCCGTCAGCACTGCCGACAAAGAGCGCATCGCGCACGGTAACGCGGAGCGGCTATTTAGGTTATAGGACTGATAGGGATGGTCGGCGGAGTCCGATCCGCCCCGTGGCCTATTGAACATTACACATGGGAGCCCGTCATGCTGGATCGTACCGCGAAGCTCAAAACCTATCAGACTTATATCGACGGCAGGTGGACCGACGCGGCCTCTGGCAAGACCTTCCAGACCTTCGATCCTTATACCGGACAACCGTGGGCGCTGATTCCCGAATGCGATAAGGTCGATGTGGATCAGGCGGTCGAAGCCGCTTCCCGGGCTTTCGAGAGCGGGCCATGGCCAAAAATGACGCCGACCGCACGCGGTAAGATCATGCGCCGGATCGCACAGCTCATCGAGCAACATGCCGAGCACCTCGGTCAAGTGGAAGTACGGGACAACGGAAAGCTCATTTCCGAAATGGTGGCACAAACCAAATACATGCCGGAATGGTTCTACTACTATGGGGGCCTCGCCGACAAAATCCAGGGCGCAGTGGTCGCGGTCGATCGCCCGGATCACTTCAACTACATCCTGCGGGAGCCGGTGGGCGTTTGCGCCTTCATCACGCCGTGGAATTCGCCGCTAATGCTGACAACCTGGAAGCTCGCGCCAGCGCTGGCGGCCGGGTGCACCGTGGTCATCAAGCCATCCGAATACACGTCAGCGTCCGTGCTTGAGTTCGTGAAGCTTGTAATTGCGGAATCAGGATTGCCGCCAGGAGTCGTCAATGTCGTGACGGGATACGGCGCGGTTGTAGGCGAGCCCCTCGTTACCCATCCGAAGGTCGCCAAAGTCGCCTTCACCGGCGGCAGCGCGACGGGTGCCCGAGTAAACGAACTAGCGGCCAAGACGTTCAAAAAGGTTTCGCTGGAGCTCGGCGGCAAGTCGCCCAATATTGTATTTGATGATTGCGTTGTGGACGATGCCGTTAGTGGTGCGGTGTCCGGGATTTTTGCTGCGACAGGGCAAACGTGCATCGCGGGCTCTCGACTGTTGCTCCAAGAAACGATTCATGATCGGTTTGTCGAAAAGCTTGTCGACATGGCGAAGACCGCCAAGCTCGGCGATCCGGCGCTGGCCGAGACACAAGTCGGTCCGGTAACGACGCCACCGCAATATCAGAAGATCCTGTCCTACATCGATATCGCGAAAGGCGAGGGCGCGAAGTGCGTGCTTGGCGGTGGAGCTGCGCCGTCGGAGGAAGGCGGAGGCCAGTATTTCGTCAAGCCGACGATCTTCACGGGAGTTAGCAATAAGATGCGGATCGCCCAGGAGGAAGTCTTCGGTCCAGTGCTTTCAGTAATCAAGTTCAGGGATGAAGACGAGGCAATCGAGATCGCCAACGATATCGCCTATGGGTTAGGTGCCGGTGTATGGACACAGTCGCTCCAGCGGGCACATAGGATGGCAAGACGCATCAAAGCAGGCACTGTGTGGATCAATACCTACCGGGCGGTGAGTTTTCTTATGCCCTTCGGCGGCTACAAGGCCTCAGGTCTCGGTCGTGAGAACGGCGCGGAGGCGATCGACGGGTTTCTCCAATCTAAGAGCGTCTGGATCAATAACGGACCGGGCGGCGGAAATCCGTTCATCATGAAAACCGCATCGTGAGGAATGCTTGTCTACGATGGCGAGAGGGATGAGCAAGTCAAAGGGGGTCGCCGGCAAAATAATCCCGCCGAGAGGATCCGCACTGGTCATTCTGATTCTTGCGAAAGCGGAATCGGGCGGCAAGACAGCCACGTTCCAGCCTTAAAGCTGCTGTGAGTCTCCGCCATTCTCAATTGAGAACCACCGTCGTGCCGCCCCCGCTGCCTTCCGCTGCCCTGACTATCGGATGAACTGGGACAGTCATTCCCCGAGAGCCCGCCGGGTGCACTCGTCGTGCAATTCGTCGGCGCATCGCGCCGCGGCCGCCGAGAAAGAAGCGGCTGCCAAGCGCGCAACCGAGGCACAGGTGCTTGAGGACGCCGGCCGCCTAGTCTCGGCATGGAACGAGCGTCAGGCCAAGCGCATGCCAATGCTGTTCTCGCCGATGCTTTTGTCGGATAGGCGCACAAGCTCGGCGAATGGAGCGTGCGGGCGGCAGGCGCGGCACGAGAGCGCTGGGATCAGGCTGCTAATCGCAGACCATGGGTGACGATCGAGGGTCCGCAAATCGACTGCCTGCGTCGTGCGACAGGCAGGACAGCATACCCATAAGAACCAATGCCGCGCCTTAAGCGCGCAGCCGATCGTAGACCGGGCAGGATCGGCGCGCAGACGGCGCCGGAGCTCACGCGCTACTGACATTGCCCAATAACATAGGCTTGGCGACGTGGAAGTCCACAGCGCGCTTGTCCAGTGCATCCCGTTCGGCAAGGATCCCTGCCATGGGCTTCAACAAGCGTCGCTATGCCCCGATAGCGAAGCGATGAGGAGCGGAGAGAGACCAGCCGAGGTTAACGACCCGTTAACACGTCGCGTCGAATAGTCCGCATGGCTCAACATTCGGGGGTATTCGCGATGCAGACTAGACTTCAGGGGCCTTCAGAGGAAGCCTGCCCAGTAAGTGAGGAACTGCTGGGCACTCTGTACCGCAGCAGTGAGCACGGATTGCCCGAGTTGATCACAAGCGTAGGCGCCGAGACGAGGGCAATGCTTGCAGTATATTGCTATCGTCGTGCCCACCTGTACAGCATTGGACTTGCAATCGCCGCGACTTGTGAAGAGGCCGATCTAGTTTGGCTCGGTGCAGCGGGCGCAGGTCTGTTTTCCCGATCTCGTGAAGCTCCGCCCAAGTCGATTGCGATCCATAACGCCGCGCGACGAACAGTAACGCTGGCTACGGGCCCTCTCCAGACGTTTCAGAGTGAACTTTTAGATTGAAAGTTCGCTAGACGCCGGCCATGGCCGCTTCGGGTCTTGGTTGTGTAGAAACGCTTTGCCGGAAGTGTCGAAGCGTAGCAGTTTTGGTCGTGTGGCGTTGAGGAGCCTTTTTTCGAGTTTGGCTAGGCCCTCATCGCGGCCATGAGCGGCCGAATGCCCATGATGTTCAAAACCCGGGTCAGATTGTAGGCGAGTACGTGTAGCGCCATCTCTGAGGCAACTCGTGGCAGCGTCTTCATCAGGAAATGGGTTGCTCCCATCCTGGCCTTGATGGTGCCGAAGGGATGTTCGACCGTCTCGCGTCGCTGGCGCATCTTCTCCGGATGCTCGTCGAGCCGGCGCTGAACGGCTTCGAGAATGTGCTCATGTTCCCATCGGGTGATCCGTCGTTCCTTGCCGGTGGTGCAAGTGGGCTTGATTGAACAGCTCTGGCAGACGTTGGTCCACTAGCGGCGCAACACCAATCCGTTTTCCTCGGTCGTATAGTGGTAGGCGAGCTTCTCGCCGGCAGGACAAACGTAAATGTCCTCGTCAGCCACATAGCGGAAGTCCTGTTTGCCGAAGCGTCCTTCGGCCTTTGCGTTCGAGGTCATCGGCTTTGGCAGCGTAACCGTGATGCCAGCCTCCTCGCATGCCCGGATCTCTTCGCTGTTGAAGTAACCGCGGTCGGCGACGGCATCGAGCTTGTCCACGCCCAGTACCGCTTTGGTCTCGTTGGCCATTGGTCAGGAATGAAGCGGGCGAGATCGTGTATCAATTCCCCAGCAATTGAGAACCGCCGTTGTGTCGCCCCGCCGCTTCCCGCCGCCGTGGACCGTTGATGAGATGAACGACGTCTGCTTCATCGTTCGCGACAAGAACGGACAGGGGCTTGGCTATTTCTACTATGAGGAGGAGCCCGGCCGGCGCACGGCCGCCAGCATGCTCACCTCGACCATCGGTTAGCCCTACGGCCTGAGCCTATTACCAGCCTAAAGCATTCGCTAAATTTTTCGTTATAATGTTCTCGTTGCCCTTATTGTAGGAGTATGGAAATGGCCCCGCGCGCGAATTGGAAGGGCTACCTTCGGCTGTCCCTTGTCTCTTGTCCGATTGCTCTCTACCCAGCCTCTTCACTCAGCGAAAAAGTCAGTTTCAATCGGATCAATCGGAAGACCGGTAATCGATTGAAGCAACAAAATGTCGATTCCGAAACCGGCGAATTGGTCCCCCGAGAGGACATGGCGCGCGGGTATGAAGTCGCGAAAGGCCAGTACCTCCTTGTTGAAGACAAGGAATTTGAAGCCATTCAGATTGAGAGCACCCGGACCATTGACATTGATCACTTTGTTCCGAGAAACGAGATCGACGAACGCTACATTGAATCGCCTTACTACATCGCACCCGATGGTCAGGTCGGGCAAGATGCCTTTGCCGTCATCCGCGATACGATCGGCAAACTGGATATGGTGGCACTCGGCCGGGTCGTGCTGACACGTAGGGAGCACGTCATCGCACTTGAGCCGAGGGGGAGAGGCCTGTTGGGGATGACCCTTCGGTATCCTTATGAAGTTCGAGATGACGCGCCCTATTTCGAGGACATCCCCGAGCTAAAGCCCGACAAGGAGATGCTCGATCTTGCCACTCACATCGTCAGCACCAAGTCCGGCCACTTTGATCCGTCTCAATTTGAGGACAGATACGAAAACGCCCTGATTGACCTGCTCAAGAAGAAGGAGGCAGGGGAAAAGATCGAGGCAGCTCCGGGGGCGCCCCCGCCGCGGGTGGTCAATCTGATGGACGCCCTTCGGGCCAGCGTTGACGCAGAGAAAAAGAAGGCACCGGCACCGAGCACGCAAGCTCGTCGGCCTGCTAAAAAGAAGGCGAGCCAAAAGTGAGTCGCGCCGCAGCGTCCCTGTGGTGTCGAGAAGTCATGACGCCCGTTGAATTGGACCCTTCAGCGCTCAAGAGCTCCGTCGCTTTCACTGGGCGCCTCGCCTGCATGACCCGCGCTGAAGCCTTCGCGGTCGTACGGGGACGTGGCGGAACGCCTAGCCAAACGGTGACGAAGCGAACGAATTTACTCATCGTTGGCGAGCTTGGTTGGCCGTTGTTGGATGATGGGCGTCCGTCTAACAAGCTCAGTCGCGCAAGCGCCTATGGCGTCCCAGTGGTGAGTGAGCGCCGATTTCTCGAATGGATCGGGAAGGCTCTTCCGGACAGCGTCCACAAGACTTATTCGGCCGATCAACTTGCCGCCTTAAGCAAACTCTCCCGCGACATGATTCGAGAACTCGCGCAATTCGGTCTGCTGGATGAGCGAGGTGGCCGTTTCGGCTTTCGCGATCTGGCCGGCGCTCGTCAAATCGCGAAGCTACTTACGGATGGGGTTCGACTATCCGAAATCATCCGTGGCGTCAGCGAGGTCAGGAAATGGCTGCCTGAAGTTGGGTTGGCCAATGTGCGGTTCCGTCCCGGAACCCTCAACAGCCTCGAAGTCGAACAGCTTGGGGGACGTACCGACAGGCGCGGCCAGTTCATGCTCGCAGTCGAGGATTCTTCGCACAATCCCGACGATTTGTTTGAGCAGGCACAGTCGGCTGAGGAGGTTGGAGACATTGCAGAAGCCGAGCGCATCTACCGCCTTCTAATGAAAAGCGATCCAACGGATGCATCGGCGCCGTTCAATCTCGGAAACATGCTCCGGGCCCGTGCCCGCAATGTCGAAGGCGAAGCGGCATTGCGGGCCGCGACGCGCGCTGATCCGACCTTCGCGGAGGCTTGGTACAACCTTGGCGACCTGCTGGATGATCAGGGACGCTCCGAAGCCGCCATTGAATGCTTGCGCACAGCACTGCGGGTGGCGCCCGACTACGCGGATGCCATGTTCAATCTCGCGCTGCTGTTACAACGAAAAAACCAATACGCGGAGGCCTCCGATTACTGGCGCCGCTATCTCGCCGCCGATCGCCAATCGGAATGGGCCGCTCGCGCACGCCGATCATTGAAATTCTGTGAGATGCAGGTCCATTTGGTCGCCTCCGCTTGACGGTCAAGACGCATTAACCAACCAGCCAGCACTCAAAGTGTCATTCGAACGCGCCGGTATGTGCCAATTGAGGGATATTGCGCATTCCTTCACGGGCTAGCCGCCACCGAGAAATTCCCGTTCAACCGCCTGAAGCAGCTCACGACCCGAGCCGACGGCCACGATATGCGCCCCAGAGAAGCGGTCGAACCAGCGCGCGTAGGCTCCGCAGTCCACTTCCCAACCCCGCCGCGCGAGGACTATGTTGGTGCCGCCGAAGTAACTCGCCAGGTACGCACCGCCCCCAAGTACCGAAACGAAGCGCTGGCAGGCGCTGTAGAGCCGAAGTTGCAGCTCATTGAAGCTAAGTGTCGGGAACCTGGCGTGAAGCTCCTGAATAGTCACCGTGTCGGGAAACGCACGCTTAACGGCCTCGATGTCGCCAATTTCGCGGATCGTCTGGTGGTCAGTAGCGATGTCCGAGGAGCGCGGCCGATTGTAGATCACTACGAAGCGGTCTCTTAGCATCTCGATCAATCGCAAGAGGAGTTCTGTTTCGATGAAGTTCGTGGGGGGCCCGATCGGCTCGTTGGGGAATTCCTCGTCAGAGATCTTGTTCGACAGAATGCAGATCTCTCTCTCCCAGAAGAAACGATCGTCCCGAAAGGCCTCACGGTATGGTGGGGGGATCCACTTTCGCGTGTCGAGGGCGCTCGGGAAGGACGCTAGATCGTATCGGAACAGCCAGCCTCGTTCGCCGACCGGATACTCAGTGATGGGAACATAGTGCCTCTCGACTGAACGCTCCTCATGGTTACCGGAGAAGTAGTAGAGACAGCGCGTATCGAGACCGCCGATCGTACGCTCGAGCCGTCCCTGCAGGTGCAGCCAGTACGCGTAGGGCACGACGGCGAGGAGTTCGAACGCGAACTCGCCGAAGTACTGGGTTTGCCGGCTTAGCAGCTCTTGGCAGGGGGCGCCCGTCTCCTTCGCCAGCAGTTCGGCCAGAGCGAAGTCTTTAGCCGAGAAACATGCGATGCTCTCAATCTCACCGGCCCGCACCTGCGTGAGCAGCTCCACGCCCCAGGTAAGGGCCCCGAAACGTCCTCCTCCCGTACCGAGACACGCCGTGAGAACCCTGATGCGATCGCGGATGGAGAGCGACCCGGCTCGCCAGCGCGAGAGCCAGGCCAGTGGGTTGTCGACGAACCTCTGCTTATTGCCGCCGGTCAGGTTCCAAACGGTGAGCTCGTCCCCGGGACCTCCTATGGCCTTTGGATCGCACTTCCTCGAAGGATCGGCAAAGCGCTCAAGCACCGCAACTTTCAATCGCTCATCCCCCTGACTACAGGCCCGTTTCCCAGCAATACGGAGCCACGGCGCGAGTGGTCTTCTTTCCGCGGTAAAGGCGAAACGAGCGAGCGGTCATCGAGGAGACTTTCCGCGAGGTATCCGAAATGCCCTCTGCCCGGCTCGGATCCAGCCGCCAGCCACCGCGCGTACCCGATCAATGCCGCGCGTCGGCGGGACGCCCCAGCCGAAGGAGACGATCCGTCGGCGGTTGTCAGCAAGAAAGCGCGAGCGCACGGCGTGTCCCCGCGCAAAGTACTGCGTTCGTGCCCGCTCGAGGACCCCGACCAGGGAATCGATCGTCGCCTCGAAGGAGTATCCACTTCGTTGACGCCTCGCGTTCGCCGCCCCCGCGCGCGACCTCCGTTCTGACTCCAGGCGCTCCCGCAACCTGCCATAGTCTCCATCGAGGTCGATGGCGACCTCCAGTCGACGGGGTTCATGATAGCGATAGAAGCCCGGACGCCGGTCGGTGATAATTGGGATCCCAGCGAGGACGTACGTCGACAGCCTGTTCGGGATCGCGGCGCGGTTTTCCAGCAGTTTCCAAGGAATTGGGTCTCCGATGTAGGACCAGCCGGCATCGTATCGGGAAAATTCGTGCACCCACCGTGACTTCGTTTGCTGCACCTCTGACCAATTTCCGCCGATCGTTTGGAGCGAGGAGTGGACATGGACGAAACTGCGCAGTCTTGTCACCTCGTCTCCAATCCCGGTCTTCGAGACCTTGCGCGCAATCGCTTCGAACGGGTCGTCGTAGTTGTTGCCGTAGATGTGGACGTGGATGCCATGGCGTGCTGCAGCGAGATAGTCGATGCCGAACGGCCGCCCGATGCACACGGTGTGGATCTCGCGGTCCGAGTCGGATAGGCGCGGTGCAAAGTCGTCATTCATGAACTCTCCCTTCGGTCGGTCGCTGTCCATAAATGCGATGACCTCGCACTCACGGAAAACGTCGAGCCCGGCACCGCCCTGGGACGCTCGCTCCGTGAAGTAGACAAACTTTTCGCGGTTGCAGAAGATGTGGGCGTCGAGAGCGCGAGCGACGTCTGGATCTAGCTGGTGGATGTCGAAGCCCCAATGCCGAACGATCGGTGCATCGAAGGCTCCCCGTTGCCGCTCGAGCAGCAGGACACGGAGGAGGGTGGAGATATCGTGCTCGATGGCGCTAGTCGCCGCGGCGAACAATTGTGGATCGTACTCCTGAAAAAGGCCGTAGATGCAGTCGATCTTTTGTTCCCGGATTACACGTGGCGCGTCAGCCAGACCGATCTCCTGAACAAAGCCATCAAGAACCGGGTAAGGCCCCTGGTCCCACCCCATGCTTCTCGACCACAACCCCCAGAGGCGGTGGCCCCTCTCGTGCAGGCTTCGAAACCGTTCGGGGTTCCAGGAGAGAGATCCAACAAGTAGTATTTTCACGTCGTTGGCTCTGCGGGATCCAGGCAATTGCAGACCGAATGAACATCATCATCATCGGCGCGGGTTTCGCCGGCGCTACCGCCGCTATTCTGCTCCGCGACCAACTCAACGCCCGCGTCACGCTGCTCGAACGGTGCGGGGTCCCGGGCGGCATGCTCCGCACACTCTACACGAAAGAGGGTCTCTCCTATGAGTATGGGCCGCGGGTAGTCAGCGTTTTCCGAGGTACGCAGGAAATCTTTCCGCTCCTGAGACGCTTCGTCAATCTCGAGGAGAGACTGGTTTACCAAGGAACGCGCCTCCGGCCGGAGTATCCCATCATCCCGTTTCCCGTCGACCGCGATAGCCTCCGTCAACTTCCCTGTGGCCAACAAATCGAACGCGAGTTAGCCGAGATTGAACGGGTAAAGTCTCCTCCGGCAGACGGAGATCTCCGCGATTACCTCGAATCGACGGTCGGGGCCACGCTAACAGCGCTCGCGTTCGACGGCTTCAATGAAAAGTTCTGGGGACGCCGGCTCGAGCAGATGCCCGCTGTTTGGGGTAAGCTTCGCCGGCTGGAACGTATCGCCGAGGTCGGAGACTTCCGCCTTCCAAGCCAAGCCTCCCACTTCTACCCGACCGGCGGGTTCAACCCCCTCTTCGAGAAGATGCTGGACGGCTTCGACGTCCGATACGGGGTGCAAGTCCATCACGTCGAGATTGAGGACGAACGGCCGCAGGTCGTCACAAACACCTCGAGGATGCCGGCAGATTTAGTCATCGTCACCGCCCCGATCGACGTCGTTTTTGGATTTTGCTACGGGCCCCTAGAGTGGAGAGGTTACCGCATTGAGGTCGAGACCGTCAGCGACCGCGACGCGGACCGCGCTAGGCTCGGAGTTGCGCCGGACGGCGTGCCGTTTTCGTGGGTATACACACCCTGGGCAGAAACAC